>CAUTRN010000032.1:0-75709 GCA_963540925.1 uncultured Sphingomonadaceae bacterium
CCTCCGAAGTGACCCGCGTGGCCCGCGAGGTCGGCACCGAGGGCAAGCTGGGCGGTCAGGCGCAGGTGGAGGGCGTCGGCGGTACGTGGAAGGACCTCACCGACAACGTCAACCTGATGGCCGACAACCTCACCGGCCAGGTCCGCAACATCGCCGACGTGACCACCGCCGTGGCGAGGGGCGATCTTTCCAAGAAGATCACCGTCGACGTGAAGGGCGAGATCCTCGAGCTGAAGAACACCATCAACGTGATGGTCGACCAGCTCAACTCGTTCGCCTCGGAAGTGACGCGCGTGGCCCGCGAAGTGGGCTCGGAAGGCAAGCTGGGCGGTCAGGCGCAGGTGGAGGGCGTCGCCGGCACCTGGAAGGACCTCACCGACAACGTGAATCTCATGGCCGGCAACCTGACCGGCCAGGTCCGCAACATCGCCGAGGTGACCACCGCCGTGGCGCGCGGCGACTTGTCCAAGAAGATCACCGTCGACGTGAAGGGCGAGATCCTCGAGCTCAAGAACACCATCAACGTGATGGTCGATCAGCTCAACAGCTTCGCCTCGGAAGTCACCCGCGTCGCGCGCGAGGTGGGTTCGGACGGCAAGCTGGGCGGTCAGGCGCAGGTGGAAGGCGTCGGCGGCACCTGGAAGGACCTCACCGACAATGTGAACGCGATGGCCGCGAACCTCACCGGCCAGGTCCGCAACATCGCCGAGGTGACGACGGCGGTGGCCTCGGGCGACTTGTCCAAGAAGATCACCGTCGACGTGAAGGGCGAAATCCTCGAGCTCAAGAACACCATCAACACCATGGTGGACCAGCTCAATTCCTTCGCCTCGGAAGTCACCCGCGTGGCCCGCGAGGTCGGCACCGAAGGCAAGCTGGGTGGCCAGGCGCAGGTGCGCGGCGTCGCCGGTACGTGGAAGGATCTGACCGACAACGTCAACCTGATGGCCGACAACCTCACCGGCCAGGTCCGCAACATCGCCGACGTGACGACCGCCGTGGCGAGGGGCGACCTGTCCAAGAAGATCACCGTCGACGTGAAGGGCGAAATCCTTGAGCTGAAGAACACCATCAACACCATGGTGGATCAGCTCAACGGCTTCGCCTCCGAAGTGACCCGCGTGGCCCGCGAGGTGGGCACCGAGGGCAAGCTGGGCGGCCAGGCGCAGGTGCCCGGCGTGGGCGGCACCTGGAAGGACCTGACCGACAACGTCAACCTGATGGCGACCAACCTGACCAACCAGGTGCGCGGCATCGCCGACGTGGTGACCGCGGTGGCGCAGGGCAATCTCAAGCGCAAACTGACCGTGGACGCGAAGGGCGAGATCGCCGCGCTTGCCGAGACGATCAACTTCATGATCGACACGCTCTCCACCTTCGGCGACCAGGTGACCAACATGGCCCGCGAAGTGGGCATCGAGGGCAAGCTGGGCGGCCAGGCGCGCGTGCCGGGCGCCGCCGGCCTGTGGCGAGACCTGACCGACAACGTCAACGCGATGGCGACCAACCTGACCAACCAGGTCCGCTCGATCGCCGACGTGGCGACCGCGGTGACCAAGGGCGACCTTACCCGATCGGTCGCGGTGGAAGCCTCGGGCGAGATGGCCGCGCTCAAGGACAACATCAACGAGATGATCCGCAACCTCAAGGAACAGACCTTGAAGAATGCGGAGCAGGATTGGCTGAAGACCAACCTGGCCCGCTTCTCGCGCATGCTGCAGGGCGAACGCGACCTGACCACGGTGTCGAACCTGATCATGTCCGAACTCGCGCCGCTGGTGAACGCGCAGTACGGCGTCTTCTACGTCGCCAAGCGCGAGGACAGCGAGACCGTCCTCGAACTCGCGGCGAGCTATGGCGCCGAGAGCCGCAACGCGCTGAAGAATAATTTCCAGCTCCGAGAGGGGCTGGTCGGCCAGGCGGCGGCGGACAAGCGGCCGATCCTGCTGAAGAACGCCCCCGGCGATTTCATCCGGATCAGTTCGGGCCTGGGCCATGCCGCCCCCGCCAACGTCAACATCCTGCCGGCTTTGTTCGAGGATGACGTGAAGGCGGTGATCGAGCTGGCCTCGTTCAGCGAGTTCAGCGAAACCCACCAGACCTTCCTCGACCAGCTGATGGAATCGGTCGGCATCGTGCTCAACACGATCGCGGCGACGATGCGCACCGAGGGCCTGCTGAAACAGTCCCAGCTCCTCACCCAGGAGCTGCAGGCGCGCCAGACCGAGCTGACCACTAAGCAAGAGGAACTGCACGCCACCAACGAGGAGCTGCAGGAGAAGGCCCAGCTGCTCGAGAACGAGAAGAAGCAGGTGGAGGCCAAGAACCTCGAAATCGACATGGCGCGGCGCGCGGTGGAAGAGAAGGCCGAGCAGCTCGCCCTCACATCCAAGTACAAGTCCGAATTCCTCGCCAACATGTCGCACGAGCTGCGCACGCCGCTCAATTCGCTGCTGATCCTGTCGAAGCTGCTGGCGGACAATCCGCAGGGCAACCTCAACGAGAAGCAGACCGAGTTCGCGCGCACGATCAACTCGGCGGGCTCGGACCTGCTCAGCCTGATCAACGACATCCTCGACCTGTCGAAGATCGAATCGGGCACCGTCTCGATCGAGATCGGCGACATGCCGATGGCGAGCCTGAAGCTCCATATGGAGCGCACCTTCCGCCAGCTCGCCGCCGACAAGAATCTCGACTTCCGCGTCGAGTTCGACACCGCCCTGCCCGGCGCGATCCGCACCGACGAGAAGCGGCTCCAGCAGATCGTCCTCAACCTGCTGTCCAACGCGTTCAAGTTCACCGGCGAAGGCAGCGTCACGCTGGCGGTGCGCCATGCCCGCCAGGGGTGGACCAGCACCAACCCGGCACTGCGCAACGCCGAGGGGGTGATCGAGATCGCCGTGACCGACACCGGCATCGGCATCCCGAAGGACAAGCAGAAGCTGATCTTCGAAGCTTTCCAGCAGGCCGACGGCACCACCAGCCGCAAATATGGCGGCACCGGCCTCGGCCTCTCGATCAGCCGCGAGATCGCCCGCCTGCTGGGCGGCGAGCTGCAGGTCACGTCGGTGCCCGGCGAAGGCTCCACCTTCACCCTGTTCGTGCCGACCCAGACGGTGGCGCCCGCCACCGTCGGCGAGGGTACGCCGGCCCGCTACGACAATAGCGGCGCCAACGTGCCCAACGCGCTGCCGGCGCCGATGGAGGTGACCGACGATCGCGAGGCGCTGGGCGACGCGCCCTTCGTGCTGATCGTCGAGGACGACCCCACCTTCGCCTCGATCCTGCTCGACGTCGCGCATGAGGCGGGGCTGAAGGGCGTGGTCTCCACCGCGGGCGCGGGGACGCTCGCCACCGCACGCAAGATGCAGCCGCACGCGATCACGCTCGACCTGGGCCTGTCCGACATCGACGGCTTCGTGCTGCTCGATCTGCTCAAGCATGACCCGCAGACAATGCACATCCCGATCCATGTGATCTCGGGCGCCGACCGGCTCGCCTCTGCCACCGGGCTGGGGGCGGCCGGCACGACCGAGAAGCCCGCCTCGCCCGACCAGCTCAAGGCGGTGTTCGAAGGGCTGGCGAAGCAGGCGGCGGAAACCCCGCATCGTCCGGCGCTGACCTTGGTCGACAATGAAGCCTCGCCGTCGCTGCGGGTGGTGCCCGAACTGGCCGGCGCGAAAATCCTGATCGTCGACGACGACATCCGGAACATCTTCTCGCTGACCAGTGTTCTGGAGAGTTATGATGTCGAAGTGCTCCATGCGGAGCGTGGCGCCGACGGCATCCTGATCCTGGAACAGACGCCAGATATCGACATCGCATTGATCGACATCATGATGCCTGAGATGGACGGCTATGAGACGATGCAGCAAATCCGCCGGCGCGAGCAGCTGGCGGAATTGCCGCTGATCGCCGTCACCGCCAAGGCGATGAAGGGCGACCGGCAGAAATGCCTCGACGCCGGTGCCTCCGACTATATCGCCAAGCCTGTCGATATCGAACTGCTGCTCGCCCTGCTCAGGGTCTGGATCGCCCGGTCCCGGGCGTGGTCCGCCGGCGACCTCGCGAACACGGCGGCCGAATGAGCCCGAAGCCAAAACAGTCGGCCATAGCGGCCCTGCCCGGCCTGCTCGCCCCGGTGGTCGACGAGCGTGCCCGCATCCTGATCGTCGACGATGACGAACGGAATCTGCTGGCGATCCGCACCGTGCTGGAGGAGATCGCCGACGTCGTCCTCGCCCGATCGGGCGAGGAAGCGCTGCGCCACCTGCTGAAGGACGAGTTCGCCGTCATCCTGCTCGACGTCTTCATGCCGATCATGGACGGCTATGAGACCGCGCAGCTGATCCGCCAGCGCGAGCAGAC
The DNA here is from genome assembly GCA_963540925.1 of uncultured Sphingomonadaceae bacterium. Classification (GTDB taxonomy): domain Bacteria; phylum Pseudomonadota; class Alphaproteobacteria; order Sphingomonadales; family Sphingomonadaceae; genus Rhizorhabdus. The sequence continues at coordinate 4,369 of CAUTRN010000032.1, forward strand.
CAAGCGCATCCCGATCATCTTCCTGTCGGCGGTGAACAAGGAGGCCGAGCATCTGATCCGCGGCTATTCGATGGGCGCGGTCGACTATGTGTTCAAGCCGGTCGAGCCGCTGGTGCTCCAGTCGAAGGTCAGCGTGTTCGTCGACCTCTACCAGATGCGCCGCGAGATCCAGCGCAAGGCCGCCGCCGAACAGGCGCTGCTCGACGAGAATCTGCGCGCCAATGCCGAGCTGCTGCGCAAGGAACAGGAACTGCGCCTGGCCGAGCAGCGCCAGCGCTCGATCATCGAATCCTTGCCGCTGATCCTCTATCTCGAACCGCCCGTCCCCTCGCCGCGCCTGCCGACCTTCGTCAGCGACAATTTCGAGGCGGTGACCGGCTATGATCCCGCCATGCTGCTGACCCAGCCCACCTTATGGTCGGACAATCTCCACCCCGACGATCGCGAGCGCGCCGAACTGGCGCTGGCCGGACGCGCCAGCGGCGAGACCTTCTCGGTCGAATATCGCTGGCGCTGCGGCGACGGCCATTATCGCCACTTCCTCGACCAGGCCGTGTTGCTGCGCGACGAGGCGGGCGAGCCGCGCGAATATGCCGGAACCCTGCTCGACGTCAGCGAGCGCAAGGAGCTGGAGCAGCAGCTGCTGCAGATCCGCAAGATGGACGCGATCGGCAAGCTGACCGGCGGCATCGCGCACGACTTCAACAATCTCCTCGCCGCGGTGTTGGGCGGGCTCGGCCTCATCGAACGGCGGGTCTCGCTTGACGAAGACCAGCGCAAGGTGGTCGACCTGACCAAGCACGCCGCCGAACAGGGCGCCGAACTGGTCGCGCGCCTCCTGTCCTTCGCACGGCGGCAGCGGCTGGAGCCGGCGGCGGTCGACGTGGCGGCGCTGTCCACGGCGGTCAACGCGCTGCTCGAACATACGCTGGGCGGGCTCGCCGAGTTGAAATGGGACATCGACGAAGCGGCCTGGGCCGCCTTCGCCGACGAATCCCAGCTCGAACTGGCGCTGATGAACCTCGTCATCAACGCGCGCGACGCGATGCCGCAGGGCGGCACCATCACCGTCTCGGTGCGCAACGACAGCCTCGCGCACGACATGGCGGGCACGGCGGCGGGCGACTATGTCGTCTTCGAGGTGGCCGACCATGGCCTGGGCATCGCCCCCGAACTGCTCGAACGGGTGATGGAGCCCTTCTTCACCACGAAGCCCGTGGGCAAAGGCACCGGCCTGGGCCTGTCGATGGTCTATGGCTTCGCCCAGCAATCGGGCGGGACGATGCGGATCGACAGCCGGGTGGGCGAAGGCACCAAGGTGCAGATCTGGCTGCCCCGCGCCAAGGTCGACGCCCAGCCGACCGAACGCACCGACAAGACGGCGATGCCCAGCCCCTGCGACACCCGCCTGTCGATCCTGCTGGTCGACGATCATGACGGGGTGCGCGCCACCACCAGCGCGATGCTGAGCGACCTGGGCCATCAGGTGATGACCGCCTCCGACGGCAAGGAAGCGCTGGGCCTGCTCGAGCAGGAGTTGGCAATCGACCTGTTGCTGACCGACTATGCGATGCCGCTGCTGTCGGGCAGCGAACTGGTCCGCCGCGCGCGCGACGGGCGGCCGGGGCTGCCCGCGATCCTGATCACCGGCAATGCCGATGCGGTGGAGGAAGCCGAGCCCGGCTATGGCGTGCTGACCCTGTCCAAGCCGTTCACGCCGCGCCAGCTGCAACAGGCGATCCTCAGCATCGGCGCCGCCGAACTGGAAAGCCGGGTCGCCTGAAGCTTACACCGTCATTCCCACGAAGGCGGGAATCCATAACCTCCGAACCGCGAGAGTCTCCTGCTTCAGAGAATATGGATCCCCGCCTTTGCGGGGATGACGATTGAGGCTTGGCCTAAAATCGGCATCATGCCGACATGAAGACGATCGGCCTCATCGGCGGCATGAGCTGGGAAAGCTCGGCCCAATATTATCGGATCATCAATGAGGCGGCCCAGCGCCGGCTGGGTGGCGTCCATTCGGCGCGCAGCCTGATGCTGTCGGTCGACTTCGGCGAGATCGAGAAGCTCCAGCACGATGGCGACTGGGATGCGCTGACCGCCGAGATGGTCGCCGCCGCCCAGGCGCTGGAGCGTGGCGGCGCCGACTTCGTCGTGCTCTGCACCAACACGATGCACCGCATGGCGGGCGAGATGGCGGCGGGGATCGCCATTCCCCTGCTCCATATTGTCGATCCGACAGCCGAAGCGCTGAAAGCCGCCGGCATCGGCAAGGTCGGCCTGCTCGGCACCGCCTTCACCATGGAGCAGGACTTCTACAAAGGCCGCCTCGCCGGCCATGGCTTCGAAGTGCTCGTCCCCGAGGCCGACGACCGCGCGACCGTCCACCGCATCATCTATCAGGAACTGGTGAAGGGCGACGTTCGCGAACCCTCGCGCGCGGCCTATCGCGATGTGATTGCCCGACTCGTCGCGGCCGGCGCCGAGGCGATCATCCTCGGCTGCACCGAGATCATGCTGCTCGTCCGCCCCGAGGACAGCGCGGTGCCGCTGTTCGACACGACCACGCTTCACGCGCTGGCGGCGGTGGAATGGGCGCTGCGCACGGCTTGACCCGCCGATGTGCGACCTTCGGACCGCCTTTAAGCGAATCGACGCCCATAGAATACGGAGACAATTCCGCCTTCTGATGTTACGTCATGATGACGTCAGGAGGTCAGTAATGAGACATGCGCTGTTGGTGGCAGCGGGAGCTTTCTTCCTCGCTGCTCCGGCCGCCTATTCGGATCCGGTAGCGAAGGACGGCTTCGATGCACCGGCGATGCGGCTGTCCGCCGCTACGGTGGAAGGCGGCACGCAACTTCAGGTCATGACCTATAATGTGAAGGGCCTGCCCTGGCCCGTCACCAGCGACCGCAAGATCGAACTGGCGGCGATCGGCGACCGCCTCCGGGCGATGCGTGCGCGCGGCGACGCGCCCGATGTCGTCGTCCTCCAGGAAGCCTTCACCGACGAAGCGCGCGCCATTGCCGCCCGCGCCGGCTATGCCCATATCGCTTATGGCCCGACCACCGACGAGGTGGTGGAAGGCGACCCGGGCAAGCCGATGCCCGATCTCTATCGCTGGCGGGGCGAAGGCCTGGGCGCCTATGTCTCCAGCGGGCTGGTGCTGATGTCCAACCACCCGATCCTCGCCACCCGACGGATCGCCTTCCCGCGCAACGCCTGCGCCGGCTATGACTGCCTGTCGAACAAGGGCGTGCTGCTCGCGCGGATCGCGGTGCCCGGCGTCGCGGTGCCGGTCGAGATCGTCACCGCGCACATGAACTCGCGCCTGCCCACCCGCACGCCGGTGCCCCACGCCAACGAGGCCTTCGTCCGGCAGATGGCGGCGCTCGACCGTTTCATCGCCGCCAATGCCGATCCGCGCTCGCCGATGATCTTCGGCGGCGACCTGAACATCGATTCCGAACCCCGGCGGATCGCCACGCTTCGGCAGAGCGACGCGCGCTGGCGCAAGGTTTCGGGCGAGACGGCCGACAACGCGATCTTCGCCATCTGCGCGCGGCCCATCCTGCCTTGCCGCCCCGGCATCGGCATCGATGCGATCGTGAAGAAGAAGCGCAACAATGACTGGCAGCTTTCCTTCAGCGGCAGGCAGGTCGCGGTCCAGCCCGTCAGCGCCGCGATCCGCTTCATGCCAGACCCCGATGGGCGGGTGCTGTCGGACCATCAGGCGGTGCTGGTGAGCTATCGACTGTCACCCTCCGCTGCTAAGGTCGGGGCGACCGCCAGCTGAGGACGCATGAAGCGCTACCTGTTCATCTGCAGCCAGAACAAGCTGCGGAGCCCCACCGCCGAGCAGATCTTCTCGAAGCGCACCGACATCGAGGTCTCCTCGGCCGGCACCAATCATGACGCGGAAAACCCGCTGACGCCCGACCAGATCGAGTGGGCCGACATATTGGTGGTGATGGAGCGCACCCATCGCAGCAAGCTCCAGAAACGCTTCCGCCGCCATCTGGGCGGCCGGCGCATCATCTGCCTCGACATCCCCGACGATTATGAATTCATGGACCCGGAACTGATCCGGCTGCTGGAAGCGCGGATGGCCCGCCACCTGCCTTCGCTGGCCCTGGACCGCTAGTAGCGCTTGGCGGTCCCGCCCCGTCCCGCCTAAAAGGCGCGCATGACGACCGAATCCGCAGCCGCCGAACGGCTGGCCTTCCTTGCCGCCGAGATCGCGCGACACAATGCGCTCTACCATGGCGACGACGCGCCCGAGATCAGCGACGCCGACTATGATGCGCTGATGCGCGAGAACACTGCGCTGGAGGCCGAATATCCGCAGCTCGTCCGCGCGGATTCGCCGTCGAAGCTGGTCGGCGCGACGCCGTCGGGGCACCTCGCCAAGGTCGCCCATGCCCAGCCGATGCTCAGCCTCGACAACGCCTTCGCCGACGAGGACGTGACCGAGTTCGTCGAGCGCGTGCGCCGCTATCTGAAGCTCGACGAGGCCGAGCCGGTGGCGCTCACCGCCGAGCCCAAGATCGACGGCTTGTCCTGTTCGCTGCGCTACGAGCATGGCGTGCTGGTGCTCGCCGCCACGCGCGGCGACGGCGCGGTGGGCGAGGATGTTACCGCCAATGTCCGCACGATCGACGACATCCCCGAGCGGCTGACCGGCCCCGACCTGCTGAGCGCCCCACCCGCGGTGTTCGAGATCCGCGGCGAGGTCTATATGGCCAAGGCCGACTTCGCCGCGCTCAACGCGCGCCTGCTCGCCGAGGCCGAGGATCCGGAAAAGGCGCGACAGTTCGCCAATCCGCGCAACGCCGCCGCCGGTTCGCTGCGCCAGAAGGACCCGGCCATCACCGCCTCGCGCCCCTTGCGCTTCCTGGCGCATGGCTGGGGCGAGGCCTCGGAAGTCCCCGCCGACACCCAGAAGGGCGTGATGGACGCGATCGCCAATTGGGGCCTGCCGGTCTCCGACGATTTCGTGAAAGTCGTGGGCGCCGATCAGGCGCTGTCGCATTATCGCGCGATCGAGGCGAAGCGCGCCGATCTGCCCTTCGACATCGACGGGGTGGTCTACAAGGTCGACCGGCTCGACTGGCAGAAGCGACTGGGCTTCGTCGCCCGCGCGCCGCGCTGGGCGATCGCGCATAAATTCCCGGCCGAAAAGGCTCAGACCGAGCTGCGCGAGATCGACATCCAGGTCGGCCGCACTGGCAAGCTCACCCCGGTGGCGCGCCTGGAGCCCGTCACCGTCGGCGGTGTCGTCGTCACCAACGCCACCCTCCACAATGCCGACGAGATCGAACGGCTGGGCGTGCGTCCGGGCGATCGGGTCGTCGTTCAGCGCGCCGGCGACGTCATCCCGCAGATCGTCGAGAACCTGACGCGCGACGAACCGCGCGACGCCTATCATTTCCCGCAGACCTGCCCCGAATGCGGATCGGCGGCCGAGCGCGCCCCCGGCGAGGTCGATTATCGCTGCACCGGCGGCCTGATCTGCCCGGCCCAGCGGGTCGAGCGATTGCGCCATTTCGTGTCGCGCTACGCGCTCGACATCGAGGGGCTCGGCCTCACCCATATCGAGAGCTTCTTTCGCGATGGGCTGGTCCAGTCGCCCGCCGACATCTTCCGGCTGACGAAGGATATTCTCCTCACCCGCGAACGCTGGGCGGAGGTTTCGGCCGGCAATCTGATCGCCGCGATCGACGCCAAGCGCAATCCGCCGCTCGACCGCTTCCTGTTCGCGCTGGGCATCCGCCATGTCGGCGAGGTGACCGCGCGCGACCTGGCCCGGCGCTATCGCAGCTGGGACGCGCTGAAGGCGATGATCGACCGCGCGATCGAGGCGAAGGCCGGCGCCGTCCAGGCGATCGGCGAGACCGACGAGAAATTCCTCGCCCGCACCGCCAAGGAGCTGGCGGCGATCGTCGAGACCGGCGGCGTCGGCCCCGAAGTGGCGCTGGCGCTGATCGACTTCTTCGCCGAGCCGCACAATATCGACGCGGTGGCCGACCTGCTCTCGCAGCTCCAGCCCGCCGACGTGATCCACGAGACCCGCGCCTCGGCGGTGAGCGGCAAGACGGTGGTGTTCACCGGCACGCTTGAGACGATGTCGCGCGACGAGGCCAAGGCACAGGCCGAGGCGCTGGGCGCGAAGGTGGCGGGATCGGTCTCGGCCAAGACCGACCTGGTCGTCGCCGGCCCCGGCGCGGGCTCGAAACTGAAGAAAGCGGCCGATCTGGGGATCGAAGTGACCGACGAGGCAGGCTGGGCCAAGATAGTTTCGGACGCCCAATAAATTAATCGTCCGTAGCGTCCGTTACAGCCGCGCTTTGCGCTATGCGGCCGGCAACACGTTCCCTAAGAACGATGGATGCCAGTCCTTACCCGTCGGGTTCCCTTCCTGTCCATGGCCGGCCTGTCGGTGGCGATCCTCGCCGCCTCGATCGCGCTGTTCCTGGCGCGGGCGCAGAATCAGTCGGGGGATTGGGCGGCGCATTCGCTGCATGTCGAGGTGCTGCTGACCGAGCTGACCGACAAGGTCCGCGCGGTCGAATCCGACCATCGCGGCTATACGCTGACGGGCAGCCCCGAAATGAAGGCCGACCTGATCCGCACCTCGGCGGAACTGGGCCCCGCGCTCGACGCACTCGAACGCGAGGTGAGCGACAATCCGATCCAGCTCGCCAACATCCCGGCGCTGCGCAACGCGATCGGCGCGAAGGTCGCTTTCGCCCGCGATGGCTTGGCCCATGCCGATCGCCAAGGCCCCGGCAGCGAGACGGCCCGGATCGAGGCCGGCGAAGGCCGCAAGCGGATGGCCGCGGTGATCCAGGTGATCCGGCGCATGGTCGCCGAAGAGGAACGGCTTCTGGGCGAGCGCCGTCGCGCGACCGACCGGATGGTCCAGGCGCTCAGCCTGGCGCTGCTCGGCACCGTCTTCCTGGTGCTGGTGGTCGCCGGACTCGTTATCCGCGACGTCCGCCGCCGCGAGACCGAAACCGGGGTCGCCCGCGACGAGGCGATCGCCGCCGAACAGGCCCTTCGCGCCGAGATCTCGGTGCGCGAGCGGGCCGAAGGGCAGATCCGGCAGATGCAGCGGATGGAATCCATCGGGCAGCTGACCGGCGGCATCGCCCATGATTTCAACAATATGCTGGCAATCGTCATCGGCAGCCTCGATCTCGCCAGGCGTCGGCTCGACGAACCCGAGAAGCTGCGCCGCAACATCGACAATGCCTATGAAGGCGCCGAACGGGCCGCCGGACTGACCGCGCGTCTCCTCGCCTTCTCGCGCCAGCAGCCACTCGCGCCACTGACCCTGGACGTCAACAAGCTGGTCGCCGGCATGTCGGACATGCTGCGCCGGACCCTGGGCGAACAATATATGGTCGAGACGGTGCTGGCCGGCGGCCTGTGGCGCTGCTTCGCCGATCCTGGCCAGCTGGAAAGCGCGATCGTCAACCTCGCGGTCAACGCGCGCGACGCAATGCCCGAGGGCGGCCGCCTGACCGTCGAGACCGCCAATGCCTATCTCGACGACGAATATGCCAAGGTCCGGCCCGAGGTGGTGCCCGGCCAATATGTGATGATCAGCGTCACCGACCAGGGCATGGGTATGAACCCCGAGACGGTGGCCCGCGCCTTCGATCCCTTCTTCACCACCAAGCCCGTCGGCAAGGGCACCGGGCTGGGGCTCAGCCAGATCTTCGGTTTCATGAAGCAGACCGGCGGCCATGCCGCGATCTATTCGGAGATCGGCCAGGGCACGACGGTGAAACTCTATCTGCCGCGCAGCTTCGGCGAGGCAACCGATCCGCACAGCAGCGGATCGGTCGACGAGATCGAGATCCCGCGCGCCAACTCCGGCGAGACGGTCCTGGTGGTCGAGGACGAGCAGCGGGTGCGCCATTTCTCGGTCGATGCGCTGCGCGACCTGGGCTATGTCGTCATCTCGGCCGCGAACGGCGCCGAGGCGCTCAAGGCGCTGGCCGCCCAGCCCCAGATCGACATGCTGTTCACCGACATCGTCATGCCCGAGATGAACGGCCGCAAGCTGGCCGATGCCGCCAAGGAGATGCGCCCGGACATCAAGGTGCTGTTCACCACCGGCTATACCCGCAACGCCGTGGTGCATAATGGCATGCTCGACGCCGGGGTCGCCTTCCTGCCCAAGCCATTCAGCCTGACCCAGCTGGCCGAGAAGATCCGGGCCGTGCTGGACGGCGGCGGCGTCAACCGGCCCAACTGACACGGTTTCAAGCGAAAATCCTGTTACAACGCGGTTTGCTTTCCCCCACCGCGCCCGGTATCGCGGATACCATGTTCCATACGATCATCGCCGTTCTGGCGGGCTTCATCATCTGGGTCATCTCGACGACGGGCTATTGGGGAATCGTCATCCTCATGGGCATCGAGAGCGCCTGTATCCCGCTGCCGTCGGAGATCATCATGCCCTTTGCGGGCTATCTGGTCTCGACCGGGCGGTTCGACCTCTACTTGGCGGCGACCGCGGGCGCGATCGGCTGCAATGTCGGCTCGATCGTCGCCTATGAAGCCGGCAAGCGCGGCGGCCGCGCGGTGGTCGATCGCTGGGGCAAATATGTGCTGATGAGCCATTCGGACCTCGACCGGGCCGAATATTTCTTCCGCCGCTGGGGCGATCTGACCGTGCTGATCTGCCGGCTGCTGCCCGCGATCCGCTCGTTCATCGCCTTCCCGGCGGGCGTGGCGAAGATGCCGCTGTTCCGCTTCCACTTCTACACCTTCGTCGGCTCCTGGCCTTGGTGCTACGGCCTCGCCTGGGTGGGCATGAAGCTGGGCGAGCAGTGGCGCAGCGACCCGCGGATGGGCGCGATCCTACACAAGCTCGACTTCGTGATCGTCGGGCTGATCCTGGCGGGCGTCATCTGGTTCGTCTGGCACCGCCTGAAGAAGCCGACGCCGAAGGCCTGAGCCGTCCCATGAACCCGATCTACGCCGCACTGCCGACCACCGTCTTCGAGAAGATGTCGGCGATCGCGCGCGAGACCGGAGCGATCAATCTGGGCCAGGGCTTCCCCGACGCGCCGGGCCCCGAGGACGTGCTGCGCGCCGCCGCCGATGCGCTACTGGAACGCTCGAACCAATATCCGCCGATGGTGGGCCTGCCCGAGCTGCGCCAGGCGATCGCCGCCCATTATGGCGAGCATCATGGCCTGACGCTCGACTGGCAGAAGGAGGTCGTCGTCACCTCGGGCGCGACCGAGGCGATCGCGGCCGCGATCCTGAGCCTCGTCTCGCCCGGCGACGAAGTGGTGCTGATCCAGCCGCTCTACGACGCCTATATGCCGATGGTGCGCCGCGCCGGCGCGACGCCGGTGCTGGTCGGCCTACAGCCGCCGAACTGGACGCTCGATGCCGAAGCGCTCGACGCGGCGATCAGCGACAAGACCCGGCTGATCATCTTCAACAACCCGGCCAACCCCACCGGCCGCATGTATGATCGCGCCACTCTGGAGCTGATCGCCGAGCGCTGCATCCGCCACGACATCGTCGCGCTGTGCGACGAGGTGTGGGAGCATATCGTGTTCGATGGCGAGCATGTGCCGCTGATCGCCCTGCCCGGCATGCGCGACCGCACCGTCAAGATCGGCTCGGCGGGGAAGATCTTCGCGCTGACCGGCTGGAAGGTGGGCTGGATCGTCGCGGGCGAAGCGCTCGCCCGGCAGGTTGCCAAGGCGCACCAGTTCATGACCTTCACCACCCCGCCCAATCTGCAATGGGCGGTGGCACAGGGCCTGGCCAAGCCGAAGAGCTGGTTCGAGGAGATGCGCGCCGGCTTCGCCCGCTCGCGCGACCGGCTGGTCGCGGGGCTGGAAGCGGCCGGCTATGTGGTGCTGCCGAGCCAGGCGACCTGGTTCGTCTCGGTCGACCTCACCGCCTCGGGCATCGCCCTCGACGACCTGACCTTCTCAGACCGGATGGCGCTGGAAGGCGGGGTCGTGACGATCCCGGTCTCGGCCTTCTTCGAGGAAGCCCCCGTCACCAACATCCTGCGCCTCTGCTACTGCAAGGAGGATGCGGTGCTGGACGAGGGGGTCGCGCGGCTCAAGGCAATGCGGGAGCAGCTTCTTCCCTAATTCCTCCCCGGTACGGGAAGGGGGACCGCACGTAGTGCGGTGGAGGGGAAGTCCCGACGATCGAAGAAGCCCCTCCACCGCCTACAGCGGTCCCCCTCCCCTGCAAATGCAGGGGAGGAATTAAGCAGCGATCAGCGCCCGCCGAACTTCTTCACGGCACCCTTGTGCGCGCCGGGCGCGCCCTTGGGGCGGTTGAAGCGGCGCTTGGCGGCGGGCTTGCCGTCGCCGTCGTTGCGGCCACCGGCGTTGCGCCCGCCACCACCGTCATGACGACGGCCATTCTGGCCGTTGCGCTGCTGGCGGAGCTCCTCGGCGGTCGGCGCGGCCGGCTTCGGCATCTTCGCCTTTTCGGCGATGAAGTTCTCCGGCAGCGGCTGGATGTCCAGCTTGACGCGGGTCAGCTTCTCGATCGCCTTCAGATAGGGCCGCTCGTCATCGGCCACGAAGGCGATGGCGATGCCGGTCGCGCCGGCGCGCGCGGTGCGGCCGATGCGGTGGACATATTGCTCGGCCACATTGGGCAGCTCGAAGTTGAACACATGGCTGACCCCGCCGACGTCGATGCCGCGCGCGGCGATGTCGGTGGCGACGAGAATGCGGATCTCACCCGAGCGGAACATGCCGAGCGCGCGCTCGCGCTGCGGCTGGCTCTTGTTGCCGTGGATCGCCTCGGCGGCGATGCCGGCGGCGCGCAGATGCTTCACCACCCGGTCGGCGCCATGCTTGGTGCGGGTGAAGACGAGCGCGCGGTCGATCGGCTCGGACCGGATGCGCAGGGTCAACAGAGCCTGCTTCTCGGTCGGGTTGCAGAAGGTCGCGAACTGCTCGACCCGCTCTGCGGTGGTCGACTGCGGCGCGACCGACACCTTGACCGGGTCGGTCAGGAAGCGGTCGCCCAGATCGGCGATCGTCTTCGGCATGGTGGCCGAGAAGAACAGCGACTGGCGCTTCTTGGGCAGCAGCTGGTCGATCCGCTTCAGCGCGTGGATGAAGCCCAGGTCGAGCATCTGGTCGGCCTCGTCGAGGACGAAGATCTCGACGAACTTCAGGCTGAGCGCGCGCTGGTCGATCAGGTCGAGCAGGCGGCCCGGCGTGGCGACGAGCACGTCGACGCCGCGCTGCAGCTGACGGATCTGGCGGTTGATCGGCACGCCGCCAAACACGGTGGCGACGCTCAGGCGCAGGAACTTGCCATACTGGACGAAGCTCTCGGCGATCTGGCTGGCCAGCTCGCGGGTCGGCGCGAGGACGAGCATGCGGCAGCCCTGCGGCGGCGTATGCTTCAGGTTCTCGGCGAGATAGTTGAGCGACGGCAGCGCGAAGGCCGCGGTCTTGCCGGTGCCGGTCTGGGCGATGCCGCACAGGTCGCGGCCCTCGAGCAGCGGCGGGATCGACTGGATCTGGATCGGCGTGGGAATGTCATAGCCCTTCGAGGCCAGCGCGCGCTGGATCGGCTCGATCAGACCGAGTTCAGAAAATTTGGTCACAATTGCACTTTCAATGGTGCGGGCGCACAAACGGGCGTTCATGCGACAGCGGGTGTTCACATGACGACCCGCGTGAATTGGGAAGCCTAAGCTTGGTTTGCGTCCCTGAGGGCCGGAGCCGGCCTGTCCCTTTGGAGCGGACAGGAGATCACGCTGCTCGGCGGCCAAATGCTGCAGAACAGCATCGACGCAGGTCGGCATATGATCCATGGTCGCCCAAATTGCAAGTCGAGGTGCGACCAATGTCGAAATTCCGGCCGATTCTGGCCCTCTGTGTCCTTTCTGCCGCGATCCCCCTGCCCGCTCATGCCGCGCTGACCGGCGCCGAGACCGCGATGGTGAAGACCGTCGACGCGGAAAATGGCCGCACCATCGCCCTGCTCGAAAAGCTGGTGAACACCAATTCGGGCTCGCGCAACCTGCCCGGCGTCACCAAGGTGGGCCAGATGCTGCGCGCCGAACTGGAGCCGCTGGGCTTCCAGGTGCAGTGGATCCCGATGGCGAAGGCCGGGCGCGCGGGGCACATCGTTGCGACGCACAAGGGCAATGGCCGCGGCAAGCGGATGTTGCTGATCGGCCATCTCGACACGGTGTTCGAACCCGATAGCCCCTTCCAGACCTGGACCCTGAAGGACGGCGACAAGGCGGAAGGCCCCGGCGCCGGCGACAACAAGGGCGGCATGGTGGTGATGCTCGCGGCGCTGCGCGCGATGAAGGCCGCCGGCACGCTGAAGGCGGCCGATATCGAGATCGTGCTAACCGGCGACGAGGAGGATGCCGGCGACCCGATCGAGATCGCGCGCGGCGACCTGATCGCCGCCGGCAAGCGCGCCGATGTCGCGCTCGATTTCGAGGGTCTCTCGCGCCAGGACGGCCGCGACATGGGCTCGATCGCGCGGCGCTCGTCGAACAGCTGGGTGGTGAAGGCCACCGGCAACACCGGCCATTCCAGCGGCATCTTCAGCGAGCGCGCCGGCTATGGCGCGATCTATGAACTGGTCCGCATCCTCGACCGCTTCCGCCGCGAGCTGCCCGAGACCAACCTCACCTATAATGTCGGCCTGATCGCGGGCGGCGCCACCCAGACCACCGACGCCGAGGGCATCCGCATGTCGGCGACCGGCAAGGGCAATATCATCCCGCCCGTCGCCGAGGCGCGCGGCGACATGCGCACCCTGTCCGACGAGCAGACCGAGCGGACCCGCCAGAAGATGTCGGCGATCGTCGCCGATCACCTGCCCGGCACCGGCGCCACGATCGAGTTCGACAAGGGCGGCTATCCGGCGATGGCGCCGACCGCGGGCAACCGCGCGATCCTCGCCAAGCTCAACGGCGTGAACCGCGACCTCGGCCTGCCCGAAATGCCCCCGCTCGACCCGCTCAAGCGCGGCGCGGGCGACATCAGCTTCGTGGCGAAAGACGTCGACTCCTATGTCGGCATGGGCCCGCATTCGACCGGCGACCATGCCCCCGGCGAGACGGTCGACCTCGCCTCGATCCCGGTGCAGGCGAAGCGCGCGGCGATATTGATGACGCGGCTGAGCGGGGAGAAGCGGAGGTAATCCGCAATCCCTTTTTGATCGTCATTCCCGCGAAGGCGGGAATCCACCAGGCCGCCTGGCCCTGTCCTCGCTTGGTTCGGAGTTCGTTCGCCGGTGGATTCCCGCCTTCGCGGGAATGACGATTGAGAAAAGTGGAGGCCCGAGCCGGAATCGAACCGGCGCGCCAGCTTTTCTCTCAGTCCTCAGAAATCCGGCTTCTCATAATGTTCGGGCGGGCTGACCAGCTCCATCCGCTCAGCCAGGATCACGCGCAGCGAGCGGCGGGACTTCATTCCCGAATACCATTGGCGGGTTTCGTCATGGCCGCGCCAGTCGATCCCGCCCAGATAGTCGGCGACCGAGAGATGCGCGGCGCAGGCGAGGTCGGCGAGGCTGAGCAGAGGTCCGCCGATCCAGCGGCGGCTGCCGACCAGATAGTCGATATAGTCGAGATGGTCGTTGACCGCCTTCATCGCCTGGCGGAGCACGCCGGCGTCGGGCGAGGCCCGGTGGACGATGCGCTTGAGCGCGCGCTCGTAGAGCAGCGGCCCCACCACGTCGGTGTAGAATTTCTCGTCGAAATAGGCGACCAGCCGGCGGATTTCGGCGCGCGCGGCGGCGTTGCCCGGGATCATCGGCGCGGGCTCCACCGTCTCCTCGATATATTCGGAGATGGCGCAGCTGTGGATCAGCGCGACCCCGCTCGCCGGATCGACCAGCACCGGGGTCTGCCCCACCGGATTGAGATCGAGGAACTCGTCCCGCCGCAGCCAGGGCGACTCGCGCACGGGCTCATAGGCAATCCCCTTCTCCTCCATCTGGAGGCGGACTTTGCGGGAAAAAGGACAGAGGGGGAATTGATACAGTTGCCACATGGAACGGCCAGATTACCGGCAGCGTACCAATATGTCAGCAGGGTGTGATCAATGTCCTGTGGATTATTGCAACGGGAAACAAAATCCCCCTCCCTGCAAGGGAGGGGCTAGGGGTGGGTGACGGAGACGAGGGGCTCGACACCCCTCGGCGGAGTTCTGCCCGACCAAGGCGGATGGCTCGCTACGCTCGCCACCCACCCCCTACCCCCCTCCCTGAGAGGGAGGGGGAATAGATCGGGATCACTCCGCCGCGACGATCTCTTCCTCGGCGTCGGTCAGCGGATAGTCGAGCCGGTCGACCATCTCCTTCGGGCAGACCTGCCAGATGCGCGACCGCCAGCGGTCCCAGTCGTCGAGGACGCTATGGGCCCATTTGCTGTCGGTGCGCTCGGCATGTTCGGCGATCAGCGCCTTGCAGCGCATCTCCCAGCGGATCGAGGCGAGCCGCTGCCACATGATGCTCTCGGGGTTGGCGTTGCGCTCGAAGTCGCCATGTTCGTCGAGCACGAAGGCCATGCCGCCGGTCATGCCCGCGCCGAAGTTCGGGCCGACCCGACCGAGGATCGTCGCGATGCCGCCGGTCATATATTCGCAGCCATTCGCGCCGCAGCCCTCGACCACCACGGTCGCGCCCGAATTGCGCACCGCGAAACGCTCGCCCGCCTGCCCCGCCGCGAACAGCTTGCCCGCGGTGGCACCGTAGAGGACGGTGTTGCCGAGGATCGTGTTCGACTTGGTTTCCAGCGGCGACGACACCATCGGGCGAACCGCGATGATCGCGCCCGACAGGCCCTTGCCGACATAGTCGTTGGCGTCGCCGAACACTTCCAGGGTGATGCCCTTCACCGCGAAGGCGCCGAGCGACTGGCCCGCCGACCCGCGCAGGCGGATATGGACATGACCATCGGCGAGCGACGACATGCCATAGCGGCGCGTGATCTCGGCCGAGAAGCGGGTGCCGACCGCGCGGTGCGTGTTGCGCACCGTATAGGTGAGCTGCATCTTCTCGCGCCGCTCGAACACCGCCTTGGCGTCCTCGATCATCTGCGCGTCGAGGCTGTCGGGCACGTCGTTGCGGAAGGTGGGGATGTCGAAGCGCCGCTTGTTGTTCGGCGCATCCACCTTCGCCAGCACCGGGTTGAGGTCGAGATCGTCGAGATGCTCGGCTCCGCGGCTGACCTGGCGGAGCAGCTCGGTGCGGCCGATGATCTCATCGAGCGAGCGCACGCCGAGCTTGGCGAGGATCTCGCGAACCTCCTCGGCGATGAAGGTCATCAGGTTGATCACCTTCTCGGGCGTGCCGACGAACTTCTTCCGCAGCGCCTCGTCCTGGGTGCAGACGCCCACCGGGCAGGTGTTCGAATGGCACTGGCGCACCATGATGCAGCCCATCGCGACCAGCGACAGCGTACCGATGCCAAACTCCTCGGCGCCCAGGATCGCGGCGATGACGATGTCGCGCCCGGTCTTGAGGCCACCGTCGGTGCGCAGCTTCACCCGATGCCGCAGACCGTTGAGGGTCAGCACCTGGTTGGTCTCGCTGAGGCCCATCTCCCAGGGCGTGCCGGCATATTTCACCGAGGTCTGCGGGCTCGCGCCGGTGCCGCCAACATGGCCGGCGACCAGGATCACGTCGGCATGCGCCTTGGCGACACCCGCCGCGACGGTGCCGATGCCGGCCGAGCTCACCAGCTTCACGCAGACCCGAGCGTTCGGGTTGATCTGCTTGAGGTCGTAGATGAGCTGCGCCAGATCCTCGATCGAGTAGATGTCGTGATGCGGCGGCGGCGAGATCAGGGTCACGCCCGGCGTCGAGTGGCGCAGCCGGGCGATCATCTCGGTCACCTTGAAGCCGGGCAGCTGACCGCCCTCGCCGGGCTTGGCGCCCTGCGCGACCTTGATCTCCAGCTCCTCGGCGGCGCCGAGATATTCGGCGGTGACGCCGAAGCGGCCCGAGGCGACCTGCTTGATCACCGAGTTGGCGTTGTCGCCATTGGCATAGGGCGTGTAGCGGCTCTTGTCCTCGCCGCCCTCGCCCGACACCGCCTTGGCGCCGATCCGGTTCATCGCGATCGCCAGCGTCTCGTGCGCCTCGGGGCTGAGCGCGCCGAGCGACATGCCCGGGGTCACGAAGCGCTTGCGGATCTCGGTGATCGGCTCGACCGAGTCGATCGGAATCCCCTCGCGCGCCCAGTTGAACTCGAGCAGGTCGCGCAGATAGATCGGCGGCAGATCGCGCACCCCGCGCGAGAACTGCAGATAGGTCGAATAGCTGTCGGTCGCGACCGAGCTCTGCAGCAGGTGCATCAGCTGCGCCGAATAGGCATGCGCCTCGCCGCCCGCGCGCTGCTTGTAGAAGCCGCCGACGGGGAGCGCGACGACGACATCGTCGAACGCCGCCTCGTGCCGCAGCTTCAGGTTGAGCTGGAGCGAGTTATAGCCCTCACCCGAGATCTTCGCCGGCATGCCGGGGAAGAAGTCGTTGACCAGCGCGCGGCTGAGCCCGACCGCCTCGAAGTTGTAGCCGCCGCGATAGCTGGAGATCACCGCGATCCCCATCTTCGACATGATCTTGAGCAGACCGTCGTCGATCGCCTTGCGGTGGCGCTTCAGGCATTCGTCGATGCTGCGCTCCCCGAACAGGCCACGGGCGTGGCGATCGGCGATCGCGGCTTCGGACAGATAGGCGTTCACCGTGGTCGCGCCGACGCCGATCAGCACCGCATAATAATGGGTGTCGAGGCATTCGGACGAACGCACGTTGACCGACGCATAGGAGCGCAGCCCCTTGCGGACGAGATGGGTGTGCACCGCCGCGGCCGCCAGCACCATCGCGATCGCGATCCGCTCCGGCCCGACATGCTCGTCGGTCAGGAACAGTTCGGCCTTGCCCTCGCGCACCGCGGTCTCGGCCTCGGCGCGGACCCTGGTGATCGCCTGTCGCAGCGCATCGGGGCCGCCATTGGCGTCGAAGGTGCAGTCGATCTCAGCCGCCTGGGCACCGAAATGCTCCTTCAGCATGTGCCAGTCGCGGCAGTGGAGCACCGGGCTTTCCAGCACCAGCACGTCCGCCTGCTGCCCCTCATTGTCGAGGATGTTGGCGAGGTTGCCGAAGCGCGTCTTGAGCGACATCACCTGCGTCTCGCGAAGGCTGTCGATCGGCGGGTTGGTGACCTGGCTGAAATTCTGCCGGAAGAAATGGCTGATCAGCCGGGGCTTGTCCGAGATCACCGCGAGCGGCGTGTCGTCGCCCATCGAGCCGATCGCCTCCTTGGCGTCGTCGACCTGCGGCGCCAGGATCAGCTCCATATCCTCCAGGGTCATGCCGGCGGCGACCTGGCGGCGCAGCAGCTCGGCCCGCGACCAGCGGGGGATCATGTCCTCCTTCGGCGCCGGCAGGTCCGCCGTCGTCTTGAAGTTCTTCACCCAGTCCGAATAGGGCTTCTCGGCCGCGATCTGGTCCTTGATCTCGGTGTCGGTGTAGACCCGGCCCTCTTCCAGATCGACCGCGATCATCTGCCCCGGGCCCATCCGGCCCTTGGCGATGATGGTGCTTTCGGGGACAACGACCATGCCGGTCTCCGAGCCCACGATCAGCAGGTTGTCGGCGGTGCGGGTGGTGCGCAGCGGGCGCAGCGCGTTGCGGTCGACGCCGGCCACGGCCCAGCGGCCGTCGGTCATCGCCAGCGCGGCGGGGCCGTCCCACGGCTCCATCACCGATCCGAAATAGCTGTACATCGCGCGGCGTGCCTCGGGCATGTCGGGCGTGTTCTGCCATGCCTCGGGCACCAGCATCAGCTTGGCGGTGGGCGCGTCGCGGCCCGAGCGGCAGATCGTCTCGAACACCGCATCGAGCGCGGCCGTGTCGGACGCGCCGGCCGGGATCAGCGGCTTGATCTCGTCCGAATGCTCGCCGAACGCCAGCGAGGCCATCTTGATCTCGTGGCTCTTCATCCAGTTCTTGTTGCCGCGGATCGTGTTGATCTCGCCGTTATGCGCCAGGGACCGGAAGGGCTGCGCCAGCCACCATTGCGGGAAGGTGTTGGTCGAATAGCGCTGGTGGAAGATCGCGATCCTGCTGACGAAGCGCTCGTCCTTCAGGTCGGGATAGAAGACCGACAGCTCTTCCGCCAGGAACAGGCCCTTGTAGATGATCGAGCGCGCGGACAGCGAGCAGATGTAGAAGCCCTGGATCTGGGCCTCGATCACCTTGCGCTCGATGCGGCGGCGGATCAGGTAGAGGTTCTTCTCGAACTCCTCCAGGCTCATCGCGTCGGGCATCGGGCCCGCGATCATGATCTGCTCGATCTCGGGCCGGGTCTGCAGCGCCTTCTCGCCGATCACCGACACGTCGACCGGCACCTGGCGCCAGCCATAGATGGTGTAGCCGAAGTCGATGATCTCGCTCTCGACGATGGTGCGGCAGGTCTCCTGCGCGCTCAGGTCGGTGCGCGGCAGGAACACCATGCCCACCGCCAGCCGGTTCGGCAGCGGGCGATGGCCGGCATGCTCGATCGCGTCGTCGAAGAAGCGGATCGGCAGGTCGACATGGATGCCGGCGCCGTCGCCGGTCTTGCCGTCGGCATCGACCGCGCCACGGTGCCACACCGCCTTCAGCGCGTCGATCGCGGCCGCCACCACGCGGCGCGACGGCTTGCCGTCGGTCGCGGCGACCAGGCCGACGCCGCAGGCGTCGCCTTCGAACTCGGGCCGGTACATGCCTTCGTGGGCGAGCCGCTCGCGCTCGGCGGCCATCCATTCATTCTCGGTGTGGCTCATGACTTCACCTTCGCGGGGTCGATCCCCATCAGCTTGGCGACGCGCTCTTTCTCGGCGTCGCTCAGGTCCTGGAACTTGCGGGCTTTCGGTAGCTGCGCGGTCGCCTTGCCGGCCTCCTCGAAGATCGCCGGCATCGCGTCCATCATCTTGGGCATCATCGCCTGAATGCGGCTCATGACGGCCGGCTCGGCCATGATGGTCATATATTGGGCGGCGAAGGCGGTTCCGGTCGGCGACGCGTAGAAGCCGTCAATCTCCTTGAGCTGGGCTTCGCTGAACTTCACCGCCAGCGCCTCGGCCAGCCCTTCGCGCAGCGAAGGCTCGAACTGGGTGAAGAAACGCCCCATGCTCGACATCATCACCTGCATGGTCACGCGCATCCGCTGGTCGAACGCCGGATCGAGGATTTCCGACACTTCCTTGATGGTGCCGGGGCCGAGCGCCTTGACCTGGGCATCGCTCAAACCGCCGATCTGCGCCAATGATCGGATCGGGATGTTCATCCCCTCCCCCATCATCGACTGCATCATCTGGTTCATCGAGCCGCCCATCAGCTTCTGATAGGTGCCGTCGGGCAGAAGCCGGCCGGCGACGCTGGCCGCGACCTTCAGGCGTGCCTGATCGACCGCCGGAGCCTCGGCCAGGGCGGGCGCGGCAAATGCGATCGCCGCGCCGAACAGCAGCGCGCGCATCATGCCGCCACCTTCTCGGCCTTGGCCTTCGCCTTCAGATAGGCGTGCATACGCTCGGCCACGTCGCGGCCGTCGCGGATCGCCCAAACGACCAGGCTGGCGCCGCGGACGATGTCGCCCGCCGCGAAGACGCCGTCGACCGAGGTCTGCATCGTCTTGTGGTCGACCCGAAGCGTGCCCCAGCGGGTCACCGACAGCTCGGGCGCGCCGAACAAGGTCGGCAGGTCCTCGGGATCGAAGCCCAGCGCCTTGATGACGATATCGGCATCGAGCCGGAACTCGCTGCCCGGATCAGGCTCGGGGGTGCGGCGGCCCGACACGTCGGGCTCGCCCAGCCGCATCCTGATCGCGCGGACGCCGGTGACGCCCTCGCCTTCCGTCGCGCCCCCGTCGAACGCCTCGGGCGCGGAGAGCCAGACGAACTCGACGCCCTCCTCCTCGGCATTCTTGGTCTCGCGCTGCGAACCCGGCATGTTCGCGCGGTCGCGGCGATAGAGGCACTTCACCGAGGCGGCGCCCTGGCGGATCGCAGTGCGGACGCAATCCATCGCGGTATCGCCGCCGCCGATCACAACCACCTTCTTGCCCTTGGCGTCGAGCGCGCCCTCGTCGAAGGCAGGCACGGCGTCGCCGAAGCCCTTGCGGTTGGACGCGGTGAGATAGTCGATCGCCTCGACCACGCCCGGCGCGCCGACGCCGGGCGCCTTGATCGCACGGGGCTTGTAGACACCCGTGGCGATCAGCAGCGCGTCATGCTTCTGGCGCAGTTCCGACAGGCTGGCGTCGCGGCCGACCTCGAACCCCTGGTGGAAGACGATGCCGGCATCGGCGAGGCGCTGGACCCGGCGCATGACCACCGGCTTCTCCAGCTTGAAGCCGGGGATGCCATAGGTCAGCAGACCGCCGGCGCGGTCGTGCCGGTCATAGACATGGACCTCATAGCCGCGCGTACGCATCAGTTCGGCAACGGTGAGCCCCGCGGGGCCCGCACCGATCACGCCCACCGACTGGCCCTTGGCCGGCCCGACCTGAACCGGCTCGACCCAGCCGCGCTCCCAGGCGGTGTCGGTGATGTACTTCTCGACCGAGCCGATCGTCACCGAGCCGTGGCCCGAGAATTCGATCACGCAATTGCCTTCGCACAGCCGGTCCTGCGGACAGATGCGGCCGCAGATCTCGGGCATGGTCGAGGTGGCGTTCGAGAGCTCATAGGCTTCGCGCAACCGCCCCTCGGTGGTCAGCCGCAGCCAGTCCGGGATGTGATTGTGCAGCGGGCAGTGGGTCGAGCAATAGGGCACGCCGCATTGCGAGCAACGCGACGCCTGCTCCTCGGCCTTGGCGTCAGCATAGACCGGGGAAATCTCCCCGAAATCGGCCACACGCGCGTCAGGCGCCCGCTTGGCGGGAAACGCCTGATCCACCGCCACGAATTTCAGCATCGGCTCATGAGCCATGACAATTTGCCCTCCGGTATGGAGGTGCAAATCCCATGGATGCGCCACAGAGTCACGCGCATTTTGCGCAATAAGTAAGCTTTACTTACCTATTTTCTGTGGAAATCATCTCGAATTATGAACCGTCTGACATACTCCGTCAAATATAAGGCCGATTTGGACCTATCTAAAAAGCAGCCAAATCAAGGCGATGGAACCCGCGACGATGCGATACCAGGCAAAGGGCGCGAAGCCGTGGCGGGTCACGACGTTCAGGAACCAGCGGATCACCGCGATCGCCACGATGAACGACACGACGAAGCCGATCGCGATCGCGGTGGCCTGGGAATTGCCCAGCTCGTGCCGCGCTTTCCACAGCGCCAGGGTGGTGGCGCCCATCATCGTCGGGATGGCGAGGAAGAAGCTGTACTCGGCCGCGGTACGCCGCTCGACGCCCAGGGCGAGCGCGCCCATGATCGTCGCGCCCGAACGGCTGACGCCCGGGATCATCGACAGGCACTGGATCACGCCGATGCCGAGCGAGGTCTTGAGCGACATGCCTTCGACGCTGTCGCAGGTCGCAGTCTTCGCCATCCGTTCGATCAGCAGGATCGCGAAGCCGCCGACGATCAGCGCCACCGCCACGATGATCGGCGTGTTGAGCATTGCCTTGATCGCACCATAAGCGAGCGCGCCGATCACCGCCGAGGGCAGGAAGCCCGCCAGTACGTTGCGGGTGAAGCGGATCGCCACCGGATCGCGCCGGCCGAGCCCGGCCAGCACTTCGGCGAAGCGATGGCGGTAAAGCACCACCACCGCGAGGATCGCGCCGAGCTGGATGACGATGTCGAAGGTCTCGGTGCCCTGCGGCACCTGCATCACCTCCCCCGCCAGGATGAGATGCCCGGTCGACGACACGGGCAGGAACTCGGTCAACCCCTCGACGATGCCGAGGAGGACGATCGACAGCAGCGACATCTCCATGATGCGATCAGGCCGCCGTCTTCGACGAGGACACGAACCGGCCGTGCGGGCGATAGCTGACCAGCCAGGCGGGGGCGACCGCTTCCATCGGAGTCGGCTTGATCCCGAAAGCCTCGAGGCCCTTGGCGCCCGGCGCCACGACATTGTCCTTCTGGAGCATCAGCCACTGGTCGCGCGTGATCGGCGCGCCCGGCAGCACGCCCGCCACGCCGGCGAGCAGGCCGCCCAGGCTGTCGGGCACCGGGATCTGGGTGGGGTTGTGGCCGGTCGCCTCGGCGAGCCAGGCGTTGAGCTCGGCCATGGTGATCACCTCGGGCCCGCCCAGCTCATAGGTCTTGCCGGCGTGCGTGCCGGGTTCGAGCGCGGCGGCGGCGATCGCCTGGGCGACGTCCGCCACCCACACCGGCTGGAACTTCACCGCGCCGCGCAGCACCGGCACGAACGGCATCGACTGCATCGCGGCGAAGCGGTTCAGAAATGCGTCCTCCTGCCCGAACACCACCGACGGACGGAGGATGGTCGCGCCCGGAAAGGCCTCGCGCACCACCGTTTCCCCCTCACCCTTCGAACGACCATAAGCCGAGGGCGATTCGGGATCGGCGCCGATCGCCGAGACATGGACGAGCGATTCGGCGCCCGCCGCCTTGGCCGCTTTCGCCACGATTTCCGCGCCTTTGCGGTGAATCGCAGTGAAATCGCCCTTGAGGATGCCGACCAAGTTGATCACCGAATCGGCGCCCGCCACCGCATGCGCCACGCTGGCTTCATGGGTGACGCTGGCCGGCACGAACTGGGTCTGGCCCAGGCCGCCCAGGGGTTTCAGGAACCAGGCATCCGACGGATCGCGCTCGGCGATGCGGACGCGCGCGCCCGCCTTCAGCAGCTCCTGGGCAACGTACCGCCCCAGAAAACCACCCCCGCCGAACACAGTGACAAGACGGCTCATGCGCATATTCCCTTGGTCTGAGCTGGATTTTGGATTTTCTCCGCATTGCCCTGCAAGGAAGCTGTTGACAAGGTGCAAGGAGCGCCGCTATCCGCCCGGCCTCCGAACCTGATGCCCAGGTGGTGGAATTGGTAGACGCGCTGGCTTCAGGTGCCAGTGGCCGCAAGGCCGTGGAGGTTCGAGTCCTCTCCTGGGCACCATTTGTTCTCCTGGAACTATCCAGGAACGTCCAGTAAGCATCTGGTTTGGAAAGATAATTTCACCGACAATCGCTGGTTGTAGTTCGGGCTGATCCGCCGACATCCAGCTACAGCATCATCTCGCGGATGGTGTTTTTGATGGTGTCGCGCAGCCCCCTTGGAGCTAGCGCATCATGCCTCTTACCCACATTCGAATCGCCGCCGCGAAGCCATCGACCAAAGCCTATAAGCTGGCCGATAGCGACGCTCTGCATCTGCTTGTTCAACCGAGCGGAGGAAAGCTCTGGCGAATGAACTATAGGTATCAGGGCCGCCAGAAGACGCTCTGCCTCGGCGCTTGGCCCGCCATCAGCCTGGTCATGGCTCGAGCCCTTCGAGACAAGGCCAGACAGCAGCTTGCTTTCCAGATCGATCCAGCGGCTCACAAGCGGACTGCAATGCAGGCGGCAAGGTCGGAACGGGACAATAGCTTTGGCATCGTCGCCGACGAATGGCTGGAGAAGATAGAGCGCGAGGGCCGCGCCGCGGTAACTCTCGACAAGGTGCGATGGCTGCTCGGCATTGCGAAACCCACCTTGGGAAAGCTGCCGATCAGTAATGTAAGCGCGCTCGACGTGCTGGCCGTCCTGCGGTCGATGGAAGCCGATGGCCGCTATGAAAGTGCACGCCGGATGCGCAGCGTGATTAGCCGCGTCTTACGTTACGCTATCGCCACCGCTCGCGCAGACCGCGATGTTGCTGGAGATCTTCGAGGCGCTCTGATCACGCCTAAGGTCACCCACCACGCAGCCATCACCACAGCGGCAGGGGCAGGCAAATTGCTTCGGGCGATCGATGGTTACTCAGGTCGGGCGACGACTGTGTTTGCGCTGAGGCTGTCCCCCCACCTCTTTGTCCGCCCCGGTGAGCTGCGCAAGGCCGAATGGTCGGAGTTCGACGATGAGAGAGCGATTTGGTCCATCCCAGCCGTCAAGATGAAAATGGGTCGCCCCCATCAAGTCCCCCTATCGCGACAGGTGCTGGGGTTGCTAGAGCAGCTCTACGACCTCACCGGCGAGGGCAAATACCTGTTCCCGGCACTCGGATCGAACACCCAATGCATGTCCGAGAACACCATCAACCTCGCCCTTCGCCGGTTGGGCTATAGTCAGTCCGAGATGACCGCCCACGGGTTCCGAGCCATGGCGGCAACGCTCCTCAACGAGATGGGGAAATGGCATCCCGACGCCATTGAACGCCAGCTCGCTCATCTGGATGCCAGCGAGGTCCGCCGCATCTACACCCGGGGAGAATATTGGGACGAGCGGGTGCGAATGATGCAGCATTGGTCTGATCATCTGGACGAACTTCGTGTTCAAGCCGGCCGAGCGGATAACCAACGCCGGACGCTCTTTGGTCGATCTCGACAAGTGACAATAGGAGCCACCGAACGGCGCTGACGCCTGTACCCGGATTCAGCTTCTGCGAGGATTATCGGCGGAACCGTTCGAGAGGTGAAAGCTTCATCTCTCGAACAAGCCCTTTAGGCTCTTGAAGGGAATGAACGTTGATCGCCCGACTTTCACCGTCTCCAGGTCGCCGGCTTCAATCAATTCATAGATACGGGATCGACTGAGGCCCGTCAGTTGTACGGCCATCGAAATTCGCACGGTGATCGGTTCGATGGC
Organism: uncultured Sphingomonadaceae bacterium; assembly: GCA_963540925.1. Lineage (GTDB taxonomy): Bacteria > Pseudomonadota > Alphaproteobacteria > Sphingomonadales > Sphingomonadaceae > Rhizorhabdus. Next base: position 29,115 of record CAUTRN010000032.1, read on the forward strand.
TAATGACCCTCGGGCCGCCCCAAGCAAGCTCTGGTCCGAAGCGTTCTGATCATTCCTCATGGGCGCACCTCATTAAGGTGAGGCGCGTTCCCAACGAACATACCCGGCAAACCTCCCTCTTCGTCCGAGTTGGCCTGCCGTTGTCTGATCTCGACCAGCGGCGGCATCGCAGCGTGAATAATGCGGACTGACCGAGCGCCGCAGCGTTTAGGCGGATCGACACACTCGGCGACGGCCCTTGGAAGGCAGATAAATCGCATGTCACAAAACTCGCCGTAACGGCGTGTTGGCAAACGTGATGAAGCGGTCTCCAGGCTATCCTATGGCTCAAGCGGCGTCATCATCTCCGCAACACAGGTGCGCCAGATCGCCCGTAGAGAACGACGAGGACATGTCTTCCGTCGGATTCTAAACTTCAATCTCACCGTAGATTTCGTCACCATTGCGGGCGCACGCAATCGCCACGTCCACTAGGCTCGACAATTGCGAGGTTGGTGACGCATTCCAATCGGGACTAAGCCCTGCGTTTGGTCGTATCGGGAGCCTGCTGGGCGCCAACTTTACCAGCGGTCCGCACATCGCAATCGCTAAGCTTCGCGCGCAATCCAGCGGCCCTGCGGAACCGCTGCATTCCCAGAAGGCAAATGATCACTGCGAGCCCCCACATCGCTGCCAGCGCTGAATCCACAGGTACGAAATAGGCCACGCCTGCGATCGTAAGACAGATGGCAACGGCGGAAGCACCACGCACATAAGAGTCACTTGATACCAGCATCCGCAGCGCTGCGATCATCGCTATCGACAGAATGACAGTCGAGCCTATCGGCCCCGACAGAAGATCTGAAAGCTTTTGCATCTGAGAATCGATCACCACCCCTTGAGACTCAACATGTCGTCAACGACGAGGTTCGGCAATCATCGATCGAGGTTTGGCAAGGGTGTGAAGCCGCTCTCAGCCGCAGCGCAACTTTGGGTTACATGCCCCGAAAATCATTGCTCGCTTCGGGAGCCTTAAGCACCCCGCCGCGCCCTGACTTCCGCCTCGCCGGAAACCCTGCCCGGATGACTTTCCCGCCTGCTCTCAGGCCATCCAAGAAATCCGACCACCATTGAGCCATCTGCACCCGTTCATCCCAGTGCGCGCCTCGATGATAGGCTCCGCGAACGCTGTTGGAATCGACGTGAGCGAGTGAACGCTCGATGGCGTCCGGATGCCAAAGGCCACACTCATTCAGCAGCGTCGTCGCCGTTGCCCGGAAGCCATGAGAGGTCATGTCCTCCTTACCATATCCCAGCCTGCGCAGCGCCGAATTCAGCGTATTCTCGCACATGGGGCGCAAGGGGGAACTGAGCGAGGGGAAGATGTAGATACCGCTCCGGCCGATCGCCTTGAGCTGCTTGAGATAGACCAGCACCTGACGCGATAATGGCACGACATGAGGCTGCTTCATCTTCATTCGTGCACCCGGAATTTTCCAGACGGCTTCCTTCCAATCGATCTCGTTCCATTCCGCCTTTCGCAGCTCTCCGGGGCGCAGATAGACGTGGGGCAGTATCTGAAGCGCAAGAAGCGTTTCGGGCTGGCCACTATACCCGTCAATCGCGCGCAGTAGCTCGCCGACATCCTTGGGCTCCAAAAGCGCTGCATGATGCCTTGTCCGAGGCGTGATAAGCGCTCCCTTCAACACATCGGCAGGATTGGCCTCGGCGCGCGCGGTCACGATTGCGTAGCGGAACACTCGAGACGCAAAGGCCCGTGTGCGATTGGCGGTCTCGCGATGACCGCGGCGCTCGATCTTGCGAAGCGCCGCCAGCAGTTCCTGCGGCGATACGTCGGCGGCGGGCAGCGGGCCGATGTCGCGATCGAGCAGATCTCGAAACCAGCGCGCCTTCTTCATCGTCGCTTCCGACTTCTCCTCGGCTTCCATCTTGCCGAGATACTCATCCGCGATGAGTCTGAAGGTCGTGGCGGCGCGCACTTCCCCGGCAAGCCTCTCGCGCCTGCGGACAGCGAAGGGGTCGATCCCCTGCCCGACCAGCTTTCGCGCTTCGTCGCACCGATCCCGCGCCTGTTTCAGAGAGACTTCGGGATAGGCTCCGAGCGATAATTTCCGCTCAATCTTGTGGATGCGATATTTCAATCGCCAGAGCTTCGCTCCTGAAGGCTGGACGAGCAGGAACAGTCCCTTTTCGTCCGCAAGCTTGTAGGGACTCGGAGCGGGCTTTGCCGAACTGACGTCGAGAGGACTGAGTGTCATGTGGGGCCACGACCTGTGAGGGTTGATCTCGTGGCCCCACCGTGGCCCCAAATTCGACCGAACAGGGGCGAATATGGACGTACGCCAACGGACGAGCCGGAGGCAATAATACCATGTTTTTCAAGGGTTTTCGACCATTTCGCGGACGCTGGCGGATGTGGTCGTGGTGCCGCTTACAGGACTCGAACCTGTGACCCCCGCATTACGAATGCGATGCTCTACCAACTGAGCTAAAGCGGCCCGTGGAAGCGCGCCATTAACAGCGGTCCTCGCCAGTTTCAAGCGCCCGTGCATCTCGATCGTACGATCTTGGGACCAGGCGTGCCTGCCGCCGCCTTTACCAATCCTCAACCCCGCCGGGGGCATGGTCGCGCTAGCGGGAGTGGCGAGTCCGGTTGGGCCGCTCCATGGGGATGTAAGATGGAAGATTATCGCTCGTTCATTGCCGACGACATCGCCGAATGGGATTTTCCCGTCGCCGATGAGCCCTGCATGGACGTGCCGCCGATGATCGGCGCCGACGAGCGCCGCATGCATATCCGCGCCTATGAGATGTGGCTCTCGCTGCTCGGCGGGCGCGATTATCCCGCCATCGCCGATCTCGACGTCGATTCGCTCGGTGAGTTCGCCCCCTATTCCGCGCTGCTCGATTTCTCGCGCGACCGCGACAATCCCTCGATCGCCTATCTGGGCCGCGCGCTGCGCGAGGAAGGCGCGATCGGCGCCGGCGTCGAGACCGTTACCGACGTGCCCGAGCGCTCGCTGCTCGCGCGCCTGACCGAACATTATGCCGAGATCCTGGAAAACCGCGCGCCGGTGGGGTTCGAGGCCGAGTTCGTCAACCATCGCGGCCAGCCGCTGCTCTATCGCGGCATCCTGATGCCCTATTCGTCGGACGGCGATGCGATCGACATGATCCATGGCGTGGTCAACTGGAAGCAGGGCGCTGGCCCCGAACTGGCGCCCGACATCGTCCAGGCCATCACCACCGCCTTTGCCGGCCCGGCCCAGCCCGTGGCCGAGGAAGCCGTCTTCGAGGCGCCCGAACCGCCGCTGGCCGATCTGGCCGGCCTGGTCGAGGATGCCCGCGACGTCGCCCACGAGGCCCGCGAATGCGAGGGCCGCACCCGCCGCGCCCTCTATCGCGCGCTCTCGCTCGCCTATGACATCGCGATCGCCGCCGAGACCGATGCCGAGACCTTCGCCGCGCTGCTTGACGCCGAGGGCATCGTCCCCCAGGCGCGCGCGCCGATGACCCCGGTCGTCAAGCTGGTGTTCGGCCGCGACTATGATCGCAAGCGCGTCACCGAATTCGCCGCCGTGCTCACCCATGCCCGCCGCCTCTGCCTGGCCGCCGGCATGCTGGAGGGCTGGCTCGTCGGGCTCACCGGCGGCGTGAAGGCCGTCGTCGCGCTGGAACGCGGCGAACGCCGCCCCGCGCTCAAGGTCGATCGCGTCCAGTCCGCCCGCATGATGCTGGGCAGCGCCCCCGCGCGCGCCAGCCTGGACCTCGGCCCGGTCGACGGCGACATCGTCCTGCTCGTCGCGCGGCGCGAGGCCGACGGCAAGCTGTCGGTCGTCTCCAAGCCGATCGCCGAGCGCGCGCTGGTCGACAAGGCGCTGCAGCGCTTCACGATCTGACCCCGGTTCTTCAGGGGCGCGACCTTTAATTTCAGCCACATAGTCGCAAGTTGCGCGGTCCCCACGGGATCGCGCCACAAAAGGATCGTTACGGCCCGATCCGTCGCACGTCTGTTGCGAAGTTGGTGTCAGATGCCACTATGCCTTGTGGCCGTCACCCTGCGGGTCCATATCGGCGCAGCAATGTCCCCTTCGTGACCTGGGCTGAGACCCGGAGCGAGGAGAAGGAGCGGAGCTGCATGACTACCGATACGGCCACTCGCAAAACCTCCGACAACAACGACCTGATCGAGGTCTTCGCGAAGATGCTGGTGGCGGGGGCCCTCCCCCGCGAACTGACCGGACTGGACGAAGAGGGGCGCCAGGAGGCCGCCGCCTTCGTCGCCGCCACCGCCCGCAAGCGCCGGCCCGGCCATGCCGCTGTCGCCATCCAGACGATCGGGGGCAGCGCCGCCGGCCGCCGGCTGATGCGCATCGCCGTTATCAACGACGACATGCCCTTCCTGGTCGACTCGGTGTCGGCCGCGATCGCCGCCCATGGCATCCAGGCCACCCGCATCCTCCACCCCGTCGTCGCGGTCCGCCGCGACGAGGACGGCGTGCTCAACGCGGTGCTACCGCAGGGCACCGTCGGCGAACGGCGCGAATCGGTGATCTATCTCGAGGCGGAACGCGTCGATGCGCGCGACCGGCAGGAACTGGTCCAGGCGATCGAGGGCGTGCTGACCGACGTGCGCGGTGCTGTGCGCGACTGGCAGGCGATGCAGGTCGCGATGCGCGACGACGCCGAACTGCTGCCCGATGGCGAGGGCTCGGCACTGTTGCGCTGGCTGCTCGACGCCAACCTCACTTTGCTCGGCTATCAGATGCAGCCGGTGAAGGGCGATACCACCAACCAGCTCGGCATCATGCGGGTCGGCAAGCCCAAGCTCTGGCGCGAGCATACCGCCAAGGCTGCGCTCGAATGGTTCGAGAAAGGCGGCACCGCGCCGCTGCTGCTCAAGTCCGACTGCCGCTCGACCGTTCACCGCCGCGCCCCGCTCGACCTGATCGTCACCCCGGTGCGCCAGGGCAAGGCGATCACCGCGCTGTCGGTCCATGTCAGCCTGTGGACCAGCGCCGCGCTGCGCACGCCCGCCGACGAGATTCCGGTGCTGCGCGCGCGCCTCGCCGCGCTCGAGGAGCGGCTGGGCTTCGATCCCAAGGGCCATGCCGGCAAGGCGCTGCACCATGCGCTGTCGGAACTGCCGCCCGATCTCACCCTCGCGCTGCCGTCCGAGGGGCTGGAGCAGATCACGCTGACCGCCATGTCGCTGGTCGATCGGCCGCGCCCGCGGCTGGAGCTGGTGCGCTCGACCCTGGGCGAACATCTGGTCGCGATCGTCTGGCTGCCGCGCGAGCTGCTGACCACCCAGCGCCGTATCGCGATCGGCGACATGCTCGCCGAGGCCTCGGGCGCCACTCTCTCCAACTGGTCGCTCCAGCTCGGCGAAGGCGACATCGCCCAGATCCGCTACATGCTCGATCTGGCGCCCGGCGCGACCGTCCCCGAGGTGGAACCGCTCGACCAGCGGCTGACCGAAATGCTGCGCGGCTGGGAGCCTGCGGTCGAGGCGAAGCTCGTCGAGCTGGAGGCCGGTAACCGCGCCGCCCGCCTGGCGATCGATTATGCGGGCGCCTTCCCGCTCGCCTATCGCACCCATTCGACCCCGCATGAGGCGGCGGTCGACATCCTGCGGCTCAACGCGCTGTCCGACGGCAATGCCCGCGGCTGCCGCCTCTACCGCAGCGACCGCGACCCCGAGCATCGCCTGCGCCTGAAGATCTATCGCCGCGGCGCGCTGATCCCGCTGTCCGAGGCGGTGCCGGTGCTGGAGAATTTCGGCTTCCGCGTGCTGGAGGAGATCCCCACCCCGCTCGACGGCGGCGCGATCGGCTTCATCCACGAATTCCAGCTCGAGCTGCGCGATGGCGGCAGCGCCGAGGCACTGCTCGACCGCGCCGCGGTCGCCGAGTCCGCGATCGCCGCGACCCTGGAAGGGCGTGCCGAGAACGACCTGTTCAACGAACTGATCGTGTCGGTGGGCCTGTCGCCCGAGGAGTCGGTGCTGTTCCGCGCCTGGTTCCGCTATCTGCGCCAGACCGGCTTCGCCTATGGCCTGTCGACCGCCACCGAAGCGCTGAAGAAGGCGCCCGACGTGGCGCGCAATATCATCGCCTATTTCCGCGCACTCCATCAGCCCGGCAAGCGCGACGATGCCGAGGCCGAACGGCTGCATGGCGAGATCGAGGCCGGCCTGAAGCAGGTCACCGCGATCGACGACGATCGCATGATGCGCCGCTTCCGCGCCGTCGTACGCGCCACGCTGCGCACCAACGCCTTCTCGCCCGCCGCCGCCGAGGCGCTGGCGTTCAAGATCGACAGCAGCGGCGTGCCGGGCCTGCCCGCGCCGGTGCCGTGGCGCGAGATCTGGGTCTACAGCCCGCGGGTCGAGGGCATCCATCTGCGCGGCGGCCCGATCGCCCGTGGCGGCTTGCGCTGGTCCGACCGGCGCGACGACTTCCGCACCGAGATCCTGGGCCTGATGAAGGCACAGGTGGTGAAGAATGCCGTGATCGTGCCGACCGGCGCGAAAGGCGGCTTCTATCCCAAGCAGCTCCCCTCCCCCGCCGTCGACCGCGACGCCTGGCTGGCCGAGGGCACCGAGAGCTATCGAATCTTCATCCGCTCGCTGCTGTCGGTCACCGACAATATCGTCGACGGCAAGGTGGTGCATCCGGCCAAGGTGGTGGCCCGTGACGGGGACGATCCCTATTTCGTCGTCGCCGCCGATAAGGGCACCGCGACCTTCTCCGATGTCGCCAATGCGATCGCGGTGGATCGCGGCTTCTGGCTGGGCGATGCGTTCGCCTCGGGCGGCAGCCATGGCTATGACCATAAGGCGATGGGCATCACCGCGCGCGGCGCCTGGGTCTCGGTCCAGCGTCACTTCGCCGAGATGGGCGTCGACGTGCAGAAGGATCCGATCCGCGCGGTCGGCTGTGGCGACATGTCGGGTGACGTGTTCGGCAACGGCATGCTGCTGTCGAAGACGATCCGCCTGATTGCCGCCTTCGACCATCGCCACATCTTCCTCGATCCCGAGCCCGATGCGGCGAAGAGCTGGACCGAGCGCAACCGCATGTTCGCGCTGCTCCGCTCCAGCTGGGCCGATTATGACGCCAAGCTGATCTCGAAGGGCGGCGGCATCTTCCCGCGCGACCAGAAGGAGATCCCGATCTCGGCGCAGGTGAAGGCCGCGCTCGACATCAAGGACGACGTGCTCGATCCGTCGGCGCTGATCGCCGCGATCCTGAAGAGCCAGGTCGACCTGCTCTGGTTCGGCGGCATCGGCACCTATGTGAAGTCGAAAACCGAGACCAATGCCGAGGTGGGCGATCGCTCGAACGAGGCGCACCGGGTCGACGGCCAGGACGTCCGTGCCCGCGTGATCGGCGAAGGCGCCAATCTGGGTGTAACCCAGGCGGGCCGCATCGCCTTCGCGTCGCGCGGCGGGCGGATCAACACCGACTTCATCGACAATTCGGCGGGCGTCGATTGCTCGGACAACGAGGTCAACATCAAGATCGCGCTGAACCGCGAGATGAACGAGGGCCGGCTGGCGTTCGACGACCGCAACAAGTTGCTCGTCGAGATGACCAACGACGTCGCCCATATCGTGCTGGAGGATAACCGCCTCCAGACGCTCGCCCTCTCGCTCGCCGAGCGCGGCGGGGCCGATGCTCTGCCTTCGCAGCTCCGGGTGATCGAAATCCTCGAGGATGCCGGCCGCATCAACCGCGCGGTCGACGGGCTCGACAGCAACGAGATGCTGTTGCGCCGCGGCCAGGAACATCTGGGCCTCACCCGCCCCGAGCTGGCGATCGCGCTGTCGCACGGCAAGCTGGCGCTCCAGGACGCGATCGAGGGCAGCGACGGGGCGGCCTCCGACCCGATGCTCGAACCGCTGCTGATCGGTGCCTTCCCGACCGCGATGCGCGAGCGTTTCCGCGATGCGATCACCGAGCATCGGCTGCGCCCGCAGTTGCTCGCCACCAAGATGTCGAACCGGGTGATCAACCGGCTGGGCATCGTCGCGCCGTTCGAAATGGCCGAGGAAGAGGGCTGCTCGCTCGCACAGGTCGCCAATGCCTATTTCACCGTCGACGCGCTGTTCGACCTCGAACCGCTGTTCGCGCGGATCGAAAAGGCCAAGATCGCCGAGCCCGCTCGGCTGACCCTGCTCGCCACCCTGGCCGAGATCGTCCGCCCGCATGCCGCCGATCTGCTGCGCAGCATCGCACCCGATACCGACATCGGCACGATGGTGGACATGCTCAAGCCCGGCCTCAGCCGGCTCGACCAGGCGCGCGCCGACCTGCTCCGCAACGAGGCCCGCCAGCAGTCCGATCAGCTGCGCCAGCGCATCGGCGGCGACGGGATCGATCCTGAGCTGGTCGATGCGATCGTCCGGATCGCCGAGCTCGATGGCGCGATCGGCACCGCCGCGCTCGCCAGCCAGCTCGCCGCCGATGAGGTGGAGGTGACCCGCGCCTATGTCGTGCTCGGCGAGGCGCTGGGGCTCGACTGGGCCAAGGCGGTCGCCACCCGCTTCCGCAGCGTCGACAGCTGGGAACGGCTGCTCGTCGCAGGGCTCGCGCGCGAGTTCGGCCAGATCCGGCTAGACTTCCTCGCCCGCAACGGTGGAAAGGCGCCCGGCGAGGCCGTGCTCGGCTGGCTGGAAACCCACCAGGCGCGCGCGGACCAGTTCCGCCGCACGATCGCCCGCGCCCGCACCGCCGCCGCCCCGAGCGCGGCGATGCTCGCCCAGATCGCCGCGCAGGGCCGCTCGCTGCTGATGCGCTGATCGGTTCGGAAGGGATTGCCGGAAACGATTGCATGGTAACCGGTGGACCGATGGTCCACCGGCCATCGGTACCGTGCGCGCACCTGTCGGCGGGCCCGGCCAAATTACATCATTGTCAATTTGGTTGGGAAATCCTCCCTGATAATCAAAGCCTTAGTGGATCATTTTCTTACCATTCTTTTTGCGAAAAGCCGCCTTGGGTGATTGTCAGCCGACCGCATCCCGGCCTATCATCGGCATGTGGGGGAATGTTCGGCGCGCAAGGTCCGGAGGGACGGCTGTTTGGCTCTGAGCACGGCTCTGTCTGCCACTGATGGCAGGTGGCAGCCCGCAAGGGCTGCGCTCCCGCAGAGCGTCGGATCGCGCTCCGTGCCGATGTCCTTCCTCTTCGGTTCGATCGACGCCTCGCTGTCATGGCGGCCTGGGCCATGAACGGCTTCAACGTCCTTCTGCTCGTGCCCGCCGGATTGGCGGTGCTGTTGTTCGTGCTGATCGCCGTCATGATGGTGCGGCGGCGGAACGGCCAGGGGCTCGAGCCGCCCGATCTGCGCCCCATCGCCCGGCCCGATCCCGTGCCGGCGCCCTTGTCGCCGCCCCCCCTCGTCCCTGATCGGCCGCCCTATGCGATCTGGCGGCTGGCCAAGCGCGACCTGGCCAACCCCAATTCGGCGGGCGGCCCGCTCTATCGGCTGCGCCTCACCCCGGAGCAGGGCGCGCCGGTCTGGCGCGCCGGCGCGGTGGCCTGCATCTATTGCGGGCCTGCCGCGGAAAGCGCGACAGGACCGGCCCCGTCGGGCGACTATATGATCGGCTCGCTGCCGGGAGATGGGGCCGTCGACCTGGTCGTGCGGCTGGTCCCGGCCAGGACCACGCCGGAGGGACGCCGCTCACGCTTCCTGTGCGAGGAGCTGCGGCCAGGCGACCTGGTGGCGATGGCGCTGCGCGACGATCCCGACTTCGTGCCCCCGCCCGACAAGGTGCCGTTGATCCTGATCGGCAACGCCACGGGCATCGCCGGGCTCTACGCGCATATCCGCGCCCGTCCGCCGGGCACCCGCAACTGGCTGATCTTCGGCGACCGCAACAGCGCCGGGGATCGGGTGCTGGCCGCCGAACTCGCCGACTGGGTGTCGACCGGCCATCTCGAACGCTGTGACCTCGTCCTGCCGGGCGAAGGCAGCGAACGCCGCCACGTCACCGACCAGATCCAGGATGCCAGCCTGCCCTTCCTCGACTGGGCCCTGGCCGGCGGCGCCATCTATGTCTGTGGCAGCCGGATGATGGGCGACGACGTCCACGCCACCCTGGCCGAACTGCTCGGCGCGGACGTGCTGGAGGCGATGGCCGAGGCCGGCCTTTACCGACGCTCGGTCTACTGATCCGCGCATGAGCGCCGACGCCGGGACCGAAGCCAACAAGGCACTGGTTCGCGACTTCCTGGCGGCGATGGAGCGGCGCGACGCCGACCGGATCGATGCGCTGATGACGGAGGACGCGACCTATTGGGCGTCGGGCAAGCCGCATCTCTTTCCGCTCGGTGGCGACAAGAGCAAGGCCGATTTCGTCGCCTATATGCGCCGGCCGAGCATCTTCCGCGACGGACTGTCCATCCGCATCGGCCTGATGACCGCAGAGGAGGATCGCGTGGCGGTGGAGGCCGAGACCGACGGGATTGCGCCCAACGGCAAGCGCTACAACAACCTCTACCATTTCCTGTTCTTCATCCGCGGCGGCCGGGTCGCGCGGGTGAAGGAATATATGGACACCCAGCACGCTGCCGAAGTCTTCCTCGGCTGAGTCGTCCCCTCGATCGGACAAAGGACCGGCCCGATCGCCGAAAATCGTGGTTAGTCGGCCGTTAAAAACTTCGGGCTTCTACATACGCATCGTTGCGTACACCGCTGGCCATAAATGGCGGAAATCTCAAGAAGCTGAATTCGCTAAGCTTTTTGAATGAAGATACAAGCATATCGGGCAGCCTGTCCTTAAACCGCCAGGTCCAGTTTCCACGCCATCGAATAGGTGGGTTTGGAGGCAATATGGGCTTGATTGGCAATCTGGGCGACACCGTTGGCGGTGTCGTGAACGGCGTGGTCGGCACCGTCAACACGGTGACCGGTGGTGGTTCGGGCGGTAGCGGCTCCACCGGCGGGGGTTCGGGGGGCAGCACCGGCGGCTCGCTGCCGGGCGCTAATGGCGGACTTCCCGACGTCGCCATCACCACGAGCGGCGGGGTGAGCATCATCACCCCGGACAATGCGGTGACCGTGACCGTCGATGGCGGGATCACCACCTCGGCCCCCAGCGGCTCGCAGCAGAGCAGCACCGGCGGCAACGACATGTGGGTGATGTCGTCCGGTAACGACAATGTCATGGCCGGCGACGGCGACGACACCATCTATGGCGGCAACGGCAACGACCATCTCTATGGCACCGGGCCCAATGGCGGCACCGACGGCGACGACATGATCTATGGCGAAGGCGGCTCGGACTATATCCAGGGCAATGCCGGCGACGACATGCTCGACGGGGGCGATGGCAACGATCGCATCCAGGGCGGCCGCGACAACGACACCATCCTGGGTGGTGCCGGCAACGACAGCCTCAACGGCAATTTCGGTGCCGACCAGATCGACGGCGGTGCCGGTAACGACGTCGTCCGCGGCGGCAAGGACGCCGACACGATCACCGGCGGCCTGGGCAACGACACGATCAGCGGCGACCTCGGCAATGATGTCGTCACCGGTGGCGATGGCGCCGACGTGTTCCGCTTCGGCGCGAGCGACGCGGCTCTGGCCTCGATCGACTCGCTGCTCGGTGCGACCGACCGGATCACCGACTATGCGCATGGCGTCGACCATATCGACCTGGCTTTCCAGGTGACCGGGGTGATCGACGGCGGCAGCTATGGCTCGCTGAGCGCGCTGCTCGTTGGGGTGACCGGTCTGCTCGGCGGCAATAGCGGCCAGGTGGCCAGCGTCCAGGTCGGCAGCGACACCTATCTGCTCTACAACGGCAGCGGCGGTTCGCTGGTCGACAATATCGTCAAGCTCGATGGCGTGAACCATCTGACGATCTCGACGTCGGACTTCATCTGACGAACCGACATCCGGGAGGGCCCTGCCCTCCCGGATCGTCTCATGGCCGGGCGGAGGCCCGCCGGAACAGCCAGACGCGGATCGCGCTGGCCAGGTTCGGCAGATCCTCATCCGCCACCCGTTCCGCATCGATCCGCGCGACCAGCGCGTTGAGCGGCACCCTCTCCTCGCTCGCTGCATCGACGAGCGCGTCCCAGAACACCGGTTCGAGCGTGATCGAGGTCGAATGCCCGGCGATGTTCACCGAGCGCTTGACGGGGCCCGCCACGCCGACCGGCTCAGTACATGTGCTGGCCGCCGTTGATCGACATGGTCGAGCCGGTGATGAAACCGCCTTCGTCCGCACACAGATAGGCCACGCCGCGCGCGATCTCGTCGGCATGGCCCAGGCGGCCCACCGGGATCTTGGCGACGATCTTCGCCAGCACGTCCTGCGGCACCGCGGCGACCATGTCGGTATCGATATAGCCCGGCGCGATCGCATTGACGGTGACGCCGGCCCGAGCGCCTTCCTGCGCCAGCGCCTTGGTGAAGCCGTGGATGCCCGACTTGGCGGCGGCGTAGTTGACCTGGCCATATTGGCCGGCCTGGCCGTTGATCGAGCCGATGTTGACGATCCGGCCCCAGCCGCGCGCGCGCATGCCCGGGAAGGTGGCCTTCGCCATGTTGAAGCAGCCACCCAGATTGGTGTCCATCACGTCCTTCCAGTCCTGGTAGGACATCTTCAGGATCGTGCCGTCGCGGGTGATGCCGGCATTGTTGACGAGGATGTCGACCGGGCCGAGTTCCGCCTCGACCTGTTCCGCGCCCTTCTGGCACGCATCATAGTCGGCAACGTCCCACTTATAGGCCTTGATGCCGGTCCGCTCGGTGAACTCCCGAGCGCGCTCGTCATTGCCGGCATAGTTCGCCGCCACGATCACGCCCGCGTCCTTGAGGGCCAGGCTCACCGCCTCACCGATACCCCTGGTTCCACCGGTAACGATCGCCACACGCGCCATAAGTCATACTCCCCAAGATTCGAGTGGATGCTAGTGTCTCGCAAAGCCAAGCGAAAGCGCCCAGACCCCGAATTGTAACATTGGGCGCAGATTTATCCCCGCCCATCGGCCAGCCGATGGCTCAGCTGCGATCGATCCAGCCGGCCAGCTCGGTGCGGACCAGTTGCTCCAGCATCGCCATCCCGCCCGGACTGTCGTTGAGGCAGGGCAGATAGGCGAAGCGTTCGCCGCCCGCCGCCTGGAACTGCTCCTTGCCGCGGATCGCCAGCTCCTCCAGCGTCTCGATGCAGTCGGCCGAAAAGCCCGGCGCGACGATCGCGATGCTGCGCCTTCCCTCGCGCGCCAACCGCTCCAGGGTCGCCTCGGTCGAAGGCTCCAGCCAGCGCGCGCGGCCGAAGCGCGACTGGAAGGAGACGACCAGTTCGCGGCCCAGCGCCGCCTCCAGCAGCCGCGCCGTCTCCAGACATTGTGCGTGATAGGGATCGCCCAGGTCGCGGGTCCGCTCGGGCATGCCGTGGAAGCTGACGAGGACCACATCGGGCACGAAGTCGAGCTTCGCCAGATCGTCGCCGATCGAAGCCGCCAGCGCACCGATATAGGCCGGGTCGTCATAATAAGGCGGCAGCGTGCGGATCGTCGGCTGATGGCGCATCGTCGCCAGCGCCGCGCCCACCGCGTCGGTCACGCTCGCGGTCGTCGCTCCGCAATATTGCGGGTAGAGCGGCACCACCAGGATGCGGTCGCAGCCCTGCGCCTGCAGATGGGCAATCCGCTCGGCGAGCGCCGGCCGGCCATAGCGCATCGCATGGTCGACGATCACCTGATCGCCGAAGCGCCCGGCCAGCACCGCCGCCTGCGCGCGGGTGATCACCGCCAGCGGCGATCCCTGCTCGGTCCAGACCTGCGCATAGCCATGCGCCGACTTGCGCGGCCGCACGTTCAGGATGATCCCGCGCAGGATCGGCTGCCAGACGATCTGCGGAATCTCCACCACCCGCCTGTCCGACAGGAACTCCGCCAGATAGCGCTTCACCGCCGCGGGGGTCGCGGCATCGGGGGTGCCGAGATTGACGAGCAGCACCCCGATCCGGGGTTCGGGCGCAGCGCTCATGCGTCGGACAGCTTCAGCGGGAGATGGCGCAGCCGCTTGCCGCTCGCGGCGAAGACGGCGTTGGCAACGGCGGGCGCGACCGGCGGCACCGCGATCTCGCCCGCGCCGCCGGGGGCTTCCTTGGAGGGGATGATCTCGATCCTCATGTCTGGCGTGTCGGTGAGCATCGGCAGGCCGAGCCCGTCGAAATTCTGCGCGACGACCATGCCGTCGTTGATCGAGATCCCGGTGCCGAAGGCATTGGCGAGCCCCCAGATCACCGAACCCTCGATCTGCTGGCGGACGATGTCGGGGTGGATCACCCGGCCGAGATCGGCGACCACGGTGACGTTGGGAATCTTGATGGCGTCGCCCTCCACCCGCGCCTCGACCAGCATCGCGACATGGCTGCCGAAGCAGCTGTGCGCCGCCAGCCCCTGCCCGCTGCCGGGTTCACCGCCCTGCCACGCCCCCATCGATGCCGCCATCTGCAGGCAGCGCGCCAGGCGTGGCTGGCCGGCCAGTGCCTGCATGCGGAAGGACAGCGGATCGAGCCCGGCGGCCTGCGCCAGTTCGTCGACGAAACATTCGGTGAAGAAGGCGGTGTAGCTGTTGGCGACCGAACGCCAGGCGCCGCTCCCTACCCCGGTCGAGGCGGGCGCATGCTCCACCGCCAGCGCCGCGATCGCATAGGGCGGCACCGCGCCCTCGACCGCGCCGCGCTCGGCATCATGGACGGTCGTTATGGGCTTGCCGCGCATCCGATCGAGCATCTCGGCGCTGGCCGACGGCGCGGCGATCCGCGCCGACCAGGCGGCGATCGAGGCGGCCGGGCCCAGCTTCGCCTTCATCCGGGCGACCGCCGGCGGGCGGAAGCGGCTGTGCTGGATGTCCTCGCGCCGGGGCCAGACGAGCTGGACGGGCTTCTTCACCTTCTGCGCGATGATCGCCGCCTCGACCGCTGCATCGACCTCGGCCTTACGGCCGAAGCCGCCGCCCACCAGGGTCGGGTAGATGATCACCCGCTCCTCGGCCAGGCCCACCGCCTGCGCCACCGCCGAGCGGGTGATCGGCGCCGCCTGGGTCGGCACCCAGATCTCCAGCTCGCCATCGCCGAAGCGCGCGGTGGCGGTGAGCGTCTCCATCGGCGCGTGCGCGATCATCGGCACCGAATAGGTGGCGCTGACGATCCCCTGCCCGCCCAGCGCGGCATCGGGATCGCCGCGTTCGGTGAAGCGCTTGACGCCCTCGCCATCGAGCGCGGACTGGAGCGCCTTGGCGATGCTGCGGTCGTTGGGGCGCGGCGCCGCCGTTTCGAACTCGACCGCCAGCGCCTGCAAGCCGCGATCGGCCGCCCACCAGTTGGTGGCGACCACCGCCACCCAGCCGGGATTGGTGAGCACCGCCATCACCCCCGGCGTCGCCTCGGCATCAGCGGGGATCATCTTGGTGGGATGCGCGCCGCCATAAGGGCCGTGCGCGATCGAGGCGTAGACCATGCCCGACAGGCGGATGTCGGCCCCCATCAGCGCGGTGCCGTCCACCTTGGCCGGCAGGTCCAGGCGCGGCACCGACCGACCGACCAGGGTCCGTTCGTCCGGCTCGCGCAGAGTGATCGGCGCGGGCGGTTCCAGCCGTGCGGCGGCCTCGGCCAGTTCAGCGAAGCGGATCTTGTCATTGCCGCGGACGACGAAACCCGCCTCGGTATCGCAGGCCTTCCAGTCGATCCCCCAGCGGGTCGCCGCCGCCTTGCACAACATGCCCCGCGCGGTCGCCCCCGCCTCGCGCAGCCGCCCTTCGAAGGCGCGGATCGAGGAGGAGCCCGCTGTCATCGTCAGGTTCAGCCGCATCGCCACTTCGCGCGCGGCCCATTGGCCGGGGCCATGCAGCCAGCCGGGGAGCTGCTCCGCCGCCGCTTCCTCCAGGATCAGCGTGTTGGCGTAGATCGGGTTGATCGGTGCGGGCTCGACCCCCACCGTCCGCCAGTCGGCGCCCAGCTCGTCAGCCAATATCTGCGGGAAGGAGGTGTAGACCCCCTGCCCCATCTCGGCCTGCGGCACCGCGACGACGATTCGCCCGTCGGTACCGATCTTCAGATAGGCGTTGAACACCTGCTCGCCGGGCGCCGCGACCAGGTTCGGCGCATAGTGGCGCGGCCACACCGCCCAGCCGATCAGCAGCCCGGTTGCCGCTCCGCCGCCGACCAGCAGCTTGCGCCGGGTGATCGCGAAGCCGCCCTTCTTCGAAGCCGTTTCGCCGGAGCCATCCTTGTCCGGCCCCCTCTCCCGATCGATCTGTCCGTGCATGGGCCGCATGATAGGCGGGCCATCCGGGCGATGCCAGCGCCGTCGTCATGCGATCGGCCTCGAAACGGCAAATGGCCGCGAATCCGGGGGACTCGCGGCCATGCCTGGGGAAGACGGGAAATGGGGCTCAGCGGCGGCTGGTTGGCCGCACGGTAAGCCGCACCCAGACCTCGCGGCCCGGGCGGGTGACGCAGGTGATCTCGTCGACGCCCGCCGGCCCGAAGCCATGGCCACCGGTGTTCTGGCCGCCCAGCAGCTGGCCATTGGCATAGTTCAGGGTGGTGTGGCTGCCGCAGGTATATTTGTTCGTCAGGTTGTTGCCGATGACCGCGAAGTCCCACGATCCATCCTCGCGACCGAAGCTGACCGTCGCATTGACCGTGGCATAGGACTTCTGGATCACATCCTTGCGCAGCGACAGCGCGCCCGGATAGCTGGTGCTGAACTGCGCGTCGGCGCCGAGGTTCAGCTTGTAGCTGTTGCCGACGGGCAGCTCATAGTTGAACCCGCCGGTCAGCTGCCACTCGGGCGCACGGACGAGGCGGGTGCCCGTCAGGTCCTGCGAGGTGTAGCGCACGCCCTCCGGCGTCACGGTGGCGTCGGGCACGGTCGGGCCGGTGTTGCAGCCCAGCTCGATCGTCTGGCCGCCATAGCAGGGCACATTGTTCAGCTTGGTGAAGCGGGCATGGTTCCAGTTGGCCGCGAAGTTCAGGGTCAGCCCGCTGATCCCCGCCGGGCGGTAGTTCATATCGAAGTCGAGGCCATAGACCTCGGCACCGCCGGCATTGACGGTGATGATCACCGGCACGCCGCCCGCCGCCACCGCATTGGCGCCAGTCTGAAGGCCCTGATATTTATAATAATAGCCCGCCAGATTGGCTGTGATCTGGCGATCGAGCAGACGGGTCTTGATGCCCAGTTCGCCGCCGGTCACCTTCTCGTCGCCAAACGACTTGTCGTCGCCCGGCGAGAGCGGCGTGGTGATCGTGTAGGAGCCTGACTTATAGCCGCGCTTGAACGAGGCGAAGACGGTGAAGTCGTTGGTCGGCGTGTAGGTGATCGTCGCCTCGGGCGAGAAGTTGCTCGCGCTCAGCTTGGGCTGGGGAATGACGATCGGCGTGGCAAGCAACGCGCTGTCGCCGAAATTGGCGGTGCGGATCGCAAGCATGCTGCGCTTCTCATCGGTCCAGCGGACGCCGCCGGCCAGTTCGATCGTCTCCACCGGCTTGTAGCGGAGCTGGCCGAACAGCGAATAGGCCTTGATGTCGATCCGCTGCGTGCCGGCGCCGATATAGGAGGGCAGCCCCAGCGCGGTGTTGCCGCCCAGGTCGACGATGTTCTGGACCCGGCCATCCTGGTAGAAGGCGCCGAGGGTGGTGTTGATCGGCCCCGAGAAATCGGTGTCGAGGCGGAATTCCTGGGTGAAATCCTCGCGGCTGAACTGGTTGTCGGCATAGAGCGCCGGGCCGGCGAGGCCCGCCTGGGTGCCGTTGATGAACGTGTCGGTCTTGACGTTGTAATAGCCGGTCACCGAGGTGAGCGTCACCGCGTCGGCCGGGCGATAGTTCATCTCCAGCGTGCCGAATTTCTGGCGGATGTCGATGAAGGGCGTGCCGCCGTTGCGCACGCGCGGGAAGGCCGCCGGGTCGAGATCGACGAAGCTCAGCTTGTTGTCGAGCTTACAGTTCTCGTTGGGCGAGAAAAAGGGCAGGCCGAAACCGGGCACCGCTCCCGTGCCATCCGGGCAGGAGACGATCTGGTTCTCGTTGCCGGTGCCGTCGGTCTTGTCGCGGACGAAATTGACCTTCAGCCGCGCGTCGAAGCTGGGATCGGGCTTCCACACCGCGGTGGTGCGGAAGATATAGCTGTCGGTCTGCTGCAGCCGGTCCTTCTTGGGCGTCTTGGAGCCGAGACCCAGGCCCGCCGGCACTTCCGCCACATTCCTGAAAAGGCCGTCCTGGGTGGAGACCATGCCGGCCAGGCGCATGCCGAACGTGTCGGTGATCGGACCCGACAGGATCGCTTCGGCCCGCGCGGTGCGCGCCGCGAATTCATAGCCCAGGCGGCCCATCACCTCCAGCTCGTTGCCCGGATCGGCGGTACGCAGCGCGATCACGCCGCCCGGGCTGTTCTTGCCGAAGAACAGCGCCTGCGGCCCTTTCAGCACCTCGGCCTGGGCCAGATCGAACACGCCCGAAGTATAGGCCAGGCCCTGGGTCAGCGAGAGACCGTCGAGGTTGAGCGAGATCGACTGGTCGACGCCGGCGTCGAGCGTGGCGGTGCCCACGCCGCGCAGCGAAATCTGCGGGCCGATCGCCAGCACCGCACCACCCATCGACAGGCCCGGCACCTTGGTGGTCAGGTCGGTGAAGTCGGTGATCGCATAATTCTCGATCTGCTGGGCGGTGACGACATTTTCGACCACCGGCACCTTGAGCAGCGATTCCTGCCGCTTGCGGGCGGAAACGATGATGTCGCCCATGTTGGAAGTGTCGCTCTGCTCCGCCGCGGGGGCGGTGGACTGCGCGGTCGCAGGCGACGCAACGATCATGATCGACGCAGCGGTCGACAGCCAAAATGCCTTGGCGAACATCCCTTCTCCCCTCATTTTTAATAAACATTCAAAAATGCTGCTGGCGGATATGGGAAAAGCTCGCCCTGCTGCTTGATCGCAGCGGCCAGGCGCCATGGACCTTTACGGAAAGCGTTCGAAGCGTGCAGTCTGCCTGCGAGGATGACGGAGAAGGAGAGCCCGATGAGCGACGAGAGTTCGGCGAAGATCAGCGAAGCGCGCCGCGACTGGGTGAGCGAGCATCGCGAGGCCTATCTCCGTTCCGGCGGGGCCGAGGGCCATATCATGGACCTCACCGCAGTGGGCGGGCACGGCTTCGGCACCCATTGCCTGGTGCGCTATCGCGGACGAACGAGCGGGCGGACCTTCATCACCCCGCTCTGCTATGGCGATATCGGCGGCGAGGTGGTGATCTGCGCATCGAAGGGCGGCGCCGACGATCACCCCGCCTGGTATCTGAACATCCGCGACAGCGACGAGATCGCCTTCCAGATCGCGACCCAGGCCTTTCGCGCCAGCTGGCGCGAGCCCGAGGGCGCCGAGCGCGAGAAGGTGTGGGCGTTCATGGTCGACAGCTTCCCCTTCTTCGGGGCCTATCAGGCCTCGACCGCTCGCGTGCTGCCGCTGGTGATGATGAAGGCGCTCGCGCCGGTCCCGCTGTTCACCCCCGAAGAGGCGACCGGCAGCAGAACCTACTGAGCCCGATCAGCTCTTCGCGGTCAGCACCGCGCGCACGCCGCGCTCGCCCGGTTCATAGTCGAGCTTGGCCTTCAGTGTCTGCACCATCGCATTGATCAGCTTGGTGCCCAGGCCGGTGCCCTTGGTGCCACCGCCCGGCTGCATCCCGCAGCCCTCATCCTCGACCCGCAGGCGGAAACCGCCCTCGTCGTCGGTTTCCGCCAGCGACACCCGCACCTCGCCCTCGCCATCGGACGGATAGGCATATTTGCAGGCGTTGATCACCAGTTCGGTGACGATGATGCCCAGCGCCACCGCCTTGTCGTTGGTCAGCCGCAGCGGCTCCGCGTCGAGGCGGATGTGGCGTGGCGCCTTCGGGGTCGACCAGGTGCCCGCCAGTTCGCCGACCAGCGACTGGAGATAATCGTCCATCTCGACATGCTCGACCGACGACGACGTGTAGAGCCGCTTGTGGACCTGGGCGATCGCCGCGATCCGGCTCTGGGTATCCTCGAGCGCGGCCTTGGCCACCTGTTCGGTCTCGTCGAGCGCGCGCGACTGCATGTTCACGAAGGCGGAGACGAGCTGCAGGCTGTTGGCGACCCGGTGGTTCACCTCCTGCAGCAGCATCTGCAGCCGCTCGTTGCTTTCGCGCAGGCTTTCCTCGGCGGCATCCTTCTCGCGGCGCAGGCGGACGGTGTCGAGCGCCTGGGCGATCGACTGGGCGAGCAGGTCGAAATAGTCGCTGTTCACCGTCTTCACGACATAGTCGATCGCGCCGGCCTTCAGCGCCGACACCGCCAGCTTGCTGTCGTCGGCGCCGGTCACGAAGATGACGGGCGGCGGCTCGGGCAGGTCCTTCAGCGCCGCCAGCGTCTGCAACCCGTCCTGCCCCGGCATATAATGGTCGACCGCCACCAGATCGAACTGGCTGGCCGCTGCCATGGCGATGCCTTCGGCGCCGTTGCCGGCCAGCTCGACGCGATAGCCTAGCCGGGCGAGCGCACGGCTCGTCAGCCGACGCAGCCCATCATCGTCGTCGATATAGAGGATGGACGGGATCGCGGCGCTCATCAGTCCTGTTCGAGGTCCGGCACCTGGATGACCGACAGGAACAGCCCGAGCTGGCGGATCGCCACCGCGAAATTCTCGTAGTTCACCGGCTTGGTGATGTAGACGTTGCAGCCCAGATCATAGCAACGCTGGATCTCCAGCTTGTCGTCGGTGGTGGTGAGCACCACCACGGGCGCGCGCTTGATCGGGCTGTTCTCGGCCTTGATGCGCGACAGGATGTCGGTGCCGCTCATGTCGGGCAGGTTCAGGTCGAGCAGCACCAGCGCCGGGCCGTTGCGCACCGGGCCCGACGGATCCTCATAGAGGAAGCGCAGCGCCGAGGTGCCGTCGAGGAAATGATGGATCGGGTTCGAGATACCCGCGCGGCGGATATTCTTCTCGATCAGGCGCGCATGCCCTTCATCGTCCTCGATCATGACGATGTTCACGGGCTGATGGGCGTTCATCTATGGTCCCCTTACGACAGCGCAGCTTTTTCGCCGGTGAATACCGCCGGCAGATTGATCGTGAACGTGGCGCCTTCATCCAGCGCTGACGCCACGGAAATGGTTCCTCCCAGCCGATAGGCCGAAGCGCGCACATGTGCGAGCCCTATTCCTTCGCCGGGTTGATCCTGCTCGCCCGAGCGGCGGAACAGGTCGAAAATCCGCTCATGGTCGCGCGGATCGATGCCGCGGCCATTGTCGACCACGTCCACCAGCACGCGGCCGGGCTCCTGCCGGGCACCGATGCGGATCACGCCCGGACGGCCGGGCTTCAGATATTTGACCGCATTCTCGACGAGGTTCGACAGGATCTGCTCCACCGCCACCCGGTCGCTGACCACGGCGGGCATGTCCTCGTCCACGGTCAGGACGATCCCCAGTTCGTCGATCCGGTGGCGCAGCGCATCGACCACGCTCTCCGCCATCACGCCCAGGTCGAGCGGCTCGGGGGTGACCGTGCGGCGCCCCTCGCGCGACAGCCGCAGGATCGCGTTGATCAGCCGGTCCATCTTCTGGGTCGAGGAGCGGATGAAGCCGATCGCCTCGGGCAGGTCCTCGCGCACCGCCAGCTTGACCTCTTCCTCCGCCAGCGCTGGCGCCTCGGCCTCGACCCTGTCGAGCAGCGCCCCCAGCGGCTGCACCGCGGCATCGAGTTCGGCGGTGAAGCCCATCACATTGACGAGCGGCGAGCGCAGGTCGTGGCTGACGATATAGGCGAAGCGCTGAATCTCGTCATTGGCGCGCTGCAGGTCCGAGGTACGCTCGGACACCGCCTGCTCCAGATTGTCGTTCAGCGCGCGCAGCTGGTCGCGCGAGACCGACAGCTCACGCGTATAGCGGCGGATGATGACGATCGAACCGCCGCCGACGACCAGCAGCAGGACGGCGGTCACCGACAGGATGATATAGAAATTGCGGGCACTTTCGTCGCGCGCGCCATTGCGCAGGTTCAGCAGCCGGCGCTCCTCGGCCAGCATCCGCTCGGACAGCTGCTGCACGAGCATCGCCTGGCGCTGCCGGGTCGCCTCCATCACGGGCGATCGATCCACGCGATATCGCATCGAGGTGACGAACAGGCTGTCGAGCTGGCGCGCCAGCTTTTCCAGTTCGGCGACATTGGCCTGCTGGACGGGATTGTCGGTGGTCAGCGCGCCGACGGTGCGGATGCCTTCGAACAACGCCGTCTTCGCAGCCTGATAATTGCCGCCGCTCTGCTCGGCATCGATCCCCAGCGCGAAGGCACGCCGGGCGCTGCGCATCCGCTCCAGCGCGAGGCGGATATCGCCCACCCCGCGCTCCACCAGATAGGTGTGGTTGACCGCTGCGGTCTGCTCCTCGCCGCGCAGCATGACCGCCACCGCGGCGAGCCCGGCGAGCGCGATCGCCGCGAAGCCCAGCATGACCAGCGACAACACTGTCCGCGCGAAACGGCGTTCGGCCAGCGGCTCGTTGGTGATCTGGTCAGCATCCATCGCGGACGCCTCCGTACCGGTGCCGCATCGAAACGCAAAATGATTTCAGGCGATTATGAGATACTGTGCATCAGTGCACATCCGAGATGAATCCTAGGCGACATCCGGCGGTGCGGAAGCTTGCGAAAGCCCCCTCCTGCCGCCGCTACGGCCAGGGTCGCTCTTGCCTCGCGGCGCAAAGTCCCTGATGGACGATCGGGCAACTGCCGGGGAACATCATCGCTCGATGCGCATCGCGTGCCTCGTCAAACGTTGGGACCATCACACGCCCTCGGGCGGCTATGACCGGCTGGCCACGGCGCTGGGCGCCCGGGCGGTCGAGCGGGTCGGCAGCTTCGATCGGAACAGCCCGATCGGCGCCGCCTGGGCCTGGCACCGGGCCGGCATGCGACGCTATCTCGTCGATTATCGCTGGGGCGACCGGCTGGCGGAGCTTCGGGCTCTGGCAGGGGGCCTGCTCGCGCCGCCCGACATATTGCATGTCCTCTACGGGGACGAGCAACTCGATCTGCTGTTGCGCTATCGCCATCTGGTTCGCTGCCCGCTCGTCGTGACCTTCCATATCCCCCATGCCCGCGCGCTCGAACGCTTCGAGCGGCATCAGCCGGGGCTCGGCCGCCGGATCGATGCCGCGGTGGTGCTGTGCCGCAGCGAGGTGGGCCCCTTCGAGCGGGTGATCGGCGAGGGCAAGGTTGTCTTCATACCGCACGGCGTCGACACCACCGCCTTCACCCCGGCCGAAGACGGTGGCCCCCCATCCGACAATGGCGATCGGCTGCGCCTGATGTTCGTGGGGGAAAGCATCCGCCATTGGGGGCTGATCCACCGGGTCATCGACGCCTGCAACCAGCGGGCGCTGGGCGTCGACTTCACGATCGTTAGCGGCGCGCATTGCCGCCCCTATTTCACCGGTTGCGACAATATCGATTTCCGCTCCGCTGTCCCGGAGGCCGAGTTGCGCGATCTCTACCGCTCGGCTGATGCGGTCTTCCTTCCCGTCACCGACGCCACCGCAAACAACAGCGCGCTGGAAGCGCTCGCCTGCGGGACGCCGGTGATCTCGACCAATGTGGGCGGCATTCCCGATTATGTGGCCGCGGACTGCGGCTGGCTGCTGCCGCTCGGGGATGTGGAAGGCGCCTTGCAGCTGATCGCCGCACTCAAGGCGGATCGCAGCCTTATCGCGATGCGCCGGGAGCCCGCTCGCGCGCAGGCCCTGACGATGGACTGGACCATGGTCGCCGATCAGATGCGGACGCTCTATCGCGGCCTGCTCGCGGGCCGGGCGCCGGCCGACGCGATGGCCGGCTGGCGCACCGCGTCTACAGCCGCCCCGGCTGCTGTCCGTTCACCCGCCCCATCAGCCCCGGCTTGAAACCCAGCAGGGTCAGCAGCTCGTCCGATCCGAACTGGCGCAGCGCGGGGTTGAGCGAGAGGAACCAGTTCTCCTGCGGCAGGTAGATCGGCAGGGTGTACCAGTTGAAGATGCCCGCGCGGGGCTTGCCCGATCGGTTGCGGCCGGTGCTGTGCCAGAGGCGGCCGTCCATCACCAGCATCGTGCCCGCTTTGCCTTCGACCGGAATGAAGCCGTCGAGCCCGTCCGCCTCACGCCAGTCGCGGTTGAGATGGTGGCTGCCGGGCCGGGCCAGGGTCGCGCCATTCTCGGCGGTGAAGTCGTCGATGAACCAGGCGATGTTCACGCCATGCGGCTTCGCCCAGGGCTCGGGCATATAGGCCATGTCGGCATGGACGGCGATATTGTCGTCGTCGGCCACCACGACATTGGCCGAGGTGCTCGACAGCAGTGCCGGCCAGCCGATCACGCCGCGGACGAAGTCCAGCGCGGTCGGATGCTCGACCAGCCGGGCGAAGATCGGATCGCGGCTGATCAGGTTCCAGATGCGCTGGTTGGCGGTGGCGTCATTGCCGAAACCATAGTCGCGCACCCAGCCGCTCTCGCGGTCGAAGCGGGCGAGCCGGTGGAGCGAGTCCTGGATCTCGGCCAGCTGCTCGCCGTCGAGCACGCCCTCGATCAGGCAATAGCCCTGCTCGGCAAGGTCGGCCCGCGCCGCTTCGAACCGCTCGCCCATCAGCCGACCGCCGCCTGCATGCTGCCGATGTCGATATATTCCTCGAGGGTGACGATCTGGCCGTCGACGATCTCGTAGACCACGCAGCCCGGCCAGTCGAAGCTGCGGCCGTCGGCCTTCTCGATGGTGGCGACGAACTGCAGCAGCGCGCCCTTTTCCAGCAGCTGGATGCGGCGGGTGCCATAGCGGCGCTTGCTGAAATTCTCGAAGAAATAGACGGCGCCGGCGCTGTTCTGCTCGACCGTGGCGAACAGATTGTCGTTGTTGTGCCAGATTTTCGCATCGGGCCGGAAACAGCCGTTGAGCGCGGCAAGGTCGCCCGCCTCGATCGCGTCGCAGAAACGATTGACGAGCGCGATGGTCGGGTGCTGCTGGTCGGACATCGAAAAACCTCTCCGGTTCGGGTGACTATGGTGGCGGCGGCGATCCGGCCCGCCGTTCAGGACTGGGCGTGATAGACGTCGACCGATTCGACCGAATAGCCGCTCTTCATCACCAGGTCGGCGCCATAGATGTTGCTGAGCACGCCAATTCCGAGCAAGTCGCGCGCCTCGTCGTCGAGCGCGGCCTTGCGTTCGGGCGAGAGCAGTTCGCCCCAGTTGACCTGCTGGCGCAGGAACCCCCGGCAATAGAAGGCGAACAGCAGCGCGCGGCGCTCGTCGGCGGTGACGTTGACGCCAGAGGTGTGCCAGAGCCGCCCATCCATCACGATGATCGAGCCGGCGGGTCCCTCGAACGGCCTCAGCCCCTCGAACAGATTATCGGGCAGGTCTTCGCGGCTGCGGGCGCGGTGGCTGCCCGGCAGGTAGAGCGTGGCGCCATTGTCGGCGCGCACTTCGTCGAGGCACCAGATCAGGTTGAGCGCCCAGGTCTCGGCCCAGGGTCCGGGCACCACCAGTGCCTGATCCGAATGGACGTTCATCGATCCCGCGCCCGGATAGGCGATGTTCCCTGTGAAGTTGGAGACGATCGCCCCCTGCCCCAGAAGCGCCCGCGCGATCGGCAGCGCCTTCGGATGCTGCAGCAATCCCACGAAATAGGGGTCGAGCTCGGGCAGGTTGTTGAGCCGGATATTGTGCGAATTGGGATCGAGCCGCGGATCGAACACGATCAGCCCGGCCGCCCGGCTGCGCTCGATCGCCGCCTGCAGCATCGCCTGCGCTTCGGCGAGCGCTTCGCCCGCCAATATGTCGGGGACGACGCAGAAGCCGTTCGCCTCCACTTCGCGCAGGATGTCGGGCAGCTCCATCATGCGAAGGCCTGGCGACGGATCAGGCGGCCGGGCCGCTCGCCGGTGTCGCGGTCGTTCGCGCGGGTCTGCACGCCGGCCACGAAGGTGCCGACATAGCCGGTCGATGCCTGCAGGATGCGCGCACCGCCCGCCGGCAGATCATGATGCACCTGCGGCCGCGCCAGCGACAGCCGGCCGTGGTCGATCAGGTTGATGTCGGCGCGGCGGCCGACCGCCAGGATGCCGCGATCGTTGAGGCCGTAGAGCGCGGCAGGATCGGCCGCCTGCTTCTTCACCGCGAACTCGATCGGCAGGCGGAAATCGCCCGCCTCCGCCTTCGCCCAGTGCGAGAGCATGAAGGTCTCGACCGAGGCATCGCAGGCGAAGCGGGTGTGCGCACCGCCATCACCCAGCCCCAGCACCGTGCCGGGATGGGTGAGCATCGCGTGCAGCGCCGAGAAGTCGCGCTTCTGATAGCCGAGCACATAGAAGAGCAGGAAGGCCTTGCCCTCGTCCTTCACCAGCTCGTCATAGGCGGCTTCCATCGGGCTGACGCCGCGCCGCGCCGCGAGCGCCGCGATCGAGCCGTCGGCGCCCGGATCATAGACCGGCTGCTCGGCGAGCGGGTAGCAGGCGTCGAGGAAGGTCGCGAGGATCGCATGGATATTGTCGATCATCGCCCCGCTGAGCGGCGGCAGGTCGGCCTCGCCCAGGATCGCCGCCTTCACCTCGGGCTTGCGCATCTCGGCCACCCGCTGGGCGAGCGGCAGGTCCGCGATCTTCAAATAGGTCGGGCGGCGCGGGAAGAGATGATAGGTGCCCAGGCTGATCAGGGTACCGATCGGCCGGCCCGGCACCTGCGGCACCAGTTGCGCGCCCGCCGCATTGGCGCGGTCCGACGCGGCCAGGCATTCCTGCCACGCATCGGGCCAGCGCGGATTCTGGAGCAGCAGCCAGGTGAGCTTGCAGCCGGTGGCGGCCGAGACCCGGCCGAGCATCTCCACTTCCAGCGGGCTCGTCGTCCGCTCGAGCGACAGGCCGGGATTCTCATAGCCGTCCATCAGGGTCGGGATCGCCTGCAGCACGCCTCCGCCGCCGCGCTGGACGCCCTGCGCGAGGCCGATCAGCTCGCGCTGTCCCGCGAAGGTGCCCGGCACCGGATAGCCCGCCGAACTCTCATGCGCCTCGCTGCGCGAAGTCGAGACGCCCAGCGCGCCGGCGCGCACCGCTTCCTCGACCAGCCGGCCCATCTCGGCGATATCCTCGTCGCTCGCCTGCTGGTCCTGGTGGCCGCGCTCGCCCATCACATAGGCGCGCAGCGCGCCGTGGGGGATCTGGGCGCCGACATCCATCGAGAAACGGCGCGGCTCGATCGCGTCCATATATTCGGGGAAGCTCTCCCAGCTCCATTTGATGCCTTCGCTGAGCACCGCGCCGGGGATGTCCTCCACCCCCTCCATCAGCTTGATCAGCTCGTCCTGGCTGCCGGGGCGGACGGGCGCGAAGCCGACCCCGCAATTGCCCATCACCATGGTGGTGACGCCGTGCGACATCGACGGCTCCAAGGTGTCGTCCCAGGTGACCTGCCCGTCGAAATGGGTGTGGACGTCGACGAAGCCGGGGGTGACGAGCAGCCCGTCGGCATCGACCGTGCGGTGCGCGGTGCCGCCGATCCGCCCGCCCAGTTCGACGATCTTCCCGTCCTTGATCGCGATGTCGCCGGTGAAGGGCTTTGCGCCCGTACCGTCGACAATCGTGCCGCCCTTGATCAGAAGGTCAACCATGGTTCACTTCCCCGACATCTTCTCTCCATTGCCATTTTTTGAAACGCATTATAAAAAAAGTCAACGCCGGAAAGGACCCGAGTGACGAAGGCCAAGCGGACCATATCCGAAACCGCGCCCAAGGTGCGCGGACAGGCCGGGCACATCGCCGGCAAGGAGAAGCGTCGCGCCAAGATCATGGAAGCGGCGCGCGCGATCATCACCGAGGAAGGCGATGCCGGGCTGACGATGCGGGCGATCGCGGCGCGCGCCGAGGTCAGCGTCGTCACGCCCTATAATCTGTTCGGATCGAAACAGGCGGTGCTCGGCGCGATCTACCGCGAGGATTTCGAGAAATTCCGCGCGCTCTACGAGGCCTCGCCACGCAAGGACAAGCTGCGCTTCCTGTTCGACCTGATCGACGTGAACATTGAGCACTGGTCCACCGACCCGCGCTATTACCGCGCCCTCTCCGCCATCCTCTATTACAACGCCGCGCCCGAGGTGAATGCCGAGGTCTGGGGGCCGCGCATCGCTTATGTGCAGAGCCTGGTCGCCGATGCGGTGACGGCGGGCGATCTGGCGGAGGACACGCCGGTCGACGCCGTGGCGCGCGCGCTGGTCAGCGTCTTCCGTGCCGCCACCCAGGACTGGGTCGAGGACGTCATCACCCTGGAGCGCGCCCGCGACGAGATCGGCGCCGGCTTCGCACTGGTGCTCGGCAGCCTCGTCACCGACAAGGGTCAGCCCAGCCTTAAGAAGGCGAAGGCGCGCTACGACTTCAACGGGCGTCCGGCGACGGCGGACTGATCCCACTCTTCCATTGGACAAAACGCCCCACCGGGACGGCTTGATCGAACCGTTCCGGAAGCGCATGAGCGCCACCATGTCGCTGCTCTCGCGCCCCGCCGCCCCTGCCCCGCGCCCGCGCGCGCTCGCCTATTGGCTGTTCGTGATCGCCGCGCTGGTGTTCGCGATCGTCGTGGTCGGCGGGATCACCCGGCTCACCGAGTCCGGCCTGTCGATCACCGAGTGGAAGCCGGTGCGCGGCATCATCCCGCCGCTGAACCAGGCCGAGTGGCAGGCCGAGTTCGAGAATTACAAGCAGATCCCCCAATATAAGGCCTTCAACCTCCACATGGATGTGGAGGGCTTCAAGTCGATTTATTTCTGGGAATATCTCCATCGCCTGCTCGCCCGCGGCATCGGCGCGGTGCTCGCCGCGGTGATGGCGATCGCCTGGTGGAAGCGGGCGATTCCGCGCGGCTATGGCTGGCGGATGATCGCGATCTTCCTGCTCGGCGGCCTGCAGGGGCTGATCGGCTGGTGGATGGTCTATTCGGGCCTGTCGGTGCGCACCGAGGTCAGCCATATCCGCCTCGCCACCCATCTGATCGCCGCGCTGCTGATCTTCTCGGCGCTGGTCTGGACCGCGCTGGACCTGCTCGTGCTCCAGCGCGATCGCGGCGCGAAACCCGCACGGCTCACCGGCCTCGGCCTCGTCGGCCTGTTGATCCTCGCGATCCAGATCATGCTCGGCGCCTTCGTCGCCGGCCTGCGCGCCGGCTATGCCTTCTCGACCTGGCCGAAGATGGGCGAGGAATGGTTCCCGGCCGGCGGCTGGAACCCGGCAATGACGTGGCTCGCCAATCTTCATGACAATCCGATCGTGGTGCAATTCTTCCACCGCTGGTGGGCCTGGGTCGCCGCCGCCGCCGCGCTGCTGGTGGCACGCGCCGCTAAACGGCGCGGCGCCACGGGCCCCGTCCATGCCGTCGCCACCTTCCTGGTCCTCCAGATCGGCCTCGGCATCGCCACCTTGATGACCGGCGTCCAGATCGGGATCGCGGTGGCGCACCAGGCGGTC
The DNA here is from genome assembly GCA_963540925.1 of uncultured Sphingomonadaceae bacterium. Classification (GTDB taxonomy): domain Bacteria; phylum Pseudomonadota; class Alphaproteobacteria; order Sphingomonadales; family Sphingomonadaceae; genus Rhizorhabdus. Next base: position 58,648 of record CAUTRN010000032.1, read on the forward strand.
GCGGTGCTGCTGCTTGCCGCCCTGCTATGGGCCGCGCACACGCTGGGGCGCAGGAAGGTATCATAATACCTCACAAGAATAAGCCCATTTTGCTTGACTTATTTGGGCCTCGCGATCATTAGCGCTCCGTCAACGCCGCTCCTAACCGGGCGGCGTCGTTCATTTTCGAACGATCGAAACAAAAAGGTCCAGGCCCATGAAGGCGCTCATGAAGACCACCAAGGTGGCAACGCCGTACACGGTGGAAAAGAAGTGGCACATCGTCGATGCGGAAGGGCTGGTCGTCGGCCGCGCCGCTTCGATCATCGCCAACATCCTGCGCGGCAAGCACAAGCCGAGCTACACCCCGTTCATCGACTGTGGTGACAATGTCATCATCATCAATGCGGACAAGGTGCGCTTCACCGGCAAGAAGCTGAAGGACAAGGTCTATTACCGCCACACCGGCTATGCCGGCGGCATCAAGGGCGTGACCGCCGACAAGATCCTCGACGGCCGCTTCCCGGAGCGCATCCTCGAGAAGGCGATCGAGCGCATGATCCCGCGCGGCCCGCTCGGCCGCCAGCAGATGCGCAACCTGCGCATCTTCAAGGGCGCGGAGCATCCGCACGCCGCCCAGAACCCCGAAGTCCTCGACATCGCGTCGATGAACCGCAAGAACAAGGTGGGCGCATAATGACCGACAACCGCCAGTCGCTTTCCGACCTCGCTTCGCTGACCGGCGCGGCCCCCGCCGCCCCGGCTGCTCCGGCCGCCGTCGTCGAGGCGGGTGAAGCCCCCGCCCCCGTCGTCGCTGCCCCGGTGCTGCCGACCACCCCGCTCCGCGAGCAGGAGATCGACGCCCAGGGCCGCGCCTACGCCACCGGCCGCCGCAAGGACGCGGTTGCCCGCGTCTGGCTGAAGCCCGGCACCGGCAAGATCACCGTCAACGGCCGTGATCAGGAAACCTATTTCGCGCGTCCGACGCTGCGCCTCGTCATCAACCAGCCCTTCTCGGTCTCCGAGCGGGAAGGTCAGTATGACGTCGTCTGCACCGTCAAGGGCGGTGGCCTTTCGGGTCAGGCCGGCGCGGTGAAGCATGGCATCAGCCAGGCGCTCACCAAGTATGAGCCGATCCTGCGCGCGCCGGTGAAGGCCGCGGGCTTCCTGACCCGCGACAGCCGCGCCGTCGAGCGTAAGAAGTATGGCCGCGCCAAGGCGCGTCGCAGCTTCCAGTTCTCGAAGCGCTAAGGCGAAAGCCTGGAGACAGAAGAAGGGGGCCGGAAACGGCCCCCTTTTTTGTGTCCGGAAAAGATGCGGCCGATGCCGCCTCCGATCAGCTGGCCTCGCCGAGATGGAAGAGGCGGTGGAAGGCGAACATGTCCTCGAAGGTGCAATATTCGGGGGCGCCCAGCAGGATCTCCGGGCAGCGCGCGGCCAGCCGCGCCGCCCAGTCGCGCCAGGTCCGCTCGAACGCGGCCTGCTCGGCGGAATCGAACCAGGCGAGCGGATAGCCAAACGAGATGTGGAAGCGATAGCCCTCATGCCCCGGCCCGCGGATCTTCAACCGGTCGGCGAGCCGATCGCGCAGGCCGCGCAGCCGGGCATTTTCCGCATCGTCGAACGGCAGCAGATGGAACACCAGCGCCCGCCCCGGCTCGGGGCGCTGCTCGGGATCGACCCGCATGCGGATCGGCAGCGTGAGCTGCGGATCGAAATCGCGCAGCCTTTCGCCGATCGCCTGGCTGCACGCCGCGATCGGCATGTCGAGCGGCAGGTCGGCCGGCCAGGTCTCGCGGCGACGCGGCCGGTCGTTCGCCCCACCGAACACCGTCATGTGATAGGAGGACGGCGGCAGCAGCGCCACCTTGCGCAGGAAGGCGTGGCGGGGCGCTTCGCGATACAGGTCGAGCATCGCGTCGAAGCAGCCCGCCGCCCCACCCTGCTGCGGCAGGTGGCAGATGATCGTGTTCCCGGCAAAAGGATGCACCCGCCCATCGGGGAAGAATTTGCTTCCCACATCGGGCGGATAGGCCGGCCGCGCGCTGGCCGCCAGTCCGGGCGGGGCGAGGGCTAGCCCCGCCCCCGCCACGCCCCAGCGCAACAGATCGCGCCGATCGGCCATCGGCTCGCTTCCTCCCCGCGCAGCTCCGGTCCCGGCCATGCCGTCAGAAGCCGAAATGCGCGTTGACGCCGACATAGCGGCTGTCGTCGCGCGGCACCCAGCGGACCACGCCCTGCCCGAAGGTCTGCAGGTTGGTGGCATAGGATTTGTCGGTGATGTTCTTGACCACCAGGTTCACCTCCCATCCGCTCTTGGCGACCAGCCCCAGCGCGGCATTCCAGATGCCATAGGCCGGCTGGATCGTATCAGGGGTCTGGTTGATCGAATATTGCACACGGCTCTGCGCGTTGACGTCGGTCGCCAAGCGCAGCGCGAAGGCCTCGCCCAGCGGCAGCTCATAGCTGGCGCGGACATTGCCCTTCCACTTCGGCGCATAGGGCAGCGGCATGCCGTTGACCTGGCACGAGGCGTTGGTGCCCGGCGGGCAGATGAAGTCGTCGATCTTCGCATCGGTATAGGCGCCGCCCGCCGACAGGGTGAAACCCCGCGCCGCTTCGATCGACAGGTCCGCTTCGGCGCCACGGGTCGACACCTTGCCCGCGTTGATCAGGCGGGTGACCGGCGATCCGTTGAACGTGTCGAAGAAATTGACCTGATAATTGCGGAACTTGTCCAGGAACAGCGCGACGTTGAAGCGCACCCGCCCGGCGAACAGGCGCGATTTCAGACCCAGTTCGAACGCGTCCGAGGTCTCGGGCTTCAGCGCGCCGCTATCCTGCGGCAGCATGCTGAAGGCCAGGTTGTAAGCGGGGCCCTTATAGCCGCGACCATAGGTGAAATAGCCCATCGCCTGCGGCGACAGATCATATTGCACGCCGGCCCGCGCCGAGAAGCCGGTATCGCTGGTCGATCCGCCGGAAGTGAACGCCGCCTGGATGCCGCTCACCGGGGTCGGCGAGGTCGAGGTGCGGCGGAAATCATAGCGCAGCTTGTCGCGGGTGATCCGCCCGCCCAGGGTGGCGCGGAAACGCCCGCTGAAATGGAGGTTCGCCTCGCCGAAGCCGGCATAGCTGCTGTTGGTGACGCCATAGTCGGCGACGCCCAGGAAGCTCGCCCCCGATGCCAGGGTGGTGATGCGCTGGTAACGCTCGCTGTTCTCGCCGCGGAAATAGAAGAGGCCCACCACATAATCGAGAAAGTCCCCCTTCGGCGATGCCAGCCGGATCTCCTGCGAATATTGATCGAAATCGAGCCAGCCGATGTCGTGCATCTGCGCGAAGGCGGTGGTGGCCGCGGTCAGCCGGTCCTGGTCCTGATATTGGGTGTTCTTCCAGCCGCGCCAGGCTGTGACCGAGGTCAGCTCATGCTCGCCGATCCGCCAGTCGAGCTGGGCCGACAGGCCGTAATTCTTGTCCTTGGCGCGGGTGAAATAATTGCTGTTGATCCGGCGGTTGTCGGCGCTGGCGACCACGGGCCCGAGCGCCGCCGCGAAAGCCGGGAAATCGGTGACGGCGTTGGTCGGATAGGCGGTGCGGGTGGTGCGCGTCACCACACCCTGCGGCGCGGTGCTGGTGGCATCGGCATAGTCGGCGATCAGCAGCAGGCTCAGCCGCTCGCTGGGGGTGAAACGCAGCTTGCCGCGCACGCCGCCATTCTTGAAGCCGTTGACGGTGCGGCCGTCGAAGACATTGGTGACGTTGCCATCATAATGCGACCAGGCCGCCGCCAGGCCGGCCGCCACCTTGCCCTCGACCAGCGGACCCGACAGGCTGCCGCGCACCCGCCACTCATCGCCGTCGCCATAATAGCCGGCGTCGAGCGCGCCGTGCAGCTCATCGCCCGGCATCGTCGTCGAGATCACGACCGCGCCGACCGAGGCATTCTTGCCGAACAGGGTGCCCTGCGGGCCCCGCAGCACCTCGATCCGGTCGATGTCGAGCAGGTCCATGCTCGCCTGCCCCTGTCGCGCCAGCACCACCCCGTCGATCACGGTGGAGACGGTCGGCTCGACACCAGGCGAGGTGGAGACGGTGCCGAGGCCGCGGATGAACAACGCCTGGTCCTTGGCCGACGCCACCGCGCGAAAGTTCAGCGAGGGGACCACCGCCGCGATCGACTGGATGCTGCTGCGATTCTCCTGGCGCAGCACCTGACCGTCGAGCACCGAGACCGCGATCGGCACCTTCTGCAGCGGCTCGGCGCGACGGGTGGCGGTCACCACGATCTCGTCTTCGCCGGCGTCCCCCGCCAGCTGGGCCACGGCAAGGCTGCTCCAGCTCGCCCCGAGCAGGGCGCCGCAGATGATGGCCGACCGGGCCAGCAGGATGGGAGAGGTGCGTCGCATGAAAGTCCCTTCGTCGATCAAGGTTGCAGGCGCGAGGCACGATGCTCGACACGGATTTAACCCGAACCGAGTTTATATATTTACGCCTACCGCCGTTGACGATAGAATTGAACTCTAAATTTGTATTATTTGTGACAGAAGCAGCCTCTTTGCACTTTTTTCAGGTGCAATATGGCCATGCTTCGGCAAATCTGCGAAGGAGCAAGATGCAATGGTCGAACCGCCCGCGCTTCGAGGTGACATAGTCGTGCAGATCGCAGAGCCGAGATTTCCAAGCCTTTCTCGCAGCGAGCGTCATATTCTCGGGCTGATCTTCCGCCATCGCGGCATGACCCAGAGCGCGCTGACCGAGGCGACCGAGCTCACCCAGCAGTCGGTTTCACGCCTTACGAGTGGATTGGCCGAGCGAGGGCTCATCCAGGCGGGCGAGCGCCAGAGCGTCGGCAAGCGCGGCTATCCAACCAGCGTCGTGCAGCCCGCGCCGGGCTTCGCCGCCTCGGCCGGGATTGCGATCATGGCCGACGGCGTGGCGCTGGCGGTGGTCGATTTCGCTGGCGCGACCCTCGCCGAACGCCGCGTCGCGCTCGACGCGATGACGGTGGACGCGGTCACCGCATGGGTCGAGGTGCAACTGGCCGAGATCGCGACGACCGGGCTCGTGCCGCCGCCGGGGCTCGTCGGCCTGGGCATCAGCGTGGCGGGATCCTTCGTCGGCGACGGCATCGGCTTCAATACCCCGCGCTATCTCGACGGCTGGGCCAATATCGACATCCCGGCGCCCTTCACTGAACGGCTGGGCCTGCCGGCCTGGGCCGACAATGACGGCAATCTCGCCGCGCTCGCCGAAAGCGTCGTCGGCGCGGGACGATGGGCTGGCAGCTTTGCCTATCTCTATCTGAGCGCGGGTGTGGGCGGGGGCATCATTCTCGATGGCGAACCGTGGCGCGGGCGCTTCGGCAATGCCGGCGAGTTCGCCGGCGGCCTGCCGCCCAACATCTACCCCTTCCCCAATCTGGAGCTGCTGCGCCAGCTCGTGGCGCGCGACGGGCCGCTGTTCGCCACGGTGCAGGCGATGGTCGACGCCTATGACCCGGCCTGGCCGGCGATCGGCGACTGGATCGCGCGGGTGCAGGATTCGGTATCGATCATCGCATCCAACGCCACCGCGATCCTCGATCTCGATGCCATCATCTTCGGCGGGCTGATGCCCACCGACCTTGCCGAGCGCCTGATCGCCGGGGTCGAACTGTTCGACCAGAAACGGCGCGGCCAACTGCGCCCCACCGCCCGCCTCGCCCCGAGCGAGGTGCGCGGCAATGCCGCCGCGATCGGCGCCGCGATGCTCCCGCTGCGCGCGACCTTCTTCCGCTAGAGCAAATAGCTAGAGCGGCCTGCGCCGCCGGATCGAAAGGCGCCAGCCCGACGCGATCAGGACGCAGAGGCCCCCGGCCAGGATCGACGGCAACACCATCACGCGAACGAGCAACTCGCTTTCGTCGCCGCGATAGTCGATCTGCCCCAGGGTCAGCCCGATCGCGAGGCCGCTCAGCGCCAGCGAGGCCTTGGCCGAGGCGGTGAACAGCGCATAGGCCCATTCCGCCCGCCCCGCGCCGTCACGCGCGACGGCATCGGCAAAGCCCGCCCAGATCGCCATGCCCAGCCCGCCGCTGCCCGCACCAAACAACAACGCCCCGGCGAGCACCGCCAGCGTTCCCGCCCCCGCCACCAGGAAGAACAGCGCCGACGCCAGCACGACCATGGCCGCAGCCGCCGCCAGGAGTGACGCGCGCGACCAGCGCAGCGCGAGCAGCCCCCACAGCGGCTGCGACAGCGCCATCCCGGCCGGAACCGCCATCGCCACCCCACCGCCCACCAGCGGATCGCGCAGCACGAAGGCGGCAAAATAGGGCTCCATCTTCGAAAAGGTCGGCCCAGCCATCGAAACCACGAACATCAGCCCCACCAGCAGCCGGATGTCGGGCGACAGCGGCCCGGGCCGTTCGCCGGCACGCCCGGCGCGATCCAGGCCCGCGCGATCGGCGCCCACTGCCCGCGCCAGCAGCCAGGCCGAGACGATGGCGACGGCCGACAGGCCCAGCCCGATCTGGCAGAACAGCAGCGCCCGCTCCGGCGCGCTCCCCGATCCCAGCAGCGGCGCGATCGTCGCGGCCACCGTCAGTGCGGCAAGGCCGCTGAACATATAGCGGGTGGCGGCGACGGTGGTCCGCGCCCGATCGCCCTGGGTCGCGAGGCTGAGCAGGCTGTTCTGCGGTATGTCGTACAGCGCATAGGAGGCACGGAACGCCAGGCTGGCGGCCAGCACGCCGCCCAGCCGCACGCTGTCGGGCAGCCAGTAGCAGGCGAACATCAACATCATGCTCGCCGCACTGGCACCCGCGCCGACGAACTGGAGGCGCCCCGCTCCGGCCGCGCCGGGCAGGACATGCGAGAGCCGGGTCCCCACCCCCACATCGATCACGGCGCTCGCCAGCAGGCCCAGCGCGAGGATCAGCCCCATCTGGCCCGCGGGGACGCCGCCCACCTCGGTCAGGAAGAAGGCGAACAGCAGCTCGCTGGCATACCAGAACAGGCTCTTGCCATAATGGGCACAGCCATAGACTCCGGTCGAACGCCATTGATCCTGCGCACCGAGCATATCGTTCCTGACGCGCTGCCTTCCCCGTTACCGCCCCCTAGCGTCTAAGCGGGGCGGATGACAGTTCGTCGCGACGACAGAATCACCTCCGTTAACTTTGTCGCGCAGCCGCCCTGGATGGCAGTGATTCGCGCCCATTCCCTACCGTTCAGGGTTAACGGAGCCGCGGAAACCCGGTTAATTTCCGCTACGGCGCACTTTTCGTGGTTAACCGCTCCCACTTTGGTCGAAGATTCCGGGGAAGTTACAATCTGTGATTATGCCCGGCGGGCGGATGGCGTTATCAGACCGTTATCCAATCGGAGTGCGTAACATGTCGAAGCTGGTGATGGTTCTGGTGGCTGCAATCGTGACGGGGACGGCGGCGACGTCGCATGCCGCCACGCTCGGCACCGACGCCCGCGTCCAGCCGGCGACCCAGCAGATCGAGCAGAGCGCCCCCCGCCAGTGGGCCGGCCCGGCCAAGGTCCGCTATCGCCACCTCAGCGACACGTCGCGCGGTTCGGACCTGAAGATCACCAACGTCTCGACAGAGCTACAGCTTCGCCAGCCCGCCCTGCCCACCGTCGAGTAATCGCTTCTACGACAGCATCGCTGGCGCGGGCTGCGGCCCGCGCAACAGCCTGCCCGGATAGCGGCCCGTCGGCCGCCCGTGGCGATAGGTGACGACCCCGCTGACGATCGTCGCCTCATAGCCCTCCGCATCCTGCAACAGCCGGCGCCCGCCCGCCGGCAGATCCTCCACCACCCGCGGCGCCCTGAGCCGGATCGCGTCATAGTCGATGACGTTGAGGTCGGCCTTGTAGCCCGGCGCCACCAGCCCGCGATCGTCGAGCCCCAGCTCCGATGCCGGCAGTGACGTCATCGCGCGGATCACCCAGGGCAGCGGAAAGGCGCGGCCATGCTCGCCGCGCGTCCAATATTGCAGCATATAGGTGGGATAGGCGGCGTCGCACATCGAGTTGATATGCGCCCCGCCGTCGCCCAGCCCGATCAGGGTGTTGGGATCGGCCAGCATCTCGTGCACCGCGCGATTGTCCTGCTCGGCGAAGTTGCAGAAGGGCATGTAGAGCAGCCCGGTGCCATCGCGCTCCAACAGCACGCCATAGGCATATTCCTCGGGGCTCACCCCTTTCGCCGCCGCCAGCTTCGCCACCGTGTGATCGGGCGACGGCATGTAATTGGGATCTTCGCCGAGCGGATAGATATTGGCGAAGTTGCGGAACTGGGCGCGCAACGCCTTCAGCGACGCGGTCGACACCGGTTCCTCGGCCAGCAGCCGCTCGCGGAACGCCGGATCGCGCAGATGCGCCAGCTTCTCGGCCATCGGCAGAGGATCGATCGCGATGAAGCTCGGGCAGAGTGAGAAGGGATTGAGCGAGCTTTCGATCCCCATGATCGCGCCCTGCGGCCGGGGACCGATCTGCACCGTGATCCGCAGCCCCTCGCGCCGCGCCTCCTCGGCAAAGGCCAGCATCTCGCGATATTGGCCGGGATCGTTGTGGAACTGCACCGAGGCATAGTTGACCGGCCGCCCCGTCTCGCGCGCCAGCGTGCGGACCATCGCCAGCTCGTCCTCCAGCCGGTCGGTGTCGACCACCATCTGGAGCAGACCATGGCCGCCGTCGCGCATCGCCTCGCACAGCGCGCGCAGCTCGGCCGCCTGGGCGCCGAAGCTGGGCACGGTGTCGCCCGCCTTGGTGCGATGGTGGATCGTCCGCGAGGTGCCCAGGCCGATCGCCCCCGCCTCGATCGCCTCGCGCGCGATCGACGCCATGCGGGCATTGTCCTCGGGGGTCGCGGCCTCGCGGGCCACGGCGCGGTCGCCCATCACATAGAGGCGCAAGGGGCTGTGCGGCAGTTGCACCGCGACGTCGACGTCGTAGCGCCGCCGCCCGATCGCATCGAGATATTCGGGGAAGCTCTCCCATTCCCACACCAGGCCCCGCGCCATCACCACCTCGGGAATGTCCTCCACCCCCTCCATCATCACGATCAGCCGCTCGCGATCCTCGGGGCGGCACGGCGCGAAGCCGACCCCGCAATTGCCGACGACCACCGTCGTCACGCCATGCGGCGACGAAGGAGTCAGGCTCTGCGTCCAGGTGAGCTGGCCGTCATAATGGGTGTGCGGATCGACGAAGCCGGGGGTGACGATGTGGCCCGTGGCGTCGATCTCCTCGCGCGCCCTGCCCTCGACCGTGCCGACCGCCACGATCAGCCCGTCGCGCACCGCGACATCGGCGCGGAACGGCTCGCTGCCGCTGCCGTCGACCACCATGCCGCCACGGATCACCAGATCATGGTCGGTGCCCATCGCATTCTCTCCACGTAGTTGGTCGGCCTTGACGACCGCCGCATCCCTTATAGGCTTGATCGTCGCTCCCTCTGCCGCAAACGGAAAGGCGTTTTTCGAGGCACCTGACCCGCGATGTTCCAAAACATCGGTCAGGCTGTCCATCGAATCCGGTAGAAGGAAGCCCGGGACGGGAGAGGAGGACCAGAATGGGAATTGGAACCGGCGCCAGGAATCCGCGCATCCCGCCGATCCGGCGCGACGAGTGGACCGACGAGGTGCGCGATTATTTCCGGATCAGCGAAGGGATCGGCAGCAGCGGCGGCGAGCCGACGCTCAACGTGGTGAAGACCCTGGCGCATAATGTGCCGCTCGCCGCGGCCTATCGCCCGCTTGGGGGCCATCTGCTCCAGACCTCCAGCCTGTCGCCGCGCGACCGCGAACTGGTCACCCTGCGCACCGCCTGGCTCTGCCATTCGCGCTACGAGTGGAACAAGCATGCGATTCTGGCGCGCGAACTGGATTTCAGCGATGCCGATTTCGCCGCGATCGAGATGGGGCACAGCAGCCCGCACTGGTCGCCCTATGAAGGCGCGCTGATCCACGCGGTCGACCAGCTCAAGGCCAATACCGACATCGACGATGCGGTGTGGGCCGCCTTGTCCGAACGGCTCGACCGCAAGCAGCTGCTCGACCTGATCTTCACCGTCGGCATGTATGCGATGCTGGCGATGGCGCTCAACGCCGCGAGGGTCGAGGAAGAGCCCGAATTCACCCCCGAACTGGTGGCGGGGCCGGCCTGATCGGGCCGGCCCATCCAGGCATCAGCCTTTGGGCTTCGGCTTCGTATAGGGCACGAACTTGCCCAGGCCGAGCGTGCCGCTGGGGAAGCGGGTGCTCGAATCCAGCAGCCGGACGATATCGATGCTGCACAGATCGGAACTGCGCGTGTCGGTCACCAATATGTCGTTGCGGTCCAGGAAATTGGCACCGCTCGTCGGCCGGTTGACATACCAGGTGCTGCCGACCTGATAGAGGATCGCCGTCCGGTCGAAGATCTGGCTCGACTGGATCTGGCGCAGCGGAATGCAATCCACCGGCTTGCCGGCGACCCGGCCCTCCAGCGCCTTGCTCAGACGGGCTTCGGCATTCTGCTGGGCGGTCGGCTTCGCGGCGATCGCCGAACCGGCCCCTGCCATCAACACAGCGCCGAACAGACACAGGATAGCGCGCATTTCATCACCTCCATGGCTGCGGTCAATATGCGGTTCATCGACTGAACCTGCAATGACTGGACGGAGCAGACGAAGTTTTTCCTTGCTCTGAAATGAACGTGGGAACCGCCCTTTTACTGGTCCGTTTCTGCGACGATTTTGAAAGGAGTACTGCCATGAACAAGATGCTGATCCTTGGCAGCGCCGCTTTGCTTTCGTTGGGTGCCGCGGCGCCTGCCTCCGCCCAGAGCGCCTCGCACATCCTGCGCGGCGTGGGCATTGGTGCCGCCGGTGGCGTGATTGCCGGTGCCGTGATCCCCGGCCTGTCGGTCGGCGAAGGCGCGCTCGTCGGCGGCGCCGGCGGCCTGCTGTACAACACGCTGATCAACAAGGAGCGCCGCACCTATCGCAGCGGCGGCCGCAACTATTCCTCGCGCTTGTCGGCGGTGAACGGCCCGCGCGCCAGCGCTCCGGCCTATCGCAGCTATCGGGCGCGCTGATAGGTAGACGCGCGATGCCATGGGCAAGGGCGGGAAGCGTCTCGCTGTTCCTCCTGGCATCGCTGGCGGCGGCCCCTGTCCTCGCGACGGAGGGGCCGCCTCCCCCCACCGGCGAACTCGTGCTCGACATGAGCGACCCGGTGCTGGAGGTCCGGATCGGCCGGGTGCCGCTCCGCCTCCGCGTCGCGCTGGAACAGAAGCGCCTCATCGAGCTCAACCCGGACGCCGCCGAACGGCTGCGCGACAATCCCCCCGACCGCCGCTTCCGCTTCGAAGACGGCTTCGAGGCTCAGATCGGCCGCGAGGTGCTGCACGGCATTCAGGCCGCGGCGCCGGTCACCCTCAACGATCGCAAGATGCTGGTCAGTCTGTCCTCGCATGGGCGCGACTGCTGCCAGGGCGTCGATGGCGAGATCGGCATCGGCCTGCTGCCCTGGGCGACGATCCGCTTCGTCCGCGAGGGCGCCCCGCCGCCCACCCGCAGCGCGCGCTTCATGATCGACGACAATGAAGCCCACGGCCCCCAGACCAACATCGCGGTCGGGCGCTCGTCGCTGTTCGTCCAATTCTCGCTCAGCCGCCCCGACAGCGTCGCCACCGGCGCGGCCGGCGCGATCCTGGCGCGCGAATATGGCGGCAAGCTCGCCGAGCCCGGCACCACCGTCGCCGCCTTCGGGATCGAGCGCCCCACCGCGATGATGACCCTGCGCCGGCCCGCGAGCGTGGCGGGCTTCGGTTTCGACCGGCTGCCCGTCCGCGCCGCCGATTTCGCCGGCCGCGAGAAATTCCCGACCGATCCCGACGAGCCCGCCGACATCGTCGTCCGCCGCAAGGTCTCCCAGCAGGAAGCCTGGCCGGTGGTGCTGATCGGCCGCGACCGGCTCGACCGCTGTAGCGAGGCGCGCTTCGACGCGATCGCCCGCGAGCTGACCCTCTATTGCGCCGAGGAGGGCGCCCGCTGATGCCCAAGCTGCCCCGTCCCCTGCTCGCGCTCTGCCTGATCATAGCCGCCGCGCCGGGGATCGCCCAACGCGAGCCGCTCAACCAGCGTGTGTTCGATCGGGCGTGGGAGTTGGCGGCCGATCGCTATTGGGACCGGTCGATGGCGGGCAACGACTGGGAGGCGATCCGCGACCAATATTATCCCAAGGCGATGGCTGCCAAGGACGAGAAGCAGCTCTATGCGGTGATCAACCGCATGCTCGACCAGCTCGACGACAGCCATGTCTACGCCACCAGCCCCAGCGAGCTGCGCTGGGAAGAGGAGTCGCCCGAAGAGCGCGAGATGCCCACCGCGCGCGCCGCGACCCGGCTGGACGGCGGGCTGCTGCTGCTGCGCTTCAACCAGTTCGAGGCGGGCGACGACCGCTGGCTGCGGCAGCAGATCCAGACGACGCCCGACCTGCGCGGCGTGATCCTCGATCTGCGCGACAATGTCGGTGGGCGCGACGACGTGCTCGACAAGGCCGCCGGCCTGTTCACCCCGCGCAAGGCGCTGCTGATCCGCCTCAACGGCCGCCGCGACATCGAGGAAAGCACGCGCGGCGCCGGACCCAACGCCTATCAGGGCCCGCTCGCCGTGCTGGTGGGACCGAACACCGCCAGCGCCGCTGAGATCCTGGCCTATTTCCTGGGCGAGAATGGCCGCGCCCATACCGTTGGAGAGCGCACCGCCGGCGCCGTCACCGGCGGCGTCGACCATGACCTGCCCGGCGGCGGCCGCATCACCATCGCCGAATATGACATCCGCACCGCCAACGGCACCCGGCTGGAGGGCAATGGCTTCACCCCGCGCTACCGCGTGGCGTCGACGCGCAAGCCCAATGATCTGGCGCTGGCAAAGGCGGTAGCGCTGCTCAAGGGCGGGCGGGGCTAGCCCTCAACGATCGTCGCTCCGGCCTCCGCCGGAGCGACGCCCGTGACGGGGATTGTCGGGTCAGATTCGCCCGAGCAGCACCAGGATCAGCAGGATCACCACGAGCACGCCGACGATGCCCGACGGGCCATAGCCCCAGCCGCTGCTATAGCCCCACGTCGGCAGCGCGCCGATCAGAGCCAGGACCAGAATGATGACGATGATCGTGCCAAGCATCTGAATTCTCCCTCAGAAATATTTTGTTACGCGAGTAACTCGCCAATCGCCGCGCTGTTCCGCGCTTGAACTCCGCCGCGCGCCATGCTTGGGGCCGGGCATGTCCATCCGCACCCTCTTCGTCACCCGCCTCTACGAGGCGATGATCGACAAGCCCGAGCTGGTCGAGGAGCTCGAACATTCGGTCCGCGCGCTCGCGGCCGAAGATCGCGCCGGTCAGGCCTGGTCGAAGGCGCATGGTTATCGCGGCTACACCAGCTACGCCTCGCTCAACGACCTGCCCGCGCGCGACCCGGCCTTTGCCGATCTGGTGAAGCTGCTCAACCGTCACGTCGCCGCCTTCGCCGAGGCGTCGCACATGGAGCTTCCCCGCAAGCTCAAGGTCGACAGCCTGTGGGTCAACCTGATGAAGCCGGGCGGCACCCATTCGGGCCATCTCCACCCGCACAGCGTCGTCTCGGGCACCTTCTATGTCGCGGTGCCGCCGGGATCGGGCGGACTGAAGATCGAGGATCCGCGCTTGCCGCTGATGATGGCCGCCCCCACCCGCTATCCCGACGCCCCCGAGGACAGCCGCCCCTTCGTCTATGCCGAGCCGCAGCCCGGCATGGTGCTGCTGTGGGAAAGCTGGCTGCGCCATGAAGTGCCCCCCAGCGCCGCCAAGGGGGAACGGATCAGCATCAGCTTCAATTATAGCTGACGATGTGCCAATCGGGTCGGGAACGGCCGACAGGCCAACCGACGCGGGGATGATATTGCGACAGACGGGCGCGGCGAAGCAGACGGACAAGCGCAAGACCAGCGCCGCGCGCAAGCCGCGCGCCTCGGGCCTGTCGCGCGAACGGATCGTCGGCGAAACCTTGCGCTATCTGCGCGCCCACCCGCACGAACATCTCACCATGGCGCGCGCGGGCGCGGCGGTCGACGCCACCGCGATGGCGATCTATCGCCATTTCCGCGACGGCGCCGATCTGGCGGAGGCCCTGGTCGCCGAGGTGCTGATCGGGCTCGAGGATTCGCTTCCCAAAGGCGGTGACTGGCAGACCCAGGTGCGCGGCTGGATGGTCGAGATCTACCGCCGCCTCGTCGAAACCCCGCAATGCGTGGAGATGCTGACCACCAGCAATGGCCTGTCGCTCGCCTGGGTGCGCGCCACCGAACTGCTGCGCCGCAGCCTTGCCTCGGCGGGATTGAAGGGCGAGAAGCTTGCCGATGCGGTCTTCTGGGTCTCGATGACGGTGGGCGGCGTCGCCCGCCAGACCCTGCTGATCCCGCTCGACAAGCAGATCGAGGGCACCATCGCCGCGTTGGAGCGGCTGGAGGACGGCGAGTTCGGCAAGAAGAGCGCGATGATCGCCGACGTGCCGCGCCTCTACACCAACGCGCTCGACATCATGATCGAGCATACCCTGGCGAGCATCGGGGTAATGGCGGGGCGGCAGGGCTGAGGCCCTCCCCACCCTCGTCGCTCCGGCGGAGGCCGGAGCCGCCACGAAGAACAAGACCAGCTAGCCGCAAGAGCCTCTGGCGGCTCCGGCCTCCGCCGGAGCGACGATAGCTTTAGGTTCTCCCATCCTCCCCACGCAGTTCATCCCGAGCGAAGTCGAGGGACGTTGGCCGGGGAGAACGTGTCTCGACTTCGCTCGACACGAACGGAAGAATTACAACGCGTTCCCCCGCACCAGCCGTCCCGGTCGCGCGCCGGTCTCCACGCCATCCCGCCGCGTCGCCTGTCCCGCCACCAAGGTCGCCAGATAGCCCTCGGCATCCTGGAGCAGCCGCCCACGCCCGCTCGGCAGGTCGTGGACCATCCGGGGCATGGCGAGGCCGAGCCGGTCGAAGTCGATGACGTTGATGTCGGCGCGCTTGCCCACCGCCAGGGTGCCCCGATCGTGGAGGCCATAGAGCCGCGCCGGCGAGGCAGCGAGCTTGGAGACCATATAGTCGAGCGGGATGCGCTCGCCGCGCTTGCGCTGGCGCGACCAGTAGGCGAGCTGGAAGGTCGGCATCGAGGCGTCGCAAATCACCTGGATATGCGCGCCGCCATCGGCGAGGCCGCTGACCACATTGGGGTTCATCAGGAAGCCGCGCGTCGTCTCCAGGCTGCCATGGACATAGTTGACCACAAAATTGACGCTGAAATTGCGCCCGTCGCCCGCGACATAATGGTCATAGAGCCAGGCCTGCACGCCCTGCCCCGCCGCCGCGGCCAGCGCATCGAGCCGCCGCTCGGGCCCCGGCTCGAAATCGAGCGGGGATTCGAGGATGTAGGAGGCGTCGAGATTGGCGACCATGTAGCGCAGCAGGCTCAGGGTCATGAAGTCGTCGGCATAGCCGCTCTCGTCGAAGGGCTGGCCGATGATCGCCGCGCGCCGCGCCGGATCGCGCATCGTCACCAGCCGCTCGGCAAGCGGAAGATGCGCGATCTCGCGATAGGCCGGCTTCATCTGGAAGACATGATAGCCGTCGAGCATGTAGATTTGCCCGCCGCCGCGCGCCGTGACCTGCGGATAGACCGGCACGCCATTGGCGATCGCCCGGTCGCTCTCGGCAATCATCATCGCGGCATCCTCGGGGTCACTCTCCACCTCGATCAGCCCATAGGTGACCGGCCGACCCGAGGCGGCCGCGATCCGTTCGAGCAGGCGATGCTCGGCAAGCCGCGCGTCGCGGCCGCTGTCGCCCTCGGCCAGGAACAGCGAGCCGACCTGTCCCTTCGGTGCGAGCTGGAACACGCCGCGTCCGTCCCGCCCCATCGCGCCGGTCAGCGCGAGCAGTTCGTCTTCCACCGCGAAGGTGCCGGGGACATGGTTGCCACTGCTCGATCGATGCTCGACGATCCGTCCGGTCGAAAAGCCGAGCGCGCCGGCCGCCATCGCCTCGCCGACCTGGGCCGCCATCGCGGCGATATCCTCGCCGGTCGCGGTCTCGTGGCGCAGCGCGCGGTCGCCCATCACGTTCACCCGGAGCGGGGCGTGGGTGATGTGGAAGCCGAGGTCCATCGTATAAGCGCGCGACCCCACCCGATCGAGATAGTCGGGGAAGCTCTTCCAGCTCCAGTCGAGCCCCTCATCGAGGACGATGCCGGGGATGTCCTCGACCCCCGACATGAACTCGATCAGCTCCCTGCGATGCTCCTCTCGCGCCGGCGCGAAGCCCACCCCGCAATTGCCGGCGATCGCGGTGGTAACGCCGTGCGAGAAGCTGGGATCGAGCCGGTCGTCCCACATCACCTGCCCGTCATAATGGGTGTGTGCGTCGATGAAGCCGGGGGTGACGATCGCGCCGTCGGCATCGATCGTGTCGCGCGCCGTGGCCCCGCCGAGATTGCCGATCGCGGCGATGCGTCCGCCCTCGATCGCGATATCCCCGCTGCGGGGCGGCGTGCCGGTGCCGTCGACGATGGTGCCGCCGCGGATGATGGTGTCGAACATGGCCCTCTCCTCTCCCCCGGCCGGTGCCCTCTGCCTCGGGGCACCTGGCCGGCATTGCGTGCTATTCGGCCGCTATCGCCAGCGACGCCTCGTCCGTCCGCCCGACGAAGCGGCCCGGGAAATTGCCGGTCACTTCGCCATGGTCGAAGGTGGCGACGCCGTTGACCAGGGTCAGCCGCATCGGCGCCGGCGGGCGGACATAGCGGAAAGTGAGCCCCCCCTCGCCATCGGGCTGGTCCCACTGCTTGATCTCGGGGCGCACCTCGATCTCGTCGAGGTTGAAGACGATGATGTCGGCCTGCTTGCCCAGCTCGATCGTGCCGCGATCGTGCAGCCCGAAATGCTCGGCGACCTTGCCGGTCAGCACATGGATCGCTTCCTCGATCGTGATCAACTTGCGGTCGCGCGCCCACTCGGTGAGCAGCATGAGGTTGTGCCCCGCGCCGCAGAACAGGGTGGTATGCGCGCCGAAGTCGGAGATG
>CAUTRN010000033.1:0-74008 GCA_963540925.1 uncultured Sphingomonadaceae bacterium
GCGGCGACCGCAAGGGTCAGCAGCGCTGACCCGCGCCAGCCGATCGTCACCGCCAGGCCGAGACCCGGCAACGGGGCTCGGCGGCGAGAAGCCTCGCTTCGCGCCGTAGAGCGCGGTCGCGCCGCTTCACCGGCGCGAGGCGTCATGCCTTCGGGGAAAACCTGTCCAATGAACAAAACGCACCCCATCGAGCGGACCAAATCGGGGGCTAGGGCTTTCGCCGCATCAACTGCCGCCAGCCACCGCGTGCCATGATACCCGCGTCTCGAACCAGACGCCTGACCCGCGAGCGCAGAGAATCGGACGGTCCCGTCCAATCCAGCGCCACACGATGTTCGCCGAACAGGGCGGCACCGATCTCGCGCTGGCTGGCCCCTTGCACGAGCGCATCATGGACCCGTAATATGTCGATCATGCGGGTGATCTGGGGATCGGGCGGGAACAGCGAGCGAGAGAAACGGCGCGTGCGACACAGGTGGAGAAACCGGCGCAAGGGCAGCAAGCGCCGCTCCGAAGACAGGGTGCCCTGCAATCTGAAATGGAGCAGGACGGCTTGCTGTCCCGCCAGGCACCCTTCCTCGACGTCGAACCGGATGTGATGCCAGCCGTCGGAGAGGACGGCATGTTCGCGCCCCTCCCTACCGATGGCGACCGTGAGCCAGGGCGCGATATGGGCAAGATCCAAGCTGTCGGGATGTGCCGGATCGGCGGGGATGGCGGCAACGGCGATCGTCCCGGGATCAAATTCGGCATGCCAGATGATCCGGGCCTCGGGCGCGGCGCGGCTCGGATGTTCGGCGAAAGTGAAGCCCCCATGCAAGCGGTTCGGGATGAACGCCCCGGGTGGCGGTGCTCGCCTGCACATGCCAGGCGATATAGGCGGGATCGCGGCGCAGCCATTCCCACATGAGACCGGCGCGGTCAATGCCGCGCAGTCGCGCGTAGCCTTGCTCGTGACGCCAGTCCGGCGAAGAGGTTTCGCCGGTTGGCACGGTCACCCGGCGCGCTCGACGCCACCAATCGGACGGCGATCAAGGTCCAGAATGAAGGATGTGGGCAATGCGCGCCCCGGCGGACCCGGACCATGCTGCACTGCACTATTTCGCAAGAAGCGGTTGTGATATGTCATTTTTATGACGTGAGTCGTCGCGCACTGACGTGAGACACCCGTGCTCGACCCGAAATGCAGGGAAAGGGCGATCGCCGGACATGCGGTGACTTGAGACACTGCCGGTAATCGCGATGCCGCTTTATGCGCATGCACAGTATGGCGACGCAGTTCATGCGCGTCATCGAAGCCGTCGCAAACCCGGACGATCTTATCGCCGCCACGGCGGCGATGACGGATCAGCTCGGTTTTCAATATTTCGCGCTGACGCATCATGTCGACATCGTCGCAGCGAGCGGCAGCGCCATCCGCCTTCACAATTATCCGGCGCGTTGGGCCGACTATTATGATCGCAACGCGCTCGGCGTATCCGATCCGGTCCACCGCGCCAGCCATATGACCAATGTGGGTTTCCCCTGGTCGCGGATATCGCAGATGATCCCGATGACCCGGCAGGACCACCGCGTGCTGGCGCTGGGGCGCATGCAGGGCATCGGGGACGGCTTCACGGTTCCGGCGCATGTGCCCGGCGAAGCGCGCGGCTCCTGCTCGTTCGCGAACGAGGCCGGTCGGCCGATACCGCACGAGATGCTGCCGCTGGCGCAACTTGCCGGCATGTTCGCATTCGAGGGCGCGCGGCGAATCTGGTCGATCCGTGGAGGCCAGCAGGGGCCGTTGCGACCGACGCTTACCGACCGCCAGCGCGACTGCGTCCTCTGGGTCGCGCGCGGCAAGAGCGACTGGGAGATCAGCCTGATCCTGGGCGTCGGCGAGGAGACGGTCGCCCGCCATATCAAGCAGGCCTGCGAGCGTTATGGCGTGAACAAGCGGACATATCTGGTGATCCTGACGCTCTTCGACGGAACCCTGACCTTTTCCGATATCTTCCGCCGCCGATATTACCCTTTTCCGGAATAGCGGCCTGACCCGCTGCGAGGCGACCCTGGACCGATCACGGCCAGGGAGTCCTTATCATGTTGCATATCCGTCAATCTGCTGCGCGACCGGCCTCGGACGCCGTCCTGCGTTCGATGTTCGCTGCTCGCAAATCCGTCTTCGTCGATCTGCTCAAATGGGACGTGCCCGTGCTCGACGGCCGCTATGAGGTCGATCAGTTCGACGATGTCCACGCAACCTATCTGATCCTTGCCGAACCTGATGGCACCCACCTGGGATCGGCGCGTCTGCTGCCGACGACGCGTCCCCATATCCTGAGCGATCTCTATCGCGACCTGTGCGACGAGGCCCCGCCCCGATCCCCGGATATCTTCGAGATCACCCGCTTCTGCCTCGATCGTCGGCTGAGGGCGCGCGAACGACGCCAGGTGCGCGATGCCCTCGTCAACGCACTGGTCGATCATGCGCTGGCGAGCGGCATCACCGCCTATAGCGCGATCGCGGAGATGGGCTGGTACCAGCAGATCCTCGCCTTTGGCTGGCGCTGCCTGCCGCTCGGCCTGCCGCGCGTCATCGACGGCTCGATGCTTGCCGCGCTTCGTATCGACATCACGGCGGAGACACCGGCGCTGCTTGCCGACGGGGGCATGGTCGCTTCGGCATTGCGCGAAGACCAGCGTGTCGCGGCCTGAAGCGGGAGACAGGACATGACCGATATGATTGACCTTCCCGGCGACCTTTCCAGCGAGATCGCGCGCCACTCGGCCGACCTGCTGGCCCAGGGCTATTGCATCATCCCCGACGCGCTGCCGCCCGCAAGGATCGCCGCGCTCGACGCCGATCTGGCCGGTGATTTCATCCGCACGCCCTTTGGCCAGGGCGGGTTCTACGGCACGACGACCAAGCGCTTCGGTCGGCTCCTGATCCGCTCGGGCCATGCCGCGGCGCTGGTCCAGCATCGGCTCGTGCTCGGTGTCGTCGAGACGATATTGTCACCCTGGTGCGATCGCATCCAGCTCAACACGACCCAGGCGATTGCGGTGCATCCCGGCGCGCCGGCGCAGCTGCCCCACCGTGACCAGGACATGTGGCGCGGCCCGGTCGGCGAGATCGAATATCTCGTCAACGTGATGTGGCCGCTCAGCACCTTCACGCCGGACAATGGCGCCACCCTGGTCTGGCCGCGCAGCCATGGCGGACACGCGCTCGACCCCGAACCCGATGAAGCGCCCTTCGCGGCTGCGATCGCACCCGGTGCGGCACTGATCATGCTCGGCTCGACCCTGCATGGTGCGGGTGCCAACGTCACCGGCGCGGTGCGACGCGGCGTCGTGGTCGGCTATGCGCTGGGCTGGCTCAAGCCCTACGAAAATCCGTGGCTGGCCTATCCGCCCCAGGTCGCGCGAACCTTTGCGCCGGATCTCGCTGCCCTGGTCGGTTACCAGCAACATCGCCCTAATCTCGGGAATTTCGAAGGCCAGTGTCCCTCGATTCTGCTGGGCGACCATGCCGACGCGCCATTGGGCGCGATCGACGCGCTGCGGCCTGACCAGCAGGCGCTGGTCGATGCTTATGCGGCCGCACAAAGGTCGGCATCATGAATTCCGGTCCTACCGCCGAACGGGTGCATGAAACCCTGCGAAAACGGATCATGGCCCGTGCATACCGGCCAGGCGACCGCCTTGATCCGGCGGTCCTCGCTGCGCCGCTGGCCTCGAGCGTCACGCCGGTGCGCGACGCGCTGCATCTCCTGACGGGGGAGGGGCTGGTCGAAACGCGGACGAGCGGGGGCTTTCATATCCCCGCGCTCGACGAACCGGCGCTCAAGGATCTGTACGACTGGTCGGCCGAGTTGCTGGGCCTGGCGATCCGCGCATGGCCCCGCACCAGGGCTCCCGCCCCGATGCCGGTCGTGCCGGCGGATCAACCGCTCGCGGATCGCGCAAGCGAGATTTTCCTGGCGGTCGCCCGACGGTCGGCCAATGGCGAGCATCCCCGTGCCGTCGATCGCCTCAATGCGCGCCTTCATGCCACCCGATCGGTCGAGCCCCATGTGCTCGACGGGGTGGAAGAGGAACTGGCGGCGATCGGTCACGCCGCGGCCAGCGGGGAACGCGACGGGCTGCGCCGGCTGAGCACGGCCTATCATCGCCGCCGCCGCCGGGTCGCCGCCGCGATCGTACGGGCGGTCTACCGGTTCGATTGAGCAGGCCGTTTGCGCGCATGGGCGAAACAATATCCATATAGAATCGGTATAAAGTTCGGATAGGTCTTCGCGCTTCCTAAGCTGCCATGGCTGCAATTCGCAGCATGACAGAAGGAGTGCATCATGGAACGCGAAGACAATGTCATCGACCTCGGCACCGCCAGCATCGAGACCAAGGGGCCGGGCGGCAACGCCGGCGACGTGGGTCTCAACCAGATCCTGACCGGCCTGACCGAGGATTGATGCGGTGGCGCGCGGCTTGCGCCGCGCGCCATTGTGTCGCCGATGTCCCATGGCTGGCTATAGATTGCGCGACGGCTTGAGCTTCTGCAGGATCGGTGAACGATCGCTGTTCCTCGACCTCGTCGCAGACCGCTATTTTTGCCTCAGCGCGCCTCTCGACAGGGCGTTTTCCGCCCTCTGCGAGTCCGAGGCCGTAGATCCTGCGCTGGCGAGCACACTGGTCGAGATGGGCATCATCATCGCCAGCCACGACGCCCCATCACCAAGCCCCTGCGCGTCCCGAACCTGGATAGCCACAGGGAAATCCGACCTGCACGCCCGCCCATCCATCGCCAGCCTAGCCATGGCGCTCACCAGGCGGGCCTTATGGTCGCGGCGTGTCCGACACCGTCCGCTCGCCGAGAATATCCAATATCTCGAACGCCAGAAGCAGAAAGGCGCAAGGACAGGACCACCGCCGCCCGCCGCAATCGCCCGGATCGAAGGGGCCTATCGCCGCGCCGCGCTCATCGTCCCCACGCGCGATCGGTGCCTGGCGACGTCGATGGCACTCATGTCCGCCCTCATGGCGCGAGGCGCGCGCGCCGACCTCGTCCTCGGCGTCAAGCTCGATCCGTTTCAAGCGCATTGCTGGGTCGAACTGGACGGGGCGGTCATTGGCGACGAGCCCGATCTCCTCGGGCCGTTCACGCCCATACTGGTGGTGTGATGGAAGGCTATCTCATCATCGCGAGCACCGGCGGAGCGCGTGCTCCGATCGCGCCGTGGGTCCGATCGGCCATCGCCGATCGATCGGACCTCAAGATCGTCCTCGATGAGATCGGCCTCATGATCGTAACGACGGCAGGCCTGCCGGTGGGTTGGCTGCAGGGCGGGCGCGGACTGGTCCTGGGATCGATTTTCCCGGCCGCAAAGAGCGAAGCGGTGAACGTCGCGACCGAGGCCGCAGGACCCCTGCCAGGGCAGATCGAACCCCGTGCCTTCATGCGGGCCTATTGGGGCAATTATATCGCGATCCTGCGGGATGGCCCGACCGCGCTGCAGATCATGCGGGCCCCGTTCGGGCAATTGCCCTGCCTCCATGCCAGCCATGGGGACATGCTACTGGTCGCGTCCGACCTCGCCCTGCTGGATGCCGCGGGCTGGCGGTCGGCCGGGTTCAACTGGGATGCGATCGCACATCGGCTCGCCTATCAGAACATGCCCTCGCCGACGACCTGCCTTGCGGGCGTCTTGGAGCTGCAAGGCGGCGCCTGTCTTGGGATCAACGATGGCTGGATCACCATCGCACAGGCCTGGACGCCATGGGATCATGCCGGCCGACGGCATTGGGTCGGCAATCGCGAGCAGGGCATGGCCATGCTGCGCCAGGCGGTGACGACCGCCATCCGTGCGCAGGTCGCCAACGCCGATCGCTCGCTGCTGATGCTGTCCGGTGGTCTCGATTCATCGGTGCTGGCTGCCGCGCTGGCCAGCCAGGGCGGTGCCTATAGCTGCTTCAATCTCTCCAGCCATGGCGGCGTCGGCGACGAGCGGCGCTATGCGCGTGCGGTGGCCCGCCGCCTGGGCGCTTCCGTCATCGAGGCCGAATGGGATGTCGATCTTGTCGATATCACCCGATCGCACGCGGCTGGACTAGCAAATCCCGTGGCCCGCAGTTTCATGCAAGGCACCAATGCGCTGCTCGCCGATGCGATCGGCGAGGCTGGCGCCGATCTGTTGATCGATGGCGGTGGGGGCGACAATATTTTCTGTGCGCTCCAGTCGGCAGCGCCTGTCACGGACGCATTCGTACGCGGCCGCAGCCTGCGCGCAACATGGTCGACGGCCCAATCGATCGCTGCGCTGGCACAGGTCGGTGCGCCGACGGTGCTGGCGCACGCGGCGAGGCGGGCCTTTCGCCGTTCGCCTGCCTATCGCTGGCATCCCGACACCCAATATCTCGCCCCGACGCTGTCCGGCGATCGTGCCATGATGCCCGGACATCCGTGGCTGCTGGCGCCAAAGGGCGCCGAAACAGGCACTGCCGCGCATATCGCGCTGATCGTGGCCGCGCAGGCTTGGGCCGAGGCCAGTGATCTGCCTGGTCTCGTGCGTCGTGCCTCGCCGCTTGCCTCCCAGCCCGTCGTGGAAGCCTGCCTTCGCATACCAAGCTGGTGGTGGTTCGACGACGGGCGCAATCGCATGATCGCGCGTGACGCCTATGCCGATCGACTGCCGGCCGACATCGTGCAGCGCCGATCGAAGGGGTCGCCCGACGGCTATATTGCCGCCTTATATGCCGCCAATCGCCCCACCATTCGTGCGATGCTGCTCGACGGTCGGCTGCGCGGCGCGGGTCTGCTCGATGCGCCGCAGCTCGAGCGCGCCCTTGGCGAAAGCGCGCTCGTGCGCGGGACCGACTATCACAGGATTATGCGTCTCGCCGATGTCGAGGCCTGGATCGCAAGCCGCGCCTAGTCGTCCCTGGCCTTGCGATGCTGCTTACGAAGGGATTGCCATTGCGCATATTGGTCGGCCTTGCGCGGATCGGGATCGATCCTGTCGTTGAGCCAATAGTCGAACCAGTCGAGATTGCGGTCATAGATGGCGAGCCGATGCGCAGGCTGCCATTTATTGTGATATTCGTCGGGAAAGACATACATATCCACCGGCTTGCCCTGCTCCCGCAGCGCGGCATAGACGTCGATCGCCGTCAGATATTCACGATCGGCCAATTGCATGAGCAGGGGCGTATCGATCGAGGCTGCATTCTGGATCAGCGACCCCGGCGCCCAGAATTGGCGGTCGTTAGCCGTGGCGGCGGGCCATCCCTGTTTACGCATCGTGCGGGCGAAGGCCGGGCCGAAGGTCGCGTTGACCATCCAAGGTTCGAGGCAGCATGTGCTCACGGCCGCGGCGGCAAAGCGTCGGCTGTTGATCAGCGCAAAGCCCACCGTGCTCGATCCATCGCTCAGGCCCGTGATACCGATGCGATCGGGATCGGCCACGCCCATGTCGATGACGCGTTGTAAACCCACCAGCACGGCGGAATGCAGGCTGCGGCGCTCGGCCCAGTTCGCCGCGTTGACGGCATTCAGCCTGTCCGCATCGATGACCGTCGCATCCGCTTCCGCGACGAAGGGCGGGCGATGGAGACTGAGCACGGCAAAGCCGCGCGCCGCGAAGGCATGGATCGGATATTCATTGCCCGTCGCACCGCGCAGGAAGCCGCTGCTCCAATAGGTGGTGATGATGAGCGGCAGCTTGGTGCCGGGCTTATGGTCCGGCGGCAGGACCAGGTCGCCGCGCACCTCGAGGCCGCGGTCGTTGCGCCAGTAGAGACGTTCGACACTGCCGAAACGGATCACCGAAAATTCAGGATTGGGATCATAGAGGCTTTCCGTCCGCCCGGTTGCCGGGTCGATCCGCACGATGTGGCGCGGGACGGTCGCGCCTTCGCGCAGGCAGACGAGCTGCGCTTGCGCCACGACGCATCCATCGATCACCCCGCTCGTCCGCAGGACGGCGCGCGGCTGTCCTGACCCGGGCTGCCAGCGATATAGAACCAGGTTGCCAAGATCCCAGCCTTCGCGCCGCATGAAGAGCAGCGGGCCGCCCTTGGGCATCCACCACAGACCGGTATATTTGCCGCGACAGGCACCAGCGGTGCAGGCGATCGGCTGGCCGGACGCCATGTTGGCCTGCAGCACGAGCGGGCTGAGCAGATTAGCTGTGCTGTGGGCCGTCCAGGCACGACGGCCATCGCCAGCGTCCGCGGCGGGCAGTGGCGCGGGGTCGTTCAGGGGGTCGGGTGGTAGCAGTGTGCGGTCATCGCCAGCGACCGATCGTACGGCAAGGCTGGCAATATCGACCGCATAGGCGGACAAGGGGGTCGTGGCGACCGGCAGCGGCACGCTACGCATCGCCGGCACGAATCGGTCGCCATAAGGATAGCCCGTCAACGCCAGGGCGGCATCTGCGGCGCGTTCGGCGATCTGTCCGGTCCGGCTCGAAAACAGGACGGCGCTGCCGTCGGCCCGCCAGACGAACTGTTCGACATCGACTAGCGAATGCGAGAGTTGGCGCGCCATGCCGCCCTCCGCTCGTGCCATCCAGAGCTGGGTGACGCCGCGATCCCGGCGCAGATAGGCGATCCATCGGCCGTCCGGCGACCATGTCGGCGTCACCGTCGCGACATAGCCGGTCGGCGTGATCAGCCCGCGCACATTGCCCGACGCAAGGATCATCTCCCCGCCCTGGTCGATGAGGTGCGGGCGACTGCCGGAGCGCAGGTCCATCACCGCCAGCCCGACGCAATAGGCGTTTGCCACAGGATCGGCCCGGCTGATCACGAAGGCGACGCGTGCCTGGTCCGGGGAGATGGCGAGCGGGCTGGTGCCCCCCAGCAGTGCACCGTCGGGACGGCCGATATCGCGCAGACGCGCGAGATCGGCCGGTACGATCGACCGTTGCAGTCCTGCCTGTGGCACAGCGCGCGGCAGCAGATCGGCGCAGTGCGCCCAAGCCTGGGTCGGCAGGAGGAGCGTCATCGCCAGGGCCCAGCGCAGGCCGATCCTCAAGAGCGTTTCCCTCACCATTTCTTGACGAACTCGAACGCCACGAAGCGACCTACGGGCGAATAGTTGGTCGAGTCATAGGGCGTGTCGTAGAACAGGCTGGTGGCGATCACCGCGGGGGCCTCGTTGGTCAGATTCTGGACCGACAGCCCCAGTTCGACGCCGTCCAGCGGACCGCGCCCGCCATCGATCCGGTAGCGAAGGCTGACATCGGCCGTCGTCATGCCATGGACCCGTCCCGCAGAGGCTGTCCGCCGATCGTCGACACCGCCGATATGGCTGATTGTCAGCGCCAGGCCGATACCGCCCTTGTCCCAACTCGCGGTCCCCCGCCCGCGCCAGTGCGGCGGATTGAACAGGGTGCCCGCCAGTTGCCGGACTGGCTGGGTCGCCGAGATCTGTTGCTTGCTGTCGAGATAGGTCGCGCTGGCCGACAGGCTCAATCGTCCGTCTGCCAGCGTCGTTTGGTAGCGGCCCTGCACGTCGATCCCGCGGATGCTTTGCCGGCCGGCATTGACGTTGCTGTTGTCGATCACCGCCACGACTGTCGTCGGATCATAGGCCGACGGCGTCGCGTTGATGAACTCGTTGGCACCGGCCACCAGCGCGTCCAGTTGGGCTGGCGTGGGCGAAAGCGTGATTTGTCCGCCGTTGGCCGGATCACCCAGTGCCTGCGACGCGATCGGTATCGGCGTCACGATCCGGTTGACATAGCGCGTCGAGAAATAGCTGAATTCCAGCGAAGCACCCGGCCAGGCGGGAGGATGCAGCGCGAGGGTGGTGGACCAGCTGCGCGCCCGCTCGGGTTTCAAATCGCTGTTGCCACCCGTCAGGTACAGCGCCGTCGCACCGGTCGGATAGCCAGTGCCGCCGAACGTCGTGACCGGATAGAGCAGCGCCTGCTGGATCGAATAGAGCTGGATGAAGCTCGGCGCGCGGAACGACCGTCCCCAGCTCGCCTTGACGTCGACGAAGTCGCCAGGTGCATAGGTCAGGCCCAGCTTGGGCGTGACGATTTCGCCGATCTGCCGGTAGCGTTCGTAACGCAACGCCCCACTCAGGTTGAGCCTGTGGACGAGCGGAAGGTCGAGGTCGGGACCGACGACGGGGAGGTTGATCTCGGCGAAAGCGTATCGGCTGTCCTGCGATGGCCGGGCGTTGTTGTTATTGCCCGCGCCACGGAATATCTCGAAATCATTGGCCCGGATGCCGGCACCGATCGCGAGCTTCGCCTCGCCGCCCGGCAGCAGGAACAGCGGGCCGTCACCAGCGACTTCGCCCGTGACGGTCTGGTTGTCGTAGCGGCCAAAGGCCCTGCTCGCGAACTGGTCGTTCCTGAACGTGTCACCCTGAAAATAGGTGCGCCCCTTGCCGAAGGTGCCGGACAGGCTGAGCTGCCACGGTCCGACCGACAGACGCGCGGCGCTTGCCAGGGCCAGCGTGTAGCTATCGAACGTCTGCCGGGTTCGGCTGACCGCAAGATCGCCTGCCGCATTGAGCGGATAGGTGAACGCGCCCGTGCGCCTGTTGTAGAGTGCATCGGCTTCGATCGTGAGATTGCCGGTTATATCCTGATGCGCGCTGGCGGCGATCGCATGGCGTCGGCTCGAGGGGAGGATGGTCACGTTGGGTCGCACGCGGGCATAGTCACGCTGGTTCGTTATGAGATCGCTGTTGCGGTTATATTCGTAGGTGATGAGGCCGCCGCCGCCCTGCCATCGGCTACCAGCCAGAACCGAATAGCGTTGCTCGAAATCGCCGCCGTCGGTAGCGCCGCCGATGCGTGCGCGGGTCTGCAATCCGTCATAATCGCGCTTGAGAATGACGTTGACGACGCCGCCGACCGCGTCCGAGCCGTAAATGGCCGAAGCGCCGTCCGCGACGATCTCGATCCGGTCGACCGCAGCCAGCGGGATGGCGGAAATGTCCACGCCCTGTCGCGCCGAATCATAAGGCACGCGTCGCCCGTTCAGGATCGTGAGCGTCGCATCACTGCCAAGACCGCGTAGGTTGACGGAGGATCCGCCACCGACATTGCCGCCTGTGCTCGACGGTACGTTGAAGCCGACGCCGGGATTTTGTCCGCCACCGAAACTTTGCGGCAGGCTGCGGGCCACGTCGCCGAGATCGGCCAATCCGGTGTCCCGGATGGTCTGCTCGCTCAGGATCGTCACGGGCGACGCAATCGGCGCGCCGCGAATCCGGCTGCCGGTGACGACGATGGCCGCTCCGCCGCTATCGCCCTGCCGGTCGCCCGTCGCGCGCGACGGGCGGACGATGAAACCCTCGTCCACGCGGTCGAAGGTCAGCCCCGAACCGTCGAGAAGTCGGCGCAGCGCGTCCTCGATGCTATAGGCACCCTGGAGCGACGGCGCCTGCCTGTCCCCGATCAGCGTCGCATCCGCGAGGACCGTCCTGTGGGACAGCAGCGCCAACGCCTGAAGCGAACGGCCGAGCGGCTGCGCGGGAAGGTCGACGCCGATCCGCTGGGCTGGTTGCGCCTGGGCCGTCGTGGCGCTGGCGACCAAGGCTACCCCCGCAAGGCGATGAAGCCCGTTCTTCCCAAATATATGCATTGTCTTCGGTCTCCCCTGAACCGCCGAAGGGGCGGGTTGGGCGGGAGACGATGAGGGCGGAAAACACCCGCCAACTATTTTAAGGGAGGGTGGAAGTTCGTGCGCGTCCCGATTGCAGCAGGAGAATATCCGGATGCGCTTTGTCGACGGTCAGTCCGAACATGGTCGCGACGACGCGGGCGAATTGCTGCGGATCGCGCGCCTGGAAGGCACCCGTGACGGCAAGGCTGGCAAGTTGCGGGTCGGCCAGCCGCACCTGCGTCCGATTGTAGCGGTTAATGGCGGCCACCGCATTGCCAAGCGGCGTTTTTTCAAGCGCCAACATGCCCGATACCCATCGTGCGTCGGCTATCGACAGGGGGCGCGGCGCGGCAGCCTGGCCCAGCGCGGCCTGCTCGCCGCCAACGAGCCGCTGCGGGCTACCCTTGCCATCAGGAGCGGTGCTGAGAAGCGCGACCTCTCCCTCGATCAAGGACACCAGCGGTTGCGGCCCGACGACGCTGACGTCGAAGAGTGTGTGTCGCGCGACGATCTCGCCGCCTGGAACGGCAACGGTGAAGGGCCGATCGTCCTTCGCCACCGAAAAACGCGCCCGCCCCTGCTTAAGGTCGAGCCGCCGGGAAGCACGGCTGAAACGAACGTGTACCACGGTCGACGTATCGAGCGTGAGGTTCGACCCGTCCGCGAGACGCACGCTTCGAATTTCACCGACGGCTGTCTGGTAGGTCGCCGCCTCGGCCGGAGCGACAAAACCGAAGGATCCTGCGTGCCGGACAATCCCGACAGTCCCCAATCCCAGTAGGGCAGCAAGGCTCAGACTGACGGCACCGACATGCGTGCTTCGGCGCATCAGAAACGGTGCGCGGACGAGCTTGCGGGTTCGACCGATGGCACTGTCGGCAAGCTGCGCACTGTCGCGCCAATCGCGGGCCACCTGCGCATAGGCGATGCGGTGTCGAGGATCGGCTTCCAGCCAGGCGGCAAAAGCCTGTTCCACCGCAGCGTCGGCACCGGCCTGCCGACGCACCAGCCACGCGCCAGCCGCGTCATGCACGGCGGGTGGAATCGAGGCCCGTTCAGGATCAGTCATCGTGGTGCAGATGTCGCCCGAGTTGCTTGATCGCCCGGCTCATTTGTTTCTCGACACCCCTTATGCTCAGCCCGGTCTGCTCGGCTATCTCTGCATAACTATAGCCGTCGAGACGACATGCGAGGAAAATCTGTCGCCGAAGAGGCTTGAGCCGAAGGACGGCCTGCTCGATCCGCGCGAGCCGGTCACGGGCCTCCAGGGCGGCGACCGGGTCGGCGTCCTGCAAAGCCACGTCTTCGATCGCAACATGCAGGTGCGCGCTGTTGCGTCCGGCCGCCCTGGCGTCGTCGCGGACGAGATTGCGCGCCGCCTGGCGCAAATAGGTTGCGGGAGATAGGATCGCAGCCGTCTGGTCCGCCGTTTTCCCGGCCATGCGGGCGAAGACCTGCTGGACGATATCTTCGGCGCGGTCGTCTGATGCCCGCCGCGACAGAAATCGAAGCAATCCTGGCCGTTCGGCGCGGTAGAGATCGCCGAGCACGTCCTTCGGCGCTTCCACCCGGTCATGGCCAGGCGGAAGCGGATCGCGTTCATCAAGAGGCAGGCGCACAGCGCCTAAAGCGGTCGACATCTCGACCGAAAACCCTTTGGGGTGCTCGCTTTACGCACCATCGACAATGCCTCCATGCGACTGGCGAGGCGTTGCCGACAAAAGCCGGGTGTAGAGAACATGCTTGAGACATGCGCCGACGCCTTTGGCCGCAAGCGGCTTGGACATGCGCGTCGGCCACCCGGCCGCGTCGATGGCGGGTCAAACTGGCTTCCCAAGCGAGGTTCTCAAGCCTCGGCGCCGCCTTCGCAGCGCGCAGCCAGACTAACATTCTGATTCACAGAAGCAATACCGCAGGGGAGATTGCCGTTGGGCTTGCCTATCGACGTGAAAGGGCGAACGTCACCTTCGCCCTTCTTCATGGCCCTTTGCCGTGAAGAAGGTCATGATCATGCGGCAAGGCCTTCGGTCGACCAACGTACAATTCATCGTCGATCTCGTGCGCATCACGGAGGCCCCAATTGGACAACTGTCGCACAGGCCGCGACACGCGAGGTAGGAAGTATTGAGAGCATTTCGAGCCGCGAGGCCTTGGATTTGCGCAACACGCCGCCCAAGCTTGCCGTACCGGCGCACGTGGAGTTTGATGTGGTGCAGGGCGCGCTCCATCCCGGCTCGATCGGGCCGATCTGGCACGCCATGATCCGCAAGGCTTTTGAGCGCGGCGCGCTGATGGATTTGACGATCGACGATACAGTACGCTTCCTCAAGGGGGATCAGCGCGCATTCGACGCGGGTGGGCCTCACTCAGGATATGTCCGTCAGTGGCGAGGATCTCGCCGGCATTATGGACGCAGGACGCTGGAAAAGTCCCAGAATGCCGCTGAGTTACAATCGTAACCTTGCGGCAAGCAGGGCGCCGCTGGCCGGCTCATGCGTAAACTCGGCTAAGCCCGCACCGAAAAACTGACCTACGACCCCGGCGATCCATGCTCGGCCCACCAGGCAGCAAGCGCGTCCATGGTGGGGCGCAGCGCATGGGCTTTCGCGGTCATTGCATAGTCCACGCGAGGCGGCACTTCAGCAAAGACGGTGCGTGTGACCAGTCCATCGGCTTCCAGCTCCCTCAGCTGCGCCGTGAGCATATGCTGCGTGATACCGGGGATGGCTTTACGCAACTCGCCGAAGCGATGGACGCGCTGATGCAGCAGCCACATGATCTCCAGCTTCCACTTGCCCGACAGCATCGCAAAGGCACGCCGCATCTCATTCTGCATGGTGAAGTCGTTTGCGGTCATTAGTATGTCATTTCATACTTAGGTACTGAAATCCATCCTACTTGCACAAATTCATTGAGCATCGCAATTTATACAAAAGCCGCCCGTCGGGGGAATGAAATCTTCTGACGGCCTGTTGCGAACTCGAATGTGGTCAGCCGGACCAATGCTGTCACCAGGAACGAACATGGCTCAAACCTATGCCTATTGGATCAGCACCGCAATGCTGTCGGTGCTGTATCTGTCATCCGCCGGACTCTATCTCGCCAGGCGCGATTATGTGCGCGAAGTGCTTCGGGGGCTTGGCTACCACGCCGCCTATCTCGTCCCGATCATGGCGGTGATAAAGATCCTCGCGGTGCTGGCCATCCTTTCGCGCTTCAACGTCGCACTGAGCGATCTGGCCTATGCCGGCATCCTCTATCACCTGCTGTTGTCGGGCATTGCGCATCTCGGCGTGCGCAAGCCGGGCGGTGCGATACCCGCGGTCGTGGGCCTCATTCTGCTCATCGCGTCGTTCGCCACCCAAAATGCAGCGCGCGAAAAGCCGTCGCCCTACGCGCCGGCTGCCACCTCCCTCGCCATCATGACAAGGAACTGAACATGGGGCGTCTCGAAGGAAAAGTTGCTATCATTACAGGCGCGAGCCGCGGCATCGGTCGCGCCACCGCCAAACTCTTTGCAGCGGAAGGCGCGAAAGTCGCTGTCCTGTCCCGTACGGTAGAGGGGAACGGTGCGGTAGTCGCCGCCATCGAGGCTGCGGGCGGCACTGCGCTCGGCATACCCTGCGATGTGGCGGATGCCGGCCAAATTACTGCTGCGGTCGCCACCGTCGTCGAGGCGTTCGGCGGAGTGGACATCCTCGTCAACAATGCGTTCGATCCTGCCGCCGTCATGTCTTCGGTGGCCGAGCTTTCGGTCGAGCAGTTGCAGCGCAATTTCGATACCGGCCCGATCGCCAGCCTTCGGACGATGCAGGCCTGCTATCCGTATTTGAAGGCGAGTGCCGCAGGCCGCGTGATCAACTTCGGCTCGCCCGCCGCGCTGACGGGCATGGCACCCTATGCGCCTTACAACATGGCCAAGGAAGCGACGCGGGCACTGACCCGCACCGCAGCGCGCGAATGGGGCGCGGACGGCATCACCGTCAACAATGTCCAGCCCGTGGCCGAGACATGGGGCGATGTCGATGTGCCCCTGCCAACCAACGCGCTTGGTCGTTATGGATCGCCTGAAGCGGATATTGCCCCGGTCGTCCTGTTCCTTGCCAGTGAGGATGCGCGATACCTGACTGGCTACACGCTCACACCCGACGGCGGCATGGTCATCGACGGCGCACGCTGAGAAAGCGATGCGGGCGCGGGAGTGTGTTGCCCCCGCGCCCGGACATTGGTGTCAGCGCAGGCCGCCGCTTGCAAAGAGTTCCTCTCCTGTCACGAAGCGCGCATCGTCTGACGCAAGGAACGCGACCACGCGGCCGATGTCATCGGGCGTGCCAGCGCGGCCAAGCGGCGTTTGCGACACAATGCCCGCCTCCATCTGAGAACCCGCGATTCCGGCAGCTTTCGTGCCTTCGGTTACGACAAAGCCCGGACTGACGACGTTGACGCGAATGCCGCGCGGTGCGAGTTCCTTCATCAACACGCCCGATATGGCGTTCACCGCAGCCTTGGTGGCGGTGTAGAGCGCGGTGCCCGGCGTCCGCAATGTCGTGATCGAAGACGAGATGTTGACGATGTTGCCGCCATCCTGAAGATGCTTGATCGCCGCCTGCGTCGTCAGCAAAGTGCCGAGCACGTTGACGTCGAACAGCCGCCGATATTGTGCCTCGGTAAACAACTCGACCGGCGCGACATCCCAGACGCCCGAATTGTTGACCAATATGTCGAGCCGCCCGAATTCGGCTACGGCTGCTTCTATCAGGCCCTGCGCCTCGGCTGCGATCGAGACGTCGCCCTGGATTGCGATAGCTTTTCCACCTGCCGCGACAATCGCTGCAACGACCGTATCCGCGCTTTCTTTACTCGACGCATAGTTGACGACGACAGAGGCGCCGTCCGCCGCCAGCGCCTTGGCGATCCCGGCGCCAATGCCTTTTGATGCGCCGGTTACGATGGCTACTTTACCTGCTAATTTCGTCATTTCTGCTGTCCTTGTGTCTAAGCGAGGATTGCCACTGCCTGTACGCGCAGTTCCATAGTTCCGAATATAAGAACTATGGAACTGCGCGTCAATGTCTGCTAGGGGAGAGAGGATGAGACCATTTTTCCACCCCGCGATCGAAGACGTAGAACCCCAGGCGATCCTGCACGCCTTGTCGGACCCCAACCGTGCCGCCATCCTTGCGAAGATTCTGACGACTGGCGTCGTTGAAGCTTGTTCGAATGTTGCGGCACTAGGCGACCGGGTCATTCCGAAGTCGTCGTTATCCAACCATTTCAAAGTGCTGCGGGAGGCCGGACTGATTCGTAGCGAGCGCCATGGTATCGAGATGCGCAATCATTCGCGCTTCGCCGAGGTGAATGGACGATTCCCCGGCCTGATCGGCGCGATCATCAACGCTTATGCGGGCGTCGATTCCGAAAGTGCGGTGTCGAACGAATAGCATTGGGAGGCTGACCCATGTTGTCGCAGCGGCTTTTGTATAGCGGCACCGCATTTGCCATCGGCTTGGCGTCAAGCAGTTCAAGCGCGGCGAAACCAACGCATTCGTGAAATTCCTTGGTTGCTACTACGGAAGACGTGGAGAGGTGATCCCTGCGGTTGAGCTGACCGGCGGGATGGGGGTATTCTCATGGAGCAGGTGGCACTCGTCGAAACCTGTGACAGGCTGGGACAGGCAGGACGTCTTTGAGTGGGCTGGCATTTCCAGTAGCCTTAGTCGTTTGTCGAATGCCTTGGGCGCGAATTTAGTGCTGAATGCACTCGGTTGATGGATCATTCAACAATACATCGACCCATTAAATCTCTGTCTTACCGCCCGAAAGCGAACCATTGTAAATTACTGCAACCGTATCGTGGAAAAGGGTGTCAAAATCCTCCTCGTCAGATAGCAGGCCACGCATTTGTAAGCTTACAAGGCCGTGCATGGCTGCCCAAAGCTGTCTCGTTATTTGAATCACGTTGCCTGAAGGGCAGGATGGTCGCATCGCGGCGACCGCCTCTCGAAGGATTCGAAAAGTCTGCCCAGCTTGTGCCCGACTTTCCGGAGGGGCCTGCCAGGATCGCCCTAGATCCCCGTACATTACGTTGTAAAATCCAGGTTCGGCCAAGGCATAGTCCCTATAAGCATCACATATCGACCGCAGCCTTGTCTCGGTATCTTGAGCAGACGAAGCCATTTCCATTGCCGCCTGCAATCCCGCATAGCTGCGCAGATATAGGGCATCGAACAAACCATCTTTGCCGCCGAACGTGGTGTAGATAACCTTTGTGGATGCGCCGACGTCTTGCGCGACACGGCGCAACGTCAGGGCTGCGGGACCGTCATTACGCAGAATCGACGCCGCAGCTACCAAAACCGTCTCGCGGACGTGCAGGCGGAAGGCGTCGCGGTCTCTCCCAATGTCGATGCGCCGGCCCGGCTGTGCGAATTTTGTCATGGTCGCGTCATTGCACAATCACACCAGACTTGATAATTCCAATCTTTAGAAACATCGTTACCTAGTAACCCATTGTTGCCGAATCGTTCTGGAGCTTTAGAATGTCCTTCCGCGCACCCCTCGTCGAGCAGCTATTTGTTCTCGAAACGATTGCCAATATTGAGGGCATCGCGAGTTTGCCAGCCTTCACCGCTGCCACTCCGGAACTGATTGAAGCCGTACTCGATGAGTCCGCGAAGCTGGCTGAACAGGTGTTTGCACCCCTCAACAAAATAGGAGACACTGAGGGATCGGTGTGGCGCAATGGGGAAGTTTCGCTCCCCGACGGCTATGCTTCGGCCTTTCGCCAATATGTTGCCGGAGGCTGGGGTTCGCTAGGCTCCGATCCGCGATGGGGCGGTCAGGGCTTGCCTTTCGTCCTGGCTTTGGCCGTGCAGGAACAACTGACTGCGGCGAACATGGCCTTCGCGCTAAACATGATGCTGACCCTTGGCGCGATTGAGGCGCTTCAGTCGCATGCCTCTGACGATCTGAACGCCCTTTATCTGACGAAGCTGGTGTCGGGCGAGTGGACGGGCACGATGAACCTGACTGAGCCGCAAGCTGGATCTGACGTCGGCGCTCTTAGGACCCGCGCTGAACCTACCGCCGACGGCACTTGGCGAATCAAGGGCAGCAAGATCTTCATCACCTGGGGCGAACATGATCTGGCTGAAAATATTGTCCATCTCGTGCTGGCTCGCACCCCCGGTTCTCCGGCCGGAACCAAGGGGATCTCGCTGTTCCTTGTTCCCAAATTTCTGGAGGACGGCGTGCGCAACGACTTGCGGTGTGTTTCCATCGAACACAAGCTTGGCATCCATGCGTCTCCGACCTGCACGATGAGTTTCGGGGATGCGGACGGCTGCGTCGGCTATATGATTGGCGCCGAGAATGGCGGTATGCGTGCGATGTTCACGATGATGAATCACGCGCGGATCAATGTGGGATTGCAAGGGGTCGGTATCGCCGAGCGCGCCTATCAGGCGGCTCTCGACTACGCCCGCGAACGTGTTCAGGGTTTGCGCATCATCGACTATCCCGATGTCCGCCGGATGATCCTGACGATGCGCGCTACGACCGAGGCCATTCGGGCGCTGGCCTATTTCAATGCCGCAGCCGTCGATCGCGGGCATTCCGGTGACGACCAAGCACAGATGCTGGCCGATCTTCTGACGCCTGTCACCAAGGCCTATGCGACCGACATGGGCGTCGAGGTAGCGAGCCTGGGCATACAGGTCTTTGGAGGTATGGGCTTTGTCGAGGAGACTGGCGCGGCGCAGCATTTCCGAGACGCCCGGATAGCACCGATATACGAAGGGACCAATGGCATCCAGGCGATGGATCTGGTTGGGCGCAAACTGCGCCAGGGCCGCTGGGAGGCGCTATTCGCCGAGATAGCAACCGAGATAGACCTTGCCGGGGCGACACCCGAAACGGCCGCACTGCAAGCGCCGCTGGCGGCGGCGCTGTCCGCGCTTACGCATGCAACCAAATGGATGCTTGATCAGAGCGACGCGCAGGATGTGACGGCGGGAGCATCGCCCTATCTGCGGATGTTTGGCATCCTGATGGGCGGGTATCTCCTGGCCCGGCAGGCTCGTATCGCCTGCGAGCGGATTGCCGACGGCACCGCCGACAATCTTCCGTTTCTACGCACCAAGATAGCGACGGCCAGCTTCTTCATCACGCAGATCCTGCCGCAGGCGGGCGCGCTGCTCAGCGCGGCAACGGCGGGCGCCGCTCCGCTGTACGCCATTAGCGAAGACCAGTTCGCGGCCTAAATCCGTCCCTGCCAGCAAGTGAGTGCAACACCATGACACAGCCGATCTTCCTCGTTTCCGGCGTCCGTACCGCAATCGGCGACTTTGGCGGCGCATTGAAGGGCGTCTCGCCTGCGGAACTTGGTCGCCAAGTTGTCGCCGAAGCCGTCCGGCGCTCAGGTCTTGTTCCTTCCGACGTCCAGCATGTCGTGATAGGTCAGGTGATACCATCCGAGCCGAAGGATGCCTATCTGGCCCGCGTGATCGCTGTGAACGCCGGGATTCCGACCTCGACACCCGCACTTACTCTCAATCGCCTATGTGGATCCTCGGTAGAGGCGATCATCACGGCGGCACGGGGGATCGCACTGGGCGAATATGACGTCGCCATCGCCGGTGGCGCGGAAAGCATGAGTCGGTCCCCACATATTTTAACCAGTGGCCGCTGGGGCCAGCGCATGGGCGACGGCCGCCTGATCGACGCCATGGTAGAGTCGCTGACCGATCCCTTCGGGGGGTTCCATATGGGCGTAACCGCTGAAAATGTTGCGGAACGCTACGCGGTCTCCCGCGAGCAGCAAGACGCGATGGCCGCGCAAAGTCATCGGCGCGCCAGTGTTGCTATCGCCGAAGGACGTTTCTCTGAGCAAATCCTGCCGGTCGAAGTCAAGAGTGGGAAGGGCACCGTCACGTTCGCAACGGATGAGCATGTCAGGATCGAGACTACTGCGGAATCGCTTGCCGGACTTAAGCCAGCGTTCCGAAAGGGCGGCTCGGTTACCGCCGGAAATTCCTCGGGTATCAACGACGGTGCCGCTGCCGTCCTGCTCGCCTCGGAGACGATGATCAGCGCGCGAAATTTGACCCCGATGGCCAAGATCCTTGGCTGGGGTCATGCAGGCGTGGATCCAGACATCATGGGGATCGGGCCGGTCCAGGCAGTGCCGATCGCTCTTGAGCGCGCGGGCCTGACACTCGGCCAAATCGACGTGATCGAATCCAACGAGGCATTCGCTGCGCAGGCTTGTGCCGTAGCCAATGAACTTGGCTATGATCCGGCGAAGGTTAATCCCAACGGTTCCGGCATTGCACTGGGCCATCCGGTCGGCGCGACGGGTGCGATCATCACGGTAAAGGCGATGTACGAGTTACAGCGCATCGGAGGGCGCTACGCGCTCGTCACCATGTGCATCGGCGGTGGGCAGGGCATAGCGCTGGTGCTGGAACGGGCCTGATCGGCCATCACATGATTTCAGGGAGCAAGAGGTGACAATGCAAACCATTGGCGTAATTGGCGGCGGATTGATGGGCAGCGGCATCGCGCACGTCGCGGCGGTATGAACCGCACCGGGTTTGCCGGAGGCTGTTTGGTTTAAGTTACGCAGCCATGGAGAGGTCGTCCAGCATGGCATAATATTGTGCTTCGGCTTCAGCAGGCGGGATGTTGCCGATAGGTTCGAGCAGGCGTCTGTTGTTGAACCAGTCCACCCATTCGAGTGTGGCATATTCGACGGCCTCAAAGGATCGCCACGGCCCTCTGCGGTGGATCACCTCCGCCTTGTAAAGGCCGTTGATCGTCTCAGCCAAAGCATTGTCATAGCTGTCGCCGACGCTGCCGACAGACGGTTCGATCCCGGCTTCGGCAAGGCGCTCCGAGTATCGGATGGAGACATATTGGCTGCCGCGGTCGCTGTGGTGGACGAGGCCGCCACGATGGACAGGACGTCGCTCGTGGATAGCCTGCTCCAGCGCATCCAGCACAAAGCTGGCATGTGCAGTCCTGCTGACCCGCCAGCCCACGATATAGCGGGCGTAGACGTCGATCACGAAGGCCACATAGACAAAGCCCGCCCACGTCGCGACATAGGTGAAGTCCGACACCCAGAGCATGTTCGGCACTGGAGCATGGAACTGACGGTTCACATGATCGAGCGGGCACGGCGCGGCCTTATTGCTGATCGTGGTTCGCACAGGCTTGCCACGGATCACCCCCTGCAAACCCAGATCGCGCATCAGGCGCGCGATAGTGCAACGGGCGACAGCGAAGCCCTCACGGTTCATCTGCCGCCAGACCTTGCGTACGCCATACACGCCGAAATTCTCGGCAAAGACGCGCATGACTTCGGGTTTGAGATCCCGATCACGCCGCGCACGACCTGACAACCGGTCCGGATCCCGCCGTTGTGCGACACGCTCATGATAGGTGGATGGGGCAATTGGCAGAACCCTGCAAATCGGCTCGACCCCATATTCCCCGCGATGCTCGTCTATAAAAGCCGTCATCGTTTGAACGGGCGGTCGAGCTCCGCCTGGGCAAAATATGCGCTCGCCTTGCGCAATATCTCGTTGGCCTGACGAAGCTCGCGATTCTCGCGTTCCAGCGCCTTCAACCGATCGGCCATCTCCGTCGGCACACCAGCGCGCTTGCCGCTGTTCACCTCCGCCTTCTTGACCCATTCAAACAATGTCTGCGGAACGCAGCCAATCTTCTCCGAGATCGACACGATGGCTGTCCAGCGAGAGGGATAATCGCCTTCGTGATCCAGCACCATCCGCACCGCCCGTTCGCGCACCTCAGGCGAAAATCTGTTCGTCGTCTTGCTCATGTCGGCTCCACTTACTCAGAAGTTGGAGCCTCCAGCAAACCCGGCGCGGTTCACTTCTGCACGCCCTGCTTCTTCAGAACATTGGCGAGGCGGCACACCTCGTCATGTAGTTGCTGATAAGTATAATGGCGCGGCTCTTCGCTCGGGATATCGGGTTCCCAAATGATTGCGACGCGATCGGCGTGTAGCCTGAGATGGCGATCGATGCAGTTGACTGAAACGTTAAGAAGGCCGTCGGCGAACCACTTTACGCCGAAGTCATCGGCGTGAAACGAGCTTTCACTCGCTCTGGTCGGCGGTATTATCCAGTCGAGCCGCGCGGCCTCTTCCAGCCAAAATATGTCCGCGTCGTTCAAAGAGCGATCGTAGGATGCCGCATATTGTTCCGCAGTCGTGCGCGTGTGCATGGCCCAGTCCGGCGGCACTGGATAGATATCGGTCATTCACGGCTCCGATCAACGATGTCCAAACGCCTCATTTATTGGGCGACGAGCTTATTTCGGTCTGCCCGTCGGCTATCGGCGACAGTGAAGATGGCCTTATCTCCCGAGAGGTATCAGGCGCTAAATAGCGATTGCTGCCAAGGCGAAGAGCGTGCTGAGATAATGTTCTTCAGAGTACTTCGAAAAGCCCGGCCGCGCCCATTCCGCCACCAACGCACATCGTGACGACGACATATTTTGCACCGCGTCTGCGTCCTTCGATCAGGGCATGGCCAGTCATGCGCGCTCCGGACATGCCGTAAGGATGGCCGATCGAAATTGCTCCACCATTGACGTTGAGTATCTCGTCAGGAATGCCGAGCACATCCTGGCAATAAAGCACCTGGACCGCAAAGGCCTCGTTCAACTCCCACAGGCCAATGTCGGCCATGCTCAGGCCGAAGCGTGACAGTAGTTTAGGTATGGCGAAGACAGGACCGATCCCCATTTCGTCGGGTTCAGTGCCCGCGACCGCCATGCCGACATAGCGGCCAAGCGGTGTCAACCCGCGGGCTGCGGCAACGTCGCTTGTCATGATGACACATGCCGAAGCGCCATCGGACAGTTGCGATGCGTTCCCCGCTGTAATCACGCCGCCCTCGACAACGGGCCTCAGACTAGCCAGACCTTCCGCTGTCGTTTCCGGTCGATTGCCCTCGTCATGCGTGAGCGTAACTTCCCTGTGCGATGTCACGCCGGTGGCCTTGTCGGCGACCGTCATCGTCGCTGTCACCGATATGATCTCGTCATCGAATGCGCCCGCCGCTTGGGCTGCGGCGGTGCGTTGTTGTGACTGGAGCGCATAGGCATCCTGTCGGTCTCGGGAAATGCCGTAGCGGCTTGCCACCGTCTCCGCAGTTTGCAGCATCGGCATATAGATGTCGGGCATCATGGCGAGCAGTTCAGCGTCGGTGTCGGAACGCAGCGCCGGGGTCTGCACCATCGAGATCGATTCGACCCCTCCTGCCACAACAGCGTCCATCCGATCGACGATGACCTGCTTGGCCGCCGTCGCGATCGTCATCAGGCCCGACGAGCATTGGCGGTCGATTGTCATGCCCGATACCGATACTGGCAGACCCGCGCGCAGTGCTGCCGTCCTACCGATCGTCTGCTGCACGCCTTGCGGCAGCGAGCAGCCCAAAATGACATCGTCCACTTCGTCGGGACTGAGGCCCGACCGTGCGACTGCGGCGCGGATCGCGTGTGCTGCCAGTGTTGGGGAGGGGGTGGCGTTGAATGCGCCACGATAGGCACGACCGATCGGTGTCCGGGCCGTGGAAACGATGACGGCATCACGCATGGGGAGGTCTTTCTTTCAGGAAATGGTCGCGTATTGTTGGATGCAGCGCCGATCGCTAGCGCGCCAGCAGGCCGCCATCGATAACGAGTTCTGCCCCGGTCACGAAACGCGCCTCATCCGAAGCCAAATAGACGCAGCCCCAAGCAATGTCTTCGGGCATGCCGCCACGCCCCCCCGGTTGAAGGGCATTGAACATCGACTGCGCGGCGCCGGTGTCTGGTGCGTTGTTGACAATGTTCTGAACCATGGGGGTGTCGATATAACCCGGATGAACAGAGTTCGACCGGATACCGTGTCCGACATAGTCGATTGCAGTTGCTTTCGAAAAATTGCGGACCGCGCCTTTCGAGGCGGCATAGGCGGCGAAATGAGGTCCGCCGACAATTCCGAAAGCTGACGAGATATTGATGATCGATCCGCCGCCAGCTTTGATCATGTGGGGGATCGCGTATTTCGTGAACAGGAATACGCCGCGCGCATTGATGGCGAAGGTCCTGTCCCAATGGTCAGCCGTAATATCCGCCGCCGCGCCCTGTCCCGGTACGCCGGCGCACGCAACAGTTGCGTCCAGTCGACCCCATGTCGCGACGGCGTCGTCGATGGCAGCAACGACGTCCGCTTCGACGGAAACGTCGCAACGCCTGAACTTTGCCGCCTCAGGATTCGAAACTAGCAGATCCGCCAGCGCAGTATCGAGCGGTTCCTGCAGATCGGCGACGATCACGCGCGCGCCCTCTGCCACGAACAGTCGAGCCGTCGCCGCGCCGATCCCCGATGCGCCGCCGGAAATAACGGCAACCTTGCCTCTCAGCCTGTCGGTCATACTCGATACTCCTATGATCTCATGGTCATGTTGTTGAACTGGCCGGAAGCATGATCCAATCTGCCGGATCGGATCATGCTTCATGGCGGCCGCATCTCGCCAGGCAGCAGAGACGCGGCCTGTGGACGAGAAAAACCTAGTAGCGGAAGGCGACGCTCACGCCGTACGTGGCAGGCTTGCCGGCGTAGCGACCGATCGTATCGAACGCAGCGACGACGTTGTTCCAATAATATTCGTTGAACACATTCTTGCCCCAGATCGTAACGCGCCAGCGGTCGTCGGGTGCCGCAATGCCTGCACGCAGATCGACCAGCGTGTAGTCGGCGACCCCGAAGATCCTCTTCGACTGTGGCGCAGCCGCAGGAGGGTTGATCTCCCCACCGATGGTCGCGACCGTGTTCGAGCGGAAGTTCACGCTTGTGCCGATAAATCCATTCAGACTGCTCGTAAGGGGGAAATCATAATTGATATTACTGCCGATCTGGAACTTAGGCGTGTAGGGGACGCTCGCGCCGGCAAAATTGGCGGCTACGCCCGCAGCATTAATGCCACTGAAGCGTTTGATACTCGCATCCAGATAGGTAAATGTGTTGTTGACGACCAGACCAGGCGTCGGCCTAATACTCATTTCAAGCTCGAAACCCTTAACTTCCGACTTAGGAATATTCTGAAGTACGTCGAGAATGCCGAAGTTAGGGTCAACAAACTTTGAACGCAGCTGTTTGTCGGTATAATCATAATAGAAAACAGAAGCGTTCAACTGAAGCGTGCGATCCAGCAGCGTCGCTTTGATGCCCCCCTCATATGACTGAACGGATTCCTGGGTTACGGGCAGATACTGGCTGAACAAGGAGGCCGAAAGCACCGGGAAACCACCTGTCTTGTAGCCCTTCGCCACGTTTGCATAGATCAGCACGTCGGGACTGGCCTTCCAGTCGATGCCAACGCGCCAGGAGAAATTGTCCTGTTTAAGCGAACTCACATAAGCGCCGGGGGATCCGGGATTTACGCCCCCGACCGCCATTGGCAGATTGTTGATCTGATAGCATTGGCCGTTATAGGGACCGAACGCGCCACCAAGCAGAACGTCGAAGAACAATGGACCCGTGTTGCGCGGATCGCCCGACGGGTCGTAGTTGCAAGCGTTGGCATCAGTCTGTGATTTTGTGTATCGACCGCCGAGTTTGATCGTCAGCTCGCCGATGTCATATTCGGCGTTGGCAAAACCGGCATAATTCCGCATCTTCTGATCGTTGTAATAGGACAACGAAGAAAAGGGATATCCGAAAGTGCCGTAAAGGCCACGCACGGATACATCCGGAAAGGTTAGGTCTTGGACCTGAAACACCTTGCTGCGCTCATAATTGCCGCCGACGACCCAACGAAAGCTCGAATTGCTGGCGTTGGAGATGCGAAGTTCCTGGTTGAAACTCTTGATGCGACCGTCATCACGGGGCAGATCGAGCGTGCGGATGGGCAAACCATCGCCCTCGTTGCCCTGACGCTGCTTGTAATCGACGTAGGAGGTCAACGACGTAACGGTAATGTCGTCCGTCAGATCAAGTTCGGACCGAAGCGATACCTGACCCATTCGGTTGTCGCGCCGGGGCACGCCTGGGGTCCAGTCCGCCGCTCGCGGCTTCTCTGGTGAAAATTGCGAGTTTGCGAGTGCGGGCGTGACGAAGGCAGGTGCCTGATACTGATAGGCGATATATTGCGGCGCCTGGGTTTCG
Source organism: uncultured Sphingomonadaceae bacterium (assembly GCA_963540925.1). GTDB lineage: Bacteria > Pseudomonadota > Alphaproteobacteria > Sphingomonadales > Sphingomonadaceae > Rhizorhabdus. The sequence goes on from CAUTRN010000033.1 coordinate 26,798, forward strand.
CCCTCGTCTTTCCATCCGTTGACGTTGAGGCCGAAGCGAAGACGGTCGGTCGGTTGAAAGTCGATCAGCAACCGACCCATATAATTGCGGACCTTGCCATTGCGGTCGCCGGGGCGCGAATTGCTCACCTGCCAACCGTCGGCGCGTTCCACGCGTCCGGAGAGGCGTGCTTTCAATGTCGAAGAGATCGGGCCGCTGATAAAGGCGTCAGCAACAACTTCGTTGAAACGACCATATGAAACATTGGCGCCCGCATGGAGTTCGCTGGTGGGCTTCGCTGCGATATAGTTGATCGCGCCGCCCGTCGCATTCTGTCCAAAAAGCGTACCCTGCGGTCCCTTTAGCACCTCGACCCGTTCAAGATCATATGCCGAGTGTGAGGAGAGAACAGGAAAGGGCAGAGGCGCTTCATCGACATAGGTGCTGACCGTGGGGTAGGCTCCGAGCGATGTCTCGTAGAAGCCGACGCCGCGCAGAGTGTAGACGGGTGTGCCGTTTGCGCTGTTGGTGAAAGACAGGCTTGGAGTGGCATTGGCGAGATCGGCCAGCGAGTTGATCTGCTGGCGCTGGAGCGCATTGCCTGAAAGAACCGCAACGGTGATGCCGACATCATTAAGACGCTGCTCGCGCTTGTTGGCTGTGACGACGATATCGGCCACCGCGGCACCTGCAGGAGGAGCAGCGGTCTGAGCATATGCCTGATTGGCAATGACCATAGTAGTGATGCTGGCGCCCAATAGCGCGTGCTTAACAAGGCTCATTCAACCTCTCCCTAGTTTATATTTGATATTGTTGCTTGGATCTCATGAAGAGAAAATATGCCATGTGCCTGGTGAGAATACCGATGCACCGGACCCGGAATCATGCTGCGCCGAAATGAGTTTAACCCGATAGAATTACGGCTCTGCTTATCAGTTTGTTTTCTAGGATTGCCGTAAAGGGGCGAGTGCGACCTGCAAGAAACCTTGGGTGGACCAGATAATACGGCTGTTCGGCACGACCACACTTTAATTTCTAGATACAAATCATGCCCTCCGGATATTTTCGGGGGGCGTGGCTCGCCGGGAGAATGTGCATGAGGCCGCCAGTCCCGCATGAACGTTACCTTTGCGGCAATAGGCGCATCGCTGTCCAATCATCCTCTCCACTTCAATCTGCGCTGAAGGTCTCTCACTTGTAGCTATATAGCTAGCTAGCCGCAAGCAAGTATTTTACTAAGCGAATTATGTTGCTGAAATGCCACCATCCACCTTGAGTTCGGATGCAGTGATGAAACGACTTTCATCCGATGCGAGGTACAGGACGGCGTATGCCACGTCGTCGGGTTCGCCGAGCCTTCCCAGCGGTACCTGTCTCGCGAGTCGTTCCAGCATGGCCGCTTCTTCCCGGCCTCCCCGGAAGATATCGAGCATCGGCGTGCGGATGAACGTCGGGTGGATCGAGTTGCAACGGATGTCCCAGCCGCGTTTGGCTGTGAGCAGCGCGACCGATTTTGTGAGCAACCAGACAGCGGCCTTGGAAGCGTTGTAGGCAGCGAGGTTGGGCGAAGCCATCAACCCCGCCATCGACGACAGGTTGATGATCGAGCCGGGCTGGCTGTCACGCAGATATGGCAGCGCAATCTTGCATCCCAGGAAGACGCTGTCCGTGTTGACCTGCATGACGTGGCGCCATTGATCAAGTTCAAGATCTTCGACAGAGCCTGTCATTACCAGACCTGCATTGTTCACCAGTACAGACACGCCACCCATGAGCCGAACGGCTTGATCGAGCGCTTCCGTCCAGTCATCGGCGCTGGTTACGTCATGGCGGGCGGCCCAGGCAACTTCCTGGCCCATTTCGATATTGATCGACTCGGCTACCCGCCGCGCCCCTGCCTCGTTGACGTCGGTCAAAAGGACCTGCGCGCCGTGTCGTGCGAGCATTTGTGCGGAGGCAGCGCCTAATCCTTGCGCGGCACCGGTTACCAGTGCTTTCTTTCCGCCGACGCGGGTGAACGAACTCATTTCAGGTGTCCCAATCATCTTGTCAGATCGCTGTGAAGATACTAGCGTGTGACAAACAAGTGGAGAGGTCAATGCAAAGCGACATAGCTGGAAGCCCGGCAATGGGTGAAGCGCGGAACGGAAAAGCCGCATATCGCCCGCGCACTGCGATTATCGGCGCCGGTGCTGCAGGCATGATGCAGGCGATCAAGCTGCGGGAAGCTGGGCTTGACGACATCGTCATCTATGAAAAAGCGAACGAGGTCGGCGGCACATGGCGCGAGAATCGGTATCCGGGCGTCGCCTGCGATGTGCCGGCGCACCATTATAATTACTCGTTCGAACATAATCCGGGCTGGAGCCACCGGCTCGCACTGGGTGGAGAGATCCAGTCATATATGCTCAAGGTCGCCGACAAATATGATCTGCGGCGAGATATCGTTTTCGGCACGAAGGTGACCGGGTGCAGGTTCGATGGCCGGAAGTGGCATCTGGAAACGGTCGAAGGGCATCTTGACACAGTCGATTTCCTCGTCGCGGCGACCGGACCACTCCATGTCCCCGCATTTCCCAGGATCGAGGGGCTGGACGACTTTGAGGGCGCCAAGTTTCATTCGGCCCAATGGATGGACGGCATCGATCTCAGCGACAAGCGCGTGGGCGTGATCGGTAGTGGGTCAACCGGTACTCAGTTGATTGCAGCGCTCGCCAACCAGGGTGTCGATCTGACAGCGTTCATCAGGACGCCACAATGGATATTTCCGCTGCCCAACCGCCGCTTTGGCGATATGGAGCGGAAAATAGTCGGTGCGATGCCCTGGATCGGACGCGCTGCTGGAAGATTTTATGGCTGGTTTTTCGAGCATGTGTTTGCCGAGGCGGTCATCAAAAATGGGTGGCAGCGTAAATTTTTGTCGAGCATGTGCAAATGGCATCTAGGTCGGATCAAAGACCCGGAACTGCGCAGGAAGCTGACACCGCCCGATGAACCCCTGTGCAAGCGCATGGTAATGTCGACTGCATTTTACCCAGCGGTATCACGGCCCAATGTCGAGATCGTCCGCGACGGCATCGTTCGCGCGACTGAGCAGGGCATAGTCGATCAATCCGGCCGCCTGCACGAACTGGACGTCATCATCTTCGCCACTGGGTTCGACGCACGAGCCTATCATCGCCCGATTGAACTGACCAACGCCCGCGGCGAATCGCTGACCAAGGTGTGGGAAGGGCAGACCGGCGCTCACCTTTCTGTGCATGTTCCGGGCTTTCCGAATTTCATGCTTGTCGGCGGCCCGCATTCGCCGCGAGGCAATTTCAGCGCGATCGCCTATTCGGAAGCGATCGTCGACCATATCGTCAAGGTTATCAAATTCTGCGCGGAGAACGGATACCACTCGATCGAAGCAAAGCCGGAGGCTCTGGACGAGTTTTTGCAGAAGGTGAAGTCCGCCGTACCGTCGACAATATGGATTTCGGGTTGCACGAACTGGTATATGGACGAAAACGGCATGCCAGAGACCTGGACCGGCACGCCTGACGCATATCGTGAGATACTGCGCGAGCCACGTTATGAGGAGTTCAAGCTGGCAAGGTGAATAGGGTGGTTGTGCCTATTCTTGTCGATGCGATCAACGCGGCTCACCGATGAGCGCGATGATCGCATCACGAAAATCATGCAGGGCACTTTTGAAATCGACTTTGTCGGGGTTGGTCAGCCACTGGTATACAAGGCCGAAGAAAAACGACGTGTACTGAAGTGCGACCCGGCTCGGCACAGCTGACTTCTTGATCGTGCCATCCTCTATTCCTTCGCGAATATAGCGTTCGACCGCGCGCCGGTAGGCGCCGTGCTGCTCGGCCAGTCGTTCGCGCATGACAGTACTGCTTGCTACTGTTTCATAATAGAGAATGAACATCGCCCGGACATAGTCGCTGTTCTCGGTGAGGTAATGAATGCCGCTTTCGACCGACGCCGAAAAGGCGTCCAGGCCGGTCTTGCTGCCCACAAACGCGCGCAACTCGCTTTTCCAGCGCTTGTTAAAGATGTCGATCAGCTCCGCAAACAAGACATCCTTGGAACCAAAGCGATTGCTGGCCAAGCCACGGCTGTATCCGGCAAGCTCGCCGACCTCCCGCAACGTCGTGCTCTGTGTCCCCCGCTCGGCGACAAGCGTCATTGCGGCATCCAGCATCCTGCCGTCAGATATGGATGTACGCTCCGCCTGTGTGAGGCGTCGCCGCTTTACTGCTGTAGTCGTCTCCGGTTGCAATCGCCGCGATGTCGCCACTCTTCAATCCTCGTTAAACGGTGAAGGCGACCTTAGTTCGTTCACTTGTTTGACGCAAGGAATGTGAATCTGCGCGCTGAAGATGCTTCAAAGCCGCGCGTCCCGTGTGACTTTACCGCGGCGGCATTCTTAATGCGCCATCCAGCCGGATATCTTCGCCATTCAAATAGGCATTGCGGCAGATTTCGAGCACCAGGCTGGCATACTCGGCCGGGTGGCCCATCCGCCGGGGGTAAGGCACATTGTCAATCAATCGCTGTCTGACTGCCTCGGGGGCGGAATGAAGCAGCGGTGTGTCAAAAGTGCCGGGCAAAATGGTGTTAACGCGAATGCCGTCCATCATGAAATCGCGGGCGATTGCCAACGTCATTCCGACGATCCCGGCCTTGGCGGCAGAATAAGCTGCCTGGCCGGCCTGCCCATCCTCGGCGGCGACGGACGCCGTATTCACCACAACGCCCCGGGCGGCGTCCTCCTCGAATGGCTCCAGCGCCAGCATCCCTGCTGTCGATTTGGCAATGCAGATGAACGTGCCGACCAGATTGATCTGTATCATCCTCTGGAACGCATAGAGAGGGAAATGACTGATCTCCCCCGTTTCACGGGCGCGCCACGCGGTTTTGAAGGCGCTGCCGGTTCCGGCGCAATTTACCAGAATGCGCTCCTGCCCGTGAGCCTGACGAGCCTTAACAAATCCTTCGACAACGGACGTCTCATCGGTGACATCGACTTGACAGAAGATGCCTCCGATGGCCGCAGCAACCTGTGCGCCCAATACCGCATTGACATCGAAAATGGCGACCTTCGCCCCGGCGTCCGCCAGTGCACGCGCGGTTGCTTCACCCAGGCCACCTGCTCCGCCCGTGACGACGGCCGCGCATCCTGAAATTTTCATGCTGGTTTCCTCATTCTAGGTTTGCGGGTTGCGCTGCGATGGTGCGGGCAAAAGGTCAGGGCCAATGGCGTACGACTTTGACCCACTACGACTGCCTCCAAGGCGCGCTCCATTTGATTGTATCAAGCAATAACCAGCATCTATCTCGCGCAATGAGATAGTTCGCTCGACAGGCTTGGACCTATAAACTCCTGCCCGACGCACTACTTGCTACCATGGTGCCGAAAAATGCTGTTGCCCTGCTATGTATCTTGCTAGACGCAAGCAAGCAAGATACATAGCAGGGCAACGACTGAAAGTGTCGGGATAAGAGAGGATTTCCAGGTGGCTGAACTTGCAAATACGGCTGTGCATGCAGGCATCATTCCTGTCCGGGAAGCCCAACAGTTTGACGAATCAGGCCTCGCGCGCTGGATGAGCGAGAATGTGGATGGGCATGATGGCCCCATCAGCGTCAGGCAATTTCGCGGCGGACAATCAAACCCCACCTATCTCGTCACCACGCCCGAGCGGTCATATGTGCTGCGGCGGCAACCCTCCGGTGTGCTCCTGAAAGGGGCGCATGCCGTCGATCGGGAGGCTCTTGTGCAAGGCAAGCTGGCCGATACCCGCGTTCCGGTGGCCCGTATATTCGGGGTGTGTCTCGATACCGACGTGATCGGCACGATGTTCTACCTGATGGAACTGGTCGACGGGCGCATCTTCTGGGACGCTACCTTTCCCGACGTCGGGGTCAGCGATCGATCCGATTACTTCATGGCGATGAACACCACGATTGCAGACCTCCATGCGATCGAACCCGCCTCAATCGGCCTTGATGGCTTCGGTCGGCCGACCGGCTATGTCGAGCGGCAGATAAAGCGGCTTTCCGAACAATATATCGCCGATACCGCCGCTGGCCGCGATCCGAACATGGACAGGCTGATCAACTGGCTCGAACATGCCCGACCGCGAAACGAGGCCAGGGCGGCAATTGTCCATGGCGATTTTCGCTGCGACAATATGATCTTTCACCCGACGGAACCGCGTATCGTCGCGGTTCTGGACTGGGAACTGGCAACGCTGGGTCATCCTCTGGCGGACTTCGCTTATCATGCAACCATGTATCGCATGCCCAGTCACATCGTTGCCGGATTGGCAGGCGAGGATATTGCTAAGCTTAACGTCCCTTCCGAGAAGGAATATCTGGCGCTTTACGCCGAGCGCGTCGGGCTCGCGGACACTGCGGACTATGACTTTTTCGTGGCGTTTTCCTTTTTCCGGATCGCAGCAATTTTCCACGGGATCAAGGGCCGTCTGGTCAGGGGAACGGCAGCTTCGCCCGACGCTGCCGAACGTGTGAAGGCCCTTCCGGAACTAGCCGAACTGGCTTGGGAGCAAGCGCGCCGGGCCGGCGCTCCAGCATTGTAAGGAATTAGCGTGGATATCACTCAAAGCGCCAGAAGCCTGGAACTGCAGCAGCGCCTGCAGACATTCATGGCCGACCATCTCTATCCGATAGAACGCGATCTGTATCTGGATGCCGAACGGCTGGGCCCATGGGCGATCTATCCCGGCATCGAGGAGCTCAAGGCGCGCGCCCGGGCGGAAGGATTATGGAACCTCTTTCTGCCTGTCGGCCACGGCGGGGACGGGCTGACCAATGTCGAATATGCCCCGCTATGTGCAGTGATGGGCCGGTCCTTGTTTGCGCCCGAAATATTCAACTGCTCCGCACCCGATACCGGCAACATGGAAACATTGCTGCGCTACGGCACGGCAGAACAGAAGGCGCGCTATCTCGAGCCGTTGCTGGCAGGGGAAACCCGATCGTCCTTTGCGATGACCGAGCCGGCGGTGGCGTCCTCCGATGCGACGAACATCGCTGCTCAAATCGTCCGCGACGGTGACGATTACGTCATTAATGGCAGGAAATGGTATACGTCCGGCGCCACAGATCCCCGCTGCGCCGTCTTCATCTTCATGGGCCGAACCGGTGACGCTCTCGCGGATCGTCACAAGGCTCAGTCGATGATACTCGTGCCGCGCAACGCTGCGGGCGTTCGTGTCGTCCGTGCTTTGCCTATGCTCGGATTTTACGGAACCCCCGATCGGCCTGCGGAAGTGGTGTTCGACGATGTGCGCGTGCCCGCATCCAACATGCTGCTGGGCGAAGGGCGGGGGTTTGAGATCGCACAAGGACGGCTAGGCCCGGGACGCATCCACCATTGCATGCGGCTCATCGGCCTGAGTGAGCGCGTCCTGGAGCGGATGTGTCGACGAGCGACTGAACGGGTAGCGTTCGGCAGTCCGCTGTCCGAGCAGAGCGTAACGCTGGAACGTATAGCGCAGTCGCGGATCATGATCGAGCAGGCGCGGCTGCTGACGATGCGCGCCGCGTGGATGATGGACACTGTCGGCAACAAGGCTGCACGCCAGGAAATCGCGATGATCAAGGTCATAGCGCCTACAATGGCGCAGCAGGTCATCGATTGGGCTATGCAAATGTTCGGCGGCGGTGGCACCAATAATGACCACTTCCTTGCCGCAGCGTTCGCCAACGCGCGGATATTGCGTTTGGCTGACGGTCCGGACGAGGTCCATCGCAACCAAATCGCCAGACTCGAACTGCGTCGCCATGCCGCGGGCGATGGCCAGTCAGATGGCTCCGGCGGCAAGGGATTGACCCTTGAAGAAGCCGATACGGTGGCCGCGGCGAGCCTGTGGCCCGCTCCGCACGCTGGCGCGCATTAACCGGGGCCGCCGAACCTGAACGGATCAAAGCCAACACTTTCACAGCTTTCGGAGCGATTTATGCAGATGTTTGACTTCGATCTCGGCGAATCCGCCGACATGATCCGCGAAACGACTTGCCGTTTCGCGACCGACAAGATTGCGCCACTGGCCAAGAGGATCGATGCGGAGGATTGGTTTCCGCGCGACGAGCTTTGGACGAGCATGGGTGAGCTCGGCCTGCACGGCATCACCGTCGATGAGCAAGATGGCGGTCTCGGCCTCGGTTATCTGGAACATGTCATAGCGTGCGAGGAAATCGCTCGTGCGTCCGGCGCGATCGGGCTCAGCTACGGTGCGCATACCAATTTGTGCATCAATCAGATTGCCCGCTGGGGGTCGCTTGAGCAAAAAGCGAAATATTTGCCCAAGCTTATCTCTGGCGAACATCTCGGCAGTCTCGCGATGTCGGAGGCAGGCGCGGGTTCCGACGTCGTGTCGATGAAGCTGAAGGCGGAGGCCACAAGCAGCGGCTATGTCCTCAACGGCACCAAATTCTGGATCACCAATGCTACCTATGCCGACACACTGGTCGTGTATGCAAAGACCGGCGAAGGCAGTCGGGGCATTACGGCGTTCATCATCGAAAAGAACATGCCGGGTTTTTCGATCGGCCAGAAGATCGACAAGATGGGCATGCGCGGTTCCCCCACGGCCGAGTTGGTATTCGACAATTGCGAAGTCCCGCAAGAAAATGCGCTGGGTCCGGTGAACGGCGGCGTCGGCGTGCTGATGAGCGGGCTGGACTATGAGCGTGCCGTCCTGGCCGGCATACCGCTGGGCATCATGCAGGCCTGTCTCGACGTCGTTCTGCCCTATGTGCGGGAGCGCAAGCAATTTGGCCAGCCCATCGGCCATTTTCAGCTCATTCAGGCGAAGGTGGCGGATATGTATGTCGCGCTTAATTCATGCCGCGCCTATATTTATGCCGTGGCACGAAGCTGTGACGCTGGCCGAACGACGCGGTTCGACGCTGCCGCCGCAATTCTGCTGGCCAGCGAAAATACGGTGCGGGTCGCCAATGAGGCGGTTCAGGCGCTCGGTGGTGCGGGCTACACCAAGGACTGGCCGGCGGAACGCTTCTATCGCGATGCCAAGCTGCTCGACATCGGTGCCGGCACGAACGAGATCCGTCGTATGCTGATCGGTCGTGAACTGATCGGCGAGGCCGAGCGCCTGGCGCAGTGATCATGGCATCGGTTTGAATTTGAAATCGACAGCCGGGCAGGCACTTGTTGCCTGCCCGGCTCCTTGTTTGTCGCGTCAGCCGATTTGGCTTGCGAGAAATGCGCCTGCTTCTTGCAAGGACTCCTCGCCCTCGTCGAGCATTGCGGAATAGAGCTGCCACACGTGCGGCAGCTTGGGATAGGCGCGCAGGCGCACCGAAACGTCGGCCATGATGGCGCGCCGTGCCAACCTCAAGGCGTCGTCGAGGATCGCTTCATTGCCGCCGACATGGATGAGCAAGGGCGGCAGGCCCGCAAGATCTGCAAATATGGGCGATGCTTCGGGGGACTTCAAATCCGCGCCCGCCATATAGGTCGCTGCGAGACCGAATGCTCCGTCGAAGCTGACCAGCAGGTCGCGATCCTTGTTTTCCTGAACGCTGTCGCCGGTCACGCCCATATCCACAAAGGGAGAAAACAGGACCGCTGCTTTTGGCAGTGGCACGCCTTCGGACTTGCACCGCAGCATTGTCCCCAGCGTGAGACCCGCACCCGCTGAATCGCCGCCAAAGACGATCTTGTGAGCTGGGGTGCCGTCAGCCAGCAGCCATTTGTAGACGGCAAATGCATCGTCGACAGCGGCGGGAAAGACATGCTCAGGCGCGAGCCGATAATCGGGTGCAATGGTCCGGATGCCCGCAGCCTGGCCCAGACGCGCAACCAGCCCGCGATGCGACTTTCGTGACCCAAACACATAGCCGCCACCGTGGAGATACACGATCGTCGCATCGGTGCGTGCGCCCGGTGAGACGCCGACCTCGCATGGGACACCGCTCGCTACTATCGCTTCGTAGGCGATCGCCTTGTCAGGTAGGGTAATGTCGCCCAACTCGTCATAGGCTTCACGCAATTTCTCGGGACCGAGGGCGGAAAGGTCTGGCCCTGTGCGAATCATCTCCAGTACCTGCTCAAGTTGTGCTTCAGACATCGCTGCTCTCTCCGTTTCTTACGCTATTTAACATGCCGATCGCGCAAAATCCGCGACATCGCTGGCAAGGCCGATCCGATCGATAATTCACTAGCTTGCCGCAAGCAAGTCTTGACCCATCGAAGAGGCACGCTTATAGCCTGACAATCAGATCCGCGCTCTCCAAGAGCAAAGACGGACGAATAGAGGATGTCGATGCCTGCTTTGATCTCTGTCCAATTGCGCCGCTCGGGAACTGCGTGGAGGATCGCCAGCAGGGTCGTATGTCCGCTGAGGGTCAATAACGGGACTAGCGTAGAGGAGGGGTTGTGAGCGTTAGCCTTGAAACGACGCAAATGCTGCCCGTGGACGCGCCTGTCGATGTCCATTTGTTGGTCGATCGTGGGCTGGAACCTTCGCCCGAGGTGACCGGAGGGCTTGGACGCATCGCTTTAGGCGACCTGCTGCGACGCTCAGCGCGGCGATTTCCTGATAAGGCAGCGGTGATAACCCCGTCGAGAACGATAACGTTCGGCCAGCTGGACGAGATGGCGAACCGTTGTGCGAACATGTTGCGCAACGAAGGCGCAAAGCCGGGCGATCGGATCGCCACAATCTGTTCCAACAGTATCGACTTCATCATCGTCATCTTCGGCTTGCACAAGGCCGGGCTGGTCTGGGTGCCTATAAACCCGCTGATTGCTGCGGACGACAGGGCCTATATTCTCAATCACACCGATGCGTCTTTCGTCATCGCCGATGAGCATATCCAAAATGTGATACCGGAGGGGGCCGAGGGATCGCCGCCCGTGCTGGCATTGGGCGAGGCTTTCGACACGAGGCTTTCGAGCGCTTCTCCAAAGGAACCTGATCTGCCGATACATGAGCGCGACCTGGCGATGATCATGTACACAAGTGGGACGACGTCGCGCCCGAAGGGCGTAATGCACTGCAATCTTGCCGTCTACGCGACGGTGATGTGCAACATCGGCGAATGGATGGTGACGCGCCAGGATCGCATCCTCATCGTCCTGCCGTTGTTTCATGTGTCGGCGCACTGCCTTTTCACGACGTTCATGGCCGCCGGTGCGACCGTGGTGCTGCATAACGGGTTTGATCCCGGACGGGTGCTGGCGGCGATCGAGGACGAAAAGGTCAGTTTCTTCGTTGGATTGCCGATGATGTATGCTGCGGTGATGGACCATCCGGTCCGCATGACTACGGACTTCTCGTCGCTGCGCTACTGCATTTACGCGATGGCGCCGATGCCGGGGCCGCTGTTGCGGCGCCTGCTGAGCGAGTTCTGCCCGACCTTCGTGCTTTCATCAGGCCAGACCGAAATGTACCCCAGCACAGCGATGCTGCGCCCGGAGCAGCAATTGCTCAAGGAGGGCAATTATTGGGGCGAACCATCGATCGTCAACGATATGGCGATCATGGACGACGATGGCACCCTGCTTCCTCCAGGCCAGGTGGGCGAGATCGTGCATCGCGGTCCGAACGTGATGCTCGGCTATTACAAGGACGAGGCTGCGACCGCACATTCGCGACGGTTCGGATGGCATCATACGGGTGACCTGGGCGTGATCGACGAGGATGGACAATTGCTGTTCGTCGATCGCCTGAAGGACATCATAAAGAGCGGCGGGGAGAATGTTGCCTCGGTCAAGGTCGAGCAGGTGCTGTTGCAGCACCCATCGATCGGTAATGCGGCGGCTATCGGCGTTCCGCATCCACGCTGGCAAGAGGCAGTGGTGGCAGTCGTCATGCTGAAGCCCGGCTCAACTGCGGAGGCGGGGGAGATCCTCGACCATTGCAGGGCGGCGCTTGCTCCGCACGAAGTGCCCAAAGCGGTCCAGTTCGTCGATGACCTTCCTCTGACCGCGACGTCCAAGCTGCGCAAGGTCGAACTGCGCGACCGCTTCCTCAATCTGTTCGGAGACTGATCGTGGCGATCATTGAGAGCATGGCGATCCCTGACAGCGAGGCGTTCCGACAGAACCATGCTGCGCATCGGGATTTGATCGCAGCGTTTCGCGCGCTAGAAGCCAAGGTGCGAGCAACGTCAGCGAGGGCTGGCCCCAAATTCGCCAAGCGCGGTCAATTGCTGCCGCGTGACCGGGTAGCTTTGTTGCTCGACCGCGACGCGCCGTTCCTGGAGCTTTCCACGCTGGCCGGCTTCGGTATGCACGACGACGATGGGGTCGATAACGTTTATGGCGGCGGCGCCATTGCCGGAATCGGTTTCGTGTCCGGTATTCGCGCGATGGTGTTCGCGAGCGATGCTGGGATCAAGGGGGGCGCTGCCCACCCGATGGGCATCAAGAAGCAGTTGCGCGCCCAGGATATCGCGATCGAAAACAAGCTGCCTTATATTCAACTGGTCGAAAGCGCAGGCGCGAACCTCAACCTGCAGGCCGAGATGTTTGTCGAGGGCGGACGTACATTCGCCAACCTGTCGCGCATGTCTGCGCTGGGCCTGCCGACGATCACGGTCGTGCATGGCTCATCCACCGCAGGTGGGGCATATCAGGTCGGTCTGTCCGACTATGTCATCATGATCCGTGGTCGCTCCAAGGTATTTCTCGCCGGCCCGCCCTTGCTCAAGGCGGCGACCGGCGAAATCGCTCAGGACGAAGACCTGGGCGGCGCCGAATTGCACACGCAGGTCACCGGCGTCGGCGACTATCTGGCCGAGAGCGATGCGGACGCCCTGCGCCAGGCGCGAGAGGTCGTCGCGAAATTGCGCTGGGATCGCGGTACTCCGGCATCTTCTCCAATTGGCCCACGATATGACAGCGATGATCTGTTGGGCATCGTTTCGACCGATTACCGCAAGCCTTATGATGTCCGCGAAGTGGTTGCCCGCGTCATTGACGACAGTGATTTCACTGAATTCAAGGCGGGTTACGGACTCCACACGGTTTGTGGACATGCGCGGATCGAAGGGCGCGAAATCGGCATAATCGGCAATAACGGGCCGATCGACGCACAGGGCGCGACCAAGGCTGCGCAATTCATTCAACTATGCTGTCAGTCTCGAACGCCGCTGCTGTTCCTGCAAAATACCACCGGCTTCATGGTGGGCGTAGATGCCGAGACATCGGGCATCGTCAAGCACGGTTCGAAGCTGATTCAGGCAGTGACGAACGCTTCGGTTCCCAAGATCACGATCCAGATCGGTGCGAGCTTCGGCGCTGGAGCCTATGCGATGTGCGGCCGCTCTTTCGGCCCGCGCTTCATCTTCTCATGGCCCAACAACCGCCTGTCGGTGATGGGCGGGGAGCAGGCGGCAAAGGTCCTGACCATCGTTGCCGAGGACAGTGCCGCCGCCCGCGGCGTCGAACCAGACCATGCCGGGCTGGCAGCCATGTCGGAGCGGCTGATCAAGCAATATGACCGCGAGGGCGAGGCGCTGTTCGCTACCGCACGGATCTGGGACGACGGCATTATCGATCCGCGTGACACGCGTCGCGTCGTCGCCTTTTGCCTAGATACCTGTAGCGAGGGCGAAGCGCGCGAACCGGCCCGAAACAGCTTCGGGATCGCCCGGCTATGACCGTCGTTCCACAGACTTCGGTGCTGCGGCTCGATCGACGGGGGTGCGCGCTGGTCGCGACCATCGACGATCCTGTCACCCGCAATGCAATGACCGACGCACTGCTCACCGATTTCGAGACGCTGTTCGCGTACTATCGTGACGCTCCTACCATCCGAGCGCTGGTGCTGCGTGGCAGCGATCGCATCTTCTGCGCAGGCGCCGATCTTGGCGGGAAAACGCTGGCGGGGAGTGGCGGCGATCCGCGCGCGGCGACGATCGCGCTCTCGATCCGCGGCGCGCGCATCTACAGCGCGCTCAACGCCTTTCCCAAGCCGGTGATCGCAGTGATAGAGGGGGCGGCAATGGGCGGCGGCATGGGTCTGGCTACATGCGCCGACATCGTCCTTGCAGGACCGGGCGCGAATTTTGCCCTTTCGGAAGCGCGGCTGGGCCTGGTCGCAGCGCAAATCGCGCCGTTCGTTGTTGCGCGTCTTGGTCCCGCGACGACACGTCGCCTAGCGCTGACCGGCAGCAGAATCGACGCTGGCCAAGCGGCCGCCATGGGCCTTGTCGACGAACTGTTCACCGACCGGGCCGCGCTTGATGCCCGGCTCGACGCTATCCTCGCCGACATTCACGCCTGCGCGCCCAGTGCGCTGGCGGCCACCAAGGCGTTGCTAAACGGCTTGCCGGGACTGGACATCGATGAGTTTTCACGGGCCGCAGCCGATGTTTTCGCCGATGCCGTAGCTGGCGAGGGCGCTGAAGGCATTGCGGCGTTCAAAGAGAAGAGAGCGCCGGCATGGGCCATCGCATGAAGCCATTTTCCAAGATACTGGTCGCCAATCGCGGCGAAATCGCGTGCCGCGTGATCCGCAGCGCCAAGGCCAAGGGCTATGCGACCGTTGCCGTGTTCAGCGACGCGGATGCGGGTGCCCGGCATGTCCGGGAGGCCGACGAAGCATTCCGGCTGGGTGGCGGGCCGCTGCGGGAATCCTACCTCTCCGCCGAGCGGATGCTGGCGGCGGCGCGCGCCACTGGCGCTGACGCGCTGCACCCTGGTTACGGCTTCTTTTCGGAGAATGCCGACTTCGCCGAGCAATGCGCGGACGCGGGCATTACCTTTATCGGTCCCTTGCCGGACTCCGTCCGTGTCATGGGCGACAAGGCGCGATCGAAGCGACGGATGATCGATGCCGGCGTGCCATGCGTACCGGGCTATGAGGGGGACGAACAGGACGATGCCCTGTTCGTGCGCGAAGCCGACCGGATCGGTTATCCAGTGATGGTCAAGGCATCTGCCGGCGGTGGCGGCCGGGGCATGCGACTGGTCCATGATCGCAGCGACTTGCCGGCGGCGCTTGCCTCGGCCCGGTCGGAAGCGAAGAACGCCTTTGGCGACGATCGGCTGTTGTTGGAACGTGCCGTCGTCGATGCCCGCCATGTGGAGATACAGGTGTTCGGCGACACCTTCGGGTCGGTTGTTCACTTGGGAGAGCGCGATTGTTCGGTCCAGCGGCGACACCAGAAGGTTATCGAGGAAGCGCCTTCTCCCGCAGTTGATCAGGACCTTCGCCGACGCATGGGCGAGGCGGCGGTGCGGGCCGCGGCGGCGATCGACTATGTCGGCGCGGGTACGGTCGAATTTCTGCTGGGCGGGGACGGGCAGTTCTATTTCCTTGAGATGAATACCCGACTTCAGGTCGAACATCCCGTGACCGAATGCGTGACGGGGATCGACCTGGTCGATCTTCAGATCGACGTGGCGGCCGGGCAGCCCCTGCCGTTCTCGCAGGACGATGTCACGCTGACCGGACATGCGATCGAAGTCCGGCTATATGCCGAGGATCCGCGCGATCAGTTCCTGCCGCAGACGGGTGTCGCGACCGTTTGGGAACCGGCGACGGGTGAGGGCATAAGGGTCGATCATGGCCTGGTGGCCGGGCAGGTCATCAGTCCGTTCTATGATCCGATGATCGCCAAGATTATCGCAATGGGCGCGAACCGCGAGGAAGCCTTGCGGCGGCTGGTCCGTGCTGTGCGCAAAACGCATTTGCTGGGCGTCGCGACCAATCGCGAATTCCTGCTCGATGCGCTGGCCGTGAAGGAATTTCGCGACGGCGGTGCGACCACCGCCTTCATCGGCAAACATTATGGCGACGGTTTCCAACCGCGCGAGGGCGATCCTGCGGCGATCTGGCTTGCCGCGATCCTGGCTACGGAAACGACAAGGGCAGGCTGGTCGTCCAATGCGGTGCAGGCTCATCCGATCAGCCTGAGCAGCGACGGCGTCGTGACGACTGTGCGTGTCGCCCGGACGGGACACCGCTGGTCGGCTGAGGTCGATGGTGAGGTAGCTTCGGTCGCGATCGTCGAGCGCGACAATGTCCATGTCCAGTTCGAGATCGACGGACTGGTGCGTCGCGCGGCCTATCTGTTCAGCCACGACGGGATATCGATCGACATCGACGGCCGGGTCTATCGGTTCGAGGACATGACCTATCGGGCTGCCTCGCGGGCGAGTGCGGCGGGCGACGGCGTATTGCGCGCACCGATGAGCGGCGCGGTTACCTCCATCCGCGTTGGTCAGGATCAGTCCGTGACGCGCGGTGATGTACTCGGCGTCCTCGAAGCGATGAAGATGGAGCATCAGATCGTCGCGCCGATCTCTGGCACCCTCACCACCGTCGCTGTCACCGCCGGCCAACAAGTGGGCGCGCGCGACATACTCTTCGTCATCAAGGGGGAACCGGCATGAGCCGCCGCACGATCAGTATCGGGGGCGCTTCCGGCTTCTGGGGCGACAGTTCGATCGCTTTGCCCCAACTGCTCCAGCATGACGGGTTGGACTATATATCTTTCGATTATCTGGCCGAGGTCACGATGTCGATTCTGGCCCGCGCCCGCGCAAAGGATGCGTCGCTGGGCTATGCTACCGACTTCGTCGCCTTGGCCGCGCGGCACCTGCCGCAGATCGCAGAGCGGGGCGTCAAGCTGATCGCCAATGCCGGCGGGGTCAATCCGGTCGCCTGTGCGCAGGCCCTGCGCGCGCGGATCGCCGATGCGGGCCTCGATCTGCGGGTCGGGGTCGTCACCGGCGACGATCTGCTTCCGATGCAGGCGCAATTGCAAGACTGCCGGGAGATGTTTTCCGATGCCGAGATGCCGGCACGGCTGTTGAGCCTGAACGCTTATCTGGGGGCAGCACCGATCGCGGCGGCACTGGGTGCCGGGGCCGACATCGTCGTCACTGGGCGATGCGTGGACAGCGCAACCGTGCTGGGAGCCTGTATCCATGAATTCGGCTGGTCGCTGGCGGATTTCGATCGTTTGTCGGGTGGCTCGCTTGCCGGTCACATCATCGAATGTGGCGCGCAGGCCACCGGCGGCCTGTTCACCGATTGGCAGGATGTCAGTGGCTGGGCGAACATCGGCTATCCGATCGCGGTGATTGAACAAGATGGTTCGTTCGAAGTCACCAAGCCTGCCGGAACGGGTGGTCTCGTTTCGCGAGGTACAGTCAGCGAACAGCTGGTCTACGAAATCGGCGATCCGGCCGCCTATCTGCTCCCCGACGTCACATGCGACTGGCGCTCGGTAAAGATCGAAGAGACAGGTGACGACCGAGTGCGGGTGTCCGGCGCCATCGGACGCGCACCGCCCGAAACTTACAAAGCGAGCGCAACGTGGCAGGACGGCTACCGCGTCGGCGCGACCTGGACAATCATCGGCGAAGCGGCAGCCGACAAGGGCGCAAAGGTCGGAGAAGCGGTCGTCTCGCGCGTCTCTTCGCTTCTTGAGCAGGCGGGCTCCGCGCCGTTTACTGAAACCTCGATCGAGATACTCGGTGCCGAATCGAGCTATGGTGCCGGCAGCCAGGCGCACGGCGCACGCGAAGTCGTCCTGAAGATTGCCGCCAAGCATGTCGATCCGAAGGCGCTGGAGATGCTCGTTCGCGAATTCACGTCCGCCGGCACGTCCATGTCGCCCGGCTTCACCGGCATGGGCGGGAATAGGCCGAAGGTGATGCCGCTCGTCCGCCTGTTCTCGATCGCCGTCGACAAGGTGCTGGTCGATGGGCGGATCCATGCCGATGTTAACGGACAGGAGGTCTCGATCTCGCCCGCCTCGAGGGCTGAACTGGTTGCGGACTCTACCGCCGCCATCCCGCCAGAACCGGACCTGTCGATCGACGAAGCGGACCTCACTTCGGTTCCGCTTATCGCGCTTGCCTGGGGTCGCAGCGGGGACAAGGGTAATCACGCCAATATCGGCATCGTCGCGCGGCGGACCGAATATCTGCCTTATATCAAGCGTGCGCTACAACCCGAACGCGTGGCCAAGCTGTTCGACCATTATGCTCCGGCACAGGTCAAACGCTTCGATCTGCCTGGGATTCAGGGTCTCAACTTCATGCTCTACGATGTGCTGGGCGGCGGTGGCATCGCCTCGCTCCGCAATGATCCCCAAGGCAAGGGCTATGCCCAGATACTGCTTGGCGTGGACATAGCCGTGCCGGCCCATTTGCTCACTTCATGAGCCGTACCTCGTCACGCAATCTTTTTGGAGCCTATCATGTCGATCGAACAGAATAAGGATATCGTGCGACAGTTTCTTGCAAAGTTCGGGACCGGCGACGCCGATGGCCTGATCGACAGCCTGACGGACGATGCGACCTGGTGGATCGGCGGAAAGCCGGATGACCTGCCACAGGCCGGCCCGAAAACGAAGGACGGTATCAGCGCCGTCCTGCGCGGGATCGGCGCGAAAATCCCCGGCGGGATCGACATGCGTATCCACGGAATGATCGGTGAAGGGGACAAGGTCGCAGCCGAAGTGGAAGCGCGCGGCGAGATAACCAACGGCCGGATATACAATAATGAATATCACTTCCTGTTCACGATCCGGGACGGGCGCATCGCGGCCGTGAAGGAATATCATGACACGCTCCACCTGAAATCGGTGTTCGCAGCGTGACGCCACAGGACTGAACCTTTGGAGGAGAACAACATGTCGGCAGAACAGAGCAAGGATGTCGTCCGCAAGTTACTAGCAAAGTTCGGTCAGTGCGACGTCGAGGGCGTCATCGACATGCTGACAGAGGACTCCACATGATGGGTCGGCGGAAAGCCCGATCAATTCTCGTTGGCGGGACCAAAAACGAAAGAAGAGATCAGCGCCATCCTGCGAGGTGTATTGGGAGAGATATCAAACGGCCTCGAAATGCGATTGATATCGATGGTCGCGGAAGGAGATACCGTTGCTGCCGAAGTGGAGTCCTATGGCAAACTGAACAACGGTCGCGTTTACAACAATGATTATCATTTCCTGTTCAAGGTTCGTGGAGATAAAATATCCTTGTCCAAGGAATATCTCGATACGATGCATACAAACTCGATCTTCTTAACTTGAACAACTATTGCATCAACCTCTGGATGGAGTCGTCAAGCCGATGACGAGCACGGGCACAAAGACAGAAGACAGCGCCTACGGACGCTGGCAGCAGACGGTGGCGGCGCGTTACGAGGATCGCTCCTTCGTCGCCCGCAACAGGTCGGGCGTGGAAGTCGAACCTGTGTATGGCGGCCTCGACCGTATGGGCAATGAGGCGGAAATGCCGGGGCAGTATCCCTACACCCGTGGCATCTACCCAATCCATTACCAGTATCAGCCGTGGATGGACCTGCAGATCATCGGCTTCGGCCTGCCCGCACAGACGCGAGAGCGCATGGACCTGTTGCTGGAACAAGGCGGATCAAAAGGCTATTTCGATCGCGAAGCCTATAATTTCATTTTCGATATGCCGACGTCGATGGGATATGATCCCGACCATCCTGGGGTGCGCGGCAGCATCGGCGATTGCGGCATCTCGGTCTGCAAGGCGAGCGATTACGAAGTGCTTCTCGCCGGCAAAGACCTGGCCAAGACCACCGTTTCGCTGGTTCTGAACGCTGGCTCGCCCGCCATGCTTGGGCTCTATCTGGCAGCGGCAAAAAGGCGCGGCTTCGCGTTCGACACGCTCGGTGGCAACCTCACCAACTATATCTGGGATTTCTTCGGCCATAGCGGCGGCACGAACTTTTCGCCGCGCGGCAGCTACCGGCTGGTCGCGGACATTGCAGCCTATTGTTCGCAGCATGTGCCGCTCTGGAATCCGCTGACGATCAGTGAGCATAATATCTGCGAGGCAGGCGCTACCAATGTCCAGGCCGTAGCTTATTCGATCGCCGCGATCATCGCTGTAAACGAGGAGTGCGTGAAGCTTGGAATCGAGCCGGATTCCGTCGTGCCCCGGTTCGGCTTCCACGTTCGGTACGGCGAGAATTTCTTTGAAGAAGTAGCCAAGACCCGCGCGCTTCGGCGCGTCTACGCCAAGGTCAATCGCGAGCGGTTCGGCTGCAAGAAGAGCGGTTCGCTACAAGCGCGGATTCATGCGCAGACTGCGGGTTCGCTGCTCACGGTACAACAGCCGCTGAACAACCTGGTCCGCAACGCCTATGGTGCGCTGGCGGCAGTGTTGTCCGGCGCGAATGGCATGACCATCAACGCCTATGACGAGGCGCTCGGATTGCCGACGGAAGAGGCAGTAACCTTGTCACTCAGGACGAGCCAGATCATTGCGGAGGAAACCGGCGCGGTCCATGTGTCCGACCCGTTCGGCGGTTCATACTATATCGAATCGCTCACCGACGAGATCGAGCGCCGGGTGTTCGAAATCATCGCGGACATCGACGATCGCGGCGGCCTGATAGCCTGTATCGAATCCGGATGGGTAAAGCAGCAAGTGTCTGCCGCAGCATACCAATGGCGCCAGGAAATCGAGAGTGGCGCGCGCACGATGGTCGGCGTCAACAAGTACACGACCGACGAGCCCGAGCAATATGCCGTGTTCCAGCCCGATCCCGAAGCCGCTCGCCTCGCCATTGAGGATATCGAGCGACATCGGCGGGATCGCAATGCGGCGCGCTGCTCGGAGGCGCTGGACAAGCTGCGTCGCGCGGCCGTCGAAGTCAGTGAAGGCCGGGCGGTCGGATCGGTGATGGAAAATCTCGTTGCTGCGGCCGAAGCGGATGCGACGCTCGGCGAGATGCAGGCGATCCTCCACGACGTTTTCGGTCGTAACAAATAGAAAGCTGATACTATGCAAGATAATGCGCCAAACCCGCGCGTACTGCTGACGAAGAGCTTTATCGACAGCCATGACCGTGCGATCGCCACGATCGCACTAGCATTGCGCGATGCCGCAATGGAAGTCGTGGTGATCGATTATGAACAGCCCGAAGACGTCGTCACGGTGGCACTTCAGGAAGACGTCGACATCATCGGTCTGAGCTTCATGTCCGGCGGCCAAGTGGAAACGACCCAGAAAATCGTCGCCGAGTTGCAGCGCCGTGAAGTTGGCGACCTGCCGGTGGTCGTGGGCGGTGTCATCCGCCCCTTCGACGTGGCCCCGCTGGAGGCTGTCGGTGTCAGGGAGATATTCCGTGGCGGGGCACCTCTTGCCGACGTCGTGGCAACCTTCCAGCGGCTCGCGCGGGCATATCGGGGACTGGTTTGACTGGTCTGCGCTCAGGACTGGTCGCTGCATCCCTTCTCGATGCGGTCCGCGGTCGCGACCCGCTGGCGATCGCGCGTGCCATCACGGCGATCGAGAACCGCACTCCAGTCGGGACGGAACTGGCCGTCGCTGTGCGCGGTCAGGTCAGTTTGTGCCGAACGCTGGGCGTGACGGGGCCACCGGGAGCCGGAAAATCCTCGCTAATCAACGGCCTCGTGCAGGCAATGCTGCCGAGATACGGTCGTCTGGCGATATTAACGGTCGATCCATCCAGCCCGATCAGCGGAGGCGCCGTCCTGGGCGATCGGGTGCGCATGGCCGCACATAGCGCGAACCCGGACGTGTTCATTCGCTCTTTGGCGACGCGCGGCCATCTGGGCGGCGTGACGCGCACCACGCGGTCCGTCATGGACCTTTTGGCAGCCGGCGGGATGGACCTCGTGATCGTCGAGACCGTGGGCACCGGGCAATCGGAAGTCGAGGTTGCAGAGCTTACCGACATCAAGCTTGTCGTTTGTGCACCGGGCCTGGGCGACGAAATGCAGGCGATCAAGGCTGGCGTACTTGAAATCGCCGATCTGCTGGTGGTGAACAAATCGGATCTGCCGGATGCCGCTCGAACCGCCGCGCACTTGAATGCAATGCTTCATCATCGGGGTCATGATGAGCGTCGATCCGTTCTCTCTGCATCGACGGCGAGCGGTGATGGCATTAAGGCGCTTGCTGATGCGATTGACGCAAGGTTTGCTGAACTTCCGTCCGCACTACCTGTCGCGGCATTCAGGCGGACCAATCCGCGATTGATGCTGGCCAGCGATGTGGCCGAAATGGCGGCGGCCATGGTGCTGGACACGTCCGACCCCCGATTTGACGAAATCGCCGAAGACGTCGCGCACGGCACCGTATCGCGCGACGATGGGGCCAGGATCGCGATAGGCATATTGGCCAGACCCGACCCACTGACTGAAATGAGGAATTGAAAGTGAACCCTGACCTTTTTTCGCTTTCGGGGCGAGTTGCCTTGGTCACAGGCGCGTCGAGCGGGATCGGTCGCGTCCTTGCCCAGGGGCTAGCAGCAGCGGGCGCGCATGTGGTGGCCGTTGCGCGCCGGGCCGAACGCCTTGACGACCTTGTGCGTGAAATCGAACAATCGGGGGACAGAGCGGTGGCGGCCCAGGCGGATGTCACCGACGTAGAGAGCATTGAAAGGGCGTTTGATGCTGCGGAGCAGGCATTCGGAACCGTGGATGTAATCGTCAGCAATGCGGGCGTTACCGATGCGCGCAATTTTCTGAAGATTGATCCGGCCGCTCGTGACGCCGTGTTCGACACCAACCTTCGCGGTGTGTGGAATGTCGGGCAGGCAGCCGCCCGGCGGCTAGTCAGCGCCGGAAAGGGGGGGTCGATCATCAATGTCGCGTCAGTCCTTGGACTGGGCGTGCAGCCTGGCCTGGCAAGCTATTGCGCGTCGAAGGGTGCGGTGATCCAACTCACGCGCGCTATGGCAGTGGACCTGACCAAATATAATATTCGCGTGAATGCTTTGGCACCCGGCTGGTTCAAGACGGAACTGAACGAGGCTTTCTTCGAGAGCACGGCGGGGGTCGAACGTATCGCGCAAATGCCGGCCCGGCGTCTCGGCAGGATCGAGGAACTCATAGGACCAGTCATCATGCTGGCAAGTGACGCGGGTTCGTTCATGAACGGCTCCGTCGTAGTGGTCGATGGCGCATTGAATGCGCTGGTAGCCTGATCAGGCCTGCGGCCCGAAGTCGCGGGCTATGCGCTGCACATCGCTTGCGCCTTTGTCATGCTTTGCGAGAAACGAAATGCTGACGTGATGCCGTCTCTGTTCGATCCATTCACGCTCAAAAGCGTCACCCTGCGCAACCGTATCGCGGTGCCGCCCATGTGCCAGTACAGCGCCATCGACGGTATGACCAATCGGTGGCACTGGGTTCACTATCCCTCGATTGCGCGCGGTGGTGCCGGCCTGGTGATTGTGGAAGCGACGGCTGTGTCGGCGGACGGACGCGTAACGCCGGGATGCACAGGCCTCTGGGGCGATAGCCAGATAGAGGGCATGGCGCGCATTGCCGCTGAGATCAAAGCAGAAGGCGCGGTAGCTGGAATTCAACTCGGCCACGCCGGGCGAAAGGCGAGCGCCAATCTCCCTTGGGAAGGGGACGATCATATCCCGGCGGACGACCCACGTGGCTGGGAAACGATCTCGCCATCTGCCATTGCGTTCGGCGGCGGTCTGACGAAAGTACCTCGCGCCATGACGCTGGACGACATAGAGCGCGTGAAGAGCGATTTCGTTTCGGCTTCCAAACGTGCCCTTGATGCGGGATTTGAATGGCTCGAACTGCATTTTGCCCATGGTTATCTTGGGCAGAGTTTTTTCTCGGTGCACGCCAATCAACGGACTGACAGATATGGCGGCGATTGGCGCGGCCGCGGGCGTTTCCTGATCGAGACACTCGAAGAAGTTCGCAAGGTGTGGCCTACACATCTGCCACTCACCGCGCGCTTGGGCGTCATCGAATTCGATGGCCGGGACGAGGAGACACTGGCAGACTCGATCGCGCTGACAAAGGAGCTTTGCGCCCATGGGATCGACATGCTTAACGTGAGCATCGGATTCTCGACAATCGAGAACAATATACCATGGCAAAAAGGCTTCATGGCCCCTTATGCCGGTAGTGTACGGCAGGCTACCGGCCTACCCGTCGCAACCGCTTGGGGTATGGATGATCCCGAGGTCGCCAATACAGCCGTAGAGCAGGCCCAACTGGACCTCGTGATGGTTGCTAAAGCCCATCTCGCTAATCCACATTATCCCTACTTTGCAGCCTTGGCATTAAAGAGGGCCCGGCCTACCTGGGTGCTACCTCCGCCTTATGCGCACTGGCTTCGGCGGTATGGCTGCTAAGCAGGAGGCAAGCGGCGCATTTCGTCCCTTTCCGTGGACGTCCATCCTTTTCCAGGCGATGTGATGGTGCTATTGATGGTCTCGTCGATTTCCTACTGCTAATTTGCAGGGTAAATCAGCTGCTTGAGTGCCCGATAAGAGTGTTCTTCTGGCACCACAATCCCGTCATCCCGGACTTGATCCGGGATCCCGCTTTTCTTCGTCCCGCAGGCGATGAGGTTGGAAAAGGCAGCGGGATCCCGGATCAAGTCCGGGATGACGATGGTGGCCTTTAGACCCCGTCACCCAGGAGCAGCTCCGCGGCCGCATCGGCGATCGCGTCGCGGTCGAGGCGGTAGGTGCTGTAGAGGTCGGGCAGGTCGCCGGTCTGGCCGAAGCGGTCGATGCCGAGCGCGCTGACCTTCTGGCCGCGCACGCCGCCCAGCCACGAGAGAGCCGAGGGGCTGCCGTCGATCACGGTGACGAGGCCGGCATTTGGCGATAGGTCGCGCAACAGGGTCTCGACATGCGAGCGTTCGCGCGATTGTCCCTGCCAGCGCGCCGCCTGGCCGGCCGACCAGCCGCGATGCAGCAGGTCGGGCGAGGTGACGTTGAGCAGGCCCAGGCCGGGAATATCCTCCTTCAGGTCGTGATAGGCGGCGATCGCTTCAGGCGCGATCGCGCCGGTGAAGACGATCGCCGCCTCCGCGCCGGGGGCGGGGCGCATCAACCAATAGCCGCCCTTCAGCGCGTCCTGTTGCCACCCGTCGTCGGCGCGTTCGACCTGCTCGATCGCGCGGGTGGTGAGGCGCAGATAGACCGACCCGCCATCCTCGGCCTGCATATGGCCGAACGCCCAGCCCATGATCAGGGCCAGCTCGTCGGCGAAGGCGGGTTCGAAATAGGTGAGGCCCGGCTGGCCCATGCCGATCAGCGGGGTGTTGATCGACTGGTGGGCGCCGCCCTCCGGCCCAAGCGTCACGCCGGCCGGGGTTGCGACCAGCAGGAAGCGGGCATTCTGGTAGCAGCCATAGTTCAGCGCATCGAGGCCGCGCGCGATGAACGGATCATAGACCGTCCCGATCGGCAGCAGCCGGGTGCCGAAGGTCGGCGCCGACAGGCCCAGCGCCGCGAGCATCAGGAACAGATTATGCTCGGCGATGCCCAGTTCGATATGCTGGCCCGCGCCATGGCCCGACCATTTCTGCGCCGAGGGGATCTTGGCGGCGTGGAACACGTCCTTCAGTTCCTGGCGGCGGAACAGGCCGCGCTGGTTCACGAAGGCGCCCAGATTGGTCGACACGGTCACGTCGGGCGAGGTGGTGACGATACGGTCGGCAAGAGGGTGCCCCGACTTGGCGAGGTCGAGCAGGATGCGGCCGAAGGCGGGCTGGGTGGCCTGCTCGGTGCCCTCAGGGGCGGGCAGCACCGGCACCGGGATCGCCTCGACCGCAGGCTGCGCCTTGCTCCGGGCCAGCGGCGAGTTCGCCACGAAATCCTTCAAGGTCGCGACGCTGTTGTCGCCAAGGCCGCCATAGGGCGCCCATTCGTCGCCCTCGGCGATGCCAAGGCTGTCGCGCAGGCCGTGGATCTGGGTGGGGTTCATCAGCCCGGCATGATTGTCCTTATGGCCGGCGAAGGGCAGGCCATAGCCCTTCACCGTATAGGCGATGAACATGGTCGGCTTGTCGTCGTCGGCCTGGGCGAAGGCGTCGAGCAGCGTCTCGATGCAATGGCCGCCCAGATTGGTCATCAGCGCGGCGAGGCCGTCATCGTCGAACGCGGCGACCAGCTTCAGCGCCTTCGCGTCGCCCGCCAGATCGGCGTTGAGCCGCGCGCGCCAGGCGCCGCCGCCCTGATAGGTGAGCGCCGCGAAATCGGCGTTGGGGCAATTGTCGATCCAGTCGGCGATCGCCTGGCCGCCCGGCTTGCGGAACGCCTCGCGCTGCAGCTTGCCGTGCTTCAGGGTCAGTACCCGCCAGCCGCAGGTGCGGAAGATGTCGTCGAAGCGGTTGAACATGCGATCGGCCGTCGTCGCGTCGAGCGACTGGCGGTTATAGTCGACGATCCACCAGCAGTTGCGGATGTCGTGCTTATAGCCCTCGATCAGCGCTTCGTAGATATTGCCTTCGTCCAGCTCGGCATCGCCCATCAGCGCGATCATCCGGCCGGCATCGGCCTCGGCCAGGTTGCCATGCGCGATCAGATAGTCCTGCACCAGGCTGGCGAAGGCGGTGACGGCCACGCCCAGGCCCACCGATCCGGTCGAGAAGTCGACCGGGATCTTGTCCTTGGTGCGGCTGGGATAGCTCTGCGCGCCGCCCATCGCGCGGAAGCGCTGAAGCTGGTCGAGGCTCTGGTTGCCGAGCAGATAGTGGATCGCATGCAGCACCGGGCCGGCATGCGGTTTCACCGCCACCTTGTCGTTCGGGCGCAGCGCGTGGAAATAGAGCGCGGACATGATCGCGGTCATCGAGGCGCAGCTCGCCTGATGCCCGCCCACCTTCAGCCCGTCGCGGCTTTCGCGCAGATGGTTGGCGTTGTGGATCGTCCAGCTCGACAGCCAGCGAAGCCGCGTTTCCAGCGTTTCCAGCGCCGCCACGGTGGCGGGGTCCTGGGGCTTCACGTCATGCAGCATCGCCGCGATCCTCGCGTCTGTTTCCGTCGCGCCATTCATAGGCGAAGTGCTGATTTGCGACATTGCGAATTGACTGGTCTGATGGGCAGATATTGGCATAATCGGTTCATGATGAACTCTAGAGAGACATAAAATGCCAATAGAGGCGATTGATGCGATAGATCAGCGAATTCTGGCCGAGCTTCAGGCCGATGGGCGCATCACCAATCACGAACTGGCCGGGCGGGTCGGCCTGTCGCCCAGCCCGTGCCTGCGCCGGGTGCGTGCGCTGGAAGAGGCGGGGGTGATCCGAAATTATGTCGGGCTGGTTGATCCGGCGGCGCTCGGTCTCCATGTCAGCGCCTTCGTCCGCGTCCGGCTCGACGGGCAGGACGATCGCCATCTGGCCGCCTTCGAACAGGCGGTGGCCGATTTTCCCGAAGTGATGGAATGCTATCTGATGACCGGTGAAAGCGACTATCAGCTCCGCGTGCTCGTTTCCTCGCTCGCGGCGTTCGAGGATTTCCTCCGCCAGAAACTCACCCGCATCGCCGGCGTCTCGCAGGTGACCTCCAGCTTCGCGCTGCGCCCGGTGGTTTATCGCACCGCCATTCCCGTCGCCATTTCCATCGATGGCCGGGGAGCCGCGCGATGATCGAGGCGATCGCCCATCTCGGGCTGCTCGACGACGAGGAGATCCAGCTCGACATCGCCGCGCTGGAACTGAGCGCGCTCGACCATGAGGGGATCGACCTGAAGCCCTATTTCGAGCGGCTTGATGCGCTGGAGGAGGATCTGGACGAGTCCGCCGGCGATGCCTCGACCGGCCTCCAGCAGGCCGAGGTGCTGGCCGAGCTGCTCGGCGAGCGCCACGGTTTCGGCGGCGACAAGGCCACGTATGACGCGCCGCTCAACGCCGACATGATCCGGGTGCTCGACCGGCGCCAGGGCCTGCCGGTGAGCCTGTCGATCCTCTATGTCGCGCTGGCGCGGCGGATGGGCTGGGCGGCGGACGCGCTCAATACACCCGGCCATGTGTTGGTGCGGATCGGCGAGGGCGAGGATTCGGTGGTGATCGATCCCTTCCATGGTGGCGGGCAGGTGACGCCCGAGACCCTGCTGGCGCTGATCCGCCAGGCGCTGGGGCCCGAGGCCGAATATGATCGCAGCCATCTGGCGCCGATGTCGAACCGGATGGTGCTCGTCCGCCTGCTGCTCAACCAGGCGACCCGCGCCGAACAGGGGGGCGACCATGGCCGCGCGCTCGCCATCTACGAACGCATCGTCGGCGTCGCGCCCTCGCATGCCCAAGGCTGGTGGGACCTCGCCCGGCTCCAGCTCGGCCAGGGCCGGGTCGACGAGGCGCGGGTCAGCCTGAGCTCGATGCTGGAAGTGACCCGCGACCCCGACATGCGCGCGCATGTCGCGGCGGCGCTCGAGGCGCTGCAGGGAAAGTAACCCCTTAATTCCTCCCCGGAACGGGGAGGAATAGGGCTCACCTTATCGTGATCAGCACCTGATCCACGATCGCCCCCGTCGGATCGCGCAGCGCCAGCTTGTGTGCGCCCGGCCCCGGCAGGATCAGCGGCTGGGCGTCGGCGGGGCCGAGGTCCTTGCTGTCGAGGAGCAGGCGATGGCCGGCGAGCGATCCCGTGACGAGGATGCGGATGCGCTGGCGGTCGATCGGGATGTCGGGGTCGAGCGCATAGATGCTGCCCGAGACCGGGCTGGTGATCCGCGCACGGCGTGCCTCGGGCGGGGCCAGGCCGAAGACGGGCTGGCCGGTGCCGCGCAGGAAATAGTCGGTCCGCGCCGGCTCGATCCCGCCCACGAAGCTGATCGCGCGGGCCTCGACATCGGCGGGCAGCGCCGGGCGCGGTGGTGGGCTGCTGCGATGGAGCGCCAGCATCACCTCGCGCCACACCGGTGCCGCGCCGCTGGTGCCGGAGACCGCGCGCATCGAGTCCCCCTCCAGATTGCCGATCCAGACCGCGACGGTGTAGCGGCTCGAAAAGCCCACGCACCAATTGTCGCGCATCGCCTTCGACGTGCCGGTCTTCACCGCCGCCCAGAAGGGCAAGCGCAGCGCGCTGTCGAGCCCGAAGGTGCCGGCGCGCGCGCCCGGATCGGCCATGATGTCGGCGGTGATCCAGGCGCCGGCGGGGGAGATGACGGAGCGGGCGGTGGCGTGCGGGTCTCCCGCCTTCAGCCGCGCGGGCGCCCAGAGGCCGCGGTTGGCGAGGCTGCGAAAGGCGTTGGCCTGCTCCTCCAAGGTCACCTCGGCCGAGCCGAGCGCGAGTGAGAAGCCATAATAGTCGCCGCCTTCGGTGAGCTGGTGATAGCCGAGGTCCCACAGCCGATCGCGGAAATTGTCGACCCCGACGAGCAGCAGGGTGCGCACCGCCGGCACGTTGAGCGACCCCGCCAGGGCCGATCGCGCCGAGACCGGCCCCTTGAAGCTGCGATCGTAATTCTGGGGGACATAGAGGCCCGAGGCGGTGTCGAGCTGGACCGGGCTGTCGTCGAGGATCGAGGCGGCGGTGAGATAGCCGCGCTCGATCGCGGCGGCATAGAGGAAGGGCTTCAAGGTCGAGCCCGCCTGACGCGGCGCATGCGCCCCGTCGACGGCGGCGGCGGTAGAGCGGCCACCGACCCCGCCGACATAAGCGAGCGTGTCGCCGGTCGCATTGTCGAGCACGATCACCGCACCATCGCGCGCGCGCTGGCCGCCCAGCCCGATGAGCTGGCGCGACAGGGCGGTGATCGCCACTCGCTGGACGGCGATGTCGAGCGTGGTCGAGACGCGCTGGCCCGGTTTCGTGATCAGCCGCTGGGCGAGGTGGGGAGCAAGGCCGGGATCGATCCGCAGCCGCCGCTCGGTGCCGAGCGCCTGCAGCGCGATCGCGGTGATCGCCGGGCAGTCCTGCGGCCGCATCCGGCAGGCGCGTTTCGCGACCCGCTCGGGCGGGGCCTGCGGATCGGGGAGCAGCGCGGTGACGATCAGCGCTTCGTCGCGGGAGAGGCGGGCGGGGGCCTTGCCGAACATCGCCTGGCTCGCTGCCATGATCCCCTGCGCCTCGCCCCGGAAACCGGCGAGGTTGAGATAGGCTTCGAGGATCTCGTCCTTGGTCCAGTCGGTCTCGATCTCCAGCGCCGCGCGGATCTGGCGCAGCTTCTGGCGGATGCTGCGCGATCCCGGCCGCGCCAGGTCGGACGCCAGATAGGCGGCGAGCTGCATCGTGATCGTCGAAGCGCCGCGCGCCCGCTCTCCGCGCAGCCGGTCGCGGATCGAGCCGCCCAGCGCCAGCCAGTCGACCCCGCCATGGCTGCGGAAGCGCTTGTCCTCGGCGGCGATCACCGCCTCTTTCAGCGCGGGGCTGATCTCGTCCAGCGGCACCCAGGCGAGCCGGCGGCGGCTATAGTCGACCCGCTCGCTTTCGAGCAGCCGGCCGTTGCGATCGTAGAGCCAGGCTTCGGTGGGGTGCCAGTCGGCGCGCACCGCCTGGGGCTGCGGGGTCGAGGGTGGCCAGGTGACGATCCAGTCGATCGCGAACAGCGCGAGCGGGATGGCCCAGAGGAGGCGGCGCCACGCCCGTCGATCGCGTGCGAGCCGCTTCAGTGTCTCAATTCCCGTCATGCTGAACTTGATTCAGCATCCAGAGACGCAACGCCGCGCTTCCTGCCTCGACGTTGCGTGTCTGGATCCCGGATCAAGTCCGGGATGACGTTTTACTTGGGGCCGGCTCACCGCGGGAAGACCGACACCAGCCCGTTGGGCAGCACGCCCCGGATCTCCGGCGAATACATCGCCTGCACCTTGGTCGGCGGCAGCTGGAAGCGGCCGGGAGCGTTAAGGCGCACCGCATATTCGACGGTGAAGCGGCCGCGAGGTAACCATTCGTAGAAGCCGCGCCAGGCATCCTGCCCGCGCTCGACATAGGAGGGCGAGACTCCCTCGCTGCCCGAGGCCTGTGCGGCCAGCGTGGCCGACTGTCCGCCCAGATCGCCGACGATCGTGGCGCCCGCCGGGATCGGATCGCTGACCACCACCCAGTTGCGCTCGGCCCCGGCTTCGACGGTCAGGCGGATGCGCAGCACGTCACCCTGGCTGATCCGCTTGGGATCGCGCCGCTGGAGGAAGCTCACCTCGCGGCTGACCCGATAGCCCGCGAAGAAAGGCTGCTTCATCGGCACCGCCGCCGAGACCTGGATCTGCGCCCAGGGCCCCGCGCTGTCGGGGTGCCACAGGCTGATCGGCGCCGCGCCACGCATCAGCGGGAAGCGCAGGGTCTGCGGCTGCGCCGACGGCCAGCTTGCCGACCGGCTCTGGCCGAGCAGCTCGACCCGCGTGGAGCCGCTGATCGCACCGGGCGGATAGAGGCTGGCGAAGCGGCGGGTGGCGACGACGCCCCAGGCATTGGCGGTGGTGCTGTCCCAATGGCCGCGCTGCTGGCGCATCGACATGCCGACGATCAGGCGGGGCAGTTCGTCCTGCCAGCCCGGCCGGCCGAGCAGCACCGCGACCGCGCGGGTGGCGATTTCGTCGCCCGAGCTCATCATCCACCAGGGCGCGGTGCGGCTGTCGATGAAGTCGAGCCGCGAACCCTCATAGGCGATCCGCCGCCGCAGCATCGTCTCCGCCTCGGCCACCGCGCGCGGATCGGCGTCGGCGGTGCGGTGGAGCACCGTCAGCCAGTCGAGCAGCGCCGAGGTCTGCATGTCTGCCGGAGCCATGCCGATCTGGCCGAACAGCTCGGGCGAAGCGCCGCCATTGCGGGCGAGGGCGGCCAGCGCGGCGAGCTTCTCGGCGCGCGGATCATAGCTCCACGCCACGTCGCGGGTCAGCCGCCCTTCGACGACGGCGCGCATCGCCCCCATCAGCTTCGCCTTTTCCGTCTCGGGGATCACCAGCCCCGCCTCGGCCGTCATCGACAGCACATAGGCGGTGAGCGCGACCGATCCGTCCATCGCGTCATAGGGGAAGTAGCGGAGCAGCCCGTCGCGATCGACATAGGCCGGCATGTCGGCCGCAAGCGCGGCCCAGCCATTGCCGTCATTGGCCACCACCGCGCGCGACATGCGCTGCTCGAAGCAGTTCCACGGATAGTCGCGCATATAGCGGACCACCCCGTCGAGCGGCGGCGCGATGCTGTCGCTCAGCCGCACTTCGACCCCGCCGAAGCCGGGCAGGGCGCCCATGGGTGGGGTGAGGTCGACCCGGCTCTGCGGGCCGACCTGGAGCAGTGTGGCGGCCCAGACGTCGACCGGCACCGCCGGGACGATCGCCTGGTCGACCGTCACCCGATCATTGGCGCGGCCGTCGGACGAGCGCGCGGTGACGCTCCAGGTCAGCTTGGTCGGGCCGGTCGGCACGGTCAGCCACCAGGTCACCGCCTTGGCGGCGCCCGCGGGCAGGGTGACGGTGAGCGGCGGCCCTTTGGCGACGGCGGGATTGACCGAGACCCGCGCCGTCACCGTCATCGGCTTGTCGGAGCCGTTGCGCAGGGTGAAGGTGGCGCCATAGCGGTCGCCCGAGCGGACCAACGGGGCGATGCCCGAATAGATGCCCAGGTCCTGCTGGGTGCGGATCGTGGTGGCGCCCATGCCGAAGCGGTCGGCCCCGGCCTGCGCCACCGCGACCATGCGGAAGGCGGACAGCGAGTCCGACAGCGGAACCGTCAGCCGCGCCATGCCCTGCGCATCGAGCGGCACGCGGCCCTTCCACAGCGGCACCGGCTTGAAGTCCTCGCGGTTGACCTGGCTCAGGTCGCCGCCGCCACCGCCGCCCGCGGCCACCGCCTTGCGGCCATAATGGCGCTTGCCCACCACCTGCATCTGCGCAGTCGAGGTCAGCACGCCCAGCGCGCGATCGCCCATCATCGCGTCGAGCAGCTTCCAGCTGTCGTTGGCCTTCAGCGAGAGCAGCGCCTCGTCGATCGCGACGAAGGCGATCTCGGCCGATTTCGGCGGCTTGCCGTCGGGGGCGGTGACCTTCACCGTCACCGGCGCCCGGTCGCGCACCCTATAGCTGTCCTTCGGCGTGCTGACGTCGACGGCCAGGCGATGCTGGTCCCAGCCCACCGAGATCTTGGCGATGCCGAGCCGGAAGCTCGGCTTGGCGAGGTCGACCAGCGCGGTCGGTTTCGCCGCCAGGTCCTGGAAGAAGGGCAGGTGCCATTTGCGCGCGAACTCGGCCAGCCACAGCCGCCAACCCGCCACGCGGCCCCGGACGGCGAGCACCGAGACATAGACGTCGGGCGCATAATAGCCCTGCAGCGGCACCTCGACGACCGGGTCCTTGCCCGAGAGTTGGGTGACGAAGCTGGAAAGCACGCCCTCGCGCTCCACCGTGACCAGCGCGGTCGCCGAGCGGAACGGCATGCGGACCTGGAAGCGGGCGGTGTCGGTCGCCTTATATTCGCGCTCCTCTGGGATCACGTCCATGCGGTCGCCATTGTCGCCGCCGAACCACCAGTCGTCGCCCGCCAGCCAGACCGAGCTGACCGCATGGGTCTCGTGCCCCGCGGCGTCACGCACCGTGGCCACCGCATAGACCTCGCCCGAGACGCCGGGATCGAGCTTGCAGCCCGCCAGCCCCTTGGTGTCGGTGGATACGGTGCAGCCCGCCTTCAGCTTGGTCACCTTGGCGTTGTTCTCATAGGCATAGAAGCCGCCGACCAGCCGCCGCCGCGACGACAATATCTCGCGGCTGTAGAGCGCGACCGAGACCGAGCGGCCCTGGATGGGCTTGCCGTCGAGGTCGAGCGCGACCAGCTTGAAGCGCAGATCGTCCTTCTTCATCAGCCAGCCGTCGGTCTTGATGCCGAGGCGGAGCGAGGCGGGGTTGATCACCAGCCGCTGGGTCGCTGTCAGGGTTTCGCCGTTCGCGTCGGGATAATCCATCTCGACGGTGACGGTGGCGCCGTCGCGGATCGTGTCGGGGATCGCGACATTGCTGCGCGCACTGCCCTGCCGATCGAGGGTGAGCGCGAGCAGTTGCACCGCCGGCAAAGGCGCCGCCAGATCGCGATTGTCGTCGTCGAGCGGGGTGACGCCCTCGCTCATCGGGCTGCCGCCGAAGCTCCAGCCGTCCCAGCCCTTCGGAGTCGGCATCGCCCGGTCGAAACTGGTGCGCACCGACACCGGCAGATTGCCCGCGCCGCCGCCCGAGAGATAGCCGACATAGAGGCTGACCGGCACTGTCTTCGGCCGCACCAGCGCCTGTTTGGGGCCGGAGACGGTCGCCCGCATCGTCGGCAGGCGATATTCGTCGACCCGGAGCGACTGGTCCGATCGGATCTCGTCGCCCTTCTCGGCGACCAGGGTGATGTCGTAATCGCCCTGCGGGGTGCCCTTGGGCGCGGTCCAGTCGGTCAAGCCCACACCGTCGGGGCCGATTGAGACCGGCAGGTCATATTGCGTGTCGGAACCGCGATGGCGCAGCCGCAGATTGCCCTTGAAGCCCGCCGCCACGAAGCCGGTCGCGATCGGGCGGCGCAGGATATGCTTCATGTGCACCGTTTCGCCCGCGCGCATCAGCGTGCGATCGAAGATGGTGTGGAAGATCATCGGCTTGGCTTCCCATTCGAAGGGAAGCTCGAA
The DNA here is from genome assembly GCA_963540925.1 of uncultured Sphingomonadaceae bacterium. GTDB lineage: Bacteria > Pseudomonadota > Alphaproteobacteria > Sphingomonadales > Sphingomonadaceae > Rhizorhabdus. The sequence goes on from CAUTRN010000033.1 coordinate 61,103, forward strand.
ATCATAGGGGCTCAGCCCCTTGCTCCAGCCAGTGAGGGTGAAGCTGTAGTCGCCGTCCTTGCGCGCCGACACCATCAGCGGGTGGCTGTCGCCGTCGCAATAGCCATAGGTTTGCGGCTGGGGCAGGGGCGTGGCGATGAGCAGCCGGCCTTGCGCATCGGTGCTGCCCTTGGCGAGCGGCTTGCCGGTACAGCTGTCGGTCACCTGGATCGCGGCGCCCGCCACCGGCTCGGCGCTGTCGAGCCGCGTCACCCAGGCGAGCGAGCCGGCGCGGCCCCATTTGAAATGGACCGCCATGTCGGTGACGAGCGCGCCCGTCGCGACATAGCGGGTCGCCCGGCGGCCGAGCAGCGCGCGGCCGAGCGCGGGACTGCCCACCTCGACCACATAGAAGCCCGGCTGGCCCAGCGGGATGCCGACCACCTCGAACGCCTTGCCCTTACCGGGCAGCGGCACGCTGGTCGCCTTCAGCCCCTTCTGGGCGGCGAGCAGCGGGGTGTCGCGGGTGCGGTTGATCCAGACGTCCGAATCGTCGTTCTCGCGGACGAAATCGCTCTCCTCGGCATCGTCGAGCTTGCGCAGCCAAGCAGCGACCTCGCCGTCCGAGGCGCCGAGCCGCAGCGTCTTGCCGCCGATCGCGAGCGACTTGCCGCCCAGCTTCGCCTCGATGTTGCGCACGGTGAGTGGCAGCACGCCGCCTTCGCTCGCTTCGAGGATGCCGAAGGTGCCGGCGAACTTCGCGAGCGGCGGGGCGGCGTCGAAGCGCACCGCCAGCGGGAAGCGGCGGGCATTGGCGAGCGGCCGGTCATTCTCGTCGAGCAGCTTGGCCGGCAGCATCAGGGTGGCGGCGGTGGCGGCGCCGTCGGCCGGCATCTCGAACTTCACCGATTGCACGGTGAGGCGCGGGGTGGGGCCGCTATCCTCGTCGAAGCCCGTCGGCTCGACCATGCGGCCGTCGGGCAGGCGCAGGCGCACCGCGGCGGCCGAGCCGCGCGGCACGGCGGCGCTGAAGCGCACCCAGGCGGGCTCGACCGGGTTGCAGCCTGCGCGCGGGTTGGTGCGGGTGCATTCGAAGCGCGCGGTGAACTCCTCGATCACGCGATAGTCGAAGCGGTGGGTGGCGAGCGCGGTGCGGCCGCTGCCGGCGATACCCTGGGGCCAGACCAGCGCCACGTCGCGCCCCGGCGGCAGCGGGCGGCGGCAGCGCAGCGCCACCAGATTGCGCTGGCCGGCCGCCGTGCGTGCCTGCTCCAGGGTCAGCCCGGCATCGTCGAGGAAGCGGGTCAGCTCATAATTCTGGCTGAGCTCGGCCATCAGCTTCTGGGGAATGCTGGCGGGCAGCACATCCACCGGCATCTTCTCGCCGATGCCGTCGACCGCGCAATAGGCCTGCGCCGCGATTGAGGCGCGATCGGCTGGCACATTGGTGGCGATCAGGAAGCTCTGGTCCTGCTGGATCGCGCCGGCATAGCGGCCGGGCAGGATCGCGCGCGGATCGGGTGCGCTGGCATCGAGCGCATAGCTGGCACGCGGACCCGCGAGCGCGGCGCCGTCGACCCCGGCCAGATCGGAGCGCAGGGTGAAGCGGCAGCGCTGGCCGCCGGGCAGGGGCTTGGCGAGTTCGTAGACATAGGTCTGCTGGTCCGACCAGCGGCCGGCACCCGCCGCCGGGCAATCGATGTCGAACGGCCCCTGCGCGCGCGGTTCGCCCACGGCGACCATGGCTGAGGAGAATCGGATGGTGAAGCTGCGCAGGCCGCCGCCGTCGCTGCCGGGCGCCGCATCGAGCACGGTAGGACCGCTGCCCTGCGACGACGCCACCGACGCGACGACAAGAAACACCGGTGCCAGCCGTGCGAGCCACCTACGCATACGCTCTCCCTGGCCCCCGCCGCCCGCGAGATTGTGGCAGAAACCGTTACGATGCCAGCGGAAATTTGAGGGGGAATCGGCGGATCGATTTCCAGCCGCCGCGGGCCGCCGCGGCTAGAGGAAGCGACGCAGGAACAATATGTTACGGGAGCTTTTTGCGATCTGGGCCAGATAAACAAAAACCCCGCTGGACGGGCCAGCGGGGCTTTCGAATGGTGGGCGTGGCAAGGATTGAACTTGCGACCCCTGCGATGTCAACACAGTGCTCTACCACTGAGCTACACGCCCAACGCGGCGCGTCCTAGCCGAGGCTTTTGGGGTGCGCAACCCCGGACGTTATATTTTTATTTCAGAGGCCCGTAGCGCTGCCGATCTGGAACATCCGATCCACCTCGAGCACCAGGTCGCGCAGGTGGAACGGCTTCGAAAGAACCTTGGCGTCGGGCGGGGTCGCGCCCGCCTTCAGGGTGACCGCCGCGAATCCGGTGATGAACATGACGCGCATGCCGGGCGCGATCACATTGGCGCGCTGCGCCAGCTCGATTCCGTCCATCTCGGGCATCACGATATCGGTGAGGAGCAGGTCGAACGCCTCCTTCTCGATCAGCGGCAGGGCAGCGGTGCCGCGGTCGACGCTGGTGACGGCGTAGCCTGAACGCTCAAGCGCGCGCGCGAGATATTCGCGCATCGAGTCGTCGTCTTCGGCCAGAAGGATCCGGATCATAAGCTCGATACTGTCCCTTAACCCCCGGCTGGATGCCGGTCAGGGCGCGCATATTATGCGACAACCGCTTAACAAATTCCAGCCGGGACCGAAAAAAGCGCGGGGCAGGGCCCGTTTCGACTTATGGATGTGTTGCACCCGCGCCGTAGCGACCTTAGCACTGGCCGGATGTCGTCCGGCTCCGTCTATACGATCCTGGGCCCAGCGCACCCGCAGTCGCCGGTGCTGCTGTCGGTGCCGCATGCCGGTCGCGATTATCCCGGCGGGCTGGCCGCGGCGGCGCGGGTGCCGCTGGAGCGGCTGCGCGCGCTGGAGGATCGCCATGCCGACCGGCTGGTGGGGCAGGCGGTAGCCGAGGGCGCGACCGCGATCATCGCCAACACCGCCCGCGCCGTGATCGACCTCAACCGCGACCCGCGCGAGATCGACGTGGCGATGATCGACGGCCCGGTCGACCCGTCGGCGCTGCTGGCAAGCGGCAAGGTCCGCGCCGGGCTGGGCCTGTTCCCGCGCCGGCTGCCGTCGTGCGGCGAATTGTGGCGGGGGCGGCTGGGCGTCGACGAGGCGCGCGAGCGGATCGCCACGGTCCACGAACCCTATCATCGCGCCGTCGCCGAGCGGATCGCCCAGACCAAGGCGCTGTTCGGCGTGGCGGTGCTGATCGATTGCCATTCGATGCCGCCGCTGCCGGTGCGCCAGGAAGGCGGGCCGGTCCGCATCGTGATCGGCGATCGCTTCGGCGCCGGTTGCGCGTCGGCGGTGGTCGCCCTGGTGATGGCCGTGACCGAGGGGGTGGGGCTGCGCACCGCGCGCAACCATCCCTATGCGGGCGGCTATACGATCGACCGGCACGGCCGTCCGCGCCGCGGCGTTCACGCGCTGCAGATCGAGTTCGACCGGTCGCTCTATCTGGATGCGGCGCTCGATGCCCCCACCGCCAGCATCGACGATTGCGCACGGCTGCTGGCGACGATCGTGTCGCAGCTCGACGAGCTGTTCAGCCCGCGCATGCCGGTGGCGGCGGAATAATTCGCCGATTCTGGCGTCATCCCAGCGGAAGCTGGGATCTCCCTGCCTTTGGGCAGCTATCGTGACGAAGAAGAAGTGAGAGTCCAGCTTTCGCTGAAATGACGTCGTACGCGCTCGAATCGCTGGCCCGTCAGGCGCGAATCGCTTCACCCCAAAAAAGAACCACCTCGTGCTTACGCACGAGGTGGCCAAGGTTCAGGGAGGAACGCATCCCGCAGGATGCGCCGTACGGGGCCGCGAAAGGGGGGCACGACCACCGCACAGCAACAAGATAGGACGCTTGCCATCGGGTTTCAAGGATAGTGTGACCCGATCGGGAGAATTCCTTATCCTGACGTTAGTTTAGTCCGATTTGGATCAGGCTTGGAGCGGCTGCTGATCGAGAGCCGGGGCCTTGCCCTGCTGCATCTGCATGGAGAACACATCGCGAATCAGCGACAGCGAGAAGAGGTGCGCATAGACCAGCGGCAGCAGGCCGCTCTGCACCATCTTGCGGAGCACATCGCCGCGAAGCTCCTTGAGCTTGTCCTCGGAAATGATCTGGAAACCGCGATAGACGAAGGGCTGGCCGCCGCCATCGGGCTCGATCGTGACTTCACCGTCGATCAGCAGCTTGTTCTGGATCAGCTCCTGAACGAAGCCGCCGGTGCGCATGCCGGCCTGCTCGAACTGCTCGCAGAAGGCGAGGGTGCTGCGGGTCGCCTCGGCGGGCTCGGTGCCCTCGAACAGCGGCATGCCTTCCTCGAACTCGCCGAGCACGCCGGCGGTGCTGTCGAAGCACAGCGACAGTTCGTCGCTCTCCGGGCGGAGGCGGGCGAGCATGAACGGATAGCGGCGCACATAGGCCGGGATATAGATGTCGCGGGTCGGCATGCCGTTCTCGTCGACGAACACGTTCACGCCGTCATTGAGGCCGAACAGCGCCAGCGGCACCGGATCGGGGCCGGTCGAGAATACGATCGGGTAGAAGCGCTGCGCCGGGATGAACTCGTCGACGGTCAGCGGAACGGCGTGCGCCTTGCCGAAGAAGGGCGCCGATTCGAGCGTCTTGGCCTTCCAATTGGCGTGAAGCTGGCTCGAGAGCGGCTGCAGGTCGTTGTAGAAAAGCGGCAGGGCGTTGCCGGGGGCGCTCGCCATCGAAAATCTCCTGAAGGGAATCGGGTTTTTGACTGGGGCTATGGAGCCCCGAACCGGTGCGCGGGTCTATTGACCCTCGCCGCCGGACGCAAGGGGGACCAGCTTTCCGGGGTTCATGATGCCCAGCGGATCGAGCGCATGCTTGATCGCGCGCAGTGCCGCCAGCCGGGCCGGATCGGTCAGCCGCTCGAACTCGGCGAGCTTGGCCTGGCCGATGCCATGTTCGGCCGACAGCGATCCGCCGACCCGCGCGACCAGATCATGGACCAGCGCGGTGGCGGCGGCGCCATGTTCGCCGATCCAGGCCGATCGCTCGGCGCGCTCGGGGGGCAGCAGGTTGAAATGGATATTGCCGTCGCCGAGATGGCCGAAAGCGATGATCCGCGATCCGGGGAAACTATTCTCCACGCGCACGCGCTCGCGCTCCAGGAAGGCGGGCATTTCGGAGACGGGCACCGATATGTCGTGCTTCAGCGAGGGGCCATCGAGCTTTTCGGCCTCCGAGATCGATTCGCGCAGCGCCCATAGCGCCTCGGCCTGCGCCTCGCTGGAAGCGATGGTGGCGTCGATCACCAGCCCGTCCTCGATCGCGGCGGCCAGCCCTTCCTCCAGCATGCCCACCGGATCGGGGCCGCCATGGGTGCCCACCGCCTCGATCAGCACGTTCCAGGGGCAGGACTGGCCCAGCGGCGGGCGGGTGCCGGGGATGCTGCCCAGCACCATCGCCAGCGCATTGTCGGGGACAAGCTCGAAACTCTCCACCGCCTCGCCGGTGCGCTCTTCCAGCCGGCGCAGCAGCGCCAGCGCGTCGGCGGGCCGGGCGACGCCGACCCAGGCCACCGCGCGCGAGGCGGCGGCAGGGACGAGGCGCAGCGCCGCGGCGGTGACGATGCCGAGCGTGCCCTCGGCGCCGGTCAGCAGCTGGCGCAGATCATAGCCGCGATTGTCCTTGCGCAGGGTAGCGAGCCCGTCGAAGCGCGATCCGTCGGGCAGCACCGCCTCGATCCCCAGCACCAGCGCGCGCATCGGGCCGAAGCGCAGCACCTGGGTGCCGCCGGCATTGGTGGACACGAGCCCGCCCACCGTCGCCGATCCCTTGGCGGCCAGTGACAGCGGGAAGCGCCGGCCGATCGCGATGGCGGCGTCGTGCAGGTCGGACAGGATCACCCCGGCCTCGGCGATCACCGCATTGTCCTCGGCCGAGATCGAGCGGACCTTGTTCATCCGGCGCAGCGACAGCAACAGGGCCGAGCCGTCGGCCGGCGGCGTGGCGCCCGCGACGGTGCCGGTGTTGCCGCCCTGGGGCACGATCGCCACCCGCGCCTCGGCGGCAAGGCGGACGATCTCGGCCACCTGCTCGGTGCTCGACGGGGCGAGCAGGGCGACGCTCTCGCCATGATAGCGTTCGCGCCAGTCGGTGAGCCAGGGGGCGATCAGATCGCGGTCGGTAATGAAGCCCTGCGGGCCGAGCAGCGTGGCCAGCCGGTCGAGCAAAGCCTGGTCGGGAAAGGAGAGCCGGGTCATGCGCGGAACATAAAGCAGGCTCCGTGCGATTTTCCAGCCTGTCCGCTGCCGTGCAGTTCATCCGTTGTTCAAGCAGTTGCGCGCTACAGCTATCCGGCTATGGATGGTGACGGTACGGTCCGGGCTTCGAAGAGGGTGGACGTTCGATTGTGATTTCGGGCCGTCTGGTGAAATGGCCGGGTGTTGGCGCGCCGGCGGTGCTGGCGGTCGCTTTGTGCTGGCCTGCGTTCGCGCGGGCGGGGCAGCAGGCGGCCGAGGTCGCCCAGGTGACGATCGAGCAATCGCTGATCATCAAGATGCCGCGCAAGGCGACCAAGCCTGCCAAGCCGATCAAGTGGAAGACCAGCAAGGGCCCGAAATGCGTGGCGATGGCGTCGATCGCCGGCGCCGCGGTGGTGGCCGAGGATGCGATCGACCTGGTGCTCAAGGGCGGCCAGCGGATGCGCGCCCAATTCTCGTCCAACTGCCCCGCGCTCGACTATTATTCGGGCTTCTATATCCTGCCCACCGACGACGGCCGCATCTGCGCCGAGCGCGACGTGATCCGCACCCGATCGGGCGGACAATGCGAAATCCGGCGTTTTAGGAAGCTGACCGTCGACGACTGAGCCCGTTTCGCCAGCAAATTCCTTGACAAATCTCGGCTGTGAGACCATCCGCGCGCTCGAAAGTGGCGATGGTTCCGCTTTCTTTTTTCCGGATAGATGCATGTCCTTTGCCGATCTCGGCCTTTCCGACGAACTTCTCCGCGCTATTGAGGAGTCGGGTTACACCGAACCGACGCCGATCCAGGCGCAGGCGATCCCGCCCGTGCTGATGATGAAGGACATCATCGGCATCGCCCAGACGGGCACGGGCAAGACCGCCAGCTTCGTGCTGCCGATGATCGACATCCTCGCCCATGGCCGTAGCCGCGCGCGCATGCCGCGCTCGCTGATCCTGGAGCCGACCCGCGAGCTCGCCGCCCAGGTGGCCGAGAACTTCGAGAAATATGGTAAACATCATAAGCTTACCATGGCTCTCCTGATCGGTGGCGTGAACATGGGTGAACAGGTCGCCGCGCTCGAAAAGGGCGTCGACGTGCTGATCGCCACGCCGGGCCGGCTGATGGACCTGTTCGGCCGCGGCAAGATCCTGCTCACCGGCTGCAGCCTGCTCGTCATCGACGAAGCCGATCGCATGCTCGACATGGGGTTCATCCCCGACATCGAGGAGATCTGCACCAAGCTGCCCGCCCAGCGGCAGACGCTGCTGTTCTCCGCGACGATGCCGGCGCCGATCAAGAAGCTGGCCGACAAATTCCTGTCGAACCCCAAGCAGATCGAAGTGTCGCGTCCCGCCAGCACCAATCTGGCGATCGAGCAGTCGCTGGCGCCGACCTCGAGCCGCGCCAAGCGCGAGACCCTGCGCGACCTGCTGCGCAGCGAGAATGTGACCACCGCGATCATCTTCTCGAACCGCAAGACCACGGTGCGCGACCTGGCCCAGAGCCTGGGTCGTCACGGCTTCAAGGCGGGGCAGATCCATGGCGACATGGAACAGCCCGAGCGCCTGCGCGAGCTCGACCGCTTCAAGGCGGGCGACATCAACATCCTCGTCGCGTCCGACGTCGCCGCACGTGGCCTCGACATCAAGGGCGTCAGTCACGTCTTCAACTTCGACGTGCCCTGGCACCCCGACGATTATGTCCACCGCATCGGCCGCACCGGCCGTGGCGGCGCCACCGGCACCGCGATCACCCTGGTGACCCCGGAGGATGCCGAGGCGATCGAGGCGATCGAGAAGCTCACCAGCTTCAAGATTCCCCGCCGCGCCAAGGCCGGTGGCGAGGTCGAAGCCGAGCCCGCCGCTGCCGAGGAGCCGCGTCGCGAACGGGGCCGTGGTCGTGGTGAGCGTGATCGGGGCGAGCGCGATCGTGGCAGCCGCGAAGGCGGCGAGCGCCGCGAGCAGAAGGCCGAACGTCCGCGCGACGCGCGGTCGGAAAGTCCCCGGGCGGAAAATCCCCGCTCCGAAAGCCCCCGGCCGGAAAATCCCCGGCCCGAAGGCCGCCGCGACCGCGACGATCGCCGTCCGCGCCGCGACGACCGCCGTCGCGATATCGACGATGGTCCCGACGATGGCGGCTGGAACGGCCCGGTGCCGAGCTTCCTCGAGGTCCGGCTGGGCTGAGCCGCTTCGGCGGTGAATCTCTGAGGTATTTTCGTCATCCCAGCGAAGGCTGGGATCTCAGGAGAGGTGCGCTCACTTCATCTCCCGAGATGCCAGCCTTCGCTGGCATGACGAATAGGAACAGGGTTGGTTGACCGCCCCTATTTCGACATGTCGACGATCAGGCTCTTCGTCAGCCGTAGTGCCGGATCGATGCTCGCGATCGGCGCGCGTTCGTTCAGGCCGTGGCTGAAATCATCGTCGGGCTTCATGAACATCCCGCCCACGCCGTAGCTCGGCACGCCCAGCGCGCGGAAATAGAAGCTGTCGGTGGCGCCCGCCGACATTTGCGGCACGATCGTCAGGCCCGGATAGCTGAGGTCGACCGCTTTGCGCACCGCCTTCATCAGGTCGGGGCGAAGCGGGGAGGCGTCGCTCGCGAGGGGGGCGTCCAGGGTGGTGACGGTCACCTTCGGATCGGCGACCAGCTCGGCCAGCTTGGCGCGGACGCTCTCGATCGAGACGCCGGGGAAGATGCGGCAGTTCACCCCCACGGCCGCGCGCTGGGGCAGGGCGTTGCGGGCATGGCCGCCGCTGAGCATCGTCGCCACGCAGGTGGTGCCGGTGGCGCCGACATATTCGGGCATCGCGCGCAGGGTGGCGAGTGCCTTGGCGTCGGTGGGATCGGCCACGAAGCGCAGCATCGCGGCGCCGGTTTCGCCCCCGACCTGCTTGGCGGTCGCGGTCCAATAGGCGCGGGTCAGCTCGTTGAGCTGGGCGGGGAACCGATAGGCGGCGATCCGGTCGATCGCGCGCGCCAGGCTGTAGATCGCGTTGGTCGCACCGGGCCGGCTGGAATGGCCGCCCGGATCGGTGACCGCGATCTCATAATCGGCATAGGTCTTCTCGCCGCCCTGGACATAATAGGCCACCGGCTGGCCCTTGTCGTCGAGCAGCCCGCCTCCGGCATCGGCGTTGAGCAGCAACTCGCCCTCGGCGGCATATTTTTTCGCCAGCCGCTGGGTGGTCAGCATCGCCGTCTCCTCGTCGCCCGAGAGCAGGAGCAGGATATCGCGCTTCGGCTTGTAGCCCTCGGCCTTGAGCTGGACCAGGGTGGAGACGAGCATCGCATCGCCGAACTTCATGTCGAGCGCGCCGCGCCCGAACAGATAGCCATTCTCCTCGACCGGGGTGAAGGGATCGCGGGTCCAGTCCTCGGGCTTGGCCTCGACCACGTCCATATGGCCGGAGAGGAGCAGCGCCTTCTTCGCCTTGTCGGTGCCGCGATAGCGGGCGGCCAGGCTGATGTCGTCGCCTTCGCCCTCGATCACGATATCCTCGGCCGGGAAACCGGCCTTGCGCAGCAGATCGGCGACATAATCGGCCATCACCCGCATCTGGCCCCGGCCATGGACGCTGGGGATCGACACCATCTTCTTCCAGATCGCCAGGGTCTCGTCATGGCGCGCCTGCGGCACCGGCGCCGGGCCGGCCGCTGCGACGGGCTGGGCGAGCAGCGCCACACCGGCCATCAGGGAGAGGAAGAGGGGGCCGGCACGGCGCATGGGCGATCCTTACATCGTTGAAGGCGGCACAGTGGCCGGGCGCCCCGATGTCGTCAATCGGGCGCGCCGCGCGCCGTGTCCCACATCTTGCGGAAGCGCCGCTTCCAGATGCCGCGCCGCCGATGCCGCCGCGCCCGGATCTTCTCGACCATCTCGCGGGTGCCGCGGCGCAGGAAGCCGCGGAACAGGCCGCGGTTCGAGACCGGCTCGAAGCGCTCGTCGACCGATTCCGGATCGAGCAGTTCGCTCGCGCCGATCGCCAGGCTGGTGTCGCTCCATTCGCCCGGATCGAACGGGATCAGCGTCTTGCCGGGCCCGCGCAATATCTCGATCGCGCCGATCAGCGATCCGGTCTGCTCGATCGTCGCGCGCACTTTCGCCGGATCGGTGCCGAGATGCTCGGCCATCAGCCGTTCGCGCAGCGCCTGGATCGCGGGATCGGGCCCTTCCGCTCCGGCGGCCTCGATCGCCACGTCGCATTCGCTGTCGAGGCCCATCGAGCGGTTGTTGAAATTGGCCGAGCCGACCCGCAGGATACGGTCGTCGACGATCATCAGCTTGGAATGGACGTAGATCGGGTGCTGGCCGCCGGTGACGGGGGTGTAGATCTGGAAACGGTCATGATGGTCGATCTGGACCAGCGCGTCGAACAGCGCGGCGCGCGCGCTGCCCATCGCGGCTTCCTGCACCCAGCCATCGGCGCTGATCGGGTTGACGATCACGATCTCGGGGCCATGGCGTTCCTGCAGTCGCCGGGCGATCGCCTCGGCCACGTGGCGCGAAGCGAAATATTGGTTGTCGGCATAGATGAAGCGCTTGGCCGAGGCGATCATGTCGGCGAACAGCCGTTCGACCTCGCGTTCCTCGTCATGGCCGTCGGTCTTGGGCAGGGTGCGGGCGATCGCGACGGGGCGGTCGCGGGCCACCGGTTCGACCGAGGGCGGCCACATATCCTGCCGGCAGATCGGCGCGGGCAGTACCTCGTTCGTCGCCAGCCGCCAGCGTTCGCGCGCCAGATCGCCCAGCGCGGTGGCGGCGGGGCCCTCGATGATCCCGGCGGTGTCGTGCCACGGCATATAGGGCTTGCCGCCGGGCAGCCGGCGGCGCGGGTCATGGTCGATATGCTCGGGAGTGTCCCAGCGATCCGAGGTCATGTCGATGCCGCCACACAGCGCCAGGCAATCGTCGACCACCAAGATCTTCTGATGCTGGGTCGCGCCGATCGGGTGGCTGCTGTCGAAGCGGACGTCGACCCGGGGAGCGAGCTTCCACCCCGCCAGGCTCCAGATCGCCCGGCCACGGGTCAGCATCTTCAGGAAGCCGACATTCCAGATCAGCACATGAATGCGCAGGTCGGGCCGCCGCCGCGCCAGCCAGGGGATGAAGCGGGCGAGGCTGTTGGGGTTATCCCCGTCGTCGCAGTCGGGATCGAGCAGGATGCGCGGATCGACGTCCCAGCCGACCAGCAATATCTGCTTTTCCGCCGCCATCATCGCGTCGCGCGCGACCCGGAAATAATCGGCCGCGTCGACGATCACGCCGAAGCGCGAAGCCTGTTCGATCCGCCAGCAATTCGACCCCGGCTGGAAGAGTTCGCTCGTCATCGCCCGCCCTGGCCCCGCCGGCCCATGCTGATTCTGGCTCCGTAACATTTACAGGGAGCCTAACGCGCTTTCGCTCGTTTCGTGCCATAGGGTTTGAGCATATATCCGGTGGGGGACGCCTTTTGGCTGACGAGACGCATATTTCGCTACGGGACCGGCTGCGCCGTGAAACGGCCACCGCGCACGACCGAGTCGACTCGCTGTTCGGCGCTTGCGATTTCGGCACTGAAGAGGGCTATGGCGCCTTTCTGAGCGCGCAGTCGACCGCCTGGGAAACGTTGCGCCCGATCCTCGATCCCGGTTCGCTCGCCCGCGCCGATGCGCTGCGGCGCGATCTGGCCGAACTGGGCCTGCCGACGCCGCAGCCGATCGCCGGCACGCCGCTGCCGGACAGTGCATCGCTCGGGCATCGCTACGTCCTCGAAGGCTCGCGGTTGGGATCGATCCTGCTGCACCGGACGCTGCTGGAAAAATCGCCGGAGCTGGCCGAACGCGCTTCCGCCTACCTTAGGGAATCCGCCAACATATCGGCCTGGAAACAACTGTCGACAAAGCTACAGATCGATTCCGGCGAGCATGATAGGTCTGACCAACTGGTCGATGACGCACGGTTCGTCTTTGGACTTTTCGAGAATAGCTGGCGTGTAACCGAGCCCGCCGCCGTTGAGGTAGACTGATCCCTTGGCCTTCAATCCGTCCGAACAAGCCGACCTTACGATTTGCGACCGCGAGCCCATCCACCTGTTGGGCGCGATCCAGAATTTCGGTTTCCTGATCGCCGTTTCCGCTGACTGGCTGGTCAGCCGCGCCTCCGAGAATCTTGCCGCCCATGTCGGCATCGGCTGGGAAGAGGCGCTGGGCGAGCCGCTCGACAAGGTACTGTCGGAACAGGCCGTCCACGACATCCGCAACCGTATCGCCTATCTGCAGGGCGAGGATTCGGTCGAGCGGCTGCTGCGGATCAAGCTCAAGCCCGATCTGCCCGACTATGATATCGCGATCCACTTCTGCCAGAAGCTGATCATCATCGAGGGCGAGCCGAGCGGCCCGGCCGGGCATGAGGATATCGGCATCACCGTCCGTTCGATGCTGATGCGCCAGAGCCAGGCCGCGTCGATGCAGAATTTCCGGCTGAGCGCGGTGCGCCAGATCCGGGCGATCACCGGCTTCGACCGGGTGATGCTCTACCGCTTCGATCAGGACGGCGCGGGCGAGGTGGTCGCGGAGGCGGTCGCGTCGAAGCGCGAATCCTTCATGGGCCTCCACTATCCGGCCACCGACATCCCCAAGCAGGCGCGCACCC
>CAUTRN010000034.1:0-73969 GCA_963540925.1 uncultured Sphingomonadaceae bacterium
GGTGAAGTCGGCGGCGGTGACGCCGTCGAGCTTGATCATCGCGTTGATGATGTTGCCGCCGGTCGCGCCATTGTCGTCGTAGAACAGATAGGTGTCCGACCCGATCTGGATCGCGGCGAGCGCGTTGACCGAGGCGGCGTTGTCGATCAGCTGCTGCGCATAGGTGAGCGCCGCCGAGATCGTGGTGAAGCTGGCGCCGACCTGGGCGTGGATCACGTCGTCGGCGGTGCCGCCGATCGAGCCGCCGAGATCGATCTTGTCGGTGCCGACGGTGAAGTCGGTGATCTGGTCGGCGAAATAGGCGAAGGTGCCGGTGGTGGTGAAGGCGGCATCACCCGCGCTGAACACGAACACGTCGGCGCCGTCGCCACCGGTCATCACGTCGATGCCAGCGCCACCCGAGATGGTGTCGTTGCCCTGGTCGCCGTACAGGATGTCGTTGCCGGCATCGCCGCTGATGCTGTCATTGTCCTGACCGCCGCGGATGATGTCGTTGCCGTCGCCACCCGAGATGGTGTCGTTGCCCTTGTTGCCGTTGATCTGGTCGTTGCCGTTGCCGCCCGAGATGACGTCGTTGCCGGCGCCGCCCTGGATGCGGTCGTTGCCGTTGCCACCCGCGAGCGTGTCGTTGCCGGCATTGCCCTGGATATAGTCGTTGCCGTCGCCGCCATCGATGCTGTCATTGCCGTCGGTCGACGGGTCGCCGGTCAGGCCATAGCCATAGAGATGGTCGTTGCCGTCGCCGCCGACGATGGTGTCGCCGCCGGCGCCGCCGAAGACGACGCTGGGGCCGTCATTGGTGACGATCGAGTCGTTGCCGCCGAAGCCGTAGAACACGCCCTTGGTGTCGGCATCGACGCCACCGCCGAAGGCGAGCGAATCGGCGCCCGAGCTGCCGATCACCACGGTCGCTTCCGAACCGTCCGAGAAGGTCAGCCGGCCGGCTTCCGAAGCGGTGTTGAGCTGCGAGGCGGCGAAGGTGCGGGCCACGCCGTCGACGCCGGTCAGGGTCACCAGGTCCAGGCCACCCGAGTTGGACACGACGAGGTTATAGGCGGTGGTGTTCGGGTTGGAGAAGATGAGCAGATCGACGCCGCCGTTGAAATTGGCAGCCTGTTCCGCCGTCATCGTTTCGAACAAGAAAACACTCATCTAAGATCACTCCTCCATGGGCAGACTGGCCTGCCGTGCACGAACAATGGAGGGCAGATAGATTTGATTCCTCGTTGGAAGCCATGCATATAAATTATATAAAGAAATCACCATTTTAGGGTGAGCGGAATAAAAGGAAATGTTCCCCGTATATCGTCTCGTAAGAGATCGATTCCGCATTATTACTTTAATCATATTCGGATCATGTTGGCAAATCTGGCGCTCATCGAGCCCTGATTTCAATCGGCAGCGAGGCGGTAGCCGATGCCCGGTTCGGTGAGGATCAGCCGCGGATCGGAAGGGTCCTCCTCGATCTTCTGGCGCAGCAGGCCGACATAGACGCGCAGATATTGGCTGTCCCTGGCCGCCGCGCCCCAGCCCGCGGTGAGGAGCCGGCGATGGCTGACCACCTGGCCCGGATGGCGGGCCAACAGGCTGAGCAGCGCATATTCCTTGGGCGACAGCCGCACCGCCCGCCCGCCGACGGTGACCCGGCGACCGGCGAAATCGATCGCGAGCGCCCCGCTCGCGAAATGCGCGGGCCGGCTGTCGATTCGCGCGCGGCGGCGCTCGGCGACGCGGATGCGGGTGAGCAGCGCGCGGCCCTCGACCGGGGCGTCGACATAGTCGTCGGCCCCTTCCTCGAGCGCGGCCATCGTCTCGGCCTCGCGACCGGGGGGCGACAGGATGATCAGCGGCGCATCGCTCTCCAGCCGCAGCGCATGGACGAGCTCGCGCGCGTCGAGATCGGGCAAAGCTCCATCGAGCAGCAATATGTCTGGCGCGGTCTCGCGGACCCGGCCAAGCGCGGCATCCGCATCGCCGGCGACAGTTACGCGATAGCCGGCGGCGCCGAGCAGCGCGGGCAGCGCCGTCTCGTCGCCCACCAGCAGGACATGGGCCACCATCGGTCCTTCCGTGCCTTTGTCGGGGATTGATGGCTATACGCGTGTCACATCGCGCTTATTCCACGCGGTATTTTTCGCCGGCCCTTCGGGCTCAGCCGATCGCGAAGGCCTTGGTGATTCCGTCGATCACGAACTGCACCGCCAGCGCGGCCAGCAACACGCCCAGGATGCGGGTGATCATCGCCTCCAGCTTGGGGCCGAGGATGGTCATCAGCGGCCCCGCCGCGAGCAGCGCGATCGCGGTGAGGGCGAGCACGCTCGCCAGCGCGACGAGCACCGTCAGCGTCTGCTCGATCCCGTTGCTGCGCGAGACGAGCAGCATCACCGTCGCGATCGAGCCGGGCCCCGCGATCATCGGAATGCCCATCGGGAAGACCGAGATATCCTCGATCGGGCGCTGTTCCTCGGCGGCCTTGCGGCTGATCTCGTCGGCGCGGCCCTCGCGCCGCTCGGTGCGCTTCTCGAACACCATCTCCAGCGCGATCAGGAACAGCATCACGCCGCCGGCGATGCGGAAGGCGTCGAGGCTGATCCCCAGGGTGGAGAGCAGCTTCTCGCCCACCAGCGCGAAGACGAACAGCACGCCGGCCGCGATCATTGTCGAGCGGATCGCCATCGCGCGGCGCTGGATATTGGGCGCGTCGCGGGTGAGGCTGGCGAAGATCGGCGCGCAGCCCGGGGGATCGATCACCACGAACAGGGTGACGAAGGCCGAGAGGAACAGCGCGATCAGATCGTGTCGTCCGACAGCGCGATGCCGGCGCGGCGATGCGCGGCGACCAGCGTGTTGCGCAGCAGCACCGCGATCGTCATCGGGCCTACCCCGCCCGGCACCGGGGTGATCGCGCCCGCCACCTCGGCGGCTTCGGCGAAGGCGACGTCGCCGACCAGCTTGGTCTTGCCCGGCTCGGCGCCCGGCACCCGGTTGATGCCCACGTCGATCACGGTGGCGCCGGGCTTGATCCAGTCGGCCTTCACCATTTCGGGCCGGCCGACCGCGGCGACGACGATATCGGCGCGGCGGACGACCTCGGGCAGGTCCTTGGTGCGGCTATGCGCGATGGTGACGGTGCAGCTTTCGGCGAGCAGCAGCTGCGCCATCGGCTTGCCGACGATGTTCGAGCGGCCGATCACCACCGCGCTGAGCCCGGAGAGCGGGCCCAGCTTGTCCTTCAGCAGCATCAGGCAGCCGAGCGGGGTGCAGGGCACATAGCCGGGCAGGCCGACGGCGAGGCGGCCGGCGTTGACGACGTGGAAGCCGTCGACATCCTTGTCGGGATCGATCGTCGCGATCACCAGATTCTCGTCGATATGGCCGGGCAGCGGTAGCTGGACGAGGATGCCGTCGACGGTCTCGTCGGCGTTGAGTCGTTCGACCATGTCGAGCAGCTCCTGCTGGCTGGCATCGGCGGGCAGGCGGTGCTCGAAGCTCTCCATCCCCGCCTCGACGGTCGCCTTGTGCTTGGAGCGGACATAGACCTGGCTCGCCGGATCCTCGCCGACCAGCACCACCGCCAGCCCCGGCGCGCGGCCCGATGCGACGCGGAAGCCCGGCACCAGCGCCGCCACCCGCCCCCGCAGATCCGCCGCGAAAGCCTTGCCGTCGATGATGTCCGCGCTCATGCCCGCTCAGGTCCCTTTGGTCTTGATGATGGTATCGAGGGCGCCCGCCAGCCTGGCCGGGTCGCCCGAAATCTGCAGCCTCTTTAGCCGCGATGTGGCGCCGCTGGCCAGCGTCACGTCTCGCTTCGCCACGCCCAGCGCCTTGGCGAGCAGCCGGACGAGCGCGTCATTGGCGGCGCCGTCGGCGGGCGGCGCGGTCAGCCGCACCGCCAGCCAGACGCGGCCGTCGTCGCCGGCCACCACGCCCTCGATCGAATCGCGCCCCGCCTTCGGGCTGGCGCGCACCGCAAGCTCGAGGCCGTCGGCGGTCTCGCGCCAGGCGCTTGCGGAACCGTCGCTCAGAGGATGGACTGGCCGCTCTGCACGCCTTCCAGGACGTGATCGATGATCTGGATGAGGATGATCACCACCAGCGGCGACAGGTCGAGCGCGCCGAAATCGGGCATGATCCGGCGGATCGGCCGGTAGATCGGCTCGGTGATCTTGTCGAGCGCGTAGAGGAACTGGCGGACGAAGTCGTTATAGGTGTTGATCACGTTGAAGGCGACCAGCCAGGACATGATCGCCTGGATGATGATGATCCAGGTCAGGATACCCAGCAGATATTGAATGATGTCGATGATCATGGTCGGCCTCTGGGGGGATGATGTCGCCGATGTAATGGCCGAGGGCCGCGCGGGCAACCGCGAGACCGTGTCATATGGCTCGGGACGGCACCGAAAGAGCCCGCTATGCTCCGTGCGATCGAGGCGCGATCGGCGCGGCTGCACGGGGTTTCGGCATGGAGATCGGGCAGCTGGTGCAGGCGATCGGGCCCTGGGCGGTGGCGCTGGGCGCGGGTTTCGAGGGCGAGACCGCGGCGATTGCCGGCGGGGTGATGGCGAATCACGGGCTGTTCCCGCTCTGGGCCGCCTTCCTGGCCACCGCCTTCGGCGCGGTGGTGGCCGACCAGATCTTCTTCCAGATCGGCCGCCGCAGCCGCAACCGCCCCTTCGTCGTCCATCTGCGCCAGAAGAAGGTGTTCGCGGTCGCGGTGGGGTTCATCGAGCGCTACCCGACCGGCTTCATCTTCGCCTATCGCTTCCTCTATGGGCTCAGGGTCGCCAGCCCGGTCGCGATCGGCCTGTCGACGATCCCGTGGCGCCGCTTCGCGCTGCTCAACGTCTTCGCGGCATTGCTCTGGGCGGGGGTGTTCACTGGCCTTGGCTATCTGTTCGGCCCTACCGTGCGCCGCCTCCTCGCCGCCGCGGCACCCTACAAGACCGAAATCCTGATCGCGCTGCCGATTCCCGGCATCTGCCTGCTGCTGTGGTGGTTGTGGCGTCGGCGCCGGCAGCGCCAGCGCGAGGCGCTCACCCCGCCCTTTCATGTACCGGAGATCAGGGAAGGCTGACTGCCCCCAGTGGATCAGCACTTTTACCCCATAACGCATTGCTATGGGGTTCTCGCTCCGCCGTCATCGACAGGTCGCAACGGCCATGCAATCAACCCGTCGGCGGCCGTCCCGGGACCGCCGCAGGATGAGGAGACAACACGATGTTCAGCCACATCATGGTCGGCGCGACCGACCTCGAGGCTTCGAAGAAATTCTACGACGCGCTGCTCGGCACGCTCGGCGCCAACCCCGGCTATGCCGACGGCAAGGGCCGCGTCTTCTGGATGACCCCCACCGGCAATTTCGCGATCACCACCCCGATCAACGGCGAATCGGCCAGCGGCGCCAATGGCGGCACGATCGGCTTCGCCTGCGACAGCAAGGAAAAGGTCCACGCCTGGCATGAGGCCGGCCTCTCCGCCGGCGGCACCGCCGTCGAGGACGCGCCGGGCGAGCGCGCCGGCAGCAACCTCTACCTCGCCTATCTGCGCGATCCGTCGGGCAACAAGCTCTGCGCGCTCCACAGCCTGGGCTGATCGGCCTATAGTGATGCGCTTGGTTCCTCCCCGGAAACGGGGAGGAATTGAGAGGAGACAAGAAGAAGAGGAGAGGTCGCCATGGACTATGTGAACCTCGGCCACACCGGCCTGCGCGTCTCGCGGATCTGCCTGGGCTGCATGAGCTTCGGCACGCCCGAGCAGGGTCTGCAGAAATGGTCGCTCGACGAGGCCGCCAGCCGCCCCTTCTTCGTCCAGGCGATCGAGGCCGGGATCAACTTCTTCGACACCGCCAACGCCTATTCGGGCGGCACCTCCGAGGAGATCACCGGTCGCGCGCTGAAGGAACTGGCGAAGCGCGACGAGATCGTGCTCGCCACCAAGGGCTATTTCCAGTGGGGCGACGGCCCCAACCAGAGCGGGCTCAGCCGCAAGGCGCTGATCCAGGCGCTCGACGACAGCCTGCGCCGGCTCGGCACCGACTATGTCGACCTCTACCAGATCCACCGCTGGGACTATGCGACCCCGATCGAGGAGACGCTGGAAACGCTCGACTCGATGGTCCGCGCGGGCAAGGTCCGCTATATCGGCGCCTCGTCGATGCACGCCTGGCAGTTTATGAAGGCGCTCGCCATCCAGCAGCGCGAGGGCTGGGCCCGCTTCATCTCGATGCAGAATCAGGTGAACCTGCTCTACCGCGAGGAGGAGCGCGAGATGATCCCGCTCTGCCAGGACCAGGGCGTGGGCATCATCCCCTGGTCGCCGCTCGCGCGCGGCAAGCTCACCCGCGCCTGGGACGAGAAGACCAACCGCTCCGAGCAGGACCCGTTCGGGATGAGCATGTACGCCCGCACCGCCGAGCAGGACCGCCATGTCGTCGACGCGGTGGGGCAGATCGCCCGCGAGCGCAGCGTCGGCCGCGCCGAGGTGGCGCTCGCCTGGCTGCTCGGCAAGCCCGGCATCACTGCGCCGATCGTCGGCGCGACGAAGGAACAGCACCTCACCGACGCGCTCGCCGCGCTCGACCTGGTGCTCACCCCGGAAGAGGTGGAGCGGCTGGAGGCGCCCTATGTGCCCCATGCCGTGGCAGGGCATAGCTGAAGCCAGCCTTATAGATCCTCCCCATCGCTACGCGATAGGGAGGATCCGGGTTGCCGCTTCGCCCCCTCCCGAGCGACGTAAAATCAAGCGGGCACCCGCCCCCCGGCATAGCCTCCCGCACCACCGAGCCAGACTCGGCGCGAGGAGAGAGAAGCCGCCATGCCCGACGTCGCCGCGCTGCGCCTGCCGCACCTGCCGCTCGCCGACCCCGCGTTCGAGGCCGATCCCGCCCCCTTCATCGCGGCTGCGCGGGCCGAGCATCCGTGGCTCGCCGCCAGCGACTTCGGCTATTATGTCCATGGCTATCAGGCGATCCGCGACATGGTGATCATGGACCGCCAGCTCGCCCCCAACCATGAGGGCGCGGTCCAGTTCTACCAGGCCGACGGCACCCCCTGGGCGCGCTATATGCGCGAGATGATCCTGGCGCTGTCGGGGCCCAAGCATGTCCGCATCCGGGCGAGCGTGGGCGACGCCTTCACCCCGCGCAACATCAACCGCAACATCGCGCTGATGCGCGAGGTGGTCGATGGGCTGCTCGACGAGTGGGTGCCGAAGGGCGGCTTCGACTTCACCGAATTCGCCTCCTATTTCCCGATCGCGGTGATGTGCGGACTGCTCGGCACCTCGAAGGACGACATCCCGATGATCCGCGATGCGCTGGAGACCCAGTCGCGCGTGTTCAGCCTTGACCTGGGCATCCGCGACGAGCTGATCGCGGGCTATGACGTCCTCTGGGACTATTGCGACCGGCTGATCCGCGTGCGCGAGGCCGAGGGGATCGACCGCGCGGCGGGGCTGTTGCTCGACTCGCTGATCGCCGCGCAGCACGACGGCAAGATCGACGATATCGAGCTGCGCTTCCTGCTGATGGTGCTGTTTCCGGCGGGCTATGACACGTCGAAGAACATGCTGGGCTTCACCCTGCAGACGATGATCGACCATCCCGCGCTGTGGGAGCGTTGCGCCGAGGACCTGCCCTATTGCTACCGCGCGGTCGACGAGCGGCTGCGCTATTCGAGCGTGATCAGCCCGTTCCGCACCGTCGTCGAGCCGTTCGACCATGACGGCGTCCATTTCCCCGAGGGCACGGTGATGATCTTCGGCCTGTCGCTGGCCTGCCGCGATCCGGCCTTCTTCGACGATGCGGGCGAGTATCTGCCGGAACGCGGCGCCGGCCATCGCCACATCGCCTTCGGCCGCGGCGCGCATATCTGCCTGGGCCAGCACCTCGCCCGCACCCAGATCGCCGAGGCCATCCACCTGATCGCCCGGCGGGTGAAGAAGCCCCGGTTGACCGGCGAAGTGCGGTACCGTCCTTATCTGGGGATATGGGGGTTGGAGAGCCTGCCGATCGAATTCGAGATGGTTTGAATCGGGCGCATCACTTTTTCCCCGTCATGCCAGCGAAGGCTGGCATCCATGTCTGTACCCTTCTCAGATGCCATCTCGGGTGATGACAGACATGGACCCCAGCCTTCGCTGGGGTGACGGAAGAAGTTTGGAGCTTTCCTACGCGTCCCGCTTGTCCGCGAAGATGTTCCACGCGCTGATGAACAGCGCCGCGATCACCGGGCCGACGATCAGGCCGTGGATGCCGAACACCTGCAGGCCGCCCAGGGTGGAGATCAGCACCACATAGTCGGGCATGCGCGTGTCCCGGCCGACCAGCACCGGGCGGAGGATGTTGTCGACCGAACCGATGATCAGCCCGCCGACGCCGATCAGGATCAGCCCCTTCACCACCGCGCCGGTGGCGAGCAGGTAGAGCGCGACGGGGAGCCAGACGATGCCGGTGCCGATCGCCGGGATCAGCGCGAACACGCCCATCAAGGTGCCCCACAGCAGTGCGCCCTCGATCCCCAGCAGGGTGAAGGTGATGCCGCCCAGGAAACCCTGGACGATCGCGACGACGAGGCTGCCCTTCATCGTCGCGCGGATCACCACCACGAAGTTGCGCGCGAGCGCGTTGCGCTGGGTGTCGTCGATCGGGATCGCTTCCAGCACCCGCTTCGACAGCGCCTCGCCGTCGCGCAGCAGGAAATAGGTGAGGTAGAGCATCACGCCGAGCATCAGCACGACGTTGAGCGCGCTCTGCCCCCATGACAGCGCCCGGCCGGCGAGGGCGCCGACGCTGCCCGTGAGCAGGTGGCTCGCGCGGTCGCGCGCCGCGTCGAAATCGGTCCAGCCCTGCTCCTGCAGCAGCCGCGCGATCGAATCGGGCAGCGCCGCCACTGCCTTGTCGAACAGCGCGGCGGGGTTGATCTGCCCGGTCTGGAGCATGGTGTAGACGTTCACCAGCTCGTCGGCGATCGCCAGACCCAGGAAGATGGTGGGCAGGATGACGCTGAGGGTCAGCAGCAGCAGGGTGAGCAGCGCCGCGCCATTGGGGCGGTTGGGCATGCGTTCGAGCAGCCAGCGGTTGACCGGTTCGAACATGATGGTGAGCACCAGGCCCCACAGGATCGCCCCGAAGAAGGGCGCGATGACCACGGCGAAACCGACGGTGACGAGCAGCACGATGGCGAGGAAACTGCCATCCTCGAAGCGGAAACGCTCACCCGGCTTCATCGATCGGTCACTCCTTGTTGCGGCGCGAGGGATCGCCCAGCCGCCGTCAAAAGGCCAGCGGAGATTGATCCCGTTGCCCGCCCAACGCACGAGCATCGTCTCGGCTCCGAAACCATGGATATCCTTGCAAAACAGCCCAAATCGGGACGACGCCGGGCGCCATTCGGCTTGTACCCGGGGGTAGCCATGTCACTATGCCGCCGGGGACATAAGGAGAGGGGCCATGGAATTCTGGACGGCGGGCGTGAACGTGCCCGGCAGGGCGGCGACCCTGGCACATGCGGCGGTAGCCGACGGCTTCGACGGGATCAGCATGGGCGACACCGCGTCGATCGCGGCCGACCCCTATGTCGGCCTCGCCGTAGCGGCTTATGCCGAACCCAAGCTCAAATTGCTGGTCGGGGTGACCAATCCCGTCACCCGCCATCCCTCGGTCACCGCCTGCGCGATCGCGAGCGTCCAGATCGAGTCCGGCGGCCGCGCGGTGCTGGGAATCGGGCGCGGCGACTCGGCGGTATCGAAATTCGGGATGCCGGCGGCCACGCTGGGCCAGTTCGAAACCTATCTGGCGCAGCTCCAGACCTATTTGCGCGGCGACCGGGTGGCGATCGACGGCAAGGAGAGCGCGCTCGAATGGTGGAAGGCGCTGGGCCTGCCCAAGGTGCCGCTCGACGTCGCCGCCACCGGCCCCGGCGTGATCGCGACGGGGGCGCGCCATGCCGAACGGATCACCTTCAACCTGGGCGCCGACCGGGAGCGGATCGCGCAGGGGATCGCCCATGCCCGGCAGGCGCGCAAGGATGCGGGGTTGCCGGCCGAGGGCCTGTCCTTCGGCGCCTATCTGCCGGTGGCGCCCTATCCCGATCTCGCCGTGGGACGCGACCTGGTGAAGGGGGTGACCGCGGTCTACGCCCGTTTCCAGGCGATGAAGGGCCACCCCACCGACCGGATCGCCGAGGCCGACGCCAAGGTGATCCAGGCGGTCGGCGCGAATTACGACAGCAGCCGCCACGGCCGCTCCGACGCCGCCCACACCGCGCTGATGGACGACGACTTCGTCCGCCGCTTCGCCGCGATCGGCCCGGCCGAGGAGGTGACCGAGAAGCTCGCCGGGCTGATCGCGCTCGGGCTCGACCGGATCGTCATGGTCGGCCCCAGCTCGATGGCGTTGCCCGACGAGGCCGCGGAATCGCGGCGGCTGTTGCGCGACGTGGTGCTGGCGGAGCTGCGGGGGGTGGCGAAATGGGTCATTCCACCCATCGCCGTTCGTCCCGAGCGAAGTCGAGGGACGTCGTCATACGGCAGGCTTTTTCCAGACGCGTGCCTCGACTTCGCTCGGCACGAACGGTGGTGTGACATCGCAGGTGGAACCGCTCCGATGATCTTCTCCCACCTTCATAATTGACACGCACGAGTGTACAATATCATGGAGGACGCAGAAGCGACGGCGAGAGGAAGCCCCCGGATGGCGACGGTGCAGATGACTGGGGAACGGATCAAGGTGACCCCGATCGCGGGCGCGCTGGGGGCCGAGATCGACGGGGTCGATCTGGGCCGGCCGCTGGAGGCCGGCACCATCGCCGAGATCCGCCAGGCGCTGCTCGACCATCTCGTCATCTTCTTCCGCGACCAGGTGATCAGCCCCGAGCGCTATATGGGCTTCGCCGCGGCCTTCGGCACCCCGGTCGAATATCCGATGCTGCCCGGCATCGCCGGCTATCCGATGATCACCGAGATCGTGAAGCTGGAGCATGAGACGAGCAATTTCGGCGGGCTCTGGCATTCGGACACGACCTATCTGGAGCAGCCGCCGATGGGCTCGATCCTCCACGCGCTGGAGGTGCCCCCGCACGGCGGCGACACGATGTGGGCGAACCAGTATCTGGCCTATGAGACGCTGTCGGCGCCGCTGCGCGCCTTCCTCGACGGGCTGACCGCGATCAACGTGTCGACCAAGCCGGCGGTGTCGAAGACCCGCGAGGCGATGATCGCCGCGGCGGGCAGCGCCAAGCGCGCCTATGTCGCCGAGCATCCGGCGATCCGCACCCATCCCGAGACCGGGCGGCGCGGCCTGTTCGTCAACTGCGCCCACACCCTGAGCTTCAAGGGGATGACCGAGGCGGAGAGCCAGCCGATCCTCGACTTCCTGTTCCGCCACCAGGTCGAGCCCGAATTCACCTGCCGCTTCCAGTGGCGCAAGGGCTCGGTCGCCTTCTGGGACAATCGCTCGACCCAGCATAATCCGATCAACGACTATAATGGCCATCGCCGGGTGATGCGGCGGATCACCCTCCAGGGGGATACGCCGTTCTGAGGGCGTTGGGGGGGGGCGGCACGCGGCGCCTTCCGCCACATCGTCATGCTGAACTTGTTTCAGCATCCACCAGGCCACCCGGACAGGCTCGGAGATGGCATGGGCGGCGGCTACAGGAGCCGGAAAGCCACGACCAAGGCTCCGGGTGGATGCTGAAACAAGTTCAGCATGACGGGTTTTGGGCCGGTAGACAGTTGCACCCATCCAACGTCATTCCAGCTTTCGCTGGGATGACGCAGGTCCAACGATCGGTCAGCTCCCCACCGCGTCGTCGATCAGCTTCTTCGCAGGCGCGCCCTTCCAGTCCATCGCGCCATAGACGCGCCACAGCTCCTTGCCGCCGGCGTCGTAGAAGATCGTCGTCGGCAAGGTCTCGGTGCCCAGCGCGGTCATCAGGACGTTCTGGCTGTCGCTATATTGGGTGAGCGCCTTGAAACCCTTTTCCTGGAAGAAGGGGGCGACGACCTTGGCGCCCTGCAGATCCTGGCTCACCGTGATCAGGCGGAAGCGCTGCTCCTCCTGCGCCATGGAGTCGAGTGCGGGCATCTCGGCGACGCAGGGCGCGCACCAGGTGGCCCACAGGTTCACCATCAGCGGCTTGCCGCGGAACTGGGTGAGGGTAGCGGGTCCGCCCTTCGCGTCGAGGAAGGGCATCGCGGGCATTTCCTTGCCGCGCTGGGAAATATCGACCCGGCCCACCGATTCGGCGGGCACCCCGCCTTGCGGCGGGGCGGCCGGTTTACTATCGCAGGCGGCCAGCGCCAAAGCGAGGAGACAGGCGATCAACGGCCGCACGAACAACTCCAATCAGATGTGGGGAGGGCGCTTCGCTGAAGGCCCCGCCGCGGTGATGCGTGAGATTAACGCTTCGATCCCCTTCGACAAGCGGCTTTGGCAACAGGACATCGCCGGATCGAAGGCGCATGTCGCGATGCTGGCGGCGCAGAAGATCGTGACCGAGGCCGATGCGGCCGAGATTACGAAGGGTCTCGACACCGTCGCCGCCGAATATGCCGAGCAGGGCGTGCCCGTGGACCTCGCCCGCGAGGACATCCACATGGTCACCGAAAGCCGGCTGGCCGAGCTGATCGGCGCGCCCGCCGGCCGGCTCCACACCGCCCGCTCGCGCAACGACCAGGTGGCGACCGACTTCAAGCTGTGGGTGCGCGACGCGATCGATTCGGTCGAGGCCGGGCTCCAGGCGCTGCAGGTGGCGCTCGTCACCCGCGCCGACGAGCATGTCGCCAGCGTGATGCCGGGCTTCACCCATCTCCAGGTCGCCCAGCCCGTCACCCTCGGCCATCATCTGATGGCCTATTATGAGATGATTGCGCGCGATCGCAGCCGCTTCGCCGATGCGCGCGCGCGGCTCAACCGCTGCCCGCTGGGCGCGGCGGCGCTCGCCGGCACCGGTTTCCCGATCGACCGCCACGCGACGGCGGCGGCGCTGGGCTTCGACGGGCCGACCGACAACAGCCTCGATTCGGTGTCCGACCGCGACTTCGCGCTCGACTATCTGATGGCGGCCACGCAAGCGAGCCTGCACCTGTCGCGGCTGGCCGAGGAGTTCATCATCTGGGCGAGCCAGCCCTATGCCTTCGTCAAGCTGCCCGACGCCTATTCGACCGGTTCGTCGATCATGCCGCAGAAGCGCAACCCCGACGCGGCCGAGCTGGTGCGCGGCCATTCGGGGCGGATCGCGGGCTGCATGACCGCGCTGGTCATGACGATGAAGGGCCTGCCGCTCGCCTATTCGAAGGACATGCAGGACGACAAGCCGCCGGTGTTCGAGGCGCACGACCTGCTCGCCCTTTCGATCGCGGCGATGACCGGGATGATCGAGACCGTCACCTTCGTCGCCCCGCGCATGCGCCAGGCCGCCGAACAGGGCTTCTCGACCGCGACCGACCTGGCCGACTGGCTGGTCCGCGTCGCCGACATCCCGTTCCGCGAGGCGCACCACATCACCGGCACCGCGGTGAAGCTGGCCGAGAGCGAGGGCATCGGCCTGTCCGACCTGCCGCTCGACGCGCTGACCGCGATCGACAGCCGCATCGACGAGCGCGTCTATGGCTCGCTCTCGGTCGACGCCTCGGTCGAGAGCCGCGCCAGCCATGGCGGCACCGCGCCCAGCCAGGTCCGCCTGCGGGTGGCGGCGGCCAAGGCGGCGTTGGGGATTGAGGGGTGAGTTCAACCATCCCCATCGTCGCTCCGGCGGAGGCCGGAGCCGCCACCGGCTCTTGCCGCGAACGTGCCGCGAAATTCGTGGCGGCCCCGGCCTCCGCCGGGGCGACGGGGAGAAGAGGATAATATGGTCGGCCAGACGAAACTCTTCCTCACCGCCGCAGCGCTGCTCGCGCTCACCGCCTGCGGCCAGCGCGAGGCGCTGAAGCCGGCCGAGGGGCACAGCCTGCCGCCCAAGCCGGCGACCGCCGCCGTCCAGCCCGACGTGCCGGCGCTGCTCACCCCGCCGGTCGAAAGCCGGCCCGAGCGCAGCGACGACGTGCTCCGCCGCTCCGAGGAGCGACCCGACGACCGCTTCAACCTGCCCCCGCCGGGCTGAGCGGCGCGCATAAGATCTCCCGCGGCTCTGGCCTTCGCCGGAGCGACGATAGGGGAGAGGGTTGAAACAGGTTCATCACGACCAAGAAAAACTGGGGGCGGGACAGTCTTTGAACTGTCCACGCATCGCCCTACAGAGCGGCAGGCGCGACCAGAGAGCGGCGCAAGGAGCGACATGGACTTTTTCGAGCTGAAGGACGGCATCCTCCATGTCGAGGACGTGTCGCTGCCCGCCATAGCCGAGGCGGTGGGCACGCCGGTCTATGTCTATTCGGTGGCGACGATCGAGCGCCATGTGGCGGTGTTCAAGGCAGCGCTGACCGCGGTGGAATCGGGCGCGCAAGGCCCGCTGATCGCCTTCGCGGTGAAGGCCAATCCCAATCGCGCGGTGCTGGCGACCCTGGCCAAGGCCGGGCTCGGCGCCGACGTCGTCTCGGGCGGCGAACTGCTGCGCGCGCGTGCCGCCGGGATCGCGGCCGATCGCATCGTCTTCTCGGGCGTCGGCAAGACCGAGGAGGAGATGCGGCTCGCGCTGAAGGAAGGCATCTTCCAGTTCAACATCGAGTCCGAGCCCGAGGCCGAGATGCTCTCGGAGGTGGCGGTCGAGATGGGGGTGAAGGCGCCGGTCGCCTTCCGCATCAACCCCAATGTCAGCGCCAACACCCATGCCAAGATCTCGACCGGCGGCTCGGAGGACAAATTCGGCGTCGCCTATGACCGCGCCATCGCCGCCTATGCCCGCGCCGCCGAGCTGCCGGGCCTCGACGTGCGCGGGGTCGCGGTCCACATCGGCAGCCAGCTGACCGACCTGGGCCCGTCGCGCGCCGCCTTCGAGAAGATCGGCGCGCTGATCGTGGCGCTGCGCGCGGAGGGCCACCATATCGTCACCGCCGATCTCGGTGGCGGCCTGGGCGTGCCCTATGACCCGGCCAAGCCGATCCCGCCGCTGCCCGCCGCCTATGGCGAGATGGTGCGCGACGTGACCCGCGGCTGGGACGTGCGGCTGGTGTTCGAGCCGGGCCGGGTGATCGTCGGCAATGCCGGCGTATTGCTCAGCCGCGTGATTCGCGTGAAGCCGGGGGTGACCGATCCGTTCGTGATCGTCGACGCGGCGATGAACGACCTGATGCGCCCCAGCCTCTATGATGCGTGGCACGACATCGTCAGCGTTTCGCCCGACGGTGCCGAAATGACGGCCAATGTGGTGGGCCCCATCTGTGAGAGCGGGGATAGCTTTGCCAAGAAGCGGGTTATGGATAAGGTCGCGCCCGGCGACCTCGTGGTCTTCAAGACCGCGGGTGCCTATGGTGCCACCATGGCCAATACGTATAATTCACGCGCCTTGACCCCCGAAGTGCTGGTGAACGGCACCGAATGGGCGGTCGTCCGGGAGAGGCAGCCTCTGGAAGCTCTGATCGCGGCGGATAAGCTTCCGCCGTGGATGTAAAGGACTGCAATAGGGAGTTCGCATGAAGCCCGTTCGCAAGGCCATTTTCCCCGTCGCCGGTTTCGGCACCCGTTTTCTTCCAGCCACCAAAGCCGTTCCCAAGGAGATGCTGCCCGTCGTCGACCGGCCGCTGATCCAGTACGCCGTCGATGAGGCGCGCGCGGCGGGGATCGAGCAGATGATCTTCGTCACGGGCCGCAACAAGGGCTCGATCGAGGATTATTTCGACGCGGCGTTCGAGATCGAGACCGATCTCCTCGCCAAGAACAAGACCCAGTTCCTCGACATCCTCAAGGCGACCAAGCTTGCCCCGGGGAAGGCCGCCTTCGTCCGCCAGCAGCAGATGCTGGGCCTGGGCCATGCGGTGGGCTGCGCGCGCGACCTGGTCGGCGACGAGCCCTTCGCGGTGCTGCTGCCCGACGAGCTGCTGTGGAATCCCGGCAACCCCTGCATGAAGCAGATGGTCGAGACCTATGAGCAGAAGGGCGGCAACGTCATCTCGGTGGTCGAGGTGCCGGCCGAGCACACCCATCGCTATGGCATCGTCGATCCCGGCGCGATCGAGGGCCCGGTGACCGAGGTCAAGCAGATGGTCGAGAAGCCGGCGCAGGGCACCGCCCCGTCGCGGCTTGCCTGTGTCGGCCGCTACATCCTCCAGCCCGAGGTGTTCGAGCTGCTGGAGAAGGGCGAGCGCGGCGCCGGCGGCGAGATCCAGCTGACCGACGCGATGGCCAAGCTGATCGGCGTCCAGCCCTTCCACGCGCTGACCTTCGACGGCGACCGCCATGATTGCGGCGACAATGCCGGCTTCATCCAGGCGAACGTCGCGCTGGCGCTGGAGCGGCCCGAACTCGCGGACTCGGTGCGCGCGTTCATCAAGACTCTGATCTGAACCTCCGTCTTCTAGCCCTCTCCCGCCTGCGGGAGAGGGTTGGGTGAGGGTCTTCTTCCTTCTCTTCCGCGCCCATCACGGGCGCCTGTGATCAAGAAGGAAAAAGAAGACCCTCATCCCGACCTTCTCCCGCAAGCGGGAGAAGGATAGACGCCGGCGTTCGCCGCCAGCTCAGCTCACGCGAATTCCTCGGTCGTCACCGTCGCCTGCATCGTCGCATTGTAGCGCGGGCCGGCGACCGTCTGCTGGTTCACCAGCCCCTCCAGCGCCTCCATCTGCTCGGCCGAAAGGGTGAAGCGGTCGGCGGCCATATTCTCTTCCAGATGGCCGATGTCGCGGGTGCCGGGGATCGTCACCAGATCGGGATCGCGCTGGAGCAGCCAGGCGAGCGCCAGCTGCGCCGGGGTCGCGCCGATCGAGTCGGCGATCGCCACATAGTCGCGATACCAGGTCAGGTTGGCGGCGAGGTTCGGTTCCTGGAAGCGCGGCATGAACGCCCGGAAATCGCCCTCGCCCGGCTTCGCGCCGTCGGCGAAGCGACCCGCCAGGAAGCCGCGACCCACCGGCGAGAAGGCGACGAAGGTGACGCCCAGCTCGCGGCAGGTGTCGAGCACCGCGATCTCGGGGTTGCGGGTCCACAGCGAATATTCGGTCTGGAGCGCGGCGATCGGGTGGACCGCATGGGCGCGGCGCACCTGTTCGGCTGAGCATTCGGACAGGCCGATCGAGCCGATCTTGCCCGCCTCCACCGCGCGGGCGAGCGCGCCGACCGACTCCTCGATCGGCGTCTTCGGATCGGGGCGATGGAGATAATAAAGGTCGATATGGTCGAGCCCGAGCCGCTGGAGGCTGAGGTCGAGCGTCTCGTTGACCGAGGCGGGCGAGCCGTCGACGACCCGCGGATTCTCCTTGGTCACCCGGAAACCGCACTTCGACGCGAGGACATAGTCCGAGCGGCGTCCCTTCAGGAAGCGGCCGATCGTCGTCTCGCTATGGCCGTTGCCATAGATGGCGGCGGTGTCGAGGAAATCGCAGCCCAGGTCCAGCGCGCGATGGAGCAGCTTTTCGGCATCGGCATCGCTGAGCTTCGGGTCATAGGCATCGCTGATGCTCATGCAGCCGAGCCCGAGCGGATTGACCGAGAAGGGGCCGACCTTGCGCTTCGCCGTCATCTGTATCTCCTTGATTCCTGCCCAAATCCGTCATCCCAGCGAAGGCTGGGATCTCGGAGGCCAGGGCGCCAGTTCATCTCCCGAGATGCCAGCCTGCGCTGGCATGACGCGGAGGGATCGGATGTTCCTCTGCCATGCGAAGCCGCTTGGCAAAAGCCCGAAGCCCGCGCAGAAGGGCGGAATATGCACAGCCTGCCGGTCTTTCTTGATCTGAAGGGGCGGCCCGTCATCCTGCTGGGAGCGGGCGAGGCGGCCGCCGCGAAACGGCGGCTGATCGAGCGGGCCGGGGGCGTGGCCGTAAGCGAGGACGACCCCGACGCGCGCATCGCCATCATCGCGGAAGAGGACGACGTCATTGCCGAGGCCGCCGCCGCGCGGCTGAAGGCGCGCGGGCTGATCGTCAACGTCACCGACCGGCCCGCGCTGTGCGACTTCACTTTGCCCGCGATCGTCGACCGCGACCCGGTGCTCGTCGCGATCGGCACCGCCGGCCGTTCGGCCGGGCTCGGCAAGGCCCTGCGCCAGCGGCTGGAGGCGCTGCTTCCCGCCGATCTCGGTGCGCTGGCCGAGGCGCTGTTCGCCGCCCGCCCCGCCATCCGCGCGCGCTGGGCCGAGGCTGATGCCCGCCGCCGCGCGATCGACGCGGGGCTCGATCAGGGCGGCCCGCTCGATCCGCTTCGCGCCGGCAGCGCCGCCGCCGTTCCCGCCTGGCTTTCCGCCGATCGGGCCGAGGCCGCCGACCGCCTCGTCGCGATCCGGCTGCGCTCGGCCGACCCCGACGCGCTCACTCTGGGCGAGGCGCGGCTGCTGGGGCAGGCCGATCGCATCTTCCACCGGCCCAACGTGCCTCCCGCCATCCTCGCCCGCGCCCGCGCCGATGCCGCGCGACAGCCCTGCGCTGCCGCTCCGGCCGAACCGGGGCCGGGCCTTTCGATCGATATCGCCTGGCCATGACCCCCACCTTCCAGATCGGCGATACGTCGAGCATCCCCTTCTGCTGGATCCACATCGATGGCCGCGACGAGCAGGCAGTGGCCTGGCTCGATTCGCCCGAGGCCAAGCTGCCCCCCACCGCGCGCGCGAACCTGACCAGCGCCGAGACCCGGCCGCGCTGCCAGCCGCTCCATGACGGAGTGATCATCAACCTGCGTGGGCCCCGCGAGACCCCCGACGAGGATGACGGCGACGAGCTGGTCTCGATCCGCATCTGGGCCGAGCGCGGGCGGATCGTGTCGGTCAGCTTCCGCCGGATGGCGGGGATCGATCATCTTTGCGAAAAGATGGAGAAAGGGAAATTCCTCGACCCCGGCGATCTGATCGCGGCGCTCGCGGTGCAGATCAGCGCCTTTCTCGACCCCGTCGTCGCCGAGCTGGGCGACCATGTCGACGATTGCGAGGTCGAGCTGTCGTCGGAGCGGCTGCATCTGCGCCGCAAGATCGCCAAGGCGCGCTCCACCGCGATCGGCTATCGCCGCTTCATCGTCCCCCAGCGCCAGGCGCTCGAGGCGATGGCGCTGCTCGAATATGACTGGATCGAGGACGAGGACCGCATCCACCTGCGCGAGGCCGCCGACCGCTTCGCGCGCATGGCCGAGGAGCTGGAAGCGGTGCGCGAGCGATCGGCGCTGCTCCACGAACAGATCACCGACCTGCGCTCCGAGATCATCGACCGCCGCTCGCTGATCATCGGCATCGTCGCGCTGATCTTCCTGCCGCTGACCTTCGTCACCGGCCTGTTCGGGATGAACGTCGACGGCATTCCCTATGCACACCACCCGGCGTCCTTCTGGGCGGTGACGGGGTTCAGCCTGGTGGTGGGGGCCAGCGTGGCGATCTGGTTCGCGGCGGCGCGGTGGTTCCGGAGTTAGGGACGGGGCGGGAAGAAGAAGAAAGAAGAAGACCCTCATCCCGACCTTCTCCCGCAAGCGGGAGAAGGAGAGGCGGTGGCGCTCGCCGGAAAAGAAGCCCTCTCCCGCCTGCGGGAGAGGGTTGGGTGAGGGTCTTCTTTCTTCTTTCAGCGCTGCAAAGTCGCCAAAATGACTTCGCGGATGCCGTCGAAGCTCTCCATGACCTCGGTGTTCCAGAAGCGGATGACCCGATAGCCCTGCGCTTCGAGGAAAGCCGTCCGCTTCGCATCGACGGCTTCATCATGCTGGCCGCCATCGAGCTCGACGATCAGCGCCTTCTCCGCGCAGAGGAAATCCACCACGAACGGTCCGATCGTCGCCTGTCGTCGGAATTTAAACCCGCCCAGCTGCCGATCCCGGATCGCCTGCCATAGCTTGCGCTCGACATCGGTCATGTCGCGGCGAAGCCGGGCGGCGTGGGGACTGATCTGGCGGCGGATGACGGCCATGATCCGGAAAGCTACAAGAAGAAAAACAGAAGAAGAAGACCCTCACCCAACCCTCTCCCGCAAGCGGGAGAGGGCTTTGCTGCCGACGAACGCTAAGGACTCTCCTTCTCCCGCTTGCGGGAGAAGGTCGGGATGAGGGTCTTCTTCCTTCTTCTTTCCGCCGCTTCCCCTCAGCCCCTCACTTCTCCCGAATGAAATCCAAAATGATCGGCGCGAGCTTGGACCAGTTGGTGAACAGCCCACCCGTCTTGCCGGTCATCACGTCGCGGCGGCGGTCGTTCCATTCGGTGTCGGGCCAGGGCGGATCGATGATCGTCGACTGCGGGATCAGCTTGTGGACCCACTCGCTGGTCTCACGGGTGTGGGGGATGTCGCTGCGGCCCGAGCGGAAGATCAGGATCGGCATCTTGAGTGCCTCGAAATCGGCGGGCTTCATGCCGGGCACCGGGCCGTCCTCGGGCGGGCGGAAGCCGGCGGCCCATTTCTGGCACTGCGCGACGAAGTCGAACGGGTCCATCGCCAGCAGTTTTTCGCGCGAGGCGGGGTTCTTCATCATGTCGGCCCAGCCCGGCGACTTGTCGAGCCCGGCCATGCCGTCGAGCATCACCCAGTTGGCGGCGTCGCCATAATAATAGACCGCCAGGCCCATCAGCCCCATCGGCCCGCCGCTGATCCACCACAGGCACATGTGCGAGATCAGGTCGGGCGCCGCCGCCGCCGCGATCATCGAAACCCTCGACCCGGCCGATCCCGCCGCCAGCGCGGTGGAGCCGAGGTCGAGCTTGCGGATCAGCTCGGCGAGGGTGCGGCCGTTGACGCCGGATTCGGAATCGCCCTCCAGATTGAGGTCGGAAAGGCCGCAATTGGGCCGGTCCCACAGCAGCACGCGGCGGCCGCACTTCACCAGCTCCTCGCCCAGCTCGCGCAGGCCCGGGGTCGTCATCGGGAAACGCCCGCCCGGGGTCAGCGCGACGGCGGGATCGCCCTCCTTGCCGAGCAGCTCATATTCGATGCCGAGGCCGTTGATCGTTATCCGTGCCATGGTCGTCCTCTCTTATGGTTCAGGCCTTGTCGCAGCTGACGATCGCCTCGTGCAGTTCGAACCCCGCGATCGGGCGGTACCAGCTCACGCTCGGCGCCTTTTCCAGCTTCAGCCCGGGCAGCTCGAACAGCTTGAGGAAGAAGATCCGCGCCTCGTGGAAGCTGAGCTGCGCGCCGGGGCAGCGATGCGGCCCGTCGCCGAAGCTCATGAAGCCGCTGCGATCGGGAGTCGTCTTGGCGCGATCGGGGTGGAGCAGGTGCGGGCAGGCGCCGGTGGCGGCTTCGTCCATGTTCGCCGAGCGCACGTCGATCGCGATGCGCGTGCCCGCCGGGATATGGCCGCAGACCGGCGAGTCGATGTCCTCGGCCGCCCAGCGGGTGAGGATGCCCACGATCGGCTCCAGCCGCAGCACCTCCTCCAGGATCGCGAACTGCTCGTCCTCGCTGCCGGTCTTGAAGCGCTCCAGCAGCTCGGGCCGCTCCAGCAGATACCAGGCGGTCATCGAGATGAACTCGCGCGTCGTCGCCATGCCCGCCACCGAATAGGCGATCACCTCGGTCAGGATCGCGCGATCGGACCAGTCGTCGTCGAGCAGGCGCGAGATCACGTCCTCGCCGCGATTCTCGCGCCGCAGCGCGATCGCCGGCTTCACGTCGGTCTCGAAGAAGATCGTGATCGCGTCGTCGCCGGCATCCTTCACCGGCAGCCGGCCGCTGCCGTCGCCCTGGATCGCGGTGATTCGGTCCGACAGCCCTTCGAGGTCGCCATGGTCGAGCCCGATCACCTCGGCCGCCACCGCCACCGCCAGCTCGAAGCCGATCCGGTCGAGCCGGCCCTGCCCCTCGGCGCGCAGCCGTCCGAGCAGCCGGTCGGTCGTGCGGTGCATGATGTCGTGATAGCGGTTCTCGATCGTCCGCAGGGTGAAATAGGGCGCGATCACCGCGCGCTTCTTCCGGTGCGGCGGGCCGTCGAGATAGAAGAGGCCCACCTCCTCGGTCTTGCTGATGTCGAGCAGTTCGGTGCCGGCGCCGGCCTGGCGCACCTTGGGGCTGCGCAACAGCTCGCGCGCGGCCTGGAAGTCGTTCACCAGATGCGTGGTCGGCGCCATCCGGATCTGGCTCTTCGCCATCGCCAGCGTCTTGCGGCCATCAGCCGCGGGGTCAGCGCTCACGGTCTTCTCTCCAACCTATTGTGCCCCAAGGGCTACAGCAGCGGCGGAAGCCGGTCCAAGACGAACAGGCGGGCGGTTCATCGGATTTCGTGATAGCCTTGGAGAAAGCGGCACCCGGCATTGCGGGCCGCCGCGATTCATGCTTGGCAGAAGCCGAGAGAGGAGAGCGGCGAACCTTGTTCACCGAGCTGAAGAAGCTGAAGACCTTCATGGTCATCGCCGAGGAGATGTCGCTCACCCGCGCGGCCGCCCGGCTCGGCATGGCGCAGCCGTCGGTGTCGGACCAGCTCGGCTGGCTGGAGGACATGATCGGCGATCAGCTCGTCCGCCGCTACAAGGGCCGCCTCTACGAACTCACCCCCGCCGGCACCGAGCTGCAGCGCATCGCCCGCAAGCTGCTGATCGCCTGCGCCGAGGCCGACGACGAGGCGCGGCTGCTGACCGAGAGCCGGCGCATCCCGCTGGTCGTCGGAGTCGAGCCGACCACGCTCTACATCCCCGAGCGCAACGCGCTGATCGCCCGTTTCCTGGCGCGGACCGGGCATGAGGGGCTGAAGGTGGTGAGCTGCCGCCCGGCCGAGCTGGTCGACGGGCTGCGCGCCGGGCGCTTCGACCTGATCCTGGCGTCGAGCGAAACCGCCGACGACGATGTCGAGGCGCTGCCGCTCTACGATTATGCGCTGTGCCTGGCGGTGCCCAAGCAGAGCGCCGATCTCTACCAGCCGGCCTTCGACGGCGAGCTGCGCGGCGTGCGGCTGATGATGATGCGCGACAGCTATCACCCCTTCGTCAATCGCCGGGTGCGGGCTGGGCTGGCCGAGGACGAGATCGACTGGGTCGACTGCCCCGAGGACAGCTATGCCGCGCTGATGCACCATGCGATGCGCACCGGCATCGCCACCCTCACCCCGGCCTTCGCCCAGCAGGATTTCGAGCTGCGCGAGGCGTTCGACATCCGCCCGCTGCGCCGGCCGCTCCGGGTCAACTGGTCGCTGATGCGGCGGCGCGGCTATCAGAAGCGCCAGCGCGAGCTGTTCTGGCGGATGGCGCAGCGGGGGCGCTGAACCGCACCAGCCGCTCTTCCAGGTTCGTCATCCCCGCGAAGGGGGCTGCGTCATAGCCCCCGCCTCCCCGCCCATCGGCTTTTGCTATTCGATCGCCCCCATCGGCGCATGATATCCCTTCGGCCAAACGAGGGAGAGCGAACATGGCGACGATGGTCGAGGCGGAGGAGCTGGCCGCGCTGCGGCGCGAGCTGGCGGAGACGCGGGCGGCGCTGGGGTTGGTGCAGGACCGGCTGGCGATCCAGGACCTGCTCAACACCTATGCCAGGGGCATCGACCGTGCCGACCTGGACGTGCTGAAGGGCGTGTTCCATGAGGGCTCGCTTGACGAACATGGCATGTTCCGCGGCAGCGGCGACGAGTTCGCCGACTTCATCACCCCCTATATCCGCGGCAATTACCGGATGATGCAGCATCATCACACGACCACCTCGATCGCGATCGACGGCGACGAGGGTGAGGCCGAGACCTATTTCCTCTGCATTCAGGCCAAGCCGAACGACGACCTCGAATTCTCGGCCGGGCGGGTTGCCGACCGCTTCGAGCGGCGCGCCGGGCGCTGGGGGCTGGTCTACCGCCAGGTGATCATGGACTGGACCTGGCTGGTCGAGGGGCCGGTGGCCACCTCGATCGACGACCAGTTCGTGAAGGGCCTCTATGCCGGCGAGGACGCCTCCTACCGGGTCGTTCCCCGGCTCCGTGAAGCGAGCGTGAAGGCCGACGCCAAGGGCTGATGTCGCGCCAGACGACATGGGCCGGAATTCCGCAGAATTCCTGCGAACTACTTTGCAAAGTCTGCAAACGTCCGGCCAAGCCCCTTTGAAATCAGGGAAATAGCTGGTGTGAACGCGCTCGATCCCGTCGCAGCTTCGGCCGCTAAACCGATGTCGGCCATGGGAAGTCGCTGCGACGGGATCGAGAGGAGGCGGAACAAGCCTCTGACTTCGCTCAATAATGCATGCCGGCGACCTGGGTCTTGCGGTCGATCGCATCTTCATCGCCGATGAAGGCCGCCCACACCTCGCCGGGGCGCCACACCGTCTCCATCGCCGCGCGGGCCTCGGGCTCGTCCCAGCCCTGCTCCAGCCGCCAGCGATAGATGAAGGCCGACACCCGCATATTGGCGATGCAGTGGACATGGACGGGGCGGCCTTCGAGCGCCGCCATCACCTCGCGAAAGGCGTCGAAGTCGGCCTCGGCGGGCGCGTCGAACGCCACCGGGATATGGATGTAGCGCATGCCGAGCGCGCCCACACTCGCCGCCTCGTCGGGCAGCGCCTTCTCATGGCTGTGGAGGCCGAGGTTGACGACATGCGTCACCCCGAGCGCGGCGATGCGGACGAGCTGTTCCTCGCTCGGCTGGCCCGATGTGGTGGTGAGCGGGTCGAGCCGCAGCCAGGCGGGGGTGTCGACGGGGTCGGATGGTGGTGACGCACTCATGGGCAACCTCCTTCATCTTGAGGGGTGCCCAGGCGAGCGGCGTTGGATCGTTCATGCTCCCCGGTGGTCGCCCACCTCGTTCGCCAGTCACATGAACAGGCTTCTTATAGCGCCCGCCCGGCTTTCGCTCAATGCCCGCCGCCGCCGGCGAAGGTCTGGGTGCGCGGGCGCGGCACCAGCCAGACCACCGCGGCCAGCACCCAGATGGTGAGCCCGGTGACGAGGAAGATCTTGTCGGTGGCCAGGGTGATCGCCTCCTGCTCGACCAGCCGGGCGATGATCAGCCGGCTCTGTTCGAAGGAAAAGCCGTTGGCGGCCAGCACGCTCGCGGTCGGCTCGGGGTTGAGCCGGCCCGCCAGTTCGCTGCCCGCGACCCGCCCCTGATTGTCCCAATAGGTGAGCGACAGCGAGGCGGCGAAGGCGAGGCCGCTGGTGCGCATGAAGGCGAACAGCCCGGTCGCCGCCGCCTGTTCCTCGGGCTTCACCGAGGCGAAGCTGATCGAGATCAGCGAGGTGAAGAAGAAGGGGACGCCGAAGCCCATCAGGAATTGCGGCAGGAACAGGGTCCAGAAATCGGCCTGGCTGGTCCATTGGGTGCGCAGCAGGGTGCCCGCGCCGAGCCACAGCAGCCCGCCCGAGACGACGAGGCGGGGGTCCATCAGCCGCATCAGCTTCGGCGGGAATTGCGCGACCATCGCCCCCGCCAGCCCGGTCGCGCAGGTGGCGAGCCCCGCCTGGGTGGCGGTGTAGCCGAGCGACAGCTGCATCCACTGCGGGATGACGATGATCCCCGCATAATAGGATGCGAAACCCAGGGTGAAGCAGGACACCCCGATCGTGTAGCCGGGGTGGCGATAGACCCTGAGGTCGACGATCGGATGCTCCTCGGTCAGCTCCCAGATGATGAACAGCGCGAAGGCGATCACCACCACGATCGCCAGGGTCAGCACCGTGTCGTCGGCGGACCAGTCATGCTCGCGGCCGATGTCGAGCACGAGCTGGAGCGCGCCGATCCACACCACCATCAGCGCGAAGCCGACCCAGTCGATCGGCAGCTTGACCGGCGCGTTGTCGGCCGAGCGCAGCAGCGACAGCACCGCCACCCCGCACAGCGCCGCGATCGGCAGGTTGATCAGGAAGATCCAGTGCCAGCTCAGCCCATCGCTGATCAGCCCGCCGCACACCGGGCCCACCACCGGCCCCAGCATCGTCGTCATCGACCAGAAGGCCATGCCCTGGGTGCGCTTCTCCAGCGGGTAGATGCGCAATAGCAGCGTCTGCGACAGCGGGATCAGCGGCCCGCCGCACAGCCCCTGGCCGATCCGGCAGGCCACCAGCATGTCGAGCGTGACCGACAGGCCGCACAGCAGCGAGAAGACAGCAAAGCCGATCAGCGCCGCCATGAACGCCTGGATCGCCCCGAAGCGCTGCGCCAGCCAGCCGGCGAGCAGCACCGTGATCGCATCGGCGACGGCATAGGAGGTGATCGTCCAGGTCGCCTGGTTGGGCGCCGCGCCCAGGCTGCCGGCGATATGCGGGATCGAGACATTGGCGATGGTGGTGTCGAGCACGACCATGAAATTGGCGCCCGACAGGGTCAGCGTCGCCAGCATCAGGCGCCGTCCCGTCAGGGGCTGAGTGCCGCCCATCGATCCTTCCCCCGAGCCCCCGATGCCCCTGCGGCGCCGATGATTGGCGCCTGCAATTATTCTGTAAGCAATCTTTGGGTGGCCCACAAGCGTGGCGCCGAAGCCACATACGCCACGAACCGGAAAAATGGCCGATTTCGGCAAGTTTCCCGTCCCTCACGGTCAATTCTTCGGTCCGTTTCCGGGTCATATGCGCGCCCATGGGTGCGGCCGATCGGGCGGTGCTTTGATGAATTAGGGAGGATTGCAGCATGAAGGCTGCGCATGTTCGTATCTTGGCGATGACCCTGCCGATGGTGATCGCGACCCCGCTCTGGGCGCAAGCCGCTCCCCAGGCTGCCGCCGACACCGCCGAGGAGGCCACCACCTCCGAGATCGTCGTCACCGCGCGCCGCCGCGAGGAGAATATCTCGAAGGTGCCGATCTCGATCGCCGCGATCGGCGCCGAGCAGCTCCGCGAGCGCCAGGTCCGGTCGGAGACCGACCTCCAGTCGGCCGTCCCCGGCCTCGTCCTGCGCCAGGCGGGCAGCTCGAACCAGTTCAACTATGCGCTGCGCGGCCAGAGCGTCGACACCTACACCAACTCGCCGGCCGGCGTGCTGCCCTATGTCAACGAGGTCCAGGTCACGACCTTCTCCTCCTCGCCGCTCTATGACCTGGAGGGCATCCAGGTGCTGAAGGGCCCGCAGGGCACCCTGTTCGGCCGCAACACCACCGGCGGCGCCGTGCTGTTCGCGACCAAGAAGCCCGGCGACGAACTCGAAGGCTATGTCAGCGGCCGCTATGGCCGTTTCGACTCGCGCCAGCTGGAAGGCGCGGTGTCGATCCCGATGGGCGAGAAGGCCGGGCTGCGGCTGGCCGGCACCTATGTCGGCGGCGGCGCCTTCGTGAAGAACCTCGCCACCGGCCAGCGGCTGGGCAAGCAGGACATCGTCTCGGTGCGCGGCACGCTGAAGGTCGAGCCGACCGACGCGATCAGCAACATCACCGTCGTCCAGCACACCGACGAGGGCGGCAACAGCGCCCCGTCGTCGCTCTATTCGGCCTATGGCTGCGGCTCGTCCTTCGGCGGCGTCACGCTCAACTCGACCGCGGACTGCACCTATGGCCCGGCCAATCCCGGCTTCGCCGCCTATCTGGCCGCGCATCCGAACCTGTTTCCGGGCGGCATGGCGGCCTTCGCCCGCCTCCAGCGCCAGCGCGGGCCCTGGACCGTCGACACCAATGTGCCGACCTTCCACGACGCCAAGGCCACCTATGCGATCAACACCACCAGCATCGAGCTGGGCAGCGGCCTGACGATCAAGAACATCTTCGGCTACAACCAGGCGAAGTCCGACGACGGCTTCGACTATGACGGCGGCCCCTATCCGATCTTCCAGATCGGCGGCACGCCCAGCGCCGACGCCACCACGATCATCAACCCGCAGGGCTTCATCCAGAAGATCCGCCAGATCTCGGACGAGCTGCAGCTCCAGGGCAAGACGCTCGACGACAAGCTCGATTTCGTGATCGGCGGCTATTACCAGCAGCAGCGCATCGACAATATCTCGAACCTCTATGCGTTCGATTTCAGCCCGGTCGCCGCCGGCTCGGGCTTCACCTATGCGATGCGCAGCAAGACCCGCTCGACCGCGGTCTTCGGCCAGGCGACCTACAAGCTC
The DNA here is from genome assembly GCA_963540925.1 of uncultured Sphingomonadaceae bacterium. Taxonomy (GTDB): domain Bacteria; phylum Pseudomonadota; class Alphaproteobacteria; order Sphingomonadales; family Sphingomonadaceae; genus Rhizorhabdus. Next base: position 28,001 of record CAUTRN010000034.1, read on the forward strand.
ACCGACCGCTTCAGCCTGACGGCGGGCGGCCGCTATGCCTGGGAGCGCATCGTCGCGCGCCAGCTGCCCCAGGCGGTGTTCGGCACGACCTTCGCGCCCGAGAAGCAGACCGCGAGCAAGCCGAGCTGGACCTTCAGCGCCGATTACCAGCTAACCCCCAGCGTGCTCGTCTATGTCGCCCAGCGCGGCAGCTGGCGGACCGGCGGCTATAATTACAGCGTCACCCCGCTCAACGTCACAGCCGAGTTCGGCGGCAACCGCTTCAATCCCGAGACGACCCGCGACGTCGAGGCCGGCATCAAATATTCGGGCCGCGAGCTGGGCGTGCCGGTGACCTTCACCGCCGCGCTCTACAACCAGTGGGTCAAGAATGTGCAGCGCGCGGCCTATGTGCCCGGCGTGGGCGGCACCCCGTCGCTGCTGACCGCCAACGTCCCCAAGGCCGAGATCACCGGCGTCGAGGTCTCGGGCTCGGTGCGGCCGGCGCCGTGGCTGAGCCTGGGCATGTCGGGCGCCTATACCGATGCGCGCTACACCTCGAACATCGTCGTGCTCAACGGCGCGCCGACCGCTTATGGCCCGTTCGCCGATGCCCCGAAATGGACCGGCAGCGTCTATGCCGACATCAGCCAGGAGCTGGGCGACGGCATGGGCAAGCTGATCCTGCACGGCGACGTCTATGCCCAGTCGGTGACCTATTTCTCGAACGTCGCCGCCACCCTCGCGCCCTTCACCGCGATCAAGGGCTATCATCTGGTCAATGGCCGCCTGTCCTGGGCGAACATCATGGAGAGCGGCGTCACCGCCTCGCTCTATGCCAGCAACCTGTTCAACAAGCGCTATTGGGCGGGCGGCAATCCGGTCGGCCCGACGATCGGCCTCAACACCGCGGTGGCCGGCCGTCCGCGCATGATCGGCGGCGAGCTGCGCTTCGAATTCTGATCCTGCGAAAGCACGGAAAGGGGCCCTCTTCCGACAAGGAGGGGGGCCTTTTTCGTTGGGGTTGTCGCCCATAGCGAATGGCGATGGGTGTTACGCAACTCGTCTTTGCGATTCCGCCGGGCTGTGCGCATCCTGCCAGCCAGGAGAGACGCGCCCGAAAGGCGCCGCGGAACCAAGGAGAGCGACATGACCCTCGATATCCGCCCCACCGGGGCTGCGGTGGGCGCGATCGTCACCGGCCTCGACATGGAGGCGATCACCCCGGCCGAGACGGCGGCGCTGCGCCAGGCCTTCCTCGATTTCGGGGTGCTGGTGTTCAAGGGCGCGCATGTCGAGACCCAGGGGCAGCTCGCTCTGTCGGAGATTTTCGGCGAGCTCGACGTCCACCCGATCGAGTCGATCCGCCACAAGGACGACCCCCGCCTGATCGAGCTGGCCGCGAACGGCGGCAAGCCGGTGGCGGCCGACGATCCCGATGCCGACAAGATCGTCGGCAAGATTCCCTGGCATGCCGATCTGATGTAAACCGACACCCCCAATCGCGGCGGCATCCTGCGCGCGCTGGTGGTGCCGGCCGAGGGCGGCTTCACCGGCTGGATCGACACCTCGCGGCTCTACGCCACCCTGCCGCGCGACGTGAAGGAGCGCATCCAGGGGCTGCGCATCGTCCACAGCTATGCGCGCGCCTATGGCGTCCAGTCGATGGTCGGCACCGACACCGACCTGTTCCCCGAGGTCAGCCACCCGCTGGTCTATGTCCATCCCGAGAATGACCGGGCGGTGCTCAACATCAGCCCGTCCAGCTCGGTACGGATCGAGGGCCTGCCCGAGGAGGAGGCCCGCGACCTGCTCGACTGGCTATGCGCCTTCGCCACCCGCGAGGAGGAGGCCTATGTCCACCAGTGGCAGGAGGGCGACATGGTGCTGTGGGACAATTGGCGCACGATCCACTCGGCGCTGGGGCACAAGAAGCGCTATCCCCGCGTGGTGCAGCGGACGACGCTCAAGTCGAACCTGCGGACGGGGCGCTATCTGAGCGAACCGAAGATGAAGGCGGTGGCTTAGCCGATAGCGCGACCAGGCTTCCCTCTCCCGCGTGCGGGAGAGGGCTGGAAAAGACGTGGCTTCAAACCTCGCTCTCCACCGGATGCGCGATCGCGTTGGCGCAGCCCATGCGGTCGAGGAAGCGTTCCTCGTCGGCGAGCAGGACCTTGCGGACCTCGGGGTCGCTCGCGATGCGGCGCAGCTCCTGGTAGCCCTCGGGGTCGCGGAACACCAATTCGGTGACGCAGTCATAGGCCGGCTCGATCGCCGCGCCGTCGCCGAAGCGCGTCCCCTGCGGGATGTAGTTGCGACGGTAGGAGGCGAAGAGATGGCCGAAATATTTCTCGCCGAGCTTGGCGTGGCTGGTCTCATAATGCTCGCGGAACTGCTCGAAGCTGAGGCCGGGCTTGCGCTTGAGCAGGATCATCACGCTTTTCATGGACATCTCTCCTATTAATCGGACAATATGTCCATCAATCTGATCGAGTCCCGGCGGCTTGGCAAGCCGGGGCGTGCAGAGCGAGGAGAGGAACGCCATGACAATCGATATCCGCCCGACCGGAGCCCCGGTCGGTGCCTTCGTCTCGGGGCTGGAGGTGGGGGCGATGTCGCGCGGGGACGAGGCCGCGCTCTACCGCGCCTTTCTCGACCATGGCGTGCTGATCTTCCGGGGCATGGATTTGGGGGTGGCCGAGCATGTCGCGCTCGGCCGGCTGTTCGGCACCCTGGGCGATCCGCATCCGCTGGAGGAACTGCGCCATCCCGACGCGCCCGAGATCAGCCTGCTCGCGGCCAATGGCGGCCGCCCGGTCGAGCCCGGCGATCCCGAGGCCGACCGGTTGATCGGCACCATCCCCTGGCATGCCGACCATATGTACACGCCCTTCCCCAATCGCGGCGCGCTGCTGCGTGCGGTGGTGATCCCGGACGAAGGCGGAAAGACCGGCTGGATCGATACCGCGCGGCTCTATCGCGAGCTGCCCTACCGCATCAAGGCGCGCCTCCAGGGGCTGGGCATCGTCCACAGCTATGATGTCGCCCATCGCGCGCAGACCATGGTGAAGAGCGGGGCGGGGATGTTTCCCGAGGTGGTCCACCCGCTGATCATCGTCCATCCCGAAAGCGACCTGCCCGCGCTCAACATCAGCCCGGCGACCGCCCAGGAACTGGTGGGGCTGCCGGCCGGGGAGGGCGCCGAGCTGCTGGCCTGGCTGCTCGACTGGTCGACCCGCGAGGACCAGGCCTATGTCCATGACTGGGCGCCCGGCGACCTGGTGGCCTGGGACAATCTGCGAGCGATCCACCGCGCCTATGGCCATGCCAAGCGCTTCCCCCGGCTGGTCCACTCGCTGCCGCTGCGCGCCGAGATGGAACTCGGGCGCTATGTCGACGACGGCGCACGGGCGGCCGCCTGACGCTTTCCCTTGTCGGGAGCGGCCATCCGGGGTTCATCTGCGGCTTCATAGCCCGTAGCGGAATTCACAGGCATGGATGGCGGTATGAAGCTGCGTATCATGGCGGGACTGGCCGGCTTCGGCTTGTTGTTCGCATCGATCGGTGCGGCGGCGGTGCAGGCGCAGGAAGAGGGCGGTCCGTTCCGCGAGCGGATGCGCCAGCGCATGGCGGCGCGCATGGCCGACCGGATGACCGAGCCGTCGGCCGCAGGTGCAGCCGAACATGCCTATGGCGGCGATCCCCTGCAACGGCTCGACCTGTGGCGGCCGGCCTCGGCAAAGGCGCCCGCACCGCTCGTCATCTTCGTCCATGGCGGCGGCTGGAAGCGCGGCGACAAGGGCAATGCCACCGGCGCCACCAAGATCGAGCATCTGCTGGGCGAGGGCTATGCGGTCGCTTCGGTCAATTACCGGCTCGTGCCGGCGGCGACGGTGGAGGAGCAGGCCGCCGATGTGGCGAAGGCGGTCGCCTGGCTCAGGAGCCACGCCGCCGAACAGCGGGTCGATCCCGCCCGTATCGTGCTGATGGGGCACAGCGCGGGGGCGCATCTGGTGGCGCTGGTCGGCACCGATGCCAGCTATCTGCGCGCCGCCGGGCTGGGGCTGAACGAGCTGCGCGGCGTGATCGCGCTCGACGGCGCCTGCTACGACGTGCCTCGTCAAATCGCCGAGGGCGGGAACTTCATGCGCGCCACCTACGCCCAGGCGTTCGGCGACCAGCCCGCGCGACAGCGCCTGCTCTCGCCGATCGACCATGCCACCGCGCCCAACGCCCCCGCCTTTCTGATCCTCCATGTCGACCGCGCCGACGGCAAGGCCCAGTCGGAAGCGCTGGCGGCAGCGCTCGAGAAGGCGGGCACACCCGCCGAGGTGAAGGGCTTCGAGGGCACCGGCCTGCGCGGCCATATGGAGATCAACCGCAGCCTGGGCGACCCGGCTTATCCCGCGACCGCGGTGGTGGACGAATGGCTCAGGAAGGTGATGGGCTAGCGCGACGGCAGATGCCCTCTCCCGCCTGCGGGAGAGGGATAGATGGGCGCGGGAGAGGGCTGGAAAATCACGCGAAGGGCTCTTCGCCCTCCAGCTTGGTGCGGTGGAGGATGCGGCCCGAATCGGGGTCATAGGGGGTCGCCTTGTGCATCGTCCCCGTATTGTCCCACATCACCAGGTCGCCGACCGACCAGACATGGCGGTAGACATAGTCGGGCTTGGTCGCCCAGTCCCTGAGGCGCACGAGCAGCTCGGCGCTCTTCTTGAAGTCCATCCCGTTGATGTGGCGCGCGGTGCAGCCGAGCACGAGCGACTTGCGGCCCGAGCGGTGGTTCCACACCAAAGGCAGCTCATTGTCGCCGATCGCCATCATCTGCTGGAGCGTGCCGAGCGCGGGCTCGGGATCATAATAGAAGAGCGAGTTCCACGCCGAGTGCATCACCCGATAGTCGGCGAACTCGGCCTTCTCCTCGTCGCTCAGGTCGTCATAGGCGGCATAGGTGTTGCAGAAGAGCGTGTCGCCACCGCCCGAGGAGGGGAGCTGCTTCATCGACAGCAGCGAGGCGAGGATCGGCACCTCGTTCATCGTGCCGTCGAGATGCCAGTAGAGCGAGCCCTTCAGATAGTCGGCGAGCTGGTTGACCTTGGTGTCGAGCGTGACCTTGTAGATCTTCTCGCCGCGCATCTCGGGGGCGAAGGTGCCCAGCGTCTCGGTGAAGGCGATCTGCTCTTCGTCGGTGAAGCCGACCTTGGGGAAGACGAGCACGCCGCGTTCCTCGAGCAGCGCGCGAATCTCGCTCGCCGCGGCGCCGCTCAGCAGGGTCTGCTTGTCGGCATGGACCGCCGATCCGATGCGCGGGCTCAGCGACTCGGCCTTCAGCCCCGACAACAGCGTGCTCATCGTCCTGCTCTCCCGCAAAAGTCCTGATGCCCTCGGCGGGCCTATCCTGGCCAAATCGCACGCAGGCAAAGGCAATTCAACCAAAGCGCGCCATATCTGTACGGACAAATAGCCTTATCGCCCGGGCGTTTTTGCGGCAGCCGGTGGCGGGGCTACGGGAGAATACGGAGCGCCTTAGGAACAATACCAATCGCGCGGCGCTTTCCGCACCGTCATCACATGGGAAGTGGACGATCATCTGATTCGCAGGGACGCCTTCGCCTCCTTCAACATGCGCCGCGCCGGCGAGGAGCGGTTGAAGGCCTCGCGCGCGCCCAATGCGCGGATCCGCGAAGCCCATCTGGAGCTCGCCCGCCTGTTCGAGGCGCGCGCGGGCACCGCAGAATGGGCCGAGCGGCTGAACGCCCCGATCGAGGAATAGTCGAGCCGTTTCGGGCGTTATTTGGCCTTCCGCCCGTCGCGCCACACGCTATAGCGGCGCTGCCCGCTCGATGCCCGGAGAGATGACCGTGACCAAATCCGCTTCCGAGGTGATGCACGAGGTGCTCGTTGCCGCCGTGATCGATGGGCTGGGCGCTTTGCGCACCGCGTCGAAGGGCGTGCCCAACGCGTTGCTGCGCGATCTGGCCGCGATCCACCCGAACACCACCTTCGCTGATCTGCCCGCCGACCTGCAGGCGTCGATCCAGCAGAGCGTGCGCGCCGCCTTCACCCGGCTCCAGGCCGAGGGCTATACAGTGCTCAATCCGAAGGTGGCGGGCACCGCCCGGCCGCCGCAGACCGCGTCGCGCCCCGGCGGCGGCTTCCCGCCGTCGAACCGCGGCCCGCGCGGCCCCGCGCGCGACGGCCGTCCGCCGCGCGACCCGAACCGGCCCCGCGATCCCAACCGCCCGCCGCGCGACCCCAGCAAGCCGCGCCCGGACCGGCCCCCGTCGGGCAAGCGCCCGCCGCGCTGAGAGGGCGGGGCTTGCCCCTGGCCGTCATGCTGAACGTGTTTCAAGTTCAGCATGACGATGGTGGGATCGGGCGCCTAGGCCAGCGCGACGCTGTCGAACTGGACCGGGGCGCCGATCGCGGCATTGGCGAGGCTGGCTTCCCACATCACCCGGTTGCCGCGCACGATCGTGCCCACCGGCTGGCCGGTGATCTCCATGCCGGTGAAGGGCGACCAGCCGCAGCGTGAGGCGAGCCAGCGGTCCTCGATCGTCCAGCGCTTCTTCAGGTCGACGATGGTGAAGTCGGCGTCATAGCCGAGCGCGATGCGGCCCTTGGTGCGCAAGCCGAAGACGCGCTGCGGACCGGCCGAGGTCAGCTCGATCAGATGCTGGAGGCTCAGCCGCCCTTCGGCGACATGGTTGAGCATCAGCGGCAGCAGGGTCTGCACACCGGGCATGCCGCTGGGGCTCGCCGGATAGGTCTTGGCCTTCTCATCGATCGTGTGCGGCGCATGGTCCGAGCCCAGCACGTCGGGCACGCCCTGGCGCAGGAAGTGCCACAGCCCATCGCGGTGCGCGCCCGAACGGATCGGCGGGTTCATCTGCGCCCAGGTGCCGAGCCGCGGATAGACGTCCTCGCCCGCCATCGTCAGGTGCTGCGGGGTCACCTCGCAGGTGGCGATGTCCTTGTTCTTCGCGATCAGTTCCAGCTCGGCCGGGGTGGTGATGTGGAGGATGTGGATCTTGCGCCCGGTCTCGCGCGCGATCTTGAGGATACGGCGGGTGGCGAGCAGCGCGCTTTCGTCGTCGCGCCACACCGGGTGGCTCGACGGATCGCCCTCGACCCGCTCGCCCTGGCGCGCGATCATCCGCTGCTCGTCCTCGGCATGGATCGCGACGCGGCGCTTGCCGGCGCGCAGCACGCGGGCGAGATGCTCGTCCTCGGCGACGAGCAGATTGCCGGTCGACGATCCCATGAAGATCTTCACGCCGGCGGTGCCGGGCAGCATCTCGAGCGCGGCGAGCGCCTCGGCATTCTCGGTGGTGGCGCCGACATAGAAGGCATGGTCGCACCACATGCGGTTCTTCGCCCGCGCCAGCTTGTCGTTCACCGCCTCGGCCGAATCGGTATTGGGCTTGGTGTTCGGCATCTCGAACACCGCGGTGATCCCGCCGAGCACCGCCGCGCGGCTGCCCGATTCGAGATCCTCCTTCGCCTCGAGCCCCGGCTCGCGGAAATGGACCTGGCTGTCGATCACGCCGGGCAGCACCTGAAGCCCGGTGCAGTCGATCGTCTCGCCGGCATCGCCGTCCACGCCGATCCCGGCGATCTTGCCGCCGGTCACGCCCACGCTGGTCTGCACCGGGCCGCCCACCGTCCACACGGTGCCGTTCTTGAGGATCAGGTCGTAGGTGGCTGCCATCGGTCGACTCCGTTTCGGCGGGCGTCGCTCCGGCGGAGGCCGGAGCCGTAGGAGATAACGAGCCAGCTTGCCGCAAGAGCCCGTGGCGGCTCCGGCCTCCGCCGGAGCGACGAAAGGGAAGGCTTTCCTTTCCGTCGGCCGCTTCCTACCTTCGCTGCATGTCCGGCACCACCCTTTCCGACCGCGCGCTGATCCGTCTCTCGGGTACCGGCGTGCGCGAATTCCTCCAGGGGCTCGTCACCAACGACGTGCTCGGCCCGCTGCCCGTCTGGGCCGGCCTGCTGACGCCGCAGGGCAAGGCGCTGTTCGAGTTCATCGTCTGGCCAGATCCTGACAATGCAGGAGACGACCTCCTCATCGACTGCGAAGCGAGCCAGGCCGACGGGCTGGCGCGGCGGCTGAGCCTCTACCGGCTGCGCAAGCCGATCACGATCGCCCGCGACGAGAGCCTGGCGGTCCATTGGGCGCCCGATGGCGAGGCGGGCGTGCCCGATCCGCGGCTCGGCGCGCTCGGCCGCCGCTGGCTGGCGCCCGCCGATGGCGCGGCCGAAGGCTGGGTCGAACAGCGCCGTGCGCTGGGCGTGCCCGAGGGGATCGAGGAGTTCGGCTCGGACAAATATCTGTGGCTGGAATGCAATGCCGATCTGCTCGGCGGGGTGAGCTTCACCAAGGGCTGCTATGTCGGCCAGGAGAACACCGCGCGGATGAACTGGCGCAACAAGGTCAACCGCCGGCTGGTGCTGCTGCCCGACGGCAGTGTCGAGCGCCGCCAGGTCGAAGGGCTCGATCCCGCGCTGATGCCGGCGTGGATGAAGAGCGGGCTCGCCGAGCAGGCCTGAGCCGTCTCCCTTGAAGCGTCATTCCAGCGAAAGCTGGAATCTCACTGCCTTTCCCGACCTCCCGACGAACAAGCGAGATCCCAGCTTTCGCTGGGATGACGGCATGTGGGCGTTTCGAAGGGTTGCATACGGGGCGGGTCGGGCCAGGTTCGCAGCCCGGCCCGCCCCGCATGCTGGGGGGCTGCTTATTTCGGGGCGCCGAAGCGGGCGCGGAAGTCGGTCAGATCGATGGTGAAGTCGTCCTGGTCGAGAAAGTCGGCGTCGGATAGCTTCGGCTTCTCCTGCGCCTTGTACCAGCCGGCATAGCCATTGGCCTCGCGGCTCAGCTTCTTGTAGTGGCTCGAATAGGTGCGGACCTTGATGGTCGGAACGTCCTTCGACATGTCGAAGGTCATCAGCCGCAGCCAGCCGTCGCCGATCCCCTCGCCCTGCTGCATCTTCACGCCCGCATCGACGGCGGTCTGGCGGCGGTCCTGATAGTCGGCCAGCACCTGCCACACCTTGTGGCCCGCCTTGTTGGGATCGATCCGCATCGCCTGGCCATGTTCATGGCCGCACAGCACCAGGAAGATCTGGTCGTGCTGGCTGATCAGCTTGTCCCACACCGCCTGGGGGTTGTTGTCCTCGGGGTCGACCACGGCATTGTCGATGATCGGGTTGGCGATGCGCCGGGCCTCATTGTCCATATAGTCGTGGGTCGAGATGATCGTCGGCAGCCCGGGATTGGCCTCGATCACCTTCGCCGCCCAGGCGAGCGACGCGTTGGGCGCGTCGAACTGCAGGCCGATGTGGAGGAAGCTGTAGCCGCCCGCGGTGAAGATCTGCGCGCTGTCGGCGCCGCCGTCATGCGAGGCGACATACCAGGGCTTGCCCTTGAAGAAGGCCGTGTCCGCCCCGAATACCGAGCGGAAATTGTCGAGCCCGCCGGCGTGGAGCATGCCCAGGCTCGACATGTCCTTGAATGGCGCGGTGCCCGGATGGTTCGAGTCGGTCCACATCGCGTCATAGTCGTGATTGCCGGGCACCACCGAGAAGGGGGTCTTGTCGGCGAGCATCCGGTAGCCCTTCAGCGCGGTCGGCATCTCGACCGTGGTCACCTTCTCGGTCGGCGCGAAATGGGCGTCGAGGATCGGGTTGGGCCCGCGCTTGAAGCCGCGCGCGGCATGGGCGGGGTCGATCGCCTTGGTCTGGTGCTGCCACACGTCGCCCAGCGCGGTGACGAAGGCGATGTCGCCGCCATTCGCCTTCAGGTTCGCCGCGATATAGCTCATCTGGTCGAGGAACATCGTGTTCGCGTCGAACTTGAAGCCCTCGGCGGTCTGGTGGGTATAGTCGATATAGTTCTGCGTGTCGGGGATCGCCGCGATCGTGAAGCTCAGATCCTTGGCGAAGCCCGGCGTCGCCAGCGCGAGCAGCGCGGCGGCGGAGGCGAAGAAGGTGGAACGGCGCATGGGCTTGGGTCCTTCGGTAGGGCGATAGTCCGGAGCTTTCACGCTCCGATGCCATCGGATCGTGAAAGCTTGGGGTCGGTCAGAATTTCACGCCGAACTCGGCGCGCCAGGTGCGCCGCGTGCCCGCGATGAAGGTGGGGATGCCGAAATTGTCGCCGGTGTTGCCGGCGTCGACGATGAACTTCTTGTCGGTCAGGTTGTCGCCGACGATCGCGAAGCTCCAGCGATCATTCTCCGGGGTGAAGGACAGGCGCGCGCTGAGCAGACCGAAACCCTTCTGGAACTCGTCGACCACCTTGTCCGAGTAGGCCGCCGGGGTGCGCTGCTGCAGGTCGGCGCGGTCGTTATTGTCGTCGAAGAACTGCTTGGACTGCCAGCTGTAGAGCGGGGCGAGGCTGACGCTGCCGCCGCGCAGCTTCGCGCTCAGGTCGGCGCCGATCGCGAATTTATGGTCGGGGCTGTTGCGGAAGCGGTTGCCCTTGTACGCGCCCGACTGGAAACGGCCCTTGTTGTAGCCATAGCTGCCGAACAGGGTGACCCCGTCGACCAGGGTGGCGCGCATCTGGGTCTCGACGCCGGTCGCGTCGGCCTTGCCCGCGTTGATCGAGGCGAGCACGCCGTTGACGAAGCCGAGCGTCTGGAAGTTCGAATAGTCGTAATGATAGACCGAGAGGTCGCCGGTCAGCCGGCCGCCCATCAGCCGCACCTTGACGCCGCCCTCGACCGACTTGAGCGTTTCGGACGGGATGATCTGGCTCGCCCCGCTGGAGACGACCTGCAGCACTTCGGGCCGCTTGCCGATGCCGTAGACCGCGTAGAGGTTGACCGCCGGCGACAGCGCATAGCGCGCACCGGCGCGGCCGGTGACGGTGGTCGAGCTGTTGTCGTCGGAGATCCGGGCATTGCCGGGGGTCGGCTGGAGCAGCAGGCCGCGCCCGGTGAGCGTGCTCACCCCCAGCGGGGTCAGCCCCTGCAGCGACACCGTCTTCTTGTCGAAGGTCACGCGGCCGCCGGCGAAGATCTCGAAGCGGTCGGTGGCGTGGACGGTGGCGTCGCCGAACAGATCATAGGTGTTGATCTTGGCGCCGGTGAGCTGGCGGTCGAGGTGGAAGGGCTTCAGCGCGGCGGCGGCGGGGCCGAGCAGCGCGTTGATCTGGCTGTTGGTGAGCCCCAGCGGGGCGAAGCGCTGGAGGGTGCCGCCGAGCAACAGCGCCATCGCCCGCTCGTCATAGCCCAGGTCGAAATTCATGCTGTTCTTGGCATGATAGGCGCTGGCGCCGATGAAGCCTTCGAGCGGACCGAGATCGCGGATGTTGAGGCGCAGCTCCTCCGAATATTGGCGGCTGATGTTGCGCTGCTCATAGGCGATGATGTTGGTCGGGGTGCCGTCATTGTCGCCGGTCTGCACCGCGTTCGACCAGCGATAGCCGGCGATCGAGGTGATGCTGAAATGGTCGTTGAGGGTCCAGTCGGCGGTGGCGCTGACGTTCAGGATGCGGCGGTTGAAATAGGGCGCCGGCAGGGTGCCGAAGGTGTCGAGATGGGTGGGCGTCCAGAAATCGAGCGTGCCGTTCACCGCGCCGGTCGCCTGGTCGAGCGGCAGGAAGGTGCGCGACTTGAAGGGGACGCCGCCCTTGGTGTCGTCGCGGTCGAACGTGGCGACCAGGTTGAACTCGAAGCGGTCGCTCGGCTCCCAGCGCGCCGCGAAGCGATAGGCCTGGGCGTTGAGCGCATTGTAGCTGCCGCGATTGTCGCTGTCCTTCACGAAGCCGTCGCGCTTGCGGAAGAGGGCGCCGGCGCGGATCGCCAGGGTCTCGCTCAGCGGCACGTTGATCACCGCCTGGCCCGACTTGTAGTTGTAGGTGCCCAGACCACCCTTCGCCTCGAAGCCGAACTCGTCGCCGGCGCGCTTCTGGAACACCGAGACGCCGCCGTTCAGCGCCGAACGGCCGTGCAGGGTCGATTGCGGGCCCTTCTCCACCTCGATCCGGTCGATGTCGAACAGCTCGGTGTAGGAGGCGGTCGCCTGGGTGACGGGCACGCCGTCCTGGAACACCGCGACCCGGAGCTCGGCCTGGGGCGAGAAGTCGTTCGAGGTGATGCCGCGGATCGAATAGCCGGGCGCGAATTTGTCCTGCAGCTGGACGACGAAGCCAGGGGTGATGGCGGAGATCTTGCTCAGCTCGGTGCCGGCGATCTGTTCGAGTGCGGCGCCGTCATAGGCGCTGATCGACATCGGCACGTCGGTGATGCGCTGCTCGCGCTTCTGGGCGGTGACGATGATGTCGCCGCCGCTGCTGTCGGCCGCCGCTTCGGCCTCTTCGCCGGCGGCATAGGCCTGGCTCGTGCCGAGCGCCAAAAGGCTGCAAAAAAACAGGAAATTGCGCACCGATTCGTCTCCCTGGGGTATTTACGAGACGGGCGTGTATCGTTATTCTGTGACAAATTGGCTGCACGAGAACGACCGGAGAGAGAAGGATGCCGGGAACACCGGAACATCGGGGCAGGGGGCGTCCGCGCGACGCCAGCAAGGACGACACGATCCGCACCGCGAGCTGGCGGGTGCTGGCCGACAAAGGCTATGACGGGTTGACCTTCGAGGCGGTCGCCGAAGCGGCCGGCTGCAGCCGGGCGACGCTCTACCGGCGCTTCGCCTCGAAGAGCGAGCTGATCATGGCGCTGCTCTACGAGACCGCGCGCTCGGTGGAGCCCGACATCGCCGACGAGGCGCCGCCGCGCGCCATATTGTACGCCCATGCCTCGGCCGCCGCCACCTATCTGGCGGGCGAGAGGGGGCAGGCGATCATGAGCCTGGGGGTGGCCTCGCGCCAGTCGCCCGAGCTGGCGGCGGCGCTGGCGAGCAATGGCGATGCCGAGATGCGCTTCTACCTGCGCGAGTTCGCAAGGTTGCGGCCCGATGCCCGCGCCGAGGATGTCGCGTTCGCCGCGCGCACCCTGGTCGGCGCGATCGTCTACCATGTCGCGATGCTGCACGAGGCGCTGCCGCCCCGCCGCATCCGCCAGCTGGTCGACCATGCGGTGGCGCTGTTCGAGGCCTCGGTGGAGGAGGGGGCTTAGTCCTTCCCGGGGCTCCCCTCGAAAGCCGGAATCCCCCAATTCTGTCAGCCATATAAAGAAATAAAACGCCCCACTTGCCCGGTGATGAGGCGAGGATCGGCGGTAAATCGGTCGTTTCGACCTAATATTGATTCCCTCGATAACTGAGACCGGATGAATCAATTTTCTGCGGTGTCTGATCGTCCCCTACACCCTGGGCTCTCGACAACTGAGGGGATTATTCAAGATGCGAACAACCACGACGATGGCGCTCGCCCTGCTGGCGAGTGCCCTGTCGCCGCTCGCCCTGGCCGCACCGGCGGTGGCCGCCGAGGCGAAGCCGATGACCAACCAGGATTGGTGGCCCAACCGGCTCGATCTGTCGCCGCTGCGCCAGCATGGGATCGAGTCCGATCCGATGGGCAAGGGCTTCGACTATGCCAAGGAATTCCAGACGCTCGACCTTCAGGCGGTGAAGGCCGACATCCGCGCGCTGATGACGAGTTCGCAGGATTGGTGGCCGGCCGACTATGGCCATTATGGGCCCTTCTTCATCCGCATGGCCTGGCACAGCGCCGGCACCTATCGGACGCTCGACGGGCGCGGCGGCGCCGGCGGCGGCCAGCAGCGTTTCGAGCCGCTCAACAGCTGGCCCGACAACGTCAATCTCGACAAGGCGCGCCGCCTGCTCTGGCCGATCAAGGCGAAATATGGCCGCAAGATCAGCTGGGCCGACCTGATGGTGCTGACCGGCAACGTCGCGCTGGAATCGATGGGCTTCAAGACCTTCGGCTTCGCCGGCGGCCGCACCGACGACTGGGAAGCCGACATCGTCTATTGGGGCCCCGAGAATAAATGGCTCGGCGGCGACCAGCGCTATCATGGCGATCGCCAGCTGCAGAAGCCGCTCGCCGCGGTGCAGATGGGCCTGATCTACGTCAATCCCGAAGGCCCCAACGGCAATCCCGATCCGCTCGCCGCGGCGCGCGACATCCGCGAGGCGTTCGGCCGCATGGCGATGAACGACGAGGAGACGGTGGCGCTGATCGCGGGCGGCCACACCTTCGGCAAGGCGCATGGCGCGCACAAGCCCGACGAATGCGTCGGTGCCGATCCGGCGGCGGCCGGGGTCGAGGCGCAGGGCCTGGGCTGGGCGAACAAGTGCGGCAAGGGCAATGCCGGCGACACGGTGACCAGCGGCCTCGAAGGCGCCTGGTCGTCGAACCCGATCGCCTGGTCGAGCCAGTATCTCGAAAATCTCTTCGCCTTCGACTGGGTGAAGACGCGCAGCCCGGCGGGTGCGGTCCAGTGGATCCCGACCGACAAGGATGCCGGCGCGCTGGTGCCCGACGCGCATGATCCCGACAAGCGCCACGCGCCGATCATGTTCACCACCGACATCGCGCTGAAGGAGGACCCCGCCTATCGCAAGGTCGCGCAGCGCTTCGCCAAGGACCCGAACGCCTATGCCGATGCCTTCGCGCGGGCCTGGTTCAAGCTCACCCATCGCGATATGGGGCCCAAGGCGCGCTACCTGGGCGCGGAGGCGCCGAAGGCCGACCTGATCTGGCAGGATCCGATCCCGCCGGTCGATCATCCGCTGATCACCGCCGACGACGCGACCGCGCTGAAGGCGCAGATCCTGGGGAGCGGGCTGACCGGCCCCGAACTGGTGCGCACCGCCTGGGCGGCGGCGGCGAGCTATCGCGGCACCGACATGCGCGGTGGCGCCAATGGCGGCCGTCTCGCCCTCTCGCCGCAGAAGGACTGGGCGGTCAACAACCCGGCCGAGATCACCAAGGTGCTGGCGAAGCTGGCGGCGGTCCAGAAGGACTTCAACCGCAAGGCGACCGGCGGCAAGAAGGTGTCGCTCGCCGACCTGATCGTGCTGGGCGGCGGTGCCGCGGTCGAGCAGGCGGCGAAGGCCGGCGGCGTCGCGGTGGCAGTGCCCTTCACCCCGGGCCGGGCGGATGCCAGCCAGGCGCAGACCGACGTGAAGTCGTTCGACGTGCTGGAGCCGACCGCGGACGGCTTCCGCAACTATTACAGCAGCGACAGCCGGCTCTCCCCGGCCGAGATGCTGGTCGACCGCGCCAATCTGCTGACCCTGACGGTGCCCGAGATGACGGTGCTGGTCGGCGGCCTGCGCGCGCTGGACGCGAACACCGGCCAGGTGAAGGCGGGCGTGTTCACCAGCAAGCCGGGCACGCTCAGCAACGACTTCTTCGTCAACCTGCTCGACATGTCGACGAAGTGGTCGAAGTCGGCACAGGATGCGGGCCTCTATGAGGGCCGCGACTGGAAGACCGGCCAGCTCAAATGGACCGCGACCCCGGTCGACCTGGTGTTCGGCTCCAATTCGGAGCTGCGCAGCGTGTCGGAAGTCTATGCCGCCAATGACGGGCGCGAGAAGTTCGTGACCGACTTCGTCGCGGCCTGGACCAAGGTGATGAACCTCGGCCGCTTCTGAGGCTGGGACTGGTTGAACGGGAAGGCGGTGGCGCGGTTCGCGCTGCCGCCTTTTCGCTGTCCGGGGATCAGGCGGGCCCTTCCTCGCCGGTCAGCCAGCCATGTTCGCGCAGGATCGCGACCCGGTTGCGCGCCACCGGCACCCTCAGGCCGTTGACCAGCAGTAGCGCCACCGATCGCCCTTCGCGCTGCCAGCCGCGCACCGCGTCGCGCGCGACCCACCAGCTGCGGTGGACCTGCAGCCCGCGCGCCTCGCCCATCGTCGCCACCACGTCGCGCATCACCGCATGGTGGAGCAGCGAGCGGCCATGGAGATGGACCCGGACATGATGGTCCTCCATCTGCAGGCACAGCGCGCTGTCGAGCAGATGGTCGGGGATCGTCGTGGGAATGGCGGGGTTGGCCGGCGGGGGCGCGGACATCGTGCCCTGTCCGGCGCCCTGTCCCGCCGTCGCCTCGCGCGGGCCGCCGGGGCCGAAATCGGCCCAGGGGGCGGCGAGCCGCGCGCGGCCGAGCTCCAGCCAGAGCAGCCCGCCCATCGCCGGGAGCGCGACGATGATCGTTAGCCAATACCATTCGAGCGGTTGCATCGAGGCCGCCCGCACCGGCCAGAACAGCCAGGTGCCCAGCGCGCCGAGCGCTGCGAGCGGCGCGCAGGCGACCAGCACCACCGCCACCGCCGACAGAAAAGGCGGAAAGCCGCGCCTGGGCCCCAGCACCAGCCCCGCCACCGCGCAGGGCCAGAGCAGCAGGCTGCCGATCCAGAACAGCGCGGTCCAATAGATGATTCGCGTGCCGAGATGCGAGGCATAGCTGCCGAACGGCCCGATCAGCCCGAATTCGAGCCCCGCCAGCGTCGCCCAGCCGAGCACGCTCGCCCATTTCCCCGGTCGGCGCAGCAGATCATCGAACCCCATGGTCTTTTACTGTTCCAAGCCGTTGGCGGGGGCAAGAGTCAGATGGCTCCAATCCGCGCCCATTCGCCCGTCTGCCCGTTCGCCCATTCACGAAGACGGGGTCGCCGCCCGTGCGGAAAGGCGCGAAACGCCAGGCCGGGGTTCAGGGACGGAGACGGAAGACATGCTGGCGACGCTCGCCAAGAGGATCGCGCGACCGGGACGGGCGAAGCGCGCCCTGCTCGCGCTGGTCGACGAGCGGCTGGCGGCGGCGCCGCGCCCCACCGCCACCTATGTCGGCAACAACCGGGTGCTGGTGGGCACGACGGTGGGCGGCCGCACGATCGCTTATTATGTCGAGGCCGACGACCGGCTGCTGGCGCCCTGGTTCATCGTGACCGGCCAGTTCGAGACCGACCTGACCCACTATTTCCTGCGCGCGCTGAAGCCCGACAGCCATTGCATCGACGTCGGCGCCAATTTCGGCTTCTACAGCTGCCTGATGGCGCGCTTCTGCCCCGAGGGGCGGGTGATCGGGGTGGAGGCCGATCGAAAGATCGCCGACCTCGCCCAGGACAATCTGTTCATCAACGCGCTCTACGAACGCGCCGAAATCCTCTGCGCGGCGGCGGGCATCCATCTCGACGAGGTGACGCTCTACCGGCGCCATTCGCGCTCGGGCAACACCAGCATCGTCAAGGTCGGCGACAATTTCACCGCCGCGCTTGGCGAGCCGCCGGCCGAGCCCTTCACCGTCCCCGGCGTGCGGATCGACGACCTGGCCGAGCGGATGGGGGGGCGGGTCGACTTCATCAAGGTCGATGTCGAGGGTGCCGAGCCGCTGGTGCTGGCCAGCGCGCGCGAGACGATCCGCCGCAACCGCGACATCGCGATCGTGATGGAATGGTCGCCGGGCCAGATCGCCGCCGCCGGCTTCGACCTGCATGGCTTCACCCGCGAGATCGAAGGAATGGGGCTGCGCGCCTTCGCGCTGGAGCGCCACGGCGAACGCCCGATCGCGCGCGGTGCGCTGGCCGACATGCCCTATCAGGCGGGTGTGGTGCTGCGGAGGGCGGACGGAGTTTAGGCGGAATCTGATCGATTTCCCGAGGGACGGCGTGAGCAGAGGCCCCGCGCGCGTCGATCCCGAGGGAAGGGGGCCGGTCCGAGACAAGGTGGGCCGGCCCTTCCTTTTTTTGCTGCCCGGCTCAGGACGCCGCGTCCAGCGCTGCCCGGTCGGCGGCATCGATCGCGGCGAGCGAGATGCCTTTCGTCTCGCGTAGCACCAAGGTGGCGAGCAGGCTGATCGCGCCCGCGGCGGCGACATAGAGCGCGATCGGCTGCCAGCTGTCATAGGCGCGCAGCAGCGCCGCCCCGATCAGCGGGGCCCAGCTGCCGGCGACGATCGCGGTCACCTGATAGCCCAGCGATACACCCGAATAGCGCATCCGCGTCGGGAACATCTCGGCCAGCAGCGCGGGCTGCACCGCATACATGAAGGCGTGGACGAGCATGCCGAGCAGGATCGCCGACAGGATGATCGCGGCGTTCTGGGTGCCGAACATCGGGAAGGCCAGGAAGGGCCAGACGATCGTCCCCGCCGCGCCGATCATATAGACCGGCCGTCGCCCGATCCGGTCGGCGAGCCCGCCGATCAGCGGGATGATGATCGCGTGGAGCAGGTGCGCGCAGAACAGCAGCGTCAATATCTCGGTGGTGTCGACCCCGATATGGGCGAGATAGGTGATCGAGAAGGTAACGATCATATAATAGACGATGTTCTCGCCCACCCGGATCCCCATTGCGGTCAGGATGCCGCGCGGATAGCGGCGGATCACCTCGCCCACCCCCTGGCCGGCCTCGGCGCGCTGCTCGGCCTCCTCGCGCGCCGCCTCGAAGATCGGGGAGTCGCTCACCTGGGTGCGGATATAATAGCCCACCGCGACGATGATCACCGACAGCCAGAAGCCGACCCGCCAGCCCCAGGCGAGGAATTCGGCGTCGCTCAGCGTGGCCGACAGGGTCAGCAGCACCACCGTGGCGAGCAGGTTGCCCAGCGGCACCCCGGCATGGGTGAAGCTGGTCCAGAAGGCGCGGCTGCGGTTGGGGCTGTGCTCGGCCACCAGCAGCACCGCGCCGCCCCATTCGCCTCCCAGCGCGAAGCCCTGGACGAAGCGCAGCGCCACCAGCAGGGCCGGCGCCCAATAGCCGATCGAGGCGAAGCCGGGCAGGCAGCCCATCAGGAAGGTGGAGACGCCGATCAGCACCAGGCTGAACTGGAGCAGCGACTTGCGGCCGATCCGGTCGCCGAAATGGCCGAACACCACGCCCCCCAGCGGCCGCGCGATGAAGCCCACCGCATAGGTGCCGAAGGCGGCGATGATCCCGTCCAGCTCATTGCCGGTCTGCGGGAAGAACAGCTTGCCGAAGACGAGCGTGGCGGCGGTGCCGTAGAGGAAGAATTCGTACCACTCGACCACCGTCCCCGCCATCGACGCGCCGACGACCTTGCGGAGATAGGGGAGATCGGCGGTGGTCTCGTGCTGCATGCGGTCGGGCTCCTCTCAGGCGCGACGAGGGGTGCCTGTTTTCGCGGCGCTTGGCCAGCTAGCTCTTTGAGGGCCTGCCCTCCCCGCCGCTCAGGCGGAGGTATGAGGTTCATCCCAGGACCGTCATCCCGGACTTGATCCGGGATCCAGACACGCAACGCCCGGGCAAGAGGCGCGAGGTTGCGTATCTGGATGCTGAAACAAGTTCAGCATGACGTTGGAGGCCGAAACCTCAATCGCGCCGCCGGTACACCACATGCATCGCCCCGTTGATCCAGGGCTTGCCGCTCTCCAGCGCGAAGCGGGTCTCCTGCGTGCCCTCGGGGAAGAGCGGCAGCCCCGCGCCCAGCACGACCGGGATGACCGCGAGTTCGAGGATGTCGAGCTTGCCCAGCGCCAGCATCTGGCGGACGAGCTGGCCGCCGCCTTCCACCCACACCCGCCGGTGGCCGCGCGCCTCCAGCTCGGCGATCACCGGGGCGAGGTCGCCCGAGCGGGTCTCGACCCCGGCGGGCGGGTCGGCGAGCGGGCGGCTCGTCATCACCGTCACCGGCTTGTCGGGGTGCGGCCAGTCGCCCATCGCGCGGACCGCGTCATAGGTGTCGCGCCCCATCAGGATCGCGTCGACCGAGGCGAGGAAGGCGTCGAAGCCCAGCGCCTCGTCGGGCGGAAAGTCGAAGAGCCAGTCGAAGGCGCCGTCGGGCCGGGCGATCATCCCGTCGAGCGAGATGGCGGCGTGGCAGTGCCAGATGGTCATGCGGTCTCCCCTTGTCGTCCCCCTTTTTGAGGACGGAGACGACCGGCGCGCGCCTCAGGCCGCTTCGGGCCGTTCGCGCGGCAGGTCGACGTGGAAGATCGTACCCACCCCTTCCTCGGTGTCGACATGGATCTGGCCGCCATGGCGATCGACGATGCTCTTGCAGATCGCCAGGCCCAGTCCGGTGCCGGCCTGGCCATGTTCGGTGGCGCGGTTCTCCTGCGCGAAGCGGGTGAACAGGCGGTGGCGGAATTCGGGAGAGATGCCGCGCCCCTCGTCGATCACGCTGATCCGCACCGCGTCGGCGCCCGGCTGCAGGCGCACGCGGATGCGCCCGCCGCGGTGCGAGAATTTGGCGGCGTTGGACAGGAGGTTGGCCATCACCTGGAGGATGCGGTGGCGGTCGACCATGGCGGTGATGGGCGCGATTGCCGGGGCGTCGGGCAGCTCCAGGTCGATCGCCACCCCCAGGCCCTCGGCATAGGGCCGGTTCTGCTCGACCGAGTCGGCGAGCAGCGGCCCGATCGCCTCGGGCGCGAAATGGAAATCGGAGGCGCCCGACTGGAGCTTGTCGATGTCGAGCAGGTCGTTGACCAGCCGGCCCAGCCGCTCGCTATTGCCATGCGCCACCTCGATCAGCTCGAAAGCGCCCGGTTCGGTGGCGCCGCCGACCCCGGCGCGCAGCAGGCCGAGCGCGCCGATGATCGCGGTCAGCGGGGTGCGCAGCTCATGGCTGACGGTGGCGATCAGCTCGTCCTTGAAGCGCGAGGCGGTGCGCTCGCTGGTCACGTTGCGCAGGCGGAACAGGAAGCAGCCATCGTCGAGCGGGCTCCAGTCGACCGCGATGATGCTGCCATTGGCCATCTGCCGTTCGCCGCTGGCGGGCTTGCGCGCGCGGACATTGGCGGTGATCCCGGCGGCCAGCAGCGCCGGATCGCCGGGGCCGAAGTCGCCGCGTTCGGCCAGCACCCGCGTGACCGGCTCGATATCGGCGCCCTCGCGGAACAGCCCGGCGGGCAGGTCGAGCATCTCGATATAGGCGCTGTTCCACAGGCGGATGCGGTCGTCGCGGTCGATCAGGACGATGCCTTCGTCGAGCTGGTTGAGCGCGGCGCGGACCAAAGCAAGGAAGACAGGCGACTCCGCCACCCCCATGTCCACCGCCCCCATGTCCGGCACTTCCGTGTCCGGCCGATCCTGCTCCTGTCGCCCTGGCACGCGGCTACCCCCTCAACATCGCAGCTATCCGATGGCGGCGCGGGGAATGTCGATACGGGGTTTTCCCAATGGACTCGGCCGGATTCAGGGTCCGCAGGTCCACAGGCCGGCGATGATGCGGCGGGCGCCGTCGGCCCGGTCGAAGGCCAGGGTGGCGGGGCGAGGCGGGGATTCGCCGCCGCCGGTGGCGGGGCCGGTGAAGGCGATCTCGATCGTCTTGCCCTTGCCGCTGAAGATGGTGCCCGCGGCCATCGCGTCATAGCCGCCCAGCGCCGCGATCTCCTCGACATAGCCGGCGACCTTGACCGCGCCCAGCGCCGGGGCGGGGGAGGCGACGTCGCCGCGCGCCAGCAGCAGGGGCTGCTGCGCGCCCTCGATCGTGAAGCTGCACGCCAGCTCGCCGGGCAGTTTCACGCCGTCCAGATCGGCGGGGAGGAGCGGATCGAGGCGGATCGGCGAACCGTCGCCACCCACCGTCTTGCCGTCGACCGTGGCGGTGGGCTCGGCGGGGAGAGGGGCTTCGGCCCGGTTGGCGGGGGCTTCGGCGCTCTGATTGGCGGGGGCGGTGGCCTGGTTGTTGCCGGTACCATCCGAACAGCCCGCCACGAGAAGCGCCAGCAGCGCGCCGGCGATAGGCGCACGGCCCCTGTGAAGGCTGGTGATCATGGCGGCTCCTCTCCTCATCGACCGGATATCCACGGGCGGGACGACGGCGGGTTCCCTGCCCGCCGCCGATTCCGGACGGGCCGTTCGCGCGATCGGATCGACGGTACAGGAAAAAGGCCGGTCCGCTGGACGGACCGGCCTTTATTCATCGCCGAAGCGCCCTCTCAGGCGGCGAGCTTGCGCAGGACATACTGCAGGATGCCGCCGTTGAGGAAATATTCGAGCTCGGCGACGGTATCGATCCGGCAGCGCGTCTCGAACGTCTCGGTCGAGCCGTCGGCGCGGGTGAGCTTCACGGTCACGGCCTGGCGCGGGCGGAGCCCGGCGACATTCTCGATCGTGAAGGTCTCGCTGCCGTCGAGCTTCAGCGTGTTGCGGTCGATCCCCTCGGCGAACTGCAGCGGCAGCACGCCCATGCCGACCAGGTTCGAGCGATGGATACGCTCGAAGCTCTCGGTGATCACCGCGCGGACGCCGAGCAGATTGGTGCCCTTCGCTGCCCAGTCGCGCGACGAACCGGTGCCATATTCCTTGCCGGCGATGACGACGAGGGGGGTGCCCTCTTCCTTATACTTCATCGCCGCGTCGTAGATCGCCATCACCTCGCCCGAGGGGATGTGCTTGGTCAGGCCGCCCTCGATGCCGGGGATCATCTGGTTCTTGATGCGGATGTTGGCGAAGGTGCCGCGCATCATGATGTCATGGTTGCCGCGGCGCGCGCCGTAGCTGTTGAAGTCCGCCTTGGCGACCTGATGCTCGGTCAGGAAGCGGCCGGCCGGGCTGTCGAGCTTGATCGATCCCGCCGGGCTGATGTGATCGGTGGTGATCGAGTCGGCGAAGATCGCCAGCGGGCGCGCCTCGATGATGTCCTGCACCGGGGCCGGGGTCATCGACATGCCCTCGAAATAGGGCGGGTTGGCGACATAGGTGGAGCCGGCGCGCCACGTGTAGGTGTCTGAACCCTCGACGTCGATCGCCTGCCAGTTCTTGTCGCCCTGATAGACGTTGGCGTAGCGCGACTTGTACATCTCGCTGTCGATCGCGGCGGCGACGGTGTTGGCGACCTCGGCCGTGGTCGGCCAGATGTCCTTCAGATAGACCGGCTTGCCGTCGGTCGAGGTGCCGAGCGGCTCCTCGGTGATGTCGCGGGCGGTGGTGCCGAAGATCGAATAGGCGACGACCAGCGGCGGCGAGGCCAGGTAATTGGCGCGCACGTCGGGCGAGACGCGGCCCTCGAAATTGCGGTTGCCCGAAAGCACGGCCGAGGCGACGAGATCGTTGCCGTTGATCGCCTTCGAAATCGGATCGGGCAGCGGGCCCGAATTGCCGATGCAGGTGGTGCAGCCATAGCCGACCAGGTTGAAGCCGATCGCGTCGAGGTCCTTCTGGAGCCCCGCCTTTTCGAGATAGTCGGTGACGACCTGGCTGCCGGGGGCGAGCGAGGTCTTCACCCAGGGCTTCGCCTTCAGGCCCAGCGCGTTCGCCTTGCGGGCGACCAGGCCGGCGGCGACGAGCACCGTCGGGTTCGAGGTGTTGGTGCAGCTCGTGATCGCGGCGATCACCACGTCGCCATGGCCCAGGTCGAAATCGGTGCCCTCGACGGCGACCCGCTTGTCGCCCTCGTCACCCTTTTTGTAGCCGGTGGCGAGTTCGCTGTTGAAACCCTCGTCGACCGAGTTGAGCAGCACGCGGTCCTGCGGGCGCTTCGGGCCGGCGAGCGACGGCTGGACGGTCGACATGTCGAGGTGAAGCGTGTCGGTGAACACTGGGTCGGGCGCGGTTGCGTCGCGCCAGAAGCCCTGCTCCTTGGCATAGGCCTCGACCAGCGCGACATTCTCGGCCGAGCGGCCGGTGAGGCGCATATAGACCAGGGTGGCGTCGTCGACCGGGAAGAAGCCGCAGGTCGCGCCATATTCGGGCGCCATGTTGGCGATGGTTGCGCGGTCGGCGAGCGAGAGCGCGTCGAGGCCGGGGCCGTAGAATTCCACGAAGCGGCCGACCACGCCCTTGGCGCGCAGCATCTGGGTGACGGTGAGCACCAGGTCGGTGGCGGTGATGCCCTCGTTCAGGGTGCCCGACAGCTTGAAGCCGACCACTTCGGGGATCAGCATCGACACGGGCTGGCCCAGCATCGCGGCCTCGGCCTCGATGCCGCCGACGCCCCAGCCGAGCACGCCCAGGCCGTTGACCATCGTGGTGTGGCTGTCGGTGCCGACGCAGGTGTCGGGATAGGCCACCTCGACCCCCGAGCCGTCCGGGGTCGACCACACCGACTGGGCGATATGCTCGAGATTGACCTGGTGGCAGATGCCGGTGCCGGGGGGCACGACCTTGAAATTGTTGAGCGCCTTCGAGCCCCAGCGCAGGAACTCGTAGCGCTCGCCGTTGCGCGCATATTCGAGCGCGACATTCTCGTCGAACGCCTTGGGGGTGCCGAAGCTGTCGACCATCACCGAGTGATCGATGACGAGGTGGACGGGGACGAGCGGGTTGATCTTCTGGGCGTCGCCGCCGAGCGTGTTCATCGCGTCGCGCATCGCGGCGAGGTCGACCACGCAGGGGACGCCGGTGAAGTCCTGCATCAGCACGCGGGCGGGGCGATATTGGATTTCGCGCTCGGAGGTGCGCTCCTTCTGCCAGTCGACGATCGCCTGGACGTCCTCGGTGGTGACGGTGGTGCCGTCCTCGAAGCGGAGCAGATTCTCCAGCAGCACCTTCATCGAGAAGGGCAGGCGCGAAATGTCGCCCAGTTTCTCCGCCGCCCTGGCGAGCGAATAATAGGCATAATGCTTGCCGTCGACGTTGAGGGTTGCGCGTGTTTTGAGAGTGTCCTGACCGACGGCCGTCATTGCTATGCCCCTGTGCTGATATGCTGCGCTGGAATGCTGCATGTGCGAGAGTCAGGGGAAGATATAGGGTCGGGGCCCCTCAAAAAAAAGGGCGAAAGCCCCCCACGCCAGGGCAAGGCCCGGCGCGGGGGTAAGGTGGCCGGGAGGGGGTACAACCCGGCGGGGAACTGAAAGGGCTGGCCTTAAATAGGGTTTGTGCGATTTCCGAGACAGCGGACATTTTGTCCGCCCCTGTCGTCGCTTAAAGGTCGTCGCCTGGCGGTCAGGCCTCCTCGATCGGGCGGCCGAGATCGGCGAAGGCCTGGGCCACCGCCTGCGCGCTCGACAGGATGCCGATCGCGCTCTGCACGCCGCAGAGCTGGCAGAAGGCGCGATGCGCGGCGCCGGGCTGGTCGATCGCGGCGGCGACGGCGCCGACCAGCGCCGATTCGGCCTCGGTCATCCGGCAGCAGCAGCTGGGCGCGATCATGATCGAATTCTGCGAGGCGCGGGCCAGTTCGGCCATCAGCGCGCGGACCAGCACCAGCGGCCGGCGGAAGGACAGGCCGAAGGCACCAATCAGCTGATGCGCGGCATGCGCATCGTTGAGCCCGCCCACGCCGATCCGGCGGATCGCCTGGAGCAAGATGCGGCCGCCATTCTCCTCTGGTGCCGTGTGCGGCAGCAGGCTGGCGGTCGATGCGGCGTCGTCGGCAGGATCGTGAGACATCGGATTCTCCTCTCGCGGCGAGGAGAAAAGCATCCCTGATATTGCAAGTCAATCGCAATAAGTGGAATCTCGTAGTCTTATTCGTCACCCCAGCCCTTCGACTGCCTGCAAGGCAGGCGCTCAGGATAAACTTCGGCCAAAGGCCGAAGGCTGGGGTCCATGTCTCTCATCAGCCAGATGCCGTCGAGCGGGAAAGCAGACATGGATTCCAGCCTTCGCTGGAATGACGTTGAGAGAGATGCAGGGGCCTCAGTCCACCACCGTGCCGTTGGCCTCCAGCGCGCGGCCCGCCAGGTAGAGCGACCCGCCAACCAGCACCATCGGCGGCACATCGCCGGGCGTGCCTGCGCCGATCGTCCGCAGCGCTTCCTCGAAGCCGGCGGCCGGGGCGGCGTCGAAGCCGGCGAGGCGGGCGGTTTCGGCCAGGGTGGCGGGGGCGTGATGCTCATGGCCCGGCACCGGCACCATGTGGAAGCGCGCGGGCAGGCGGCCCATCGCGGCGAGGAAGCCGGCGGCATCCTTGTTGGAGAGCAGGCCGAGGACGATGTGGACCGGCTGGCCCTCGGCGACATGCGCGCGCAGGAAATCGCCGACCACCCGGCCGGCGGAAGGATTGTGCCCGCCGTCGATCCACAGCTCGGCGCCGGGCGGGAGAAGGTCGACCAGCGTTCCGCCGCGCAGGGGCTGGAGCCGCGCGGGCCAGTCGGCCCAGCCCATCGCCGCGCGCAGCGCCGAGGTGGGGATGGCGATCGCCGACTGGTGGCGCAGCATCGCCACCGCGAGCGCGGCGTTCAGCGCCTGATGCTCGCCGGCGAGCCCGGGCAGCGGCAGTTCGAGCTTCCCTTGCGAATCGCGATAATGGAGCCGGCCCTGATAGGCGGCGGCGTCCCATGAGCCGCCCTTGACCAGCTGGACCCCGCCCGCGGCCTCGATCGTCTCGCTCACCCGTGCGGCGACGCCGGGGGGATAGGCCAGGGTGACGATCGGCACCTCGGGCTTGGCGATGCCGGCCTTCTCGGCGCCGATCCCCTCCAGGCTGTCGCCCAGGAAGCCCTGATGGTCGAGCCCGAGCTGGGCGATCCCGCAGATCGCGGGGGCCGGCAGAATGTTGGTCGCGTCGAGCCGGCCGCCCAGCCCCACCTCGATGATGCAGGCATCGGCCGGGGTGCGGCTGAAGGCGAGGAAGGCCGCCGCAGTCGTCACCTCGAAGAAGCTCGCGCCGATGCCGTCGGCCCCCATCCCTTCAGAGGCGTCGAGCACCTCGGACAGCAGCGAAGCGAGCGCTTCATCGTCGATCAAGCTGCCCGCCAGGCGGATGCGCTCGTTGAAGCGGACGAGGTGCGGGCTGGTGAAGACATGCGCCTTGAGCCCCGCCGCCTCGATCGCGGCGCGCAGATAGGCGCAGGTCGATCCCTTGCCGTTGGTGCCGGCGACGTGGAGCACGGGCGGCAGCGCCCGCTCGGGGTTGCCGAGCCGGTCGCACAGCTTCGCGATCCGGTCGAGGCCAAGGATGTCGGCGCCAGGCGACAGCCGCCACAGCCGGTCGAGCTGGGCCTGGACGGCGGCGTCGGTGGAGGTGGCGAAATCGGGCATGGGATCAGGGCTGCCTAGCACAACCGCGTCATGCCAGCGAAGGCTGGCATCTCGGGAGATGAGGTACCGCCCTGGCCTCCTGAGATTCCAGCTTTCGCTGGAATGACGGCAAGGGGATAGGGCGTTGAAGTATCGCGCCCCCTTAGGCCGCCTTCTTCGCCGGGCTCAGATAGTCGATCAGCCGGGCCAGCTCGAGCGCCAGGTCATGCCGGTTGACGACCATGTCGAGCATGCCGTGCTCGAGCAGATATTCGGCGCGCTGGAAGCCCTCGGGCAGCTTCTCGCGGATCGTCTGCTCGATCACCCGCTGGCCAGCGAAGCCGATCAGCGCGCCCGGCTCGGCGATCTGGATGTCGCCCAGCATCGCGTAAGAAGCGGTGACGCCGCCGGTGGTCGGGTCGGTCATCACCACGATATAGGGCAGGCCGGCCTCGCGCAGCTTGGCGATCGCGACGGTGGTCTTGGGCATCTGCATCAGCGAGAGGATACCCTCCTGCATGCGCGCGCCGCCCGCCGCGGTGAAGACGATATAGGGGCATTTCGCCGCGATCGCGGCCTCGGCCCCGGCGACGAAGGCGGCGCCCACCGCCAGACCCATCGACCCGCCCATGAAGGCGAAGTCCTGCACGCCGACCACGGCCTTGTGGCCGCCGATCTTGCCGCTGGCATTGGCATAGGCGTCCTGCGCGCCGGTCTTGGCGCGGGCTTCCTTGATGCGGTCGGTATAGCGCTTGGAATCGCGGAACTTCAGCGGATCCTCGCGCACCGTCGGGGCGGCGATCAAGGTGTGGATGCCGCCGTCGAACAGCTGGTCGAAGCGCGCCTGTGGGCCGATGCGGCCATGGTGCTGGCACTTCGGGCAGACCGACAGGTTCGCCTCATATTCCTTGGTGAACACCATCTGCTGGCAGGCGGGGCATTTGTGCCACAGATTGTCCGGCGTATCGCGCTTGGCGATGAACGGGATCTTCTTGCGGACGCTATCGAGCCAGCTCATGCGGCCTTCTCCGTGGCCGCCTTGCGGACGGCGGCGCTGAGGGTGGAAATAAAGTCGCGGACCGGGCCCGCGGCAGCGGCGCCATGCTCGCCGATCAGTTCGACGATCGCCGAACCGACGACGACGCCGTCGGCGACCCGGCCGATCGCCTCGGCCTGCTCGGGCCCGCGCACGCCGAAGCCCACCGCGACCGGCAGGTCGGTGCCCGCCTTGAAGCGCGCGACGGCGGCCTCGATGCTCGCCTGGCCGGCCTGCTGCATGCCGGTGATGCCGGCGACCGAGACATAATAGAGGAAGCCCGAGGCGCCATCGAGCACCGTGGGCAGCCGCTTCTCGTCGGTGGTGGGGGTCGCCAGGCGGATCAGGTCGATGCCCGCCGAGCGCAGCGCCGGGCCCAGCGCGGCATCGGCCTCGGGCGGAATGTCGACGCAGATCACCCCGTCGACCCCGGCCTTCGCGGCGTCGGCCGCGAACCACTCGGGCCCACGGCGCACCATCGGATTGGCATAGCCCATCAGCACCAGCGGCACGTGCGGATGGCGGGCGCGGAAGGCGGTGGCGATCGCCAGGATGTCGGCGGTGGTGGTGCCGGCGCCCAGCGCGCGCAGATTGGCGCGCTGGATCGCCGGGCCGTCGGCCATCGGATCGGTGAAGGGCATGCCCAGCTCGATCAGGTCGGCCCCGCCCTCGACGAGCGCGTCAAGGATGGCGGCGGAGTCGGCCGGAGTCGGATCGCCGCCGGTGACGAAGGCGATCAGCGCGGCACGCCCTTCGGCGCGGGTCCGGGCGAAGGTCTCGGCGATCCGGCTCATATCTCCACCCCCTGGCGCTTGGCGATGGTGGGGATGTCCTTGTCGCCACGGCCCGACAGGTTGACGACGATGATCTGGTCCTTGCCCATGGTCGCCGCGATCCGCTCGGCGGCGGCCAGCGCATGCGCCGATTCGAGCGCGGGGATGATCCCCTCGAGCTTGGTCAGCCGCTGGAAGCTGGCGACGGCTTCCTCGTCGGTGACGGGGACATAGTCGACCCGGCCGATGTCGTGGAGCCAGCTATGCTCGGGGCCGACCCCTGGATAGTCGAGCCCGGCCGAGATCGAGTGCGCCTCGGTGATCTGGCCGTCCTCGTCCTGGAGCAGATAGGTGCGGTTGCCGTGGAGCACGCCCGGCGATCCGCCGCCGAGGCTCGCCGCGTGGCGGCCTTCCATGCCCTCGCCGGCCGCCTCGGCGCCGACCATCTTCACCGACGCATCGTCGAGGAAGGGGTGGAACAGGCCGATCGCGTTCGATCCGCCGCCGACGGCGGCGACCAGCAGGTCGGGCAGGCGCCCGGTGGCTTCCAGGATCTGCTCGCGCGCCTCGCTGCCGATGATCGACTGGAAGTCGCGCACCAGCTCGGGATAGGGGTGCGGGCCCGCCACGGTGCCGATGATGTAGAAAGTGTCGTGGACGTTGGCGACCCAGTCGCGCAGCGCCTCGTTCAGCGCATCCTTGAGCGTCTGCGCGCCCGAGGTGACGGGAACGACCTCGGCCCCCAGCAGCTTCATGCGGAACACATTGGGCTGCTGCCGCTCGACGTCGACCGCGCCCATGAAGATGGTGCAGGGCAGGCCGAAGCGCGCCGCGACGGTGGCGGTGGCGACGCCGTGCGATCCGGCGCCGGTCTCGGCGATGATCCGGGTCTTGCCCATCCGCTTGGCCAGCAGGATCTGGCCGATGCAATTGTTGATCTTGTGCGCGCCGGTGTGGTTCAGGTCCTCGCGCTTCAGATAGATTTTCGCGCCGCCCACCGCCTCGGTCAGCCGCTCGGCGAAATAGAGCGGGCTGGGCCGGCCAACATAATGCTTCATCAGGTCGTCGAATTCGGCCTGGAAAGCGGGGTCGGCGCGCGCGGCGCGATATTCGCGCTCCAGGTCGAGGATCAGCGGCATCAGCGTCTCGCTGACATAGCGTCCGCCGAATTCGCCGAAATGGCCCTGTTCGTCAGGCCCGCTGCGCAGCGTGTTGGGGATGGAGGCGTTCATAATGAGGCGACCCGTTGAAGGAAGGCGGCGATCTTGTCCACATCCTTGATGCCCGGCGCGCTTTCGATTCCGGAGCTGGCGTCCATCAGCCGTGCGCCGGTGCGGCCCGCCGCGTCGACGACATTGTCGCTGGTGATGCCGCCCGACAGCGCCCAGCGCTGCGGATGCTGGAAGCCCCCGGGACCCTGGGCGAGCAGCCCCCAGTCGAAGCGCAGCCCCATGCCGCCGGGCAAGGTGCCCTCCGGGGTCTTGGCGTCGTAGAGGATCATGTCGGCGACCGGGCCGAAGGCCTTGGCGCTGTCGAGATCGGCGCGGGTGCGCACCGGCACGGCCTTCCACTGCGCGACATTGGGATGGCGCGCGCGCAGCGCGGCGAGCCGCTCGGGCGCCTCCTTGCCGTGGAGCTGGAGCGTGTCGATCCCGCCCACCCGGATCGCCTCGTCGATCAGCCCGTCCTCGGGATCGACGAACACGCCGACCTTGCCGACATGCGGGGGCACCCGCAGGGTCAGCGACCGCGCCTGTTCGAAGGTGACGTGGCGGGGGCTCTTCGGAAAGAAGACGAAGCCGACATGGCTGGCGCCATGGGCGATGGCGGCATCGAGCGTCTCGGGGGTCGAAAGCCCGCAGATCTTGGCGGTTACGCGCTGCATGGCCGGCATGTCGGCTTGTCCGGGGCCGAGGTCAACCCAAGATCCTCCCTGCGCGAAGCGTGGGGAGGGGGGCGTAGTGCGTCGCCATGCCGGGGGCATGGCGAAAGCGCGGAGCCGGGTTGCAATGCAAACCGTGGCACGAAGTGCGGTGGAGGGTTTTTCCACCGCTCAACCAGTTCCACCGTCATGGTCCTGCATGACCCCTCCACCATCCGCTGCGCGGACGGTCCCCCTCCCCGGCTTCGCCAGGGAGGAACTTTCAGCCCGCCAGCACCTCGTCCAGCACCCGATGAAAGGTCTCTGGCCGCTCGTACATCGCCCAGTGGCCGGCGTCGGGGATCACGCGGAAGTCGACGTCGGGGCGGTAGCGGCGGATCACCGCCTCCTGCACCGGCGGGTTGGGGTGCGGGCCGTCATGCTCGCCCCAGATCGCGGCGAGCGGGGCGGCGATGCGGGGCAGCGCCTGGATCAGCCGGTCGGGCAGGACGAAGTTCACCGGGTCGAGCCTGGCGCGCAGCCCGTTGCTGAGCTGGAGGTGGAGCGCCAGCGGGTCGACGCTGTCGGGGTGGTGGAGCATCAGCACCAGCAGATTGTTGGTGAGCGCCGCGGTCAGCGCCTCGCCCTCCAGCCCGCGGATGCGCTGCAGCCGATAGACGTCGCCCATCGGCGTATCGAGCCCGCCGGTGCCGATGATGACCAGCCGGCGCACCGAGGCCGGGTGGAGCGCGGCATAGGTGGCGGCGATCACCCCGCCGAAGGAGAAGCCGGCGAGGTCGACCGGGCCGGCATCGCCGATCAGCGCGCGGACGCCCGCCTCGATCGCGGCGGAGACCGATTCATGGGTCGCCTCGGGCGCCAGCGCCGACTCGCCATAGCCGGGCAGGTCGGGCGCCCAGACGGTGCGGGTGCGGCTGAGCACCGGGATCGAGCGGATCCAGTGCGACCAGCTGCCATGCGATCCGTGGAACAGCAGCAACGGCGGACCCTCGCCCCAGGCGCGCCATACCATGTGGCCGTCCCCGCACGGCGTCTCGAACCGCCGCGCCAGCGCCTCGATCGCGGCCACCTCGGTGGCGGGGTCGGGGGCGTCTTCGGGAAAGGCGATGGCGGGAAGGTCAGTCACGACCGGTGGTGGAGAGGAATTAAGTCGTTTCGTCAAGATTGTGGCGTGACAGCCATCGGCAAATCGTCGCCCCGGCGGAGGCCGGGGCCGCCACGTCATATAAGGTCAGCTAGCCGCAGGAACCCGTGGCGGCTCCGGCCTCCGCCGGAGCGACGAGGATTCCCAGCCCCCTCAATCCGCCGCTTCGGCGATCTGGGTCAGATAGTCGCGGTCGACGATGCGGATCTTGCCCTGGGTCAGCTCGATCACCCCCTCGCTCGCCCAGGCGGCGAGCTGGCGGTTGATGTTCTCGCGGCTGATGCCGACGAAGCTGCCCAGCTCGGTCTGGCTGAGGTCGCGGGTGAGGCGGGTGCCGTGGACCTTCTGGTCGGTCAGCCGCTTGAGATAGCGCGCGAGCCGCGGGGCGGTGGTGAAGGCGCGGTCGCTTTCGATCGTCGCGTCGGTCTCGCGCAGGCGGCGGGCCATTTCGCGCAGCAGGCGGATCGCCACCTGGGGGTGCCGCTCGATGAAGCCCAGGAAATTGGCGCGCGAGATACGCACCATCCGCCCCGCCCACATCGCGATGGCGGAGGCGGTGCGCGGCTGGTCGTCGAGCACGGCGATCTCGCCCAGCACGGCGCCGGCTTCGGCATAGTCGAGGATGATCTCGCGCCCGTTCGGGGTCACCATCGAGATGCGGACGACCCCGTCGAGGATGATGACGAGCGAGGTGCCCTCGTCGCCCTGGCGGAGGATCTCGTCGTTCGAACGGGTCGGGTGGACGGTGCCGATCGACAGGAGGTCGGCCAGCTCGCTCTCGTCGCAGTCCGCGAACACGCTTCCCGTCGGCAGATGTGCCTTCAGCTCGGCCGGTGTCATCCGCAGCCCCCCAAATTTTGCCCCAGGCCGCGAAACTGCGCGCAAAAGGTCGATTCGGCAACCCAACAACCGCGCCGGGCGCATGACGTTTTATGTCTGGCGCCCGGCGGCTCGAATCAGGGCTGCCATCCCGGCGGCGCCAGTTCGAAGCCGGCGAAGTCGAAGCCGGGGGCGACGATGCAGCTCACCAGCACCCAGCCGTCGCGCGCCTCGGTCGCCTGCCACCAGCCCGGCGGCACCAGCCCTTGCGGCCGTTCGCCGGCGGCGATGTCGGGGCCGAGCCGGATCGTCTCGACCGGCTGGCCCGCGTCGCGCGCGATCAGCAGGTCGGGCGCGGTGCCGGCGTGGAACAGCCACAGCTCGGCGGCGTCGACCCGGTGCCAGTGCGAGCGCTGCCCCGCCTCCAGCAGGAAATAGATGGCGGTGGCATGCCCCCGGCCACCAGTCTCCCTGGCGGTCCCCTCCCGCCAGGTCTCGCGATACCAGCCGCCTTCGGGGTGAGGGGCGAGGCCGAGCTGGTCGATCAGCGCCTGCGGATCCACGGTCAGAAGATCCCTCCGCCAATGATCAGCCGGACGATGCCGACGATCAGGACGAAAGTGTTGAGCCGCCGGCCATTGTCGCTCTTCGACAAGATGCCGAAGGCGACGCCCATGATCGCGACCGGCACCACCGCCCAGTTCATCCAGCCGAAGAAGGGGAAGAAGCCGAGGATCGCGCCGATCAGCGCGACGAACCCGATCGCCAGGGAAACAATGTTGAACATGAGGGGTAGCATTGTCCATGATGCCCGCGATTGCAACCACTGTATTATATATGTAATACGGTAAGCCGAATGGCGGGCGGGCTGGAAGGAGAAGGACGATGCTGGGAACCGGGCGTAGGGCTGTTCTGCTGCTGGCCCTGCCGGCGCTGATGCTGGCCGGCTGCGAGGTGAAGGTCGGCGGCAACGAGCAGAAGAAGGACGCCACCGTGCAGGTGGGCGAGGACGGAAACGTCTCGATCTCCGCCAGCGACGGCGCCGACGGCGTCTCGGTGAAGGTGCCGGGCTTCGAG
The DNA here is from genome assembly GCA_963540925.1 of uncultured Sphingomonadaceae bacterium. GTDB lineage: Bacteria > Pseudomonadota > Alphaproteobacteria > Sphingomonadales > Sphingomonadaceae > Rhizorhabdus. Next base: position 61,454 of record CAUTRN010000034.1, read on the forward strand.
GGCCGGGTGAACATCCCCGGGCTCGACCTGGGCGGCGACCATATGGACATCGACGGGATGAAGCTGTTCCCGGGCACCAAATTGGGCGCGATCAACGTCACCGACCGGGGTGGGCCGAACAATGGCGCGGTCGACATGCGCTTCACCAGCCCCGCCGCGCCCGACAAGGTGGCGGCCTATTATCAGGCCGCCGCGGGCGAGAATGGCTTCACCAACGTCAAGCTGGCGGCTTCCGGGCCGAAGTCGGTGCTCACCGCCAACAAGTCCGACGGCGACAAGCTGACGATCACGATGGAGCCGGGCGAAGGCGGCACCGCCGGGCTGATCCAGCTCCGCGACGCCCAGACCGAATAGGGGCATTTTACCGCTCTTCCCGTACCGTCATGCCGGCCTTCGTTGGCATGACGGGACAGGGGATGAGCCCCCCGCACTGGCGCGGCGGGGCGACAGGGGCTAAAGGGCGGCATGCCCCCTCTTCTTCTCGTCATGCTCGGCGGTGCGATCGGCGCCGGTTTCCGATACCATATCGGTTCGGTCGCGCTGCGCCAGCTCGGCCCCGCCTTTCCCTATGGCACCTGGATCGTGAACCTGCTCGGCGGGTTGCTGATGGGGGTGCTCGCCGGGGTGATCGCGCGGACGCCGGTGGAGGGCGAGCCGCTGCGCCTGTTCCTGGGCGTCGGCGTGCTCGGTGGCTTCACCACTTTTTCGGCGTTCAGCCTGGAGACGTTCAACATGCTGTCGCGCGGCGACTATACCATGGCCGGCGCCTATGCGGTGTCGTCGGTCGCCGGATCGGTGCTGATGCTGTTCGCGGGGGTCGGCCTCGGCCGGGCGATCGCATGAGCGACGAAACCGACAACAAGGGCGCGCCGGAGAAGGCCGCCAAGGCTGCCGCGAAGGCCGCTGCCAAGGCGGCTGATGGCCGCCAGTTCACCATCGGCTTCGATGACGACGGCATCCGGCTCGATCGCTGGTTCAAGCGGCACATGCCCGACACCAGCTTCAACATCGTCTCGCGCTGGGCGCGCACCGGCCAGTTGCGCATCGACGGCCGCCGCGCCGATCCGGGCGACCGGCTCCAGGCCGGCCAGATATTGCGCGTGCCGCCGCCCGAGATCGTGACCGCGGTGGTCGCCGCGGTGAAGGCGCCGCGCCCGAAGCGCGAGCGCGCGCCGCTGTCGGCGGAAGAGACCGCGCTGATCCAGTCGCTGGTGATCCACCGCGACAAGCAGGCGATCGTCCTCAACAAGCCCCCCGGCCTCGCCACCCAGGGCGGCACCAAGACCGACCATCATGTCGACGCGCTGCTCGACGGCGTGCAGTTCGAGGCGGAGGGGCGGCCCAAGCTGGTCCACCGGCTCGACAAGGATACGTCGGGCGTGCTGCTCGTCGCCCGCAATGCGCGCGCCGCCGGCCATTTCGCCAAGGCGTTCAGCAGCCGCACCGCGCGCAAGGTCTATTGGGCGATCATCACCGGCGTCCCCTCGATCGACGACGGGATGATCGAGCTGCCGATCGCCAAGGAGCCCGGCACCGGCGGCGAGAAGATGCATGTCGACGAGAAGGAGGGTTCGCCCGCCCGCACCCGCTATCGGGTGATCGAGCGCGCCGGCAACCGCGCCTGCTGGGTCGAGCTGCAGCCCTATACCGGCCGCACCCACCAGTTGCGCGTCCATATGGCGGCGATCGGCCACCCGATCGTCGGCGACGGCAAATATGGCGGCGCCGAGGCGTTCCTGTCGGGCAATATCAGCCGCAAGATGCACCTCCATGCCCGCCGCCTCAGGGTCGACCATCCCGATGGCGGGCAGATCGACGTGAAGGCCGCGCTGCCCGAGCATTTCGCCGACTCGCTGCGCAACCTGGGCTTCGAGGAGGCCGATGGCGACGCGCTGCCGCTCGACGAGGTGAAGTTCTCCGAGACCGCCGAGGGCAAGCGCCGCATGGTCGCCCATAAGGCGAAGGATGCGCGCAAGGCCCGGCGCGGTGAACGGCGCGGACGCAACCGGGCGTGAAGGCAGGGTCATGATCGCCAATCGTCTTGCCATTTTCGACTGCGACGGCACCCTGGTCGACAGCCAGGCCAATATCTGCCGGGCGATGCTCGAAGCCTTTTCCGCCGAACGGCTCGCCCTTCCGGCCGAACCCGCGATCCGCCGCGTGGTCGGGCTCAGCCTCACCCAGGCGGTGGCGGTGCTGTTGCCCGAAGCCGAGCATGACCTGCATGTGCGGGTGGGGGAGACCTACAAGCGCGCCTTCCAGGAAATGCGCCGGATGGGCGAGGTCGACGAGCCGCTCTTCCCCGGCATCGTCGAGGTTCTGCGCGACCTGGAGGCGCAGGGCTGGCTGCTCGCGGTGGCGACCGGCAAGTCCGATCGCGGGCTCAAGCATTGCCTGGAGGCGCATGGCATCGACGCGATGTTCGTCTCGCTCCAGACCGCCGACCGGCACCCGTCCAAGCCGCACCCGTCGATGGCGCTGCAGGCGATGGCCGATGCCGGCGCGCTGCCCGAGACGAGCGCGATGATCGGCGACACCAGCTTCGACATCGGCATGGGGATCAACGCTGGCTGCACCACCGTCGGCGTCGCCTGGGGCTATCATGCCCCCGACGAGCTGTTCGCCGAGGGGGCGGACTTCGTCGCCGACCGGCCCGACCAGCTTCCCGCGATCCTGCGACTGGCACTGACGGGGCGGCGATGAAGCGTTTCTACAAGACCGTGTCGTGCGAGGCCGTGGCGAACGGCCACGCCATCCGGCTCGACGGCCGGGCGGTGAAGACCCCCGATCGCGCCGAACTCGTCCTGCCCACCTCGGCGCTCGCCCATGCGGTGGCGGCCGAATGGGACGCGCAGGAAGAGACGATCGAGCCGCGCACCATGCCGCTCACCGGCCTGGCCAATGCCGCGATCGACAAGGTCTCGCCCGACCGCGCCGCCTTCCTGGCGACGATCACCGGCTATGCCGAGACCGACCTGCTCTGCTACCGCGCCGAAAGCCCGGCCTCGCTGGTCGGCAGCCAGGCCGAGGCGTGGGATCCGCTGCTCGACTGGGCGCAGCAGCGCTACGACGTCGATTTCGAGCTGGTCGAAGGGATCATGCACCGCGCCCAGCCGGTCGAGACGGTGCGCCGGCTGGCGGCGGCGCTGGACGGCAAGAGCGATTTCGAGCTGGTCGCCTTCCAGCCGCTCGTCACCATCTCGGGATCGCTGGTGATCGCGCTGGCGCTGGCCGAGGGCGAGATCGACGTCACCTCGGCGTTCGAAGCCGCCCATCTCGACGAGCTGTGGCAGGTCGAGCAATGGGGCGAGGACGAACTGGCCACCCGCGCCCGCGACCATCGCCGCGCCGACTTCCGGGCGGCGGCGCGTTTCCTGGCGTTGTTGGTCTAGAGCCTGATCGTTCGAGGTGGATGCGCCTCACGCTTCCGCCGAAAGCGTGGATCAGACTGTATCGAGGTCTAGGGCGGCCCGATCGTCCAGTTGATGTGGAAGGTGTCGTTGGCCGGTCTTCCCCGGCCCGAACTGTCCCGCGCCGGGATATAGCGGAGCGACCGGCGCGCGAAGTCGCAGGTCGCCTGGTCGAGATCGGCGCTGCCGCTGGTTCGGATGAGCGAGCATCCTTCTACCCTCCCGCGAGCATTTATCGTCAGGAAGACATAGGTCTTGCCCTGGCGATCTTCCTTGAGGGCTTTCTTCGGATATTTGGGCGGATCGAAGGGTAGGCGTTCGGCGGCGTTGCCACCCTCTTTCTCGTCCGGTGGCGGTGGCGTGTAATGGGGGTTGGCGGTGACGACGACGTCGCGCGGGCCGATCGGCAGGTCGGCGTCGCTCTGCGTCATGCCCAGGAACACCCAATGCACGGTGATCGTCGTGCCGAGCCGCTTGGGCTGGCCCTTTGCGTCGTGGCTGATCTCGTAGCGAGCCCGGTTGGAGACCATCTTGCAGGAGGCCTGATCGAGCAGCTCGGTCCCTGTCGACCGCAGGATGCGGCAATCCTCGACTCTCCCCGTGGTGGAGATGTCGATCGCCAGCATCGCCGATCCATGCCGTCCTGCCGCCAGCGCCGCCGCGGGATAGTCCTCGGGCGTGCGCCAGCCTCCGGGCGGCGGCGCGGGGGCGGCGCCGAGCAGGGCGATGCCGGCAGAGGCGATGGCGATTGTCCTGGCGCTCAGCTTCGGTCCCCTGATCCCCGGTTGCACCGGCCGATCAAGCGCCGATGCACCCGCGAGTCCAGTAGCTCGATCCGAAATGGTCGAAGATGCGATGGTCAGGGGCGCGGGGGCTCCGCCTGTGCCGCTGGCGTGGCCGGTGCCACCGGGGCCCAGTTGAGCTTGAACAGGTCGAGGCCGTGGACCGGACGGCCCCAGGCGTCGATGCCGGGGCGGTAGCGCAGCCGGTTGCGCGCGAACTGGCAGGTCGCCTGGTCGAGCGTGGCGTTGCCGCTGCTGCGCACCAGGCTGCACCGCTCGATCCGGCCGCGGGGATCGACCGCCAGGATCGCGGCGGTGGGGCCGGTGCGGTCGGGGTCCATCTCGACCGCCGGCAGCTCGGGCGGTTCGAACGGTTCGCGCACCGGATCGCGCGCCACCGGTCGGCCCAGATTGCGCCGCGCCAGCCCCGGATCGTGGAGCACCACCAGATCCTGCGCGCCGATCGGCAGGTCGTTGGCGGTGATCGTGGCGCCCGCGATCAGCCAATGGACCGCGACCTCGGATTCGACCCGGTCGAGCGGCTTCCCGGTCGGCTGGTCGACCTTGAAGACGGTCGCCTTGGTGACGATCGCGCAGGCCGATTCGTCGAGCTCGGGGGTGCCGCTCGACCGGCGGACGGCGCAGTGGGTGACCTGGCCATTCTCGCCGAGGGTGAAGCCGAGGATGCTGCTGCCATGCCGCCCCGCCGCCGCCGAGGCGACGGGGTAGGGCTGGCCGGTGGGCGGGGGCCAGGCCTCCGTCCCGCCCGCCGCCTGTGCGAGCAACAGGCCCGCGATCGCGATACTCATGCGCTATGTCCCGGCTCTACTCTCTCAGCTTTGAATGCCGCCCTTCGGCAGGAACCAGCGGGCGATGATCAGCCCCGCCACCGACAGGCCGATGAAGTCGCTCAGGAACAGATAGACCCAGTAGCGATAGCCATAATGGTTGAAGATCGGCTGGCCGATCTCGATGTAGAGCGTGGCCGCCAGCGCGAAGAGGATGGCGATCCGCGCGCGGCTGAAGAAGTCGGGCACCCGCGCGCCCACCGTGCCGAGCGCCAGCGCGATGATCAGCCCGGTGACGATCGCGAGGATGAAGCCGCTGCCGAGCGATCCGTTGTCGACGACGGGGAAGCCGCCGCTGTTGAAATGCACCATCGCCACCGGCCCGCGCGCATAGAGCAGGTCGCCCGCCGCCGTGCCGGTGGCCGGGATGGCATAGGTGCCGGTGCCCGTCGCGGTCAGCGTCTCGGCGAGCGCCTGTTGCACCGCGGCCGATTGCGGCGCCTCGATCCGGTTGAAGGCGATCTGGCTGAGCGGCGTCCCCCAGAAGATGAAGCCGACGAAAAACATGGCGACGCCGGCGAGCACGCCGCCGAGCAAGGTTTTGGCCATTCAAGCCCTCCCAACATTCAATCGCGGGAGGCTAGGCCAATGATCGTTGCACGCAAGCAATAGTGCGATGGAATGTGGTCGTGGCCGGATGGAGTATTTTTTGTTTTGGCCCTCAGGCGCCGGGCGCAGGGCATCCGCCCTGCTTGGCTATCCTCGCATAAGCTCGGGCGCGCGTTCGCGCTTGCGGAGCCCTGTCGGGCTCCGACGATGAGCTCTGCGTCGGGACATGCCAATGTCCCGCAAGGCCGAATGGCCGCCCGAGCTTATGCGAGGATCGGAGCCGGTCCGCGGACTGCCGGGGGCAGTCCGTAGGCGGAGATCGGCTTGCGAAGCAAGCCGTGGGTGCGCGGATGCGCACGCCGGTGCCTGAGGCCTAACAAACAAAAGCCAGGCGCCGTCAGGCGACTGGCGTCGTCAATTTCCGGATGAACCCGATCAGGCCGGTCTGGCGGCTGCGCTTCAGCCGTTCGGCGAGCAGGATGTGCTGGACGTCGGCGAAGCAGCGGTCGACGTCGTCGTTGACCAGGACATAGTCATAGCCGTCCCAGTGGCTCACCTCGGCGGCGGCGCGGTTCATGCGGCCGACGATCACCTCTTCGCTGTCGGTGGCGCGCTTGCGCAGCCGGTCTTCCAGCTCGGCCATCGACGGCGGCAGGATGAAGACGCGGACGACGTCGCCGCCGCAGGTCTGGTGGAGCTGCTGCGCGCCCTGCCAGTCGATGTCGAACAGCACGTCGAGGCCGTTGTCGAGCATCTCGTAGATCGGCTTTTGCGGGCTGCCATAGCGGTGGTTGAAGACGTGGGCCCATTCGAGGAACTCATGGTTCGAGACCATGTCGCGGAATTTCTCGAGGTCGACGAAATGATAGTCGACGCCGTCCACCTCGCCCGGCCGCATCGCCCGCGTCGTCGCCGAAACCGACATTTTCAGGTTCGAGTCGGCGGCGAGCAGGCGTCGCGCGATCGTGGACTTGCCCGCGCCCGACGGCGAGGAAAGGACGAACAGGACGCCGCGGCGACGGAGTGTGACGTGGGAGGTGGAGCTATCGGCCATGGCGGCACTTGCCCCGGGGCACGGGTCTGCGTCAATCTCTGAGCATGGAAAAGACGATCATCCTGCTGCGCGCGGTCAATGTCGGCGGCCGCAAATTGCCGATGGCCGAGCTGCGCGAGCTGTGCCGCGCCGAAGGGATCGACGACATCCAGACCTATATCCAGAGCGGTAACCTGATCTGCTCGGCAGAGTCCTCGGCCGCAATCGAGAAACAGCTGGAAATGTTGATCGAAAAGCATTTCGGCTTCGCGTCCGAGGCGATCGCCCGCACCGCGAAGCAATGGGCGGTCTATGCCGCCGGGTCTCCGTTCGCCGATGCCGATGCGCGCGGCAATCTGGTCCATCTCGGCCTCGCCAAGGCGCCGCTCGCGCCGGACGCCGCCGAAAAGCTCATCGAGCGCGCCACCCTGGGAGAGACGATCGTCGTGCAGGGCGACGCGCTCTGGATCGATTTCCGGCAGGGCGTCGGCGAATCGAAGCTGCTGCCCGCCTTCATCAACAAATGCGCCGGCAGCCCGGTGACGATGCGCAACTGGCGCACCGTCCTCAAGCTTGCGGAGATGGCGGCGGCTTAGGGGATTCCGGCCGGGGTGCCGGCGGCATCCTTGGTCTTCTGCCGGTCATAGGCGCGCTTGGCGAGCCAGGCGCCGCCGAGCAGCAGTCCGACCGGCCCCGCGCGACGCAGCACGCCCACGGTCGCGGCGCCGATCACCGCACCCTTCACGCCGCTGTCGCCATCGCGCCGGTCGATGTGGCGGCCGACCATTGCGCCGATGAGCTTGCCGATCATGAATGTCCTCCCGTTGGTTGGTTCGCGATGGGAATCGCGTGGGAAAGCAGGAAGTTCCCGCCAAAACATGCGTCGCCCCGGCGGAGGCCGGGGCCGCCACGGGCTCCTGCCTCAACCTGGCCGCGAGAGCCGGTGGCGGCTCCGGCCTCCGCCGGAGCGACGACGGACCGTTACCGCCCCACCATCGTCTCGGGCCGCACCACCCGGTCGAAGGTCGCCTCGTCGATCAGGCCCAGCGCCAGGCCGGCCTCCTTCAGGGTCAGCCCCTCATGATGGGCGTGCTTGGCGATCTTCGCGGCATTGTCATAGCCGATCTCGGGAGCCAGCGCGGTGACGAGCATCAGCGAGCGGCCGACCAGGTCGGCGATGCGGGCGCGGTCGGGCTCCATGCCGTCGAGTGCACGCTCGGTGAAGCTTTCCATGCCCACGCTGAGCAACGCGATCGAGCGCAGCACCGCGGCGCCGATCAGCGGCTTGAACACGTTGAGCTCGAGATGGCCCTGCAACCCGCCCACCGTCACCGCCTGATGGTTGCCGATCACCTGCGCGGCCACCATCGTCAGCATCTCGCACTGGGTGGGGTTCACCTTGCCCGGCATGATCGAGCTGCCCGGCTCATTCTCGGGCAGGATCAGCTCGCCCAGGCCCGAGCGCGGGCCCGAGCCGAGCAGGCGGATGTCGTTGGCGATCTTGCCGAGCGCCACCGCGAGGGTGGAGAGCGTGCCCGAGAGGTGGACGAGGGCGTCGTTCGACGCGAGCGCCTCGAACTTGTTGGGCGCGGTGACGAAGGGCAGGCCGGTGAGCCGGGCCAGTTCTGCCGCCATGTCCTCGGCGAAGCCCGGCGCGGCGTTGAGCCCGGTGCCGACGGCGGTGCCGCCCTGCGCCAGCTTCATGATCCCGCCGCTGGTGGCGCCCTCCAGCCGCTTGCGGCTGGCGATCATCTGCGCGGCATAGCCTGAGAATTCCTGGCCCAGGGTCAGCGGGGTCGCGTCCTGCAAATGGGTGCGGCCGATCTTGACGATGTCGTCCCAGCCCTCGGCCTTGGCGACCAGCGCCGCCTGGATCGTCTCCAGCGCGGGATAGAGGCGGCGGTGGACGGCGAGGCCGGCGGCGATGTGCAGCGCGGTGGGGAAGCTGTCGTTCGACGACTGGCCCATGTTGACATGGTCGTTGGGGTGGACCGGGCTCTTGCCGCCGCGCTGCCCGGTCAGCGCCTCATTGGCGCGGCCGGCGATCACCTCGTTGACGTTCATGTTGCTCTGGGTGCCCGATCCGGTCTGCCAGATGACGAGCGGGAACTGATCGTCGAGCTTGCCGGCGGCCACCTCAGCCGCCGCCGCCTCGATCGCGTCGGCGAGCCTGGGGTCGAGTCCATGGTTGCGGTTCACCCGCGCCGCCGCCTGCTTCACCAGCGCCAGCGCATGGACGATGCCGATCGGCATCCGCTCCTCCGCCCCGAACGGGAAATTCTCGATCGATCGCTGGGTCTGCGCGCCCCAATAGGCCGATGCGGGAACCTCGATCGGTCCGAAGCTGTCGGTCTCGGTGCGGGTATCGGTCATCTCGGAGCGTCCTGCGGCTGTTGGGTGTCCGCGGGATATGGGCGCTCAACCGGCGTTGTTCCACACTCGTCATGCTGAACTTGTTTCAGCATCCATCAGCCCGCTCAGGCGGGTCATGAGATGGTTCGAGCCGGTCGGAGCAGGAGCCCCGAAGAAGAAACCGGGCCTCCCGGTAGATGCTGAAACAAGTTCAGCATGACGATGGAGTCCGAGGCTATCGCGACTTTGTCAGGCGGCCTGTTGTCCCGGTTCGATCTCGATCCGGGGATCGGCGCCATAGGCGTTATCGCCGGCAGTGCCCGGCCAGAAGGACAGGATCAGGACCGCGATAGACAGAACCGTGAGGCCGGCCGATAGAAGCGCTCCGGGGTGGAAGGTCGCCTCGAAATAAGCGGTACGGTCGGTGAGACTAAGCCAGGCCATATAGATTTGCCGGGTCCAGAGCGGAATGGCTGCCAACGCCCACCAGGCCGACTTTCCATGGTCGTGCAGCCGCCTGACGAACAAGGCGACAGTCGGGATCGAGAAGGTGACCGATAGGAACGTCGGAAGCTTATCTCCCCAGGCGAACGGGAGCAGGATCATCAGAGGGAAGGCGACCATCACGCCCACAAGCACAGTAGCGAAACCGTAAAGGATCATCTCCGTCCGCCGCGACCGTCCGGAAAAGTCTAGGCTACCGCGTATCGTACGAACGAGCAGCCTGGCTTCTTCGCCGCTCTGATAGGACATGCTCCTCTCCCCCTAAACGATCACCCCCCGTACAACCCATCCAGCCGCGCGCCATAGACCGCGCGGATCGCGTGGCGGCGGTTCTTCATCGAGGGGGTCATCTGCTCGTTGGCGATCGAGAAGGGCTCGTCGGCGATCGCGATGCGGCGCACCTTCTCGATCACCGACAGGTCGACATTGACCCGGTCGACCGCCGCCATCAGCGCGCGGTGCAGCTCTGGATTGTCCCTCAGCTTCGCCAGTTCGGGCGACAGGCCCTTTTCGGCGGCCCAGCCGGCCAGCCATTCCTGGTCGGGGACGACGAGGCCGACGATGTAAGGCCGCTTGTCGCCCGAGACCATCGCCTGCGCGATCTCGGGCTGGAGGGTGAGCATGCCCTCCACCTTCTGGGGCGCGATATTGTCGCCCTTGTCGTTGACGATCAGGTCCTTCTTACGGTCGGTGATCTTGAGGCGCCCGGCGTCGTCGAGCAGGCCGACGTCGCCGGTGTGGAGCCAGCCGTCCTTCAGCACCCGCTGGGTCTCGGCCTCGTTGCGCCAATAGCCGTGCATCACCAACTCGCCGCGCACCAATATCTCGCCATCCTCGGCGATCTTCACCTGCACGCCCTTCATCGGCGGGCCGACCGTGTCGACGGCGATGCCGGCCTTGGGGCGGTTGCACGAGATCACCGGGCCCGACTCGGTCTGGCCATAGCCTTGCAGCAGGGTGACGCCGAGCGAGGAGAAGAAATGGCCGACCTCGGGATTGAGCGGCGCGCCGCCCGAGACCATCGCCTTCATCCGCCCGCCGAAGCGCTTGCGCACCTTGGGCTTGAGCAGGGTGTCGATCGCCAGTCTGGCGGGATAGTCGGCCAGCCGCAGCTTTTCACGCCCGCCCAGTTCGATCGCCTTGTCGAGCAGCTTCTTGGCGATGCCGCCCTGCTTGTCGATCGCCTTGATCAGCCGCGCGCGGATCAGTTCGAACAGGCGGGGGACGACCACCATGATCGTCGGCCGCGTCTCCTCGATATTGGCGGCGAGCTTCTCCAGGCTCTCGGCATAATAGATCTGCCCGCCCAGCCCGATCGGCAGGAACTGGCCGCCCGAATGTTCATAGGCGTGGCTGAGCGGCAGGAAGGAGAGGAACACCTCCTCGCCCCAGCCGAAATCCTCCTCGATGATGTCGACGCAGCCCTCGACGTTGAGCAGGATCGCGCCATGATGCTGGCGCACGCCGCGCGGCGCGCCGCCGGTGCCGCTGGTGTAGATCAGGCAGGCCAGGTCCTCGCGGCGCATGTCGGCGGCGCCCGCGGCGGCGGCGGCGATGTCGGCATTGGGGTCGCCCGCCATCGTCTCGAAGTCGAGCGTGCGCACGCTGGTGGCGGGCAGCGGCTCCATGCCGATCAGGAATTCGCAGGTCGAGGAGCGCACGATCGCCGGCAGCAGGGTCTGGGCGAGCTTGGCGCTGGAGACGATCGCCGCGCGCGCGCCGCTATTCTCCAGGATATGGGTGTGATCGCGCTCGGTGTTGGTGGTGTAGGTGGGGACGGTGACGAGCCCCGCGCTCATGATCGCCAGGTCGGCGATGCAGAATTCGGGGCGGTTCTCCGACACCAGCACCACCCGGTCGCCCTCGTTCAGCCCCTGCGCGCGCAGCGCGGTGGCGAGCGAGGCGACCCGGCGGGCGGTCTCCTGCCAGCTCAGCGAGGTCCAGGTGCCGCTGTCCTTCGTCCACAGGAAGGGCTTGTCCCCCTGCTCCGCGGCGCGGGTGAAGAACATGGTGACGAGATTGGGGAATCGCTCGAAGCTGCGCATCGTCTCTCCTGCCCTGGCGGTTCACGGCCGCTCTGGAAGACCGGCTATAACGCACAAATCGGCGATTGTACCGCCAAGGATGATGTCGTCACGGTGAAGCGGGGCCGGAGCTAGGGTAGAAATATTGCAGTCGCGCGACGCGGCCCGCCGCCCTATTCGGATGGCCGGTCCTTCTGGAAGCTGGCGGCCGGCTTCACCACCACCCCGTCGATCCCGATCGACACGCCTTCGCTGCGCGGGTCGGCGGCGCCCACCCAGGCGCCGTCTTTCCATTCGATCGCATTGGCCTTCAGCCCGAGCGGCGCGACGTTGAGCGTCTCGCCGAGTTGCGTGAGCCGGGGCAGCATCGCGTCGAGCTGGCTGTCCTTTTCGGCCACCCCGCCGGGGCCGGGAGCGTAGAGCAGGCCCAGCGAGATCGCGTCCTGCGCGCTCAGCTTCCAGTCGATCACCCCGACCAGCGCCTTGGCGATCTGGGCGATGATGGTCGAGCCGCCCGCCGCGCCGATCGACAGCCGCACCTTGCCGGCGGCATCATAGACGATCAGCGGCGCCATCGAGCTGCGCGGCCGCTTGCCGCCTTCCACCCGGTTGGCGGTGAGCAGGCCGTTCCTCTCGGGGTTCAGGTTGAAGTCGGTCAGCTGGTTGTTGAGGAAGATCCCGTTCATGCTCTGGCCCGATCCGAACACGCTTTCGATCGTGACGGTGGCCTGGGCGACATTGCCCCAGCGATCGACCACGGTGAGCGACGAGGTGCCATGTTCGGGCTGCAGCTCGGCGCGCGGGAAGGCGGGGGCGCCGGCGGGCTGGCCGGGAGCGATGCTGGCCATCGTCGTCTCGGGCGAGATCAGCGCCGAGCGGGTGGCGATATAATCGGGGGCGAGCAGCCCTTCGACCGGGACCTTCACATAATCGGGATCGGCGAGCCAGGTGTCGCGATCGGCATAGGCCAGGCGCGAGCTTTCGGCGAACAGATGCCAGGCTACCGCCGAGTCC
>CAUTRN010000035.1:0-70294 GCA_963540925.1 uncultured Sphingomonadaceae bacterium
GGCGGGGCAGAAACTCCCCTCCCTGAAAGGGAGGGGGCAGGGGGTGGGTCGCGAGCGGAGCGAGCATCCTCGGCAGCATCCCAGATACGAACCCAAGGGGGATCGACCCCCTTGGGTTCGTCGACCCACCCCTTGCCCCTCCCTTCCAGGGAGGGGGATGCTGCAGGCGGCCTCCGCCGGGGCGACGGGGTGGAAAAGGCGCTTGGTTCGAGGTCGCCGTTCAAGATCGCTCGCTCGCCCGACAAGGACATCGGCCTGCTCCGCGACCTGTGCGACACGATGAAATATGGATCGCTGTGCGCGCTGGGCGGGTTCACCCCCTATCCGGTGCTGAGCGCTCTCGATCATTTCCCTGAGGATTTCGGTGGAGCGGCCGCGCTCCCGGAAGCGGCGGAGTAAGCCCATGGCGTGGATCGGCGAACTGGACCTCGGCACCAAGGCGGCGCCCGTGACGGGGCCGATGGTGGCGCTCACCATCGACGATCAGAGCATCGAAGTGCCCGAGGGCACCTCGATCATGCGCGCGGCGGCGCTGATGGGCACCACCATCCCCAAGCTGTGCGCCACCGACATGCTGGAGAGCTTCGGCTCCTGCCGGCTTTGCCTGGTCGAGATCGAGGGGCGGGCGGGTTATCCGGCGTCCTGCACCACCCCGGTCACCCCCGGCATGGTCGTCCGCACCCAGACCGACAAGCTCAAGTCGCTCCGCAAGGGGGTGATGGAGCTGTACATCTCCGATCATCCGCTCGACTGCCTGACCTGCGCGGCCAATGGCGATTGCGAACTGCAGGACATGGCCGGCGCGGTCGGCCTGCGCGAGGTGCGCTACGGCTATGAGGGCGAGAACCACCTCGCCGCCGCCAAGGATGAGTCGAACCCCTATTTCACCTTCGACAGCACGAAATGCATCGTCTGCTCGCGCTGCGTGCGCGCCTGCGACGAGGTGCAGGGCACCCTCGCGCTGACCGTCGACGGGCGCGGTTTCGCGAGCCATATCGCCGCCAGTCAGGACGAGGATTTCCTGAAATCCGAATGCGTGAGCTGCGGCGCCTGCGTGCAGGCCTGCCCCACGGCCGCGCTCAACGAGAAATCGGTGATCGAGAAGGGCACCCCCGATCGCGCCGTCGTCACCACCTGCGCCTATTGCGGGGTCGGCTGCACCTTCCGCGCCGAGATGCGCGGCGAGGAGCTGGTGCGCATGGTGCCGTGGAAGGCCGGCAAGGCCAATCGCGGCCATAGCTGCGTCAAGGGCCGCTTCGCCTGGGGCTATGCCCAGCACAAGGAGCGCATCCTCAACCCGATGATCCGCGCCTCGGTCGACCAGCCCTGGCGCGAGGTGAGCTGGGAGGAGGCGATCGCCCACACCGCCAGCGAATTCCGCCGCATCCAGGCGAAGTACGGCACCCGGTCGGTCGGCGGCATCACCTCCAGCCGCTGCACCAATGAGGAGACCTTCCTCGTCCAGAAGCTGATCCGCCAGGGCTTCGGCAACAACAATGTCGATACCTGCGCTCGCGTCTGCCATTCGCCGACCGGCTATGGGCTGAAGACCACCTTCGGCACCTCGGCCGGCACCCAGGATTTCGACAGCGTCATGCACGCCGACGTGATCCTGGTGATCGGCGCGAACCCGACCGACGGCCACCCCGTCTTCGCCAGCCGGATGAAGCGCCGCCTTCGCCAGGGCGCGAGGCTGGTCGTCGTCGACCCGCGCCGCACCGATCTGGTCCGCTCGGCCCGGATCGCCGCCGACCATCACCTGCCGCTCCGGCCCGGGACCAATGTCGCGGTGCTGACCGCGCTGGCGCATGTCATCGTCGAGGAGGGGCTGGCGGACGAGGCCTTCATCCGCGAGCGCTGCGACTGGGATGAATATCAGGACTGGGCCGAGTTCGTCTCCGAACCGCACCGTTCGCCCGAGGCGACCGAGGCGCTGACCGGCGTGCCCGCCGCCGAGCTGCGCGCGGCCGCGCGGCTCTACGCGACCGGGGGCAATGGCGCGATCTATTATGGCCTGGGCGTCACCGAGCACAGCCAGGGCTCGTCGACCGTCATGGCGATCGCCAATCTCGCCATGGCCACCGGCAATATCGGCCGTGAGGGCACCGGCGTGAACCCGCTGCGCGGGCAGAATAACGTTCAGGGCGCCTGCGACATGGGCAGCTTCCCGCATGAGTTCTCGGGCTATCGCCACGTCTCCGACGGCGCGACCCGCGCGCTGTTCGAGCGCGAATGGGGCGTGGCGCTCGATGCCGAGCCGGGCCTGCGCATCCCCAACATGCTCGACGCCGCCACCGACGGCAGCTTCAAGGCACTGTTCGTGCAGGGCGAGGACATCCTCCAGTCCGATCCCAACACCAGCCATGTCGCCGCCGGCCTCGCCGCGATGGAATGCGTGGTGGTGCAGGACCTGTTCCTGAACGAGACCGCCAATTACGCGCATGTCTTCCTGCCGGGATCGACCTTCCTCGAGAAGGACGGCACCTTCACCAACGCCGAGCGCCGCATCCAGATGGTGCGCAAGGTGATGGCGCCGCGCAACGGCTATGCCGACTGGGAGATCGTCCAGCTCGTCGCGCAGGCGATGGGGTTGGGTTGGGACTATGCCCACCCGTCCGAGATCATGGACGAGATCGCCCGGCTGACGCCGACCTTCGCCGGGGTCAGCTATGCAGCGATCGAGGAACAGGGCTCGCTCCAGTGGCCCGCGAACGAGAAGGCGCCGCTCGGCACGCCGATGATGCACATCGACGGGTTTGCGCGTGGGCGTGGCAAGTTCGTCGTCACCGACTATGTCGCGACTGACGAGAAGACAGGCCCGCGCTATCCGCTGCTGCTCACCACCGGCCGCATCCTCAGCCATTATAATGTCGGCGCGCAGACGCGGCGCACCGACAATGTCGCCTGGCATCCCGAGGATCTGCTGGAGCTTCATCCGCTCGACGCCGAGAATCGCGGGATCAAGGATCGCGATTGGGTCTATCTGCGCAGCCGCGCGGGCGAGACGACGCTGCGCGCCGCCGTCACCGAGCGGGTCGCGCCCGGCGTGGTCTACACCACCTTCCACCACCCGACGACGCAGGCCAACGTCATCACCACCGACTATTCGGACTGGGCCACTAACTGCCCCGAGTACAAGGTGACGGCGGTGCAGGTGGGCCTGTCGAACGGCCCTTCGGACTGGCAGGAGGATTATGCCGAGCAGGCGCGCGCCAGCCGCCGCATCCTCCAGGTGGAGCCCGCCGAATGAGCGGCGAAGATGGCAGGATGACGACCGACGAGAAGCTGGTCTACATGATCAATCAGATCGCCCGCAATTTCGGCGCGATGGAGCATGATCATGCAGCAGCCGCGACCGAGGACCATATCGTCACCTTCTGGGATCCGCGCATGAAGACGCGGATCGTCGCGCTGGCCGAGGCCGACCCCCAGGCGTTGCTGCCGGCGGCGGCGCGGGCGGTGGCCGCGCTCAAGGCCGGCATCACGCCGGAGCATGAGAGTGGCGCGACCCGCTTCGCCTCGATGAACGAACCCGGCGCTTCGGATGCCGGTTGAGCATGGACGATAGCCGAGCGGTCCGAATGCTCAGATTTCGCCGCATCGCCGCCGACGGCGCCGCCGAGGCGATCACCCGCCCGGTGGCCGACGAGACCCCGGTCGCGATCGAATATAATGGCCTGGGCTATGCGGTGCTGATGGCGAGCGCCGCAGACCTCGAAGACCTGGCCTATGGCTTCTCGCGCGCCGAGCGGCTGATCGAGGCGGCGGGCCAGATCGTCGATATCGATATCCACGCCGCCGAACGGGGCATGCTGCTCAGGATCACGCTCGCCGAGGAGCGGGTTGCGCTCGTCGCCGATCGGGTGCGGCATCGCGTCTCCGAATCCTCCTGCGGGCTGTGCGGAATCGAGAATCTCGAACAGGCGCTGCGCGACCTGCCGCGGGTGGACGCGGGCGAGGCGCCTGCCGCTGCCGCGATCTTCGCCGCGCTCGCCGCGCTGCGCGATCACCAGCCGCTCAACCGGGCGACCGGCGCGGTCCATGCCGCGGCTTTGTGCGCGGCCGACGGCGCGATCCGGCTCGTGCGCGAGGATGTCGGCCGGCACAACGCCTTCGACAAGCTCAACGGAGCGATGCTGCGCGAGGGGCTCGGTTGGGACGGCGGCTTCGCGCTGCTCTCCTCGCGTTGCTCCTATGAACTGGTCGAGAAGGCCGCGCTCGCCGGCTGCCCCACGCTCGTCACCGTTTCGGCACCGACCGGCCTGGCGGTCGATCGGGCACGCGAAGCCGGGGTGCGGCTGATCGTGCTCGCCCGGCCCGACGCCATGCTGGCGCCCGCATGAGCCGGTTGCTCGGCGCGGTGATCGCGGGCGGCCGCTCGAGCCGCTTCGGATCGGACAAGGCCGGGGCACTGTGGCAGGGCAAGGCGTTGATCGACCATGTCGTCGATGCGCTGCGGCCCAAGGTCTCGGATCTGGTCGTCTGCGGACGGTGGCATGGCGACCTGCCGATGCTCGAAGATCGGCCGGCGGCGGATATGGGGCCGCTCGGCGGGCTCAACGCCGCGCTTCACCATGCGCGGGCTTATGGGTTCGACCGGGTGCTGGTCGCCGGCTGTGACACGCCGCTGCTGCCCGAGCCGTTGCTCGATCGGCTGTGCGCGAGCGGCGACGCCGCGCTTGTCGTGCAATTGCCGATCATCGGCATCTGGCCGTCCGGGCTGGCCGACGCGCTCGACGCCTTCCTCGCCGAGGACCGCAAGCATGCGATCCGCGCCTGGGCCGAGCTTGCCGGCGCCGAGGCGATCGACTGGCCGGGGCTGGCCAATGTCAATGCGCCGGGGGATTTGGACGGGCTGGCTTTGCCACCACATCGTCATTCCCGCGAAGGCGGGAATCCATAACCTCCGAACCATGAGAGTCTCTCGCGTTGGAGAATATGGATCCCCGCCTTCGCGGGGATGACCAGTGGTTGGGGAAACTGGTACTCTCACCCAGAAGTTGACCCTTCCCGGTCGCTTCCCTATTCCGGCCCCACAGCCTGGAGGGGATGCCGATGTCACCGATCGTCCATCGTCGCGATGTCGATTTCATGCTCTACGAGATGTTCGGCCTCGACGATCTGCTCGCCACCCCGCGCTACCAGGCGCATGACCGCACCACGATCGCGGCGATCCTCGATGTGGCGCAGGCGATCGCCGAGGAGAAATATCTTCCCTGCGCCGCGCTGGTCGACGTCAACGAACCGAAGTTTGTCGACGGCAAGGTCGAGATCATCCCCGAGGTGGCCGAGGCGCTGAAGGCGCATGCCGAGGCGGGGCTGTTCGCCGCCAGCTTCGACGAGGCTGTCGGCGGGATGCAGTTGCCGATGCTGGCCCATCTGATGGTCAACGGCATGTTCCAGGCGGCCAATGTCGCGGTCGCCAACTATCCCTTCCTCACCGTCGCCAACGCCCATCTGCTCGCGGCCTTCGGCACGGGCGAGCAGAAGGCGCGCTTCCTGGCGCCGCTGCTGGAGGGGCGCTGGTTCGGCACGATGTGCCTGTCCGAGCCGCAGGCGGGCTCCTCGCTGTCCGACATCCGCACCCGCGCCGATCCGCGGCCCGACGGCAGCTATGCGATCACCGGCTCGAAGATGTGGATCTCGGGCGGCGATCACGAGATGACCGAGAATATCGTCCATATGGTGCTGGCGAAGATCCCGGGCGGGCCGCCGGGGGTGAAGGGCATCTCGCTGTTCATCGTCCCGCGCCGGCGGGTCGAGGCGGATGGCGCGATCGGCGCCTGGAACAACATCGCGCTCGCCGGGCTCAACCATAAGCTGGGCCAGCGTGGCACGGTCAACTGCCTGCTCAATTTCGGCGAGGCGGGCGAGACGATCGGTCATCTCGTCGGCGAGCCCCATAAGGGGCTGAGCTACATGTTCCACATGATGAACGAGGCGCGGGTCGGCGTCGGCCATGCCGCGACCAGTGCGGCGCTGGCGGGTTTCCTCCACTCGCTCGATTATGCCGCCAGCCGGCCGCAGGGGCGGCTGCCCGGGGGCAAGGATCCCACCAGCCCGCAGGTGTCGATCATCGAACATGCCGACGTCCGTCGCATGCTGCTGGCACAGAAGGCGGCGATCGAGGGCGCGACCGCGCTGATGGGCTATTGCTCGATGCTGATCGATCGCCAGCATGTCGTCGAGGACCCGGCCGAGCAGGATCGGCTGGCGCTGCTGCTCGACATCCTCACCCCGATCGCCAAGAGCTGGCCGTCCGAATATTGCCTCGAGGCCAACAAGCTCGCGATCCAGATATTGGGCGGCTACGGCTATACCCGCGACTATCCGGTCGAGCGGCTCTACCGCGACAACCGGCTCAACCATATCCATGAGGGCACCTGGGCGATCCACGGGATCGACCTGCTCGGCCGCAAGGTGAAGATGCGCGACGGCGCGGCGCTGGCGGCGCTGCTGGCCGAGATGGAGCCGGTGATCGCAGCGGCCGAAGGCGATGTGGAACTGGCGCATGAAGCGGGGCTGCTGCGCGGTGCGATCGCGGCGCTGAAAGGTGCGACCGAAGCGGTGCTGGGCTGCGGCGACGCCAATGTCGCGCTGGCCAATGCCACCCCCTATCTCGATGCCTTCGGCCATGTCGTGATCGCCTGGTTGTGGCTGTGGCAGGCGCGGGTGGCGAGGGCCGGGCTAGCGGGCGGCGGCGATGATGGCTTCTATCGCGGCAAGCTGGCGGCTTTCCGCTATTTCTTCCGCTACGAGCTGCCGAAAGTGCACGCCACTTTCGCACTGATCGGCTCGCTCGACGAGACCTGCCTGCGGGTGCGTGCGGACGAGTTCGTGGGCGCCTGATCTCCCCGTCGCTCCGGCGGAGGCCGGAGCCGCCACGATGTTTGCGGCTAGCTGGTCACAGGAGTCGGTGGCGGCCCCGGCCTCCACCGGGGCGACGTCTGTGACCAGCTCCTATAACTGGTACATATGATCAAAATACTTGACTCGGGGAGTGCGGAGCGTACTCCTCTCCCTGAAAGCCGAGGACTCGGCGGGATCGGCAACAGCCGACCGAACAGCGGAGTGGAGAGACGTGAAGGTCCTGTTCTTTCATCTGATGCCGTACGGCGCGCTGCCCGACGATTTTTCGAGCAAGTATAACTCGGTGTGGGTCGACATCGATTCCGACCTCTTCAAGCATGAAGATGCCCACCGGATGTATCACGAATATCTCGACCAGCTTCAGTTCGCCGACGAACTGGGCTTCGACGGGGTGTGCGTGAACGAGCATCACGCCAACGGTTATGCGCTGATGTCGACCCCGCAGATGATGGCGACGGTGCTGGCGCGCACCACGCGCCGCGCCGCGGTCGTCATCCTGGGCACCTCGATCGCCTGCTATGATCCGCCGCAGCGCATCGCCGAGGATATGGCGACGGTCGACGTGATGTCGGGCGGCCGGCTGATCGCGGGTTTCCCGGTCGGCACGCCGTTCGACACGGTGTTCGCCATGGGCCAGAACCCGTCGTCGGCGCGCGACAAATATTATGAAGCCTACGACATCATCATGAAGGCGTGGAAAGAGCGCAAGATGTTCGCCTACAACGGCAATTACTACAAGCAGCCGTTCGTGAACCCGTTCATATCGCCGATCCAGAAGCCGCATCCGCCGATCTGGGTGCCGGGCGGCGGCGCGATCGAGACCTGGAAATGGGCTGCCGACAACGACTATTGCTACACCTACACCAGCTATTTTGGCTATAAGGCGGCGCAGGCGGCGGTCGACGGCTATTGGGACACCTGCGCCCGGGTCGGCCGCGATCGCAACCCCTTCCGCTTCGGCTTCCTCCAGTTCGTCGGCGTCGCCGAGAACAAGAAGCAGGCGATGGAGCTGTACCGCGAGGCGGGCGAATATTTTTACGACGCCAATCTGAAGGTCGACCCGCGCTGGGCGGCGGCACCCGGCTACATCACCGAGGCCACGCTGCGCGCCAAGATGTCGTCGCAGACCCAGCGCGCCGCGACCAAGGACGAGGTCCGCTCCTTCCAGGGCAAGCTGTCGATGGAGGAGCTGGTCGCCAAGGGCTATATCGTGATCGGCTCGCCCGACGAGGTGGCGGAGCAGATCCGCGAGGGGATGAAGAACCTGAACTGCGGTCAGTTCATGGCGCTGCTCCAGTACGGCAACATGAAGCGCGAGACCGCCAACTATAATATGGAGATGTTCGCCCGCTATGTGAAACCTCAGATCGAGGACATGTGGGAAGGCGAGTGGGAGAATAAATGGTGGCCCAAGCCACCGATGAGCGAGGACCAGATGGAGGTGCCCCGCGCGCTCCATCGCGAACCCTTCGACATGAACAGCCCGCGTCCGCAGGCGCCGCTGGCGGTTGCCAAGGAGGCCGCGGAATGACCCAGGCTACCGAACGCTTCGTCACCGTCAGCGGCTCCAAATGCCGGGTGCTGGAGAAGGGCGAGGGCAAGCCGCTGGTCGTGATCAACGGCTATGGCGGCCTGCCGCGCTGGGATGTCTTCCATGAGGCGCTGTCGCAGAAGCGCCGGGTGATCGCGCCGTCCTGGCCGGGCCAGTTCGGCTCCGAGCGCGGGCATGAGAAGCTGCACAACCCGCTCGACTGGCTGGCGATGGTGCAGGACCTGATCGCCGCTTGTGGCGTCGAGGCTCCGGCCGACATCGTCGCGACCTCGGTGGCCGGCATCCTCGCCACCGAACTGGCGGCGGCGTCGAGCGCGGCGCTGGGCAAGCTGGTGCTGGTGGCGCCCTATGGCCTCTATGACGATGCCGAGCCGACGGTGAACCTGTTCGCCCAGTCGCCCAGTATCCGCACGAAGCTGATGGTCGACGACCAGGACAAGTACAAAGCCGTGTTCGCAGCCTCGCCCGACGACAGCGTCGAGGCGCAGGAGGAATGGGCGATGCTCGCCTATCGCTGCGACGAGGCCGTCGCCCGACTGGTCTGGCCGTTCGGCGATTTCGGCCTGAAGCGCCGCATCCACCGCATCGTCACGCCCACCCTGCTGGTCTGGGGCGAGAACGACAAGCTGGTGCCGCCGAGCTACGCGAAACGCTTCGCCGAGGGGATCACGGGGCCGACCCGCACCGAGATCGTCAAGGGCGCCGGGCATCTCGCCAATGTCGACCAGCCCGAGGCGGTCGCCAGGCTGGTGCTCGACTTCGTCGGCTGACCCCGTCCGCCCTTTCGCACGAGGAGATATCCGATGAAGGTCGGCGTGCAGATGCTGCTTCAGAACGAGTTCGGTCCGGAGCATGATTTCCAGGCGATCCAGAATGATCTGCGCCTGATGAGCCTGGCCGAGCCGCTGGGCTATGACTCGATCTGGACGGTGGAACATCATTTCACCGGCTATTCGCTGTCGCCCAACGCGCTGATGGCGCTGTCCTACCTGGCCGGGCAGACCAAGCGGGTCGAGCTGGGCACCCAGGTGGTGGTCCTACCCTGGCATCAGCCGGTCCGTGCGGCGGGGGAGATTTCCTTCCTCGACAACATGTCGGGCGGGCGGCTGATCCTGGGGATCGGGCGCGGGCTGGCGCGGCACGAGTTCGAGGGCTTCGGCATCCCCCATGGGGAATCGCGCGAACGCTTCATCGAGTCCGCCGAGCTGGTGCTCGACGCGCTGGAGACCGGCACCGCCAAATATGACGGGAAATATTACCAGCAGGCCGAGCGCGAGATCCGCCCCCGGCCGTTGCGCAGCTTCAAGGGCCGCACCTATGCCGCCGCTGTCTCGCCGGAATCGGTGAAGATCATGGCGCGGCTCGGTGTTGGCATCCTGATCATCCCACAAAAGCCATGGGACGCAGTGGACGAGGACCTGGCCACCTATGACCGGGTCTATCGCGAGGTGAACGGCTGCGCGCCGCCGCCGACCGTGCTGGGCAGCCAGGTGTTTTGCGACGAAAGCGCCGACCGTGCCGCCGAGCTGGCCCACAAATATATCGGCGACTATTTCATCAGCGTGATGCGCCATTACGAGTTGCTGGGGGACCATCTGAAGGGCACCCAAGGCTATGAATATTATGCCGCCAACCGCGAGCGGATGGTGGGGCGCGACACGAAGAAGACCGCCGATTTCTACACCGGCCTGCAGGTGTGGGGCACGCCCGAGCAATGCTATGAGAAGATCATGGCCACGCGGTCGCGCATCAATTGCGACCATTTCTGCGGCAATTTCCACTTCATCGACATGCCGATGCACGAGGGCGAGCGATCGATGCGGCTGTTTGCCGAGAAGGTGCTGCCCGAACTGAAGAAGGTGCCGAAGCTCCATGATCAGCCCGGAAGCGACGAAGCTCTTCACCTATCTGCGGTCGGTTGAGACCGTCCCGCCGGGGAGCATCGCGGAGCAGCGCGCGGGCTTCGATGCCTCGGTGGCGAAGGTGCCGCTGCCCGACGGGGTGAGCGATGAGGCCGTCGTCGGGCCCGGCTTTACGGGGCTGTGGCTGCGCCCGGAAGGCGCGCCCGGCGATGCGGCGATCCTCCACCTCCATGGTGGCGGTTTCGTGCTCGGCTCGACGACGAGCCACAAGCCGATGCTCAGCCATATGGCCGCCACTGCCGGGGTGTCGGTGCTGGCGATCGACTATCGCCTGTCGCCCGAACATGTCTGGCCCGCCGCGCTCGACGATGCGCTGGCGGCCTATCGCTGGCTGCTGGAGCAGGGCTTCGCGGCGGGGCGGATCACCGTGTCGGGGGATTCGGCGGGCGGCGGGCTGGCGCTCGCGCTGCTGATCCGGCTGAAGGGGGAGGGACTGCCCCAGCCGGCGAGCGCGGTGCTGATCTCGCCCTGGCTCGATCTGCGCCTCGTCTCGGATTCGATCAGCCGCAACGCCGCCGCCGATCCGCTGATGAACCTCGATCAGGTGCGCGGCATGGCCGAGGCCTATCTGGGCGACCTGCCGGCCGACGATCCGCGCGGTTCGCCGGTGCTGGGCGACCTGGCCGGGATCGCGCCCGTCTATGTCCAGACCAGCGACGTCGACATCCTCGAGGATGACGCACATCTGCTGGCGGAGCGGGGCCGGGCGGCGGGGGCGGACGTCACCCTCGACAGCTGGCCGGGCATGATCCATGTCTGGCATGCCTTCGCGCACATCATTCCCGAGGCGCGCGAGGCCTTTGCCAAGATCGGCGCCTTCATCGGCAGCCGGCTGCACCGGGAGGGATGATGCTGCACGGAGGAATGCAGGACTGGCCGCTGCGCGTCTCGACGATCATCGACCATGCCGCGCGCGCGCATGGCCGGCAGGAGGTCGTCAGCCGGCTGGTCGAGGGACCGATCCACCGCACCACCTATGCCGATATCGCCGCCCGCGCGCGGCAGGTGGCGGCGGCGCTCAAGCGGCTGGGGGTGGAGCAGGGCGATCGGGTCGCGACGCTCGCCTGGAACACCCATCGCCATCTGGAGCTGTGGTACGGCATCGCCGGGGCGGGGGCGGTCTATCACACGGTCAACCCGCGCCTCGCCGAGGAGCAGATCGCCTGGATCGTCAACGATGCCGACGACAGGCTGGTGTTCGCCGACCTGACCTTCATCCCGCTGCTGGAGAAGCTGCGTGACCGCTGCCTGGCGGGCCGCACGCTGATCGCGATGACCGACCAGGCGCATATGCCCGACACCAGCCTCGACCTGCTCTGCTATGAGGAGCTGATTGCGGCCGAGACGCCCGACTTCCCATGGGTCGAGCTGCCCGAGACGGCGGCGGTGGGGCTCTGCTACACCTCGGGGACCACGGGCGCGCCCAAGGGCGTGCTCTATTCGCACCGCTCGAACGTGCTCCACTCGCTCACCTGCCAGAGCGCCGACGTGCTCGGCTTCCGCACCACCAGCGTCGTGCTGCCGATCGTGCCGATGTACCACGCCAATGCCTGGTCGATCGCCTTTTCCGCGCCGATGACGGGGGCCAAGCTGGTGATGCCGGGCTGCCGCATGGACGGCGCCGGCCTGTGCGACCTGATCGAGCAGGAGGGTGTCACCTGCTCGGCCGGGGTGCCCACCGTGTGGATGGGTTTGATCGACGAGATGCGCCGCCGCGCTTTCCGCCCCGAGACGTTGGAACGGGTGGTGATCGGCGGATCGGCCTGTCCCGGCTGGATGATCGAGACCTTGAAGCATGAGTTCGGGGTGGAGACCTTCCACGCCTGGGGGATGACCGAGATGAGCCCGGTCGGCTCCTTCGGCCTGCACAAGCCCGGCATGGAAAAGCTCGACTCGGAGACGCGCCACAAGCTCAAAATGAAGCAGGGCGCGGCCTTTTACGGGGTCGAGATGCGGATCGTCGACGAAGAGGGGCGCGAACTGCCGTGGGACGGGGTCTCGGCCGGCCGCCTCAAGGTGCGTGGCGCCAGCGTCGTCGCCCGGTACTTCAAGGATGCGGGCGGCGAGATCCTCGACGCGGAGGGCTGGTTCGATACGGGCGACCTCGCGACGATCGACGAGTGGGGCTATATGCACATCACCGATCGCACCAAGGATGTGATCAAGTCGGGCGGCGAATGGATCAGCTCGGTCGAGCTGGAGAACCAGGCCTCGGGCCATGACGATGTCGTCGAGGCGGCCGCGATCGGCGTTCCCGACGAGAAATGGGGCGAGCGGCCGATGGTGCTGGCGGTGCGCAAGGCCGGCAGCGCGCTCAGCGCCGACGAGCTGCGCGACTGGCTGGCCCCGCGCATCGCGCGCTGGTGGTTGCCCGAACGCATCCTGTTCGTCGAGGCGCTGCCCCACACCGCCACCGGCAAGCTCGACAAGGTCGCGATCCGCCGGCTGCATGGTGAGGGGGCATTGTGATGCGGCGACACTCATTCCTCCCCTGCCTTTGCAGGGGAGGGGGACCGCCGAAGGCGGTGGAGGGGCTTCTTCGGGCGTCGCGCCGGCCTCTCCACCATCCTGCGGATGGTCCCCCTCCCCGTGCCGGGGAGGAATTGGTTTTCTCCAGCTGAGTCCGCCCAGCCATGCACCCCTATATCCACGCCGCCGAAACCCCCGACAAAGCCGCCGTCATCATGGCGCGCAGCGGCGAGGTGGTGACCTATCGGCAGCTCGACGAGCGCTCGAACCAGACCGCGCACATGCTGCGGACGATGGGGCTGAACCATGGCGACACGATCGCGCTGCTGATGGACACGGGGCCGCGTTTCCACGAGGTCGCCTGGGCGCCGCATCGCTCGGGGCTCGTCTATGTCGCGATCAGCACCAAGCTGCAGGAAGACGAGATCGCCTATATCATCGAGGACAGCGGCGCGCAGATACTGCTGGTCGACGCGCATCTGGGCGATCTGGCGCAGCGGCTGGCGGCCGTGACGCCGGGCATCCGTCGCCGCCTGTCGGTGGGCGGCCCGATCCCGGGGCACGAGGCCTATGAGCCGTTGCGCGACGCCGAGCCGACAACGGCGGTGCCCGACGAAAGCTCGGGCATCGACATGCTCTATTCCTCGGGCACGACTGGCCGGCCCAAGGGGATCAAGGCGCGGATGGAGAAGACCGCGATCGATGCCGAGCATCCGATCCTGCGGATGATGCGCACCGTCTACGGTTTCGCCAAGGACTCGGTCTATCTGTCGCCCGCGCCGATCTACCATGGCGCGCCGCTGCGCTGGACGATGGGGCTGATGCGCGCGGGGGCGACCTGCGTTCTGATGGAGAGGTTCGATCCCGAGGAGTGCCTGGCGCTGATCGAGAAGCACCGCATCACCCACGCCCAGTTCGTGCCGACGATGTTTGTGCGGATGCTGAAGCTGCCCGAGGATGTGCGGCGTCAATATGATCTCAGCTCGCTCCGCTATGTCTTCCACGGGGCTGCGCCCTGCCCGGTGGAGATCAAGCAGGCGATGATCGAATGGGTCGGCCCGATCATCCACGAATTCTACGGCGCGTCGGAAGCGCATGGCCAGACCTCGCTCAACTCGGAGGAATGGCTCAGCCATCGCGGCTCGGTCGGCAAGCCGGTGTTCGGGATCATCCATATCCTCGACGACGACGGCAACGAGCTGCCGGCGGGCGAGAGCGGCACGATCTGGTTCGAAAGCCCGAGCCGCTTCGAATATCACAAGGATCCGGCGAAGACCGCGGGCTCGACCAACGAAGCCGGCTGGCAGACCGTCGGCGATGTCGGCTATGTCGACGAGGAGGGCTATCTCTATCTCACCGACCGCAAGGCGAACCTGATCATCTCGGGCGGGGTGAATATCTATCCGCAGGAGACCGAGGACCTGCTGCTCACCCATCCCAGGGTGATGGACGCGGCCGTGTTCGGCGTGCCGAATGACGAGTTTGGCGAGGAGGTGAAGGCGGTGGTTCAGCTCATTGACCCGGCCGATGCCGGGCCGGCGACCGAGGCCGAACTGATCGGCTTCTGCCGCGAGCGGCTGAGCCATGTGAAATGCCCGCGCACGATCGATTTCGAGCAGGATTTCCCACGCATGCCGAGCGGCAAGCTGGTCAAGCGTCGCCTGCGCGACCGCTATTGGGAAGGGCGAGCGTCGAAGATCGTGTGAGGGGCCACCCCTCACACCGCGTCATTCCAGCGAAAGCTGGAATCTCACTGCCCTCTTCCGCCGCGCAAAGAAAAGCGAGATCCCAGCTTTCGCTGGGATGACGGATGGATGGGGGTAGCGCCCTCTCCCTACGGCGGCTGCGACGGACTCGCATTACCGGCTTGAATCCATTACCCCATCCGCGGAGCGATTCTCTGCGGGTTTCCGTCCCCGCAACAGCCATTCGGGGGGCCTGTGGGAGTCATGCGCTGGTTTCCTGAGCGGGAGATTTATCTCCGGGCTCAGGGCGAAGTCCGTTTCATTCGTCTTTCGAGCCGCGTCCAGGCGACGGTGGCCGGAAGCCTTGCCGCGCTGGCCGGAATCTGGCTGGTGCTGACCGGTGCCACCTTGATCAGCGGCTGGCAGACCGACCGCCAGCAGGACGATCTGGATCGCCATGCCGCGACCGTCCAGGCGCAGGATCGCCACCAGCGCGCCAGCCGCCAGCAGCTCGACGAGCGCGCCCGCGAGCTGGAGGAGCGGCAGCAGCAGCTCGAGGGGATGGTCCGCAAATATCTCGGCAAGCCCGCCGCCGATGCCGGGTCGCCGCCGGCTGGCGGCAAGCTCTCGCCCGAGCGGCGGCTCTCCTCGATCGACGAGCGCCAGCGCGTCTTCGCCGCCGAGCTTACCCGGCTCGCGCTCGCCAAGGGCGCGCTCCAGGCGAAGGCGCTCAACCGGCTGGGGCTGCGCCCGCCGGTGGCCGCGCCCGCGATGGGCGGCCCCTTCATCGCGCTCGCCGACGCACCCGCCGATGACGACCGCTGGCTGCACGGCCTGCGCGGCGCGCTGGCCCATTGGTCGTCGGTGCGCAGCATGGCGACGGTGCTGCCCAGCGGCATGCCCGCGCATCGGCTGGACATGAGCAGCGGCTATGGCACCCGCCGCGATCCGTTCAATCATCGGCTCGCCTTCCATGCGGGCACCGATTTCCGCGGCTCTACCGGCGACGCGATCGTCGCGGCGGGGGCGGGGCGGGTGACGAAGGCCGGGCGCTTCGCCGGCTATGGCAATGCCGTGGTGCTCGATCACGGCTTCGGTCTCACGTCGGTCTATGGCCATCTTTCGCGGATCAAGGTGCAGGTCGGCCAGCGGGTCGGGCGCGGCGATCTGGTCGGGCTGATGGGCTCGACCGGGCGGTCGACGGGATCGCATCTGCATTTCGAGGTCAGGTTGAACGGGCGCGCGATCAACCCGCGTCCCTTGCTGGAGGCCGGTCATGATACGTAGATCGCAAGGCAACGCAGCGCGTCCCTCGGGCGGACGTGACGCCGATCCGGGCAGCTTCTCGGTCATCGCGCATGGCGTGGAACTGACCGGCGACATCGTGGCGGCCAGCGACATCCAGCTCAACGGCACCGTCAGCGGCAATGTCCGCTGCACGCGGCTGGTGCTGGGCGAGCAGGGCCGCATCCGTGGTTCGGTCGAGGCCGACGAGGTCAAGATCGCCGGCGCCGTGGAAGGGCCGATCAGCGCGGCGCGGGTGGTGCTGGTCGCCAGCGCGCAGGTCACCGGCTCGATCCGCTATGGCGAGATCAATATCGAGCTGGGCGCCCGGCTGGATGGCGAGCTCCACTGGCGTTCGGGCGAGGCCGAAGAGGGCGGCCTGAAGCTGGTCTCCTGAGCCGCCGGCCGTCGCGCTGGGCATGAGTCTGCCCGAGACGATAAGGGGGCGGCTGTCGGCGATCGCCGATCCTGCTCGTGCGCCCGCGATGCAGGCCTATATGAAGTCGGCCATGCCCTATCTGGGCGTGTCGGCGGTGCCGCTGAGGGCCGCCTGCGAGGCGCTGTTCGCCGATCTTCGCTATGACGACAGCGCCGCCTGGCAGGCCGATGTCCTCGCCATCTGGCGTGGCGCGCGCTTTCGCGAGGAGCGCTATGCCGCGCTCGAGCTGACCGGCCTCCGCGCCGCCCGGGTCTTCCAGCGGCTCGACGCGCTGCCGATGTATGAGGAGATGGTCGTCACCGGTGCCTGGTGGGACTATATCGACCCGCTCGCCGGGCATCGCCTGGGGGATATGTTGCGCATCGAGGGCGCGGCGATGCAGCGGGTCATGCTCGACTGGGCGGACGGCGACGACATGTGGAAGCGGCGCAGCGCGATCCTCTGCCAGCTGCGCTTCAAGGCCGAGACCGACCTCGATTTCCTCTATGCAGTGATCGCGCCGTCGATCGGCTCGACCGAGTTTTTCCTGCGAAAGGCGATCGGCTGGGCGCTGCGCCAATATGCCTGGACCAACCCGGATGAGGTGATCCGCTATGTCGAGGCGCATCCCGAATTGAGCGGGCTCAGCCGCCGCGAGGCGCTCAAGAATATCGGCCGCGCCTGACCGGCGTTCCAAAATCCGCAAGCGGGGCAATCGGCGTTGCGAACTTATGTTGCCCGCCCGCGACAGCGCGTCCATAGAATTGAGCCATCTATTGTGACACAACGCTGCGCGTGGCTGACTGAAGGACAAGGATTTTGAACAAGCAGGCGAAATCCAAGGCGGCGGCGCCCGCCAAGGCGGTCAGTGTCAATGCGAAGCAGGCGATCCTCGATGCGGCCCTCAAGGCTTTTTCCCGCGACGGCTTCGATGGCGCCTCGCTGCCCAAGATCGCCGAAATGGCGAAGATCGCCCATCCGCTGATCCATTATCACTTCGGATCGAAGGACAATCTGTGGCGCGAAACGGTCGATTACGCGCTGGGCGACCTCAGCCGCGAGGCCGCCACGATCCGCACCGCCTCGCGCGGCCTGTCGCCGCTCGACCGGCTGCGGGTGATGATCCGCGCCTTTACCCATTTCGCGGCCCGCTGCCCCGACCATTTCGGGCTGATCCTGGCCGAGGCGCGCTCCGATTCGGATCGTTTCGGCTGGATCCAGGACAATTATACCGGCGACTTCCTGGAGGGGCTGAAGGCGATCGTCCTCGAGTCGCAGGAACAGGGCCAGACGAGGGTGCTGCCGGCCGACAATCTGTCCTTCGCGCTGATGGGATCGATCCTGCTCTACTTCACCGTGAACCCCAGCCTGCCGGCCAATGCCGACATCGACGACCTTGCCGACCAGCATGCCGAACTGATCCTCGACGTATTCCTCAACGGCATGGCAGCGGGGGTGAAGGGGAGCTGATAGCGATTAGGCATATCTTGCAAATCGCTTGACAGAACTATCAGGATTGCAGTCTATGCCCTCCGAAGAATGTTTCGGAGAGGCTGAATGAACGCGACCGCAGCGACCGTCCCCACGAGCGACGCCGAGGAGGCCGAACGCCTCTATGCGGCGGCGCGCGGTTTCGTGCCGCGCATCCGTGGGCTGGCGAGCGAGATGGAGCGGAACCGCCGCCTCGACGACGCCCTGCTCGATGACATGGAGAAGGCTGGCCTCTTCTCGGTGCTGGTGCCCAAGCGCTGGGGCGGCTCGGGCCTGGGGCCGGAAGAGACCAACAAGCTGGTCGAGATCCTGGGGTCGGGCGACTGCTCGACCGCCTGGGTCTGCTCCTTCTACATGCTCCACAACTGGTTCGCCTGCCGCCTGCCGCTGGAGACCCAGAAGACGCTTTACGCGAACACGAACTCGGTGCGCGCGGCTGGCGTGTTCGGGCCGCCCAGTGTCGCCGAGAAGGTGGAGGGCGGCTACAGCGTCAGCGGCCGCTGGAGCTATGCCTCGGGCATCCTCCATGCGCCCTACAGCTTCGTGCCGGCGCTGGTGGGCGACACCATGTACTGGTTCCTGGTCCCCAAGACCCAGCTCACCGTCCATGACGACTGGCATATGGGATCGATGACGGCGACGGGCAGCTGCACCGTCTCGGCCGACAAGGTGTTCGTGGCCGATGCCTGGTGCGCGCCGATCCCGGCGCTGATGGCGCCGCTCTCGCCCGAACAGGCACTGCACGAGGAGGAGGCGCACCGCTATCCCTTCTCGACCCTGCTGATGGCCTCGCCCTCGCTCTATCTCGGCGCGCTCGACTGGGCGGTGGAGATCGCCCGCGAGCGGCTGGAGACCTCGCGCCCGATGGGGATCGCGCGGATCACCAAGCCCACCTCGCGCATCCGCTGGGCGCTCGCCTATGAGGCGGCGCGGATCATGCGCCTCGTCCGCGACGACGCCACCGCCGAGGCGGTGGGCATGGCGCGCGGCGGGGTCATGCCCAGCCTCGAGTCCGAGGCGCGCTCGCAGCTCCACAATGTCTCGCTGGTCAACGGCATCAAGGATGCGCTGCGCTCGCTGATGGATGGCCTGGGCAGCAGCGGCTACAAGGCCGACGATCCGATCCGCCGCATGGCGGGCGACTGTGCGGCCTTCGCCACCCATGCGCTGGGCCCAGATTTCGACAGCAATATGGATCGCTATGCACGCTGGGTCATGGGCCTGGGCGCGGAAGCGGGTGACCCTACCGCGCGTATCGCGTAAACTGGCGCCGAGAGAGGAGACGGATCATGGCCACCACGGCTGAGGAAGCGAAGCCCCAGGGCGATATCGCCCCGCGCGGTTTCCTGAAGGGGCACCACATCGCCTATATCTCCAGGGATCAGGCGGCGACCCTCCATTTCTACGAGGACATCATCGGCCTGCCGCTGGTCCAGGCCTGGGCCGAGGCAGCGGAGTTCCCGGAATTTCCGGGCCGCACCGTGGAATATTGCCACACCTTCTTCGCGCTCGACGACGGCTCGACCCTGGCCTTCTTCGCCTTCGCCGACGACGACGTCTACCAGACCTACAAGCGCCAGCATTCGCCGTTCATCCACCCCGCGGTGAAGGTGACGCCGGAGCGGCAGGAGGCGGTGCTCAAGCGCATCCAGGCCGAGGGCATCCAGCATTTCATGATCGACCATGGCTTCGTGAAGTCGCTCTACATCGCCGATCCCGACGGGCTGACCTTCGAGCTGGCGGTCGACCCCGAGGATTATGACGCGATCGCCGAATGGCAGGGCAAGACCGCGCATGACACGGTGCGCCGCTGGGTGGCCGGCGATCGCACCCCGAACAACAATTTCCGCGACGATCACGCTTTCCAGAATCTCTACAGCTGAGCTGGACGCGCGAAATCCCAAGGAGAGAGAATATGGCACGCATCGTGAGCGAAGAGGGCGGCATCCACGTCCAGGACATCACCGGCGAGTCCGAGGAATGGAAGCCGCTGGCGCCGGGCATCGAGATGCGGGTGCTGCGCACCTGCCAGCAGACCGGCATCTGGATCGTCCTCTACAAGGTGAAGGCCGGCACGGTCGCCTCGCCGCACAAGCATTTCGGGTCTTCGGACAGCTTCGTCATCCAGGGGCGGATGACGGCGGGCGGCCCCGGCGGCCGGACGCTGGTGGCCGGCGACTATGCGCATGAGCCGAACAACCAGCGCGTCCACGAAGCCACCAGCTTCGAGGAGGACAGCTTCCATCTCTACATCCACACCGGGCCGATGATGTACCTGAACGAGGATGGCAGCCCGAAGGCGATCGTCGACTGGAAGGCGATGGAGCAGTTCGCGGCCTGAGCCCGGGCCGGGCCTGTAGGACAATCGAAGATCGGGAAGGGGACGGCATGTCGGCCGAGCATAATGTCGAGGTGATGCAGAAGTTCGTGGGCGCTGTGTTCGCCGGCGAGAACGACAAGCTGCCGCAATATCTCCACCCCGACTTCGAGCTGATCCACTCGCGCACCGTGCCCTATACCGGGGTCTACAAGGGCGCGCAGGGCTTCCTCGATTTCCTCGGCATCTTCATGGGCACCTTCGATCCACTCGACATGAAGACCGGCGAGACCTTCGTCTCCCCCGAGGGCTCGGTGATCGCCGAGATCCTGCTGGCGGGCACGCTCAAGTCGACCGGCCAGCGGGTCGAGACCTCGATGCTGGAGAAGTGGGAGTTCGAGGACGGCCTCGTCCGGCGGATCAAGCCGCATTATTTCGATCCCAACCCGGTGGATTGAGGTGGCCTAACCCCTTTCCCACTTCTTTCTAGCCCTCTCCCGCCTGCGGGACTTCTGCGAAAGTCATCCACCGTCGTCATCCCCGCGAAGGCGGGGATCCATAACCTCTGAAGCAGGAGACTCTCGCGGTTCGGAGGTTATGGATTCCCGCCTTCGCGGGAATGACGATGGGTTTTGCAGTGATCCCGCAGGCGGGAGAGGGATGATAGCAAGCGGAGAGGGGCTTGATCGCCCATCCACCCACCTGCCCATTCGCCCATTCGCGAAGAAGTGTTCGCATCCCCGATGCTCCCCCGCCAGCAGGGCGGCGACCATCGCAAAGGGATCGATCGCATGTCTCGCACACCGGCCTGGGCGCCGCTTCTTCTCGCCCTCCTCGCCACCACCGCCTGTGGCGGCGGAGGCAGTGGCACCAGCGCGCCGCCGGCCAGCTACAGCGTCGGCGGCACCGTCTCGGGCCTGTCGGGCACCGGCCTCACCCTGAAGAATGGCGGCGACACGATCACCGTCTCGGCCAATGGCACCTTCACCTTCCCCACCCAGGTCGCGGGCGGCGCCGGCTATGCGGTGACGGTGGGCACCCAGCCGGGATCGCCTGCGCAGATCTGCACCGTCTCCAACGGTTCGGGCACGATCGCGGCGGCGAACGTCACCGCCGTGGCGGTGGCCTGCCGCGCGGCGCCAGCCGGCTATGTCTATATCTCCCAGCCTGGCAGTTCGCTGGGACCCGCCGATGGCACGCTGCTCGCCCTTGCGATCGATGCGACGACCGGCGCGCTGAGCCAGGTCGGCACCGTCACCGCGCCGGGCGGGGCCAGCACGATCACCGCGAGCCGTTCGAACCGGGAGCTGATCCTCGCCCGTGGCGATTTCCGGTCCACGACGCATCCCGATTGGGGCCCGCTGGTCCAGCGCTACAGGATCGATGGTGCCACCGGCCGGCTGACCTATGATTCCCAGATCACCACCGACAGCCAGACACTGAGCCTGTTCACCCATCCCGACGGCGTCGGCCTCTACGGCGTGGGCTCGGGCGTCACCTATTACAGCCTCGCCGCGGGAACCGCCGCGACGCCGCTCGCCCTGCCGGGCAGCGGGGAGGGCGTGATCGATCCCGCCGGGAAATATATCTATGTTTCCTCGGGCCCGTCGGACTGGTTCGCCAATTACGGGATCATCTCGGTCTCGCTCGCCAATCCGGCGCAGCCCGTGGCGAGTTCGCAGCTCGCGGTCGACGATCGCCTGTACCGCACGGCGATCCACCCCGGCGGCCGCTATCTCTACGCCACATCGCTGTCCGAAGCTTCGGTGGCGTTGTTTGACCTCGGCAGCGACGGGGTCGTCACCCGCCGCGCTAGCTATCCGGCGCCGCGCGGCGCGCGTGGCATCTTCGTCGCGCCATCCGGCAACTTCCTCTATCTGGCCGATGCCGATGGCGACCAGCTGATCCGTTACCGGCTCGATGCCAATGGCGTGCCCAGCGATCCGGTGTCGATCGCGATGCCCGATCCGCTGATGTTCGCGACCGATCCCGATGGCCGCTTCCTCTATGTGCTCACCTTCGGTCCGTCGGGTGGTCCCGCGAGCATCTATGCCTATGCGATCGCCGGCGATGGCCTGCTCACCCCGCTCAGCGGCTCGCCCTATCCGGCGGGCGAGACCTCGCGCAGCATGGCGGTGGCGAAGTATGTGCCCTAGGCCTCGGGCTTTCCGCCGGTTCGTTCGATGGCCGCGCGGAAGCGCTTGAGGGCGCGCAGGCTCGACAGGATCGCGCCGATCGCGGCGCCGAAGGCGACGATCGTCATCGCATAGCTGAGCCCCTTGGCCTGGCCCGGGAACCAGCCGTCGGAAATGGCGCCGACCAGCGCCGCACCGATGCCGAGCGCGCCGATGTTGAGCACCACCATGTAGATCGCCGAGTTCAATCCGCGCAGTCGCGACGGGGTGATGAACTGGAGCGAGGCGACGATGTTGCCGGCGAAGCCGCCCTGGCAGAAGGCCATCACCGAGAACAGCGCCAGCGAGGCATAGAGGTTCGGCACCAGCGGGTTGAGGCAGGCGGGCGCGATCAGCAGCGACATGCCCAGGATCACCCGCACCGGCGCATCGCCATGGCCGCGCCGGGCGAGCCATTCGGTGGTGAGGGTGGAGACGAGCGTGCCGAGCGGCGAGGTGATCAGGAACAATATGCCGATCACGATGCCGACCCTGCCGGGCTCGAAATCATGCACCCGGATCAGGTGGGTCGGATACCAGAGCAGCGTGGCATAGGCGGTGGCCGACAGGAACACCGAGCAGAGATAGATCGGCAGATAGTCGCCGCGCCGCGCCCAGATCGCGCCGAAGGCTTCGCGGAAGGGCAGGGCGTCCTGCGCCTGGGCAGACGAGCGGCGCGGGGGATCGCGCATCAGCAGCAGCAGGACCAGCGCGATCAGCCCGCCCGCGCCGGCGGCCAGGAAGGTCACGCGCCACGGCTCCAGCCCGAACGGTGTCTCCTCCATTCCCGCCACCAGCGCGATCACCGCGCCGCCGAAGATGAAGGCCATGCCGGTGCCGAAGGTGGCGCCGAGCTGGAACAGCGAGAAGGCGCGCACCAGCCGCTCGGGCCGGAAGGCGTCGGGGATCATCGAATAGGCGGCGGGGGCGACGGTCGCCTCGCCGATGCCGATGCACATCCGCGCCAGGAACAGCGTGGCGAAGCCGCTCGCGAGGCCGCTGGAGGCGGTGGCGACGCTCCACAGCACCAGCCCGCCGATGATGATCCAGCGCCGGTCATAGCGGTCGATCAGCCGGCCGATCGGGATCGCGGCCAGGCAGAAGAACAGCGAGAAGGCGAGCCCCTGGATCAGCCCGATCTCGAAATCGCTGAGGTGCAGGCTGCCCTTCACATTGTTCGCGATCAGCGCGAACAGCTGCCGG
Source organism: uncultured Sphingomonadaceae bacterium (assembly GCA_963540925.1). Classification (GTDB taxonomy): domain Bacteria; phylum Pseudomonadota; class Alphaproteobacteria; order Sphingomonadales; family Sphingomonadaceae; genus Rhizorhabdus. The sequence continues at coordinate 23,386 of CAUTRN010000035.1, forward strand.
TCGATGAAGGAATAGATATAGGCGGCGATCAGGCAGAAGAGCAGATAATTCGCCTTGGCGGGCGCCGGATAGCCGGCGGCTTCGGTCGCGTTCGTCACCATTCCTCCCCTGACGGTTATTTGGCGACTGTGGACATGGACCGTCCCCGACGCCGTTGCTAAGGCGCGGGACAAGGACGCCGCCCCCGATCTTGCACATCCCGGCGGGCGCGAGAAGACGGAAAGGCCCAGCGATGACGACCCCCTCCACTGCAGAACAGCGCTTCGTGCTCGAGCATGTCGTCGGCTTGCCCGAACTGGCCGCGAGCGACCGTTTCGCGGCGGCGACCGCCGATCTCTCCGATGCGGTGCTGGAGGGTGTCCACGACTTCGCCGAGGGCGAATGGGCCCCGCTCGCCCGCGCCGCCGACGAGGTGGGAGCGAAGTGGACCCCCGAGGGCGTGGTGATGCCGGCCGGTTTCGCTGACGCCTATAAGGCCTATGTCGAGGCGGGCTGGGGCACGATCACCGCGCCGGAGGCCTTTGGCGGCCAGGGCCTGCCCTTCGCGCTGGGCGCCGCCGTGCTCGACACGCTGGGCACCGCCAACATGGCCTTCGCGCTGTGCCCGACGCTGACGGTGGGGGCGATCGAGGCGATCTTCCACCATGGCTCGCAGGCCCAGCAGTCGCTCTATCTGCCCAGGCTCGCCACCGGCGAATGGACCGGCACGATGAACCTCACCGAGCCGCAGGCGGGTTCCGACGTAGGCGCGCTGCGGGCCAAGGCCACGCCGCGCCCCGACGGGACGTGGAGCATCAGCGGCACCAAGATCTTCATCTCGTTCGGCGATCACGACATGGCCGAGAATATCGTCCATCTCGTCCTGGCCCGCACGCCCGACGGCGCGCCCGGCACCAAGGGCATCTCGCTATTCCTGGTCCCCAAATATCGGGTCAACGCCGATGGCAGCCTGGGCGCCTTCAACGACGTCCGGCCGGTGTCGATCGAGCATAAGCTGGGCCTGCATGGTTCGCCCACCTGCGTGCTGAGCTTCGGCGACAATGGCGATTGCGTGGGCGAGCTGATCGGCCCCGAGTTCGGCGGCATGCGCGCGATGTTCACGATGATGAACAATGCCCGGCTGAACGTCGGCCTGCAGGGCGTGGTCGCGGCCGAGGGCGCGACGCAGAAGGCGGTGGCCTATGCGCAGGATCGCACCCAGTCGCCGCGTGCCGGGTCGGCCAGCAAGGACTCGGTCGCGATCATCGAGCATCCCGATGTCCGCCGCATGTTGCTGCGGATGAAGGCGATGACCCAGGCGGCGCGCGCGCTGGTCTATTATGCCGCGGGCATGGTCGATCGCGCCGCGCTGGGCGATGCCGCCGCGCACGCCCGGCTCGAACTGCTCACCCCGCTCGCCAAGGCCTATGGCACCGATGTCGGCATCGAGGTGTCGAACCTCGGCATCCAGGTCCATGGAGGCATGGGCTTCATCGAGGAAACCGGCGCCAGCCAGTATTTCCGCGATGTCCGCGTCACCGCGATCTATGAGGGCACCAACGGTATCCAGGCCGCCGATCTGGTCGGCCGCAAGCTGGGGCTGGAGGGTGGCCAGACGCTGGGCAAGCTGATCGCCGACATGCGCGCTGAGGCGCAGCATGCCCATCTCGTCGCGCTGATCGACGCCTGCGAGGCGGTCGCGCAGCGGCTGGGCGGCGCTGGCGTCGATGACCGGCTGGCGGCGAGCTATCCCTTCCTGACGATGCTCTCCACCGCGGTGGCGGGCTGGCTGCTCGAACGGCAGGGCCGCATCGCCGAGGGTGGCGAGGGGCCTTTCCTGGCGATGAAGCGGGTCGCGGCGCGCTTCTACCTCGACCAGATCGCTCCCGAGGCGCTGGGGCTGCAGGCGGCGGCGATGGCGCCGGCGGAGATCCTCTACGCGGTGGGCCCGGAGGAATTCGCGGCGTGACCTGAGATCCTCCCTGTCCGAAGGACGGGGAGGGGGACCGTTCGCGAAGCGAATGGTGGAGGGGTCTGCAACCTCTTCACCCGCGAAGCCTTTGAGTTCGGAGATACCCCTCCATCATCCTGCGGATGGTCCCCCTCCCCATCGCTGCGCGATAGGGAGGATCTTCAGTGCAGCGTTTCCCGCTCCACCGGCGGATACCGCCCCAGCAGCAGGAACAGCGCCGCCCCGAACAGGGTCGCGATCGCGCCGCCGGTGAGGAAGGGTGTGTAGCTGTTCGTCCAGCCCAGGGTCAGGCTCAGCAGCCCGGCGCCGAGCGCGGAGGAGAGCGCCACCACCATCGCGATCATGCTGTAGGTGGTGCTGTAGATCTCGACCCGAAAGAAGCGCATCACCAGGAAGCCGAGCACGTCGAACTCGGCGCCGGTCGACAGGCCGATCAGCAGCACCGCGGCGCTCAGCACCATTGGCTCCTGCGCGCCCGAGAGCAGCAGGAAGATGCCGACCCCGGGCAGCCCCAAGGCCACCGCCGAGACGATGTGCGGTGGCAGCTGGTCGAGCGCGATGCCGCAGCCCAGCCGGCCGATCATGATCCCCAGCGCGAACAGCGAGAGCAGCCCCGACGCCTCGGCATCGCCCACGCCATGGTCGAGCAGGATCAGCTTCAGGTTCGGCGCGGTGATCATATGGGTGATGTTGGCGAACAGCACGCCGACCAGGATGGTACGGAACACCGGGTTTCCGAACAGCTCGCCATAGCGGAAGGCCTTGGGAACCTGTGTGGCGGCGTGCCGGCCGGCCCGCACGCCGCGCGGGATCAGGAACAGCGCGATCGCGCCGGTCACAGCCGTTCCCGCCGCCAGCAGCATATAGCCGGCGCGCCAGCCCTCCGCTTCGATGAAGCCCGACAGGAAGGGGATCAGCGCGGCGGCGGCGGCGGCCGGGGAGGCGGCGGCGAGCGAGAGGCCCAGGCCCCGGCTGCGATCGAAGCTCTGCGCGATCAGGCGGCTGTAGACGGTGGAGGTCGTCGTCGCCCCGATCAGCGCGGTCTGGAGGATGTTGATCGCGAAGAACAGGGCGAAGCTGCCCGTCATCGACGCATAGGCCAGGTAGAAGAGCGGGGTGAGCAGAACGCCCACCGGCGCCATGCGCAGTACGCCGAAGCGGTCGGTCAGCCGCCCGGCGATCGGCAGCGCGATCGTCGAGACGATCACGGTGAGCCCGGTCAGCGCGAACTGCGCCTTGGACCAGCCGAACGCCTGCAGCAGGTGCGGGGCGAAGGTGCCCGAGACATATTGGTTGAGCCCGAAGCCGCTCGCCAGGCCGATGCAGGCGGCGGCCAGATAGCGCCAGTTTATCCGCAGCTCCGCCAGATAGGCCATTGTCTCTCCCCGCTTGTGCTTTCGTGCGGTTCTGCCGCCTGATCTGCGCGATTGCTTGATTTCACGTCATGCCAGCGAAGGCTGGCATCTCAGGAGATGGAGTGCGCCGCGACTCTCCTGAGACCCCAGCCTTCGCTGGGGTGACGGAAAGGGGGGAAGGCTAGCCCGGCACCGCCTCCCGCTCCGCGTAGAAGGCGTCGACGTCGTCGAAGGCCTGCAGCACGATCGGCAGATATTGGTCGAGGAAGACCTGGCGATATTTGGGATCGCTGATCAGCATCGGCCGGTCGTTCCGGATCGCGCGGACCACCATCTCGCCCACCTCCTCGGGCGACTTGCCCGGCATCGGGGTGAAATTGGCGGGGACGGTGACTTCCTCGCGATAGGGGCCGCCGAAGCGCTCGGGGCGATAGGTGGAGTTGCCCGCCTTCATGTTGGTGCTGACGCTGGCGACGCAGAAGACGGTGGACTGGACGCCGGTGCCCTCCAGCTCGCGGCGCAGGTTCAGCATCGCGCCGATGATCCCCATCTTCGCCGCCGAATAGGGGACGTGGACCGGTGCCAGGGTGGGGATCAGCCCCGCCACCGAGGCGGAGGCGACGAGATGGCCGTCGCCCGCCGCTATCATGTCGGGCAGGAAGACCTGCACGAAGTTGAGCACGCCCATCAGGTTGACCTGGGTGATCCAGTCGATCTCGTCGTCGGAGATGCCGATCATCGGCTTGAACGAGGTGGCGCCCGCATTGGGGACGACGATCTGGATCGGGCCGAAGGCGGCGTTCGCCTGCGCCTTCAGCGCGCGCACCGCCGCCCGGTCGGAGACGTCGCAGCGCGGTGCCGCCCGCCGCGCCGATCTCCTCCGCCACCTTTTCCGCATTGGCGGCGATGATGTCTGCAACGACGATCCGGGCCCCTTCGCGCGCCAGCGCCAGCGCCACTCCGCGGCCGACGCCGCTGCCGCCGCCGGTCACGACGGCGGCCTTGTCCGATATCACGGTCATGCGATCCTCTCCTTTGCTGACAGGATCATATTGAAACTCGTGGGTGTCAATATTGTCCGAAGCGGCTTCCCCTGCGCGGCTGAGGGCATTACCGCTCAGCCCATGGCGAAAGCACCCGTCCCCACGATCGATCCGGCGCCCGACGCCGCCGCCCGTCCGCCGCGCCGCACCGGGCGCAGCCCCGGCCGTCCGACCCGGGAGCAGGGCGAGCAGCGCAACCGCGACCTGCTGGAGCGCGCGCTCGACCATTTCCTGGAAAAGGGGTTTGAAGGGACGACGATCGACGCGATCACCGCCTCGCTCGGCATGGCGAAGCGCACCGTCTATGCGCGCTATGGCGACAAGGCGAACCTGTTCAAGGCGGCGATGCAGCGGGGGATCGACGACTGGCTGGTGCCGGTCGACAGCCTGCGCGCGGCCGAGACCGACGATCTTGAGGAGAGCCTGCACGCGATCGCGCGGATCCTGGTCGCCAACATGATGAGCCCGGCGGGGCTGCGGCTGTTGCGCATCACCAACACCGAATCCTACCGGATGCCCGAGATCGGCACCTACAGCTACAAGCGCGGAACCGGCCAGACGATCGCCTTTCTGGTCGAGCTGTTCGGCCGCCGCCTGCCGCCCGACGCCGAACTGGCCGACCCGGAGGAGGTGGCGCTCGCCTTCCTCAACCTGATCCTGGGCGAGGCGCGCGCGGTGGCCTGGGGCATGGAGATCGACCCAGGGCAGATCGACCGCCATGCCCGCTTCCGGGTGCGGCTGTTCCTGCGGGGCATATTGCCGCGCTAGACGCCGCTACTCTCCCATCGTCATTCCCGCGAAGGCGGGAATCCATAACCTCCGGACCGCGAGAGTCTCCTGCCCTTGAGAATATGGATCCCCGCCTTCGCGGGGATGACGAGAAGGCGCATTCCTTCTCCCCCCAACCCAGTCAGAATTTTTATTGTAACGTGTCAGGTGACATTGTACGACCCGACTCACCGAGCGGCAAACGGCGCATTGGGAGAGGCATATGGGTAAGGGCGTCATCGTCGTGTTCTCCAATCCGACATCGGCGGAGAAGGAAGACGAGTATAATGAGTGGTATAGCGGCATCCACATCGACGAGCTGAGCCAGCCCGCCGGGTGCAAGCTGGTCCGTCGCTTCAAGCTCGCCGATGCGCAGGTCCCCGGCGCCGAACCGCCGCCGCACAAATATATCGCCATCTACGAGCTCGACGAGATGGAGAAGGATTTCCCGGCGATGGCGGAGATCAAGACGACGCCGAGCGACGCCATCGACGTCGCGAACAGCAAGATCGTGCTCTACGACGAGATCTACGAGTTCCGGAAATAAGCGGGATTCCGGGGCACGCCCGGACCCGCGAACGGCGCGGTCGGCGGCCTCGGCACGAAAGAGGAAGGGAAGGGCGCTTCGTCCACCCGTCCGCAAGGGCGGTGGAGGCGTGTGCCCGCAATCCGGGGTGCGGCGCGGGGCCGTCCCCGTACTTGATCAATGAAGGCGACGACGGCCATGGCTGAGAATGATCCCAAGGTGGGCGAGATCGATTTCGACGCGCTCAACGCGAAATATGCCGAGGAACGCACCAAGCGGATGCGCGACGACGCGACCGACCAGTTCATCGAGCTGAAGACCGGGGTCGCCGACCTCGACAGGGATTTCTACGCCGATCCCGACTTCGCCCGCGATCCCATCGTCGAGGAGACCGACGTGGTGATCATCGGTGGCGGCTTCGCCGGCCTGCTGGCGGGGGCGCGGCTGCGCGAACGCGGGGTCGACCGCATCCGCATCCTGGAGAAGGCGGGGGGCTTCGGCGGCACCTGGTACTGGAACCGCTATCCGGGCGTCTCGTGCGACATCGAGAGCTATATCTACATGCCGATGCTGGAAGAGCTCGGCGTGATGCCCACCGAGAAATATGCCAAGGGCACCGAGATCCGCGCGCATTGCGAGCGCATCGCCCGGCAATATGACCTGCACCGCGCCGCGCTGTTCCAGACCACCGCGACCACCTTGACCTGGAACGAGGATCGCCAGCGCTGGATCGTGAAGACCTCGCGCGGGGACGAGCTGGCGGCGCGCTTCATCGTCTCGTGCACCGGCGTGCTGAGCAACCCGAAGCTGCCCAAGATCCCCGGCATCCAGAGCTTCAAGGGCCACAGCTTCCACACCAGCCGCTGGGACTATGGCTATACCGGCGGCGACCCCGACAAATGGGGGCCGATGCCGGGTCTGGCCGACAAGAAGGTGGCGATCATCGGCACTGGCGCCACCTCGGTGCAGGCGATCCCCTTCACCGCCCAGTCGGCGAAGCATCTCTACGTCTTCCAGCGCACCCCCACCTCGATCGATCCGCGCGGCAACAAGCCGACCGATCCCGAATGGGTGAAGACGCTCCAGCCCGGCTGGGCCAAAGAACGGCGCGACAATTTCACCTTCTTCTGCGCGGGCATCGCGACCGGCGACGACATGGTGCAGGACGGCTGGACCGAGATCGTCAAGCATATCAGCGCGCCGCCGGGCACCGACCCGACCCGGATCGATCCGACCGAGATCATGAAGGGCGGCATGCGCAAGATGGAGCAGACCCGCCGCCGGGTCGACGCGATCGTCAAGGACAAGGCCACCGCCGAGGCGCTGAAGCCCTATTATTATTATTTCTGCAAGCGCCCCGGTTTCCACGACGATTATCTCGACGTCTACAACCGCCCCAACGTCACTTTGGTCGACACGAAGGGCGAGGGTGTCGAGCGGATCACTGAGAAGGGCGTGGTCGCCAATGGCGTGGAATATGAGGTCGACTGCCTGATCTACGCCACCGGCTTCGACTGGTTCAACGACTATACCCATGAGAATGGCATGGAATTCTACGGCCGGGGCGGGCAGCCGCTGTCGAAGCATTGGGAGGACGGCCCGCGCACGCTCTACGGCATGCAGACCCATGGCTTCCCCAACATGCTGTTCATGCGCCAGGCCCAGTCGGGCAGCTCGTACAACTACACCCACACCGCCGACGAGCAGACCAAGCACATCGCCTATATCATCGCCGAGAGCCTGGAGCGCGGCCATGGCGCGATCGAGCCGACCGCAGAGGCCGAGGAGGCCTGGGTGAACGAGATCGTCACCAACGCCGGCATGCGCAAGGGCTTCATGGATATCTGCACCCCCGGTTACTACAACTTCGAGGGGAAATACGGGATCAAGGTTGCCCGCAACGAATTCTATGTCGGTGGGCCCAAGGCGTATAACGACCTGCTCGGCGCCTGGCGCGACGAGGGCGGGATGCAGGGGCTGGCGGTGGAGCCGGCACGCTGAATTCCCTCTCCCCTTGGGGGAGAGGGTAGGGAGAGGGGCGCGAGCGACGAAGTCGCGAGCATCCTCGCTCGTCCCGCAGAACTCCGCCGAGGGGCATCGAGCCCCTCGGCTCCGTCCCCCTCCCTTACATCCCTCCCCGATGGGGAGGGAGATTGGGTTTGGCATGCGAGACCCCGTTTACCTCTCCATCATCCTCCCCTAGCGTATCGCGTAAACAAACCGGGAGAGAGACGCCGCATGGACGCCATCGAGAAGCTCATCGCCGCCGAGGAGATCAAGACCCTGCGGGCGCGCTACTGGCGCTGCCTCGACACCAAGGACTGGGATGGCTGGGCGAGCGTCTTCACCGAGGATTGCACCCTGATCTTCGACGGCGCGGTCTCGACCGGCGGGCGCGACGGCCAATCCTATCCCAAGGTCGAGACCCGGCAGGGGATGAAGGATTTCGTCTCGGGCCTGCTCCAGAATGCGGTGACGGTCCACCAGGGGCACACCCCCGAGATCGACTTCCTCTCGGACACCGAGGCGAAGGGCATCTGGCCGATGGAGGACATCGTCGAGCATGCCGACTATTCCACCCACGGGCACGGCCATTATCACGACACCTATCGCAAGGTGGACGGCGAATGGCTCATCTCGTCGGTGCACCTGACCCGGCTCAGGATCGTCAACACCTATCGCCAGCGGACGCCGGTGGATCGGTGAGGCTCTAATTCCTCCCCGTTCCGGGGAGGAATGGAAGGCTACGCCCGCATCCAGTGCCGACCCTCCAGCACCGCACCGATCTCGCGGGCGAATTCGCCGCGGGCGCGGGCGAGGTCGGCGGTGGCGGAGCCGGTGGCGACGATGCGGATCACCTTGCCGATGAACTGGGCATTGAGCACCAGCGCGTCGAGCATGTCGCCGCGATGGACGATCAGGTCGAGCAGCCGCACCCAGGCGCGGCACTGGTCGTCGAGGAAGGCCCAGATCGCCGGCACCAGTTCGGGCCGGCGGGTCGCCTCCATCCACAGCGTGTAGCTTGCCACATTGGTGGGGCCATGCTCGGTGGTCTCGCGGATCAGCACGGTGTTGGTGAAGTCGATCAGCCGCTCGGCGTCGAGCGTCTCATAGTCGATGCGGCTGGCATTCTGGCGGTAGCGCGCCTTGGACTGGCCGAACATGCGCTGGTGCGCGGCGGCGAGCAGCAGGTCGAGCCGGGGGAAATGATAGGTGGGCGCCGCCGCCGCGATCCCCGCCTTCTCGGCCACCGATCGCAAGGTGACGCCCGACGGCCCGTCGCTCGCCAGCAGGTCGATCGCCGCGGTCAGGATGCGGTCGCGGGTCGCCTGGGCGCGGCTGGTCTGCGCCTCGGGGACGCTGGCGATCTCGGCGCGCGCGGCCTCGCCGCGCGGGGCCCACGCCTCGTGCAGCGGGCGATCGCCGCGCAGCACCGCGGCAGCGCGATCCTCGTCGATGCCGAGCGCGCTGGTCGCCAGGGTCAGCCCGATCATCGTGTCGATCGTCGCGCGGGTCGCCTCGTCGCTGCGCTCCAGCCCGGCGGCGCGGCAGATGCGCTCCCAGGGGCGGCTCATGTCGGCGAAGGCCTGGACGGCCAGTTCCTGCAGCTCGTCCTGCCGGGCGGCGGCCAGCATGATCTCGAACCAGGCGATCGCCTGTACATGGTGGCGGCCGGCGGCGTTCATCGCCAGCCGGATCGCATAGTCGCGCATGCTCGCCTGCGGCTCGCGCTCGATGCGGTCGGCGAAATCCTCGATGCTGGCGACATAGCCGAGCAGCAGCTCGCGCGAGGCGTCGGCGACGATGTCGGCCTTGGTCCGATAATAATAGGTGGTCGCGGCCAGCGAGACCTCGGCCTCTTTCGCCACGAGCCGGTGGGTGACCCCCGCCAGCCCATGTTTCGCGATCGTCCGGATCGCGGCATCGGCGATCGCCTTGCGGCGGCTCGACGAGCGATCCTGACTGGTGACCCTTACCCCACTGCTAGCCATGGCCCGGCCATCGCTTGGGTGGACGACGGATGCAAGCCCTGGTTCGTCCGGATCGGAGGGTGGCTTCTCGCCTCAACCACCGTTCGTCCCGAGCGAAGTCGAGGGACGTTGGCATGCGGGAACGTGTCTCGACTGCGCTCGACACGAACGGCGTGGGGAGAGCAGGGCGCAATAGTCCTATAATCCCCGCCGATCGAAGGCGTTGAGGAACCCCACCTCGCCCGCCGCTGCCTGTTCGCGCAGCACGTCCCACGCCATCGGGCTACCGTCGCGCGCCAGCGAGCCATAGGACCAGAGGATGCGGCAACGCCGCCGCGATATCCGCCAGCCGGCGTCGGTGCGCAGCCAGCGGTCGTCATACCAGGCGGTGCCCTCGACGAAGCCGCCGCCCGGCGCGCCGCGGATGATCAGCTTGAACATGCAGTAGGAGAAGCTGTCGGCGCGATCGCCGTCCACCTCGACCAGCGGGGTCAGCAGCGCGTGCTGGGTGGCGTCATAGCGTTCGTGCGCCTTGGCGAAATCGACCTGGAAGGTCGCGCGATCGGTCCAGCCGCTGCTCGGATATTCCAGCTCGACATCCTCGGTGAAAATCTTGTCGAACAGGTCCCAGCGGCGTGCGTCCATCGCGATCGCATAGAGGTTCAATATCTTGATGATCGCGGCTTCGTCGCGGTCGCTCATCTCCACTCTCCTATGCGCCGAGCCGGCTTTTCAGGAAGGCGCCGGCTTGTTCGATCGCCGCCGCTCCTTCGGGGTGGAGCTGCGAGAATTGGGGATAGACATGCACCCCGGCGGGGCAGACTTCCAGCGTCACGTCGACCCCGGCGGCCTTCGCCTTCCTCGCCAGCTCGCGGCTGTCGTCGAGCAATATCTCATATTCGCCGACCTGGATCAGCAGCGGCGGTGCGCCCGACCAGTCGCCGAACAAAGGCGAGGCGAGGGGGTCCTTGAGGTCGGTGCCGCCGGCATAGACCTGGGCGAGCGCGCTCAGGCTCTCATAGGTGCAGACCGGGTCGAGCTCGGCCTGGCTCGTCATCGCCGGCAGCGAGGTGGACAGGTCGGTCCAGGGCGAGATCAGCAGCGCGGCGGCGGGGTTGGGCAGGCCGAGCTGCTTGATCCGGAGGAGGGTGGAGGCGATCAGCCCGCCGCCGGCCGAATCCCCGGCCAGTGCGATCTTCTCGGGGGGCAGGCCGCTCGCCAGCACCGCCCGGTAGACCGCGATCATGTCTTCGATCCCGGCGGGGAAGCTATGTTCGGGGGCGAGGCGATAGTCGACGCCGAGCATGTCGACTCCAGCCGCCACCGCCAGTTCGCCGATCAGCGCCTGGTGGCTGACCGTCGATCCGAGCACATGGCCGCCGCCATGGGCGAAGAGGATGCACGCTGCAGGATTGCCGACCCGGAACCATTCGCACGGCACCCCGCCGATCGTGGCGCGCTCGCGCTCCACCTCGGCCGGCACCACGAACTGGGCATATTGGCCCTCGAAGCTCTTGCGCATCTGCGGGAAATCATCCCCGGTCGGGATGCCGCGATTGCGCAGATAGTCGTGCAAGGCCAGGTTTTCCGGGCTCGTCATGACGTGATCCTCTCCTCTTTTCAGATCCTCCCTACCGCGAAGCGGTGGGGAGGGGGACCGGCGAAGCCGGTGGAGGGGTCTTCGACCCCAACCCCTCCACCACCCTTCGGGTGGTCCCCCTCCCCACGCTTCGCGCAGGGAGGATCTTCATCCCTCAAGCGCCATTGAGCACCTCCGACCAGCCGCCGTCGACGTTGAGCGCCTGCGCGTTGACGAAGGAGGCGCGGTTCGAGAGCAGCCAGCAGGCGGCCTCGGCGATCTCCTCAGGGCGGCCGACCCGCTTCATCGGCTGGGTCTTCGCGACGACGTCCTGCCAGCCCTCGGGCATCGAGGCGTTCATCGGCGTGTCGACCCCGCCGGGCAGCACCGCGTTCACCCGGATATTCTTGGCGGCATATTCGATCGCCGCGGTCTTCGTCATCCCGATCACCGCGTGCTTGGTCGCGGCATAGGCGGCCATGCCCGCATAGCCACGGACACCGGCGAGCGAGCTGGTGTTGACGATCGCGCCGCCGCCATCAGCCAGCATCTGGCGCAGTTCGCTGCGCATGCAATGCCACACGCCCTGCTGGTTGACCGCGATCAGCCGGTCGGCCTCCTCCTCGGGAAAGTCGCCCATCCGCAGGAAGCGCTCGGTGCGGCCCGACAGGCCGGCATTGTTGAAGGCGCCGTCGAGCCGGCCGAACGCTCGCACGGTCGCCGCGACCATCGCATCGGTCGAGGTGCGATCGGCGACGTTCACGGCGATCGCGATCGCCTGTCCGCCCGCCGCCGCGATCTCATCGGCCACCGCGCGCGCGGCGTTCTCCTGGATGTCGGCGACCGCCACCCGGGCGCCCTCGCGCGCGAACAGCATCGCCGCGGCGCGGCCGATCCCGCTCGCCCCGCCGGTCACGATCATAGCCCTGGCTTCCAGCAAACCCGCCATGCATCCCCTCTTATATCTTTGACATGGGGTGGACGATAGACCTGCACAAATGGACGAACAACTGGAAAGCGGAGAATGATCATCAAGGATTGCGATCGATTATAAATGGTACAGATGATCGAAAATGAGTGAGGGGGTGGATCTCCGGACTGAGCACTGGCAGTGCCTCCACCATATATGATACTGGACCGTTTCATTGATTGGCCGGGCGAGTCCGGTGCAACGGAGGAGGGGTTAGCATGTCCGATATCGAAGCGATCCAGCAGCTTCTGAACACCTATACCGAGGCGGCGAGCCGGGGCGATTTCGACACGGTGATCTCCACCTTCACCGAGGACGGCATCTGGGAGATCCTGGCCTTCAACGCGCGCTTCGAGGGCGCGGCCAACGTCAAGGCGGCGCAGATGGGCTTCGCCGAGCCGATGGACTATCTGGTCCAGATCAACGCCCCCGGCGTGATCAAGGTCGACGGCGACACCGCCACCGCGCGCTCGGCGATCCGAGAGGGCGGCAAATTCCGCGGCAAGGACGAGTCGCTCGAGGTGCTCGGCCATTATGCCGACAAGATCGTCCGCACCCAGGACGGCTGGAAATTCGCCCACCGCGTGTTCGAACTGCAGGGCATGCACCGCTTCCCGCTGCTGCCGGCGGAGGGGTGAGGCTTCTCTTCCTTCTTTCTTCTCCCTCTCCCACTTGGGGAGAGGGGTTAAGTCAGCTCCCCCGCCGCGACCGTGACGTACTTCACCGTCGCGCTACGGTCATAGGCATCGCTCAGCGGCATCGCGTCGGTCCCCGCCTGCGCCACCAGCCGGCGGGCGAGGTCGTCGGGGTCGTCGGTCTCCATCTCGTAGATCGCGATCGAATCGAACGGGCTGTCGATCACCGGCAGGCCCTGGTCCGACGCGCCCAGGCTGTGCAGGATCTTGAAGCGCTTGCAGGCGACGATGCCGGGAAAGGCGCGGGCGTCGTGCAGATGCTGCTCGTCATACCATGTGTCGAAGGCGTCGATCTCGCCGGGGATCGAGCGGGTCATCACGATATATTGGAAGCGGGCCATGCGGGTCTCCTCAACCGGCGGGCTAGCAAGGCGTTGTCCGGCGATCCAATAGCTATTCGCTACCAGCGCCAGTGCTACCAGCGGGCGTCGTCGGGATTGAGTTCCAGCGGGCGGCGATAGCTGATGTCGTCCTTGCTCCACAGGCCCCTGGGATAGCCCTTGCAGTCGTCCGAGTGGATCCAGCTCGCGTCGCCGCTCAGGGTGACCTCGTTGATCGTCCGCCGCAGCGCGATCCGCCACCGGCCGTCGCGCTTCTCCAGCCGGTCGGCATAGCGGCCGCTGGCGAAGGTGGCGCTCTGCTCGTCCTTCGCCAGGATGCAGACGATCACATAGCTTTCGGCATGGGCGACATCGCCGTCGATCTCGCAGCTATGGGTGGTGATATTGTGGGTGTGGACGCTCATCCCCGCCGCATGCGCGGCGTTCACCCAGTCGGCATAGCCGGCGGCCGGGTTCACATAGGGGCCATGCTCGTCGATCCCGTCGGGGTGATAGGCGCCGGTGATCAGGGCGTCGTCATGCCGGTCATGCCCGCGGGCGTGGGAGGCGATGCAGTCATAGATCGCCATCCGGTCCTTGATATGATCGATGTCGCGCCTCAGCGCGGCGAACTCGGCTTCGGTGACCATGGCATCCCTCCTCCCATCGTCATGCTGAACTTGTTTCAGCATCCACCGGGAGGCCGGGGCTTGGCCTTCCGGTTCCTCCTTCTCCTCCCCACTCCGTTCGTGTCGAGCGAAGTCGAGACACGTTCCGTAGCGCTTGCCAACGTCCCTCGACTTCGCTCGGGACGAACGGGGGGACGGGCGTCCCCCTTGCTGCACGTCGCTAGATCGACTTCTCTTCCAGGAAGGTCCCGCCCGAGAAATTGGGGTTCAGCTCCACCCAGCCGCCGTCCATCACGATCGTCTGCCCGGTGACATAGCCTGAGGCGTCGGTGGCGAGGAATTCGATCGTCCCGCAGCATTCCTCCAGGCTGCCCAGCCGCCGCTTGGGCACGTCGCGCATGATCTCCGTCATGATCTTCGCGGCGCCCCAGCGGAACATGTAGGTGTCGACGTCGCCCAGTGCGATCGTGTTGACGGTGATGTCGAGATGCGCCGTCTCCAGCGCCAGCGAACGGGTCAGCGCGTGCATCGCCGCCTTCGAGGCCGAATAGGCGGCCAGGCCGATGTTCATCGGTCGCACCCCCGAGGTGGACGAGATGTTGATCACCTTGCCGCTGCCCCGCTCCTTCATATGGGGGATGATCTCGCGACAGGTCATGAAGGCCGAATGGACGTTGAGCTGGAAATCGTCCTTCCACTGGTCGACGCTGATCTGGCTGGCGAGGCCGCCGCCGATCACGCCACCGGCATTGTTGATGAGGATATCGATCCGGCCGAACTCGTCGAAGGTCCGCTGCACGGCGTGCTTAACGAGCGATGCGTCCATCACGTCGCCCTCGATCCCGATCGCGCGGCGGCCGATCGCCTTCACCTCTTCGACCGAGGTCTCGAAGTCGATCTCCTCGCCCACCGTTTTGGCCGAGGCGAGGTCGATATCGACGATCGCGATGTCGGCGCCCATCCGCGCGAGGTGCAGCGCCGCCGCCCGCCCGACGCCGCGCCCGCCGCCGGTGATGAAGGCGACCTTGCCGTCGAGGCGCCGATAGGGATAGCCGGTGTTCAGGTCCGCCAATGCTGCTCTCCAGGTCGTTATCGGTTTTGGTTGATGCTCAGCCCGTCGCTACGGTGGCGCCAAGCGCGGCGCGGGCCGCGCGGTGCAGGTTGCGCGCGAAGGCGACGACGTCGGCATGCTCGGCGCGCTGCTCGTCGTTCGGGCATTCGACCGACAGGGTGATGTCCGCCGGCAGCAGGCCGATGATGTCGGCGAGCGGGAACTCGCCCTGGCCCGGCAGCAGGCGGCCCTGCATCGCCTCCCACACCTGCCGGTCCTCGGGCATCGCCAGCGGGCCGTCGTTGATCTGGACGCTGCCGATCGCCGCCGGATCGATCTTCGCGAGTGCGTCGGGCCCGCCGCCGGTGCGGATCAGGTGCAGCGTGTCGAGCGCGATGCAGCCAGCGGGGTGGCCCGACAGCCGGCCGATCTCGGCCGCCTTCTCGATCGAGTCGATCGTGCTCATCTTCATGAACTCGATCGCCGGGCGGATGCCGACGCTGTTCGCCAGCTCGCAGAGCTTGCCGAAATTGTCGGCGGCGCGCGTCGCCTCGGGATCGCCGATGATCGCGGTGGCGGTGCGGCCGCCAAGCTCGGCGCCCAGCTCCAGCCCGGCGCGGTAGGCGGTCACATCGACCTCGGGGTGGAGGAAGAACACCTCGATATGGTTGACCTTGATGCCGGTCTCGTCGAGCGCGGCCTGGGTGTCGCGCTGCGACTGGCCTCGCGTCACCAGCGGGAAGGTGAAGCCGCTGCCGTCCATCCCCTGGGTGAACAGGCAGACCTTGTCGAAGCCGGCGGCGTGCGCGGTGCGGATCAGCTCGGGCGGCGTCAATTCCATCACGGCGAGCTGATGAAGGGATAGCGGGTGCGGCATCCTGGCTCCTGTTTACAGATTATAGGATATTGTAACTTTGGTGGGAGGCAAGGCTAAAGCTTGGGGGAGGGGGCTTGGCTTCTCTCCTCCCTCTCAGGGAGGGGTAAGGGGTGGGTCGCGAGTGCAGCGAGCGTCCCCGGTCGCCTCCAAGAACTCCGCCAAGGGGGATCGACCCCCTTGGCCTCGTCGACCCACCCCCAGCCCCTCCCTTCCAGGGAGGGGAGGCATCAGGGGGAGGGCGCGCTTCCCCCTTACTCCGCCGCTTCCTTGGTGTTCACCCGGTCCATCTCCGCCTCGTAGAGAGCGATGTCGTTCGGGAAGACCCATTCCTTGCCGATCACCTGCTCGATGCGGCATTCGGGGGGCACGTTCTCGACGCCGATCTGGTTGTCGAGCGTCTCGTTGAGGTGCTGGAGGCGCGCCTCCAGATAGCCGAGCTTCACGCCCATATTGCCGCGCGACTTGATGCCCTTCTGGACCATTTCGATGAAGTCGAGATCCTCCTGCAGCACGGCCTTGGCCTGCGCCACGTCGCGCGGCCAGAAGACCGACTTGGCGCTCTCCTTGTCGCCATAGCCGAACACGTAGAATTCGTGCAGCGCGGTCTCCAGCCCGGTCGGCCAGTAGCAGCTCACCACGAAGCCGCGCGAGTAGAAGGGGCCGAACTGCATGTTCGGATGGCCCGAGTAGATGAAGCCCACCTCGTTCGACAGGTCGTTGATCCGGGGGTTCATCGGCCGGTCGTCTTCCTTGTCGTCCAGCATCACCTCGGCATCGTGGCGGCGGACGAAGCCGTCGAGCACCAGCCCCTCCTCGTCCTTCAACCCGTCCTGCAGGATGGTGTCGCGCGAATGGCCGCCCGGATAGAGCGTGTGCATCCCCTGGTTCTCGCGATAATTGGGGAGCGTCTTCCGGTGGATCGTGCGGACATGGTAATTCTCGATCCCGCCCTCGACGAGCAGCTTCCAGTTGCACGGCGCCACCCAGGCATCATGCTCGACCACGCAGGTCAGGTCGAAGGCGAAGTCGTCGATGAAATCCTTGGCGAGCTGGCCGAGCGAGCTGACCAGGTCCTCGGCATCGTCGTCGAAATTGACAAAGATCATCTTGCCCAGCATCTCGCAACGGATCGAGCGCAGCGAGTAGCAGGCCTTATCGAAATTGGGGAAGTCGCGCTGGTCGCGGATGCTGACCAGGTCGCCCTTATTGTCGAAGATCCAGCCATGATAGGCGCAGCCCAGGGTGCGCGACTTGCCATAGGGCTTGGTCGTCAGCACCGCGCCGCGATGGCGGCAGATATTGTAGAAGGCGCGGATCACCCCGTCCTGGCCGTGGAACAGGATCACCGGCTCGCCCGCCCGGTCCCAGGTCTTGTAGCAGCCGGGTTCGGGCAGCTGGTCGGCATGGCCCGCCATCAGCCATGACGTGCGGAACACATGGGTCTGCTCGAGATCGTAGAAACGCTGGTCGATATAGCGATCGGGGCGGATCACCGGGAATTCCGGATAGCCCTCGGGCAGCCCCGGCCGGGTGTCGGTAAACGCCAGGCGCCGCCGGAAATGCTCGATCAGTTCTTGGTCCATCGATCTCTACCTCAATCCTGCGCCCACCGGACGCGGTCCTTCACCCGATGTGGAAAGCCTGGCTTAACCCGATGCCCACATCCTCGATCCCGTTGCCGCCGACCCGTGGCAACGAGTCGCTGGAGCGGCTTTTCAGCGATTTAAGTCATTTGATTATATTTTTCGCGACGAGGATGCAATTGCAACTCGCGAGGGGACGATTTTCGCGGGTCCCCTGTGGCGGCGCAGCAAAAATTGCAGCGAGGAGCCTTGAAAAAATCACCCCTCGACCAAATGATATATTGTATCTCAGCCGCCAGCATGCCATTGGCGCGCCACAAGAGGATATATGTACGTGACTCGCCCCAACCCCATGCGCGATCGGTTCGACCGATTGGCCATCGGCCTGTCGGCGCTCTGCTTCGTGCATTGCGCGGCCAGCGTGCTGCTGATGGCGGTGGTCGCCACGGCGGGCGGGGCGTTGCTGCATCCGGCGATCCACGAGGTCGGCCTGGGGCTGGCCATCCTGCTCGCGATCGTTGGGCTCGGCCGTGGCTATATGGAGCATCGCCGGCGCGGCCCGATGCTGCTCGGCGGCGTCGGCATCATGATGATGGCGACGGCGCTCACCGTGCCGCATGGCGTGATCGAGGCGGGCTTCACCATGCTGGGCGTGGCCTTCGTCGCCGTCGCCCATTTCCTCAATCGCCGCGCCCATGCCTGGTAAGGGCGCCTGGTAAGTCGTCTCGCCAACACTTGTCCCTGCGCCTCGCCGGGCCTAGATTGGAACCATGGCTACCGCGCATGATCACAAGCTCCATGAGGGCGAGTCGCTCGTCGATGCGGCCCAGCGCGCGTTTGAGCGGGCGGGCGAGCAGTGGACGCCGATGCGCGCGGAGATTTTCGACGCGCTGAGCGCCGCGCCGAAGCCCGCCTCGGCCTATGACTTGGCGGAGGCGGTGTCGCGCTCCACCGGGCGGCGGATCGCGGCGAACAGCGTCTATCGCATCCTCGATGTCTTCGTGGCGAACAATCTGGCCCGCCGGGTCGAGAGCGCCAACGCCTATGTCGTCAACGCCCATCCCGAATGCGAGCATGACTGCATCTTCCTGGTCTGCGACAGCTGCGGCCGGGCCAGCCATGTCGATGACGACCGGTTGACCGGCGCGGTACGGCAGGCGGCGGCGGGCGCGGGCTTCTCGCGGTTGCGCCCCGTGGTCGAGGTGCGCGGCTGCTGCGCCGAGTGCGCCGAGGGGGACGTGGCCTGAGAGCCACGTTGGATCAGACTTTGGTCCGTACCGGCGATTAGACAGTTGGCATGGCTATGAAGCCACCTCAAATGGGTCTAAGGCGAGCGGGATGACTGATCGTCCTGTAACGCCGCTTCTCGACACCGTCCGCACCCCCGAGGAACTGCGCCGGCTTTCTCCTGCGGACCTGCGCCAGCTCGCCGACGAGCTGCGCGAAGAGACGATCTCGGCGGTGTCGGTGACCGGCGGCCATCTGGGCGCGGGACTCGGCGTGGTCGAGCTGACCGCGGCGCTCCATTATGTGTTCGACACGCCCCGCGATGTGCTGATCTGGGACGTCGGCCACCAGGCCTATCCCCACAAGATCCTCACCGGCCGGCGCGATCGCATCCGCACCTTGCGCCAGGGCGGTGGCCTCTCCGGCTTCACCAAGCGCTCCGAGAGCGAATATGATCCGTTCGGGGCGGCGCACAGCTCCACCTCGATCTCGGCGGCGCTGGGCTTCGCGGTGGCGAACAAGCTGGCCGACAAGCCGGGCCGCGCGATCGCGGTGATCGGCGACGGCGCGATGTCGGCGGGCATGGCCTATGAGGCGATGAACAACGCCCGGCAGGCCGGCAACCGGCTGATCGTGATCCTCAACGACAACGACATGTCGATCGCCCCGCCGGTGGGCGCGCTGTCGGCCTATCTGGCCAAGATCGTCTCGTCGCGCCCGTTCCTGTCGATGCGGGGCTTCGCCAAGCGGGTCGCTAAGCGGCTGCCGCGCCCGATCCACGATTTCGCCAAGCGATCCGAGGAATATGCCCGCGGCATGGCGACCGGCGGCACCCTGTTCGAGGAACTGGGCTTCTATTATGTCGGCCCGGTCGACGGCCATAATCTCGACCATCTGCTGCCGATCCTGGAAAATGTCCGCGACAGCGACCATGGGCCGATCCTGATCCATGTCGTCACCCAGAAGGGCAAGGGCTATGCCCCGGCCGAGGCGGCGGCCGACAAATATCATGGCGTCCAGAAGTTCGACGTGATCTCGGGCGTGCAGGCCAAGGCGCCTCCCGGGCCGCCCAGCTATACCGGCGTCTTCGCTGACGCGCTGGTCGCCGAGGCGAAGCGCGACAAGACGATCTGCGCGATCACCGCGGCGATGCCCTCGGGCACCGGCCTCGACAAATTCGGCAAGGCCTTCCCCGAGCGCAGCTTCGACGTCGGCATTGCCGAGCAGCACGCCGTCACGTTCGCGGCGGGCCTCGCGGCGCAGGGCTATCGCCCCTTTTGCGCGATCTACTCGACCTTCCTGCAGCGCGCCTATGACCAGGTCGTCCACGACGTGGCGATCCAGAACCTGCCGGTGCGCTTCGCGATCGACCGCGCCGGGCTGGTCGGCGCCGACGGCTCGACCCATGCCGGCAGCTTCGACATCACCTATCTGGCGACTCTGCCGAACATGGTGGTGATGGCGGCGGCCGACGAGGCCGAGTTGGTCCATATGGTCCACACCGCCGCGCTTCACGACAGCGGCCCGATCGCGCTGCGCTATCCGCGCGGCAACGGCGTCGGCGTCAAGATTCCCGCCACGCCCGAGCGCCTGCCGATCGGCAAGGGCCGGGTCGTCCGCGAGGGCAAGACGGTGGCGATCCTCTCGCTCGGCACCCGCCTGGCCGAGGCGCTGAAGGCCGCCGAGCAGCTGGAGGCGCAGGGCCTGTCGACCACGGTGGCCGACCTGCGCTTCGCCAAGCCGCTCGACGAGACGCTGATCGAGAAGCTGCTGACCAGCCACGACGTGGCGGTAACGATCGAGGAGGGCGCGATCGGCGGCCTCGGCGCGCATGTGCTCACCATGGCGTCGGACCATGGCCTGATCGACAATGGGCTGAAGCTGCGCACCCTGCGCATGCCCGACATCTTCCAGGAGCATGACAAGCCCGAGAAGCAATATTCGGAGGCTGGCCTCGATGCCGAGGCGATCGTCGCGACGGTGCTCGCGGCGCTGCACCGGAACAGCAAGGGCCTTGAGGTCCGCGCCTGAACCCGCGTCGCTCCGGCGGAGGCCGGAGCCGCTGGAGATTTTGCCTAAACGTTGTCGCAGGAGCCTATGGCGGCTCCGGCCTTCGCCGGAGCGACGTAGATGGATTCGTCGCTCACCATGGCGTCATCCCAGCGAAAGCTGGGATCTCACTGCCTTTGCGAGGCAGGCGGGCAAGGAAGAATTAGGGAGATCCCAGCTTTCGCTGGGATGACGGGGGAAGCGGCTGAGTCTCAGCGGGGGCGGTACTCGTCCTCGTCGGGCAGCACGAAGGCGCCGTCGGCCGGCGCTTCGGCGATCTTCTCGATTCGCCCGCGCGAGACCGAGATCAGGATGTGGCGGTTGGCGAACTCGACCACCGCGAGTCGTCCGGAGGCGCCCAGCGGCACCGCGTCGATGATCTTGACCTGGCGTTCCCTGTTGCCGATCGCGATTCCGGGCTGCAGGCGACGCCACAGCCACAGCGAACCATAAGCCAGCCCCGCCACCAGCGGGACCAGGACCAGCAATCGCAACAGGTAGTCTACCATCATTGGCGGCGTTCGATTCCCGACAGCCGCGCGTCGGCGGCGACAACATCCACCACCCTGATGCCGAACTTTCCGTTCACTGTCACTACCTCGCCCTTCGCGACGAGGGTGCCGTTGACCATGATGTCGAGCAGTTCGTTGGCCTGGCGGTCGAGCTCGACCACGCTGCCCGAGTTGAGCTCCATCAGTTCGGCGAGGCGGAGCGAGGTGCTGCCGACTTCGACCGAGAGGCGCAGCGGGATATCCGCGAGCAGCCGATAGTTGCCGCCACCCGCGAGCGGGCTGCTGCCGGGCACCACGGGAACGTCGGACATATCGCTCATTTCAGCATTTCCTTGTTGATGCTTTCGATCATCATCGCCGCGCGGCCATCCTGCTCGCCGATCGTGCCTTCGGCGAAGCGGCGGTTGCCGACGATGAGGGGAACGGTCTGCGACAGGGTGATCGGGATCACGTCGCCGGGCTTGAGGTCGAGCAGCTGCGCCACGGTCATCTCGGGCCGCGCGAGCACCGAACGGACCGGCAGCGCGACATTCTCGAGCGCGCCGAGCAGCTTGTCCTTCCAGTCGACATCCTCGCCGGCGGCGCCGCACTGGGCGCGGATGGCGATGTCGTCCTCGATCGGCTGGAGCATGGAGAGCGGGTAGAGGATGTCGATCTTGGTCGACTTCGACATGCCGATCTTCAGGCTGAAGCTCTGCACCACCACCGCCTCGTCGGGGCGGACCATGTTGGCGAAGCTCGGATTGGTCTCGTGGGTCGCCAGGTCGAACTGGAGCGGATAGGTCTCGGCCCAGCTGCGGGTCAGCACGTCGGTGACGGCGTCGGCGACGCGCTTCTGCACGCGCTTCTCGGAGGGGGTGAACTCGCTGCTCTTGGTGGCCAGGCCGTTGCCGGTGCCGCCGTAGAAGGCATCGACCATGCTGCTGATGAAGCCGGGCTCGATCACCAGCATCATCACGCTCTTCACCGGGCGGACTCGGTAGAGGCTCAGGCTCATATAATCGGGCTGGTTGCGCTGCCACTCGTCGAAGCGGCGGGTCTCCAGCGGGGTCGCCTCGATCTTGGCGCGGGCCTGGGCGATCGGCTCGATCACGTCGCGCAGGCGACGGGCGATGCGATCGTTCATCCGCTCGAGATGCGAGAGATTGGCGGTGGGGCGGTCCTTGCGCTGGCCGAGCGCGAATTTCTCCACGTCCCGCGACGGGCGAACCTGGCCATCGGTCGCGACGAGATTCTCGTCGAACGCGATGTCGCTGAGTTCATCCATCAGCGCGGCGACCTCATCGCCCGAAAGACTGGAAGCTGCGCGCGTCATCGAATCAGCGAACTACCCGAACCTCATAGGACCGGCTCGTGCCGGCGGGATTCGCTATACGGGAAAGGTGGTTAACGGTTTGTATTGCCTCAGGCGCCGGCGGTCGCATCCGCGACCTTGGCTATCCTCGCATAAGCTCGGGCGGCCGTTCGGCCTTGCGGGACGCTGGCGCGTCCCGACGACGATCTCATCGTCGGAATTTGAGAGGCTCGAAGAGGCAAGCGCGTGCAGCGCGTCCGAGCGATAGCGAGGAAAGCCAAGCCGGACGGATGTCCGGCGCCCGGCGCTTGAGGGCCAAAACAAAAAACCAGCGGGCGTTAGCCCGCCTTCACGCCCTTCTTCTGCAGAAGCTCATAGGCATGCGCATACCATTTGCTGCCCGGATAGTTGGCGCCCAGCACGGCGGCCGCGCGAGCCGCTTCGGCGGGGACGCCCAGTTCCAGATAGCTCTCGGTCAGGCGCAGCAGCGCTTCGGGCGTGTGGCTGGTCTGGTCATATTGGTCGATGACGGTGCGGAAGCGGACGACCGAGGCGAGCCAGTCGCCGCGGCGCTGGTAGAAGCGGCCGATTTCCATCTCCTTGCCGGCGAGATGGTCCTTCACCAGGTCCACCTTCACCCGCGCGTCGGCGGCATAGCGCGAATCGGGGTAACGGCGGATCAGCTCGTTCAGCGCGTCGAGCGCCTGCTGGGTGAGCTTCTGGTCGCGGGTAACGTCCTGGATCTGCTCATAATAGTTGATGGCGATCAGGTAGAGCGCATAGGGCGCGTCGCGGTTGCCCGGATGGATCGAGATGAAGCGCTGCGCCGAGGCGATCGATTCGGTGTACTGGCGCGCCAGATTGTACGAGAAGGCGCTCATCAGCTGGGCGCGGCGCGCCCAGACCGAATAGGGGTGCTGGCGCTCGACTTCGTCGAACAGCTGCGCGGCCAGCTTATACTGGTGCCGGTCGAGCCGTTCGCGCGCGGCGTTGTAGAGCGTGTCCACGTCGCGAGCGACATATTTGGTGTCGCCCTTGTTCTTCCCGGTGGCGCAGCCGGCCAGCGGAACCAGGGTGGCGGCGGCGATCAACAGGGCGATCGGACGGTGGGCTTTACGCAGCATAGGGCGCCTTCTTTAGGGGGCATTTGGTGCCGCCGCAATGGCCGCCGAGCGAGGGGGGCTGCGCCCGGCGGACAAGTCGTTAAAGTGGCGTGATGCTGCGCGTGCTGACCCTGACCACCCTCTATCCCGATGCGACCCGGCCGGGCTTCGGCGGCTTCGTCGAACGCCAGACCCGCGCGCTCGCCGCGCACCCCGATGTCGAGGTGAAAGTGGTGGCACCCTATGCGCTGCCGCCCTTCGGAATCGGCCGTTTTCTGCCGCATTATCGCGATCTGGCGGGGCTGCCCGCGCGCGAGCAATGGAATGGCGTCGACGTGCTGCGGCCCAGCTTCACCACCCTCCCGCTGGTCGCGGGGCGGATCAATCCGGCCAGCATGGCGTGGAGCCTCGGCCCGGTGCTCGACGGCTTGCGCGAATCCTTCCCCTTCGATGTGATCGATGCGGAATTCTTTTATCCCGACGGGCCGCCCGCGGTGGCGCTGGGGCGGCGCCACGGCGTGCCGGTGTCGATCAAGGCGCGCGGCAGCGACATCCATTTGTGGGGGGCGATGCCCGCCAGCCGGTCGAAGATCGTCGCGGCGGGGCAGGCGGCCGACGGGATGCTCGCGGTCTCGGGGGCGCTGCGCGACGATATGGTCGCGCTGGGGCTGCCGGGCGAGCGGATCCGTGTCCACCATACCGGGGTCGACCAGGCGATGTTCCGCCCGCAGGACCGCGCGGCGGCCAAGGCGGCGCTCGGCGTCGAGGGGCCACTGGTCGTCACGATCGGAAACCTCATCCCGCTGAAGGGGCAGGCGCTGGTGATCGACGCGGTGGCGAGCCTGCCCGGCGTCTCACTGCTGCTGGCAGGGCGCGGGCCCGACCATGACGCGCTGGCCGCCCGGATCGCGGCGGCGGGGCTGGGCGACCGGGTGAAGCTGCTCGGCGCGCTGCCCCATGCCGAACTGCCCCGGCTGCTCGCGGCGGCGGACGTGATGGCGCTGCCGTCCGAGCGCGAGGGGCTGGCCAATGTCTGGGTCGAGGCGCTCGCCTGCGGGACGCCGGTGGTGATCACCGATGTCGGGGGCGCGCGCGAGGTGGTGGATCGCCCCGCCGCCGGCCGGCTGGTCGCGCGGACGGCGGAGGCAATCGCCGAAGGGATCGCGTCGGTGCTGGCCGATCCGCCCCCGCAGGCGGAGGTGGCCGAGGCGGCGAAGCGCTTCACCTGGGAGCGGAACACCGAGGCGCTCTATGCGCATCTGAAGGGGTTGGTGGAGGCCCGCCAGAGCTGATCGTCATCCCAGCGAGAGCTGGGATCTCGGTTTTCTTGGTCGCGGGAAGGCAATGAGATTCCAGCTTTCGCTGGAAGGACGTGATGGGAAGGTCAGAGCGGCATCAGCGCCGCGACGATCCAGCGGTCCTCGCCGCGCAGCACGTTCCAGGCGCGGGCAGCGGCGCGGCTGTCCATCGTCTCCACCCCGAAGCCCATCGCCTCCACCGCCGCGACGAAGGCGGGGGTGGGGCGGCGCATCGAAGGACCCGTGCCGAGCAGCAGGAATTCGGGCGGCGGCTGGATCGCCGCCAGCATCGGCAGATCGTCGATCGTCAGCGCCTCGATCGCGGGCGGGGACCAGTCCTTCGCATTGTCCGGGGTCAGCCAGAGGCCGCCGGGCACGATCCGGTCGGCGACCCGATAGGCCGTGCCCGCGAAGCCGCGGATGGTGGGGCCCTCCGCGGGCGCCTCGCGGTCGAGATTGACCATGGTGCTGGCTGCCCCTGGCCGATCAGGCCTTGGGACCGATCCGCTCGGCGTCGGGGCGGCCGCTCTTGGGCTTGTCGCCGAAGGTCGCGGGCTTGAGGCCCAGGCTGATCAGCAGCGACGAGGAGACATAGACCGACGAATAGGTGCCGACCACGACGCCCAGCAGCATCGCCGCCGAGAAGCCGCGCAGCACATGGCCGCCGAAGAGGAGCAGCGACAGCAGCGCCAGCGCGATGGTGATCGAGGTCATCACCGTGCGGGGCAGCGTCTCGTTGACTGACAGGTCGATCAGCGCCTTCATGTCCATCTGGCGGAACTTGCGCATATTCTCGCGGATACGGTCGTCGATCACCATCTTGTCGTTGATCGAATAGCCGACGATCGTGAGCACCGCGGCGACGATGTTCAGGTCGAACTCCATCTGCGTCAGCGCGAAGAAGCCCAGGGTCATGATCACGTCGTGGACGATCGCCACGAAGGTGGAGACGCCGAACTGCCATTCGTAGCGCAGCCACGAGAAGACCGCGATGCCGAGCACCGCGAGCACCACGGCGAGGATGCCGTTCTGGATCAGCTCGCCCGAGACCTTGCCCGAGACGGTGTCGGTGCGGGTGAACTTGATCCCGGGGAACTGCGCCTTCAGCGCGTTCGAGACCTTGGCGACCACCGCGTTGGTGGCGCCCTGGTCGGCGCCTTCCTCGACCGGCAGGCGGATCGATACGGTCTTCGGATCGCCGAACTGCTGGAGCGAGCTGGTGCCCACGTCGAGCCCGTCGATCGTGGAGCGGACCTGATCGAGCTGCGGCTCGGTCGGGAACTGGGCCTCGATCATCAGGCCGCCGACGAAATCGACGCCCAGGTTCAGGCCGCGCGTGGCGGTGATGCCGAGCGCCGCGAGCGTGAGCAGCGCGGTGACGATGAAGCAGGCGACACGGATCCGGACGAAACCGATATTGGTGTTGTCGGGAACGAGTTTCAGCAGGCGCATGGGGCCGGTCCGATCAGATATTGATGTGGGTGGGCCGGTTGCGGCGCAGCCACAGCGCAACGAGCATGCGGGTGAAGACGACGGCGGTGAACACCGAGGTGGCGATGCCGATCAGCAGCACGACCGCGAAGCCCTTCACCTGCGCAGACCCCAGGACGAACATGATACCGCCGGCGATGGCGTGGGTCACGTTCGCTTCGAAGATGGTGCGGCTGGCTTCCTTATAGCCATGCTCCACCGCCTGGGTGATGCTGCGGCCGCGCCGCAGCTCCTCGCGCATGCGCTCGTTGATCAGCACGTTGGCGTCCACCGCGGCGCCGATCGTCAGCACGAAGCCGGCGATGCCGGGCAGGGTGAGCGTCGCGTTGAGCAATGCCATCACGCCCACGATCACGAACACGTTGATGATCACGGCGAGGTTCGCATAGATGCCGAAGCGGCCGTAGGTGACGAGCATGAACACCACCACCGCGAGCACCGCGATGGCGCTGGCGAGGGTGCCGGCCTTGATCGAGTCGGCGCCGAGCTCGGGCCCGACGGTGCGTTCCTCGACCACCTTCAGCGCGACCGGCAGCTTGCCCGAGCGCAGCGCGATGGCGAGCTGGTTGGCGCTGTCGGTGGTGAAGCGGCCCGAGATGCGGGCCTGGCCGCCCAGGATCGGCTCGTTGATGTTCGGCGCCGACAGCACCTTGCCGTCGAGGATCATCGCGAACGGCTTGCCGGTGTTCTCCTGCGTCACGCGGGCGAACTTCCGGCCGCCCTCGCTGTTGAAGGTGATGTTGACGACCGGCTCGTTGGTCTGGCTGTCGGGCGACCACTGCGCGTTGATCAGCTCGTCGCCGGTCAGCATCGCGCGGCGCTTGACCGCGATGAAGGGAACGCCCGAGGGATTGTCGGGATAGGGGATGATCTCGCTGCCCACCGGCGCATGGCCCTTGGCCACTTCGGCCGGGTCCGCGCTCAGGTCGACCAGCTTGAACTCCAGCTTGGCGGTGCGGCCCAGCAGCGCCTTCAGCGCGGCGGGATCCTGCAGGCCCGGGACCTGGACGAGGATTCGGTCCTTGCCCTGGCGCACGATGTTCGGCTCGCGCGTGCCCATCTCGTCGATGCGCTTGCGGACGACCTCGGTCGCCACCTGCATCGCGGCATCGGTCGACTGGGCGAGGCCGGTGTCGGTGGGGGTCAGCACGATTCGGGTCGAATCGACCACCTGGACGTCCCAGTCGCGCTGGCCGGTCATGCCCGAGGGCTGGGTCAGGGTGCGGATGCGCTCGACCGCGGCGTCGAGCTGTCCGCCGTCGCGCACGAAGAAGGAGAGGCGTCCCCCCGCGGTGGAAATGTCGCCGATCGCGATCGGCGGTGCGGCACGGCGCATCTCGGTGCGCACATTTTCTTCCATCCGCTCGATATTCTGCTTGGCGAGGTCGGTGGTGTCCGCCTCCAGCATCAGATGGCTACCGCCCGAAAGGTCGAGGCCAAGGTTGATGCGGGGGAAACCGCCGATGCCCAGCTGGGCGGCAGTGCTCTCGGGGATGAAGCTCGGCACGGCAAGCAGCACGCCCAGCGCGAGCGACAGGCAGATCGACCAGACCTTCCAGCGGGGGAAATCGAGCATCGGGCGATCAGTCGTTCGCGGCTTTGCCCGCGTTCGCCGAGCGAACTTCGGAAATCGTGCTCTTCACCACCTTCACGCGGACGTTGGGAGCGATCTCCACCTCGACCTCATGCTCGTCGACCTTGATCACCTTGGCGATCAGGCCGCCCGCGGTGACGATCTGGTCGTTCTTCTGGACCGACTCGATCTTCTGGCGGTGCTCCTTCATCCGCTTCTGCTGCGGACGGATCAGCAGGAAATAAAAGATCAGGCCGATCAGCGCGAACTGACCGAGCATGAAGATGGTGCCGCTGGTCGAGGAACCGGCGGCGCCTGCGGCCTGTGCATATGCGGGGGAGGCGAACATGATTTCGGAAATCCCGGAAAGAAACGGGCCAGTTTGCGGCCCAGAAGTGGCGCGCGCCTATCACGTTCCGCATGGGGGGTGCAACCGATGCTTGCCAAGCCGCGAATCCCTCCCTAAAGCGCGCAGCCTTGGTCGGGGCGTGGCGCAGCCTGGTAGCGCACTTGACTGGGGGTCAAGGGGTCGCAGGTTCGAATCCTGTCGCCCCGACCAATCCTTCCGGATACCCCATCCGGAAACAGGGCCATTCCCCCAGATGGCCACCGGACGCCTTCCCGCCTAACAGAGCGGTATGAAGGCGCTCATCGATCCAGCCCATGCCCTGAATCACGGACTGTCCGGGATTCGCAGCGAGTTTTTCGTTCCTCCGGCTTTCCCGCCCGAGGTGGAGGCCGCCGCGCAAACCGCAGCCGAGCGGGCGCCCACCGAGCACCGCGATCACACCGACCGGCCTTTCGTCACGCTCGATCCCGCGTCCTCGGTCGATCTCGACCAGGCTTTCTGCATCGACCGGCGCGGGAACGACCTGCTGCTTCATTATGCGATCGCCGACGTCGCCTGGTTCGTGCGCGACGGCGATCCGCTCGACCAGGAGGCGTGGCGGCGCGGCACCACCCTCTATCTGCCCGACGGGAAGGCCGGCCTCTATCCGCCCATGCTGAGCGAGGGAGCGGCGAGTTTGCTGCCCGCCGGCCCGCGCCCGGCGGTGATCTTCACGGTGCGAATCGACGGGGAAGGGGAGGCGACTCTCGAGGGTGCCGAACGCGCGATCGTCCGCAGCCGCGCCAAGCTGGCCTATGACAAGGTGCGCGACGCGGACCTGCCGGCCGATTTCGCCGAACTGGCCGGCCGGGTACAGCGCGCCGAGGATCGCCGCGGCGGCGCCAGGGTCGATCCGCCCGAGCAGGAACTGGCGGCGGGGCCGAACGGCTATGAACTGCTGTTCCGTGACCGGCTCGCCTCGGAGGACCGCAACGCCGCGCTGTCGCTGGCGACCAACCTGGCGATCGCCCAGGCGCTGCACCAGGCAGGCACCGGACTGTTCCGGGTGATGCCGGCCCCGAGCGAGAAAGCGACCGCGCGGCTGCGCCAGACCGCGCGCGCCTTCGGCCTCGCCTGGCCCGACATGGCGACCCTCGCGCAGTTCGAACGCACCCTCGATGCCGACGATCCGCGCGAGGCGGCGCTGATGATGGCGATTCGCCGGGCCGGCGGCGGCGCCGGTTACGAGCCCTATCGGCCGGGCGTCGTCCCCTGGCACGCGCCGATGGCGGCGACCTATGCCCATGGCACCGCGCCGCTGCGCCGGCTGGCCGACCGCTATGTCGTGCAGGCGGCACTCGCCGTCGCCAATGGCCTATCGGTGCCCGAGCCGGTGGCCGCCGCCTTCGAGGCCTTGCCGGCGGTGATGGCGCGTGCCGATGCGCTGTCGGGCAAGATCGAGCGCGCGGTGATCGACCTGGCCGAGGCGGTGATGCTCCAGGAGCGGGTGGGCGAGGTGTTCGACGCGGCCGTCACCGAAGTGGATGATCGCGGCGCGCGCATCCAGCTCACCGGCCTTCCGGTGATCGCGCGCCTGGCGGGGACGGTGGCGCAGCCGGGCACGACATTGCCGGTCCGGCTGGCGGCGGCGCAGCCCGAGAGCCGTTCCATCGTCTTCGAGCCGGCCTAGGACTCGTAAGTACGGGATCACAGCCGCATTGAAGCGAGCTGGACCATGGCAAGAAAATTGGCGGCGAGTTTGTCATGGCGTGGGACGACATGGCGGAAGGGCTTCTTCCTGGAGAAGAACCGCTCGATGCCGATCGGAATCCCGTCGCGCCTGCTCAGCCGCTAAGCGTCGCCGACCACCTTTCGCAAATGGCCAGCGACCATCTTGGCCGCTTCGACCGGCATGGTAGGGCGGATTTGGCTGGGGACCCGGAAGTAGCAATCGGCAACGCCATAGATTGCGCTCACGATAAGGTTGCTTGCGATCGCCGATGTTTCGGCCGGAGCGGAGAACCGTGTTGAAATGGCAGCTTGGTATCGAGCCACCACCTGCGTGAAGAGCGCGTTATCCAGCTCGCGAAGCTGCGGGACGGCTCCCACGGCCTGCATAATCGCCCGACCGCCCTTCTCCTCGGTGAGCATCTTTAGCCATGCCTCGAGCATCTCACGAAAAGCTCGTTCCAGATCGCTGTCGGGGTGCGCTATTTCCGCGATATGGGGGCCCATCCAGTCACCCCATCGCGCGATCATCTCTTCGCCAAGGGTCGCGATCACGGCGAACTTGTTCGGGAAGTAGCGGTAGACCGTACGGATCAGGACGTCAGCCCGTTCAGCAAGCAGATTGGTATTGAAGTCGTCGATGCCGACCTCTTCGAGCAATTCCCCCGCCACCGCCAATATACGTGCGCGTGAAGCCTGGGCCCGAGCCTGGATAGGTTCGCGCCGTTGTTCGAGCGATACGGGTTCGCGCTGCTGCTTTGGCTTGGAGGTCATCGCAGCTTTCTCGCACGGCATTGCCCGGAATGCACGCCGTTGGACGCGGCTCGTGCCGGCAGGTGCCGGCACGAGCATGGCCATTCAGAAGGAATATTGCACCGACGCACCCAGTCGACGCGGATCGCTGATGGCGAAGGTGTTGAAACCGATGCCGGACTGGTCGAACCCGTCCTTGAAATAAAGGCGGTTGAAGATGTTTTTCGCATAGACGGAAACCGACCAATGCTTTTCGCTAGCGGCGAAGCTCACGCGGGCGTTCAGAAGGAAGACGCTCTTTTCGGAAATATTCCTGTCCTGCGCGACGGAGAAGAAGGTGCGGCTTCTGTAGCTGCCGTCCGTCTGGAAGCTCAGACTGTTGCCGCCCGCAAGTTCGGCGGTGTAGCTGAGGGAGCCGTTCAGCGTCCATCGCGGCGCATATGGCAGGCGATTGCCCGAATAGTCAGCTCCCGCGAGGTTCGAACTGTAAGAGCGAAAACGCGCGTCGGTGTAAGCCGCGCCAAGATCGGCCTGGAAGGCGCGAACCGGCTTCCAGGTGAGGCTCACTTCCGCGCCGTTGACCCGTGAGGTGGCGGCGTTCTCCAGCAGCAGAACGATGCCTGGCACGAAGACCTGCTGGTTGGTGAGCCGCGTATGATAAAACGCGCCGTTGAAACGCAGCGTGCGGTCGATCAGGTCGGTCTTCCACCCGAATTCATAGTTGGTGACGGTCTCGGGATTGACCGTCGCGACTTCATCCGGGCCGAACAGAACGCCGCCGTTGAACGTGCCGGCACGGAAGCCGCGGCTGAACGTGAAGAACAGTTTGACGTTATCGGCGGGATCATAGTCGATCGTCGCGCGGCCGCTCAGATTGTCCCATGTGCGCCGCTCGTTCTGGGTCGCGACGTTTGCGACCAGGACGTGGCTGGCGGCATAGCGGCGGTCGATAACCGTCGCTGCATTCGAGTCGTCGATATTCAGAAAATCGAGGGCCAGATCGATGCCCTTGCGCTCCTGCGAATAGCGCAGGCCGGCTGTCAGCTTGAGGGTGTCGGCGACTTTCCAATAGACTTCGCCAAAGGCGGCGAGACTACGGGTCTTCTGGGTGAAGGCCGTATAGGCACCCTCCAGATTCGGCCCAAAGGTAAGAAAGCCTGGCCCGAAGCCGCGAAATGAATAAGCGCTCTGCGACGTCAGGCGATCATGGAAAAAATAGCCGCCCAGCAGCCAGTTGATCGGCTGCTTGTCATCGGAGGCGATACGCACCTCCTGCGAGATCTGCCGAGATTTGCTGTAAATATCGTTGACCGAGAGATCGGCCGGCGACCAGTCGATCTCGCCACGCGTGTTGCGGCTATTGCGGTCATAAGCCGTGACCGATGTGATGCTGAGGCTATCCGGCTGCCAGGTGAGCGTCGCGCTGCCGCCGATGTTGCGGACGATATCGTGCATGTCCGGCGCATCGGCATAATAGTCGCGCTTGTTCGGCGAAGGCACGAAGCCGGTTGTATCCGGGCATCCTCCACCAAGCGTCGGATTGTCGCAGACCATATAGGAAAAGGGCCCCGTGAAAGCGCCGACTTCCTTGAGATTGGAATCGCCGCGATTGCGGCTTCCGTGGACGCTCAACAGCATGTCCAGTTCCGGCGTGAGGTGCGACAGCAGCGATCCACGCAGAGCGTAATTGCGTTCCTTCGGACCATGGTCACCCGTCACCAGATTGCGAAACGGACCATTCTGGCGATGGTAGCCAGCGGCGATCCGCACGGCGGTGGTGTCCGACAACGCAGCGCCGATTGCCGCGTCCGCATTCACCTCGCCGAATGAGCCGCCCGAGAGATTGATCGTCCCGTTGATCGGCTCGCTGGGGTCCGGCTTGCGGGTTATGAACCTAATGGCGCCGCCGGTCGTGTTCTTGCCGTAGAGCGTTCCTTGCGGCCCTTTCAGCACTTCGACCCGGTCAAGATCGAGCAGGGCCTGATTGAGCCCGAAGCTCGACCCCATATAGGTATCGTCGAGATAGAAGCCGACGGACGGGATCGCGTTGGCGTTGAAGCTGCTGTCGCCAAGCCCTCGCATGAAGACGGTGGCGAGCGTGGACGAGGCACCGGCAAAGACCAGGCTGGTGGTGTTCTGAGCGAGGTCGAAGGTGTTGAGGGCGCCGCGCGATCGTAGCGTGTCGGCGGAGAGCCCCGTGATCGTGACCGGCACGTCCTGAAGATTTTGCGATTTCCTTTGGGCCGTCACGACGATGTCGGACATCTCCCCGTCCGTCGCCGGAGCGGATTGCGCCAACGCTGTACTGGCCCATGCAATGGTCGACACTGACGCGAGAAAAAGGCGAAGCCGGTTCATATCTACCCCCTTTTGTTTATTTAGGGAGTAAATACTTCTTTTAATCCGACTGCAAGCGCGAACGGCTGCGCAACCCTGAGGGGCGATCCGGATTCCCTTAAAATCGATCAGATATCGCGGCTTAGCAGGTCGGCGTTCGAGCTGCGGCGCGCGATTTGCCAGGCGACCGCGACGAGGAGCAGGCTGGCGAGCGCTGTCGCAATCGCCGCCATGAGCAATGGCTCGACCGCTTCCCGGCGGGCATAGGGCAACAGGAGCATCGGACCAACGCTGTAGCCGATCCCGGATGCGCTGAGGGCGGCCGTCACCAGGCGGCCGCTCTCATCGGCCTTCGCGATCGCCGAGAAGTAAAATGGGGTGAGAAAGGCAACCGCCGCATTGAGGAGGGCAGCCCCGCCGCCATAGGCAAGGATCGCATGATCGAAGAGCGGAAAACAGTAGCCGGCCACCAATATCAGATGCCCGATGACAATCCCCGCGAAACGGGACGCAAAGCGGGTCATCGTGGTGCAGATCGCAGCTCCGGCGATGCCCGACAGCAGGCCGAGCGAGAGGGCGAGAGAACGGCTGTCGCCGTCGATCCGCAGAAAACTGCCGATCCTTTCCCAATAAATCCATAGGCCGCCGTTGCCGACATAGTTGATGAAGAGCGATCCGATCAGCAGCATCGCGAGGATCCGGCGCAAGGAAGTGGACGCCGGCTTGGGTGCCGCGCCGGCCTCGTGAGCGGTATCAGCCGCTACGCGTGGCAGCAGCCTGGTCGACAGCAGCGCCACGAGCGCCAGCGCTGCCAGTATGGCGAAGAGGGGGGATAGGCCGGCGAAATCCAGCAGGCGCGGCAGCGCGAACAGCGCCAGTGCGCCCGCCGTGTAGGGAATGCCGAAATAAATGGCGAAAGCGCGGCCCGGCGACGGCACCTTCGCCAGATAGATGCTCCCCATCGCGCCGACCAATCCACTGCCCGAAAAGCCCGAGAGGAAACGAGCGGTCGCAAACAGCGGATAGGCGGGCGACAGGCAGGAAACGAACTGTGCGGCGCCGAACAGCGCGATGGCCAGAGTCATGCATTTCCGAACGTCCACTCCGGGGCGAGCGATCACCAACGTTGTGAACAGGACCCCGGCGACCATGCCGGCGGCCTCGATGCTGGCCAGCAGTCCGGCGGCCTGGATGTCATAGTGCAGCAGGTCTGCATAGGCGCCGACCAGCATAGGCAACGCCGCCGTCGGCACGGTGACCACCGCATAAGCGAGGAACACCGCGCCGAGCGTTGCGGCCGCTTTGGTCATTCGGCGTCGGTATCGTCGAGGAACAACTGACCGTCCTTGAGAAGGGTCCTGCCGTCGAGCTTGATCGTGGGGGCGAGGATCGTCCAGTCCCAATGCACCTTCGACTTCGGCCGCACCCCATCGTTGCTGGAGGTCATCAGATCCGCGACCACATCCAGGTCGCCCATCCCGCATGTCACAGAGCCGTAGACGCGTTCCCATTCCTGGTTCTGAGTGAGCATCGCGTTCGGGTTGATGCCGATATTGAGATGGTTCGGCCCTTCCCAGGCACCCTCGTCACCGAGCTTCTCCAGCCACTGGCGAACGCGCCCGCTCAGATATTTGTCTCCCCAGATATTGACCAGGCGACCGTCCACGAATTCGAACTTGAGAGGATCGCGTGGCGTCTCGTGGTAAACCTGCTGCCAGAGCACGGTCCCGTCGATCGAAACGATGCCGTTGCCGCGGCCGCGCGGAATGAGGACGCCGGGCTGCGCCGGGGGCAGAATCGCGAAGCTCGATTTGAATTCACCCTTGTCGCGATCCCAAAGGAAGCCGTCGGCTGCGACGCCCTCGATCCCATCGAGACCGATTTCGAGTTCGTCACCGTCGCCGGTTATCATCGTGCACGTCCGGGCGCCCGTGAAGAGCCGGGCAATATGATCGGCGGTGTGTCGGATTTCGTGGATATCGACGTCACGGATCGTCCGCAGCAGCATGTCGTCGAGATAGGGGCCGCCAATGCCGTCGCCCGGCATGAGGACGCGGGCACCATTGGCGATCGCGTCCTTGACGAAGTCCGCATAGCCGACGGCCAGATCGATCAGCAAATCCGCCTCTTTTGCGGCCGCGGACAGCATCGTCGTCCACTGGGCGCTGGGCTGATAGGTCGGGCCTCCGAATGGGATTTTGGTTTCGATCGTCGCCACCTCGGCCCCCAGGGCGGTCGCGACCCCATGAAACACGGCGCTGATATAATCTGGCGTGCGCGCGTCGCTCATGATCAGCACGCGCTCGCCGGGCCGAAGATTGGCGAATTCCCTGTAGATATCGTGCACCAGGGCGATGAAATCGGGTTTCAGCCGGGCACTGACGTCGGGCGTGATCAGGCCCATGGTTCGATCCTCCTATTGGCGCATAAAAGGGAGCGCAAACTCCCTATATTCACCTGCGGAAGATTGGGCAATCGGAAAAGGGGTGTATTTACTTCCTTATTGTGAGGGGGGATGGCCTGACGCTCGTCGGCGCGCTGTTATCGGCGGCGCTATGATGCAGCGGCCAATGATCGCGAGCGTAGCAGCACAGTGATCAACCGTTCACGCGTTCACGGCCTAGCTCTGCAAATCCCGCAGCAGCCGTTCGGGGTGGGCGTCGAAGTTGCGGAAATTGCCGGGGGTGGCGTCGCCCTCGTCGGCGATGCCGGGCTGGAAGGCGAAGCAGGCGCCCGCCATGCTCGCCATCACGCCGCTCGCCGGGATGATCTTCTTCGGGTCGAACTGGCGATATTGCGAGACGAGGATGCCGCGTCGCATCACCGAGATCGCCTCGACCAGATCGTCGTCGCCGGTGGTGCGCGCCCATTTGAGGATATGGCGGATATCCTGCCCGCCGGTCTGGCCCTCGGCGTGGATCAGCGTGCCTTCCAGCGACCAGCGCAGCAGTTCGCGCCCGTCGCGTTCGAGGACGGCGAGCATGCGGCCATCCTCGGGGCCGGTCGCCACGTCATATTGGCGCACGCCCGGCCCGCGCGCGGCCTGCGCGATCGCCCAGGCCGCCAGGTCGAAGCGGTGGGTGCAGTTGAGATTGGCGGGGCCGAAGCGCGCCAGCGCGGTGGTGTCGGTGGTGATCGCGGCCCCTGCCAGCGCCTCGATCATCCCGTCGGCCGCCGCGCAGGTGGTGTAGGGAAAGCGGATCGAGCGCGAACTGGCGCTGAGCACCGCCGCGCCGTCATGGGTCAGGTCCACCCCGAAGCGATGGGCGTCGTCCTCGACATCGGCGCGCGCGGTCGTGTCGGTCGCCGCGATCAGCACGCGGCGGCGGCATTTCCCCAGCGGGGTCTCTTCGGTCCAGTCGGTCCAGCTCACGCGATCACATCACTCGAAACAGAGGTCGGGCGTCCCGCCCGGCGTTGACAGCCGAACCGGCAGGCGCGAAGCCTCTATGTTACAAGGAGAGGCTTTATGTCCATCATCGTGCTCGATCCCGTGCAGGAACCGCTGGCCGAGGACGAGAATAGCGGCCTGCCGCCGGCACCGCGCCCCGCCACCTTGGACGGCAAGGTGCTGGGCCTGTGGAACAACGACAAGCTCAACGCCCGCAACCTGCTGGAGATGATCCGCGAGGAGCTGGAGCAGCGCTACAGCTTCACCGTGGTGCGCGGCCTCTATGACCCCGGCAACCTGATGCCCGAGGATGGCTGGGGCGAGGTCGACAAATGCGATCTGGTGCTGCTTGCCAATGGCGATTGCGGCGCGTGCAGCACCTCGGGCATCGTCAACGCGATCGAGCTGGAGAAGCGCGGCATCCCGACGATGCTGGTCGCGACCCCGCCCTTCACCGAGGCGGTGAAGACCAGCGCGATGCTGCGCGGCATGCCCGCGATCCCATGGGCGATCGTCGACCATCCAGTGGCGAGCCTGCTGCCCGACGAGCTGCGCGAGCGCGCGAAGGCGGCGGCCGAGCAATTCCCGAAGCTGATGCTGGCACCTGCCGGCTCCGCCAGGTCGGCCGCCTGAGATGCGCCCGAGCGAGCATGAGGTCGCCGATCTCGACGAGGCGATCGAGCTGTTCCACCGCAATGGCTGGACCGACGGGTTGCCGATCGTCCCGCCCACCCGCGAGAAGGTCGACCGTTTCCTCGCCGCCGCCGGGCTGAAGGGCGACGAGCAGGTCGGCTTCTATCAGGAGCGGCGCATCCCGATCATCGCCGAGAAGCTGGCGATCAACGCGGTGATGGCGGGCTGCCTGCCCGACTATTTCCCGGTGGTGGTGGCGATCGTCGAGGCGATGCTGGAGCCGGGCTTCCAGCTCCACGTCGCCAACAGCTCGACGGGCAGCTTCACCCTGGGTTTCCTGGTCAACGGGCCGATCCGCAACCGCATCGGCATGAACCCGCACGGCAATATGCTGGGGCCGGGCAACCGCGCCAATTCGTCGATCGGCCGCGCGATCCGGCTGATCCAGATCAACGTGATGGGATCGATCCCCGGCGCCAGCGGGCCCGACCCCGCCCATGGCCGCGCGGTGCTCGACCGCTCGATGATGGGCCAGCCCGCCAAATATGCCGGCTATCATATCGTCGAGAATGAGGAGGCCTGGCCCGAGCTGCTGCCCTGCCATGTCGAGCTGGGCCATGCGGCGGAGGACAGTAGCGTCACCCTGTTCCTGATCGCCGGCTACAGCTGGACCGACAGTCATGCCGAGCAGAGCCCCGACATCTGGATCGAGACGATGGCGCACCATATCGTCGGCATCGGCAAGCTCCATGCCGCCGGCTATGGCATCGTGCTGATGCCGGTGGAGACCGCACGCCTCTTCGCCAAGGCGGGATGGAGCAAGGCCGACATCCGCAAGGCGCTCTACGAGAAGACGCGTCGCTCGGTCGCCTGGGTGAAGCAGGCGGGCTACAAGGTCCGCTATCATCGCGAGCGGCTGGAGCCGGTGGAGCCCGGTGACGAGACGAGCTTCGTCGCGATGGCGGGATCGGACAGGCCCGACGAGCTGTTCGTGGTGGTCTGCGGATCGGCGGCGGGCAGCTGGCCCTATTATCTCTATGGTGCCGGCGGCGGCGCGCCCGCGATCACGAAACGGATCCGCGAGCCGGGCACGGCGGCGGCGGTGCGCGAACCCTCGGCTGCGGTGGTCGACGCGCTCGCCTCGCTGCGCGCGATGCTGGCGACCGACGGCTATCGGGTCGAACTGAGCGAGGAGGGACCCGGCCTGCTGCTGGCCGAGATCAAGGCGGGGGAGGAGGCGTGCCCCGACTGCCTGGTGCCCAAGGACATCATGCGCAGTCATTTCGATGCGGCGCTACGCGAGGCGATACCGGTCGATGCGCCGCAGGTGCGGCTGGTCTATCCGGCGGATCGCGAGTGATATCGGTCGCCCCGGCGGAGGCCGGGGCCGCCACGAAGAATGCGACAAGTTGGCCGCAAGAACCGGTGGCGGCTCCGGCCTCCGCCGGAGCGACGTAAGGCGCGCTACCGCTCCGCCGTCGGCGGATGGCCGAAGCGGCGGCGATAGGCGGCGGTGAAGGCCGAGGCGTTGGTGAAGCCCACCTTGTAGCCGGCCTCGGCGACGCCCAGCCCATGGTCGATCATCAGGATGCGCGCCATCGTCAGCCGCTGGTCGCGGACATAGCCGAACAGGGTGGTGCCGAAGGCCTTACGGAAACCCGCCTGGAGGCTGGCGACATTGGTGCCGACTCGCCGCGCCAGATCGAGCGTCTTGGGCGGGGCGATCAGCGCGGCGTCGAGGATGTCGCGGGCCTCCATCACCCGGTCATAGCCCTTGCGGCCCAGGTCGGCGACCAGCTGGGCCTGTTCGTCGAGCAGGCGTGCAGCCTCGACCACGAAGCGCAGCGCCAGGCTTTCCTGGAACAGTTCGGACAGCGGGCCCGAATAGGGATGGTCGAGCGCCTCGCTGGT
This sequence comes from uncultured Sphingomonadaceae bacterium, assembly GCA_963540925.1. Classification (GTDB taxonomy): domain Bacteria; phylum Pseudomonadota; class Alphaproteobacteria; order Sphingomonadales; family Sphingomonadaceae; genus Rhizorhabdus. The sequence continues at coordinate 62,332 of CAUTRN010000035.1, forward strand.
GAGCGCGATCAGCGGCGTCGAGCCATGGAGATGGCGGACATGGAAGCCGGGATCGATCAGCCGGCGCAGCCCCGCCAGGTCGTCGGCCGACACAGATGCCTCGAAGCGTTCGAAGAATTCGGGGGTGATCGTCAGGCCGAAGGCGCGGCTGCGCTGATTCTTGCGATAGGGGCGGCGGCAGGGGAGGGTTTCGCCGAAGCCGACGATCGTCAGCCGGTTGATCGCATGATCGACCGGAGCATAGCCCGGCACCTCCATGGGTTCGGCGCTCCCGTCGAGCAGGATGCCGCAGGTCATCGAGCGTCCGATATCGGCCTCGAAGACGCCATCCTCCAGATAGGTGACGTCGTGGCCCGACATCTGCAGACCGGGCTGGACCTGCGCGGTGATGACGACCCCGGCCATGATCGGGCTGTCGACCCGGGAAAAGGCGTTGCGGGCGACGACGATGTCGATCGACTGATAGGCCGCTTCGCGCAGCATGTCGGACGGCGCGAACTCGCCGCTGATCCGGGCGATCATCGTCATGCGGCCGGTGTCCCGTCCGGCGCCATCGGCTGATGTCTCGCAACAGTGTTCGATCTTCTCGCCACAGCATCGAGCATAGCAGAGCTTTTCGCCAAGGGCTAATGCGAAGCGATCGCAATTAATTGCAGCGGTCGTAAGAAATCAGCGGAATGGCGCGGTTTCGAGGGCGACCGTGACAATCGAAGGGGGTGAAAGTCGATGCTGATGGTCCGATCGTTGATGCTGTCCGGTCTGGTTTCGCTGGCGGCGGGGGCCGTCCAGGCCGCCGAGGTGGAGAATCCCGACGAGATCATCGTCACCGCCGAGCGTACCAACCGTTCGCTGCGTGACACGGCGTCGAGCGTGGTCGTCGTCAACCGCGAGGCAATCGATCGTCTCGCCGGCGCCTATAGCACCGACGATGTGATCGGCCGCATCCCCAACCTCGTCTCGACCCGCCCGTCGAGCCAGGGGCCGGCGATCCGCGGCCTCGACGGCACCGGCCCGGCGCTGGGCGGCGACGCCTTTTTCGGCGGCACCCGTGCGCGGGTGAACTATCTGGTCGACAATCGGAATCTCAGCTTCAACGAGGCGATCTACATCGACGGCCTGCTGTGGGACGTGCAGCAGGTGGAGGTGTATCGCGGCGCGCAGTCGACCCTGCAGGGCCGCAACGCCATCGCCGGCATCGTCGCGGTGAAGACCAACGATCCCACGCCCGAGTTCAGCGGCAAGGCGCGGGTCGTGATCGGCGAGAACAAGGTCCGCCAATATTCGGGAGCGGTGGGCGGCCCGCTCGCGGGCCAGGCGCTGAGCTTTCGGATCGCCGGCGACTGGCGCACCGAACAGTCCTTCGTCGCCTTCACGCCCTTCACGGCGCGCCGGAAGGGGCTGTCGGCCGAGCTGAAGGATATCGACAATCCGGGGCGCTATCAGTCGCTCGCGTTGCGCGGCAAGCTGCTGTTCGAGCCGTCGGCCGATGTCCGCTCGCTGCTCACCCTCTCGCACACCGATGCCTATGGCCCGCAATCGGGCGACGTCATTCGCCCGTTCCAGACCCATGTCGCCGCCTTCCCGGCGATGCCGCGCTTCCGCACCCGCGCCGATGCGGCGATCCTCGACACGACCATCAGCCTGTCGGACGGGATTTCGCTCGTGATCCTCGGCACCGCGAGCGACTTCCGGATTCAGCGTCTGTCGGAGCTGGGCGCGGGCAATGCGCTGATCGACGGCCGCGAATATACGGTCGAGCCGCGCCTGCGCTTCGGCAGCGGCGACGATCGGCTGTCGGGCTTCATCGCGGGTCTGGTTTACCGCACCCATCAGGATGAGGAGATCGACATCTTCGACGGCATCTTCGAGGACAAGACGAGGACCAACGCGATCTTCGGCGAGCTGGTCTACAAGGCCAGCCCGATCGTCGGCATCACCCTGGGCGCGCGCTATGAGGCGGAGAAGCGTTACCGCGTGGGCGGTGCAGGGCCGTTCATCCTCGACTTCGACCGCACCTTCAAGGCCTTCCTGCCGCGCCTGACGGTGACGGTGAAGACGTCGGACCAGGTGACGCTGGGGGCCACGGTGGGCCGTGGCTATAATGCCGGCGGCGCGGGCTTCGCCTTCGATCCGCCTTTCCCGAATTACACCTATGACAAGGAAACGGTGACCAATTACGAGGCCTTCGTCCGCTCGACCCTGGCGGGTGGCCGCCTCGATCTGCGCGGCAACATCTTCTACAATGATTATCATGGGCTGCAGCTGCCGTTCGACCTGAACCCCGATCCGGCGCTCTTCTCCACGGTGATCCGCAACGCCAAGCGCGCGACCACCTATGGTGTCGAGGTCGAGAGCCGCTTCCAGGCGCTCTCCTACTTCAGCCTGTTCGCCAATGCCGGCCTGCTCAAGACCAAGGTCAACCGCTACAATGATCCCGCGATCCAGGGGAACGACCTGGCGCGCGCGCCGGCCTTCACCCTCAACGCCGGTTTCGTCGTGAACCCGGTGCGCGAACTCGAACTCAGCTTCGACATGCGCTACACCGACGCCTATTATTCGGACGCGCTGAACACGCCGCGCGGCAAGACCGATCCCTACACCCTCGCCAACGCCCAGATCAGCTGGAAGCAGGGGCCGGCGCGCGTCTTCCTGGCCGCGACCAATTTGTTCGACACCACCGATGCGGTGATCCTGAACCCCGGCGCGACCCGCGCCGCCGACACCGCCACCATCACCCGCCCGCGCCGCGTGACGGGCGGCGTGGAGGTCGGCTTCTGATGGACCATCGGGTCGACACCCCGGCTGCGCTGGAGGCGGTGATCGGCAAGACGCCGCCGCCGGTGCATCTGAAGGTGATCGACCATCTCGACGACAATGCGCTGCGCTGGATCGCCGCGTCGCCACTAATGTTCGCGGGGTTCGGCGAAGGAACGGCGATCGCGATCACCCTGGGCGGTGGCGCCCCCGGTTTCGCGGGGGGCGACCGGGCGACCCTGCGCGTGCCGCTCGCGGCGCTCGACGATCCTTCGCTGGCGCAGCCGGGGCTCAGCTTCTGTTCGCTGTTCCTGGCGACGGGCATCGGCGAGACGCTGCGGATCAACGGCCGGGTCGCCGAGCTGGTGGACGGCGAAGCGCGGATCGCGGTCGAGGAATGCTATGGCCATTGCGCCAAGGCGCTGATCCGGTCGGACTTCTGGTCGGCCGAGCCGGTCGCCGATGGCTTCGCCACGGTCGAGGATCTCATCGATGCGACCTGTTTCATGGCGCTGGCGACGATCGATGCGCAGGGCCAGGCCGATCTCAGCCCCAAGGGCGATCCGGCCGGCGCGATGATCGCGCTGGCGGACGGTGGTCTGTGGTTCGCCGACCGGCCCGGCAATCGCCGGGTCGACAGCTTCCGCAACATCATCGCCCAGCCGCGGGTGGCGGCGGCGTTGCTCGTGCCCGGCAGCCGCCAGATCGCGATCATCGGCGGCGCGGCGCGGCTCACCACCGATCCGGCGATGCGCGCGCGCTTCGAGGTGCAGGGCAAGGTGCCGGCGCTGGCCACTCGGGTCGACGATCTGGCGATCGAACTGCGCGCCAGCGCGGCGCTCGAACGGGCCGATCTCTGGCCGCTCGGCGCGACCGCCGAGGATATCCACCCGGCGAAGATGTTCGCCGCGCATGTGCGGCTCAACAAGGACAAGGGCCTGCTGGCCAAGATGGTGGGCACGGTCGTCTCGATCCCCGGTCTGATGCAGAAGGGATTGGACAAGGACTATAAGGACAATCTCTACTGAAGGCGGATCAGGCCGGCGCCCGCTCCGCGAAGATCGGTCGCTCATCCTCGATCAGCAGCGGGTCGAAGCGGACCAGCCCCTCGCCGTCGCGCCGCAGGGTACCGCCGAACGGGCAGGGGAAGTGGGCCGGGATGAACAGCGCCTGCCGCTCCAGGCAAGCGTCGATGATGCGATGGCGGGTGGCCACCGCGGCGGCCCAGTCCTCGGTGCCGCCATCGTCATGCGCCGGGTTGATCAGCTCGATCGGGTGGTGGAAGGCATCGCCGACGAACCAGGCTTCCCGGACTTCAGTGATCATGCGCAGCAGCGAATGGCCGACGGTGTGGCCATGGGCGGGCTCGACATGGACATGATCGGTGATGCTGAAGCGGTCGGGCACCAGCTGGGCCAGGCCCGCCTCCAGCACCGGCAAGATGCTGTTCTCGAACACCCCAGCGTTCAGCTCCAGCGGCTGGTGATCGGGGCGGCGCGTGTCCCAGCGGTCGAACTCGCGCTGGACCATGATGTAGCGGGCATTGGGGAAGGTGGGGACATAGCGGCCGTCGCGCAGTTCGGTGTTCCAGCCGCAATGGTCCATGTGCATATGGGTGCAGAAGACGAAGTCGACATCCTCCGGGCGGATGCCGGTGGCGGCGAAGCGCTCGATATAGGGCGTGTCGAGCATGTGCATCGGCGGGAAGCCGGGGAAGTTCCGGCCATTGCCGGTGCAGGGATCGACCAGGATGATCCGCCCGTCGACCTGCAGGATCCAGCTCTGCATCACCGTGTCGCAGAGCCGGTCATCGTCGACATAGGTCGGGCTCATCCAGTGCCAGTGACGCGCGATCAGATCCTCGTCATGGCTGTACATCGACAGCGGGAATTTGATCGTCTGCTCCTCGATCCGGAACAGATCGGCTTTGCCCAGCCGCAACCGGTCCATCGCGCCTCTCCTCATGCCCGCGTTTCTTTGGGGGCATCATGCCAAGTCAAATGGCTTAAGGCCAGACGGGACTTGCCGTGCCGTAGGGGGGCTTATAGCCTCGGTCAACGTCGCCGGGGGGAGCCGCATGATCGATCCAGCCATCCGCAAGCTCAATCTTGGCTGCGGCTTCGACAAGCGCGACGGCTGGATCAACGCCGACAATTTCCCCGAATGCGAGCCCGAGCTGATGCTCGACGTCGAGGATGCCGACTGGCCGTTCGAGGACGGCCGCTTCGATCATGTCCTGCTCAAGCATGTGCTCGAACATGTCGGCAAGGATTTCGCCGATTTCGCGCGGATCATGCGCAATCTCTACCGGATCCTCAGCCCCGGCGGCCTGCTGGAGATCCATGTGCCCTATTACCGGCACGACACCTATTGGTCCGACCCCACTCATGTCCGCGCCTTCACGCCGCTGACCTTCCGGATGATGTCGAAGAAGCAGAATGACGAGTGGATCGCGGCGCGCGCCAATTACACGATGCTCGCCCATCTGATGCGGGTCGATTTCGAACTGGTCCACGGCGTCCAGGTCTATGATCCGGCCTATATCGTCGCGATGAACGAAGGGCGGATGAGCAAGGAGGAGGTTCGCCAGCGCGCCGAGACCGACTGGGGCGTGGTGCGCGAGCTCCAGTTTCAGCTGCGCGCGGTGAAATAAGCCCTTTAGCCCAGGATCAGCAGGTTCATCTTCACCAGGCGCGCGACGAATTCGAGGGTGAGGTTGGGATCGCGGCCGATCTTCTGCGCCACCGCCGCGATCGTGGTGGGTTCGGCACAGGCGGCGAAGATCGCTTCGGCCAGCTCGGGCCGGATTTGCCAGAAGCTCAGCATCGGCATCGCCACCAGCCCCTGATAGGCCGCGCGGTCGGCGCCCGGCGCGGCGCGGATGATCGTGTCGAGCCCGATTTCCTGCGTCGGATAGCCGGCGAAGCGGCGGAACGGGTCGTGATGGGCGTAATGGGCCTTGGGCGCTGCCCCCATCCAGTTCCTGTCGCGCTGCCCCACCCTGCGGATCGCGCCGAGCTCCGCCCAGAGCTGACGATAGCGCTGATAGACCGGCGCCCAGTCGAACTCGCTGAGCGCCCGTTCGCGCGCCGCCGCGCCCATGCGCCGGCGCAGTTCCGCGTCGCCGACCAGCAGAGTCAGCCGCTCGACCAGTTCGGCCCTGTCGACCGAGACGAGCGTGCTGGTGAGCGAGCTGTGGACGTCATAGTCGCGGTCGACCTCATAGGCCTGGCCCAGACGGTCGCAGCTGCCGGGTGCGGGGGCCCAGCTGGTGATGCGGAAGCCGTCGATCCCGTCGCGCACCGTGTCGCGATAGCCGTTCCAGTCGCTGACGATCGAGGGCAGGCCGGCCGCCATCGCCTCGAGCGGGGTGATGCCGAACGTTTCCTGCAGATTGTCCGCCAGCGAGAGGAAGATGTCCGCGCCCGCATAGGCCCCCGCGTAGAGATCGGCGTCGGCGCCATCGACATGGATCAGCCGCACCGTCGGGCAGAGGCGGGCGGCGGCGCTGCGGAAGTCGCGCTCGATCCCGTCATTGAAAAATTGCCCCGCCAGCAGCAGCGCCATCGGCCGCCCGCTCGCCTCGGCGACCCGGCCCAGCGCCTCGTACATCTGGAAGGGATGCGCCTTGGCGGCATAGGAGAGGCGCCCGGCGAACAGGATCGCTACCTCGTCCTCCGCCAGCCCGAGGCGTGCGCGGGCCGACTGCCGGGCGCTGTCGCTCGATGTCCAGTCCTCGGCATGGACGCCCAGCGGGATGACGGGCAGTTGCGGCATGGTCGGCTCGCCGGTGAAGCCGGTTCGCCAGCGGAACTGCTCGGCCGCCGCCTCCAGGGTCGAGCGCACCACCGACAGCGCGGCGGACGAGGTGCAGATCAGCGCGTCCCACGGCATCACCGGCTCGTGGAACAGCGCGCCGATCGCCTCCAGCGTGCCGCTGCTCAGCAGCGTGTGGGTGACCCCGGTGATGCTGTAGCTCGCCGGCCCGCTGCGCAGCCGCAGCCGGGCCTCGGGGGCGATCATCGGATCGGCGCGGTGCAGGGTGCCGGCGGGGGCGATCAGGTTGGTCTGCGCCGCGGGAATCCACTGGGTCGTGGCGGCGGGATCGAGGCCGGCAACGACGCGCGCGAAGATGTCGGGCGTGGTCTTGCCATGGCCATAGCCGACCAGCGGGCCCTCCTCGCGTCCCGCCACCATCGCCCGGAGAAAGGCCGCGCCGGCCGCGCGGCGGCCCATGATCTGGTGGCCTTCCAGCAGGAAGCCGTCGGGGACGAAAAACAGAGCGGGGTTCATCGCACCCGCCCTACCATGGCGGGCGCGCGATCGGTCAAGCTCCGTCGATATCGATACGATTTAGAAACGAATGGAACCAAATATGTCGTGGCGCCGTTCCTTGGGCATTGCGTCGCTGGACGCGCTGTATCGTAGCGTTGCTTTTCTCATGCGGGAGGTCTCGACATGAGTGTGTACAGCTTCTTTTACCTGCGTCGGGCCGAAGAGGAACGGATGCGGGCCGCGCGGGCGAAGACCCCGGCAGGCCGGCTTAACCATCTCTATTTGGCCAGGAAGTTCGAAGACCGGGCGCGGAGTGCGCGCGACTGGTAAGACATTGTCCGGCCGGGATATCTTGCTGGAGGGCTTGATCCTGGCCGAACAACCCCGATCTGGACGGGATGACCGATCTCCAGAATTTCCACGCGCATATCTATTTCAATGTCGACCAGCTCGAAGCGGCCCAGGCGCTCGCCCATGAAGCGCAGGCGCGCTTCGGCGTGGCCGTCGGCCGCTTTCATGAGAGGCCGGTCGGACCGCATCCGCGCGGGAGCTGCCAGCTCACCGTCTCGGTCGAGCAGTTTGGGCCGTTCGCGGGCTGGGCGTCGCTCAACCGGGGCGAGTTGACGATCTTCGCCCATGCCAACACCGGCGCCGACCTGGCCGATCACACCGATCATGTCATCTGGTTCGGCGAGAGCGAGGCGCTGAAGCTGTCGCTGTTTCGCTGATAGGAGCGGGTGGCGCTCAGACCAGCTGCATCAGCAGCAGGCCGAGCAGCGCGACCACGATGAAGCCGATCGTGACCGGCAGGAAGTTGCGCCGCGCAAGTTCGTCGGGCGAGACGTTCGCCATCGCCGCCGCCACCACGACCCCCGACCAGGGCACCATCTGTCTCTTATACACATCTCCGAGCCCACGAGACTACGCTGCATCG
>CAUTRN010000036.1:0-69504 GCA_963540925.1 uncultured Sphingomonadaceae bacterium
ATACGAGATGCAGCTTAGTCTCGTGGGCTCGGAGATGTGTATAAGAGACAGCCCAGCCCCCGCGTCAGCAGGACCACCGGCCCGAATATCGCTCCGACCATCGTCAGCCCGAGTACCGGCATGACGACAGCTATAAGTACAAGCACAAGCGCAAGAAGAGCTTCCTGGAGGAGCTGTTCGACTGAGCTTCGTCCTGGAAGACGTCATTCCAGCAAAAGCTGGGATGACGTGCAGGGCACACCCGCTCCCCACCACGAAAAAGGGCGCCGGATCGCTCCGACGCCCTCCCTCTCATTTCGGTACCAGCCCGGCGATTACGCCGCCGCCTTCGCCCGGCTCGCGCGCTTGCGCTCGTGCGGGTCGAGGTGGCGCTTGCGCAGCCGGATCGACTTCGGGGTCACTTCGACCAGCTCGTCGTCGTCGATATAGGCGATCGCCTGCTCCAGCGTCATCTTCTTCGGCGGGGTCAGCCGGACCGCGTCGTCCTTGCCGCCCGAGGCGCGGAAGTTGGTGAGCTGCTTCGCCTTCATCGGGTTGACCTCGAGGTCGTCCGTCTTGGCGTTCTCACCGATGATCATGCCCTCATACAGGGCTTCGCCATGGCCGACGAACAGGATGCCGCGCTCTTCGAGCGGGCCGAGCGCATAGCTCTGCGCTTCGCCGGCACCGTTCGAGATCAGCACGCCATTCTTGCGGCCTTCGATGTTGCCCTTGTGGGGCCCGTACTTCTCGAACAGGCGGTTCATGATGCCGGTGCCGCGGGTGTCCGACAGGAACTCGCCATGATAGCCGATCAGGCCGCGCGACGGCGCCGAGAAGGTGATGCGGGTCTTGCCGCCACCCGACGGACGCATGTCGGTCATCTCGGCCTTGCGCTGGTTCATCTTGTCGACGACCGTGCCCGAGAACTCGTCATCGACGTCGATCACGACGGTCTCGTACGGCTCTTCCTTGCCGCCCTGCTCATTCTCGCGGAACAGCACGCGCGGGCGGCTGATGCCGAGCTCGAAGCCCTCGCGGCGCATCGTCTCGATCAGCACGCCGAGCTGAAGCTCGCCGCGGCCGGCGACGTCGAAGCTGTCCTTGCCGCTGCTCTCGGTCACCTTGATGGCGACGTTCGATTCGGCTTCGCGGAACAGGCGGTCGCGGATCATGCGGCTCGTGACCTTGGTGCCCTCGCGGCCCGCCATCGGGCTGTCGTTGACCGCGAAGGTCATCGACAGGGTCGGCGGATCGATCGGCTGCGCCTGGATCGCCTCGGTCACCGACGTATCGGCGATCGTGTTGGAAACGGTCGCGACGGTCAGGCCCGCCAGCGAAATGATGTCGCCGGCGCTCGCCTCATCGACCGGAACGCGATCGAGGCCACGGAACGACATGATCTTGGAGGCGCGACCGGTCTCGATGACCTTGCCGTCCATGTCGAGGGCGTGGATGGCCTGGTTCACCTTGACGGTGCCCGAGGTCACGCGGCCGGTGAGGATGCGGCCCAGGAAGTTGTCGCGGTCGAGCAAGGTCACCAGGAAGGTGAACGGCGCATCGACCGGCACCGACGGCGGCGGCACATGATCGACGATCTTCTGGAACAGCGGGGTCAGCGTGCCCGAACGCGCCTGGGGATCATCGCTGGCATAACCGTTGCGGCCCGAAGCGAAGAGCACCGGGAAGTCGAGCTGCTCGTCGCTGGCGTCGAGCGAGACGAACAGGTCGAACACCTCGTCGAGCACTTCCTGGGTGCGCTCGTCCGGACGGTCGATCTTGTTGACGACGACGATCGGGCGCAGGCCCAGCGCCAGCGCCTTGCCGGTGACGAACTTGGTCTGCGGCATCGCGCCTTCGGACGAATCGACCAGCAGGATCACGCCGTCGACCATCGAGAGGATGCGCTCCACCTCGCCGCCGAAGTCGGCGTGGCCGGGCGTGTCGACGATGTTGATGCGGGTGCCTTCCCACTCGATCGAGGTCGGCTTCGCCAGGATGGTGATGCCGCGCTCCTTTTCGAGGTCGTTCGAATCCATCGCCCGTTCTTCGACGCGCTGGTTGTCGCGGAAGGTGCCCGACTGACGGAAAAGCTGGTCGACGAGCGTGGTCTTGCCGTGATCGACGTGCGCGATGATGGCCACGTTGCGGAGGCTCATGGGTCTGAAACGTCCTGAATTGGAGGGATTTGGCGCGCCCATAGCGGAAATGGCGCAATGCAACAAGGGCGAGCGGCTTAACGAGCTAGGATAAAGGTCGATACAGCGACGACGAACCGTGCTTCGCCCGAGGCCGGACATAAAAAAACGGGCCGGTTCGTTGGAACCAGCCCGTAAGTCATTAGGAGAGGATGCCTGAAAGGCCCGTTCCCTTTGCGGTGCGGCCCGCGATTCGACAAATGCTGATGCAACAACAATAATTGCATTTTCTGCAATCGTTGCATTTTTGGAATGCCTAATGCGCATCCAGGCAGGATGACGCGGCGGAAACCACCGTATCGCTTGAATAATGCACCCCTTACCGCCATCTTCGCTGCTCAGCGAGGCAAGAGGAGAAGCGGGGCAATGGCCAGCACGACGACGAAGACCGAGGAGGACGATCTGGTCCTGCAGCCGCCCGCCCCGGTCAAGCCGCTCGCGCCCGAAAAGGCCTCAGGCCTGGTGCCGCTACGCGACGAGCAGCGCACCCAGCTCGACGAGAAGGTCGACGGCTTCATCGCGGAACTTGTCGCGCAGGACGTCAACAGCCCCGAATTCGGCAAGCGCGTCGATTCGATCAGCAATATGGGCCGGCGCGAGATCGCCGAGGCCGCCGGCCAGTCGAACCGCTTCCTCGACCGCCCCGTGCGCGCGATCGACGCCGACAATGGCGTCGGTGCCAACCTCGCCGAGCTGCGCCGCACCGTCGAGGATCTCGATCCCGGCAAGCGCGACAATCTGTTCACCAAGAAAAAGCTCTTCGGGATCATCCCGTGGGGCAACCGGATGCGCGACTATTTCGATGGCTATCGATCGGCGCAGAGCCACATCGCCTCGGTGCTCAACAGCCTCGCCTCGGGCAAGGACGAGCTGATCAAGGACAATGCCGCGATCGACGTGGAACGCCAGAATCTCTGGGCGTCGATGGGCCGGCTCGAACAGATGATCCATCTGTCGAAGACGCTCGACGAGCGGCTGGAGGCCAAGGCGCTCGAACTCGACAGCAGCGATCCCGAGAAGGCCAAGGCGATCCGCGAGACCGCGCTCTTCTACGTCCGCCAGCGCAGCCAGGACCTGCTCACCCAGATGGCGGTGACGGTGCAGGGCTATCTGGCGCTCGACCTGGTCAAGAAGAACAATGTCGAACTGGTGAAGGGCGTCGACCGCGCGTCGACCACCACCGTCTCGGCGCTGCGCACCGCGGTCACCGTCGCGCAGGCGCTGACCAACCAGAAGCTGGTGCTGGAACAGATCACCGCGCTCAACACGACGACCGCGAACATGATCGAGTCGACCGGCACGATGCTGAAGAACCAGACCGGCGAGATCCACAAGCAGGCAGCCTCGTCGACCATCCCGGTCGAGACGCTGCAGCGTGCCTTCCAGAATATCTACGACACGATGGACACGATCGACCGCTTCAAGCTCGAAGCGCTCAGCTCGATGAAGCAGACCGTCACCGTGCTCACCAGCGAGGTCGAGAAGTCGAAGGGCTATATCGCCCGCGCCGAGGGCGCCGCGCAGGGCCAGTCCCAGAACGCGGCCGAGCCCTTCAAGGCGCTCGAATAGGAGTGATCTGACGATATGGTCGACAGCCGCGCCACCATGGCCCGTGCCGAGGAAGTGCTGGATCGCATCCGGTCGCAGACGTCGCCGCGCGCGGTGAAGGCGCACCGCCGCCGGGTGGTCGGCTTCTTCCGCCGGCTCAAATATGCCTTCTTCGCGGTGCTCGGCGTGGCGCTTGCGGGCGGGCTGATCGGCAGCTTCGTCACCCCGCTCGGCATCTGGGGCTTCTTCCTGATGCTGGTGGCGATGGCGATCGTCTTCTTCGGCATCATGGGCTGGCCGCAGGCGGCCGAGCCGACCCCGCAGCAGATGGCCAAGAGCGACCTGCCCCTCCTGCCCTCGCAGACCGAGCGCTGGCTGGAAGCGCAGCGCCCCGCCCTCCCTGCGCCGGCGCAGCGGCTGGCCGACGAGATCGGCATCAAGCTGGAAGCGCTGGGGCCGCAGCTCGCCCAGCTCGACCCCAAGGCCCCCGCCGCCTATGAGTTCCGCAAGCTGATGGCCGAGGAATTGCCCGACCTCGTCGAGGGTTACAAGAAAGTCCCCGAGGGCATGCGCCGCGCCGAGCGCAACGGCGGCGGTTCGCCCGACAAGCAGCTCGTCGAAGGGCTGCGCGTGGTCGACGACGAGTTGCGGCGGATGGGCGAGCAACTCGTCAGCGGCGACCTCGACAAGCTGGCGACCCAGGGGCGCTACCTCGAACTGAAATATCGCGGCGCCGACGACGAGGCGCGCTGAGGCATCCTTCCATCGTCATCCCAGCGAAAGCTGGGATCTCCCTTATTCTTCGTGCGGCGAAAGAAGGCAGTGAGATTCCAGCTTTCGCTGGAATGACGAATGATCTTTGTTAGCGACCGCTACAAAAATCTACGTCACCCCAGCGAAGGCTGGGGTCTCGGGAGATAAGCGCGCTCCCTCATCTCCTGAGATGCCAGCCTTCGCTGGCATGACGCTCAAGGTTTAGCGGCCCCATCCGCCCGCCTGATCCCCCGCACCAGCGCCGCCATCGCATCCGGATAGGATGGCCCGCCGCAGGTCGTCAGCGCCTCGGGGATGTCGATCCGCCGCGATGCCGGGATCGTGCGGGCGAGCAGCGGGTGCTGGAGCATCTCGGTGCCCTTGTCCTGCACCACCCGGCCATTCTCCACGAACAGGACATCGGGGCGCGCCACCGCCATCTCCTCGATCGAGAGGCGCGACAGCATCGGGCGGCCGAGTTTCGTCGCGAGATTGACGAGCCCGGCGCGGCGCATCATCTCGTCGATCAGGGTGCCCTGCCCGGTCAGATAGCCACGCCGCTGATAATAGGCCGCGACCCGGCCATTGCCCGGCGGCGGGCCGAGCGCCTTCAGCCGCGCCCGCATCGACGCGATCAGCGCCTCGCCGCGCTCGGGATGGCCGATCTCGGCGGCGACGAGCCGGGTGGTCCGCTCGATGCTGTCGAAACTGTCGTCCCAGGGCAGGTCGATCACCTTCACCCCGCGGCTCTTCAGCACCGCTCGCGCCGCCGCCGTGCCGAAACCCGAGGTGAGGACGAGGTCGGGCTTCAGGGTCAGCATCTCCTCGGCGCTACCGCGGATGCCGGGATAGCGCGCCGCCTTGCGCCAGCCCCAGCTGATCATCGGATCATGAACGAAGCGGTTGAGCGCGACGATCTGCCCCGGATCGGCGAGTTCGAGCAGATATTGGTCGGCGCAGGGGCTGAGCGAGACGATCCGCTTGGGCGCCGCCATCGCGGGCGCCGCCGACAGCGCCGCGCCCGCCATCATCGCCAGGAGATTTCGGAGCCGCATCGGCTTCTCAATCGGGGAAGCCCCGGCTAGGGTCAAGCCGACCCGATGCGCGCCATCTCCTCCCGACGCCCCTTGCTGATCGCAGCGCTCGCGCTGGCCGCGATCCTGCTCGCCATCGGCTCGCTGCTGACCGGGCCGACCCGCTTCGGCAGCGGCGAGATCGCGCATATTCTGGCCGGGGGCGGCGATCCGGTGCTGCGCGCCGTGCTGATCGAGCTGCGCCTGCCGCGCGCGCTGCTCGGGCTGCTGGTCGGCGGGATGCTCGGGCTCGGCGGCGCCGTCCTCCAGGGCTATCTGCGCAACCCGCTTGCCGAACCCTCGGTGCTCGGCACCTCGAACGCCGCCGCGCTCGGCGCGGTGCTGGCGCTCTATTATGGCCTGGCGCAGGCGCATCCGCTGGTCCTGCCGCTGCTGGCGGTGGCTGGCGCGCTGCTCGGCCTCGCGCCGCTGCTGCTGCTCGCCGGGCGCGCCGAAAGCCCGCTCTCGCTGATCCTCGCCGGCATCGCGGTCGGCACGCTCGCGGGCGCGGGGATCAGCCTGGCGCTCAATCTCGCCCCCAATCCCTTCGCGGCGATGGAGATCATGAGCTGGCTGATGGGCTCGCTCGAGGACCGCAGCTTCGACCATCTCTGGTTGGGCCTGCCCTGCATCGCGATCGGCGCCACGCTGCTGCTGTGGAACGCCCGCGCGCTCGACGCCCTTACGTTGGGCGAAGAAGCGGCGCAGACGCTGGGCGTCGACCTGCGGCGCCTGCGCTGGCGGCTGCTGGCGGGCGTAGCGATCGGCGTCGGCGGCGCGGTGGCCGTGTCGGGCGCGATCGGCTTCGTCGGGCTGATCGTCCCGCACCTCCTGCGCCCGCTGACCGATCGCACCCCCTCGGCGCTGCTGATCCCCTCGGCGCTCGGCGGCGCGGCTTTGCTCTGCGCGGCCGACATCGCCGTGCGCCTGATCCCCACCGACACCGAACTGCGCCTGGGCGTGCTCACCGCGATCCTCGGCGTCCCCGTCTTCCTCTACCATCTCGCGCGCGAGCGGCGGCTATGGTGACCCTGAGCGTCGAAGGACTGCGCGCCCGGCTCGGCAGCGCCGATGTCCTCCACGGCATCGACGCGACAATCGCCCCCGGCGCGCTGGTGGGCGTGATCGGCCCCAATGGCGCCGGCAAGTCCACCCTGGCGCGCGCGATGCTGGGCCTAATCCGCCCGGCCGCAGGCCAGGTCACCCTGGACGGCACCCCGGTCCTGTCGCTGTCGCGCGCCGCACTCGCCCGTCGGATCGCCTATCTGCCGCAGGGCCAGACGGTGCATTGGCCCGTCACCGTCGAACGGCTGGTGGCGCTGGGACGGCTACCGCATCTCGCGCCCTTCTCGGCCATCGCCGACGCCGACCGCGACGCGATCGACCGGGCGATAGCGCGCGCCGACATCCTTCCCTTACGCGACCGGGTCGCCACCGAATTGTCGGGCGGCGAGCGCGCGCGTGTGTTGATCGCACGGGCGCTAGCGGTCGAGGCGCCCGCCTTGGTGGTCGACGAGCCGCTCGCCGCGCTCGATCCCGGCCACCAGCTCCAGCTCATGGACCTGCTCAAGGCCGAAGCGGCGGCGGGCAGCCTGGTCGTCGCGGTGCTCCACGACCTCGCCATGGCGGCGCGCTATTGCGATCGGCTGCTGCTGATCCATCAGGGCCGGCTCGTCGCGGACGGCGCGCCGGCCGACGTGCTGACGCCGGATATTTTGAGCGACTGCTATAATATTCGCGCCTGGACCGGCACGATCGAGGGTCAGCCGGTCGTCTTACCGCTGGCGCGATCCTGATCCCCCGGCGCCGCGAAGCTCAGATAAGCGAGCCGCCGCACCTCGCGCCGCCCGCGCACCACCGTCGCCAGGATCAGCCCGCAGAAGAAGTTGAGCACCGCGAGGATGACGAGGCCGGTCGACAGCAAGGCTGTCGGCAGACGCGGCACCAGTCCGGTCTGGACATAAGTGATGCCCAGCGGGATCGCGAGGACCACCGCCAGCAGCGCCAGTAGCCCGCCGATCGCCCCGAAGAACAGGATCGGCTTCTCCAGCCGGAACAGGCTGGCGATCGTCCACAATATCCGCCAGCCGTCGCGATAGGTCGACAGCTTCGACACCGAGCCCTCGGGCCGCGCGCCATATTGGGTGACGATCTCGCCCACCGGCATCTGCAGTTCCAGCGCGTGGATGCTGATCTCGGTCTCGATCTCGAACCCCGCCGACAGCACCGGGAAGCTCTTCACGAACCGTCTTGAGAAAACCCGGTAACCCGAAAGAATATCGGAGAAAGTCCGCCCGAACAAACGGGCGAGAATACCGGTCAGCATCGCGTTGCCGAAGCGGTGACCGCGACGATAGGCCTCCTCCACCTCGGACTTGCGCGCGCCCACCACCATGTCGAGCCGCTCGTCGAGCATCAGCCGGATCAGCTCGGGCGCGGCCGCCGCATCATAGGTCGCATCGCCGTCGGCCATCACATAGATGTCGGCCTCGACGTCGGAGAACATGCGGCGGACGACATGGCCCTTGCCCTGCATCCGCTCGGTCCGCACGATCGCCCCGGCGGCGCGTGCCACTTCCACGGTGCGGTCCTTGCTGTTGTTGTCGAACACATAGATGCGGGCGCCGGGCAGCGCCTTGCGGAAGCCTTCGATCGTCGAGGCGATCGCCGCTTCTTCATTATAACAGGGCAGGATCACCGCGATATCAGGCTGCATGGCGCCGGTGATAATCGCGGTCGTTGCGCTTGTCATCCGTTCGCTGGTGCCGATGCGGCCCGGCGGCGGCGCCAGACGAGCATGGCGATCATCGCCACCAGCGGCACCAGCCACACCACCCGCGCCTGATAGCGCGGCTGCGGATCGGAGACGCCGCCGCCGAGCAGCGCGTTCACCCAGAAGGCGCCGGCGATCAGCAACAGCCAGAGCAACAGGTCGCCCGCCTCGCGCCCGCCGCGACGGCCGTCCGTCAGCGCCCAGGCAGCTAGGAGCAGCACCGCGAGCCCCGTCACCGAAATATGGAGCAGCCCCAGCGCGCGTTGCGGCCACAGATCATGCCCGCCGGGACTTTCCAGCAGCAGCGCCCGGTCGCGCGGCGGCAGGCTCCACCAGCAATTGGGTACGCCGCCGCAATGATAGTTGAGGATGTCGAGATCGATCCGCAGGAACTGCCGCCAGCCATTGTGGAGGATGCGCGCACCCTGCTCGACCGGATAGTCGGCGAGCACCGCCAGCGCGAAGGGATAATCCTCGACCGACATCGCCCGGCGGGTCGCGGTGTCGGCCAGCATATAGGCGCCCTTGCCCGGGGTCAGCGACCAGAGGAACTCGCCCACGCTCGTATCGGTCCGGTCGCGATAGGCGCAGACCGCGAAGCCCGCCTCGGGGCAATGGCGATGGAGATAATCGAGCCCCGGCCCATCGGCCAGAAAGCGGGCGGTGAGCAGCGGCACCAGCAGCGGCTTGCTACCGAAGGTCCGCTCGACGACGATGTTGGTGATCTTCACCGAGGCGACGCCGGCGACGAGGATCGCCAGGCTCATCCCCAGCAGCGGCACATAGCGCGCCCGCGGCCAGCGGCGCGCCAGCGCCCAGATCCCCAGCAGCCCCGCCATCGTCGCGAGGATGAAGATATGGGTGAGGTGCGAGACCAGCGAGACCAGCAGCAGCGCGTAGAGCCCCCAGCGCTCGCAGGGTCGCAGCCGCCCGCGATCGATCGCCAGCAGCAGAAAGGCGGCAATGCCGAAACCGGCGAGCAGATCGGGCATCAACAGCCCGACGAAGAAGGGCAAGGCGGTGGCCAGCGACAGCGGCGCCACCGCCGCCGCGACGATCGCCGGCCGCGACAGATCGAACAGCCGCAGGGTCAGGCGGATCAGCGCATAGGAGATCACCGCCTGCGCCAGCACGAAGGTCCAGAAATGGCCGATCACATAGGCCAGCCACAGCAGCGCCCCGAAATAGGGCGAGCGGCCGGCCATGATGCTGTCGGTGCCCAGGTCGGTGACGGTGGCGCTGACCTTGTGGTCGACATCCTTGATCTTGCCGCGCATCGCCAGTTGCCGGCTGTAATGCGCGGTCCAGTCGGTCGTCACCCGATGGCCGGAGAAGATATAGGCGGCGCTGTCGGCGGAGCGGACATAGGCGGTGGTGTCGGGGAAATAGAAGGGCTGGCGATTGACCATCGCCGGCCAGGCGAGCGCCACCACGCACGCGATATGAAACAGCCAGCGCTGAAGCACGCTAACACCCCCGATCCGCAACTCCACCCCGCCCCCTCATCCGGGAATAGCGGTGGCAATGCAACCGATGTTCGGGCAGCAAATGGCGGATGCACGAGGATTATGCCCTGTTCGTCGCGATCGTCGAGGCCGGCAGCCTTGCCGCGGCCGGCCGGAAGCTGCGAATCTCCCCCGCGATGATGTCGAAGCGGCTCGCCCGGCTGGAGGCGCGGCTGGGCGCCACGCTGGTTCACCGCACCACCCGCCGGCTACTGCTCACCGATGT
Organism: uncultured Sphingomonadaceae bacterium; assembly: GCA_963540925.1. Lineage (GTDB taxonomy): Bacteria > Pseudomonadota > Alphaproteobacteria > Sphingomonadales > Sphingomonadaceae > Rhizorhabdus. The sequence continues at coordinate 10,056 of CAUTRN010000036.1, forward strand.
CGGCCAGGGCTTCTACGAGGATGTCGGCCAGATCATCGAGGCGACCCGCACGGCCGAGGCGCGGGTGGCGGGGCGGATCGGCCAGCCCGGCGGCCCCTTGCGGATCTCTGCCCCCACCTCCTTCGGCCGGCTGCACATCGTGCCGCACCTGAAGGCGTTCCTCGATCTCTATCCCCGGATCGAGCTGAGCCTCGACCTCGACGACGGCTATGTCGATCTGCTCGGCGAGCGGATCGACGTGGCGATCCGGATCGCGGCCGAACCCACCGGCTCGCTGCTCGCCCATCGCCTGGCCGACAATCACCGCATCCTCTGCGCCGCCCCGGCCTATCTGGCCGAGCATGGCACGCCCGCGACCATCGCCGACCTCGCCGGCCACCGCCTGCTCGCCGCCGTCCACCAGCTGCCGTGGCGGCTCGAAGGGCCCGGGGGACCGGTCAGCCTGGACGGCGAGAGCGTGGTCCCCACCAATTCGAGCGAGGTGGCGCGCGACCTGACGATCGCCGGGCTCGGCATCGCGCTCCGCTCGACCTGGGACATCGGCCCCGCGCTGCGCGACGGCCGGCTGGTCCGCATCCTGTCCGACATCTGCGGCGCCACCGACGTCGCCATCTATGCGGTGCAGCCGCGCGGGGCGGGCGACGCCCCCAATGCCCGCGCCTTCGTCGATCATTTTCGCGCGCTCTTCTCCCCCGTCGCGCCCTGGGATAATTGAAACCATGATCGAAGAACTTCGCGACATCATGGCCCGGCTGCGCGACCCGGAAACGGGCTGCCCCTGGGACGTTCAGCAGGATTTCGGCACGATCGTGCCCTATACGATCGAGGAGGCCTATGAAGTGGCCGACGCGATCGAGCGCAAGGATATGGACGCGCTGCGCGACGAGCTGGGCGACCTCCAGCTCCAGGTCGTCTTCCACGCGCGCATGGCCGAGGAACTGGGCGCGTTCGACCTGAAGGACGTGCTCGACTCGATCAGCGCCAAGATGATCCGCCGCCATCCGCATGTGTTCGGCGACGGCGCCAGCCCCGGCTGGGAGGAGATCAAGGCCGCCGAACGCGCCGGCAAGGCCGAGGACGACAGCGCCCTCGCGGGCGTGGCGAGCGCCCTCCCCGCGCTGCTCCGCGCCGAAAAGCTCCAGAAGCGCGCGGCGCGCACCGGCTTCGACTGGCCCGATGCCGAGGGTGCGAAGGACAAGGTGATCGAGGAGATCGCCGAGGTGAGCGAGGCGACCTCCGACGACCATCGCTTCGAGGAGATCGGCGACCTGCTGCTCGCGGTGGTCAACTGGGCCCGCAAACTGGGCATCGACCCAGAGGCGGCGCTGCGCGCGGCCAATGGCAAGTTCGAGAAGCGCTTCCGCGCGATGGAGGACATGGCCGGCGACGCCTTTGCCGGGCTGAGCCTGGACGAGAAGGAAGCGCTCTGGGTGCGGGCGAAGCGGCTGCCCAAGGGCTGAGGATTTCTCGCCAAACCTGATAGCCGTCATGCCAGCGAAGGCTGGCATCCATGTCTGTTGCCTCCTCAGATGCCATCTGGCTGATGAGAGACATGGACCCCAGCCTTCGCTGGGGTGACGTGGGATTTTCAAAGCCCTTCTCAAATCAAGAACGCGCCCCTTCAAGGTCGCGTGACCACCGTCACGCGCCATTGAGTCGCATTGCCCTTATCCCTGCACAGGTCACCGGACGACATGACGACCGGGCCCTTTCCCGATCGAAGCCGCCGTCCGGTGACCCCGAACAGGGCAATCGAAAGGAGCGTAGCATGGCACAGTTTCGCAGCAGCAAGCAGTTCTCGGCCGTACTGAGCACCCAGCGTCAGTCGATCAAGAGCATCAACGACCTCGTCGCGCGGGCCGCAGGGCTCGCGGGCTGCGAAGGCTGCGGCCGGATCGCCTATCTCGACGTCCACTTCCACGACGATCCGATCGCCGAGTTCAAGGATGTCGTGCTCTCGCACGCCGTCCAGGGATTCTGAGGCAAAGATGATGCTTTCCCGCGACGCGACCCCCGACGTGATCCGGGAAACATGGCGCAGGCCCGTCCCCTTGGGGGTGGGCCTGCCCTATCTGCCGGGCTTCGACCCGGCGATCTATCGATCGGGCCTGGTCGATTTCGTCGAGATCACCCCCGACCTGTTGTGTCGGCCGCGCGGCACCTCCGCGAGCATGACGCTCGACCCCGCCCTCGTCACCACCGCGCGCGAGCAGGTCGGCGAGCTGCCGATCGTCGTCCATGGCGTCGAACTGTCGATTGGTTCCGCCGGGAACTGGAACGAGCCCTATCTGGCGATGCTGTTCGATTTCCAGCGGCAATGGCCGTTCCGCTGGCATAGCGAGCATCTCCATTTCCAGACGATCCGCCAGGCCGGCGGCGAGGAAGCCGATATCGGCGTTCCGCTGCCCCTGCCCCTCACCGAGGAAGCGATCGACCTGGTCGCCGCGCGCACCCTGCAGCTCAACGCGCTGTTCGGCGTGCCCTTCCATCTGGAGAATGGCGCCCATTATCTGGGTGATCTGCCGCGCGACGATAGCATCGCCGGCGAGGCCGACTTCCTCAACCGGATCGCCGAGGCGGGCGATTGCGGGCTGCTGCTCGACCTCCACAATCTCCACTGCAACGAGGTCAACAATGGCGACCCGGCCGCCGCGCTGATCGACGGGCTGCGGCTCGACCGGGTCGGCGAGATCCACATCGCCGGCGGCCGCTGGGCCGACGGCTTCCGCATGGACGCGCATGACCGGCTGACGCCCGAGCCGGTGTGGCAGCTGCTGGAACAGGTGCTGCCGCGCTGCCCGAACCTGGGCGGGGTGCTGTTCGAGATCATGCCCGATCACGCCCGCCACCTCGGCGTCTCGGCGATATTGGAGGAACTCGGGCGGCTGCGCCGAGTCTGGACCCGTCATCGCGCTGGTAAGGGAGTAGAGTCATGGGTTGCTTGAGCGACTATCAGCAGGCGCTGGCCGATGCGGTGCGCCATCAGCCCCTCTCCCCGAAGGGCAAGGCGCTGCTCGCCCCGCTCTCCGCGCGCGGGCTGGCGGTGACCGAGCGGGTCAGGACCTCATGGACGATCGGCCGCGCCCGCCGCGGCGCGCGCCTGACCCTCGCGGCGCTGCCCGATGGCGAGAGGCTGCTCCGCGCCTGGGCCGCCCAGGAAGACACCACGCCCTCCTATTTCGATGCCGCGGCCGAGGCGTTTCTGGGCTTCATCGCCGAGCGGCTGACCGGCCCCTCGCATGCCGCCAGCCTGTGTCGCTTCGAACGCGCGCTGATCCGCGCCCGATCGGCCGCCATGCCCGACGACCGGCCGCCCGCCTTCGATCGCAACACCCTGGTCGAGCGGACGCCCTCGGCCGACCTCGTGAGCTTCCACGCGCCGATCGAACAATTGCTGGGCGCGATCGACGGCAAGGCGCCCTGGCCCTCGGTCGGCGTGTCGGGCTGGAGCCTGCTGATCGCACCCGGCATCGCCGGCCAGGTGCGCGACGCATCGGCGGTGGAGGTCATATTGTGGGAAGCCGCCGCCGAACCGGTGGCAGCGGGAAACTACTGGCCGGCGGCGCGGATGATGGTGGAGATCGGCGCGCTGCGCATCGTCCCGCGCTGAACGGGCCTCAGCGCGCCTCGAAGCGAGCCAGGTCCTTGTCGGACAGGCGGACCTCGACGACCATCTGCTCGCCCTCCACTTCCTGCGCGATCACTTCGCCATTGGCGTGGAGCCAGGCCAGCGCGGCGCCGTCCACGATCGGCACCGACAGGGTGCGCACCCGGTTGCCGCTCGACAGCCGATCGGAGACGAAACGGCGCAGCCCCTCGATCCCTTCGCCGGTCAGCGCCGAGAGCGTCACGACATCCTCGCGCCGTTCGGCTTCGGCGAGGATCGCGTCGTGGGTCTCCTGGTCGAGCATGTCGATCTTGTTCCAGACCTCGATGATCGGGGCCCCTTCCCCGCTCCCACCGCCGTCGGCTTCCTCGGGCGCCTTGGGGCCGACCCCGATCTCGCCGAGCACCGTCAGCACGTCCTGTGCCTGCGCGTCGCTATCGACATGGGCGATGTCGCGGACATGGAGGATGATGTCGGCGCCGGTCACCTCTTCCAGGGTCGCGCGGAAGGCGGCGACGAGCTGGGTCGGCAGGTCGGAGACGAAGCCCACCGTGTCGGACAGGATCGCCTTGTCGATTCCCGGCAGGGTGATCTGCCGCATCGTCGGGTCGAGGGTCGCGAACAGCAGGTCCTCGGCCATCACCGTGGCGCCGGTCATCTTGTTGAACAGGGTCGACTTGCCGGCATTGGTGTAGCCGACCAGCGCGATCACCGGCCAGGGCGCACGCTGGCGCCGGGCGCGGTGGAGCCCGCGGGTGCGGCGCACCTGCTCCAGCTCACGGCGCAGCTTCGCCATGCGGTCGCGGATCAGGCGGCGGTCGGCCTCGATCTGGGTTTCACCCGGGCCACCGAGGAAGCCGAAGCCGCCGCGCTGCCGCTCGAGGTGGGTCCAGCTGCGGACCAGGCGGCCCGCCTGATAGTCGAGATGCGCCAGCTCCACCTGGAGCCGGCCCTCGGCGGTCGCCGCGCGCTCGCCGAAGATCTCCAGGATCAGGCCGGTGCGGTCGATCACCTTGGTCTCGGTGGCCTTTTCCAGGTTGCGCTGCTGGATCGGGGTGAGCGCGGCGTCGACGATGATCAGCTCGGCCTCGCCCATCCGCGCGGCGAGCGCGATCTGGTCGACCTGACCGGAGCCGAACAAGGTGGCGGGCTTGGGGTCGCGCAGCTTGAAGGCGAGCTTCTCGACCACGTCGACCCCGATCGCCGCGGCGAGGCCGGCGGCCTCGTCCAGACGTGCGTCAGCACTGCGCGGGCTCTCGCCCGCACGCTCAGGGAGAGCCACGAGCGCCTTCGCGCCGCGGCTCAGCCCGTCATCCTCTTCCCGGTTGAATACGCTCATACCGGGTAAGAACGCTCAGTCATCGCTATCGTTGTCGATCTCCGCGAGATTGATCGGATGCGCCGGCTGCACGGTCGAAATGGCGTGCTTGTAGACGAGCTGGCTCAGCCCGTCGCGGCGCAGCAGCATGCAGAACAGGTCATAGGCCGCGATCTCGCCCTGGAGCATCACGCCGTTGACGAGGAACATCGTCACCGGCTCGCGCGCCTTGCGGACCGCCGACAGGAACACTTCCTGCAGCAGGTGCGACTTCTTGTCTTCGAAGCCCTTGTCGATCTCGGCCATGTCGATCGGATGCGCGGGCATCACGGTCGAGATCGCATGCTTGTAGATCAGCTGCGACTGGCCGTCGCGACGGAGCAGCACCGAGAAATTGTCGAACCAGGTGATGATGCCCTGGAGCTTGACGCCCTTGACGAGGAACATCGTCACCGGGGTTTTGGTCTTGCGGACCGAGTTGAGGAAAATATCCTGAAGATTATTGACCTTATCGGCCATTGCCGGTCTCCGGTCTTGGCAGGCTCATGACCCGCTGATTGCGCCGTTGCATAGCGTCGTGCTGCCCCCGCCCTATGCGGGAGTGAGGCTGTGATAGCCCATGGGAGCGCTCCCGTCTATCTCGCTAGTGCAGCAAAATCTCTGCCAGCGAGTAAACCGTTGCTTGGCCTCGCCCTTCCTCGAACGTCGCTCCGGCCTCCGCCGGAGCGACGCAGGTCGGTTACATCTCGCCTTCGTCCCTCGGATCGACCAGCCCCAGCGTCTTCAGCTTCCGGTGCAGCGCCGAGCGCTCCATGCCGATGAAGGTCGCGGTCTTCGAGATATTGCCCGAGAAGCGGCGGATCTGGACGCGGAGATATTCGCGCTCGAAGGTCTCGCGCGCCTCGCGCAGCGGGGTGCCCATGATCGAGCGGGCCGCCTCGCCGGGCGCGAGCCGGGCCTGGTCGCTCAGGATTTCGGGCGGCAGCATGTCGAGCTCAATCCGGCCGATGCGGTCGATCGGCGCGAGGATCATCGTCCGCTCGACGATGTTGCGCAGCTGGCGGACATTGCCGGGCCAGTCATAGGTCTGGAGCGCGCCCACCGCGTCCTCGGTGACCGCCGGGTTCGCCACGCGCCGCTCGGAGGCGAAGCGCGCCAGGAAATGCTCGACCAGCGCGGGAATGTCCTCGCGCCGCTCGGCCAGCGGCGGGATGTTCACCGGCACCACGTTGAGCCGGTAATAGAGGTCTTCGCGGAAGCGGCCGGCGGTGATCTCCTCCGCCAGGTTGCGCGCGGTGGCCGAGACGACGCGGACGTCGACCTTGACGATGCGCTGCCCGCCGACCCGGTTGAATGCCTGCTCGGTCAGCACGCGCAGGATCTTCGCCTGGGTGGTGAGCGGCATGTCGGCGATCTCGTCGAGGAACAGGGTGCCGCCATGCGCCTGTTCGAGCAGGCCGGGGCGGATCAGCTCGCCATTCTCCTCGACCCCGAACAGTTCCTCCTCGACCCGCTCGGGCTCCATCCGCGCCGCGCTGACGACGATGAAGGGCGCGGTCGCGCGGTTGCTCCACAGATGCAGCAGCCGCGCCGCGACTTCCTTGCCCACGCCGGCCGGGCCGCTGATCAGCACGCGGCTGCCGGTGGCGGCCACCCGCTTCAGGGTGGCGCGAATGCCGTTGATCGCGCCCGAACTGCCGGTCAGCTCCTCTTCCTGGCCGATCTGGGCCTTGAGGGTGGCGTTCTCGCGGCGCAGCCGCTCGGTCTCGGTGGCGCGGCCGACGAGCAGCAGCAGATGCTCGGCCTCGAACGGCTTCTCGATGAAATCGGCGGCGCCGCGACGAACGGCGGCGACGGCGGTGTCGAGATTGCCATGGCCCGAGATGACCAGCACCGGCAGGCTGGGATCGCGGCGCTTGATCTCGTCGAGCAGGTCGAGCCCGTCGAGCCGCGAACCCTGAAGCCAGACGTCGAGCAGCACCAGCGAGGGACGTCGCTCGTCGATCGCGGCGAGCGCGGCGTCGCTGTCGGGCGCGGTGCGGGCGGCATAGCCCTCATCCTCGAGAACACCCGCCACCAGCTCGCGGATATCCGCCTCGTCGTCGACGATCAAAATCTCCAGGGCCATCCTCAACCAGTTCCAATACGCTTGAGTTCGGGAAGGTCGTTCGTCTCGGCATCGTCGCCGGAAGCCAGCGCCAGGCTCCGCAGCGAATCGAGGTCGAAATCCAGTTCGATGACAGTGCCGCCGCCGGGGCGATCGCGCAGCGCGAGGGTGCCGAAATGGTCTTCGACGATCTTGCGGACGATCGCGAGGCCCAGGCCGGTGCCGCGCTGGCGGGTCGTCATATAGGGTTCGGTCAGCTGGTTGCGCTCGGGCGGCAGGCCACGGCCATTGTCGGCCACGCTGACCTTGAGGCGCGAGCCCTCCGGCGCGCCCTCCAGCGAGATCGTCATCACGATCTCGCCGGGCTCGGTCTGCGCCGGATTCTCCTCGATCGCCTCGACTGCATTCTTGACCAGATTGGTCAGCGCCTGGCCGAGCTGGCGGCGGTCGCAGACCAGCGGCGGCGCCTGATCGGCACCATCGAGGCGGAAGCGGATCGCGGGGTGTGCCACTTCCTGCAGGAACAGCGCCTGGCGGCCGATGTCGACGATCGCCTCTTCGCGGAAGGCGGGCTTGGGCATGCGCGCGAAGGACGAGAATTCGTCGACGATCCGGCGCATGTCGCCCACCTGGCGGATGATCGTCGCGGTCAGCCGCTCGAACACCGCCGGATCGGAGACAATCTCCTTGCCATAGCGGCGCTGGAGCCGCTCGGCGGCGAGCTGGATCGGGGTCAGCGGGTTCTTGATCTCATGCGCGATGCGGCGGGCGACGTCGGCCCAGGCGGCGCGGCGCTGGTCGGCCAGGCGCTGGGTGATGTCGTCGAAGGTGAGGACGTGGGTGCCCTCTGCTTCCACCGAGCGCACCGCCAGGGTGCGCGCCTCGCCGCCGAACACCGCCTGGATCACCACTTCGCTGTCACCGCTGTCGAGCACCCGGTCGAGCTCGGGAGATATCTCGGCGAGCGAGATGCCCTCGACCGTCTCGTCGAGGCCGAGCATCGCCAACGCCGAAGGATTGACCAGGGTGACCCGGCGATCGGCGTCGACCGAGACGACACCAGCGGTCACGCCCGACAGCACCGCCTCGATGAAGGCGCTGCGGCTTTCGAGCTGGCTGTTGGCGGCGACGAGCGCACCGGTCTGCTCGCTCAGCTTGCGGGTCATGCGGTTGAAGGCGCTGCCGAGCGTGCCGATCTCGTCGGGAGTGGGCACGATCTCCACGCGCGCGCCCAGATCGCCCGCCGCCACCCGTCGCGCCGCCGCGACCAGCGCGTTGACCGGGCGGACGAGCCGGTCGGCCACCGTCATCGCCACCCAGATGGCGATGCCCAGGATCGCCAGCGCCATCACCATCAGCAGGATGTTAAAGCGGATCTGCAGCGCCTTGGCGCGGTCGATCGTCGCGACATAGTCGCCCAGTGCTGATCGCGCGCGGGCGGCCTGCGCCAGCACGTCACGGTCCGACTGGCGCGAGATGTAGAGATAGGTACGGCTGGCGGCGTCGAGCAGGATCGTGCCCTCGATCCGGTCCCCCGCCTCGGCGGTGATGCGCGGCTGGCCGCTCGCCAGGAATTGCAGGGTCGCGGTGGGCAGGCGCTTGGCCAGCGGCCGCTTGTCGAGATTGGCGAAGGCGATCAGCTGCGGGGTACCGCTGCGATCGACGGTGATGATCGCCGCTTCGGACAGGCCGCGATAGACGACCTGCTGAGCAAAGAAGGGCGCGAAGCGCGGATCGTCGACGGTGGTGGCGCTCAGCGCGCCGCGCAGATCGCCCGCGGTCGCCAAGGTGTCGCCCAGCAGCCGCTCCTTCGATTCCTTCACATAGGCCTGCGCCACGCTTTCCGAACTGCGCAGCACCACCCGGGCCTTGTCCGAGAACCAGAATTCGGTGCCGATCTGGAACAGGATCGACGCGAAGATCACCACCAGCAGGGTCGGCACCGTCGCGATCATCGAGAAGAAGGCGACGAGGCGCAGGTGCAGCCGCGCCTTGCCGCCCAGTTCGGACTGCGCCGCGCGCTGGATCGCCACCCGCCGCGCCACCAGCACCATCAGCGACATGAAGGCGACGAGGTTGGCACCGAGCAGCAGGGTGGTGACGGTGGGCGACAGCGGCACGTCGGGCCGGTCGGTCGCGGTGACGGTGCGATAGCTGATGATGACGATCAGCAGGGTGACGAGCGGAGTTGCGAACTCCAGCAGCGGCATGAACCGGCGCAGGCGCCACATCGTCATCGCCTGGCGGCGAAACCGTCTGAAAGCGAGACCCACAGTCGACATCGTGGCCGGATTACCACAAGGGCGTGACCTAAGGAACACAGATGCCATGCAGTTGGTCGAAGACTGCCATCGTTTCGGCGGAGATTCGATGGGGAGAGGCCGTGGCGCGGCGGGCACAGTGTGGCGGGGTGCGGCATCCGCCTTCCCCCGAGCCCCTACCCCAGGTCGTCATGCCAGCGAAGGCTGGCATCTCGGGAGATGAAGTGTTGCCCGACTCTCCTGAGATGCCAGCCTTCGCTGGCATGACGGGAAATGGGTGGTGTGTGGTGTAGAGCGAGGTGAACCGAGCCGCCCTGCCCCCCCCTATTCCGACCGCCGCGCCGCGCCGGCGTCGATCTGCAGGTCGGTCAGCTTCTTGCGGAGGGTGTTGCGGTTGATCCCCAGCAGCCGGGCGGCACGTAGCTGGTTGCCCTTGGCGGCGGCGATCGTCAGTTCCAGCAGCGGCCGCTCGACCTCGGCCAGCACGCGATCATAGAGGCCGTCGGGCGGCAGGTCGCGGCCGAAGCTCGCGAAATAGCTCGCCAGATGCTGCTCCACCGCTTCGGACAAGCCGGCGGCTTGTGTGCTCGCCGTGGCGATGCGCACCGGCATATCGGCCGCCGCGGCGGGCCGTTCGAGCTGCTGCTCGACCACCGAGGCGGTGATCACATCCTCGCGGCTGAGCACCGCCAGGCGGCGCATCAGATTCTCCAGCTCGCGGACATTGCCGGGCCAGGGATATTGGATCAGCCGCGCCACCGCGCCCGGATCGAGCATCTTGCGCGGCAGGCCGTCGGCGGCGGCGCGATCGAGGAAGAAGCGCGCGAGTTCGCCGATATCCTCGCCGCGCTGGCGCAGCGCGGGCAGCCGGATCGGCACGACGTTGAGGCGATAATAGAGATCCTCGCGGAAGCCGCCATCGGCGATCAGCCGCGGCAGATCCTTGTGGGTCGCGGCGATGATCCGCACATCGGCGCGGATCGACCGGGTGCCGCCGACGGTGGTGAACTCGCCGGCCTGGAGCACGCGCAGCAGCCGGGTCTGCGCCTCCATCGGCATGTCGCCGATCTCGTCGAGGAACAGGGTGCCGCCCTGCGCCTGCTCGAAACGGCCGGCGGTGCGCGCCTGCGCGCCGGTGAAGGCGCCGCGCTCATGGCCGAACAGCTCGGATTCGATCAGTTCGCGCGGGATGGCCGCCATGTTGATCGCGACGAAGGGCGCCGCCGAACGCGGGCCGAAATCATGGATCGCGCGCGCCACCAGCTCCTTGCCGGTGCCCGACTCGCCCAGCACCAGCACGGTCAGATCGTTGGCGACCACGCGCGCGATGGTGCGGTACACCTCCTGCATCGGCGGCGAGCGACCGATCAGCGGCAGGTCCTCGGTCGCCTCGGCATCGCCGAAGGCGCTGCCGCTGGCGGCGCGCGCGGCAAGCGCGTCGGAGACCGCGCGGGTCAGCTCGCCCAGGTCGAAGGGCTTGGGCAGATAGTCGAAGGCGCCCTGCTCGGTCGCGCGGAGCGCGGTGGTGAAGGTGTTCTGCGCCGAGAGCACGATCACCGGCAGGCCGGGCGACTTCTCCAGCATCTCGGGGATGACATCGAGGCCGTTGCCGTCGGGCAGCACCACGTCGGTGACGAGCACCTGCGGGTCGAAGCTGGCAAACAGGCGGCGCTCCTCGGCCACCGAGGCGGCCGTCTCGACGATGAAGCCCGCGCGCCGCAGCGCCTCGCGCACGACGGTGCGGATCGCCCCGTCATCGTCGACCACCAACACCCGTCCTGCCGTCATGCCATTACCCTCGCGCGCGGGAGCAGCAGCCGGAAGACCGTCTTCGGCGGCATGCCCTCCCGGGCATATTCGATGATCCCACCCTGATCGCTCACCAGCTTGTCGACGAGCGCGAGGCCGAGCCCGCTGCCCATCCGCTTGGTGGTGACGAAGGGATCGAAAAGATGGCCCTCGATGTCGGGCTGGGCACCAGGGCCCTCGTCGATCACGCACAGCTCGATCGGCAGCGGCTGACGGGCGTTGCCGTCGGCGCGCCGCATCGACACGCCATGCCGATAGGCGGTGGTGAGGGTGATCGCGCCGGGCCCGTCGCCCATCGCCTCGGCGGCGTTCTTGAGCAGGTTGATCAGGATCTGGATCAGCGAGTCGCGATGGCCCAGCACCGCCGGCAGCGACGGATCGTAGATCTCCCGGATCGTGCGGCCCTTGGCGAAGCCCTTCAGCGCCACCTCGCGGGCATGGCCCAGGATGGCGTGGATATTCTGCGGGGTCATCTCGATCGGGCGGGTGTCGGTGAAGCCCTGCATCCGGTCGATCAGCGCGGCGACCCGGTCCACCTCCTCGCGGATCAGCCGGGTCAGGTCGCGCGAATCCTCGTCGCAGGTCGTCTCCAGCAGCTGCGCGGCACCGCGCACCGCCGAGAGCGGGTTCTTGATCTCGTGCGCAAGCATCGCCGCGGCGGCGACCGCGGTGCGGGTGCCGCTCTCGCGATCGCTCGACCGGGCACCGATCGTACTGCGCGCATGGGCGTGGATCGAGACGGTGCGCCAGCCCAGCCTGTCGGGCAGTGGCGCCACCATCAGGTCCACCTTCATCCGCCGCTGGCCGGGCAGGACGATGTCGATGTCATAGGCGGCGAAAGGCGCGTCGTTCGGCATCGAATCGAGCGGATGGCCGATCGCATCGAACACCGCCCGGCCGACGATGTGGCTGCGGCTCAGGTTGAACAGCGATTCGCAGGCGGCGTTGATCTCGACGACCTTGCCGTCGGGATCGATCACCAGCACCGCGGTGGCCATGGCGGCCATGATCTCGGCTGGGGTCGGCGCCTCGCGCGGCCTCTCCGCCGCGGGGCCCCGACGCAGCCGGATCAGGCCGCTGCCCGGGAGAGCCATGGAGCGTAGAATTCGCCGAGCATCGCGATCACGCGGGCGGCATCGGGTTCCTGGTTCACCTTGTTGCGGAACTCGGCCGAGCCGTTGAGGCCCTTGGTGTACCAGCCGATATGCTTGCGGGCCATGTTGACGCCCACTTCCTTGCCATAGAATTCCAGCATCGCGTGATAATGACCGAGGATCACGTGATATTGTTCTTCGATCGATGGGTCTTCGCGATGCTCGCCGGTGGCGAGGTAATGCATCACCTGGCTGAGCAGCCAGGGCCGGCCATAGGAGCCGCGGCCGATCATCAGCCCGTCGGCGCCCGACTGGTCGAGCGCGGTCTGGGCATCCTCGATCGAGCAGATGTCGCCATTGACGATCACCGGGATGTTCACCGCTTCCTTGACCTTGCGGATGAACGCCCAGTCGGCCGAGCCCTTGTACATCTGGTTGCGGGTGCGGCCGTGGACGGTGATCATCTTCACGCCCACATCCTCGGCGATGCGCGCCAGCTCGGGGGCGTTCAGGCTGTCATGATCCCAGCCCATCCGCATCTTGAGGGTGACCGGCACGTCGACCGCCGCGACCGTCGCCTTGACGATCTCCACCGCCAGATCGGGGGTGCGCATCAGCGCCGAGCCGGCGTCGCCGTTGACGACCTTGCGGACCGGGCAGCCCATGTTGATGTCGATGATCGCGGCGCCCTTGTCCTGGCTGAGCTTGGCGGCCTCGCCCATCTCCACGGGCGTGCAGCCGACCAGCTGCATCGACACGGGCTCCTCCGACGGATCCCACAGCGCCTTCTGCACCGACTGGCGGGTCTCGCGGATCGCGGCCTGGCTGGCGATCATCTCGGTGACGTTGAGCCCCGAGCCATAGCCGCGCACCACGCGCCGGAACGGCAGATCGCTCACACCGGTCATCGGCGCGAGGATCACGGGATTTTCGATCCGGACGGGACCGATGTCGACGGGACGCAATTGGGGGGTCATCACTGCCATACTGCCTAAAAAAGCGGCACACCCCTAGCTGCAATGCGGCGAAGGAGCAAGCTATCGATAGGTCGAATGGGCGCGACGGCGCGTCGCTCCACCGGGAGCGACGCTTTACTGTGGCGTTGCCCGGCCCTAAAGCCCGCCGCACATGACGGGGAAAGCCAAGATCGCCGCGCTGATCGTCGCCGCCGGACAAGGCGTGCGCAGCGGCGGCGAAGTGCCCAAGCAATATCGGCGGATCGGCGGCAGCGCGGTGCTCGCCCATGCGATCGACGCGCTGGCCGCCCATCCCGCGATCGACAGCGTCCAGATCGTGATCGGTGCGGGCCAGGAGGCGCTCTACGCCGAAGCAATCGGCGACCGTGCCCTCCCCGCTCCGGTCACCGGCGGCGCGACCCGGCGGGACTCGGTGATCGCCGGACTGAACGCGATCGACGCCGAGATCGTCCTGATCCACGACGCCGCCCGCCCCTTCCTCCCCGCCGCCGTCATCGACCGGCTGTTGGCGGCGCTGGAGACGAGCGACGGCGCCATCCCCGCCCTCCCCGTCGCCGACACGCTGGCGATGGGCGATGCGCTGCTCGGCGACACCGTGCCCCGCGACGGGCTGTGGCGGGTGCAGACCCCGCAGACGTTCCGCCGCGCTGCCATCCTCGCCGCGCATCAGGTGTGGGCCCCGGCCCGCGAGGCGACCGACGACGCGCAGGTCGCGCGCGCCCACGGCCTGTCGGTCGCGATCGTCGAGGGCGACCGGGCGCTGGAGAAGCTGACCTATGCCGCCGATTTCGAGGCCGCCGAAGCGAGATTTCCGATGATCAGCCGCACCGCTCAGGGCTTCGACGTCCACGCCTTCGCCGCGGGCGACTCGGTCCGACTCGGCGGGGTGTCGATCCCGCACAGCCGCACCCTGTCGGGCCACAGCGACGCCGACGTCGCGCTTCACGCGCTGACCGACGCGCTGCTCGGCACGATCGGCGCGGGCGATATCGGCAGCCATTTCCCGCCCAGCGACATGCGCTGGAAGGGCGCCGCCTCGCACCTGTTCCTGACCCATGCGCGCGACCTGGTGATCGCGGCGGGCGGGATCATCGACCATGTCGACCTGACGATCATCTGCGAGGAACCCAAGGTAGGCCCGCACCGCGAGGCGATCCGGGCCCGGATCGCTGAGCTGCTGGGCCTCGCGCTGCCGCAGGTGAGCGTGAAGGCGACGACCACCGAAAAACTCGGCTTCACCGGCAGACGCGAAGGGATTGCCGCCCAGGCAATTGCCACCGTCCGCACCCCGTCAGTATAGGCGAGACATGACCCAGAGCATGGATACGATCCTCCCGCAGGAACTGGTCGAAGCCGCACGCAAGGTGGTGGCCGCCAACAAGGCTGCCGGCCGCAAGATCGCCGTCGCCGAAAGCTGCACCGGCGGCCTCGTCGCCGCCGCGCTGACCGAGATTCCGGGCTCTTCGGACATCCTCGGCGCCGCCTTCGTCACCTATTCGAACGAGGCGAAGAACAAGCTGATCGGCGTGTCGATGGAGCTGATCGAGACGTTCGGCGCGGTGTCGATCGCGGTCGCCTGGGCGATGGCGCAGGGCGCGCTCGACAAGAGCGGCGCCGATGTCGCGGTGGCAATCACCGGGGTCGCAGGGCCCGGCGGCGGCACCGAGAAGAAGCCGGTCGGCACCGTGGTGTTCGGCCAGGCGCGCAAAGGCGCCGATCCCGATGACGTGGTGGCCGACAAGCGCCATTTCGGCGATCTCGGCCGGGGCGGCATCCGCCTTCAGGCGGCGCTGTGCGCGCTCGAACTGCTGATGCCGGGCGCGACGCTTTCCGAAGACGCGTAAAGCTTCGCGGCGCGCTCCTCGAACGCGCCGATCATCATCCGCAGCGCCCGGTCGAACATCTGGCCGGCGACCATCTCGAACAGCCGCGACTTGAACTCGAAATCGATCGAGAAGTCGACGATCGTGCCGCCCTTGCCGTCGCTGGTGAAGGTCCAGTCATTGTGGAGATGCTTGAGCGGCCCGTCGATATAATCGACATGGACGC
The DNA here is from genome assembly GCA_963540925.1 of uncultured Sphingomonadaceae bacterium. Classification (GTDB taxonomy): domain Bacteria; phylum Pseudomonadota; class Alphaproteobacteria; order Sphingomonadales; family Sphingomonadaceae; genus Rhizorhabdus. Next base: position 25,278 of record CAUTRN010000036.1, read on the forward strand.
TCGACGGACGCGTCTTGCTGACTTTCGAGGTGAACTTCTCGCGCAGCGCCTTGAAGCCCACCATCAGGTCGGCGACCATCTCGGTCGGGCCGTCGGACTTGATCCGCACCGCCGACACCCAGGGCAGGAATTTGTCGTAGGAGGCGACGTCCGCGACCAGGTCGTACATCTGCTCCGGGCTGTAGGGCAGCGTCCGGACCTCGTGGTGCCGGGGCATGTCAGGCGCCCGTGGTGGCAGCCTTGCGCGCCAGCTCGGCGTTGCGGGCCTCGCGCAGCTTCACGAAATCGTCGCCGGCATGGTAGCTCGACCGGGTCAGCGGGGTCGCCGCGACCAGCAGGAAGCCCTTGGCGCGCGCGATCGCGGCATAGGCCTCGAAAGTCTTGGGCGCGACGAACTCGGCCACCTTGGCGTGCTTCGGGGTGGGCTGGAGATACTGGCCCATCGTCAGGAAATCGATGCCGGCCGAGCGCATGTCGTCCATCACCTGGTGGATCTCCAGGCGCTCTTCGCCCAGGCCGACCATCACGCCCGACTTGGTGAAGATCGACGGGTCGAGCCGCTTCACCGACTCGAGCAGGCGCAGCGACGCATAATAGCGCGCGCCGGGCCGGATCGTCGGATAGAGCCTCGGCACCGTCTCCAGATTATGGTTGTAGACGTCGGGGCGCGCCGCGACGATCATCTCGATCGCGGCATCGGCCTTGTTCCGGAAATCCGGGGTCAGGATTTCAATCGTGGTGTTGGGCGTGGTCCGCCGCAGCGCCTCGATCACCTTCACGAATTGCTTGGCGCCGCCATCGGGCAGATCGTCGCGATCGACCGAGGTGATGACGATATGCTCGAGGCCCAGCTCGGCTGCCGCATCGGCGGTGTGCTGCGGCTCCATCGGGTCGACGGCGCGCGGCATGCCGGTCTTCACGTTGCAGAAGGCGCAGGCGCGGGTGCAGGTGTCGCCCAGGATCATCACCGTCGCGTGCTTCTTGGTCCAGCACTCGCCGATGTTCGGGCAGGCCGCCTCTTCGCACACGGTGGCGAGGTTCAGGCGGCGCATCAGCGCCTTGGTGTCGCTGAACGCCTTGCCCATCGGGGCTTTGACCCGAATCCAGTCGGGCTTGCGGGGCTTCGGGGCAATCGGGAGAGGATCAGCTTCGCTCATGGCTGCCAGATAGGCGATCAAGGCCGCTCTTGCCAGCCCCCTAGGGGGAGGATTAGGGCAGATCGCATGACCGATTTCTCAGGACTCATCGACGGCTATCATCGCTTCAAGGCGAATGGCTGGGAACGTCAGCGCGACCGCTGGAGCGAACTCGCGACCGGGCAGAGCCCCCGCCTGATGGTGATCGCCTGCTCCGACAGCCGGGTCGATCCGACGATCATCTTCGACACGTCGCCGGGCGAAATCTTCATGGTCCGTAACGTCGCCAACATGGTGCCGCCGTTCGAGACCTCGCCGGGCCACCATGGCGTGTCAGCCGCGCTGGAGTTCGCGGTGACCCAGCTGGAAGTGCCCGAGATCGTCGTGCTCGGCCATCAGAGCTGTGGCGGCTGCGCAGCGGCGCTCACCCGCCGCTTCGAAGGCGCGCCGGTCGGCCAGGGCGGCTTCATCGACGACTGGATGTCGTTGCTCGACGACGCCCGCGACAAGGTGATCGCCGAACATGGCACCGGCGAAGCCGCCGTCCGCGCACTGGAATGGGAAGCGGTGAAGGTCTCGATCGCCAATCTGCGCACCTTCCCCTGCGTTCCGGTGCGCGAGAAAGCGGGCAAGCTGCGCATCCACGGCGCCTATTTCGCGGTGGCCGACGGCATCCTCCACGTCCTCGACGAGGATAGCGGGACCTTCTCGCCCGCCTGACGGATTTGCACGACTGATCGTTACGGATGCGGCGTCATGGGAACATGGCGCCGTTTCGCTTCGTTTGGCTCCCAAGGTTTTTGAGGAGCTTGAAGATGTTCGCCCGTTCGATCCTCGCCATCACCGCGCTGATCGCCGTCGCCCCGCTCGCGGCGCAAAGCGCCGGCCAGAGCGACGCGGCCCATATGGCCGCCGATGCCCGCGAAGTGCCGCAGACCCAGGCCCTGAATGGCCAGGTCGGCAGCGCGATCACCCAGGCGCAGACCGCCAATGCGGTGGCGCAGGCGCAGAACGACATCAACCAGGAACAATATGCCGCCGACAAGGCGGCCTATGAGTCGGCGATGCGCGAGCATAACCGCGAGGTGCTGGCCACCGATGCCACCTTCATCCGCCAGCAGGAAGCCTATGCGCTGGCGATGCGCGACTGGCGCGCCCAGGTGGCGATGTGCAAGCGCGGCCACCAGAGCGCCTGCAACCTGCCGACACCGGATCCTATGAAATATATGTAAGTTCTTGAGGTCCCGGGAGGTTTCCCCTTTCCCTCCCGTTCGCCAAGGCGAAGGCCGGAGCCGTCACCAGTGGGTCGCGTAGCGTATCGACCCGTGGCGGTTCCGGCCTCTGTTGTTTCCGGAAACCGGGACGACGATCAATATTCATAATGGACGATGCTGATCACGCCGGTCGACGGGCACCAGGACAGGGTAAAGGCCGCAGCGGTCTTGGCGCTGACGTCCGCATCATAGGTCAGACCGCCGTCGCAGGGCTCGCCAGGCCACCAGCCCGGCCCCTTGTCGCTCCATAGGCTGGCCGAATACGGCTTGGCCGCAAGAGCATATCTCTGCGCCAGGATTTCCACCTGCTGCGGGCTGCCGCGCAGCTGGTAGAAGGACCGCGCAGCATCGCCCGATGCGATATATTCGCCCCGCTGATAGCGAGAACCGGCCGCCACCAGCAGCTTCACCTCCTCGGACGCCTCGGCCTCGGCGACCGGCGACGCATGCGAGGTCGTCATCCACCACAGGCCAAGCACAATCGTGGCCAGGAACGCGATCAGGAAGCCCCGCCGGGCTGATCGCTGCCGTCGCTCCTTCGGCGCGAGCAACCACGCCAGCAGAGCGGCCAGCAGGCCGAGGATTATCCCGATGACCGAATAGAGGACCAACCCGAAGATATAGGTCAGTCCTCCCATCGGCTTTTAGCGCGTCAGCTTCTTGTACGCCCCCGCGCCCGGACGATCGGCGGCGTCGCCGAGGCGGCGGCGCTTGTCTTCCTCATAGCTCTCGAAGTTGCCCTCGAACCATTCGACATGGCCGTCGCCCTCGAAGGCGAGGATGTGGGTGGCGAGGCGATCGAGGAAGAAGCGATCGTGGCTGATCACCACGGCGCAGCCCGCGAAATTCTCCAGCGCCTCTTCGAGCGCGCGCAGCGTCTCGACGTCGAGGTCGTTGGTCGGTTCGTCGAGCAGCAGCACGTTGCCGCCCTTGCGGAGCATCTTCGCCATGTGAACGCGGTTGCGCTCACCGCCCGAAAGCTGGCCGACCTTCTTCTGCTGGTCGGCGCCCTTGAAGTTGAACGCGCCGACATAGGCGCGAGTCGACATCTCGAACTTGCCGACGGTCATGATGTCATGACCCTCGGAAACCTCTTCCCAGACATTCTTGTTCGCATCGAGCGCGTCGCGGCTCTGATCGACGAAGCCGAGCTTCACCGTCGGGCCGATGTCGATCGATCCGGAGTCGGGGGTTTCCTGGCCGGTGATCAGGCGGAACAACGTGGTCTTGCCCGCGCCGTTCGGCCCGATGACGCCGACGATGCCGCCCGGCGGAAGCGTGAAGTCGAGGCCGTCGAACAGCTTCTTGTCGCCATAGGACTTGCTCAGCCCCGCGGCCTGGATGACCTTGCCGCCGAGACGCTCGGGCGTCTGGATGACGATCTGGGCCTTGCCGGGCGCACGGTTGTTCTGCTTTTCGACCAGCTCGTCGAACGCGCGGATACGGGCCTTCGACTTGGTCTGGCGCGCCTTCGGGCTCTGCCGGATCCACTCCAGCTCTTCCTTGATCGCCTTCTGGCGGCCGGCGTCCTCGCGCTCTTCCTGGTCCATCCGCTTCGACTTGGCGTCGAGCCAGGAGGAGTAGTTGCCCTCATAGGGAATACCGCGGCCGCGATCGAGCTCGAGCACCCAGCCCACGACATTGTCGAGGAAGTAGCGATCGTGGGTGACGAGGATGACGTTGCCCGGATAATCGATCAGATGCTGTTCGAGCCAGGCGACGCTTTCGGCGTCGAGATGGTTGGTCGGCTCGTCGAGCAGCAGGATATCCGGCTTTTCGAGCAGCAGGCGGCACAGCGCCACGCGGCGGCGCTCACCACCCGACAGGCCGGTCACCGGCAGGTCGCCCGGCGGGCAGCGCAGGGCTTCCATCGCGATCTCGAGCTGGTTGTCGAGCGTCCAGCCATCGGCGGCGTCGATCTTCTCCTGAAGAACGCCCATCTCTTCCATCAGCGCGTCGAAATCGGTGTCGTCCTGGGGATCGCCCATTTCGGCCGAGATCGCGTTGAAGCGATCGATCATGTCCGCGACCTCGCGGACGCCGTCCATGACGTTCTGCTTGACGGTCTTGTCCGGGTCGAGCTGCGGCTCCTGCGCCAGATAGCCGACCTTCAGGCCATCGGCGGCCCAGGCCTCGCCGGTGTAATCCGAGTCCATGCCGGCCATGACCTTCATCAGGGTCGACTTACCGGCACCGTTGACGCCGATGATCGCGATCTTGGTGCCCGGCAGGAACTGCAGGTGGATATTGTTGAACAGCGGCTTGTTGGCGCCGGGGAAGGTCTTGGTCAGACCCTTCATCACAAAGCTGTATTGCACGGCCATCGGTCGCGAACCCTCGTCGAGATGCTGAGTAGGTGAGATCGGAAATGTGCCGCCGCCAGTAACCGACAGCCGGGCAATTGGCAAATAGGGAGCGGAGCGTTAGCGTCCAACCCCATGAAGAAATTTCCGATGCTCGCGCTTTGCGCATCCGCCGCCCTTTCCGCCCCGCTCGCCGCACAGGGCACGCCGCAGCAGGCGGCCGCGCTGCGCGACGCCGCGCTGACCGATGGCCTGGCCTGGGAGATCACGGAGGGCCTGACCACCGAGATCGGCCCACGCAAGGCCGGCAGCGACGCCGAGGCCCGCGCCCGCGACTGGGCGGTGGCCAAGCTGAAGGCGCTGGGCTTCGCCAATGTCCATGTCGAGAGTTTCGACGTGCCCTATTGGGAGCGCGGCGAGGCAAGCGCCGAGATCGTCGGCCCCTATCCGCAGCCGCTGGTCCTCGCCGCGCTCGGCAACAGTGGCGGCACCGGCCCCAAGGGGCTGAAGGCCGAGCTGATCGGTTTCGACAGCCTCGATGCGTTGAAAGCCGCCGATCCCGCCACCATCAAGGGCAAGATCGTGTTCGTCACCCATCGGATGGCGGCCACCCAGGACGGATCGCATTATGGCCCGGTCGGCCAGATCCGCCGAACCGGCCCGTCGATCGCCTCGCAGAAGGGCGCCGCCGCGATCCTGATCCGCTCGATCGGCACCGATCACAACCGCAGCCCGCACACCGGATCGCAGAACTGGGCCGACGGCGCGCAGCCCATCCCCGCGCTCGCCCTGTCGAACCCCGACGCCGACCAGCTCGAACGCATCCTCAAGCGCGGCGCGCCGGTCGCCCTGTCGCTGAAGGTGACCGCGAAGATGGCCGGCAAGCGCCCTTCGGGCAATGTCGTCGCCGAAGTGCCGGGCAAGGATCCGTCGCTGCCGCCGATCCTGATCGGCGGGCATCTCGATAGCTGGGACCTGGGCACTGGCGCGATCGACGATGCCAGCGGGGTGGCGATCACCACGGCGGCGGCCAAGCGGATCATGGATGCGGGGCAGCCGCTGCGCACGATCCGGGTCGTCTGGTTCGGCTCCGAAGAGATCGGCCTGTTCGGCGGCGTCGCCTATCGCGAGGCGCACAAGACCGAGAAATTCCATTATATGGCCGAGTCCGACTTCGGCGCCGACAAGGTGTGGCGCTTCCAGACCTCGGTGGCCGAGGCCGCCCTGCCCGCGATGAAGCCGCTCGCCGCCGCGCTCGCGCCGCTCGGCATCGTCCAGGGCGGCAAGAATGGCGACGCCAGCGGGTCGGACATTTCAGAGATCCAGAAGCTGGGCGTCCCCGTGATCGAGCTGGCGCAGGACGGCACCCGCTATTTCGACCTGCACCACACCCCCGACGACACCCTCGACAAGGTCGACCCGGTCCAGCTCCGCCAGAATGTGGCGGCCTGGACCGCGCTGCTCGCGGTAACGGCGAACGACCCGACCGATTATGGGCCGGTGCCGGCGAAGTAATCCCTTGCCGTCGAGCGTCGCTTGTAAGCGGGGCCGATTGCTGCCCGGACCCTTTTGTCTCGCCTCAGCAACGAACGAGCAACATCGGCTTCATACCTGCCTGAGCGTGATCGTCGCAAAGACGACACGAGCAGGAGAAACAGATGATCACGACCTTGTTTCTGGGGTTGTTGTCGGCATCGGCCGGCGGCCACGCCCCTCACCACAATATGACGATCGAGCATCGCGGGGTGCCGGTGAGCGTCGCCTATCGCGCGAACACGACGCTCAGCACCCGGCAGGTGGGCATGGCCGCACCGACCCGGATGGGCGTGGTCCGCTGCAACTGGACCGCGAAGATCGCGGTGGAGCGCAGCCTGGCGCGCGACGGCGCGGCGGCGGCGAACCGGGTGGTCTCGGAGGGCTTCGAGCTGAAGGGCAGCCGTCCGGGCACCTGCTCGGGCGCGAAGAAGGCGATCCAGCAGGAACTGGCGAAGCGGGACGACGAGGTGCGTGCCCATGTGCTGGCGATCGCCGAGCGCGACCAGGAGAGTCTGCGCGCCGAACTGGAAACGGCCTCGCCCGGCGCCAGCTGATGCGGATGGGAGCGGTGGCGGGGATTGTCCTCGCCGCCTTGCCCGCGCCGCTGCGCGCGGCCGACTGGTCGCCCTCGCTCTCCGTCTCGATCGCCAGCGACGAACGTCGTCGCGGGCTGAGCTGGAGCGACGGCCGTCCGGCGGCGCAGGCGCGTGGCGGACTGAGCTTGCCAGCGGGTTTCGACGTGTCGCTGGCGGCCACCAGCCTGCGCGGCAGCGCGCGCCATGGCGACGCCGACGCCGTGATCGACAGCGCACTGGTCTACCGCCACAGCTTCGGGCCGATCTCGGCCGATGCGCAGATCGTCCATCACGCCTTCGCGGGCGGGAATGGCCGGCTGAACTATGTCGAACTGGGCGCCGGCGCGAGCACGCTATTGGGCCCCGTCGAACTGGCGATCTACGGCCTCTACGCGCCGTCGCAGCATGCGATCGGCGGCGACAATCTCTACTTGGCGGCCAGCGCCTCGGCGGCGATCGTCGGCACCCCGTTCAGCCTGCGCGGCCATATCGGCCGGTCGAGCGGCGGCAGCGACGATGCGATCCGCTCGGCACGGCTGCGCCCGCGCGGCACTTACAACGATTTCGGGCTGGGCGTTGACCATGTCACCGGCCCGCTGCGCATCGGCCTGAGCTATACCGACACGTTCGGCGGCCATAAGCCCGCCAACCCCGCGCTCGCCCGCGATGGCGGCGCGCGGCTGACGGCGCGGATGTCGGTCGACTTCTAGGACTTATTTCCCGGCGATCGGGCCGGGCTGGCCTTCCATGCTCAGGAAATTGACCAGCGCGATCTTGCCGTCGCGGATCTCGGCATAGCCCATCACCATCGAATGGCTGATCTTGCCATTCTCGGTGCCTTCTTCGAGATGATAGGTGAACACCTTCGATCCGTCGGGCGACGAGAAGGCCTCGACGAACGGCACCTTGATCTCGACCGCCTGGACCTTGCCCTGGATCATGCGGAAGCGCGCGGCGAGGTCGACCAGGCCCTTGGCCCGGTTGGTGCCGTTGATCCGCATCACCGCATCCTCGGTGAAATAGCGGCCGAACGCCTCGGGCGTGAAGCCGTTCGGATCCTTGAACGCCGCGTTCCACCACACGAACATGCGCGAGACGGGGTCCTGCGCGGTCGGCGCCGAGAAAGTCGTCTCCGCCGCCTGCGCCGTCGCCGGAGCGAGAACCGATGCGAGCGCGAGCGCCATGGCCCCGGACAGGATCTTCTTCATGCGATATCCCCCTTTGGTTTCTACCGCAGAGGTGTCGCATAAAGTCGTGCGTCTCAAGGAGATATGCCGCTTAGTTCATTGCGGGAAATGCAAGATCGGCCGGGATCAGGGCCGCTTCGGAATCTCCAGCCCCCGCTGCACCGCCGGACGCGCCAGCCCGCGCTCCAGCCAGGCCGGGACGTTCTTCAGGCTGTCGAAATCGACGAGGTCGCGCGCCTCGTAGAAGGTGATCAGGTTGCGGATCCAGCCCAAGGTGGAGATGTCGGCGATGCTGTAGTCGGTGCCCATGATCCACTTGCGCCCTTCGAGGCGGCCGTCGAGCACGCCCAGCAACCGCTTCGCCTCGGCGACGTAGCGCTGGAGCGGGCGCTTATCCTCATAGTCCTTGCCGGCGAATTTGTTGAAGAAGCCGACCTGGCCGAACATCGGCCCGATCCCGGCATTCTGGAAGAACACCCACTGGATCGTCTCGTAGCGGAGCGCGGGATCGTCGGCGATGAACTTGCCCGACTTGTCGGCCAGGTAGATCAGGATCGCGCCGGACTCGAACAGCGCGATCGGCTTGCCGCCGGGGCCCTCGGGATCGAGGATCGCCGGGATCTTGCCGTTCGGGTTGAGCGACAGGAATTCGGGCAGATGGCTCTGATTGTCGGTGATGTCGACGAGGTGCGGCTCATAGGGGAGCCCCGTCTCCTCCAGCATGATCGACGCTTTCACGCCATTGGGCGTGTTGAGCGAATAGAGTTGGATGCGATCGGGATGCGCCGCCGGCCAGCGCTTCGTGATCGGGAAAGCGGACAGGTCGGCCATGATGTGCTCCTCTCATTGGGTGAGGCGGAGTTGGGGGTGATCGGACGGATCGGCAAGCCCCCTCCCCGTCTTCCACATCACTTCCGTCATGCCAGCGAAGGCTGGCATCTCGTGAGATGATCGAACCGCGCCTCTCCTGAGATGCCAGCCTTCGCTGGCATGACGGGAATTGGGGAGGGATGGTTCAGTTCGGCAGTCCCTTCGCCGCATCCTCCGGCGCCGGCACCAGCAGTTCGGCGACGGGTTCCACCGCCGGCTCGCTCGCGCGGGTCTCGATCGCGGGGAGTTCGTCGATCGCCTTGTCGCCGGTCTCGATGTTGAGATCGGCGAATTTGCGCCCCGTGACGAGCACCCGGCTCTCGAAGCTCGACACGAATTTGTTGTAATTCTCGACCGCGCTGTTGAGCCCGCCGCCGACCCGACGGAGGTGCCCCGCCGCGGTCGACAGCCGCTCGTACATCTCCTTGCCGAGCCGGCCGATCGCCCGTGCTTCCTCGGCCATCTTCTCCTGCCGCCAGACGCTGGCGACGGTGCGGGCGAGCGCGACCAGGTTGATCGGGGTGGCGATCAGCACGCGGCGCTGGTGCGCCCAGTCCCACAGCTCGGGGTCCTGCTCCATCGCCGCCGACAGGAAATGCTCGCCGGGGATGTACATCACCACATAGTCGGCCGCCTCGCCGAAGCGGTCCCAATAGCTTTTCTGGCCGAGCTGGTTGGCATGGCCGCGCAGCGCCGTCGCATGCGCCTTGAGCAGGGTCGCGCGGACCGCCTCGTCCACCTCCTCGCTCGCGTCGAGATAGGCGTTGAGCGAGCATTTCGCGTCGATGATCAGCCGGCGCCCGCCGGGCATGGCGACGATCACGTCGGGGCGCAGCCGCCCGTCCTCGGTGTCGACCGAAACTTCGGTGGCGAAATCGGCATAGGGAGAGAGGCCCGCCTGTTCGAGCACGTTGCGCAGCGACTGTTCGCCCCAGCGGCCGCGCGCCTTGGGGCTGGCGCGCAGCGCGTTGACCAGCTTGGCCGCCTCGTCGCGCACCTGGCCCTGGCCCTGGCGGACGAGTTCGACCGCCTCGCGCAGGCCGGCATAGCTGTCGACCCGCTCCTTCTCGACCCGCTGGAGCCCTTCCTCATAGCGCTTGAGGGTCGACTCGACCGGGGTGAGCAGCGCCTTGAGCTGCGCCTCGCTCTTCTCGCCCGCCTGGTGGAAGCGCTGGTCGGCGCGTTCGAGGAACTGGCGCTGGGCCTGGTCGAGCAGTCGGCCGCCGACCTCGGCGAACTGCGCCGACAGCTGCTCGCGCGCCTCCTGGAGCTGGCGGATCTGCGCCTCGAACGCCTCGGTCCGCGCCTGCCGCTCGGCGAGCATGCCCGAGCGCTCGATCTCCGACCGGCCGAGCGCGTCGCGCGAAACGTCGAGCTGCTTGCGAAGCTCCGCCGCTTCCGCCGCGCCGCCCGCCGACGTCCGCCCGCGCAGCCACCAGCCGACGACGAGGCCGAGAAGCAGGCACAGGGGGAGAGCGAAGGCAATCAGCGGCGACATCGAAATTCCTTTGGAACAGATCGCGAACCCTGCCCGCCTCTTAACCCGATTGCAAGTAAAGTCGGTGCTTCCCATAGGCCGCCGATCGGTTCATATCGTCGGCGGGGGACGTACGGGGGATGTTGAATGGCGGAGAACGGGGGAGCCGCGTCGCTGAGCGCGCGCATCCGGGATTTCGGACCGACGGCGCGCAAGACGATCAAGCAGATCGGGCCGACCCGCCTTGTCATCACCGCGCTGTTCATCGTGCTGGGCCTGCTGTTCGCGCGCTCGAGCTGGAACATCATGCTCGCCCGCGATGTCGAGCGCGTGCTCTATGACGTTCGTTCGCTGCTCGCGGCGCCGCATGTCGAGACCGATCAGCGGATCGTTATGGTCACCTTCAACGAGGAAACGCTGCGCCTGACCGGGCGTCGCTCGCCGCTCGATCGTTCGATGCTGGCCAAAGCCCTCACCCAGCTCGACAAGATGAACCCCAAGGCGATCGGCATCGATATTCTCGTCGACCAGCCCACGCCCGAAGACCAGCAGCTCATCGACGCCTTTCGCGGGATGAAGACGCCGACCTATCTCGGTCTGGCGACCCATGCGACGAACAAGGCGTACATGACGCTGGATCAGGAGAATTTCCTCCGCGACTTCCAGAAGCAGACCAAGCCCGGCAACGTGCATTTCACCAGCATCCGGGTGACGGCAGACCAGGACGACGTGATGCGGAGCTGGCCCGACCAGCCCCGCGAACTACCGCCGCTGATGGCCAACTCGCTCACGGGCGGCTTCACCGAATATCGCGATCACCACGGGTCGATCCGCTATCGCCTGCCCGTCGACTATGAACGGCCGGTGTTCGTCAAGCTGCCGGTGGAACTGATCGCCAACCCCGATCTGACCGAAGCCCTCAAGCCGCAGATCGAGGGCCGCTACGTGCTGATCGGCGGCAATATCCCCGACGTCGACCAGTTCCAGACCCCCGCCTCGCGGATGAAGGACCCCGTCACCCAGCTCGTCGGCGAGACGACGATCGGCCTGGAGATCCACGCCACGATGCTGGCGCAGATGCTCGACCGCTTCATGTTCAAGGCGATCCCCGGCTGGGGTCTGTGGCTGATCGCGATCGGCGTGGTGCTGCTCGGCGCGCTCACCGCCATGTCGCACCTCAATGTCTGGAAGCTCAGCCTGCTGCTGCTCGTCCAGCTCGGCGCTGTCGTCGCGGTGCCCTTCGTCTGGCAGTTCAACGGGGTCGACACCCAGGGGCTGCCGGTGTTCGGCTGGCTGATCGGCTGGATCTTCGCCTATTCCGCGGTCGGCACCGCCGCGCGCGGCATCGGTTCGGAGCAGCGCAACTTCGCCCAGTCGGCGCTCGGCAAATATCTGCCCGGCGACATCGCGAAGGACATCATGAAGAACCCCGAGCGGCTGCAGCTGCACGGCGAGAAGCGCGAGATCTACGCGCTGTTCAGCGACCTGGAGGGCTTCACCAAGCTCAGCCACCAGATCGAGCCGGAAATGGTGGCCTTCCTGCTCAACAAATATCTCGACGTGCTGTCGGAGACGGTGCTCGAATATGGCGGCACGATCGACAAGTTCGTCGGCGACGCGATCGTCGCCTTCTGGGGCGCACCGATCAGCCGGCCGGACGATTGCGAGCGCGCGGTGAAATGCGCGGTGGCGATGTACGAGGCGGGCGAGAAATTCCGCCGCGAGGCGCCCGAGGGGGTTCCGCCGATCGGCGTCACCCGGGTGGGCGTCCATTTCGGCGAGGCGATCGTCGGCAATTTCGGCGGCGAGGGCCGCATCCAGTACACCGCGCTCGGCGACTCGATGAACACCGCGTCGCGGCTGGAAGGCGCCAACAAATATCTCAAGACCAAGACGCTGGTCAGCGACACGGTCGTCGAGCGATCGAAACTCACGGCTTTCCGCCCTGTCGGGCGCATCACCGTGTCGGGCCGATCGACCCCGATGGAAGTTTTCGAACCCGTCCTGCATTTTTCGGATCAGTCCGTGCAACAGTTCACGGACATCTTCCGTAGATTCGATGCAGGAGACGAAAGTGCTCTGGCCGAATTCGAAGCGATGGCCACACAGAATCCTGATGATAAGGCGCTTGCCAATCTGGTAGAACGCCTTCGTGAGGTTGGACCGGGAGGTTTTAGTGCTCTGGACAAATAAAGGCCGGCCGCAGGCGATGATCGCGGCACTTGTGGGCGTGATGCTGGCGGGCAGTGCCGCTGCGGCACCGCTGGTCGTCCGCTCGGCGGGTCCCTCGGCCAAGGCCTATCCGGCCGGCAAGACCCTGACCGACGATGCCAAGATCACCCTGAAGGCGGGCGACAGCATCGTCCTGCTCGACGGCAAGGGCACCCGCACCCTCAGCGGTCCGGGCACCTTCACCGCCGGCGCCTCGGCTGTGGCCTCGGCCAACACCGGCTCGACCCTGGGCGCGCTGGTCGCGGGTGGCGGCGAGCGCAAGGCCCGCATCGGGGCGGTGCGCAGCGCCAGCGGCATCGACAAGAATGCCGGCAAGGTCCCGAACCCCTGGTATGTCGACGTGACCCGCAGCTCGAACATGTGCGTCGCCGAGACCGCGAACGTCACCGTGTGGCGCCCCGACGCCGCCAGCGCCGCGACGATCAGCATCGCCAAGGCCGACGGCACCAGCGGCACGATCGACCTGGCCGCCGGCCAGTCGACCGCGATGTGGCCCGCCAGCGTACCGATCACCGACGGCAGCCAGTTCAAGCTGAGCTGGGAAGGCGCCAAGGCGCCGACCGCGCTGAAGTTCGTGGTGGTGAAGCCCGCCACCGCCGACGTGCAGGGCGTCGCCCAGTCGCTGATCGCCGGCGGCTGCAACGCCCAGCTCGACCTGGTGCTGGAGGCGGCGACGCCCGCCAAGACCCAGGGCTGATCCACGCGATCCGATTTGGAGAAAGGCCGGCGGGGCAACTCGCCGGCCTTCTTCTTTGTCCGCCGCACCGCCTGTAGCAGCCGCTACGGAAAGTCTTTGTGGACCGGCTCCGGCCGCCGGGGCATAGCGACACCCTTCCCTTCGCCGCACGGACCTGTTGCCGATCCATGCCCAGCCAGCGTTTCTTCCTGACCGCGACCGTGATCATCAAGGACGAGGCCCCCTATCTGGCGGAGTGGATCGAATATCACCTGCTGCAGGGGGTCGAGCATGTCTATGTCTACGACAATGGCAGCAGCGACCGCCCCTGGGAGGTACTGGCCGATTATCTGATCCAGGGCCGCGCGACCCTGATCCACTGGCCTGAATATCCCGGCCAGCTCTCCGCCTATAACCATGCGATCCACATCTTCGGGCGCGACAGCGCGTGGATGACGATCATCGACGTCGACGAGTTCATCCAGCCTCCGGCGGGCCAGTCGATCCCCGACCGGCTGCGCGCGCTCGACCCGGCGGTGGACCAGATGCTGCTACCCTGGGTCCATTTCGGCAGTTCGGGCCATGACGCGAAGCCGGAGGGCCTCGTCATCGAGAATTATGTCCACCGCGGCGCCGAGCCGCACGCCCAGACCAAGCCGATCGTCCGCCCCGAAGCGGTGACCTTCGTCGGCGTGCATCATTGCGAGACGCGATCGGGACGCACCGTCGACAGCGCCGGCCAGCCCGCGGCCGAACGCTGGATCCAGCCCCGGCCGATCGCCACCGACATGCGGATCAATCATTATTTCACCAAGTCGCGCGCCGAATTCGCCGAGAAGATCGCCCGCGGCCAATCCGACGGCGGCACCGGCAAGACCCTGGCCGATTTCGACCGGTTCGAGACGCCGGTGCATGACGACAGCCTGGCGGCGATGGCGCCGGCCCTGCGCCGCGCCATCGCCGAGACCGCGGCCCGCCCGCGCCGCCTGTCGGTCCATGCACCCTGGTCGGCCCAGTCCGAACTGACCCCGAGCGCCGCCTGGCAGAAGGCCGTGACCCGGGCCTGGACCCGGCTGCACAAGGCGCTGCCGGCCGACGAGGTTCGCCTTGCGATCGACACGGGCCATGCCGCGCTCCACGGCGCCCCCTGCCTCGCCGACGAGGCGATCGAGGATATCCGCGGCGCGCTGGCCCTGATGCCGGTCGCCGATCTCACCGCGCTCGCGATTCCGGGCCGGCAGGACCTGGCTGGAGACGGGCCGCTAGGCCGCCCCTGCCTGATCTGGCGTGGCCGCGCCGATCGCGCGACGACGCTGGAGATCGTCGTCGAAGGGCGCGATGCGGGCGGCAAGCCATGGCGCGGGCAATGCGCGCTGGCGATCGATCCGCAAGGCAGCTTCGCCTGCCTGATCCTGTCCGAACGGACGATGGTGGTGGAGAGGGTGGCGCTGACCGATAGCGGACAGGGCGGGATCGAAACCCAGGCGGCGGCGATCCTCGCCTTCCGCTGACCCCTTGTCCTTTGCCGCCCAGGGGATAATGAGCGGCGCATGACCGACACGCTCCCCTCCGGCACGCCGCTGATGCTGTTCGACAGCCTGACCCGATCGACCCGCGAATTCGCCCCGATCGATCCGACGATGGCGCGCCTCTACAGCTGCGGGCCGACGGTCTATAATTTCGCCCATCTCGGCAATCTGCGCGCCTATGTGTTCACCGACACCTTGCGCCGGACGCTCAACTGGAAGGGCTGGCCGGTCAATCACGTGATCAACATCACCGATGTCGGCCACCTGACCTCCGACGCCGACGAGGGCGACGACAAGATGGAGGCGGCGGCGAAGAAGGCCGCCAAGACGATCTGGGAGATCGCCGCCTTCTACACCGACGCGTTCAAGGCCGACCTCGCCGCGCTCAACATCATCTCGCCCACCATCTGGAGCGTGGCGACCGACCATATCCAGGACATGATCGCCTTCGCCCGGCGGATCGAGGATGGCGGCGCCAGCTATGAGCTGGACAGCGGCCTCTATTTCGACACCTCGAAGGTGCCCGATTATGGCCGCCTCGCCGGCACCCGGCCCGACGAAACGGTGGGCCGCATCGCCGAGGTGGAAGGCAAGCGCAACGCCGCCGACTTCGCGCTGTGGCGCCGCTCGGCCGATGGCGAGCAGCGCCAGATGGAATGGATGTCGCCCTGGGGCCCCGGCGCGCCGGGCTGGCACCTCGAATGCTCGGTGATGAGCATGAAATATCTGGGCACCCGCTTCGACATCCACACCGGCGGGATCGACCATCGCGAGATCCACCATTGCAACGAGATCGCCCAGAACCAGGCCTTCACGGGCACAGGCGATTCCGGCGCCAATTTCTGGATGCACAATAATTTCCTGGTCGATCGCGGCGGCAAGATGTCGAAGTCCAAGGGCGGCTTCGCAACGCTGAAGAGCGTCACCGACAAGGGAGTCCATCCCCTCGCCTATCGGCTGCTGTGCCTGTCGGCGCATTACCGCTCGGAACTGGAATTCTCGCCCGAGGCGCTGTCGGCGGCGCTGACTCGCCTGAGCCGGATCGTGATCGCGGCCGAGGCGCTGCGCGACAAGGCCGGCGACGCCGACTGGCTGCGCCTGGTGGGCGAGGCGCGCGCGACCAAGGGCGCCGCCTTCGCCTATCAGCGCGCGGTGATCGAGGCGGACCTCGGCGCCAAGGCCAAGGCGCTGATCGACCAGTATGACGAGGCGCTGTCGGCCGACCTGATGGTGCCGCAGGCGCTGCCGCTGCTGGAGCAGGCGCTGGCCGACAAGGCGATCCCCGCCGACGAGAAACTGCGCCTGGTGGCGAGCATGGACCTGGCGTTGGGCCTGGACCTTATGACGGTGCGGCGGATCGACCTGCGCCTGCGCCCCGCCGACGCCCGGATCGAGGAAGCGGAGATCGAGGCGCTGATCGAGGAACGCCAGGCGGTGCGCGCCGCGAAGGATTATGCGGCGTCGGACAGGCTTCGCGATTCCCTTGCGGAACGCGGGGTCGCGGTGATGGACGGCGGTGGAACGATGCGCTGGGATTGGATTCTCGATCTTTGAGCCGACGGGGCCGAACCGATCCGCAAGGGATTGTAAAAAAGACCTGTTCGACGTCGCGGAAATGACATAGCACTCCCCCATCTTGGGTAACCGCGGCAGGGGCGCGGAGCGTAGGGGAGCGATAAAATGGGCACCAAGGCATCCGATCTCTTTATTCAATGCCTCGAGGAAGAGGGCTGCGAATATATCTTCGGCGTTCCAGGCGAAGAAAATCTGGACATGCTCGACAGCCTGTCCCGCTCCAAGAAGATCAAGCTGATCCTCACCCGCCACGAGCAGGGCGCCGGCTTCATGGCTGCGACCTATGGCCGCCACACCGGCAAGACCGGCGTGTGCATGGCGACGCTGGGCCCGGGTGCCACCAATTTCGTGACCGCCGCCGCCTATGCGCAGCTCGGCGGCATGCCGATCCTGATGGTCACCGGCCAGAAGCCGATCAAGAAGTCCAAGCAGGGCCGCTTCCAGATTCTCGAAGTCGTCGAGATGATGAAGCCGATCACCAAGTTCACCCATCAGCTCGCCTCGGCGGACAACATCCCGAGCCGCGTGCGCGAGGCCTATCGCCTGGCCGAGGAAGAGAAGCCCGGCGCCACCCATATCGAGTTTCCCGAGGACATCGCGGAAGAGAAAACCGACTCGACGCCGCTGAAGCCGTCGCTGGCCCGCCGCCCCGAAGCGGAGGACAAGGCCGTGCGCGCCGCGGTGAAGATGATCGAGGACGCCAAGACGCCGATCCTCGTCATCGGTGCCGGCGGCAATCGCAAGCAGACCGGCCGGATGCTGCTCCAGTTCATCGAGAAGACCGGCATCCCCTTCGTCACCACCCAGCTCGGCAAGGGCGTGATCGACGAGACCCATCCGAAATTCCTCGGCTGCGCCGCGCTGTCGGCGGGCGACTTCGTCCACCGCTCGATCGAGCATGCCGACCTGATCATCAACGTCGGCCATGACGTGATCGAGAAGCCCCCCTTCTTCATGAAGAACGGCGGCACCCCGGTGATCCACGTCAGCACCCGGACCGCCGAGGTCGACCCGGTCTACTTCCCGCAGGTCGAGGTGATCGGCGATATCGCCAACGCGATCTGGAAGATGCAGAAGGACATCGTCCCCTCGGGCCGCTGGAACTTCGACTTCATGCACAAGGCGCGCGCCGCCGAGGTGGACCACACCCAGTCGCTGGAAGGCGACACCCGCTTCCCGATCTTCCCGCCGCACCTCGTCCGCGAGGTCCGCAAGGCGATGCCGGCGGACGGCATCATCTGCCTCGACAACGGCGTCTACAAGATCTGGTTCGCGCGCAACTATCCGGCGCGCCAGCAGAACACCGTGCTGCTCGACAACGCGCTCGCCACCATGGGCGCGGGCCTGCCCTCGGCGATGGCCTCGGCGATGGTCTATCCCGACCGCAAGATCATGGCGATCTGCGGCGACGGCGGCTTCATGATGAACAGCCAGGAGATGGAGACCGCGGTGCGCCTCGGCCTCAACATCACCGTGCTGATCCTGAACGACAATTCCTACGGCATGATCCGCTGGAAGCAGGCGAACATGGGCTTCGAGGATTGGGGCCTGACCTATAATAATCCCGACTTCGTGAAATATGCCGAAGCCTATGGCGCGCATGGTCACCGGGTCGAGAGCGCCGAGCATCTGACCGAGCTGCTCAAGCACTGCCTCGACACGCCGGGCGTCCACCTGATCGACTGCCCGGTCGACTATTCGGAAAACGACCAGATCCTCAACAAGGACATCAAGACGCTGAGCAAGCAGGTCTCGTAAGGCGTCGTCCCTGCCGCGGCGGGGGCCACAATCGTGACGAAGCGATGGGCCCCTGCCCAGCTGGCAGATCAAATGGACGGATTGTGATGAAGCTCAAGGACAAATACCCGCTCTACGTTGCCAACGAAGCGCGGCAGCCCAACACCGACCTGAAGGTGACCGACAAATACACCGGCGAGGTCGCGACGCTGGTGGCGCTGGCGGATGCCAAGACGATCGACGAGGGCATTGCCTGGACCGTCAAGGCTGCCGAGCCGATGGCGAAGATGCCGGCCTATGAGCGCCAGGCCGTCCTGCAGCATTGCGTGAATCGCTTCACGGAGCGCAAGGACGAGCTGGCCTATGCGCTGTGCGTCGAGGCGGGCAAGCCGATCAACGACTCGCGCGGCGAGGTCGGCCGCCTGATCGACACCTTCCGGATCGCCGCCGAGGAATCGGTGCGGATGACCGGCGAGGTGCAGCCGCTGGACATCAGCCCCCGCGCAAAGGGCTATCAGGGCATCTGGAAGCGGGTGCCGATCGGCCCCTGCTCGTTCATCTCGCCGTTCAACTTCCCGCTGAACCTGGCCGCGCACAAGATCGCCCCGGCGATTGCGGTGGGCTGCCCCTTCGTGATGAAGCCGGCGAGCCGCACCCCGCTGGGCGCGATCATCATGGGCGAGGTGCTGGCCGAGACCAACCTGCCCAAGGGCGCCTTCTCGATCCTGCCCGCCTCGCGCGACGGTGCCGACCTGTTCACCACCGACGATCGCCTCAAGCTCCTCTCCTTCACCGGCTCGCCCGATGTGGGCTGGGACCTGAAGGCGCGCTCGGGCAAGAAGAAGGTCGTGCTGGAACTGGGCGGCAACGCCGCGGTCGTGATCGACCATGACGCCGACCTCG
The DNA here is from genome assembly GCA_963540925.1 of uncultured Sphingomonadaceae bacterium. Lineage (GTDB taxonomy): Bacteria > Pseudomonadota > Alphaproteobacteria > Sphingomonadales > Sphingomonadaceae > Rhizorhabdus. The sequence continues at coordinate 44,288 of CAUTRN010000036.1, forward strand.
ACGACGCCGTCGAGCGCACCGTGTTCGGCGCCTTCTACCAGTCGGGCCAGTCGTGCATCGGCGTGCAGCGCATCCTGGTCCACGACCAGGTCTATGATGCGTTCAAGGCCAAGCTGGTCAAGCGCACCGCCGGCCTGATCGCCGGCAGCCCGCATGACGAGAAGACCTTCGTCGGCCCGATGATCGACGTGAAGGAGGCCGAGCGTCTCGACGGCTGGGTGCAGGAGGCGATCGGAAAGGGCGCCACCTTGCTGTGCGGCGGCAAGCGCGAGGGCGCGATGCTCGAGGCGACCCTGCTCGAGAATGTCGATCGCAACACCAAGATCAACATCGAGGAGGCCTTCGGCCCGGTCGCCTTCCTGATTCGCTTCAGCGACTGGCATGAGGCGCTTCATATCGTGAACGATTCGAAATTCGGCCTGCAGGCCGGAATCTTCACGCGCGACATCTTCAAGATCCTCGATGCGTGGGACGATCTCGACGTCGGCGGCGTCGTCGTCAACGACGTGCCGAGCTATCGCGTGGACAACATGCCCTACGGCGGAGTCAAGGATTCCGGGCTCGGCCGCGAGGGGATCAAGTTCGCGATGGAGGACATGACCGAGATCCGCAATCTCGTCATCAGACGCCGTAGCGTCTAACGGCTTTGATTGATTGCACTTGTGCCGTTATAGTGGCTAAATACTGTCGTTCGTTATCGCCCAGGGGCAAAGTGGCATAACGAAGGGATCGGCATTGAGGGAGCGCCGAATTGGGGGGTAAGGTCTCGGGCAGACTGTCCTTCGTCTGTGGAGTGATCGGCTCCGCAGCGCTTGGCGCGGTCCTTCTTTTCCTCGCCATGACGAGCACGGCCCAACGCGCCGTGGCCGCCTCGGCATCCGCCAGCTCCGGCAACATCCACATGGGGGTCGCCTCCTGCGCGGGGTCGACCTGCCATGGCCGCAGCGAACCCACCGGCAAGGTCGTCCGCCAGGACGAGATCCTGCACTGGCAGGAAGCGTCAAGCCGCACCGGCGCGCACAGCCGCGCCTTCGCGGTGCTCGGTTCGGCGCGCGGCCAGGCGATCGCCGCCAAGATGGGCATCGGCCCGGCCACCTCGGCTGCCGAATGCCTGGGCTGCCACGCCGACCCCGCCTATGAGGGCCGCGGCCCGCGCTGGCAGCAGACCGACGGCGTCGGCTGCGAGGCCTGCCATGGCGGCTCCAAGAACTGGGTGACCACCCATTATGAAGTGGGCCAGACCCACGCGATCAACGTGTCGCGCGGCCTCTACCCGCTCGATCAGCCACGCGCCCGCGCCGAGCGCTGTCTCGACTGCCACCTGGGCAGCGACAAGCCCGGCCAGTTCGTCTCGCACCGGATCATGGCCGCCGGCCATCCGCGCGTCACCTTCGAGCTCGACCTCTTCTCGTCGCTCCAGCAGCATCATGACGAGGACGCCGATTACATCCAGCGCAAGCGCCGCACCGACAACACCCAGATGTGGGCGGTGGGCCAGGCGGTGGCGGTGAGCCGGGTCACCAACCTGTTCGCCAATCCGAAGTTCGCCGGCGACGGCATCTTCCCGGAAATCTATTTCTTCGACTGCCACAGCTGCCACCGCCAGATCGTCGACGGCCCCAATGGCCGGGCGAACTGGCTGGGCAATCCGGGCCGTCCGATCCCGTCGGGCATGCCGCCGTTCAACGACGAGAACATGATCATGCTGTCCGCCGCGGCCTCGGTAGCCGCCCCCGGGCAAAAGGCGAAGTTCGATGCCGACTCGCGCGCCTTCCACGCCGCGCTGGCGCAGGGCCGCGGCCCCGCCGTCGCCGCCGCGCGCAAGCTGAGCGCCAGCGCCGCCAGCCTCGCCGGCACGCTGGGCGGCACCAGCTTCGGCAGCGGCCAGACCTTCGCGATGATCGACGCGATCGCGAGCGCCGCGATCACGAGCCGACTGACCGACTATACGGGCTCGGCACAGGCGGTGATGGCCGTCGACACGCTGCTCAACTCGCTGGTCCGCGAAGGCGCGGTGAGCGAGGAGCGCGCACGCAATGCAAGGGGGGCGATCGATCGGGCTTACAAGGCCGTCGCCAACGCCAATGCCTATCGCCCGGCCGAGTTCCGGTCGGCGCTGGGCCAGGCAGCGGCGTCGATAAGGGCGCTCAAATGACATTTGCCTCGCGTGCTGTAGCGGCGCTTACTGGCGTATCCTTCCTGCTGGCCTCGTGCGGCGGCGGTGGCGGTGGTTCGACCCCGACACCCACTCCTACCCCGACGCCCTCGCAGACCCCGGTCTATGCGGTGCCGGCACAGGAATCGCTGACCAGCGCCGATGTCCAGAAGATCCTCGCCCAGGCGATCGAGGAAGCCACCGCACGCGGCAAGCCGGCGGTGATCGCGATCGTCGATCGGCCCGGTAACGTCCTTGCCGTGTTCAGGATGAACGGCGCGCCGACGACGCTCACGATCAAGACCACCAACCGCACCGTGACGCCGACCGATGTGGAAGGCCTGGTGGTGGCCGGCAATGTCGACGCCAACCCGCTCGTCGCCGCCGCGATCGCCAAGGCGGTGACCGGCGATTATCTCTCCTCGGGCGGAAACGCCTTCTCCACCCGGACGGCGAGCTTCATCGTCCAGGAGCATTTCCCCGCGGGCAATAACATGCTGCCGGGCGGCCCGCTGTTCGGCGTGCAGTTCAGCCAGCTCCCCTGCTCGGATTTCAGCCGGCGCTACAGCGCTGCCGGCGGTGCAGGCGCCTTCATCGGCCCCAAGCGTTCGCCGCTGGGCCTGGCCGCCGATCCCGGTGGCTTCCCGATCTACAAGAACGGCGTCGCCGTCGGCGGGATCGGCATCATGTCCGACGGGCTTTACGGGTTCGACGCCAATATCGACGATATCGACAAGGACGATGACGAGATCATCGCGCTCGCCGGCATCACCGGGTTCGAGGCGCCCGAGGCGATCCGCGGCAACAATATCCAGGCAGTGGTCCAGCTCCGCTACAGCGACGCCCAGCCCAGCGACATCAAGTCAAACCCGGCCAGCGCCCGCGCCTTCTCCGCACTGAACGGCAGCGCCGGCATTCTGGTGTCGGTCAATGGCTATTATGCCCAGGGCACGACGCCGACCGTGCTGGCCGGCACCGCTTATGGCACCGAGGCTTCTGGCATCCGGGCAGCGACCGCCGCCGAGCGCGCCTCGGGGGTGGCGATCGACAATCCCGACGCCTTCATCTTCACCGACGGCGCGGGCAATCCGCGCTACCCGATCCGCGCCGGCACCGACGGCGCCGACGTCTCGACCCCGCTTACCGCGGCCGAGGTCAAGGCGCTGCTCGAAGAAGCCTTCAAGATCATGAGCCGCGCCCGCGCCCAGATTCGCAAGCCACTGGACAGCCGCGCCCAGGTGACGATGACGGTGGTCGACACCCATGGCTCGATCCTGGGCATGGACCGTTCGCCCGACGCGCCGATCTTCGGCAGCGACGTTTCGATCCAGAAGGCGCGGACCGCCGCCTTCTTCTCGGGCAGCCACGCCGCCGGCGAACTGCTCGGCAATGGGTCGCCCGACGTCCAGTCCTTCGTCCAGAAGGTCAGGACCTTCCTGAACGACCCGTCGGCGCTGACCGGCAAATTCGCCTTCGCGGATCGCTCGGGCGGCAATCTGTCGCGCCCCTTCTTCCCCGATGGCGAAGTCGGCCAGCCCAATGGGCCGCTGTCGCGCCCGTTCAATGAATGGAGCCCCTTCTCGACGGGCCTTCAGAGCGCGCTGATCTTCACCAATCTCGCCCAGCATATCGGCTTCATCCTTGGCGCCCAGACCGACGACACCCGCCAGCGCTGCACCTTCGGCCCCGATATCTCCGGCAAGGCACAGAACCGGCTGCAGAACGGCATCCAGATCTTCCCCGGATCGGTGCCGATCTATCGCGGCAACACGCTGATCGGTGGCCTCGGCGTTTCGGGCGACGGTATCGATCAGGACGACATGATCTCGTTCCTCGGCACCCATAATGCCGGGCTTCGCGTCGGCTCGATCGGCAACGCGCCGACCGCGATCCGCGCCGACCAGATCGTCGTGCCGATCGGCGCTGGCGTCCGCCTGCGCTATGTGAACTGTCCCTTCGCTCCCTTCCTCGATACGTCCGACCAAGACGTCTGCGGCGGCAAATAATGGCAGCGGCGCTCTCCTCCCTCCTGCTGCACGCGGTGGCGCTGGCTTCGGCCGCTCCGGACCCGGCTCCGGCGGCGGAGCAGAGCGCCCCCACCGCCGAGGCGCCGCCGGCCGATCCGACGCCGCTCGCCGTGCCCGCCACGGTCGAGCCCGGCGCCACGGTGGACGATCCGATGATCGATGGCCGCCGCCGTCCCGGCTATGTCACCGAACTGCCGGCGCCCGTCACCCAGAACAATCCCGGTGCCGTCCGCGCGCCGCCACCCGAAGCCTTCCCGACCGACGAATTCCCGATCCCCGATCGCTGGCGGCTCGCCAAGGCGCTGTGCCCGGACAAGGGCTTCGTGGGCATCCAGAATGTCTGCCATTCGCCGTTCGACCCTTATCACCAGAACGGGCTGAAGGCCGACCGTCCGATCGACCTGGCGAAGAAGCCCTTCTTCCTCCCGATCACCGGCGACGACTGGTTCTTCGGCATCAACGCGATCTCGGACACGATCGTCGAGCCGCGCTCCTTCCCCACGCCGGTGGCCGACCAGACCAGCACCAATCCGGGTGCGATCGACACCTTCGGACGCCAGAGGAGCCTCGTCGCGGTGCAGACCGCCTTGTTCGGCTTCGGCCTGACCAAGGGCTCGACCGCCTACAAGCCGCCGGACGTCGAATATCGCGCGCTGTTCGCCTATCAGGTCAACTATGTGAACGTCGAGGAACGCCGCGTCCTCAACGTGCGCTCGTCCAAGCCGTCGCACCGTACCGACGTCTTCCTGGGCGTGCAGGAGCTGTTCATCGACAAGCATCTGGGCAACCGCTCGGACCGCTTCGACTTCGACTCGCTGCGCATCGGCATCCAGCCCTTCCAGTTCGACTTCCGCGGCTTCCTGTTCCAGGACAACCAGCTCGGCGTCCGCCTGTTCGGCAACCGCGACAACAACCGCTACCAGTTCAACCTCCAGGCGATCTGGCGGCTGGACAAGGACACCAACAGCGGCCTGAACGACATCACCCAGACGCCGCGCAAGGACTATATCCTGAGCGCGAACCTGTTCGCGCAGGACTTCCCGATGCCGGGCCTCACCTCGCTCGTCTCGGTCACCGCCAATTACAACCGCGAGACCGAGCGCAAGCTGGATCATAACGGCTTCCCGGTGCGCCCCGCGCTGCTGGGCGACCAGCGGCCGCGCGAATATGACGTCTATTATATCGGCTACAGCCTCGACGGCCGCGTGAAGCGCTTCAACCTGTCGGCCACCGGCTATGCCGCGCTGGGCGAGGACCGGAACAGCTTCTTCACCTCGCGCAAGGCCAAAATCCGCGCCTTCTTCGCCGCGGCCGAACTGAGCTACGACATCGACTGGGTGCGTCTGAAGCTGTCGGGCCTCTACGCCACCGGCGACGGCAAGCCGAAGGACAATAAGGAAACCGGCTTCTCTGCGATCTTCGAGAACCCGATCTTCGCGGGTGCCGACACCAGCTACTGGATCCGCCAGACCGTGCCCTTCGCCGGCGGCGGCGTGAACGTAGCGATCTCGCCGCGCAACGGCCTGCTCAACGATCTGCGCACTTCGAAGGAGCAGGGCCAGTCGAACTTCAACAATCCGGGAACGATGCTGCTGGGTGTGGGTGCCGATTTCGACATCCTGCCGCAGCTGCGTTTCTCGACCAATCTCAACCATTTGTGGTTCGAGAACACCGCCACGCTGCGCGAGCTGCGCAACGAGGGCAGCATCCCCAAGTCGATCGGCTGGGACCTGTCGGGGGCCATCATCTGGCGCCCGTCGATGGTGCAGAATGCGGTGTTCCGCCTGTCGGGAGCGGTGCTCGATCCCGGCAAGGGCTTTGCCGACCTTTTCACCAATTCGCGGGGGGATGATCGCTATTATTCGATCCTCTTCAACGCGATCCTGAGCTTCTGAGGGCGTAATGCGGATGCTGGGATCCAGGATGACGATGCGATGGGCAGCCCGTGGCGCGATGGCGCTGGCGGCGGCGCTCACCATCCTCGCCTCGGGCCCCTCGCCCGCGTCCGAAGGCGAAAAGCCGGTTCCGCGCGACTATTCGAAGGTGGTCGCGCCCGCCGCGCCCCGCACCCAGGACTGGTCGGTCGCCGATGCGAAGAACCAGGGCTGCGTCTCCTGCCATACCGCCACCGACCGCAAGACCATGCACCAGACCGAGGCGGTGGTGCTGGGCTGCGTCGATTGCCATGGCGGCAACGGCAAGATCAGCGTGCCCGCGGGCCTCGCGTCGAGCGACCCGTCCTATGTCGCCGCGCGCGACGAGGCGCATGTCCTGCCCAAATACCCGCACAGCTGGAACTGGCCGTCCTCGGCCAATCCGGAGCGCAGCTACACGCTGCTGAACCGCGAGAGCCCCGAATATATCCGCTTCGTGAACCCGTCGGACTATCGCGTCGCGCGGCAGGCCTGCGGCGCCTGCCACATGCAGATCATCGAGGCGGCCGAGCGCTCGCTGATGTCGACCGGCGCGATGCTGTGGGGCGGCGGCGCCTATAATAACGGCATCGTCCCCTACAAGAACTACATCTTCGGCGAGGCCTATACCGCGAAGGGCGAGCCCGCGCAGATCAAGTCGCCGGGCGCGCCTCCGGGCAGCGTCACCCCCGAGCAGCAGGCGCGCGGCGCCCTGCCCGTCATGTATCCGCTGCCGACCTGGCACATCCTGCCGCCGGGCGACATCTTCCGCGTGTTCGAGCGCGGCGGCCGCACGATCAACAGCACCTTCGCCGAGATCGGCCTGCCCAACTCGACCGGCAGCATCCAGCGCCTGGAAGAGCCGGGCCGCCCCGATCTGAAGCAGTCGAACCGCGGCCCCGGCACCGGCCTGCGCGTCGCGATCCCGGTGCTCAACATCCACAAGACCCGCCTCAACGACCCGTTCATGTGGTTCATGGGCACCAACGACCAGCCCGGCGACTATCGCAATTCGGGCTGCGCGGGCTGCCACGTCGTCTATGCAAACGACCGCGAACCGACCCACAGCCTGATCTACGCCAAGTTCGGCCGCGACGGGCAGACCGCGACGGTCGACCCGACGATCAAGGACAAGCTGCAGGGCCAGGGCGGCGCGCATGGCGGTGGCGGACACGCCACCGAGAGCCACGGCCCGCCCTCGCCCGAGCATGACCGCGCGACCGACCATGGCAAGTCCAAGCTGTCCGGCCATCCGGTGGGCGGGATGAAGGAGAAGGGCCACCCGATCCAGCACGCCTTCACCAAGGCGATCCCGACCGCGCAGTGCATGAACTGCCACATGCACCAGCCCAACATCTTCCTCAACAGCTATCTCGGCTACACGATGTGGGACTATGAGTCCGACGCGCCGCTGATGTGGCCCGAGAAGCAGAAGAACCCGACGATCGCCGAGCGCCACGCCGTGCTCGACCGCAACCCGGAGGCCGCCGCCGCGATCGGCAAATGGGCCGACCTCGACTTCCTGCGCAACGTCTATGACGATGTGAACCCGAAGGCGAAGGACACCCAGTTCGCCGATTATCACGGCCATGGCTGGAACTTCCGCGCAATCTACAAGCGCGACCGCGAGGGCAATCTGCTCGACGCGGCAGGCAACATCGTCTCGCCCGACGACCCCGAGAAGTTCCGCAAGAACGGCATGCCCGAATTCGCCCCCGTCGGCGAACAGAAGGGCAAGGCGGTCCACATGATGGACATCCATGCCGAAAAGGGCCTGCAGTGCGCCGACTGCCACTTCGCGCAGGACAGCCATGGCAACGGCCTGCTCTATGGCGAGGTCGCCAACGCCGTCGAGATCGGCTGCAAGGACTGCCACGGCACCCCCGACGCCTTCCCGACCCTGCGCACCTCGGGCCCCGCCGCGCCTCCGGGCGGCACCGACCTGTCGCTGCTGCGCAACCAGGACGGCAAGCGCCGCTTCGAATGGACCACCGATGCCGCCGGCGAACGCGTGCTGATCCAGCGCTCGATCGTCGACCCGTCGATCGAGTGGAAGGTCTCGCTGGTCAAGGAATCGGTCGATCGGGCCAGCGCCCACTTCAACCCGCTCGCGGCTCGCGCCAAGCTGATGGGCAAGACGGGCGTCGAGACCGGCAAGTTCGACTGGGGCCCCGGCGTCGCGCCCGACGAGCGTGCGCACAACATGGACAAGATGGCCTGCTTCACCTGCCACCTGTCCTGGACCACGTCGTGCGGCGGCTGCCACCTGCCGATCGAGGCGAACTGGAAGACCTCGAGCCACAAATATGACGGCATCGAGACCCGCAACTTCGCGACCTACAACCCGCAGGTCGCGCGCGACGAGATGTTCCAGATCGGCATCCACCAGACGACCAAGGGCAACATCATCGCCCCGATCCGGTCGACATCGGCGCTGGTGCTGTCGTCGACCAACATCAACCGCGAGCGGATCTACATCCAGCAGCCGCCGATCTCGTCGGCCGGCTTCTCGAGCCAGGCCTTCGCCCCGCACTTCCCACACACGGTCCGCAAGACCGAGACCAAGAAGTGCACCGACTGCCACCTGTCGCAACAGGACGACAACAACGCGATCATGGCGCAGCTCAACCTGCTGGGCACCAACTTCGTCAACTTCGTGGGTATGAACGCCTGGACCGGCCTGGAGAAGGGCATCGAGGCGATCCGCGTGACCGAGTGGAGCGAACCCCAGGCGGTGATCGGCTCCTTCCTCCACAAATATGCCTATCCCGACTGGTACAAGCAGCATCTCGGCCACAACCGCGAGTTGATCGAGTGGGTGCGCGGCACGCGCTTCGACAAGAAGCTGTCGGGCGAGCCGGACTCGCTGGAGGAATTCGCCAACACCACCCACCCCACCGGCGGCGCCGCCCGCTGCGTGCAGTTGCGCGGCGAATATCTGTTCGTCGCCGAGGGCAAGGGCGGCTTCGAGGTCTATGACGTCGCGTCGATCGCCAACAAGGGCACCTCGCAGCGGATCATCACCGCGCCCTTCTCGCCGATCGGTCACAACACGCGCATCAAGTCGAAGAACGCGACCTGCATGGCGCTGCCGACCGACCAGAACATCTCGACCGAGCGCAACGATCACATCATCAAATATTATCCGCAGAACGAAGAGCAGAAGATGGGCGAGATCTATCGCTACGTCTTCATCACCGACTCGGTGGAAGGCCTGATCGTCGTCAATGTCGAGACGCTGGCCGACGGCGAGCCGCGCAACAACTTCCTGAAGCGCACCGTCACCTGGAACGAGGGTAACGTCCTGAAGGGCGCGCGGCACATCACCCTCGGCGGCAACTATGCCTATATCACCGCCGATGTGGGCCTGGTGGTCGTCGACATCAGCGACCCCAAGGCGCCCAAGCTGGCGGCGACCATCCCGCTGGAAGACGCCCGTGCCTCGGCGCTGCAGTTCCGCTATCTGTGGGTGACCACGGCCAAGGGCCTGCAGCTCGTCGACGTGACCCATCTGGAGCGCCCGGTGCTGACGGACGTCACCGTCCCGCTCGCCAATGCCCAGCGGGTCTATCTGGCGCGCACCTACGCCTATGTCGCGGCCAAGCAGGAAGGCCTGGCGATCGTCGACATCACCCGTCCGCTGGCGCCGAAGCTCTATGACAAGGTGACGTTCGACGGGAAGATGAACGACGCCGAGGACGTGATCGTCGGCACCACCAACGCCTCGCTGTTCGCCTATGTCGCCGACGGCCGGAACGGCCTGAAGGTGCTGCAGCTCACCTCGCCCGACAGCCAGCCCAATTTCTACGGCTTCTCGCCCGCACCCAAGCCCGAGCTGATCGCCTGGGCGAAGACCGCGACCCCGGCGCTCTCGCTGTCGAAGGGCCTCGATCGCGACCGCGCTGTCGACGAGAGCGGCAACCAGATCGCGATCTTCGGCCGCATCGGCTCGCGCCCGTTCAAGCGCAGCGAGATGGAGCGCCTCTACCTCAACTCGAAGGGCGAGGTCTGGAAGGTCAGCGACACGCCGACCTTCGCCGACTGGCTGCCGGCCAAGGGCTCGCAGGTCGCGGCGAAGAAGTGATCCCTTAGATCCTCCCTATCGCGCACCGATGGGGAGGGGGACCAGCGAAGCTGGTGGAGGGGTCGCGACCTCTCCTGCGCGGCTTGAACTCTGAAATGTCGGAAGGCCCCCTCCACCACGCCTTCGGCGCGGTCCCCCTCCCCGTCCTTCGGACAGGGAGGATCTGAGCGTCACGCCCTCGGATGGGCGTTGCGATACACGTCCATCAGATGCGCGGCGTCGACGCCGGTATAGACCTGGGTCGACGACAGGCTGGCATGGCCGAGCAGTTCCTGGAGCGAGCGCAGGTCGGCGCCGCGACCGAGCAGATGGGTGGCGAAGCTGTGGCGCAGCGCGTGCGGGGTGGTGCGCTCGCCCAGGCCCAGGCGGACGCGGGCGGCGCGCATCGCGCGGCGGATCATGTCGGGGGCCAGCGGGCCGCCACGGGCGCCGCGAAACAGGATCTCGCCCGGTGCGGCGCCATAGGGCGACAGCGCGACATAGCGGGTGATCGCGTCGCGCACCGGCGCCAGCATCGGCACGATCCGCGTCTTGTTGCGCTTGCCGGTCACGACCAGCGTCTCGCCGAGCGGCAATATGTCCCCGGTCAGCGCCATCGCCTCGCCGATGCGCAGGCCGGCGCCGTAGAGCAGCAGCAGCACCGCCTCGTCGCGCGCGGCGATCCAGGGTTCGGCAGCGCTCTCGGCGGCGTCCTCGGCGATCGCGCCGATGTCGTCGGGGGCCACCGGGCGCGGCACGCCCTTCTTGATGCGCGGCCCCTTCACCTTCACCGGCTTCGCCGCCCCCTGATGCTCGGTGACATGGGAGAGGAAGGTACGGATCGCCGACAGCTCGCGCGCGGTGGAGATGTTGCTGAGCCCCTCCCCGCGCCGCTCGGCGAGATAGGCGCGGAGGTCTCCGCGATCGAGCCCGGCGAGCATCGCGCCGTCGACGAGCCCGCCGCGATGGCGGCCGAGAAAGGCGATCAGGCGATGCGCGGTGGCCAGATAAGCACGGACAGTATGGTCGGAACGGCGCCGATCTCGGCGCAGATGCTCGGCCCAGGCCACGGCCAGGCCGCGCGCCGGGTGGTCATCGAGAGTTAGGGGAGCAGCCACCGCCCGATCATGCGCGAAAGCATCGCGCCAAGGAAGCCCAGCAATTCGGAACCGGCGCGGGTATCGAAGCCCTGCGGGCGGCGCTGGCCCAGCGCGAGGACGCCGCCGGGCAGCGGCGGTTCGGACGGCAGGCGGATCAGCGCCTCGGCGCGGATCAGTTCGGACGCGGGGCCGAACAGCGGATGGCCGCGCTCGACGCCGCGCATCACCACGCCCTCGATGTCGAGGATGGAACGCTCGATCATGCGCCGCTCGACGAACTGCATGCCGCTGGCATCGGCGCGCAGGCCGCGATCGCCGACGAACAGCGCCACCGACACCGCGTCGAGGCCGAGCAGGTCGGGCCAGAGCTGGGTGACGATGTGGATGAGATGGTCGAGCCCGTCGGCATCTGTGGCCGCGAGCACGGCGGTGTGGATCGAGGAGACCGCGCCCGAATGGCCGCGGGCGAAGGCGATCAGGTCCTGGTTCGCTTCCTCCACCTCGGCCATACGCCGACGGAGCGAAGCCACCGCACCCCCTTCGAAATCGATCACGCTTCCCATGGCGCTCAGTCTAGCGCGATATGGTTAACAGACAATGGATTTACCGTGATTTCGATTGATATCCGCGGTTTTCCGGAGGGGATTCACGGGATTTTCACGGAGGCGATGCGGGTGGGTGACACCCATTTTTCCCGTCACCCCAGCGGAGGCTGGGGTCCGTGTCTCTCCTCACACGCGATGGCATCTGAGGAAACAACAGACATGGATTCCTGCCTCCGCAGGAATGACGCCTAATTTCTGAAGGATATCTCGCTCAATGCCCCGCCCGCTGCTGTTCCCAGGCGCGGAACTTCTGGCTGAGGCAGCCGCTGGCGCCGGCGGCGCCCGAGGCGGAGCAGGAGCCGATCCCGCTCTCGCCGCCTTCGAGCAGGCGGTGCCGTTCGCGCGAGACCCCGTCGATCGCTTCCTGGTGGAAATCGAAGCCGTCGGGGCGCAGCGCCTCGGGGATGCGATAGCGTTCCCCGGCATTGCCCCGACGGCAGACGACAATCTCGCCCGGCTTGCCACGCGGGCAACCCGTGACACTGTCGATCGCCCTGCCGAGCGGCATCGCGGCGGTCTCGGCCGCCAGCAGCAGGGCGAACGGGATCAGAGGATGCTCTGGCCGGTCTTGGCCCAGTCGGCCATGAAGCCCTGGATGCCCTTGTCGGTCAGCGGATGGTTGAACAGCGCGCGGATCACGGCCGGCGGCGCGGTCATCACGTCGGCGCCGATCTTGGCCGATTCGAGCACATGGATCGGGTGGCGGACGCTGGCGACCAGAATCTCGGTGGGGAAGTCGTAATTGTCGTAGATCTGGCGGATGTCACCGATCAGGCCCATGCCGTCGAAGCCGATATCGTCATGGCGGCCGACGAAGGGCGAGATGAAGGCCGCGCCCGCCTTGCCCGCGAGAAGCGCCTGGTTGGCCGAGAAGCACAGCGTGACGTTGACCATCGTGCCGTCGTCCGACAGCGCCTTGCAGGTCTTCAGGCCGTCGATCGTCAGCGGCACCTTGATGCAGACATTGTCGGCGATCTTCCGGAGAAGATCGGCTTCCTTCATCATCGTTTCATGGTCGAGTGCGACCACCTCGGCCGAGACGGGGCCGGTGACGATCTTGCAGATCTCGGCGATGACGTCGACGAACTGCTTGCCCGACTTGGCGATCAGCGACGGATTGGTGGTGACGCCATCGAGCAGGCCGGTGGCGGCCATCTCGGCGATTTCGGCGGTGTCGGCGGTATCGACGAAGAACTTCATGCAGATTGCCCCTTGGCGGATATGGAATTTGGCGTCGCCTATAGCCGCAGCCTCGCCGCCCCGCCAGCGCCGTGCATCGCCATCGGGACAGTAATTACACCGTAGTGGGGATTATCCCGATCATTGCGGCCCGCTCGCCATCCGCCTGAAGCAGGTGCTTCAATATTTCGTCGGCCACGATTTCCGAGCCGGCAGATGTTTCCATCTGCCTCGAAATCGCTCTAAGCACCCACGATGGCCCGCGCCCATGTGCTCCTCCTGAATCCCGCGCTCGGCCCGCTCGACTATCGCGCCGATCGCGAACATGCCGTCGAACCGGGCAGCATCGTGCTCGCCCCGCTCGGCCCGCGCCAGCTGGTGGGCGTGGTGTGGGAGGAGGAGACGCTGCCCTCGGCCGACCAGGTGGGCGACAATCGCCTGCGGCCGCTGCTGGGCGTGTACGACGTGCCGCCCCTGCCCGCGCCGCTGCGCCGGCTGATCGAGTGGACCTCGGGCTATTATCTGGCGCCCCCCGGCGCGGTGCTGCGCATGGCGCTGCCTTCGTCGAGCGCGCTCGACGGATCGCGGACGATCACCGAATATCGGGCGACCGGCGAGAATCCCGGCCGGATGACCCCGCAGCGCGAACAGGCGCTGGAGCGGATCGGCCAGCGCCAGGGACTGATCCGCGAACTGGCGACGATCGCCGATGTCTCGGAGGCGGTGATCCGGGGGCTGGTAAAGTCGGGCGCGATCGAGGCGGTGACGGTGTCGATCGACACGCCCTGGCCGATGCCCGATCCCGACCACAAGCATAATGAACTGTCGCCCGAACAGCAGCTGGCGGCCGGGGTGCTGTGCGACGCGGTGGATGCGCGCAGCTTCCAGCCCTTCCTGCTCGACGGCGTCACCGGATCGGGCAAGACCGAAGTCTATTTCGAGGCGATCGCCACCGCGCTGCGCCAGGGCCGCCAGACGCTGGTGCTGCTGCCCGAGATCGCGCTGACCGAGCCTTTCCTGAAGCGCTTCGAGGCGCGCTTCGGCCATCTCCCTGTCGCCTGGCACAGCGAGCTGCGCCAGTCGCAGCGGCGGCGCGCGTGGCGCGGCATCGTCCATGGCGAGGCCAAGGTGATCGTCGGCGCGCGATCGGCGCTGTTCCTGCCCTATCGCGACCTGGGGCTGATCATCGTCGACGAAGCGCACGAGACCAGCTTCAAGCAGGAGGACGGCGTCCTCTACCATGCCCGCGACGTGGCGGTGATGCGCGCCAAGCTGGAGGATATCCCGATCGTCCTGGCGTCGGCCACCCCGGCGATCGAGACGCGCCACCAGGCCGCGATCGGCCGCTATACCGAGCTGAAGCTCACCGCGCGCCACGGTGCCGCCGAGATGCCCGAGATCGAGGCGATCGACCTGCTCGCCGATCCGCCGCCGCGCGGCCGCTGGCTGGCGCCGAAGCTGGTGCGTGCGCTGGCGGAACGGCTGGAGAAGAAGGAGCAGAGCCTGCTCTTCCTCAACCGGCGCGGCTATGCCCCGCTCACCTTGTGCCGGACCTGCGGGCATCGCTTCCAATGCCCCAATTGCACCGCCTGGATGGTCGAGCACCGGCTGCTCAGCCGGCTGCAATGCCACCATTGCGGGCACAGCATGGCCCCGCCCGCCGCCTGCCCCGAATGCAAGGACGAGGACAGCCTGGTCGCCTGCGGGCCGGGCGTGGAGCGGATCGCCGACGAGACGGCGATGCTGTTCCCCGAGGCGCGGATCGCCATCGCCACCTCCGACACGCTCTCCACCCCCGCGCGCGCCGCCGAGTTCGTCGAGCGGATGGAGGCCGGCGACATCGACGTGGTGGTGGGCACCCAGCTCGTCACCAAGGGCTATCACTTCCCCGAGCTGACCCTGGTGGGGGTGATCGACGCCGATCTGGGCCTGTCGGGCGGCGACCTGCGCGCCGCCGAGCGCAGCTTCCAGCAGATCGCCCAGGTGGCGGGCCGCGCCGGGCGGGGCGAGAAGCCCGGCCATGTCTATGTACAGACCCACTCGCCGGGCGCGCCGGTGATCCAGGCGCTGCTCTCGGGCGACACGCAGAGCTTCTACGCGGCCGAGACCGAGGCACGGAAGATGGCCGACGCCCCGCCCTTCGGCCGCTATGCCGCGATCATCGTCTCGGCCGAGAAGCTGGAGGATGCCGCCGTCACCGCGCGGCTGATCGGCCGTACCTCGCCCGCGGTCGAGGGGATGCACGTCTATGGCCCCGCCCCCGCCCCACTCGCCATGCTGCGCGGGCGACATCGGCAGCGGCTGCTGGTCCATGCGAAACGCTCGCTCGACGTCCAGCAGGTGATCCGCGAATGGCTGGGGCCGCTGGAATGGCCGCGCGGCGTGCGCGTGGCGGTCGACGTCGACCCCTACAGCTTCCTGTAAATTCGAGACTCCCACTACAACCGCTCATCCTGAGGAGGGACTGAGCGCAGGCGAAGGCCCGTCTCGAAGGACCGGTGCCTCCTTCGAGACGCCGCTTCGCCAAGCTCAGCGGCTCCTCAGGATGAGCGGATAGAACGGATCGAAAGCTAGCCGCCCGGCTGCTCGACCGGATCGTCAGGGCGGCCACTCGCCGCGCTACCGATCGACGAGCCGACGATCAGGCTGATCGCCAGCCATTGGGTGACGCTCAGCATCTCGCCCAGGATCAGGAAGCCCATCAGCGCGCCGACCGCCGGCTCGGCGCTCATCAGGGTGCCGAACATGTTCGACGGCATCCGCCGCAGCGCCACCATCTCCAGCGCATAGGGAAAGGCGCTCGAGACGATGCCGATCGCGACACCCAGCGCCAGCGCCTCGGGGCGGAGGAGTGCCGCCCCGGCATGGACGATGCCCACCGGCGCCGCGATCAGCGCGGCGAGGATCATCCCCCAGGCCACCGCCGCCGGCCCATGCGCCTGGCCGGCGTGGCGCCCGGTGAGGATATAGGCCGCCCAGCCGGCGCCGGCGACGAGCGCGAGCAGGATGCCGCGCCAGTCGAGATGCGCGGCGCCCTTGCCGATCGGCAGCAGCAGCGCGAGCCCCGCCACCGCCAGCGCGATCCAAAGGAAGTCGATCCGCCGCCGCGAGGTCAGCACCGCCACCGCGAGCGGACCGGTGAACTCGATGGCGATCGCGACGCCGAGCGGGATATAGTCGAGCGCCTTGTAGAAGCTGAGGTTCATCACCCCCAGCGCCAGGCCATAGCCGAGCAGCGACCGCCATTCGGCCCCGATCCTGACCCGCCACGGCCGGAAGATGACCGACAGGATCAGCGCGCCGGCGATCAGGCGCAGCGCCGTCGCCCCCTCCGGCCCCACCATCGGGAAGAGCTGCTTGGCGAGCGTGGCCCCGCAGGTGACCGACAGCATCGACAGGAGCAGCGCGCCGAGCGCGGGAAGATCGGCGCGCGGGGATGCGGGCCGGGGAGCGACGACAGAGGACATGGCATACTCGGAAGGGAACGGAACGCCCACGAATCTATCGGCAGCTGGCAATAAGTGCGTTCGGATTTTGGCGTATCAGCGATAATTTTTATCGCATATTCCTGACTGGATGAAGAAGACTGAACAGCTCGATTCCTTCGACCACCGGCTGCTCGAACTGTTGCAGGTCGACGCCCATCGTCCGGTGGCGGAACTCGCCGAGATCGTCGGCCTGTCGTCGCCCGCCTGCTATCGCCGCATCCGTCGGCTGCGCGCCATCGGGGCGATCGAACGCGAGATCGCGATCGTCCGCCCGCGTACCCTGGGCTGGCCGCTGTCGATGATCGTGCTGGTCACCCTGGAACGCGAGCACAGCAACACGCTCAGCGACATCATGGCGCTGTTGCGCAAGGAACCGGCGGTGCTGGAGGCCTGGAACGTCACCGGGGACGACGACTTCGTCCTGCGCATCGTGGCGCGCGACATGGAAAGCTATGACGATCTGGTCAAACGGCTCTTCTCGGCCGACGAGCGGGTGCGGACCTTCAAGACGCTGGTGGTGATCCGCGAGGCCAAGCCGCTCAGCCCGGTGCCCGTTCCGCGCGATGAGCGGGGGTGAAGGAAGCCGCTTGAAGTTAACCCGCCCAAGTGCTGAAAGCCGTTCATGACAGTGCGTCGCCCATCGATCCGATCGATTCTGTCGCTTGCGACGCTTTGCCTTATCGCTCTCTTCCTCGCCGATCCGGCGCTGGCCTCCACCGCGGGTCCGGCCCAGACCGGCGCGCTCGACCGGGCGATGACGACGATCTCGGGCGACGGCCGCCCGCTGTCGCTGTCGTTGCAGATCCTGGTGCTGATGAGCCTGCTGACGGTGCTGCCGTCGCTGGTGCTGATGATGACCAGTTTCACCCGCATCATCATCGTGCTCTCGCTGCTGCGCCAGGCGATGGGGCTCCAGCAGACGCCGCCCAACCAGGTGCTGGTGGGGCTGGCGATGTTCCTGTCGCTGTTCATCATGAAGCCGTCGATCGACCAGATCAACGCCACCGCATTCAAGCCCTATGGCGCCGGGCAGATCAACATCGAGGAAGCGGTCACCCGCAGCGGCGCGGTGCTCCATCGCTTCATGGTGCTCCAGACCCGCCAGACCGACCTGAAGCTGTTCGCCGACCTCGCCAAGGCGCCGAAGTTCGCGCGCGCGTCGGACATCCCCTTCTCGATCCTGATGCCGGCCTTCGTGACGAGCGAATTGAAGACCGCCTTCCAGATCGGCTTCCTGATCTTCCTGCCCTTCCTGATCATCGATCTGGTGATCGCATCGACCCTGATGTCGCTGGGCATGATGATGCTGTCTCCCGCGATCATTTCCATGCCTTTCAAGCTGTTGCTGTTCGTTCTTGTGGATGGATGGGCACTGACGATGGGCTCGCTGGCCGCGAGTTTCGCGACATGAGGCAGCTTTTTTCCCTCTCCACCGTTCGTGTCGAGCGACGTCGAGACATGTTCGCACACGGTCCCTCGACTTCGCTCGGGACCAACGGAAAGCTGGCTCATGGATAGCGCCGCCTCCCCCGACTATTTCATCGGCGTGGCCCAGCAGGCGATGTGGGTGCTGGCGCTGCTGTCCGCGCCGATCCTGATCCCGGCGCTGATCGCGGGCATCATCCTGGGCATGATCCAGGCCGCCACCTCGATCAACGAGCAGACGTTGAGCTTCGTGCCCAAGCTGCTCGTCGTCGGCGCGACCCTGGCGATCTTCGGCAGCGCGATGATGATGCTGCTCGCGGACTTCACCCGTGAGATCTTCGCGCGCATCCCCGATATGCTCAGATGATAGCCCCCAAATGATACCTCAGGGCCTTGCAGGGCTGGAAACCCAGCTCTGGCTCTGGATGATCGCGATGATCCGGCCCGGCGCCGCCTTCATCGCCGCCCCGGTGTTCGGCGCGCCGCAGGTGCCGATCCAGTTGCGCGCGGTGGTGGCGCTGGCGCTCGGCATTCCCGCGCTGGAAGCCGCCCCCTTCGTGATGCCGATCGGCGGGGTCGTCTCGGTGCCCGGGATCGCGCTGGTGATGAGCGAGGTGCTTGCCGGACTCGCGATCGGCTTCGCGGTGCAGATCGGTTTCTCCACCGCGGTCGTCGCCGGCGAGGTGATCGGCAATGCGATGGGCCTGGGCTTCGCGGCGATGATGGACCCGGCCACCGGCTCCCCCTCGCCCGCGCTCTCCCAATATCTGTCGATGCTGGCGATGTTCCTGTTCCTGGCGACCGGCGGGCACCTCCAGCTCGCCGCGATCATCGTCGAGAGCTACAAGGCGCTGCCGCCCGGCGAGGCGTGGATGGGCGCGAAGAGCATCCAGGGACTCGTCCTGTTCGGGGGTGACCTGTTCGCCGCCGGGCTCGCTATCGCGCTGCCGGTGGGCTTCGCGCTGATCCTGGTCCAGCTCGTCATGGCCATGCTGGCCCGTTCCACGCCCCAGATGAACATCTTCTCGGTCGGCTTGCCTGCCACGCTGATGGCGGGCATGGTGCTGATCGCGATCGCCGCGCCGGTGATGGCCGATGGCATCACCGCATCGTTGCAGCGCGGCCTCGCCGAAGCGCGCCAGCTGGCGCTCGGCAAATAGGAGCCAGAGGCGATGGCCGAGGGTCCCGAGGACGACGAAAAGACAGAAGCCCCAACCGAGAAGCGTCGCAAGGACGCGGTCGAGAAGGGTGACGTCCTTCAATCCAAGGAATTGGGCACCGCGCTGGTGATGATCGTCGGCGCGGGCTGGATCGCGGTCGCCGGCCCGTGGATGATGACCTCGCTCAAGACGATGTTGAGCAACGCGCTGTCGTTCGATTCCAGCGCGATCGAGCGGTTCGACCCGATGTCGGCCTTCGTCGGCCTGGTTGCCACCGTGGCGTTGCCGCTCGGCCTGCTCTTCCTGCTCACCCTCGCCGCCGCGATCGGCGCGCCGGCGATGCTCGGCTCGCTCGGCTTCCGCTGGTCGTCGATCGGTTTCAAGGCGAGCAAGCTCAACCCCGCCGCCGGGCTCAAGCGGATGTTCGGCACCCAGGGGCTGATCGAACTGGGCAAGGGGCTGCTCAAGGTGCTGGCGCTGGGCGCGGTCGGCTATTGGCTGTTGATGGACCAGATCGCCTCGATCGTGACCCTGGGCCAGCAGGACCTGAAGACCGCGCTCGACCAGCTCGGCTCCACCTTCGTTTTCTCGGTGCTGGTGATGACCCTGGCGCTGGCGGTGGTGGCCGGCGCCGACGTGCCCGCCCAGATCTTCCAGCGCGGCAAGCGGCTGCGCATGTCGAAGCAGGAGATCAAGGACGAGAGCAAGCAGACCGAAGGCTCGCCCGAGCTGAAGGGCCATATCCGCCAGAAGCAGATGGAGATGGCGCGCGGCTCGGCCCGCAAGGCGGTGACCGAGGCGACCGTGATCCTGACCAACCCGACCCATTTCGCGGTGGCGCTGCGCTACCGCCCGGGTTTCGACGCCGCCCCGATCGTGCTGGCACGCGGCCGCGGCGCCACCGCCGACGCGATCCGCGAACTGGCGACCGAACTGGCGGTGCCGATGCTCCAATATCCCCAGCTCGCCCGTGCCATCTATTACACCAGCCGATCGGGCCAGATGATCCGCGAGGACCTGTTCATCGCGGTCGCCGCGATCCTGGCCTTCGTCTTCAACCTCGACCGCGCGATGGCCGAGGGTATCCCGCAGCCCAATGTCGATGTGCCGACGGGCGCGCGGTATGACGAGGACGGGAACAAGCTTGGGTAGGGCTTTTTTTGGTTTTAGCCCTCAGGCGCCGGGCGCCGAGCATCCGCTCGGCTTGGCTATCCTCGCATAAGCTCGGGCGCGCGTTCGCGCTTGCGGAGCCTTGGCAGGCTCCGACGATCAGCTCTGCGTCGGGACACGTCAGTGTTCCGCAAGGATCGAAGCCGCTCTAAGGACTGCCGGGGGCAGTCCGTAGGCGGAGATCGGCTCGCAACGCGAGCCGTGGCGGCCGCCCGAGCTTATGCGAGGATCGCCAAGTGCGCGGATGCGCACGCCGGCGCCTGAGGCCAAACAATCATAGTTATTCCCCGTTAGGAATTTAAAAGGACTTGGCCTGCTAAATCCCTGCCCGAATGCGCCGTTACCCGGTGCAGCGAGGTACGGAAATCATGGTTTCTTCAATCGGTTCGTCCATTCTGACCTCGCTGGGGGCATCGAATCTCGACACCGCCTCGCTGGTCGATCAGCTCGCCACCGCCGCGAGCGCGGACAAGACCAAGGCGCTGACCACCAAGGAAACCGCGAACACCGCCAAGATCTCCGACCTGGCCACCGCGATCAGCTCGATCACCAATTTCTCGACCTCGCTGGCCAGCCTGATCTCGGGCGGCTCGCTCTACACCCAGCCGACCAGCTCGAACACCAACATCATCCGCACCACCGCGGTCGCCGGCGCGCGGCTGAACGGCCTGTCGGCGTCGATCGAGGTGCAGAAGCTCGCCACCGCCCAGACCATGACCGCCGCCTCGCTGCCCAGCGCGACCAGCCCGGTGGGCCTGGGCACGATGGAGCTGAAGGTCGGCGACCAGACCAAGACGATCACGATCGATGCGAGCAACAACACGCTCGCCGGGCTCGCCCAGGCGATCAAGAATTCGGGGCTCGGCGTCACCGCCAGCATCGTCACCGACTCGGCCGGCGCGCGGCTGGTGGTGAAGGGCGCCACCGGCGAGGCCAATGCCTTCTCGCTGAAGATGACGAGCGGCAATGCCGGCGAACTCGATCGCTTCGCCTATGATCCCGCCACCTATGATTCCAGCAACGTCACCGGCCTGAAGCTGGAGCAGACCGCGCAGGACGCCGAGCTGGTGGTGGACGGAGTCGCGATCAAGAAGTCCAGCAACAGTTTCAGCGACGTGATCGACGGCGTGAAGATCGACCTCGCCTCGGCCCAGCCGGGCACGGTGGTGACGATCGGCTCGGACCAGCCGGTCGACGCGATCAAGACCGCGGTGAGCGACTTCGTCGCCGCGTTCAACGAACTCAAGGCCACCTTGACCAAGATGACCGGGACCGAGGGCTCGCTGAAGGGCGACGCCGGCCTGCGCGCGCTGACGCAGCGGCTCGGTTCGTTCACCTCGACCAAGCTCACCTATGCCACCGACGGGAGCCCCACCACCCTGGCCGAGATCGGCGTGTCGACCAATCGCGACGGCAGCCTCACCCTCGACAGCGGCAAGCTCGCGACGATCATGACGTCGAATCCCGACGCGGTGGAAGCGATGTTCAACCCCGCCCAGCGGTCGAGCAGCCCGCTGCTCAAGGTGACCAGCGCGGTCGGCAAGACCGCGGGCGGCGTCTACACGATCACCAATGCCACCCCTGGCTCGGGCAGCAACGCCGCCACCGCCACCCTGGATGGCGGCTACACCCTGCCGCTGGGCGCGACGGGCGTGCAGGCCTCCTTCACCTCGGCCGCCTATGGCCTGTCGTTCGACGTGCTCGGCGCGGTGTCGAGCGCCACGATCACCGTGGATTCGGGCCTCCAGGGCATTCTCGACAAGATCAAGAGCGACCTGACCTCCTCGTCGGGCCAGCTCACCGCCACCCAGACCCGGCTCGAGAATGAGAAGGCGTCGATCGCGGACGACAAGGAGAAGCTCGCCGCGAAGGACACCGCCTACCGCGCGCAGCTGACCGCCCAATACACCCGCATGCAGAGTTCGCTGTTCAGCTACAGCTCGACCCAGAGCTACCTGACCCAGCAGATCGACCTCTGGAACAACCAGAGCTCCAGCTAATTTCAACCCCCGCGATCAAGAGGGCCGATAATGTTCATGAACAATGGTTATGCCGTGATGAACGGCGCGAAGCTGCGCTATCAGAGCGTCGACCTGGAGAGCCGCATCCTCGCCGCGTCGCCGCACCAGCTGATCACCATCCTGTTCGAGGAACTGAACAAGGCGCTGGAGATCCTGATCGCCGCGCAGAAGGCCGGCAACCGCGCCAAGTCGATCGACAAGCAGGCGCGCGCCTCGAACATCCTGCTCGCGCTGGAGACCAGCCTGGACTTCCGCCAGGGCGGCGAACTGGCGATCAACCTGGCCCGCGTCTATCGCGAGGCACGCCGCCTCGTCACCGTCGGCGGCCGCACCGGCGCGACCGAGATGGTGGAGCAGGCGCGCGCGATGATGTCCGACATCATCGAGGCCTGGGAAGCGATCGCCTGATCTTTAGCGATTGTTAACGGTGCGGGGCGCATGGTCGCCCCGTACAGGAGGCTGACATGGCGATCTTCAACCGCAAGACCGAAGTCGAGGCCGCACCGTTCAAGGAACGGCGCGTGCGGGGCAAGGTCGTGTCCTTTTCGGCCGAGATCGTCGCCGAAGCCGTCCCCTCGCCCGCCCACGCGCTCCAGCAGATGCTGGTCCAGCGCGCGGTGGACAATGGCTATATCACCGACCCGGCCGCCCGCCGGGTTGCGCTTGCCAAGTTCGTCGGCATGGCGATGCTGCTCTGGGGCGGCAGCGCGGTGGGCCTCGTCTCGCTGATGCTGCTTGCGAAGTAAGCCAGCGGACTCCGAAGCGGGCACTCACCTCTTCAAAAAATCTTCGTCATTCCTGCGAAGGCAGGAATCCATGTCTGTTTTCTCGATCGATGATCATCGGGGAGAAGAGAGACATGGACCCCAGCCTTCGCTGGGGTGATGTCTACTGACAGGACTTAGTCCTTCTCCAGTTTCGCGCCATCCACGGTCTTCTCGATCCGCGCGCGATCGATCCGGTCGCGCGTCTTCTCCGCCTTGGTCCGGCCGAATTTCGCGCGATTGGCCTCGGCCGTCGCCTTGGCGTCGACCCGCGCCTTCGCCTTGCGCGCCTTGTTGAAATTGACCACGTCACCCATCCTTTCACCCTGCCTCCGCCCCGGAGGTGACGCAATCCCCATGATCCGCTAAGGGGCCGCGATGAACGACGACGACCTTCGCGGCTGGATCGAGACAACGCTGGGGCACAAGCCCCGCGACCTCGCACTGTTCCGCCGCGCCCTCACCCATGGCAGCCATGGGCCCGACCATTATGAACGGCTCGAATTCCTGGGCGACCGGGTGCTCGGCCTCGTCGCCGGTGCCTGGCTGTACGAGATATTCCCGGCCGAACCCGAAGGCGCGCTGTCGCGCCGGCTGAACGCGATCGTCAGCCGCGAGACCTGCGCCGATGTCGGCCGCGACATTTCGGTCGGCGCCTATCTGCGCCTGGGCAAGCAGGCGCGCGAGGACGGCGCGATCCAGAGCGACAATGTGCTGGGCGACGCGGTGGAGGCGCTGATCGGCGCGCTCTACCTGGAAGGCGGGGTCGAGGCCGCGCAGGCCTTCATCCGCAAAGCCTGGGCCGAGCGGGTGAGCGCGCAGGTGCAGGCCCCCAAACATCCCAAGTCGGCGCTGCAGGAATGGGCCGCCGCCCATCGCTGCCGCCCCCCCATCTACACCATGGGCGCCCGTAGCGGTCCCCACCACGCCCCCCGCTTCACCGTGAAGGTCGAGATTGCGGGCAAGGCCGAGGCGAGCGCCGAAGGCAGCTCGAAGCAGGAGGCCGAGACCGCGGCCGCCAAAGCATTATTGGAGATACTGGCATGACCGAGCGTTGCGGATTCGTCGCGGTGGTGGGGGCGCCCAATGCGGGCAAGTCCACCCTCGTCAACGCGCTGGTCGGCCAGAAAGTGGCGATCGTCAGCCCCAAGGCGCAGACCACGCGCACCCGGCTGATCGGCGTCGCGATCGAGGGCGAGCGGCAGATCCTGCTGGTCGACACCCCCGGCATCTTCGCGCCCAAGCGCCGGCTGGACCGCGCGATGGTGGCCGCCGCCTGGGGCGGCGCGCAGGATGCCGACCTGATCGCGCTGGTGGTCGACGCCAAGACCGGCGTCACCCACCGTATCGGCGCGCTGCTCGACACGCTGGAGGCGCGGCGCGAGGCCAAGATCGTCATCCTCAACAAGGTCGACATCTGCACGAAGGAAAGCCTGCTCGAACTGGCCGTGAAGCTGGATCAGAAGCTGAAGCCCGAGGCGATCTTCATGATCTCCGCCGCCACCGGCGACGGCGTCGCAGACCTGCGCACCGCGCTGGGCGATCGCATGCCGGAAGGCCCCTGGCACTTCCCCGAGGAGCAGGTGTCCGACGCCACCGACCGGATGCTCGCCGCCGAAGTGACCCGCGAGCAGCTCTACCTCCAGCTCCACGCCGAGCTGCCCTATGCCTCGGCGGTCGAGACCGAGAAATATGAGGAGTTCAAGGACGGGTCGGTCGCGATCCACCAGCAGATCCTGGTCGCCCGCGACACCCAGAAGGCGATCGTGCTGGGCAAGCGCGGCGCCCGCCTGAAGGAGATCGGCTCACGCGCCCGTGCCGAGCTGGAAACGCTGATGGAGCGCAAGGTCCACCTGTTCCTCCACGTCAAGGTGGCGGAGAAATGGGAAGAGGATCGCGGCCTCTATCGCGAGATCGGGCTCGACTGGGTGGATTGAAGTTCGGAGGTCGGCGTCACTTCTAATTCCACCCTTCCCTTTAAGGGAGGGGCAAGGGGTGGGTAACGGAGCAAAGGGGGTCGATCCCCCTTTGCGGAGTTTTGCGAGACGACCGGGGACGCTCGCTACGCTCGCGACCCACCCCCTAACCCCCTCCCTACAAGGGAGGGGGAATCACGGCGCCAGCACCTCGTCCACCCAGGCCGGCAC
>CAUTRN010000037.1:0-67850 GCA_963540925.1 uncultured Sphingomonadaceae bacterium
AGCGTCAAGCACCGCCCGGCGCGTCCCCCACCCCTCCCCTCCGCCGGGCGGTGCACCCCCAGAGAGACCCCGATCGATGAAGACCCCCTACCAGACCCAGGCCACCGCGATCGGCGGCCGGGTGGGTGCGGCGGCCAGCTGCGACGGCCGGCTCAAGGTCCGCCTCGACCGCCCCGACGATCCCGCGGGCAAGGGCACCAACCCCGAACAGCTCTTCGCGGCCGGCTATTCGGCCTGCTTCCTCTCCGCGATCCAGCGCGCCGCGCTGGCGGACGGCGTGGCCTTCGCCCCCGACAGCAACGTCACCGCCACGGTGACGGTCGGGGAGGCGGGAGCCTTGTCGGTATCGCTGGCGATCGACCTGCCAGGTGTCGCGGCGGAGGAGGCCCGGCGACTGATCGAGCGCGCCCATGCGACCTGCCCCTATTCGCGGGCGATCGACGGCAATGTCGCGGTGAAGCTCAATATTTTGTAGCGGTCGCTATAGTGTTGCGCCGCTGAACTCCCTCTCCCGCTTGCGGGACTGCTGCGAAAGTCATCCACCATCGTCATCCCCGCGAAGGCGGGGATCCATAACCTCTGAAGCATGAGACTCTCGCGGTTCGGAGAATATGGATTCCCGCCTTCGCGGGAATGACGATGGGGTTTTGCACTGATCCCGCCTGCGGGAGAGGGCTAAGAAGGTCTAAACCTACCGCTCCACGCCATGCGCCCAGGGCTGGTTGGCGAACTGCTCGCGCAGGAATTCCAGCAGCGCGCGGACTCTGGCGGGGCGGGCGCGGCCGGGGGGCGTGACCACGCAGATCGGCGCCGAGGGGACCGTCCAGTCGGGGAACAGCTCGATCAGCCGGCCGTCCTCCAACGCTTCCCAGATGAAATATTCGGGCATCGCTATGGCGCCGGCACCGCTGATCAGCGCCTGGAGCAGTCCGATCGAGCTGTTCATGTGGAGCGCGCCCGAGATCGGCACATGGCATTGCTCGCCATCGGGGCCGGTGAAATGGATGTCGCGGCCCCAGGGGAGATGGGTGGCGATCAGCATCGGATAGTTAGCGAGGTCCGACGGATGGGCGGGCATGCCGTGCCGCTCGATCACCGAGGGCGCCACGCTCACCCGACGGCGCAGGGTGAACAGCCGGCTGATGCGAAGCGAGCTGTCCTCGGCATTGTCGCCGATCTGGATTGCCACGTCATAGCCGTCGGCGATGATGTCGACCCGGCCTTCGGCGAAGCTGATGTCCAGCCTGATGTCGGGATAGGCCTGCATGAAGGCGCCGAGGACGGGCGCCAGCGCGGTCTCGCCGAAGGCGGTGGACGAGGCGAGGCGGATCAACCCGCGCGGGATCGCGGCTTCCTCCAGGATATCGGCCTCGATCGCGGCGCCGTCGGCCAGGATGCGCAGCGCCCGGTCGAGCGACAGCCGCCCGCTCTCGGTGAGCGACAGCTTGCGCGTGCTGCGGTGGAGCAGGGTGGTGCGCATCCGCTCCTCGAGCCGGCTGATCGCCTTCGACACGGTGGTCTTGGCGAGGCCCAGATCCTCGGCGGCCTGGCTGAACGATCCCTTCTCGGCGACCTTGGCGAAGATCGCCCAGGCCTCGAAATCGGGCAGGTGCGGCATGGTCATCCCCCTCGCCCCTCTTCTAGCACCGAGCGGGATCGGGGGTCGACCATTAGACTTTGGTCGAAAAAAGATGGTGGTTTACCAGGTAAATTCCTTGAAAATCGGCGGAAAACAGAGGTTTGGTGCACTAGTCCACATAGGTAATTAACCAAAGTACAAGGGGCGCCGGGCCAAGCGGACACTGACCAGGTTCATGGGGTGGGGTCAGTGACATTGCGCAAGGCCAGGTGGCTGTTCGCCGCCATGATGATCTCTGCCGGAGGATCGGCCGCGATGGCGGCCGATCTGAACGTCGCGGTTGCGGCGCGGGTGATTTCCTTCCGCCAGCCGGCGCCGGCCGGGCCGATCAACGCCGTGATCGTCTATGATCCGGGCGACGCGGACTCGGTGGACGAGGCCGCCGCGATCGAACGGAGCATCGGCAACGGCCTGCCCGTCGGCAAGGGCCTGCTCAAGGTCCGCCGCGTCTCCGCCGGGCAGCTCGGCGGGATGGCGGGCGCCAGCGTCGCCTTCGTCACCAGCGGCCTGCGCGATCGGCAGGAGGCGATCGCCGCCGCCGCCCAGAAGGGATCGATCCTCACGATCAGCGCCGACATGGCCTGCGTCCAGGCGGCCCGCTGCGCGGTCGCGATCAGCAGCAGCCCCAAGGTCCAGATCACCGTCAGCCGCGCCGCCTGCAAGGCGGCGCGCATCCAGTTCGGCTCGGCCTTCCTCATGCTCGTCAAGGAACTCTGATCGATGTCGCGTCCCTTTCCGTTCGTTCGCCGCGCCATCGTCCTAGCCGCCGTCGCCACGCCGCTGCCGGCGATGGCGCAGGCGGTCGACTATGAGGCGCTGGGCGCGATGATGGGCGAGCCCGTCACCACCAGCGTCACCGGCAAGCCGCAGCGCGCCTCCGAGGCGCCCGCCGCGATCACCATCATCAGCCGCGACGACATCGCCCGCTCGCCCGCGCGCGACGTGCCGGGGCTGCTCAAGAGCCTCGCCGGGGTCGACGTCACCCGCTGGACCGCCGGCCAGGCCGACGTCTCGGTGCGCGGCGGCGTTCAGCCCTTCAACCCGCGCCTGCTGGTGATGGTCGACGGCCGCCAAGTCTATCTCGACCATTATGGCTATACCGACTGGAACCTGCTCGGCGTCCAGCTTGACGAGATCCAGCAGATCGAGCTGGTGCGCGGCCCCGCCAGTGCGCTGTTCGGCTTCAACGCCGCCAGCGGCGTGGTCAACATCATCACCGTCGACGCGATGAGCGACCGGCTGAACGTCTCGGCCGAGCTGGGCGATCATGGCATCAACCGGATCGGCGCGGTCGCGGGCACGGCGCTGGGCGAAAAGGCGGGCATCCGCGTTTCGGGCGGCCGCGCGCGCGAGCATCAGCGCGCCATTCCCACCAGCCTGTTCGACCCCGGCAATCGCAGCACGGTGGAGCGCGACGAGGTTTCGGCCTCGCTCACCGCGCTGCCGGGTGAGGCGACCCGGCTGACCGCCGATGCCGGCTATGCCCGCTCGCGCGAGTTCAATTTCCTCGCCAGCCCCAATCTCGACGAACTGCGGCTCAAGACCCGCACCGGCGGCGCCAGCGTGTCGCACGACACCGGCTGGGGCAGCCTCGACGCGCGCGCCTATGGCAATTGGCTGAGCTTCCACTCGCCGGGCACCACGCCCCGCGCGGGCGACGCCATCACCCCGCGCCTGGCCATGAAGAACCGGGTGATCGTCGGGCAGGCCTCGGCGCTGGCGCGGCTTGGGCCGGGCACCACCGTTCGCCTCGGCACCGAATATCGCAACAACCGGCTGCGCGGGACGGTGATCTACTCCCCCGAGATCAGCTATGACGTGATCGCCGGCAGCGCGATGATCGACGCCCGCGCGAGCGACCGGGTCAGCCTGACCGGCGCGGTGCGGATCGATCGACTGACGCTCGACCAGTCGGGGGTGCCCAACGCCCCGGTGGTCGAGCAGCCGGCCGCCTTCCGCCGCACCCTCACCGGATTCAGCTTCAACGGGGCGATGCTGCTGCGGGTCGGCGAGGACGGCCAGTTGCGCATCAATGCGGGGCGGGGCCTGCAGGCGCCGTCGCTGCTGGCGCTGGGTGTGCATATCTCGGCCGACGTGCCCGGACTGCCGCTGCCTTATGTCATCGAGGGGGACCCCTCGATCAAGGCGCCGCAGCAGTGGAGCGGCGAGATCGGCTATGCCCAGCCGATCGGCGAGCATCTGAAGATCGACGGCAATGTCTATGTGACCAGGACCGACGACTATATCGGCCTGCTCAACGGCCGGCCGGTGCCTTTCGTCAGCGCAGGCGGGCGGCCGGTGCTGCTTGGCCGGGCGCGCAACATCGGCGACTTCGTCACCTATGGCGCCGAAATGTCGCTGTCGGGCCGCTTCGGCCACTGGACCGGGCTCGCCAACTACACCTTCACCGACGTCGACGACGACAAGCTTGAGCTGGGGAGCACCCGCCAGTTCGTGCTCGATCCCAAGCGGTCGACCGCGCGGCACAAGGTCAACGCGCAGCTCGGCTATGATCCGGGCCGCTGGTTCGGCACCGTCACCGGCCGCTATACCAGCGCCACCCACCAGTTCGCGATCACCGCGCTCGGTTCGACCGCGGCGATCCGCGTGCCCGCCGCGCTGGCGCTCGACGCGCGGCTCGGCTGGCGGCTCCTGCCCAAGGTGACGCTGACCTTGGCCGGCGAGAATCTGACCAAGGCGCGGGGCGCCGCCGGCTCGCCGATCTGGGCCGATCGCCGCGTGCGAGGGGGGATCGGCTTTGCCCTCTAAACATCTCGACAGGCTGCTCGACAGCGGCGTGGTGCGCCGGCTCGAACCGATCGGCGAGCGGCTCGTCGAGCGGATGAAGCTGGCCGATCGCTCGCTCTATGTGAAGTTCGCGGCGGCGCCGGGGGCGATGCTGGTGCTGCTGGTGCTGGCGGCGATCCTCAACATCGGCGCGCTGCTTCACGCCCAGTCGAGCACCAACCTGATCGTCGCGCGGCACATGCACAATATCGACCGGCTGAACGCGATCTCGTCGCGCTTCGAGCGGTCCGATGGCGATATCTACCGGCTGCTGATCGCCAAGGCGGCAGGCGGCCAGGATGTCGACGTGCCGGCGCGCGCCGGTGCGATCAAGGCCGAGCTGGGCCGGGTGCGGCGCGACCTGGCGGCGCTGCGTCCCGAACTGTCGGACCAGGCGGCGCTCGACCGGACGCTGACCAAGATCGACAATTATGCGGCCTCGGTCGACGTGATCACGGCGATGCTCGACATCGACTTCGCGTCGAGCGCGACGATGCTCGAACCGTTTCGCGCCAATGCCGCGCAGGTGGTGCACGACGTCAACGCCTTCGCCCGGCGCGGCGTGGCCGAGGCCGACGCCCGCGCCGAGAGCATCGCCTTCCGCATCCGCCTGATGGTGGCCTTCGTCGTGATCGTCACCCTGGTGGTGGCGCTGTTCGGCATGGTGCTGACCCGGTTGATCGGGCGGGCGACGGTGCGCTCGATCATGGACATCGCCGACGCGACCTCCGAGCTTGCCCAGTCGCATTATGGCGTCGACCTCGACGCGCTCGACCGCCAGGACGAACTGGGCGCTGTGGTGGGCGCGCTCAAGACCTTCCGCTGCCAGGCGATCGAATCCGAACGGCTGCACGCCGAGAAGGCGGCGCTCGAAGGGGCCGCCAAGGAGGAGGAGGCGCGCCGCCAGGCGGCGGTCGCCCAGGCGATGCGCGACGCCGAGGCCGAACGGCGCGAGACGCTCGACCGGCTGGCGGAGGCGTTCGACCGGCAGGTGAAGACGATGATCGCCGCGGCGCGCCAGGCGATGGAGCATCTCGACCATAGTTCGGCGCAGCTCGACCGCTCGGCCGACAACAACCGCGCGCTCTCGGGCGAGCTGGAGGAGCTGGCCGCGGTGTTGACCGGCGAGATGGAGCGCGCGGGCACCGTCACCGGCGCGCTCACCGCCTCGATCCGCGAGGTCGGCCGCGAGGTCGGCCAGACCAGCGACGTCGCCCGCTCGATCCTGGAGCATGCCGATCGCGCGCGGGTGGCGGTGGCCGATTCCGAGCGCAAGGCCGAGGATGTCGACGGCATCGTCGACGTGATCGACGAGATCGCCCGCCAGACCCGCCTGCTCGCGCTCAACGCGACGATCGAGGCGGCGCGCGCGGGCGAGGTGGGGCGCGGCTTCGGGGTGGTCGCCAGCGAGATCAAGTCGCTGTCGAGCCGCACCGGCAATTCGACCCAGGACGTGCGTGCGCAGGTGGGCGCGATGCAGCGTGGCATCGGCCGCATCGTCGAGGTGACGACCCAGCTGAGCGGGCTGATCGAGGCGATGAACAAGGTCTCCTCGCGGGTCGCCACCGCCTCGGCCGACCAGGTCCGCTCGACCGACGAGATCGACGAGCGGATCGGCGCGGTGCGGGTGCGGACCCAGGCGCTGGTGCAGGCGAGCGCGGCGATCCGCACGTCCGCGGTCGACAACCAGGCCTTCGTCCGCGATCTGCGCGATGCGGGCTCGGCGCTCCACGACAGCATCGGCCGGCTGGCCGAGGACGCGCAGATGTTCACGGCGTATCTGCGGGCGGGGTGAGGGGAGGGGGCGAGAGCCCCATCCGCCGTCATCCCAGCGAAAGCTGGGATCTCCCTTCCCTTTTTCCACGCTTCCGGCACAGGCGACAAGGCAGTGAGATCCCAGCTTTCGCTGGGATGACGAACCTGAAAGGTGCGCGGCTCAGGCCGCGTGCTTGGTGGGGTCGTTATCCTCGCGGATCAGGCGCTGGACGAGCCGCTCGTAGAGCGTGACGGTGCGATCGTGCGAGATCGGCATCAGCGGCCGTTCGGGCTCGATGTCGATGATCTTCTGCTGCGCCTCGATCATCACCTTGTCCTCCTCCAGCGCCATGCGCTGGAAGGCCATCGAGGCATCGCGCGATTCCACCGAGCCATGGTCCTTGTGCGGAGCCCAGGTGTAGAAATAGCGCGCCTGCTTGCCCTTCATCGGGGTGACGGCATGGCTGGTGTAGGAGAGGCTCCCCGGCACCGCGAGGCTGTAGTCGGGCGCCTTGAAGTCGCAGGCCTTCGCTGTGCCGCGCGGGAAGTTCGCGGTGTACATCAGCAGCACGCCCGGCACGAAGAAGTCATAGGTCACCCACTGGTCGACCAAGTCGTCGCTGGGGCTCAGCTTCGGGCCCATCACGTCGGTGCTCCAGCGATCGAGGCGGAAGCCGCGATCGAGGATGGTCTGGGTCGGCCGCGTCTCGGCGAAGCTCGGCGGCGAGCCGAAGCTGTCGGCGTGGAGGAAGGCGACATGGCTGAGGTCGAGCAGATTGTCGGTGATCAGCCGCGCCTCGGCGTCATAGTCCATATAGCCCGATCCGAAGATCCAGTCGGGGTGGCGGACATGGAGCGCGTCGGGGATGCCGGCCACATCGGCACGGTCGGCCTCGCCCATCCAGATCCAGATCCAGCCGCCGCGCTCCGCCACCGGAAAGGCGCGCACCCGCGCCTTGGCGGGGATCAGCTCCTGTCCCGGAATCTCGACGCATTGGCCGTCGGGCTCGAACAGCAGGCCATGGTACATGCAGCGCAGCTTCTCGCCCTCGCAGCGGCCCAGCGACAGCGGCGCCAGGCGGTGGACGCAGCGATCCTCCAGCGCGGCGACCCGGCCCGATTCGGTGCGATAGAGCACCACCGGCTCGTCGAGGATCGTCATCGCCATGGGCTTGCCCGTTTCCAGCTCATGGTCCCAGGCGGCCACATACCAGGCGTTCTTCACATAATCGTTCGCGCTCATTGCCGGCTCCGAATCAAGCACCGTCTCCTCCCCGCCCTTATCGCAGCAGATGGTGCGATTCTCAAATCAGTTTGATAACTCTGTCAGAAGTTCGGGGTGGTCCGTCAGTATCCGAACTTGACCGCTGGAGACAAGCGCGGGCCGGTGCGCGCGGCTAACGATGCGCCATAACAAGGATCGGGGAGGATCGCGGGTGAGCGGACAGGCCGGGGGCGCGGGCGCCGAATGGCGCAAATACTGGTATCTGCCCCTGGTCGCCGGCGTCGGCTATTCGACCTCCAGCCTGCAGGCCTATGGCATCGGCCCGTTCATCGCCCCGGTCACCGAGGAATTCGGCTGGACCCGCGCGCAGTTCGCCACCGGCCTTGCGGTCAGCAGCATCGGCGCGGCGATCTTCCTGACCACGCTGGGCCCGCTGATCGACAAATATGGCCCGCGCCGGATGGGGCTGATCGGGGTGGTGCTGGTGACGGCGGCCTTCGCCCTGCTCGCCGCCGCGCGCGGCAGCATGGCCGACTGGTGGCTGCACTGGGCGCTGATCTCGGCGGGGATGATCTCGATCCAGGGGACGATCTGGACGGGGGCGGTGGTGAGCCGCTTCCACGCCGCGCGCGGCACGGCGATCGCGGTGACGGTCAGCGGCAATGCGGTCGCCTCGGCGATTCTGCCGCCGCTCGGCACCTGGCTGATCGGCGAATATGGCTGGCGCGGCGGCTTCCTGGGACTGGGGCTGATCTGGCTGCTGATCGTCTTCCCGCTGGTCTTCCTGTTCTTCCGCGGTGCGCAGGACGATCGGGTCGCGGCGCGAGCGAAGGGCACCGACGTCGAGCCGCCGCCACTGCCCGGCGTCACCGTGCGCGAGGGGGTGCGCCGTCCGGCCTTCTATAAGCTGCTCGCGATCGGGGCGATCTTCTCCTTCACCATGCTCGGCACGATCGTCCATTTCGTGCCGATCCTCACCAGCCTGGGCAACAGCGCGATGGGGGCGGCGAGCGTCGCCGCGCTGATCGGGATCTTCTCGATCATCGGCCGGCTCGCCACCGGGGTCGCGCTCGATCGCTTCCCGGCGCACATCGTCGGCTTTCTCTCCTATCTGATCCCGGTGATCGGCGGGGCGGCGCTGCTGCTCGACGGCGGCGCCACCGCCGCGCAGGTGACCGCGGCGGTCACGATCGGGCTGACCCTGGGCGCCGAGGTGGACGTGATCATCTATCTGGGCACCCGCCATTTCGGGCTGCGCAACTTCGGCACCTTCACCTCGGCGCTGTTCAGCTCGATCGCGCTGGGGACCGCACTCGGGCCGCTGGCGGCGGGGGCGCTGTTCGATCGGTCGGGCAGCTATACCGGCTTCATCGCGATGACGGTGGTGCTGACGACGGTCGCGGCGCTGATCACCTTGACCTTGCGCTGCCCGCCCGAGGGGGAAGGGCACTGAGCCTTCCGGCGAACGTCGCTCCGGCGGAGGCCGGAGCCGCCACGGAATTTGCGAATAGCTGGCCGCAGGAGCCTCTGGCGGCTCCGGCCTCCGCCGGAGCGACGCTTGTCAGGCTGTCAGTGCGCCACAACGCCCGACAGGGTCCGCGCCGCCGCCGCCACCAGCGGGGCGATCGCGGCGATGCGGGGTTGGGTCAGCCGGCGGCTGGGCGCGGTGATCGCGATCGCGCCGGCGGGCTCGCCATTGGCGCCGAACACCGGCGCGGCGATGTTGACCGCGTCGTCGATCACCACGCCGTCGATCAGCACCGCGGTGCTCACCGCATAGCCATGGCGCTGCGCGGCCTGGAAGCGGGCGAGCATCGCCGCGTCGGGGACGCTGCCCAGCATCTGCAGCTGGCGTTCGCGGCTGAAATGGGGAAGCAGCACCTGGCCGGTCGCGGTGGTGCGCGGCGGAACGACCGTACCGATCGGCAGGCGCGGCAGCTGCGGCTGGCGACTCTCGACCACCTCGGTCACCACGAAATGGTGCGTCTCGGGCACCGACAGCAACGCCGACTCGCCGGTCTCGTCACGCAGCGCCTCCAGCGCGAAGCGGGCGCGCTGGCGCAGCTCGCGGTCGCGCTCGCCCATGAAGGCGACGGTCAGGATATGGTGGGTCAGGTGCCAGCGGGTCGGCGTGCCGGGCGCCATCTCGATCCAGCCGTCATCGGCCAGGGTCATGATCGCGCGCTGGATCGCGCTCTTGTCGGCCTCGAGCAGCCGGGCGAGCGCGCTCACCCCGATCGGCTGGTGGGCGGCGATCGCCTCCAGCACGCCCAGCACGCGCGACGCGGTCTTGCTTCGCTTGACGGCCATGTCGCACCTCGCCTAGGAATCTCGTCAACTATAACGTGTTACAAATGTAACAATGGATGTCGGCGCGGGCAAGCCGACCGGGACTAAGGGGAAAGCCGGAATACCGGCGACCCGTTCAACAGGGAGAGGGGCCATGGAAGCGACGCGCTTTGCCAGCATCACCACCCAGCGGGTGCTCATCTGGCTCTCGCTGGTCTGCGCCGGCATCTACGGGTTCAGCCTGTTCGCGCTGATGGGCTTCCTGCCCCCGCCGCCGGCCGACCTGCCCGCCGACCAGGTGCTGGCGCTCTATGCGGCGCAGAATGTGCAGTTCAAGGTGGGCTGCATCCTCGCCCTGATCTCGGGCTTCTTCCTCACTCCCTTCTCGGTGGTGATCGGCTGCCAGATGGCGCGGCTGGAAAAGGGCTTCCCGATCTGGACGATCATCCAGGTGCTGGGGATCAACTTCATCGCGATCTTCATCTGGGGGCCGCCGATCATCTGGGGCACCGCCGCCTTCTCGGTCGACCGCGCGCCCGAGCTGACCCTGCTGCTCCACGAACTGGGCTTCATCAGCTTCATCACCCCGCTCACCCTGTTCCCGATCGCGCTGGTCGCGATCGTGGTGATCGCCTTCGCCAAGGACGAGCCCGACGCCGTCTCGGCCTTCCCGCGCTGGATCGGCTATCTGACCGCGTGGCAGGCGGTGCAGGCGTTCGGCGGGCCGATCGCGCTGCTGTTCAAGTCGGGCATCTTCTCCTGGTCGGGGCTGATCCCCTTCTGGCTGCCCTTCCTGCTCTTCTCGATCTGGCTGCCGGCGATTTCCTGGACGATGCTGCGCGCGCTGAAGCACCAGCAGGCGGCCGGCATCTGAGGGGCGGGGCATCGTGAAGCACCAGCCTTTCGAGGAACCGCCGCCCGCCGGGCCGCCCTCCGCCGGGGCCGCCCATGGCGCCGGAACCCGCGTGCCAGGCGAGCCGGGGGTGTGGCTGCTGATCTTCGGCGAGATGAGCTTCTTCGCCGCGCTGTTCGCCAGCTTCCTCTATTATCGCGGCTTCGACGTGGCGGGCTTCACCGCCGGCCAGGCGACCTTGAGCAAGCCAATCGGCCTCACCAACACCCTGTTGCTGCTGACGAGCTCGCTGTTCGTGGCGCTGGCGATCCGCGCGGTGGCCGAGGGGCGCACCGACCGCGCGCCCAGGCTGTTCGCCGCCGCGCTCGTCTGCGCGATCGGCTTCGTCCTGTTCAAGGCGCTCGAATATCACGAGCTGTTCGCGGCCGGCATCACGCTGGGCCAGCACCGCTTCTACGGCTTCTATTTCGCGCTCACCGCGCTCCACCTCGGCCATGTCGTGATCGGCTCGGGCATATTGCTCGCGCTGACCCTGGCGTCGCGCCACCCGCCGGCCAGGCCGACCCATTTCATGCTGATCGAGTGCGGCGGGCTGTTCTGGCACATGGTGGACCTGCTGTGGATCATCATCTTCCCGCTCCTCTATCTCGTCGAGTGACCGCATGACCGCCCTGCTGCGCGACCGCCTCTTCCTCGTCTGGCTGCTGCTGATCGCGGTGACCCTGTTGTCGACGATGATCGGCGGCGCCCATGGCATCGCCGCGGCCGGGCAGGGGGCGGTGGCGACCGTGGCGGTGCTGGCGATCGCCTTCGCCAAGATCTGGCTGGTGATGGCCAATTTCATGGAGGTGCGGGGTGCCCCTCTGGCGTTGCGGCTTCTCGCCGCGGGATGGCTGACGGCCGTGCTCTGCCTGCTCATTGCCATTTATGCCGGGATTCTGCGCTAATCGCGCTGGCAGTGCGCTTGACCTTTGCTAGTGTACTGGCATAAACTCTCAAACAGAACGACGGATGTTATTATGTAATACATCCGCAAAAACAAAATTGATGCGCCGTTAAACTGAATGGCGACTCAGAGGGATGGAGGAGGGGACCAAGTGCATTTTGGCCAGTCGTCAACCTGCGGCGATCACTTCGCGGCCGTTGAGCTGCCCCTTTCCCAATAGAAAAGTCGATCTTCCGTGTTTCACCTGTGAAACGCGGTTCGCCCGACTTTCATCTGCGCGGGGGATGAGAGCCCGCCAATAACGACAAGAAAAGACTTCGATCGAGAGCATTAGGGAGGCTTCATATGCAAAATAACCACGGAAAATCCATTGCACGCGCCTGGATGACGGCGGCGCTGTACAGAACCACCGCCACCGCGGCGCTGGTGGCGGCAAGCCCCGCCTTCGCGCAGGATCCCCAGGCGGCGGACGCGCCGACCAGCGTCGGCGTCGAGGAAATCGTCGTCACGGCGCAGCGCCGCGCCGAGCGGCTCGAGAATGTCCCGATGGCGGTGACCGCGCTGACCTCGGGCGCGCTGGAGCGGGCCAACGTCAACAACATGCACGAGATCAGCCGGATCGCGCCGGGCGTGCAGATCAATTTCGGCGGCGTGTCGACCCAGCCGGCGATCCGCGGCATCACCTCGCTCACCAACGGCTCGGGCAACGAGAACAACGTCGCCATCTATGTCGACGGTTTCTACATCTCGGACAACCTGACCATCAACCAGGACCTCGCCAATCTCCAGGGCATCCAGGTGCTGAAGGGGCCGCAGGGTACGCTGTACGGCCGCAACGCCACCGGCGGCGCGATCCTGATCCAGACGCTCGATCCGTCCTCGGAGCTGTCGGGCCGTTTCGAGGGCAGCTATGGCCGCCTGTCGGAGAAGAAGCTGCTCGGCTATGTCTCGGCGCCGCTCAGCGACAAGGTCGGCTTCATGGTGGCGGGCGCCTATCGCGACAGCGACGGCTGGATCAAGCGCTCCGACCCGACCAACAACACCCGCTCGATCGGCAAGTTCAACCCGCAGAAGCAGCGCTCCTTCCGCTCGAAGCTGAAGGCCGAGATCAGCGACGACCTGACCGCGACGCTGGCCTATAATTACGGCTTCACCTCGGACACCTCGGGCAACCTGTTCACCACCCAGTCGCTGTTCCCGGCGGCGATCGCCAACAACAGCCGCGCCTGCTGCTTCGGCAGCGCCTCGGGCAACGGCAAGAACATCGCCGCGGGCAAGACCAACCAGGCGACCCTGAAGGTGGAATGGGACACGCCGATCGGCACGCTGACCTCGTATAGCGGCTATGACCGGCGCAAGGTGCACAACGACTTCGACTTCGACGGCACCTATACCGACCTGACCTTCTCGGAGGGCCGCTCGCGCTTCAAGACCTTCCAGCAGGCGGTCGACTACGCGATCAACACCTTCGAGAATCTCGACCTGATCGTCGGCGCGAACTATTTCAACGAGAAGACCGAGCTGACCAACCGCAGCTTCGGGGTCAATCGCGTCACCAACTTCATCAACTA
This sequence comes from uncultured Sphingomonadaceae bacterium, assembly GCA_963540925.1. Classification (GTDB taxonomy): domain Bacteria; phylum Pseudomonadota; class Alphaproteobacteria; order Sphingomonadales; family Sphingomonadaceae; genus Rhizorhabdus. The sequence goes on from CAUTRN010000037.1 coordinate 13,066, forward strand.
TCGCAACCTGAAGACGGAAGCCTATGCCGTCTATGCGGACGCCACCTACAAGCTGACCGACAAGCTCTCGCTCGGCGTCGGCGGCCGCTACAGCCACGACAAGAAGACGCAGAGCCTGTTCACGCCCAACGGCGCCGGCACGGTGATCATCAATCCGTTCCAGCAGTCGAGCAAGTCGTTCAGCAAGTTCACGCCGCGCGCGACGATCCGCTACGAGGTCGCCGATCGCACCAATTTGTACGCGACCTATTCGAAGGGCTTCCGCTCGGGCTCGTTCAACGCGGCGGCCTCGACCACCGCGGCGGCGATCCTGCCGATCCTGCCCGAATCGATCGACTCGTTCGAAGTCGGCCTGAAGACCGTGCAGCAGTGGTTCCGCTTCGAGATCGCGGCCTTCCACTACGACTATAAGAACCTCAACACCTCGCTGACCGTGCCCAACCCGCTCAACCCGGCCGCCCCGACGATCATCGTCGGCAACGCCAAGTCGGCAAAGGTGAAGGGTGTCGACGGCCAGTTCACGGCCACCCCGGTCGAGCGGCTGAACGTGACGATCGGCGCCGCCTATCTGCACGCCCGCTATGGCAGCTTCGCCAATGCGGTGGGCAACGGCATCAACGCCGCCGGCACCGCCAACGTCACCGGCCAGCCGCAGGACTGGTCGGGCCAGCAGATGTCGCGCGCGCCGGACCTGACCGCCAATTTCGCGGTCGATTACACCGTGCCGCTGGGTGACGAGCATGGCGACGTGCGCCTGTCGGGCAACGTCAAATATTCGGACAGCTATGTGGTCAACAACCCGTCGCTGTTCGGCCCGCTGGCGCCGGCCGCGATCGCCAACAAGCAGCGCTATCGGCAGGAGGCGTTCACCCTGGTCGACGGCGAGGTGATCTGGACCGAGTCCGGCGGCCGCTACTGGGTTGGCGTCTATGGCAAGAACCTGACCAACAAGAGCTATCGCCTGAGCTACAATGGCGGTGCGTTCGGCGACTACAGCACCAAGGCTGCGCCGGTGACCTATGGCGTGAAGGCCGGCTACAAGTTCTGAGCTGATCCTCCAACGTCAAGAAAAAGGAGCGCCCCGGCATCTAGGATGCCGGGGCGTTTCAATTTATTCCTGTTTTCCGCGAAAAGAGAGGGGACGGCGGTTGGCGACGACGACACCGGGGATCGCCGCGACGGCGACGACAAAGGCGCTGGCCGCCGTGGAATGGAAATCCCAGTGGCCGCTGGTGCTGGCCTGCTCGCTGGGCTTCTCCTTCTCCACCGTGGTGAGCCAGTCGATCGGCCTGTTCATGGGCCCGCTCGAGCAGGATCTGGGCTGGACCCGCTTCGAAATCTCGATCGGCATGACGATCTCGGGCCTGTCGGCGATCTTCCTGTCGCCGCTGGCGGGCGGGCTGATCGATCGCTGGGGCTCGCGCTGGCTGGCGATTCCCAGCCTGCTCTGCGTCGGCCTCGCCATGGCCGCCTTCGGGCTGGTCCGCACCGTCGAGCAATGGTTCGCGATCTGGGCCTTCTACGCGCTGGTCTCGACCGGCGTGAAGCTCACCGTCTGGACCACGGCGGTGTCGAAATCCTTCACCGCCGGGCGCGGCCTGGCGGTGGCGATGGTGATCGCGGGCACCGCCTTCGCCGGCATCTTCGCGCCGCCGATCACCAATTTCCTGATCAACCATTTCGGCTGGCGCATGGCGTTCGTCGCGCTCGGCCTTGGCTGGGGCTCGGTCTCGCTGCTGCTGTCGATCTTCTTCCTGTTCGAGCCCGATCGCCGGCCCGCGGCCGCGAACGCTGCCGTCACGCCGCCGCGCGTGCTGGCGGGCCTCACGATGAGCGAGGCGCTGCACAGCTGGGCGCTGTGGCGGATCGGGCTTTCGACGCTGATCTTCATGGTCTTCGCCGCGACGATGGTGATCCACCAGGTGCCGATCCTGATCGAGGCCGGGGTGAGCCGCGACAATGCCGCGCTGCTCGCCAGCCTGGCGGCGGTGGCGGGCTTTGCCGGCAAGGTGGTGACGGGCGCGCTGATGGACCGCTTCCACGCGGCGCGGCTGAGCGGCGTGACCCTGGCGGTCTGCTCGGTCGCCTTCGCGCTGCTGATCGAACCGCTGCGCTCGCCGCTGCTGATCGTCGTGGCGATGCTGCTGGTCGGCTATACCGGCGGCGCCAAGCTGCAGGTCACCACCTATCTCACCGGCCGCTATGGCGGGTTGAAGAATTTCGGCAAGATCTTCGGCTTCATGAACAGCGTGATCGCGATCGGCGGCAGCATCGGCCCGCTCGCTGCGTCGCGGATTTTCGACACCACCGGCAGCTATTCGGCTTTCCTGATCGCCGGCATCCCGGGCTGCCTGGTCTCGGGCCTGCTGATCTGGGGGCTGGGCGCCTATCCGCGCTGGGAGAGCGACGGCGACGCGATGGGCGCGCGCTGAGGCTCTTGCCCTTTCCCCAAGGCGTCGCTCCGGCCTCCGCCGGAGCGACGGCATGATCAATGGGCTGCGTCAGGCTCCGCCGGCGTATGGCGGCCGAGCCGCAGGAACAGCAGCGAGCCGATCGCTGTCAGTAGCGAGATGACCAGGAAGAAGGCGGTGAAACCACCACCCGCCTTCAGCATCGCGCTGAGGAACAGCGATCCGCCCGCCGCCGCCAGCGCCAGCGACACGCCGAGCAGACTGTAGACGGTGCTGAAAATCTGCACCCGGAAATAGCGCATCACCAGATAGGCGGTGACGTCGAAGTCGGCGCCCACCGAGGCGCCGGTCAGCAGCACCGCGGCGGTGAGCAGCCAAGGCGTCTGCACCCCCGTGCCGAAGATCAGGAAGCCGAGCGCGGGCAGGCCCAGCACCACCGCCGCCACTCGGTGCGCGGGGAAACGGTCGAGCGCGAGGCCGCAGAGGAAGCGGCCGACGACGATGCCGCCGGCATAGAGCGAGAGCAGCCAGCTCGCGCCGGTCGAATCAAGCCCGCGTTCGAGCAGCACCAGCTTGAGCTGCGAGGCCTGCACCGTCAGCGTCAGGTGGCACAGCATCTCGGCGACGACGAGCAGGCGGAAGGTGGGGCTGGCGAGGATCGCGCCATAATCCTCGCGCACCGAGCGGCGGGTGACGGCCTCGGCAGCGATGCCCTGGCCCGCCGGGATCAGCAGCCAGGCGGCCGCGCCGGCGAAGGCGACCCAGGCGCCGAGCGCCAGATAGGCGGCGCGCCAGCCATGATCGTCGATGAAGGCCGAGAGCAGCGGTGCGGCGATCGCGGCGGCGGCGGCCGGAGCGCAGGCGGCGATCGCCAGCGCGAAGCCGCGCGCCGTCACGAATTGCTGCGCGATCAGCCGGCTGTAGACCATCGAGGTGGTGGTGGAGGCGACGAGGATCGACTGGACCAGCGACAGCAACAGGAATTCGGTGAAGCTGCCGCGCTGCAGGCTGAAGCCGACATAGACGAGCGGCGAGACGACGATCCCGACCCCCGCGATCCGCCGCACCCCGAAGCGGTCGCACAGCCGCCCCGCCACCGGCATCGCGACGACGCTGGCGAGGATCGTGGTGCCGATCAGCGCGAACTGCGCGGGGGGCCAGCCGAACGCCTTGAGCAGCGCGGGCGAGAAGAGACTGGCGATGTACATGTTGAAGACATGGCCGCTGCCCAGGCCGATCGTCGCCGCTGCCAGGAAGCGCCAGTTGATGCGTAGTTCGCCGAGATAGCTCATTCGGCGCCTTCCGCCGCCGGCGCCACGGGCTTCAGTCGCCCGAGCGGCAGGAAGAACAGGCCGCCGATCAGCGCCAGCACGCCGCAGCCCATGTAGAAGGGGCCGAAGCCCAGCTCCAGCTTCTGCGACAGGCTGAGCAATAGGGTGCCCGTTCCCGCCGACAGCGCGATCACCACGGCGGTGAGGCTGTAGACGGTGCTGAAGATCTCGACCCGGAAGAAGCGCATGACGAGATAGGCGGTGACGTCCATCTCCGCCCCGCTCGACATGCCGATCACCAGCACCGCGGCGGCGAGAAAGGTCGGGTCGGCCATGCCGGTGCCCAGTGCGAACAGCCCAAGGCCGGGCATGCCGAAGGCGATCGCGGCGACGATGTGCGAGGGGAAGCGATCGAGCGCGAGGCCCGAGACGAAGCGGCCGACGCCCACCCCCACCGCATAGAGCGCGACGATGCCGGTGGCAGCCTGCGCGGTCAGACCCTTCTCGATGAAGACGAGCTGGAATTGCGAGGCCTGCGCCATCATCGTCAGCACGCACAGATATTTGCCGGCGAAGATCAGCCGGAAGGCGCGGCTGCGCAGGATCTCGGGATAATCCTCGCGTGCGGTGCGGCGGCTGCCATGGGCGACCGCCGTGGTGTCGTGGCGGCGCGGGATCAGCAGCAGCGCGAGCAGGCCCACCGCGCCCACCCCGATCGCAACGATGATATAGCCGGTGCGCCAGCCCTCGGCCTCGATCAGCCGGGCGAGCGGCGGCATCGCGATCGCCGCCATGATCGCCGGGGCCGAGGCGCCGAGCGCCAGCGCCAGCCCGCGCGCCGCGACGAAGCGCTCGGCGATCAGCCGGCTGTAGACCATCGAGGTGGTGGTGGTGCCGACCAGCATCAGCTGGAGCACGTTGATCGCGAAGAACAAGGCGAAGCTGCCGGTCTGCAGGCTGAGCGCGACATAGAGGAGCGGCGCGCAGACCACGCCGAAGCCCGCCATGCGGCGCACGCCGAGCTTGTCGTTGAGCCGGCCGGCGATCGGCATGGTGATCACGCCGATCAATATGGTGAGCCCGATCAGCGCATATTGCGCCTTGGTCCAGCCGAACTCCGCCATCAGGTGCGGGGCGAACAGGCCGTTGATGAAGATGTTGAGCGCATAGCCGCAGGCGAGCCCGAAGGTCGCGGCGGCGATGTAGCGCCAGTTGATGCGGAACTCGCCCAGATAGGTCATTCATCCTCCCCGTCGCGATCGGCCCGCATGCATGAAATGCACCGCATGCGTTGTCATTATTTCCCCTGATAGCGTCGGCGCGGGGCGAATGTCGATGGCTTGCGCGCACCCGCCCAAAATGGCGGAAGCGCGCGATTTTCGCGGTTGCTGGCGGGGCCGGGTCGGGCGTAGCAATCGAGCGACTTAATTGTCGCACAATCGAGGAAGGGAAGGATATGCCGGCTTATTTCGTCGCCGTCCGCAACGGCATCAAGGACGCCAAGGAAATGGAGACCTATGGTGGCAAGGCGGGGGCCTCGATGGCCGGCCACAGCCTGAAGCCGCTCGCTTTGTACGGCCGCCTGCGCTCGACCGACGGCCCCGCCACCGACGGCGCCGTGATCCTGGAATTCCCTACCTTCGAGGAAGCCGAGGCCTGGTTCGACAGCCCGGTCTACCAGGACGCGCTCCAGCATCGGCTGAAGGGTGGCGACTACCAGACCTTCATCGTCGAGGGATTGTAGGCTCTTACGCCAACCCTTTCCCCTCGGCGTCATGCCAGCGAAGGCTGGCATCTCGGGAGATGGGGTGCCGCGCTACTCTCCTGAGATGCCAGCCTTCGCTGGCATGACGGTTTAGAGGAGAGGGCGCGGGGCCGCCGGTGTTACGCGGCAGCCCCCTCCGCGTGCCAGTCGCGCGGCAGGCGGATCGCGGCGAGGAGCAGGAAGATCGTCGCCAGCACATAGAAGCCGGTGCCCGAGAGGATCGCGTAGCGCAGCGCCTCGTCGCCATATTGGGTCTTCAGATGGTCGGAGATCCAGCCGATCGCCGGGGTGCCGATGCCGATCCCGACCAGGTTGTTGACGAACAGGAAGATCGCCGAGGTGGCCGAGCGCATCGACGCCGGCACCAGCCCCTGCACCGCCGCGATCACCGGGCCCAGCCAGACCAGCCCGAGCGCGGTGGGGATCAGCAGCAAAGCGAGGCTGGGCAGCATCGACTGGGCCGAGATGCCGAGCGCGTAGAAGGGTAGGGTGCCGACGAAGGCGAGCGCGGGGACGAGCGCATAGTAACGCTTCGATCGGCTGGCGAGCCCGTCGGACAGCGCGCCGCCCAGCCAGATGCCGGCGAGCCCACCGACCAGCAGGATCGCGCCATAGCCGAGCGAGGCGTCGAGCAGGGTGATGCCGAAGCTGCGCACGAAGAAGCTGGGCAGCCAGAAGAACAGGCCATAGCCCATCATCGAGGAACAGGCCGCGCCCAGACAGAGCAGCCAGAAGCTGGGCTTGCCGAGCAGGGTGGCGATGACGGTGCCGAGGCCGGGCATGGCGGCGGCCTCGGTGGCCGGGCGGTCGCCACGCGGGTCGCGGACGATCTTGCCGAAGATCGGCGCCAGGATGAGGCCGGCCAGGCCGACGATGAAGAAGGCCGATCGCCAGTCGATCAGAGTGGCGATCACCCCGCCGAAGACGATGCCCGAGGCGCTGCCGATCGGGATGCCGAAGCTGTAGAGCGCCAGCGCGCGGGCGCGCTTCTCGGGCGGGAAAAGGTCGGCGATCAGCGTGTAGGCGGGGGCGACGCCGCCCGCCTCGCCCACGCCGACGCCGAGGCGGGCGAGGAAGAGCTGCCAGAAATTCTGCGCGAAGCCGCACACCGCGGTCATCAGGCTCCACACCGCCAGCGCGATCGTCATGATCTTGGCGCGGTCGCGCCGGTCGGCGAGCATCGCGATCGGCACGCCGAGGCCGGTGTAGAACAAGGCGAAGGCGAGCCCGCCCATCAGGCCGAGCTCGGCATCGCTCAGGGACAGGTCGGCCTTGATCGGCACCGCGAGGATGCCGATGATCTGCCGATCGAGGAAGTTGAGCGTATAGGCGATCAGCAGCATCGCCATGGTGAGCGCGGGCGAGACGACTGGTGTCGCCCCGCCCTGCGCCGGAGTGCGCACGCCGCTCAGAACCGCACCTCGCCGGTGACGGTGAAGGTGCGCGGCGGGCCGTAGAAGCCGATGATCGAATTGCCGGTCAGCGCGCCGGGGAAGTTGTAGCCGCCGACGCGGTACTTGCGGTCGAACAGGTTGCGGCCATGGCCCGAGATCGAGAACATCTTGTCGGGCGAGGTCCACACGATCGACAGGTCGACGAGCTGATAGGCCTTCTGGTCGAGCACCGGGTTCGCCACCTCGAACAGCGAATAGCTGTCGCGGAAGCTGAGCGCCGGGGTGATGGTGAAGCGGCCGATGCCGTCGACGTCATGGCCCCAGGTGGCCGAGACATTGGCGGTGTATTTCGGCGTGTTCTGGAACACGCGCTGGTCGGCGAAATCGCGGATCGTGAGCGTCGCCGGGTCGAGCGTCAGGAACTCCTTGAACTTGGCGTTGGTGTAGCCGACCGACGCCTGCACCTGGAAGTCGCGGCTCGGCACGATCCGCGCCTCCAGTTCCCAGCCATAGATGCGCGACTTGCCGACATTGTCGACCGAGGAGACCACCGTCGTGCCCGACAGGAACTGGGTGGTGACCTGCTGGTCCTTATAGTCGGAGTAGAAGCCCGCGACGTTCAGGAACAGGGTGCGGTTCAGGAAGGCGCCCTTCATGCCGGCCTCATAGGCGGTGACGGTCTCGGGCTTGTAGCCGTTGACGGTGCCCGGCGTGAAGATGGCATCGCCGCGCGGATCGAAACCGCCCGACTTGTAGCCGCGCGACCAGGACGCATAGAGGTTCACATCCTCGACCGGCTTGTAGCTGACCGACACGCGCGGCGTGAATTTCTTGTCGGTGCGGTCGTTGGTGTAGTTGGTGCGGATGCGGAAGGGCAGTGCAGCGGGCCGGCCGAACAGCGGCGAGCGCAGGCCGAGATAATCGGCGCGGAACACCGTGCCCTCGCGCTTGTCGCTGGTGTAGCGGCCGCCCAGCGACACCGAGAACTGGTCGCTCAGCTTCACCGACACGTCGGCGAAGGCGGCGTAGGACTTGGTGTCGACGTCGCCCGAGGTGAGCGTGGTGAGGTTGGCGTTGCCGATCACCGTGTCGAACGCGCCCGAGGCCGAGCCGTTGAGATAATAGAGGCCGAACACGCCCTGGATCATGTCGGTGTCGAGCAGCGCCTGCAGTTCCTGGGTGAACTGGTGATCCTTGTAGAAGGACGGGATGTCGAGCACCGGGCCCGGCGTGCCGTCGAAGTCGATGACGGTGTCGGTGCTGCCCTTGCGATAGGCGGTGATCGACTTGAGGGTGACGGCGTCGCTCAGCTCATATTCGATCGTGCCCGATACGCCCTTGGTGACGACCTTGTTGTCGTCGCCCACGCCGGCGCGGGTGTCGTAGACGTCGCCGATCGGCTGGAAGTCGGGCAGGGTGCCGTTGGGCGTCAGGCGATAGCCGTGGCGAGGGTTCGACTTGTCCTTGGTGTAATCGGCGGCGAGGCGCACCGAGAGACGATCGCCCGGGGTCCATTCGGCCGAGACGCGGCCGGCGATCACGTCCTTGTTGTAATGCTCGGCGCCGGTGAACAGGTTCTTGCCGTAGCCGTCGCGCTTGTAATAGGCGACCGCGCCGCCCACCGCGAAGGTCTCGCCCACCGGCACGGTGACCGAGGCGACCAGGTCGCGCTGGTTATAGCTGCCATAGGAGCCGCGCACCTTGGCCTCGAACTCATGGCCGAGCCGGCGGGTGACATATTTGATCGCGCCGCCGATCGTGTTGCGGCCATAGAGCGTGCCCTGCGGCCCGCGCAGCACCTCGACCCGGTCGATGTCGAAGATGTCGAGCACGGCGCCCTGCGGGCGGGCGATGTAGACGTCGTCGACATAGAGGCCGACGCCGGGCTCGAAGCCCCACACCGGATCCTGCTGGCCGATGCCGCGGATGAAGGCGATGAGCGTGCTGTTCGAGCCGCGGGCGACCTGCAGGGTCATGTTCGGGGTCTTGTCCTGCAGGGTGGTGATGTCCACCGCGCCGGTACGGGTGAGCTGGTCGCCGCTGATCGCGGTGACCGAGATCGGCACGTTGATCAGGCTTTCCTCGCGGCGCCGCGCAGTGACGATGATCTCGCCGGTGCCGTTGTCGTCGGCATCGGCGGCGGTTTCGGCCGGGGCCTGCTGCGCGAAGCCGGCCTGCGGGGCGGCGAAGGCGGTGAGAGCGGTGGCGGCAGCGAGCAGCCGCAGGGCCTTGGTCCTCTCGATCATGATGGTCTCCCTTTTCATTTGGTCTGGTTTCATCGTTTCTGGTTCAGGAAAGCGCGGACGTCGGCGAGGCTGGCGGTGGCCGCTTCCTCCTGCGGCGCATGGCCGACATCCGGATAGGTGATGAGCTTCGCCCCCGGGATCGCGGCGGCGAGCTGGCTGGCCTGGGCGAGCGGCACGACCTTGTCGGCCTCGCCCCACAGCACCAGGGTGGGCGCCTTGATCCGATGCAGGACGGGCAGCGGATCGGGCAGGGTGAACTGCTCGAGATGGGCGACCAGCGCGGGGCCGTTGCGGGCGATCATCGCGCGCATCTGCTCCAGCCGCTCCGGGCTCAGCCGTTCGGGATGGGCGTAGATAGTGCCGGCCGAGAAGGCGACCGCGGCGGGCTTGGGATCGAGCAGATAGCCGCGCATCATCGCCGGCACCGCCACCGGCTTCTCGGTGACGCCGTTGATCGAGAAGGCGGCGCTGTCGACCAGGACCAGCTTGTCGATCCGGCGCGGATTGGCCGCAGCATAATTCCAGGCGACGAGCCCGCCGAAGCTGTTGCCGGCGATGGTGGCGCGGGCGATGCCCAGCTTGTCGAGCAGCTTGCCGAGCTGGCGGACCCGTGCGGCGGTGCCATAGGCGGCCTGGGGATGGGGATCGCTCAGGCCATGGCCGGCCAGGTCGAAGCGGATCACGCGATGGTCGCGGGACAGGTCTTTCGCCCAGATGTCCCAGCTTTCAAGGCTGAAGGTGAAGCCATGGATCAGCACGATCACGGGGGCGCCGCGCGGCCCTTCGTCGCGCACCCGGATGCGGGCGCCCTCGATCGTGACGAACCGGTCCGCCGTCGCGTCTGCGGCAGACGCGACGGCGGGCGCTGCCGCTGGTGCCGGCGAAGGGAGGGCCGACAGCGCTGCGACAGCATAGGCAAAGGCAATGAGATGATGGCGAGCCATCCGGCGTTCCTGCTCCCGCTTCGGCCGCCTGGCGCGACCTGTCATGCTCCAAAAATAGAAGCGGGCCGTTCGCTGTCGATGACCGTTCGGATCAAAGATGATGGGACAAATTCGCTCAAGAAAGGCTTTTGCGGAAGTCTCCGGGCGCCACCCCATTCCATTGGCGGAAGGCGCGAGCGAAGCTCCTTCCGTCGGAAAAGCCCAGATTTTCGGCGATGTCGGCGATGCTGTTGCCATCCTCCAGCGCGGCCTGGGCGACGCTGTTGAGATAGCGCGCGCGGACGTCGCGGAACTGCAGGCCGATCTCGCCCAGCCGGCGCCGCAGCGAGGCGACGCTCATGCCCAGCGCGGCGGCGACCTCGACCTGGTCGTGGCGCCCGCCGGCCAGTTCGCGTTCGACCCGGCCGATGATGTCGGGCCCGGCGGCGGCGAGCGGGCCGGTGCGGTCGAGCATGTCGGCGACGCCGCCATAGATGGTCCGCGCGCTCAGCACCGGGCTGGCGGCGGCGGCGACCCCGATCCCTTCCAGCGCCGCGTCATAGTCGAGCCCGAACTGGCCCGCCGAGACGCGGATGGGGACGCCCAGAAAGGCGAGATGGCTGCGCGCGCCGGCCGCGCCGCGGGTGCGGATCGAGCGGAGCGGCACCGCCGTCCCATCCGCCGCCAGCGAGAGCAGCAGCATATGGACATAGACAAGCAGGCATTCGAGCGAGAGCAGCACGAAGGCGTCGGCGGGATCGAAGGCATAGGGGAAATCGGCGTCGTCGATCGTGTAGCTGATCGCGCCGCCGCGCCGCTGCACCTGATTATACCGGTGGCCGTGGATGATGTTGTAGCTGTTGGCCAGCACCTCCATCACCTCGGCCATGGTGGCGCAGCCGCGCAGGCGCGCCTGGACCAGTTCCGACGTGCCCACCATCAGCGGACGCAGCGAGACGTGGCAGCTCTCGTCGCCGCCCTGCAGCGCCATCTGCTCGCAGATCCGGAAATAGTCGGACAGGCGCAGCGGCGCCTCGTCGGGCCCGTCGAACAGCTCGGCTTCGAGACCCGCGCGGCGCAGCACATGGCCGGGCACCAGCCCCGAGGCCTCCATCACCCCGAGCAGCGGCCGCACCGCCCCGATCGGGAGCGAGGGCGCGGCGCCAAAGCCGGACTGGATCGCCATGTCGTTCATGCGCGCGAGTCTGGGCGCTCATGGCGCCACGATCAAGCAGGGGTAACTACGTCGCCTTTCGCCAGCTCGGGATGGCTTTCCAGCGCCTGGCGTTCCTCGGCCAGGATCGCGTCGCAGATCGCCTCGGGTGACTCCGTGGCGCGGCTGGCGCTGTCGATCAGCAGCACGAACTCGGCGTTGAGCGGCTTGGCCGAGAAGCGTTGGCTGCTCACCCGATAGCGTTTGTAGGGCTGGATGAAGGCCTGGGTCGCGCCGCGCTCGCAGGCGGCGCGCGCCATGTCGATCAGCGGGATGTTGCCGTCGGTCGAATAGCTCACCGCGATCCAGCGCGCGCGCAGCCCATCGAGCAGCGCGCGGAAGGCGTCGCTGGCCTGGCGCGCGCTGTTGTAAAGGCTGCGCCGTTCGGTCCGCCAGTCGAGCCGGATCGCCGACTTGTCGCCGCGCTTGCTGATCTTGGGGCTCACCGCCGGCTTGTCCCACAGCGCCACGCTGTTCAGCACATGATAGTTTGAGCCATAGGGATGCTGGTTATAGGGCGGGTCGATATAGACGAAGTCGTGGGCGCCGCCATGTTCGCGGCCGAAGCTCTGGGCGTCGAGCCGGGTCACCTCGTTGCTCAGGCCATTGTCGAGGAACATCGCCGGTTCGAGCATCAGGTCGGCGCAGATGCGGTAGAGCGCGGTGCCGTTGCTGCCGCCCCAGCCGGCATGGAAACCCTTGAACACCCCCGAGGTGTTGCTGGTGTAGCAGCATTGGTAGAGCAACGGCGCGAGCAGGGCGGCGACCTGCTCGTCGCTCCAGCGCTCGGCGCGGCGCAGCTCCTCGATCGCGGCGCGGATCGCGTCGATCCGCATCCCGTTCTTGCGCATGTAGAACAATCGGTCGCGGCTGGAGTCGAATTGCTCGTCATTGTCGGGGCAGAGATGCCCGGTCACCCAGTCGGCGAGCGGCGGCAGCGCGTTCAGATGAGCGAGCATCGCCGCATAGTCGCGGGTCCCATAGGATGGAGCCGCGTTGCAGCCGACATAGGCGCGATTGATCGCTTCGGAATAGGGTTCCCAGTCATTGGCGATCACCCGGAAGCCGCGCGCCTTGGCGTAGCGGGCGACCACGCCGCTACCGGCGAACAGGTCGACGAACACCTCGCCGGGGCGCAGCCCGCTGGCCGTCACCGCGCGGCCGATCAGCGGCAGCAGCTTCCGCTTGTTGCCGATATAGGGGATCAGCTGATTGAAGACATAATCGTCGGTGCTGCGCGCAGCGTGCTTGCGGCGGTCGTAACGCATGCCGCAGCGGTAGAGGGCTGAGGCGTCGCTGTCGATGCCGGTCCGGCCCCGACGATCGCCGCAATCGTTCTCAGCCGCCATGATGTCCCATTATGCGGGCTTTGGTGGCTGGCCGATTTCGCCAATGTATCATGCAGGCAATAAAATAAGCCTTATTTACGTAAGGTAAATCCAGGTTCTGGCGGGACGCTTGTCATAAAGCGGCGTTGTCACATAAAGTTTTTGTAACGTAATATTTCTGACCCAGATCGCCCCTAGCCGCTCGCTGCAAGAGCGGTCGTCCGGCCGCCGGATAAAGGGGATCTACAGTGACGAGTTTCTCGCGCCGCGCACTGCGCCATGGCCGCGCCTATTCCATTCTCCTGGCCTCGGCCGCGCTGGTCAGCCTCGCGCCGGCCGCGCACGCCCAGGTGGCCGACACCGCGCCGGCGGCGGACGCGGAGAGCGACGACGCCTCGATCGTCGTGATCGGCACCGGCCAGACCCGTTCGGTCTCCACCCTGACCCCGGCGAGCCTCGAAGTGCTGCCCCCCGGCACCAGCGTGCAGAAAGCGCTGAACTTCCTGCCGGGCGTGAGCGCGCAGTCGATCGACGCGCTGGGCACCAACGAACAGTCGCTGACCCTGCAGGTGCGTGGCTTCAACACCACCCATCTCGGCTATTCGCTCGACGGCATTCCGCTCGGCGACGGCGCCTATAACAATTATAACGGCCTCACCATCAGCCGCGCGCTGATCTCGGAGAATCTCGGCCGCGCCGATCTTGCCACCGGCATCGCCGGCCTCGCCATCCCGTCGACCAGCAACCTCGGCGGCGCGCTGCTCTACACCTCGCGCGACCCGAGCAAGGAGTTCGGGATCGACGCCAGCCAGACGGTGGGCAGCGAGAAGTCGCTGCGCACCTTCGTGCGGATCGACACCGGCGAGCATGGTGGTTTCTCGGCCTATATCTCGGGCCATTATGTCCGCCAGGACCTGTTCGTCGACCAGGGCGCCTACAAGAAGTCGACCGGCAAGCAGTTCAACGGCAAGGCGAAGTACGAGGCCGACGGCGTCAGGATCACCGCCTTCGTCGACGTGTCGCGCACCAACCAGGCCGACGACGCCTATCTGTCGAAGGACATGCTCAACCGGCTGGGCTATGACTGGGCCGGCTATGCGCCGAACTGGAACGCCTATCTGGGCGTCGCCGCCTGCACCGTGACCACCACCCCGGTAAAGTGCGCCGCCGCCCCGGCGCCGCAGAAGAATGCCGACGTCACCTTCACCAACGGCCAGATCCTGCGCAACGACGAGCTTTACTATCTCGCCGGCGACTTCGATCTCACCTCGTCGGTGAAGCTCAGCGCCAAGGCCTATCATCACAAGGACAAGGGCGCCGGCAACAATTTCATCACCGGCCTGTCGAACCAGGGGACGACCTCGACCGCCGACGATCTGCCGGTCCAGATCCGCGACACGCGCTACACGATCGATCGCACCGGCGGGCTCGGCAGCCTGAGCTGGGACATCGGCATCAACCGCCTCCAGGCCGGCTTCTGGTATGAGAAGAACACCAGCAGCGCCGCCCGCTACATCCGCACCGACGTCACCGGCCCGTTCAGCCTGGCGAAGTTCCTGAAGGGCACCCCGGCCCTCGCCCAATGGGTGCAGGAGACCAAGTGGAAGACCCGGCAATTCTACGTCGAGGACACGGTGCGCCTGCTCGACGACACGCTGAACATCGATTTCGGCTTCAAGGGCACCTATTCGAAGTCCGACGCCCGCGCGATCCGCGGCATCGCCACGGCGGCGCCGCCGGCCTCCACCCAGTTCGCCACCGGCACGCTGATCGCCAAGGATTATTTCCTGCCCGAAGCCGGCATCCGCTGGAAGGTCGCCGACGGGCATGAGCTCTATGTCAGCTATGCCGAGAACATCGCGATGTACCAGGGCGGCTTCAAGCTGGGGCCGCAGTCGGTGTCGCAGGCGATCTGGGACGTGCAGGGCAAGACCCTGAAGCCCGAGACCTCGAAGAGCTTCGACGGTGGCTATCGCTTCACCAGCAACCAGCTCCAGCTGTCGCTGGCGGCCTATCATGTGAAGTTCAACGACCGCCTGCTGCAGTACAACCCCTGCCCGACCAACCAGCAGCAGAATCCGGGCTGCGGCAACAGCTTCCACAATGCCGGCAGCGTGACGAGCAAGGGCGTCGAGCTGGGCGTGCTGTGGCGCCCGCTGCCCTGGCTGAACTGGTATAACTCGGCCTCGCTCAACAAGACCGAATATGACCAGGACCTCAACTTCTGCACCACCACCTGCACGCTCTACGCCACCAAGGGCAAGCAGCAGGTCGACACGCCGAAGAAGATGTTCGCGAGCACGCTGAGCGTGAAGACCGGTGGCTTCTCGGCCTCGCTGCAGGGCAAATATACCGGCCGCCGCTTCTACACCTACACCAACGACCAGGGCTTTGGCGGCTATACCACCGTCGACCTGGGCCTGGGCTATGAGTTCGGCGATGTCGGCCCGCTGAAGCGGACCAAGATCGCGCTGAACGTCACCAACCTGACCGACAAGCGCTATGCGTCGAACTTCGACAGCAGCGTGTTCGCCCCGAACGACCCGGCCGGCACGATCGTGGTGTTCCACTCGTCGGCGCCGCGCCAGTTCTTCGGGACGATCAGTGCGGCCTTCTAGAGCGGCTCACGATCCGATTGCATCGGATCGGCGCTCTAGGCTTTTGTTTTGGCGCGATTTCCGAGCCGGCAGATGTGTCCATCTGCCTGGAAATCGCTCTAAGGGCCTTCGCACCGCACTGATCCTGTCAGCGCTCTTCCCCGCCGTCGCTGCGTTCGGCGGGGAAGAGGCTGTCAGCCGGCCGCATATCGACCGGACCGCCGGCGCGCGCAGCGTTTCGCTGCACGGCCAGACCTTTGTTGACCAGGGGCTGGTCGGCACCGGTTCGCTGGCGGCGGGCACCGTCGATTTCCACGGCGACACGCTGGGCTCCTTCTCCTCGCTGCAGATCGCGCCGGGGAGCTGGAAGAAGGTCGGCGACCATTATGAAGGCCTGCTCTGGACCCTGCCTGATCGCGGGCGCAACGACCCCGGAGCGAAGCTGTTCTTCGACTATCCGGGGCGGCTGAACCGCTTCCGCCTCCGCTTCTCGCCGGGCGACGGCCGGGTCGATCTCACGCCCGACGGCGGGCTGCTGCTGCGCGGCTATGATGGCAAGCCGTTCACCGGCGCCGATCCCGATGCGGGCACCCTGGTGGAGCGCGGCGTGGTGCTGCCCGCGCCTGCGAGCGGTACCGGTGCGGGCAAGGTCTCGCTCGATGCGGAATCGCTGCAGGTCCGGCGTGACGGCAGCTTCTATGTCGGCGACGAATATGCCGCCAATGTCTATTATTTCGACAAGCGCGGCCGCCTGCGCGGGGTGATCGTGCCTCCCGCCGCGATCGCGCCGCGCCGCGACGGACGCGCCTATTTCGGCTCGCTCCAGCCGCCGGAGACCGGCCGGCGCAACAACCAGGGGGTGGAGGGCATGTCGCTCACGCCCGACGGCAAGACCCTGTTCGTCGCCCTGCAAAGCGCGCTGGTGCAGGACAGCGCCAGCGGCAATGCCGCCGGCCGCATCAACACGCGCGTCCTGGTCTATGATGTGAGCGGCACGCCCACCCCGGCCCGGCCGATCGCGCATCATGTGGTGCAGCTGCCCGCTTATGACGCGAGCGGCGAGGGCGGGACGCCCAACCGCACGGCGGCGCAGAGCGAGATCCGCGCGATCGACGGCCACCGCTTCCTGATGCTCGCCCGCGACGCCGCCGGCCGTGGCGCGGAGGGCAAGGCGCCGATCGTCTATAAGAGCATCTTGCTGGTCGACCTGACCGGCGCGACCAATCTGGCCGGCACCGCCTATGAGACCGGCACGACGTCGTTGCTGGCCGAGCCGACCGGCACCGCGCTGCGGCCCGGCATCGTGCCCGCCGAGACAGTCGAGCTGGTCAACCTGCTCAACCCGGTGCAGCTCGGGCGCTTCGGGCTCAGCGTCGAGGCGCTGTCGGAAAAATGGGAGGCGATGGACCTCGTCCCCGTGCTCGATCCCGGCCACCCCGACGACCATTTCCTGTTCGTCGGCAACGACAACGACTTCATCGCGCGCAACTGTAGGATGTCGGGCCAGCGCTGCGACTCCGCGATCGACAACGACAACCGGATCCTCGTCTATCGGCTGAGCCTGCCTTCACGGCAGGCGGGGAGTGCCGGCTCGCCCTTCTGATGCTTCGCGGGTGATGAGGGGGAACCGCAGCCGATGGTGATCGCACCTTTCCCACTCCCGATTTTCCTCAACTCGGGCCGGGGCGGCAGGTGGTGTGGCAGAACGATATCCCAAACCCACCCGAGCCGTGCGAACAGCCGGATGACAGCATAGCCCAAGTCGCTTTGGCCCGGGTAAAGACCGATGCGGGCTGAGCCGGGAAAGGCATGATGATTATTGTGCCAGGCTTCCCCCATCGTTGGGATCGCCGCCCAAGGCACGTCATGCGCCTGCACTCCGGCCTCGTCGATCAACCAGCTCTGCGGCCCGCGGCGGTGGGCGAGATGGCCGACAAACCAGTGGCCGGTGACCGATGCCGAGACGCGTGTGCAGACACCCCATATCATCCAGGGCCAGCCGCCGACCGCGAACAGGAGCATGGCGATGGGCAGTTGCTGGGCCATCCAATGTCGTTCCAACCATCGGTAGAAGGGGTCTCGCCCGGCTTCGCCCAGATCGAAATGCGGTGGTGTGTCGAGTTCGAGACGGCAGTGGATCTGCCACCAGGCGTCGATCAGCATCGGCCGTCGATGCGCGAGATAATCGTGGCATGCGGGTTGGCGCTGGGCCCAGTCACGCAGATCGTGGGTGCGGATCATCCAATATGGTCCGCCCATGCCGACCGCCGTGCCGATCCAGACGAGACCGCGTTCGAGCCAGCGCGGACAGGCGAAGCTCCGGTGGATCAGGCGGCGGTGGAAGCCGATGCTGTGGCCGAGCAGGATCGAGGCGCCGGTGAGAAGGAGGAAGACGGTTAGCGCGCTCACGCTGAACGTCAACGGCCCTAGCACCAAGGCTCCGGCGAGCATGGTGCCGTTCCAGAGGGAATGCACCGGATCCCAGCGAACCCGCCCCGCTACCGGATTGCAGCCCGGGCTTTCGATGATCGTTCCCACCCGGTCATGGCCAGCCGCCTGCATGATCGACTCCATAGGTATTTAACTTATTTCTTAAATGATGAGGCGGCCTTGTCAATCTATTAGCTCATTCCTTAAATACCCCGCATGCAGAAGGTTTTCGAAGCGCTGGCGTCTACTCCTCGCCGCAAGATTCTCGCCTATCTGGCGCACGCCGAACTGAGCGCCGGCGAGATCGCCTCGCGTTTCGATATCTCGAAGCCGGCTGTGTCGCAGCACCTGGCGGTGCTGGAGAATGCCGGCCTCATCGCCAGCGAGAAGCGCGGCCAATATGTCTATTATCGGCTTGTACCCGACAATCTCGCCAACACTCTCAATGCCTATGTGCAGGAAGTCTGCCCAGTTTCGCGTCCGTTGAAAGCGGAGAGCGCGGAGATTGCGAAGCGCCGTTCCGAAACCGACTGACGTTTTCTGTGGGCGACAAGACTTTACTCAACCAGGCCCCCAGCGCTGCTGAGTGCGCGCACCGACTTTTGCTATGCCGATAGGAAATTTTCGTCGGTAAAGGCTGGCGAGCCCGGAATCCCCGCGTTAAGACTGTAGGACAGCATCCTGTGCGGATGGATAGGGGGTCAGGGACTGCCCCCTCCGCTACAGACATGGGAGCTGGTCGAGAGGAGTAGCGCGTTGGACCCTACCAACATCGAAGCGCCGGACTATTTCCACAAGGTCGTCGACTGCCAATGGGCCTGCCCGGCCCATACGCCGGTGCCGGAATATATCCGCCTGATAGCCCAGGGCCGTCACGCCGACGCCTATATGGTCAACTGGAAGTCGAACGTCTTCCCCGGCATCCTCGGCCGCACCTGCGACCGCCCCTGCGAGCCGGCCTGCCGGCGCGGGCGGGTCGATGAGGAGCCGGTGGCGATCTGCCGGCTGAAGCGGGTCGCCGCCGACAACAAGGGCGACGTCACCGCGCGGATGCCGAAACCGCCGAAGAAGCCGATCGGCAAGAAGATCGCCTGCGTCGGCGCCGGCCCGGCCTCGATGACGGTGGCGCGCGACCTGGCCCCGCTCGGCTATGAGATCACCATCTTCGACGGCGACGCCAAGGCGGGCGGCATGATCCGCAGCCAGATCCCGCGCTTCCGCCTGCCCGAGAGCGTGATCGACGAGGAGATGGGCTTCGTCGCCGCGCTGGGCCCGAAGATGCGGCTGGGCGAGCGGGTCGAGAGCCTGAAGGCGCTGCTCGCGCAGGACTATGACGCGATCTTCGTCGGCACCGGCGCGCCGCGCGGCCGCGACCTCGACATCCCCGGCCGGCAGGAGGCCGCCGCCAACATCCATATCGGCATCGACTGGCTGTCGAACGTCTCGTTCGGCCATATCGACACGGTCGGCAAAAGGGTGATCGTGCTGGGCGGCGGCAACACCGCGATGGACTGCTGCCGCACCTCGCGCCGGCTGGGCGGCGAGGACGTCAAGGTGATCGTCCGCTCGGGCTTCGACGAGATGAAGGCCTCGCCCTGGGAGAAGGAGGATGCCCAGCATGAGGGCATCCCGATCCTCAATTTCCTGGTGCCGAAAGCCTTCACCCATGAGGATGGCAAGCTGACCGGCGTGACCTTCGAGAAGGTCGCCCCCGTCCATGACGAGGCTGGCCGCCGCAGCCTGAAACCCACCGGCGAACCCGACGAGCATTTCGAGTGCGACGACGTGCTGGTGGCGATCGGCCAGGAGAACAGCTTCCCCTGGATCGAGCGCGACATCGGCCTGGAATTCGACCGCTGGGACATGCCGAAGGTCGACGAGATCACCTTCCAGTCGACCCAGCCCAAGGTCTTCTTCGGCGGCGATGCGGCGTTCGGGCCCAAGAACATCATCTGGGCGGTCGCGCATGGCCATGACGCGGCGATCTCGATCGACCATTTCTGCCGCGGGGTCGACCTGCGCCTGCGGCCGCCGCCCGGCGTCCAGATCTCGTCGCAGAAGATGGGTATCCACGAGTGGAGCTACGACAACGACGTCTCGCCCGAGGACCGGCAGAAGGTGCCGCTGCTGCCGCTGGCGCAGGCGCTGGGCGACGTGAAGGCCGAGGTGGAGCTGGGCTTCGACGATCCGCGCAGTTGGGCGGAGACCCAGCGCTGCCTGAACTGCGACATCCAGACCGTCTTCGCCAAGCCGCTCTGCATCGAGTGCGACGCCTGCGTCGACATCTGCCCCACCGACTGCATCACCTTCACCATCAACGGCGAGGAGGATGAGCTTCGGCCGCGGCTGAAGGCGCCCGCGACCAATAAGGAGCAGGCGCTCTACGTCTCCTCCACTTTGCCCACAGGCCGGGTGCTGGTGAAGGACGAGGATGTCTGCCTGCATTGCGGCCTGTGTGCCGAGCGCTGCCCGACCGGCGCCTGGGACATGCAGAAGACCCTGCTCGAGATGAGCCATGCCGGAGGGTGCACCAAATGACCGCTCCGATCCGCCCAGCTTCCGCAGCACCGACGACCGCCAGGACCGCGCCGATCCGGGCGGTGAACGACTTCGTCGTCAAGTTCGCCAACGTCAACGGATCGGGATCGGCCTCGGCCAACGGCCTGTTCGTCAAGGCGATCCTGCGGATGGGCGTGCCGGTGGGCGCGCGCAACATCTTCCCGTCGAACATCCAGGGCCTGCCCACCTGGTACGAGATCCGCGTCTCGGGCCAGGGCTGGCTGGGCCGGCGCGGCGGGGTGGACCTGATGGTCGCGATGAACCCGCAGACCTGGGACAAGGACGTCGCCGAGATCGAGCCCGGCGGCTATCTGTTCTACGACAGCACCAAGCCGATGCCGTCGTCGAAATTCCGCGACGACATCACCGTCGTCGGCATCCCGCTCACTCAGCTCTGCAACAGCGCCTATGCCGAGCCGTCGAAGCGCAAGGTGCTTAAGAACATCATCTATCTGGGCGCGCTCACCTATCTGCTCGGCATCGAGCGCGAGGTGGTGGAGAGCCTGCTGACCGCCGAATATGCCTCCAAGCCGGCGCTGATCCCCGCCAATATCGAGGCGCTGGAGATCGGCTATTTCCATGCCGAGGCGACCCTGCAGCCGCTGGGCCTGCGGCTGGAGCGCGCCGATGCCGTCGGCGACCGCATCTTCGTGGAAGGCAATATGGCCGCGGCGTTGGGCGCGGTCTATGGCGGCGCCACGGTCTGCGCCTGGTATCCGATCACCCCGTCGACCTCGCTGGCCGAGGCCTTCACCAGCTATTGCAAGAAACTGCGGCACGATCCGGAAACGGGCGAGGCGCGCTATGCGATCGTCCAGGCCGAGGACGAGATCGCCTCGATCGGCATGGTGACCGGCGCCGGCTGGAACGGCGCGCGCGCCTTTACCTGCACCTCGGGGCCCGGCATCTCGCTGATGCAGGAGTTCATCGGCCTCAGCTATTTCGCCGAGATCCCCGGCGTGATCTTCGACGTGCAGCGCGGCGGCCCTTCCACCGGCATGCCGACCCGCACCCAGCAGTCCGACATCCTCTCGGCTGCCTATGCCAGCCATGGCGACACCAAGCATGTGCTGCTGCTGCCCGACGGCCCCGGCGAATGCTTCGAGTTCGGCGCGCTCGCCTTCGATCTGGCCGACCGGCTGCAGACGATGATCTTCGTCATGCTCGACCTCGACATGGGCATGAACGAGTGGCTGATCGAGCCCTTCGCATGGGATGCGAGCCGCAGCCTCGACCGGGGCAAGATCATGACCGCCGAGATGCTGGAGGCGGGCGCCGATTTCGGCCGCTACAAGGATGTCGACGGCGACGGCATCCCCTATCGCACCCTGCCGGCGACGCATCCGTCGAAGGGCAGCTATTTCACCCGCGGCACCTCGCGCGATCCTTATGCGCGCTACAGCGAGGAGGGGGCGGTCTATGTCGACAATATGGAGCGGCTGCTGCGCAAGTTCGACAGCGCCAAGGCGCTCGTCCCCGCGCCGATCGAGCGCAAGGCGCCGCGCCCGACCAGCTATGGCGTGATCTATTATGGCTCGACCTCGCCCGCGATGGACGAGGCGCTCGCCCAGCTCGAGGAACAGGGGCTGGCGGTCGATGCGCTGCGCATCCGCGCCTTCCCCTTTCCGGGCGAGGTGTTCGACTTCATCGCCGCGCACGAACTGGTCTTCGTGGTGGAGCAGAACCGCGATGCCCAGCTGCGCGCGCTGCTGATCAACGAGGGCGGAGTCGATCCGGCCCGGCTCGTGAAGGTGCTCAACTATGACGGCTCGCCGATCACGGCGCGCTTCATACGGACCGAGCTGGCGAAGGGGATGGGCCTGCCCAACGCCAAGGCCGGGGAGATGGTGCGATGACCTACATCACCAAGCCGAAATTCCACCACCCCTCGCTCCAGACCAACGATCTGGGCTTCACCCGGCGCGACTATGAGGGGAAGGTTTCCACCCTCTGCGCGGGCTGCGGGCATGACTCGATCAGCGCGGCGATCGTCCAGGCCTGTTTCGAGATCGACCTGGAGCCGCACCGGCTGGCCAAGCTGTCGGGGATCGGCTGCTCGTCGAAGACGCCCGACTATTTCCTGGGCGCGAGCCACGGCTTCAACACCGTCCATGGCCGCATGCCATCGGTGCTGACCGGCGCCAACCTGGCCAATCGCGACCTGATCTATCTGGGCGTGTCGGGCGACGGCGACAGCGCCTCGATCGGCCTCGGCCAGTTCGCCCATGCCATGCGGCGCGGCGTGAACATGACCTATATCGTCGAGAATAACGGCGTGTACGGGCTCACCAAGGGGCAATTCTCGGCCACCGCCGACAAGGGCAGCAAGTCGAAGAAGGGCGTGGTCAATTCGGACAGCGGGATCGATATGGTCGGCCTCGCGCTGCAGCTCGGCGCCACCTTCGTCGGGCGCAGCTTCTCGGGCGACAAGGACCAGCTGGTGCCGCTGATCAAGGCGGCGCTGCGCCACAAGGGGGCGGCCTTCATCGACGTGCTGAGCCCGTGCATCGCCTTCAACAACCACAAGGGCTCGACCAAGAGCTTCGACTGGGTGCGCGAGCATAATGAGGCGGTGAACCGGCTCGACGTGATGCAGGGCCGCGCCGCGATCCGCGCCGCCTATGAGCCGGGCTCGCTGACCGAGGTCGCGCAGCATGACGGATCGGTGCTGCTGCTGCGCAAGATCGCCGACGATTATGACCCGACCGACCATGTCGGCGCGATCAACTATCTGCAGAAGGCGCATGCGGCGGGCGAGATCGTCACCGGCCTGCTCTATGTCGAGCCCGACGCCGAGGACCTGCACGACGCGCTCGGCACGGTGCAGACCCCGCTCAACGCGCTGTCGGACGCGCAGCTGGTGCCGTCGCTCGCTGCGCTGGAGAAGATCAACGCGGGGTTGCGGTAGGATCGGTATGAGCCGTGATATTGATCAGAGGCTGGCGAGAATCGATGCGGCGATCGCCCGTGGATTGGCAGATACCAGAGCTGGGCGGGTCATTCCGGCAAAGGAGGTCTTCGACCGTCTCGAAGCCAAGTATCGCGCGATGCTTCCAGGGGAGAGGCGCGATTAAGCCTCCCACGCCCGTCATGCTGAACTTGTTTCAGCATCCACCAGGAGCCCTGGTCGTAGCGTAGCGGCTCTTGCTGCAGCGCCGCGCGTAGCCTCTCCACCAGCCTGAGCGGATTGGTGGATGCTGAAACAAGTTCAGCATGACGAGGGTGGGTTTACCGCGGCTGCATGCGGATCGCGCCGTCGAGGCGGATCGTCTCGCCGTTCAGATAACCGTTGCGGATCAGCTCCAGCGCGAGGCTGGCATATTCGGCGGCGTCGCCCAGCCGCTGCGGGAAGGGCACCATCGCGCCCAGCGCGTCGAGCATCTTCTGCGGCGCCTTGGCCATCGCCGGCGTGTTGAAGATGCCGGGCTGGATCGTGCAGATGCGGATCGCCTCGCGCGACAGGTCGCGCGCGATCGGCAGGGTCATGCCGACGATCGCGGCCTTGGCGGCCGAATAGGCGGCCTGGCCCATCTGGCCGTCGGTCGCGGCGGCCGAGGCGGTGTTGACCATCACCCCGCGCTCGCCGTCGATTGGATCGAGCGTCATCATGCCGGCGGCCGATCGGGTGATGCAGCGGAAGGTGCCGACGGTGTTGAGCTGCAGCACCCAGGCGAATTTGTCGGCCGGGAAGACCTTGATCTCGCCGGTCTCCTTGTCGCGCCGCGCGGTGGGAATGGCGTTGCCGCCGCCCGCGCAGCAGACCAGCGCGCGTTCCTGCCCCTGCGCAGCACGGGCTGCAGCAAAGGCGGCCTCGACGCTCTCGTCCGACAGCACGTCGCAGGGGACGAAGGTGGCGCCGGTCTCGGCGGCCGCCTGTTCGCCGGTCTCGGGGTTGAGGTCGAAGATCGCGACCTTGGCGCCCGCCGCGCGCAGCGCCTTCACGGTGCCGAGGCCGAGGCCCGAGGCCCCGCCGGTGACGATGGCGGAGAGGTTGGAATCGATCTTCATGGCATCCCCTCGAACTTCCGTAGCGGCAGCCGGCCCAGGCCGGCGCCCATAGCCGCGCTATCCGCGCGCGCAGGCCGCTGCTCAAGGCCGAACCGGCGCTGGACCCCGCAATATCGCCGGGGCGTTGGCAGCATCATCATCGTCGCGGCGATGCGATTATCCGTTGCGCGGGGGGAGGGGCGCGGCGCAAATGCGAAGAATAAATGAAACACCGTCGGTTTGTGTGAGCAACCGGCCCGGGAAAGTGATGGGAGCGTGGAATGGCATTGGTGATGAAAGGCGTCCGGGTCCTGGAAGTGGCCCAGTTCACCTTCGTTCCCGCCGCCGGCGCGATCCTGGCCGACTGGGGCGCCGACGTGATCAAGATTGAGCATCCGGTGCGCGGCGACGCGCAGCGCGGGATGATCAACATCGCCGGCCAGAAGCTCAATCCCGAGCGCAACACGCTGATGGCGCACCCCAATCGCGGCAAGCGCAGCGTGGGCGTCGACGTCTCCTCCGAAGAGGGGCAGCAGCTGATCTACGAGATCGCGAAGACGGCGGATGTGTTCCTGACCAACTATCTGCCCTCGGCGCGGCAGAAGCTGAAGATCGACATCGAGCATATCCGCGCCGCCAACCCGAACATCATCTATGCGCGCGGCAGCGCCTATGGCGACAAGGGGCCCGAGCGCAATGTCGGCGGGTTCGACGGCACCGCCTTCTGGTCGCGCAGCGGCGTGGGCTATTCAATGTCGCCGGCCGAGCTGGACGGGCCGCTGAGCCAGGGCCTGCCCGCCTTCGGGGATTCGATCGGCGGGATGAACATCGCCGGGGGCATCTCCGCCGCTTTGTTCCACCGCGAGCGCACCGGCGAGGCGGTGGAGCTCGACGTCTCGCTGCTCAGCACCGCCTGGTGGGCGGCGGGATCGGGCCTGGCCCAGATGGTCGAGACCGGATCGGTGATCCGCAACCGCATGCCGATGTCGGGCGCCAATCCCGGAAACCCCTTCATGGGCAATTTCTTCACGTCGGACGGCGGCACGATCAACATGTGCACCCTGTCGCCCGCGCCGCACATCCGCAGCCTGTTCGCGACGATCGGCGTGCCGGAGGCGGCCGACGACCCGCGCTTCTCCGACGTCTACAAGCTGCTCGAGAATTGGGCGCCGGCCAGCGCGATCATGGTCGAGGCGTTCGGATCGAAGCCCTTCGCCTATTGGCGCGAGCAGATGAAGCAATATTCGGGGCAATGGGCGCCGGTGCAGAGCCTGCTCGACCTGGCCAGCGACGAACAGGCTCTGGCCAACGACATGTTCGTCGAGGTCGAGCCCGCCGACGGCAGCGGTCCGCTCAAGCTGGCGCGCGGCCCGATCCAGTTCAATCATGAGCCGACGGTCACCGTCCGCCAGCCGCAGGCGTCCGAGCATACCGAGCTTTTCCTGATGGAAATGGGTATTGACTGGGATCGCATCGAAGCGCTGAAGGCGTCCGGCGCGATTGCCTGAACGCTGCGATCCCTATCTAGGGCACCATATCAAGGGTGATGGGCATGGGCGGATGATTCGCCCGTTCCCCGTCGCATGGGAGACAAATCGATGAAGCCGGGCAGCAAGCTCAAGAGCCAGGTCTGCGACACCGAGGTGATGGTGATCCGCGCCGGGGCCGGGACGATCGAATGCGGCGGCGTGGCGATGGCCGAGGCGAAGCCGACCGAGTCGGGCGCGCTCTCGCCCGACCATGCCGGCGGCACCGCGATGGGCAAGCGCTATGTCGATCCCGCGAACAGCTTCGAACTGCTCTGCACCAAGGCGGGCAAGGGCTCGCTGTCGGTCGACGGCGCCGCGCTCGCGCCCAAGGACGCCAAGCCGCTTCCCGCTTCCGACTGATCCGCGCCCGCGATGAACATCTCGCTGATCCTCGAAATGGCGGCCGACATGGGCGGCGATCGCGTGGCGATCGTCTGCGACGGCCAGCGCTGGACCTATGGCGACCTGCTCGCCGCCGCGCGCGGCGCCGCGCAGCTGATCCGCGAGGCGGGCTGCAGCCATGTCGCGCTGCTCGACGAGTCGAGCGAGGCGGCGGCGATCGCGCTGTTCGGCGCGGCGCTCGCGGGCGTGCCCTATGTGCCGCTGAACTATCGCCTGCCCGACGCCGATCTCGCCGCGCTGATCGAGCGGGTCGCCCCCGCGCTCGCGATCGGCGACGAGGCGCGGATAAAGCGGCTCGCGCCGCGCGACGATGTGACGGCGCTGTCGCGCGGCCATTTCGTCGAGGCCGCGCTGGCGAAGGCCGATGGCGCGCCCGAAGAGGCGACCGAGGGCGACGACGTCGCGATCCAGCTCTTCACCAGCGGCACCACCGCGGCGCCCAAGGCGGCGATCCTGCGCCATGCCAATCTGCTCGGCTATATCCTGGGCACCGTCGAGTTCGCCTCGGCCGAGGAGGATGAGGCGACCCTGGTCTGCGTGCCGCCTTATCATATCGCCGGCATCTCGGCGCTGATGAGCTCGATCTACGCGCTGCGCCGCATATTGCTGCTGCCGGCTTTCGAGCCGCAGGCCTGGCTCGACCTGGCGGCGGGGGATAAGGCGACCAACGCCTTCGTCGTGCCGACGATGCTCTCGCGCATCATCGCGCGGATGGATGAGGCGGGTGCCCCCGATCTTTCGGCGCTGCGCGCGATCGCCTATGGCGGCGGCAAGATGCCGCTGGAGCTGATCCGCCACGCGCTGGAGCTGTTCCCGTCGACCGGCTTCACCAACGCTTATGGCCTCACCGAAACCAGCTCGACGATCGCGCTGCTCGGCCCCGACGATCATCGCGAGGCCTTTGCTTCCGACGAACCGGCGGTGCGCGCGCGGCTCGCCTCGGTCGGGCGGCCGCTGCCGACGGTCGAGATCGAGATTCGTGACGAGGAGGGCAGGCTGCTGCCAACCGGCGAGTCGGGCGAGATCTATGTGCGCGGCGAGCAGGTGTCGGGCGAATATCGCGAGCGCAGCGCGCTCGACCGCGACGGCTGGTTCCCCACCCGCGACGCCGGCTATATCGACGCCGAGGGCTTCCTGTTCCTGTCCGGCCGCGCCGACGACGTGATCGTGCGCGGCGGCGAGAATATGTCGCCGGGCGAGATCGAGGATGTGCTGCTCACCCATGTGGCGATCGCCGATGCCGCCGCAGTGGCGGTCCCCTCGGCTGAATGGGGCGAGGCGGTGGGCGTCGCGCTGGTGACCCGCGAGGGCCATGCGACCCCGGCCGAAGCCGAGCTCAAGGACCTGATCCGCGCCCGGCTGCGCTCCTCGCGGGTGCCCGAGCGGGTGATCTTCGTCGAGGCGCTGCCCTATAACGAGATGGGCAAGATGCTGCGCCGTGAGGTGAAGAAGCTGTTCGGCTGACCTTCTATTCCTCCCCTGCATTGCAGGGGAGGGGGACCACCCGCAGGGTGGTGGAGGGGCACGCCGTCGAAGACGGCGCTGGCGCGCCGGCCCCTCCACCGCCTACGGCGGTGCCCCTCCCCGTTCCGGGAGGAATTAGAGAATCTCGTCCGCCAGCCCCCAGGCCAGCGCCGTCGCGGCGGTGATGCGCTTGCCCGACAGGATCAGCAGCGCGGCCTTCTGCCGCCCGATCCGCCGGGTGAGCGAGACGCAGCCGCCGGCGCCCGGCATGATCCCCATCCCCACCTCGGGCAGCTGGAACCAGGCATCGGCGCTCACCGTCAGCCGCGTGGCGAAGGCGGCCATCTCCAGCCCCGATCCGACGCAGGCGCCCTGGACATGGACGTGGAGCCGGCCGGCGCAGCGCGCGATCAGGTGGGCGGGCAGGGAGAGGCTGCGGATCAGATGCGCGGTGGCGGGATCGCGGGTGGTGCCGAACTCGCCCAGATCGGCGCCCATGCTGAAATTGCGGCCCTCGCCGCTCAGCCTGATGGTGGCGATCGTCTCGTCCATCGCGGCGACGGTGAAGGCTTCGAACAGGGCATCGCGCATCCCCCGGTCGATCGCGTTGCGCGCCTCGGGCCGATCGAGCAGCAGATCGAGCCGATCGCCTTCCCGCACCGCATGGACGCGGCCGGGGCCGACATTGGTTTCGGGCGGAGGGGTGGCGGAGGCCTTCTGGCGCGTGAGCCAGCCGGCATGTTCGGCGCTGCCCTGGAGCGTCGCGAAGGCCATCGATTCCCAGGCGAGCGCGCGGTCGAGCGGCAGGCCCTCGATCCCGCGCAGCAGCTGGATGGTGATCGCGGCGGCGGCGGGCGCGGCCTCGATGCTGCGCAGCATGGCGTCGATCGTGATCGGCGCTTCGGCCACGGCATCGAGCCTGGCGGCGAGCGGATGGGCGGGGTCGCCGATGCCGATCAGCGGGAAGGGCGGCAGGATCGGATCGGGCAGGTCATGCGGCGCCGAGTCGAGATCTACGATGCCGACGGCGAGGCGCTCGCCGGTCCAGGGCAGGATCAGCGTGGTCGGGTCGAGCAGATGGTCGGTGGCGGCCATGGGGAGGGCGTAGCATTGTGAAGGGGCCGATCGATAGGCTCTAACCTCCCCGTCGCTCCGGCGGAGGCCGGAGCCGCCAGAGATGGTGCGGCCAGCTTTTCCCAAGAGTCCGTGGCGGCCCCGGCCTCCGCCGGGGCGACGCTTGTGGGGAAGCATCGCCGGGGCGTTGTGGGCACTGCTTTCGGCGCCATAAGCCTCGCCTTATCCTCCCCCACACCGTTCGTCCCGAGCGAAGTCGAGGGACGTCGGCGTGCGGAACGTCCCTCGACTTCGCTCGGGACGAACGGAGGATGGGGGGAGAGGGTGTGACAGGGCTTCCCGACATGGCGGCCGAAGCGCTGCGCCGCCCCGCCGACCAGCCGGCGATCGAGCAGGATGGGCGCTGGCACGACTGGGGCCTGCTGCGGCGGATCGCGGGCGAGGTGGCCGGAGCGCTCGATGCGAGCGGGATCGGCGCCGCCGATCCGGTCGCCTTCGTGCCGCGCAACCGGCCGTCCTCGGTGGCGGCGTTGCTCGCGCTGCTGGCAGCGGGACGGACGATCCGGATGATCTATGCCTTCCAGTCGGCCGACGGCATCGCGCGCGATATCGCCAAGCTCGGCTGCGGGGCGGCGATCCTGGATGCTCAGGATGTTTCGGCGGCGGTGATCGCCACGCTTGGCGAGGCGGGGATCGCCGGCATCGCGCTCGCCGCCGACAGAGCCGCACCGATCGCGGGTTGCGACCGCTGGCAGGGCGGTGCGATTAAGCCCGGCCCCGTCGAGCCGCAGATCGAGATACTGACCAGCGGCACCACCGGTCCGCCCAAGCAGTTCGCGCTGCCCTATGCGGTGGTTGAGCGCCATTTCATCGGCGGCGGCCCCTTCGCGCTCATCGGTGCGGGCACGCCCGACGCCGCGCCGCCCGGCCTGCTCTTCTTCCCGATCGGCAATATCTCGGGGATCTACTCCACTGTGCCGCCGCTGATCCGGGGGCAGCGGGTGGTGTTGCTCGAACGCTTCAGCCTCGCCGCCTGGCATGACTATGTCGTGCGCCACCGCCCCTCGCACAGCGGCATTCCGCCCTCGTCGCTCCAGGAACTGCTCGATGCCGACATCCCGGGCGAGGACCTCGCCTCGATCCGTGTGATGGGGATGGGGGCAGCGCCGGTCGACCCGACCGTCCACCGCGCCTTCGAGGCGCGCTATGGTATCCCGATCCTGCTCTCCTACGGTGCCACCGAGTTTGCCGGGCCGGTGACGGCGATGACGCTCGACCTCCATCGCGAGTGGGGCGAGGCGAAGTTCGGCAGCGTCGGCCGGGCGATGCCGGGCGCGCGGCTGCGGATCGTCGATCCCGACAGCCGGGCGGAGTTGCCGCCGGGCGGGGAAGGGCTGCTCGAGGTGATCTCGCCGCGCCTTGCCGAAGACTGGATCCGCACTTCGGACCTGGCGATGATCGACGCCGATGGCTTCCTGTTCCTGCGCGGGCGTGCCGACGGGGCGATCATGCGCGGCGGCTTCAAGATCATCCCCGAGTCGGTGGAACGCGCGCTGATGGAGCATGTCGCGGTGGGCGAGGCGGCGGTGGTGGGGGTGGCCGACCGGCGGCTGGGGCAGGTGCCCGTTGCCGCGATCCGGCTCAAGCCCAACGTCGCGGCGCCCGACCCCGCCGCGCTGGAGGCGCACCTGCGCGCCCGGCTGCTGGCTCCGCATATCCCCGTGCAATGGCGCTTCTGCGAGTCGCTGCCGCGCACCCCGTCGCACAAGATCGACCGGCCCGCGGTGCGTGCGCTTTTCGAGGAAAAGGGCTAAGCGAGAACGCTGTTCTACATCTGTGCTTTGAAAAACCGATATGGTGTCGTTTTTTCTTGACCTTTATCGGTGGTCATGGAAATCCATGCTCATGGAGCCCGAAAATCGGGGGAGAGGAACATGAGCGGACATATCGAATCCAATAAGGCGAAGATCGCCTGCCGGGTGATCGAGGTTCTCGAATTCTTCGACGAGGATCATCCCGAAGCCACCGTGATGGATATCGTGAGGCGCTATAATCGCCCGCAGTCGAGCACTTCCGAATTGCTGTCGAGCCTGGTGGAGCTGGGGCTGCTCTATAAGGATGCGGCGGCGCGGTCCTATTCGCCCACGCCGCGCGCGGCGATGCTGGCGGCGGCGGCGCAGCCGGCGATGATCCGCAACGGCCAGCTGACCGCGATGATCGATCGGCTGACCGCGCAGACCGGCCTTGGTGTCGGGGTGTTCGGCATGGTCGGCCCCAAGGCGCAGATCGTCACCTGGCGCTCGACCCCGCAGTCGCCGCGTGCCGGCACCGTCGGCTTTGGTGGCGGCCTGCTCGACCTGCTCACCGGCAGCGCGGCCGGGTGGCTGCTGCTCTCGACGGTGGCGCAGCCGCGCCGCGACGGTATCCTGCGCCGGCTCAATGCCGAGGCGCCGGCCGACGGCAAGTTCGTCCATGCCGACATGGCGGCGGCGGTCGACCAGTGCCGCGATCGCGGCTTCGCGATCGGCCCGGCGGGCTTCGGCTCGACCGCGCAGCTCTGCGCGATCCTGCTGCCCGGCCAGAGCGAGAACCGCTCGATCGCGA
Organism: uncultured Sphingomonadaceae bacterium; assembly: GCA_963540925.1. Lineage (GTDB taxonomy): Bacteria > Pseudomonadota > Alphaproteobacteria > Sphingomonadales > Sphingomonadaceae > Rhizorhabdus. The sequence goes on from CAUTRN010000037.1 coordinate 44,263, forward strand.
TCGGCTTCGTCTATGAACCGTCGGACCAGATCGACCCGCTCGCGCTGGTCGACTGCCTGCGCGACGCGGTCCGCCGCGCGGCGGAGGGCGATCTCGCCGAGGAGCGCTTCTACACGGCGGCGTGATCGCTCACGGCCTTGCCAACTCGTCATGCTGAACTTGTTTCAGCATCCACCGGGAGGCCGGGGCCGGACCTGAAGGCTCCTGCGGTTATGCTGCCCACCATCTCGCCATCAGCCCGAGGGGCTTGGTGGATGCTGAAACAAGTTCAGCATGACGAGGAGTGGAAGGGCCTGCACTTAAATCCGGAACACCCCGCTCGCGCGCAGGCAGGGCTTGCCGTCGGCGGTTGCCACCATCTGCGCGAAGGCGGTGTTGCGGGTCACCCGCAGCACCTCGCCGCGCCCTTCCACCCAGGCGCCCAGCTTGGCGGCGGCGAGGAAGTCGACCGACAGGCTGATCGTCGCGAAGAAGCTCCGCTCCTGCGGGTCGCGATCCTTGTCGGCGTGGAAATAGCTGACCGCGGCGAGCTGGATGTCGGCGAAGCTCGACAGCCAGCCGCCATGGCAGGTGCCCCCCGGATTGCACAGCCGATCGATCACATAGAAGCCGATGTCGATATGCCCGTCGGCCTTGCGCGCATAGACCGGCCCGTTGAAGCCGATGAAGCCGCTGTCCTTGGCGAACTCGACGAAACCTTCGGGCGGCGGACGATCGGTCATGCGGGCTCCTCTCCAACGGGTCGTGCTTAGCCCGTACACTTGGGAGCCCGCCAGCATTTCCTGGCCAGAAAACGCCGGGGCGGTTTCTGGCGCGCGGGCCTGTCCAGCGGTGGCCGGATTGGCGAAGATCGGCCCGGATATCGGAGAGGAAAACGCCATGGATTTTGCCGCGCGCTATGGCCGCTGGGCGCTGGTCGCCGGGGCATCCGAGGGAACCGGCGAAGCCTTTGCCCGCCGTCTGGCCCGCGAAGGGCTGGACCTGCTGCTCGTCGCGCGGCGCGAGGAGCCGCTGGAGACGCTCGCCGCTTCGATCCGCGCCGCGCATGGCGTCACTTGCGTCACCGCCAGCATCGACCTCGCCGCGCCGGGCGCTTCGGATCGGCTCGCCGATCTGGCCGAGGGGCGCGAGGTGGGACTGTTCGTCAACAATGCCGGCGCCGATCCGCATGGCGCGCGTTTCCTCGATGCGCCGATCGACGACTGGCTGGCGCTGGTCGACCGCAATGTCCGCACGATGATGCGCAACTGCCACCATTTTGGCGGGCTGATGCGGGCGCGGGGGCGGGGCGGCATCCTGCTGGTCGGCTCGGGTGCCTGCCATGGCGGCATTCCAGGGATCGCCGCTTATGCGGGCAGCAAGGCGTTCGACCTCGTCTTCGGCGAAGCGCTGTGGGGCGAGTTGCGGCCTTATGGCGTGGATGTGCTCAACCTGATCCTGGGGCGGACCGACACGCCGGCCTTCCGTGCGCTGCTGGTGGAGAAGGGGCTGCCGGTGCCGCCCGACCTCGCCTCGCCCGAAGCCGTGGCGGAGGTGGGGCTGGCGCGGCTGGCGCATGGGCCGGTGCACAACTGGGGCGTCGAGGATGATGTGGCCGGGCATGCGCCGCAATCGGCAGCGGTCCGGCGGGCGCGGGTGCTGGCGATGAGCGGGGTGGCCTGAAGATCCTCCCTATGCGCAGCATGGGGAGGGGGACCATTGGCGCAGCAAATGGGGGAAGGGTTTTCCGACAACGAGGCCATAGTCGCCCTTGAGGTCGTAGACCCCTCCACCACGCCTTCGGCGCGGTCCCCCTCCCCATCGCTGCGCGATAGGGAGGATCTTCAGGGGAGCTTCGACTCCACCCCCGCGATCTCGGACTTGAGCCACATCGTCTCGCTGAGATTGCTCCCGCCCGACGCTTTGAGCAGGGCCTCCAGCGCGGTCTTCTTCGCCTGCAGCGCGGGCACCGATCCCGGCTCGGCGCCGAGCGCGATGTCGAGCAGGTGGATCGCCTCCAGCGGCTGGCCGAGCGCGAGCTTAGCCTGGGCGCGTTCGGCGAGCTTCGCCGCACCGCCCGCCAGTTCGGCGAGGTCCTTGTCCACGCTCGACCGCGGCACGCCGTAGAGCGAGGTGGTCGAATCGTAGAAGAACCAGCCCGAATATTCCTCCCAGATGGTCTTCACCGCCCAGCTCGCCTTGCCGTGGAACTCGCCGATCCGCAGCTCGGGTGGCAGGGCGATCTCGCGCATCAGGCGGTGGACGTCCTTGCCGGCGTTCATGCCCGCGAGGGTATAGTCGCGCACCCAGCTCACCGCCGCGTGCATCTTGTCGAGATCGGCGCGGATGCGGGCGGCGCCCCGGATCGGCTCGCCATGGCCGGTGATCAACCGCTCGGCGCCGAGCGAACGCACCCGGTCGAGCGAGGAGAGATAGGAGCGCACCGAGCGGGGCTTGTCGCCGCGCAGGGTGCAGAGGAAGGGCATCGACAGGAACACCGGGCCGAACAGATTGCCGGTGAAAGCGATCTTCTCCTCGGGCATCCAGACGGTGAGCGCATCGGTGGTCTCGCCGTCGGGGGTGGAGATCAGCACGAAGTGCCGTCCGCCCTGTTCGAAGGCGAACTCCTGGTCGACCAATATGTCGGGATGGGCCTCGGGGATCTTCGGCGGGGTGGCGCCGGGCTTCAGGGTCGATCCCCACAGCTTGCGCGTCCGCGGCCCGAAATGGGGCTGGAGGAAGAGCATGTCGTGGAGATTGTCGGCGAAGCGCTCCTGCGCCACGACCTTCGTCCCATCTTCCCGGAAGCGGGGCAGGCCGCCGAAATGGTCGGCATGGCTTTGGGTCAGGATGATGTGGCGCAGCGGGCCGGTGCGGTGTGGCGCGAACAGCGCGGCGTTGCGATCGGCGCCGGTCATGAAACCGGTGTTGACCATCAGGTCGCCGTCGCCGGTGGTGACCAGATAGGCGTTGGAGATGTCCTTCGCCATGAAGATGAAATCGGTGATGGCGATGGCCTCAGCCTGGCCTTCGCCCTCCAGCACCAGCTTCGCCAGCGGCGGCTTGCCGCCCTCTCCCGCCTCGTTCGCCATATCAGTCCCGCATCTCGATCATCACCTTGGCCGAGGCGGACGTCGCGGCGACGCCGAGCGCCTCGATTACCTGGTCGAGCGGATAGCGGTGGCTGATCAGCGGGGCGACCCGGTCCTTCAGGCGGGGCAACGCGTCGACCACCTCGTTCATCTCGGTGGGATAGCCCATCGCGGTGGTGATCGTCATCTCGGTGGTCAGCATCCGGCCAAGCTCTACCGGGATCGGCTTCATATAGGCCGCGGTGATCACCAGGCGGGCATGGAGCTTGGCCATCAGGATCACGTCGTTGACGATGCTGGGGGCGCCCGCCGCGTCGATATAGGCATCGGTGCCCACCGCCTCGCGATTGAACAGCCGCGCGGTGCCGTGCAGCTCGGCCAGCCGGTCGCGCAGATTCTCCCGGGTCGGGTCGATCGCCGCTTGCACGCCCAGCGCGCGGGCGCGCTCCAGCCGCTCGGGGGCGATGTCGACCGCGACCACGTCGGTGATGCCGCGATCGAGCAGCCAGACGAGCATGCCGAGACCGATCGGCCCGCAGCCGAACACCACCACCTTGTCGCCGGGCTTGGCCTGCGAGCGGTTGACCCCGTGGAGGGCGACCGCCAGCGGCTCGGTGAGCGCGGCGATCTCATAGGGCAGGTCGTCGGGGATCGGCAGCAGGCTGTCGCCCACCTTCGCACCCTTGACGAGCAGCCGGTCGGTGAAGGCGCCTTCGGGGCCGCCGCTGCCGATGAAGCTGGGCGTGTTCATCGGGTTGATCACCACCCGCTCGCCCACCGCCACGTCCTTCACGTCGGCGCCCACCGCGATCACCTCGCCCGCCGCTTCATGGCCGATCGGGGTGACGCCGCCCTCGGGCCGGTTGATCCCGCCCCATTTGATGTAGCTCAGGTCGCTGCCGCAGATGCCGCAGGCCTTCACCTTGATCACGACGTCGGCGGCGCCCGCCACCGGCGGGTCCTTGGGGTCGAGCCGAACGTCGTCGACGCCATGGATGTTGAGGATCGGCATGGTGGTCTCCTCGCTGTTCTTGGCCTCAGAAGGGGCGGACGATATAGGCCCCGTCGATGGTGATGGTGTCGCCCGAGTGGAAGGAGGAGGCATCGCTCGCCAGATAGGCGGCGATCGCCTCGAAATCCTCCGGCGTGCCGGGCCGGGCGATCGGCGTCTTCGACGCCATGAACTGGTCGATCTGGCTGGTGCCGTCGCCCGTCATCGGGGTGGAGACATAGCCCGGCGCCACCGCATTGGCGCGGATGCCATGCGGCGCCAGCTCGACCGCGAAGGCGCGGATCTGGGCGCCGAGCGCGGCCTTGGCGCCGGCATAATGCTGCTTGCCGGGCAGGCCCATGAACATCGAGAGACTCCCGCAGGCGACCAGCGATCCGCCCGGCTCGCCCGCCTGGGCGCGGGCGACCATGTGGCGGGCGCCCTCGCGCAGGACATAGAAGGAGCCGTGCAGGTTCAGGTTGATCAGGCCGTGATATTCCTCGCTGGTCAGATCGAACACCGAGCGGGTGGTGGCCGCCGCGCCCGAATTGGCGAAGACGGCGTCGATCCGGCCGAAATCGGAAACCAAGGTCTCCATCGCCTTGCCCACCGCCGCCTCGTCGGTCACGTCGACCTGATAGGTGGCGACCTTCGCGCCCAGCGCCTCCAGCTCGGCCCTGGCGGCGGCGTTCTTCTCGGCCGAGCGCGCCCAGATCGCCACCTGGCCGCCCTGCCGGGCGATGCCGCGCGCGAAGCCCAGGCCAATGCCGCCATTGCCGCCGGTGACGAGGGCGACCTTGCCCGTCAGATCGAAAAGGCCCTTGGCCATCATCCCCTCCATCAATTTCTTCTCATTCTGGTCCGCCAAGCCCGTCCCGGCCGCAATCCCGCACCATGTTCAGGACGGGACGGACTTTCGAAAAGCAGACATGAAGGGGCGTCGATCGCCGGGCGCATCGCAGGACCGATGTTTCGCGGAAGCAGGAGGCCAGCGCGCGCAAATGCGGCTATGGTGCGACAGGAGAGAAAAAGGACGAGGCAGGAGATGGAAAAGCCCGCGGACATGCTGATGTCGATCCAGGCCGAGCTGCGCGTGCCGCAGGCACTGGTCCAGATCAGCCGCTTCTCGATCCCCGAGGTCTTCCACAATATCCTCGAGGTCACTGATCAATATCGGCTCGACCTGTGCCTGACCCCGCGCCCGCGCAACGCCCGCGCCGGCTTTCGCGACCAATGGGGCCCGCACCGCTTCGAGCCGGTCGGCGACATCTTCCTGGCGCCCCCCGGCCATGCGATCCATTTCAAGGGCGACCGCGGCAAACAGGCGTCGCTGGTCGTCTATCTCGATCGCTCGCTGGTCGATCGCTGGCTGGGCGAGGACCCCGACTGGAACGACCGGCGGCTGGAGGCGTGCCTCGCCATCTCCAACGCCCATATTCGCGGGCTGATGCTGCGGCTGGCCGAGGAGGCGGGGCATCCCGGCCTCGGCGCCTCGGCCATGGTCGAGCTGCTCGTGGCGCAGCTCGGGCTGGAACTGGGCCGCCATTGCTCGGTGATCGAGGATGCGAGCGTGACCGGGGGCCTCGCGGCCTGGCGGCTGCGGCTGATCGACGACCGGCTCGCCGACCTCAACCATCCGCCCAGCCTGTCCGAGCTGGCGCAGCTGTGCAGCCTGTCGGTGCGCCAGTTGACCCGCGGCTTCCGGGTTAGCCGCGGCTGCACGATCAAGGACTATGTCGCGCGCACCCAGATCAAGGAGGCCAAGCGCCTGCTGGGCGGCCGCGACGGGGTGAAGGCGATCGCCTTCGCGGTAGGCTTCGCCTCGCACAGCGCCTTCACCTATGCCTTCCGCGCCGCGACCGGCGTGTCGCCGCGCCAGTTCCGCCAGCGGCTGGCGCTGCTCAACGGTTAGGCGCACCGGCTGGCCGCCGGCTCTTGTCAGGCGGGACCGGATCGCACTAGGCCGCAGGATGCTTTCTCGCGTTCCTGCCTGAGTCCGTCGTGAACCGCCAAACCATCCGGGCCTGGTACCTCGTCCACAAATGGACGAGCTTGGTCTGCACCCTGTTCCTGCTGATGCTGTGCGTCACCGGCTTGCCGCTGATCTTCCATGACGAGATCGACCGGCTGACCGAGCAGCAGCACCCCGCTTATGTCCCGACCGGTCATGGCTCGTCGCAGGAAGCGGGGATGAAGCCGCTCGACGAGATGCTGGCCCATGCGCTGGCGAAGCGGCCGGGCGAGGTGCCGGTATTCATGGCGTTCGACAATGATCGCCCGATGCTGACCGTCACCACCGCGCCCCGGCCCGACTCGCCGGCCAGCCAGATGACCATCCAGCTGTTCGATCGCTCGACCGGCGAGGCGGTGGGCGAGGTCGAGGAGGAGGGTGTGATGGCCTTCCTGCTCCAGCTCCATACCGACATGTTCCTGGGCCTGCCCGGCATGCTCTTCCTGGGGGCGATGGGGCTGGCCTTCACGGCGGCTTTGGTGTCGGGCGTCGTTCTCTACGCGCCCTTCATGCGCAAGCTGCCCTTCGGCACGTTGCGCACCACCCGCAGCGCGCGGCTGAAGTGGCTCGACTATCATAATCTGCTCGGCATCGTCGCGCTTGCCTGGATGGCGGTGGTGGGGCTGACCGGGGTGATCAACACGCTGGCGACGCCGATCCAGCAGCTCTGGCAGGCCGATGAACTGGCCGAGATGACCGGCGCCTATACGGGCAAGCCGGCGCTGCCGCCGTCGCGCTACGGCTCGCTCGATCGGGCGATGGCAGCGGCGCGCAAGGCGCTGCCCGGCAACAACCCGCAGTTCATCGCCTTTCCCGGCGGCGGCTTCAGCAGCAAGCATCATTATGCCGTCTTCTTCCAGGGCGACACGCCGCTCACCGAGCGCGCATTGACCCCGGCATTGATCGATGCCGCCACCGGCCGGCTCACCGACGTGCGGCCGATGCCCTGGTATATGCTGGCGCTCACCTATTCGCAGCCGCTCCATTTCGGCGACTATGGCGGGCTGCCGCTCAAGATCCTCTGGGCGCTGCTCGACCTGTTCACGATCGTCGTCCTCGTCACCGGCCTCTATCTCTGGCTCGGCCGCCGCCGCGCCACGCCCGAGGCGCATGTCCGCGAGGTCGAGACCGGCGGGCTGCTGGCGCCCGCGCCATGAAGGGTGGGCACAAAGGCGGCCACAAGGGTGGGCAGTCGCTCTCGCGCATCTTCGCGGTGCCGCTCGCGCTGGGGCTGCTCAGCCTGGTCGGGCTGGTCGCGGCGCTGACCGGCGACGGCTGGCGCGACGCGCTATCCTGGGTCGCGCTGGCGGCCCCGGTCCTTGCCGTGCTCTGGGCGATGCGGCGCCGCTGATCGCCCCGTCCGCGACGGTGGCCCGTTCGCGACACTATGTCCCGCCGCCGGAATCCAAACGCATTGCTGCGGCCCGCCGCGCGCAGCAATCCAGCGGAAGGATAAGGTGAGAGGATGCAGAGATGGCGAAGCCGCTGATTGTCGACGCGCTGATCGAGAGCGCGGCCGCCGCGACCGGGCTCGACCGGTTCGACAGCGAGAGTTTTCGCGAAGGGCTGGCTATCCTCTGCGCCGACGTCAACGCCCAGGACCGGCCCGAGCCCTGTGTCGAGCGGCTGCGCGGAGAGCTGGTCAAGGCGCTCGCCGGCCGTCTCGTCACCACCGATTATCTGGCGAAGCGCCCCGAATTGCTGCAGCGGCCGATCGAGAAGCCGGTGTTCGTGTTCGGCGTGCCGCGCACCGGCACGACGATGCTGTCGAACCTGCTCGCCTGCGATCCCGCGCGCCGCTCGCCGTTGACCTGGGAGATCGACGAGCCGGTGCCGCCGGCGACGACCGCGACCCTGAAGACCGATCCGCGCGCGCTGGCCCGGCTGGAGCAGGAGAGGAAGCTGCTCGAAGCGATGCCCGAGATGGGCAAATATTATCGCAACTCGGCCATCTACCCGAACGAATGCGTGTTCATCCACGCCCATGATTTCCGCACGCTGATGTGGGAATCGCGAGGCAAGCTGCCCGGCTATCGCGAGTTCATCTTCTCGACCGACACGACGCCCGCTTACGAATATGAGAAGCGCTTCCTGCAGATCCTCCAGGCCGAGGCGTCCGGCATCTGGAACCTCAAGATGCCGAGCCACGCGCTGTTCCTCGAAACCCTGCTCAAGGTGTTTCCCAACGCGCGGCTGGTGTGGACCCATCGCGATCCCTTCGCGGCGACCGGTTCGCTGTGCAGCCTGATCTCGCTGGCCCATCGCGGCTATATGGGCGCGGTCGACAGCGAGTGGCTGGCGTCCAACTATCCGCAGCAGGCGGCCGAGCACGCCAACCACGCGATGGACGCGCGCGACCGCATCGGCGAGGACCGCATCATCGACGTCCATTATGCCGACATGATGCGCGACCCGCTGGGCACGATGCGCACCCTCTACAAACAGCTCGGCGACGATTTTACGCCCGAGGCCGAGGCCGGCATGCAGGGCTGGATCGACGACAACCCGCAGGATAAATTCGGCAAGCACGAATATAAGCTGGCGCAATACGGCCTCAGCAAGGGCGGGCTGGAGCCGCTCTTCGAACGCTATCTGTCGCGCTACGAGGTCGAGCGCGAGGGGTAGACAGAAGGTGCGTCATCCCAGCGAAAGCTGGGATGACGGCGGTGCGCAACGCGCGCCATCGCCATCGCCGCGCTTTTCCGGCATGACGCCGCGATGCCGTTCGATGCTCTCGGTCCCTTGTCGGCGATGTTCGCCGCGGCTCTCCTCTCCGCCACCATCCTGCCCGGCCATTCGGAGGTGGTGCTTGGCTATCTGCTGGCCAATGGCGAGCCGTGGCAACCGGTGCTGCTGGTCGCCACCCTTGGCAATGTGCTGGGCTCGACCAGCAACTGGGCGATCGGGCGCTTCTTCGAGCATTATCGCGACCGCCGCTGGTTCCCGGTCAAGCCTGAGGCCCTGGAGAAGGCCGAGCGTTTCTATGCGCGCTGGGGGAAATGGTCGCTGCTGATGTCATGGGTGCCGCTGGTCGGCGACGCCTTCACCCTGGTCGCGGGCCTGCTCAGGATTCCGATCATTCCTTTTCTGATCCTCGTCACCATCGCCAAGGGCGCGCGCTATGCGGTGGTGGCCTGGGGCGTGCTGGCGGCCGCGAACGCGATCGGCTGACGTTCCAGCCTGCCGGTTTGACTTGGGTCCGGGCCTCTGCCGATATCCTCCCCAGACAAGATGGTGGGAGAGACGCCGTGAACCTGCTGGAGCAACTGCCCGAACGCGCCCGCGACCTGATCCGCTCGGGGATCGACACCTCCTTCTCCTCGGTCAGCAAGGCGGGGGTGCCGATCGACACCCCGCTGCTGCTGTTCCCGCGCGAGGATTTGAAGACGATCGATCTGGCCACCGGGCTCGCCTATCCGGCCAAGGCCGAACGCGCGCGGCGCAACCCGAAGGTGGGTCTGCTGATCGAGGGTGGCAAGGACGAGCCGGTGGTCTCGATCGCGGGCATGGCGGCGGTGCGCGACCGCGATATCGAGGGCAACGCCATCCGCTATATCAGCGAGGTCGGCCATTATGGCCCGTCACTGATGCAGCCCTGGGAGGTGGGGCACAAGGCGGTGTGGTACTGGTCGCGCATCATCATCGAGGTGATGCCGAAGCGGGTGCTGTGGTGGGAGAATCGGGCGGCGATGGACGGCCCGCCGCAGGTCCTCGAACAGCCGGCGGACACCGTCTATCCGGTCTCCGATCCCGCGCCGGCCGGTGCGGTGAGCGCCCCCGTCGACTGGCCGGCGGTGCCGTGGAAGGATCATGTCCGGGACTATCTCGACCGCCGCGCGCGCGGCCAGCTGTCGCTGTTCGACGCCGAGGGCTTCCCGCTGCCGATCACCGCGCGGCGGGTGTCGCTCGACGGCGACGACCTGGTGCTGGAGATGCCGGCGGGGGTGCCGTGGGCTGGCGAAGGCACGGCTGGGTTCACCTTCGAAGGGCGCGCGACCTTCGTCGGCGATGTTGCCCGTGACGGCACGGCCTATCGGTTCCGCGTCCAGCGGATGCTGCCCTATATGCCGATGGTGATCGACGCGCAGCAGGTGCTGCTGCCCGAGGGCAAGGAGGGGCTGATGGAGCGGCTGCGCCACGAGCTGGGCCGGCGCGGCCAGGGCGTCCCGAACATCCCCGCGGTGAAGCCCGATCCCACCCCCGGCAACCTCCGCCGCCAGGCGCGGATCGAACGGCTGATGGCCGGCGCGCGGGTGGGGGCGAGCCTCGATTAGCGGGTCACACCCGGAACAGGATGATCAGCGACAGGATCGCGAAGAGGATCACGAACCAGGCCGGGGTCCACAGCCACACCGCCAGCGCGATCGCCGCATAGGCGAGCAGGACGAGCAGCAGGCCCAGCGGCGGCATCGCGCCCATCAACCGGGCGATGGCCGACTGCTGGCCGACATAGTCGGCATTGGTGCCCTGCGGGGCGGTGCCGTTGATGATGAAGCTGGCGATCTCGTCCCACTGGGTCTCGACGATGCCGGCGCCATGGCCACCACGGACATATTGGACCTGATAGCAATGGCTGTTGCCGAGCTGCCGCTTCGCGACCCGCCCGACGCCCGACGAACCTGGGGTGTCGATGTCCCGGAAGCCGCTATGGCCGGCGCCGCCGAGATCGACGATGCGCAGCGCGGCGGGGAAGATGCCCACCACGAGGTCGCTGCTGGCGACATAGTTGAGCAGCCCGCCGACCTGGGGACGGGGCACCGCGATCAGCCTTTGCCAATCATAGTCGGTGCGCACGACGCTGCCGGCGAAGACGATCCGTTCGAAGAGGGCGGCCGGATAGTCGCGCAGCGCCCGCGCGCCGAGATAGGTGCCGTTGGAATGGCCGACGAAGTGGAATTTCGCCAGCGGATAGCGGGCCCGCGCATCGACATAGCGATCCATCAGCCAGGCTGCCTTGGCCCGCCGCACGCCCACCCACAGGAAGGGCAGCATCGCCAGATAGCCATAGCTTTCGGTCATCGATCGTACCCGGCGCACGGTGCCGTCGGGCAGCGGCGACTTGGCGGCCTCGCGCTTGATCTTGCGCGCGACCTTCGACGTCCAGAAGCCCTTGTCGCGAATGCCGTGGACCACGAACACGACATCGGTGACCTCGGGCTCGGGTTCGGGGGTCTTGCCGTCGGACAGCAGCGCCGACGAGATGGCGTCGGGATGCTTGGCCAGCATCTGCATGTCCTGCTGCAGCGCTTCCTGCAGAAGCCGTCGGCGCGAGGCGGCGCCCGGTTCCTGCCCCATGTTGATCGACTCGAAATGGCCCGAGGCTTCCATGTCGAGCAGGGCATGCTGGCGATTGGCGACGCCATCGACGGCAACGTCCATCATGTCGTCGGGCGAGACGATATTGTCGCTGCTGCCGAGCAGCTGGACCACCGGCAGCTCGCGGTGCAGCTCGCGCACCATGGCGAGCCACTGGAGCCGGGTCTGGACGGGGAAGGGCAGGCCGAAGCGGCTTTCCATCAGCGTGCCGCGATGCGCGGGCAGCAGGGTTGCGAGCAGGCTGTAGCTCCGCCAGAGCAGGCTCATCAGCCAGCTGCCGGCAGCGCGCGGCGCCCAGCCACGGCTGACGCCGCCGATCAGCACGATGCGGTTGATCCGGTCCGCCCAGCGGCGCCCGTCGACAAAGGCTTCGAGGCCGGCCTCGAACGGCGCCGAGGGGCGCTCGCCATGGGCGATGATCGCCAGCTTGCGCACGATCAGCGCGCCCAGGCTGTAGCCGATCAGGGTGATGCGCTCATAGCCACCGCCGGTGCGGGCCTGACGATCGTCGTCGAGCGCGGTGATCGCGGCGGCAAGGGCGCACACCGCTTCGGTGGGCGGGGTCGGGTCGAACGGGCCCAGCCAGCCGGCATAGGGCATCGCCGGAACATAGACGTCCGCCGGCCCTACCGCGCTCAGCGCGGCCTCGGCCACGCTGCCGAGCTGTTCGCTCGACCCCCGCAACCCGTGGATCAGGACGAGGAGGGTCGTCGCCTCCGGTCCGTCGTGCCGTGAGAAACAGCGTTCCTGCCACCCCGCCATTGGCACCCCCTGCCAATCGTCGCCCGGCGTCGGGCGACATCCCCATCCCGGACACAGGGTTATCGCTACGGCGGAGGCTTCTCAAGGCGGGGTGGAGCGAAAACGGAGCGACCGTCCCGGAAAAAATTCCTGCCCCATGTCACACCCGCTGAAGCTGCCTCGTCATGGCATCGGAACCCCTGAGGAAAGGACCCCGATCGTGACCGCCAAGCTCAATCCCTATGCCGTCGCGCCGCAGCTGATGAAGGCCTGGACGGGCACCTCGATGGCGATCGCCGCCAGCCTGGAGCCCAGCCTGATCGAGCTGGTGAAGATCCGCGCCTCGCAGATCAACGGCTGCGCCAATTGCATCAACATGCACACGGTGGAGGCGCGTGCGCAGGGCGAGACCGAGCAGCGCATCTATCTCCTCTCGGCGTGGCGCGAGGCGCCGTGCTACACCGATCGCGAGCGCGCCGCGCTCGGCTGGACCGACGCGCTGACCCGGCTGTCCGAAGGCCATGCGGCGCAGGAGGCGGCCTATGCCGCGCTGGCCGAGCAGTATAGCGAGGAGGAGCGGGTGAACCTGACCCTGATGATCAACGTCATCAACGGCTGGAACCGCCTGGCCGTCGGCTTCGGCCTGTGGATCGAGCCGCAGGCGGCGAAGGCGCTGCAGCAGCAGGTGGCCGCCTGATGGACGCACTGGGCGAGCGCGGGGCCGAGGATGCCGCGGCGAGCTTCGATCCGTTGCGCCCCAAGCTGATCCGCGTCGCCTATCGCATGCTCGGCTCGGTCGCCGATGCCGAGGACATGGTGCAGGAGGCTTTCCTCCGCTGGCTGGGCGCCGACCGCACCCAGGTCCGCGAGCCCGAAGCCTTCCTGCGCCGCACCGTCACCCGGCTCTGCCTCGACCAGCTCAAGTCGGCGCGGCACCAGCGCGAGACCTATGTCGGGCCCTGGCTGCCCGATCCGATCGTCGAGGAGGACGAGGCCGACGACGACGTCACCCTGCCGCTGATGCTGGCGCTGGAGCGGCTTTCCCCGCTCGAGCGCGCGGCCTTCCTGCTGCATGACGTGTTCGGGCTCGGCTTCGACGAGGTGGCGGTGACGCTGGGGCGCGACGCCGCCGCCTGCCGGCAGCTCGCGGCGCGGGCTCGTGCCCATGTCCGCGACGGGCGGCCGCGCTTCCAGGTCGAGAAGCAGCGTGGGCTGGAGATCGCCGAAGCCTTCTTCGCCGCGTCGCGCAGCGGCGACATGAGGGCGCTGGGCGCGATGCTGGCGGCCGATGTCAGCCTGCACGCCGATGGCGGCGGCAAGCGGCCGGCGGCGGTGGGGCTGATCACCGGGGCGAAGGTGGTGCTGCGCCTGCTCAAGGCGCTGGCGGCGCTGGTCCATCGCCGGCCCTCCCGGCTGGTGCGGACGGGGATGATCAACGGCCTGCCCGGCTTCGTCACCCGCGAGGCCGATGGCGAGCTGCAGACGACTGCCTTCGAGATCGAGGAGGGCCGGATCACCGCCATCTACATCATGCGCAATCCCGACAAGCTGAAGCATCTGCACTGAGGGGTTATTCCGCCCTCGTCATCCCGGACTTGATCCGGGATCCCACTGCCTTTCCAACCTCTCCGCTCGCGGGACGAAGAAGAAGCGGGGGCCCGGATCAAGTCCGGGATGACGGATGGGGCGGCCGCCCCGCACGCAAGAAAGGGCCGGCTCCCCTTGCGGAAAACCGGCCCAGTTTGGAGAGGCGGGAAGCCCCGGAGGGCCGCCCGCACGCGGAAATCCTGATCAGGCGTCTTCTTTGGCGTGGTGCTTGAACATGCGCATCAGGTCGCCCGAGGTGATCGGGCGGGCGGTGCCCTCCTCGACCGGCTTGGCGCCGCCCGACGACTTGGGCGTGGTGTCCACGCCCGCCGCCTTCGCCGCGGCGCGCAGCGCGCCGACGGTCAGCTCCTCGCGCTTGTAATGCTGGAAGGGATCGAAGCGGAAGAAGCGCATCGCGTTGCTATGGGTGATCTTGTCGATCTGGCGGGTCTCGAGATGCTTGATCGAGCGCCACAGATGCTCGGGCACTTCGGGCCACAGCGAGTCCGAATGCGGATAGTCGCACTCGTAAGCGATGTTGTCCTCGCCGATATAATCGATGTTCTGCAGGCCGAAGGCATCGTCGATGAAGCAGGTGAGGAAGTGCTTCTTGAAGATGTCGCTGGGCTTGGTGCCCTCCTGGTACATCGAGTTGGTCCAGGCGCGGTGGCGCCAGTTGGAGAAGTCGCAGCGCTCGAGGAAATAGGGGATCCAGCCGATCCCACCCTCGCTGAGCGCGACCCGCATGTCGGGATAGTCGAGCAGCGCCTGCAGGTTCAGCCAGTCGGCCGCCCCGGTCGAGATCGACATCGGCATGGTCGAGATCCACGCCTCGATCGGCGTCTCCATCGAGGCGTGCGGCGCCGGGTTGCCCGCGCCGATGTGCAGGCAGAGGGTGACGTCGAGGTCGTTGACCGCCTTCCAGAAGGGCTGCCAATATTCATTGTGGATGCTCGGCAGGCCCTGGGCGGTGGGGTTCTCGCTGATCGAGACGGTGGTGCAGCCCATGTCGGTCAGGCGCTTCAGCTCGACGATGGTCTCGGCCATGTTCCAGGTCGGCAGGATGCCGCAGGGGATGAAGCGGCCCGGATAGACGTTGCACCAGTCCTGGACGTGCCAGTCATTATAGGCGCGCAGATGCTTCACCGCGGCGTCTCGGTCGGGCGCCTTGTGGAAGCGGCCGCCGTCGAAGCCCGCGACGCTGCCGAAGTTCAGCGAGGCGGCGATGCCGTTGACGTTCATGTCGTTGATGCGCTCGTGGATGTCGTAGCAGCCGGCGCGCAGCTGCTCGAGCGAGGTCGGCTCCATGCCATATTCCTCGAGCGGGCGGCCGACCACGGCGTTCAGGCCCACCGACGGCAGGTACATGCCCTGATAGTCCCAATAGCTGGTGCCGTCCTTGGCGACCTTGAAGGTGGGCGCCGAGGCAAGGTCGTCGCCCTTCAGGTGCTTCTGGAACATGTCCGGCGGCTCGCTGATGTGATCATCGACGCTGATGAGCACCATGTCGTTCATTTCCATGGGACGTCTCCTGTCATCCAATTCATGCAACCCGTCGCTCGCCGAAATGCGCGCCGTCGAAATGGTCGAGCGGGGCGGCTTCGCCTGAGCTGAAATCGATGATCCGGCCCACGCGCTTCGCCACGGCGGCGCGGTCGGGCTGGAAGGTGAAGCAGTTGGGCGGCATCCGGGTCGCGTCGGACTGACGCTCCAGCGGGATGGCGCGGCCATGCGCGATCAGGCTGGCCCATTGCAGCAGCCGCGCGGCCTCGGCGGTGGCCGGATCGAGCGTCTGGATCCAGGGCTTGAGCTTGAACAGGTGCAGGCCCGCCGCGCTCTCGGGCGAGACGAGCACATCGTCGCGATGTTCGAAGCGCAGCACGAACGCGCCGTTGCGACGGATCTCGGCGACGTTCAGCCCGTCCACCGCGTCGCTGACGAGGATGTCGTAGCAGGTCGCCTCGGCATCGCCGGCATGGGCGGCGGCGAGGGTGGCGAGGTCATGGAGATGGGTGCAGTTCGCCTGTTTCTCGCCGCGCGTCGCGGCCTCGGCCAGCGCCACGCCTTCGAAGGTCTGGCGCAGCACCGCAGGCGCGCCGGGGCAGGTGGTCCAGGGCGCGCGGTCCATCACCGGCTCGACCGCGCCGATCACCGTTCCATCATGGTGCAGGGTGACGGCCATGCAATGATAGTCGTCCTCGACCGCGGCGGTCACGGCGTTCGGGCCCGGCGTCACCAGGAAGCGCCGGCGGAAGCCGGGCAGCTCGTTAAGGGGTGAAAGCGCGCGGGCCATCGGCCTCAATCCTTCGCCAGCAGCAGCGCGGCGGCCATCGGGCCGCCGCCCGAGGTCGCGATCGCGACCTTCGGGTCGCCGGGAATCTGGCGCGCGCCACCTTCGCCGCGCAATTGTACCACGCCCTCATAGGCGAAGCCGAATCCGTGGAGCCGCCCCCAGCCGAGCTGGCCGCCGCCGGTGTTCATCGGCAGTTCGCCATCGCGGGCGATGCGCGTGCCGCCCTCCAGGAATTTCCCGCCCTCGCCCAGGTCGCAGAAGCCGAGCCCTTCGAGCCAGGTGATCGGCTGGAAGGCGAAGCCGTCGTAGAACTGGACGGTGTCGACGTCCTTCACGCGATAGTCGGTGTTCTTCCAAAGGTCGCGGCCGGTGGCATAGGCGCTCGCCAGCTCGTCCTGATCCCAGCTGTAGCGATCGACCGATCCCGCGCTCGCGGCGATGCGCACGGGCGTGGTCTTCACCTCGTCCAGCGCGTCCCCGGCCGAGACGATCACCACGGTCGAGGCGTCGGTAAAGCGGTCGCAGTCCCACAGGCAGAAGGGGGAGCTGATCATCCGCGCCGACATATAGTCGTCCATCGTCAGCGGCTTCTTGACGATTGCGCGCGGATTGAGCGCGGCATTGGCATGGTCGTTGATCGCGACCTGGGCGAGCTGCTCGCGGGTCAGCCCATATTTCTTCATGTGGCGGGTGGCGAATTGCGCGGTCCAGTTGGCCGCCGAGAAGGCCCAGAAGGGCGCGGTCCACTGGCTGTCGCCCGACACCTCCTTGCGCTGCATCGGGGGGTATTCGTCGGGCCGCGCCAGCGCCGCCGCCTCATAGACGGTGCGGAAGCAGATGACATGGCGGGCGAGCCCCGCCTTCACCGCCGCCGCCGCCTCGGCAATCGCACCGAGCTGGGCGGTCAGCTCGCCACCGCCCATGTGCCAGCGGGTCCTGAGCCCCAGCCCCTCGATCACGTCATGGACGCCGAGCGGCGAGAAGCCGAGGAAGATCTGCATCTTGCCCGGATAGGTGGCGACCCCGTCGATCTGGTCGATCGTCAGCCCCGCATCGTCGAGCGCTTCGCGCACCGCGTCGAGGGTGAGGCCGAGCGGCGAGCGGGTGAGGCGCACCCCCACTTCGGACATGCCGATGCCGGTGACATAGGCTTCGCCCCGCATCAGCCCCCGACCTTCTCGAACAGCGGATACCAGATGCCGTCCTGCTCCTCGAACACCACCTTCACCTTGTCGTCGATGTCGACCTCGCCGGGGCCGCTGCCGACGATGTTGGTGGTCAGGATCACGTCGGGTGCGTCGTCCAGCCGCACCCGCGCGATCACGAAGGGGACTTGCATGTCCTTCGCCCAGGGCTGGAAGTTGATCGTGTAGCTGTCGACCGTGCCGGTGCCCGACACCGCGTGCGGCGCCACATTCTCCGACAGGCAATGGCGGCAGATCTCGCGCGGCGGATGGATGAAGCCGCCGCAGTCGCTGCATTTCGCGATGTTCAGCCGCCCCTCCGCGCCCCCGGTCCAGAAGGCGCGGTTGTCGGCGTCGAGCCGGGGCCGCGGACGCGGAATCGACATGGCTATCAGGCGTTCCAGAGCAGGTGGAGCTTGTCGACGCCGATGACGTTGCCGCCGTGGAAGCTGGGCGGGTTGGCCGGATCGAGCCGGAACTCGGGCAGCCGCGCCAGCATCTCCTCATAGAGGACCTGCAGTTCGACCCGGGCGAGGTGCGATCCCAGGCAGCGATGCGGGCCCACGCCAAAGGCGATGTGGACGTTGTTCTCGCGCTTCAGGTCATAATCCTCGGGCTCGGGGAATTCCTCGGCGTCGAGATCGGCGGCGGGCAGGAAGACGAGCGCCCGGTCCCCCGCGCGCATCGGCACGCCCTCGAACTCGGTGTCCTTGCCGACGATGCGCACCGGCACGGTGAAGGTGTAACGGCGCAGCAATTCCTCGCCCGCCTCGGCGATCAGCTTGGGGTCGGCGCGCAGCTTCGCCTGCAGCGCCAGGTCGGCCGCAAGGTGGCGGATGCCGTGGCCCATGCCGTTCATCACCGTGTCGAGCCCGGCGATGAACAGCAGCACGCCGTAATTCTCGATGTCCTCCAGGGTGGTCGGCTTGCCGTCGATCTCGACCTGCCAGAGCATCGACAGGATGTCGTCCTGCGGATTTTCCTTCCGGTCGAGCACGATGTCGCGCATCGCGCCGGTGATCATCATCAGCCGCTTCATCGCCTCGCCCGGCGAATTGTCGATCGCGGCCAGATGCTCCTGCACCAGCTTGCGGTAGATCGGCAGCCGGTCGAGCGGCAGACCCAGCATCTTCAGGAACACCTGCACCGGCAGCGGCTCGGCGATCGCCGACATGAATTCGCAGCGGCCCTGGTCCTTCACCGCGTCGATCAGGCTGCCGGCCAGCTCGCGGATGCTGTCCTTCAGCGCCAGGATCGCCTTGGGCGAGAACACCTTCTGCAGCGGTGCGCGATAGATGCCGTGCAGCGGCGGATCGATGTTGATCGGCAGCGGCTGGGGGATGTGCGGCGTGCCCGGCGGCAGCGCGCCCAGCATCATCTTGATCTTCTCCTGCGAGATGATCTCGGACGAGAAGGTCTCGGTGTCGCGCGAGGCGAGATAGACCGCCTTGTGCCCGCGCAGCACCCAGTTGCCGCCGTTGCGGGGCGACCAGAAGATCGGCGGGGTCTGCTCGATCAGCTCCAGGATGCGGGCGTGCGGATCGGCCGCCAGGCCGGGGTCCTTGTAATAGTCGAAGTCGTAGACGAGCGCGTCGGGCACATGGGCCGGCTTCTCGGCCACGGGCGTCAGGACGGCGGTGTCGGACATGGTCTTTCCTCTACTCCTGTCGGTGCGTTGGTCCGGGCGGGGCGCATGCGCGGCCGGCTCGCCAGGGCGCGCCTTTGTCTGTCCCGGCCATTGTGATCCGCGGGCGCCGCGATTCAATCCGCAAATACCAAGCTAGGTAAATAACGCCCCGGCGATTGAGTGAATCCGGGCCTTGCGCGCGCCTGGCGCGGTGGCAGCATGGGGATAGGCGAACGGCCACGAAATGACCGCGCATGCCCGCAAAAGGGCGCGCGCCAGCGGAGAGAGGCGATGAGGATCCGGATCGAGAAGGCGGCCTGTGTGGGCAATGCCCGCTGCCATGCGGTGTCCGACGATCTCTACCCGCTCGACGACGACGGCTATATCGACACCGAGGGCTTCGACGTGCCCGAGGGGCGCGAGAAGCTCGCCAAGAACGGCGCCCGCGCCTGCCCCGAACGCATCATCTTCGTCGTCGAGGACGACGGCTCCACCAGCTGGCCGCCCAAGGCGTGACCAGGACCATGTTCAGGAAGAGGATCGCACTCCATGGCTGACATATTGGGCTACAAGGGCAAGCGGGTCGTCGTCACCGGCTGCTTCTCGGGGATGGGCGAAGCCACCGCGCGCCTGCTGCTGGGCTTGGGCGCCGAGGTGCACGGCTTCGATTACAAGGACAGCGCCCTGCCGCTGGCCTCCTTCACCAAGGTCGACCTGCGCGACAAGGGCTCGATCGATGCCGGCGTGGGCGCGCTCAGCGGCAAGATCGACGCGCTGTTCAACTGCGCGGGCCTGCCGCAGACCTTCCCCGCGCTCGACGTGATGATGGTCAATTTCATCGGCACCCGCTATCTGACCGAGAAGGTCGTCCCGCTGATGCAGGGCCAGGGCGCGGTCGCCAGCATCGCCTCCACCGGCGGGCTCGGCTGGAGCCGCCGCATCCCCACCCATATGCAGTTCTTCGGCGCGGGCGCCGGCTTCGACGAGGCGGTGGCCTGGTGCGAGGCGAACATGGAGACGGTGCGCGAGGGCTATGCCTTCTCGAAGGAGGCGATCATCGTCTGGTCGATGCTGGCCGGCGCCAGGCTGATCAAGCAGGGCATCCGCCTGAACACGACCATGCCCAGCCCCACCCAGACCCCGATGATGAAGGAGTTCGAGTCGGCGACGCCGGCGGCGGTGCTCGAGGCGGCGGCGCAGCCGATCGGCCGCCGCTCGACGCCCGAGGAGCAGGCGGGCGGGCTGGTGCTGCTCAACAGCGATCTCGCCAGCTTCGTCAACGGCGTCTGCCTGCCGGTCGACGGCGGCTTCATGGGCGGCGTGGCGACGGGCCAGATCGACCTGAGCGTGATGATGGCCGGCGCGCAGCAACAGCAGCAACCCGCCTGACCGGGGAGCGGCGCGCATGAACTTCGATCTCACCGACGACCAGGAGATGATGCGCGAGAGCTTCGCGCGCTTCCTCGACGATCATAGCAGCACCGTGCAGGTGCGCGCGGCGATGCCCTCGGGTTTCGACGCGGCGATGTGGCGGGGGCTCGCCGAGCTGGGCGCACTCGCGATCCGCGTGCCCGAAGACGCGGGCGGGCTCGGCCTGGGCCTGTTCGATGCGGTGTTGCTGATGGAGGAGGCGGGCCGCACGCTCGTCTCGGGTCCGCTTGCCGAGGCACTGGTGGCGGCGCGGCTGCTGGGCCAGCTCGGCGGCGATGCGCAGGCCGAGCTGCTCGGCCGGGCGATCGCGGGCGAAGTGGTGGTCTCGATCGCGCTTCACGATATCGCCGGCCAGCCGTTGCAGTGGATCGCGGGCGGGCCGGTCGCCGAGGCGGTGGTCGCGCGGCGCGGCGATGACGTCGTGCTCGTCACCGTGCCCGAGGGCGCGCGCAAGGCGGAAGACAATCTCGCCTCCACCCCGCTCGCCGAGATCGACCTTGCTGCGCAGCAAAACATGGTGCTCGGATCGGGCGCCGAAGCGGTGCAGGCGTTCGAGGCGGCGGTCGAGGAATGGAAGCTGCTGATCGGCGCGGGCCTCGCGGGGCTTGCGAAGGAAGCGATCAAGCTGGCCTCCGCTTATGCCAGCGAGCGCAAGCAGTTCGGGCAGTTCATCGGCACCTTCCAGGCGATCTCCCACCCGCTGACCGACCTGGTCTGCGAGGCCGATGGCGGCAAGCTGCTGGTGTGGCGCGCAATCCGCGCGATCGCCGACGGGGATGCGAAGGCCGGCGCGCTGGTCTCGCTCGCCGGCTGGTGGAATGCCGGGGCGGCTGCGCGCGCGGTAGCGCAAGCGCTGCACACCTTCGGCGGCTATGGCCTCACCACCGAATATGACATCCACCTGTTCAACCTGCGCGCCAAGGCCTGGCCGCTGGTGTGGGGCGATCCCGAGCGGCTGATCGAGGAGGCGGGCCGCCGCCTCTATGCCGGCGAGGCCGCGACCCTGCCGGACGTGGGCGCCGTCCCGGTCGACTTCGACCTGGGCGAGGAGGCGCGGGCGATGGCCGACGAGATCGGCGCCTTCTTCGACAAGAACATCACCGACGAGGATCGCAAGGACTTCCACTATTCGTGGGAGGGCTACAATCCGAAGATCAACAAGATGCTGGCCGACGCCAATCTGCTGTTCCTGGGCTGGCCCAGGGAGATGGGCGGGCGCGGCGTATCGCCCTATGCCAAGCTCGCCTCGATGGATGCGTTCGAGCAGACCGGCTACAACAATCCCGCGCACAATGTGACGGCGATGGTGGGCGCGATCATCCACCGCTTCGGCAGCGACGAGCTGAAGAAGGACGTGCTCAGCCGGCTGCTCGCCGGCGATGCGATCTGCAGCCTCGGCTATTCCGAGCCCGCCTCGGGCTCCGACGTGTTCGCCGCGCAGTGCAAGGCGACGCCCGAGGGCAATGGCTGGCGGATCGACGGCACCAAGATGTTCACCAGCGGCGCCAACATCTCCGATTATGTGCTGATGCTGACCCGCACCAACCCCGACGTGCCCAAGCACAAGGGGCTGACGATGTTCATCGTGCCGCTGAAGGCCGAGGGGGTGACGATCCAGCCGGTCTACACCTTCCAGGACGAGCGGACCAACATCACCTTCTATGACGGGGTGAAGATCCCCGACAGCTATCGCCTCGGCCCGGTCGACGGCGGCGTGGTGACGATGAGCGCGAGCCTGGAGCTGGAGCATGGCGGTGGCTTCGCCAAGGTGCAGCATGCGATGCTCGAGGCCGCGGAAGAGCTGGTGAGGGAGATCGCCTGGCAGGGCCGCCCGCTGATCGAGGACGGGCAGGCGCAGGTGCGTCTGGCGCGGACCACGGCGAATGTCGTCGTCTCCGAACTGCTCGGCTATCGCTCGCTCTGGGCCGGGGTCGAGAAGAAGCCGCGCGACGGGTTCGGGCCGATGGCCAAGATGTACTCCTCGGAGAAATTCCTGAGCGACTCGCGCGACCTGCTCGACCTGACCGCGCCCTGGTCCTTGTCCAAGCGCGACGGGCCGGCGGGCTTCCTCAACCAATGCTATCGCCACGCGCAGGGCACCACCATCTATGGCGGCACCAGCGAGGTCCACCGCAGCATGATCGCCGAACGCGCGCTCGGCATGCCGCGCTCGCGGGGGTAGGGTAATTGATCCTCCCTACGCGAAGCGTGGAGAGGGGGACCATGCGCAGGGTAGGAGCAGGACCCGGAAGCCAGCACTGGCTCGGAGGTCGCAGACCCCTCCACCGCCCTGCGGGCGGTCCCCCACCCCATGCTGCGCATAGGGAGGATCTGGAAAGGATCGTGATGACTGAAGAAGCGCCCCATCTGCTGGTCGAGGATCGCGACGGCATCCTGATCGCCACGCTCAACCGGCCCGAGAAACTCAATGCGCTGTCGGGTCAGACGATGCGGCTGTTCGAGGAGGCGCTGCTGCGCTTCCGCGACGATCCGGCGCTGAAGGTGATGCTGATCCGCGCCACCGGCCGGATGTTCTGTTCGGGCGCCGATCTGCGGGGCGAGGACAGCAGCCGGCGCTCGGATTACAGCTCGGCCTCGGCGATCCGCGAGAACCACCGCATCGGCCTGCACGGCATGCACCGCATCTATGACGAGATGGAGCATGTCGAGAAGCCGATCGTCTGCGCGATCCATGCGATGTGCATCGGCGGCGGGCTGGAGATGGCGCTGTCCTGCGACTTCCGCCTGGCCGCGAGCAGCGCGGGCTTCGCCTTTCCCGAGGGCAAGTTCGGCGTGCTGCCCGCATCCAACGGGGTCAGCCGGCTTACCCGCTTCGTCGGCACCCATTGGGCGCGCTGGCTGATCATGGCAAACAAGCCGGCCGACGCGCAGAAGGCGATGATCATGGGCCTCGTCCACGAGGTCTATCCCGACGAGGAATTCGAGGGCGCCGCGATGGATTTCTGCCGCCACCTCGCCCAGCAGAATGGCGAGCAGATGGGCGCCGCCAAGATCGCTATCGAGCTGGCCGCCGATGTCGGCCTGGCCCAGGCCCGCCATGTCGAGCGGCTCGCCAACAGCGCGCTGATGCTCAACCCATCCTATCAGGAGGGCATGGCGCGCTATTTGAAGACTGTCGGGATCAAGAAGGACTGACCTCTCATTCCTCCCCGGAACGGGGAGGGGGACCATCCGTAGGATGGTGGAGGGGCGGCGCCGGAGGCGCCGTCTCTGCGAGACGGCTTCCCCTCCACCCCGCCTTCGGCGCGGTCCCCCTCCCCGTACCGGGGAGGAATTAGGAAGGGGTCTTCGCCGCCTCGCGATAGTCGCGGATGC
>CAUTRN010000038.1:0-65658 GCA_963540925.1 uncultured Sphingomonadaceae bacterium
GGTGAGGCTGGGTGGTAGCGGGCACAACCGGGTTGAATTGATTATCATCGTCACCCCGGGCTTGACCCGGGGTCCCGCTGCCTTCCCATTTCATGCACGTTCGACCCACGAGTGTAGAAGCGGGACCCCGGGTCAAGCCCGGGGTGACGCCATGTGGGGATTTACCGCGTGAGGATCGTCACCGCCGAGACGCCGGGGGCGCCATAGACATGGCTGTAGGCGGTCTTCGGGTCGCCGGCGACCTGGCGGGCGCCGCCGGCGCCGCGCAGCTGGACGACATTCTCATAGACCTGGCGCAGGCCCGAGGCGCCGATCGGTTCGCCGCAGGCGATGCAGCCGCCATCGGTGTTGACCGGCAGCTGGCCGTCGAGCCGGGTGCGGCCCTCGGCGAGCCATTGTTCCTGCTCGCCGTCCTTGCAGAAGCCGTTCTCGGCCATGTGCATGATCTCGGCGCCGGCCTCGGTGTCCTGCAGCTGGGCGACGTCGATGTCCTCGGGGCCGAGCCCGGCCTTCTCGAAGGCGGCCTTGCTGGCGATCTGGGTGGCGGTGCCGCCACGCTCCACGTCGAGCGCGGGGGCGAACACCTCGAACGAACCCGCCGGGCGGGTGCGCATCGTGGCGGTGGCGAGCTTGATCATCGGCCCGCCCAGTTCGCGCGCCTTCTTCTCGCTGGCGAGGACCAGCGAGACCGCACCCTCGGCGGGCGAGCAGAACATGAACTTGGTGAGCGGATCGCTGACCATCTGCGAGTTGAGGATGGTGTCGATGTCGACCTCCTCGCGACGCCAGGCATGTTCGGCGCGCGCGCCATTGTGGAAGCTCTTCTCGGCGACGAGGCCCAAAGTGCGCGGGGTGATGCCGTGCAGGCCCATATAGCGCTGGATCTTCATCGCGAAGAACTGGGTGGTGAGCATCAGGCCGATGTCGCCATACCAGTCGGGCAGGCCCCATTCGGCGGGCTTGGGATCGAAGGCGCCGCGCGGATGCTTGTCGAAGCCGACCGCGACGCCGAGATCATATTCGCCCGACTGGATCGAGCTGGCCGCCGCGAACAGCGCCGAGCCGCCGGTGGCGCAGCCATTTTTGACGTTGATGAACTGGATGCCGGTGAGGCCGAGGCGGCTGACCATCGTGTCGGCATTGCCCGAGGCGTCGGACCCGCCATAGGCGAACTGGACGTCCTTCCACTGGACACCCGCGTCGGCGACGGCGGTGCGGACCGCGGCGACGCCCATGTCCATGCCCGTCATCCCATCGGTGCGGCCGAAGGGGTGGATGCCGATGCCGACGATATAGGCGCTCATGCCGCCGCTCCTTCCATCCGTTCAAAGGCGTAGGTGAGGATCGCGCTGCCATCCGCGCCTTCGGCGAAGGGGACGATCACGGTGCGATAGCGATCGCCGATCTTCAGCGCGGCGAAGTCGCTGCCGGTGAGGCGCCCCTCGACGATCACCTGGCCGGGGAATTCGACATAGCCGACCGCATAGGGCTCGAACGCCTCGGGCCCCGCATAGGGCGGCGACTTGGGGCGGAAGCGCTGGACGGTGAACGACCAGAGCGTGCCTTCGGGCGCGAGATCGACCGGGTCGCACGACTGCGCCTCGAGCCCTTCGGGGAAAGGGAAGACGATGCGGCCGCTGTCGCGGTCGCGGCCGGCGATCAGGTGCGGCTGCGGCGTATCGGCGAACAGGCCTTCGGCAACGGGACGGGTCGACATGACGATACTCTCCCTTCGGGCTCAGGCGCCGGCTTCGACGGCCTCGATCCAAGCGGCCTCGGCGAGCGGCTCGACCTTGGCGGCCATCTCGCCGGCATTGGACGAGGAGGCGTTGCCGGCGGCGGCGCGGGCGGCGACGCCCTGCCAGATCGCGGCGACGCGGAAGAGGTTGAAGGCGCGGTAGAAGCCGAGATTGCCGGGCACCGGCAGGCCGCGCCGCTGGAAATAGCGGGCGAGGTAGCTGTCGAGATCGGGGATGCCGAGCGCGGCGAGATCGGCACCCTTCAGGGTGCCGCGCGGATCGATGCCGGCGGGGCGATACCATTCCATCGCATGGTACATCAGGTCGCCCATCGCATCGCCGGTGGTGGACAGCTCCCAGTCGATCACCGCCGCGACCTTGGGCTCGGTCGGGTGGATCAGGATGTTGTGGAAGCTGTAGTCGCCATGGACGATCTTCGTGGCGGTGTCGGTCTCGGCCGGGACGGCGCCGGGCAGCCATTCGATCAGCCGATCCATCGCCGGGATGGTGTGGCTCTCGCTCTCACGATATTGGCGCGACCAGCGGGCGACCTGGCGGGCGAAATAATTGCCCGGACGGCCATAGCCCTCCAGCCCGATCGCGTCGGGATCATAGCCATGGAGCTTCGCCAGCGTCTCGTTGATCGAATCGCAGACCGCGGCGCGCTCATCCGGATTGAGGTCGGGCATGCGGCAGTCGAAGAAGATGCGGCCGGGCACATGCGCCATCAGGTAGAAGGGCGAGCCGATGACCTCGGGGTCCTCCTCATAGACCAGCGGCTCGGGCACCGGGAAACCCTGGGCGTGGAGCGCCGAGAGGATGCGATGCTCGCGATCGACCGCGTGGGCCGAGGCCAGGGTGACGCCCGGCGGCTTGCGGCGCAGCACATAGGTGCGGTCGGGCGTGTCGAGGATATAGGTGGGGTTGGACTGGCCGCCCTCGAACTGGCGCACGCTCATCGGCGTGGTGAAGCCTGGCAGCCGCTCCTTCAGGAAGCTCTCGAGCCGGCCGAGATCGAAGCGGTGCGCCGACTTGATCTCGACGATGTCGCCGAAATATTTCTTGGGCGCCGGATCGCTCACCGCTGGCCTCCGTCGACGGTCAGCACCGTGCCGGTGGTGTAGGCCGAGGCGGGGCTGGCGAAGTAGAGCACGGAGGTAACCACTTCCTCCGGGCGGCCGATGCGCTTGACCGCCGAGTTGATCGTCTTGTCGACCTCGTCGCGCCAGCTCTTCGAAATGTCGGTCCAGAAGGGGCCGGCCATGATGCAGTTGACCCGCACGCTCGGCCCATATTCGAGGGCATGGCCCTTGGTGATGATGTTGAGCGCGCCCTTCGACGCGGCATAGACCGCGAATTCGGGCTCGGGGTGGACCGCGCCGGTGCTGCTGACGTTGATGATCGAGCCGCCGCCATCGGCCACCATCCGCTCGCCGACCAGCGAGGCGAGGCGGAACGGGCCCTTGAAGTTGACCGCGACGGTCTTGTCGAACAGCGCCTCGCTCATGTCGGTCGACTTCTCGACCGCGGGGGCGATGCCGGCATTGTTGACGAGGATGTCGATCCGCCCGGCGGCGGCATAGGCCGCCTCGACCAGGCCGTCGATCGCGTCCCAGCGGCCGACATGGGCGGGGATCGCCCAGCCGCGCCGGCCGCGCGCCTCGACCTCGGCGACGGCGGCCGCGCAACTCTCGGCGTCACGGCTGGTGACGATCACGTCGGCGCCGCAATCGGCGAGCGCCTTGACCATCGCCAGGCCCAGGCCCCGGCTGCCGCCGGTGACCATCGCGACCTTGCCGGTCAGATCGAAATAATCGGCCATCGGGCTCAGTCCTTGAGGATGCGCGGCGCGACCGACGACAGGTCGGTGTTGCGATATTTGTTGAACTCGATCCGGGCGATGGCGCGGTTGTGCACCTCGTCGGGGCCGTCGGTGATGCGGTGGATGCGGTTGTTCGCATAGGCCTCGGCCAGGCCGAAGTCGGGCGAGACACCCGAGGCGCCGAACGCCTGGATCGCATCGTCGATCACCTTGATCGCCATGCGCGGGGCGGCGACCTTGATCATCGCGATCTCGGCCTGGGCCACCTTGTTGCCGACTGTGTCCATCATATAGGCGGCCTTCAGGCAGAGCAGGCGCGCCATCTCGATATCGGTGCGCGCTTCGGCGATGCGCTGTTCCCACACCGAATGCTCGGCGAGGGTCTTCTTGAAGGCGGTGCGCGACAGGAGGCGCTTGCACATCTTCTCCAGCGCGAACTCGGCCGCGCCGATCACGCGCATCGCATGGTGGATGCGGCCCGGCCCGAGGCGCCCCTGCGCGATCTCGAAGCCACGGCCCTCGCCCAGCAGCAGGTTCGTCACCGGCACGCGGACATTGTCGAACAGCACCTGGCCATGGCCGCCATGCTGGGCATGGTCATAGCCGAACACCGGCACCATCCGCTCGATCACCACGCCGGGCGTGTCGCGCGGGACCAGGATCATCGACTGCTGGCGATAGCTGGACTGGCTGGGATCGGTCTTGCCCATCACGATCAGGACTTCGCAATTGGGATGGCCGATGCCCGACGACCACCATTTGCGGCCGTTGATGACATAGTCGTCGCCGTCGCGGACGATCGAGGTCTCGATGTTGGTGGCGTCGGACGAGGCGACGGCGGGCTCGGTCATGCAGAAGGTGGAGCGGATCTTGCCGTCCATCAGCGGCCGCAGCCAGCGCTCCTTCTGCTCGAGCGTGCCATAGCGCTCCAGCACCTCCATGTTGCCGGTGTCGGGCGCGGCGCAGTTGAACACCTCGGGCGCCCAGACATAGCGGCCGGTCATCTCCGCGATCGGCGCGAACTCGACATTCTTGAGATGGGGGGTGTCGAACTTGAAGCTGTGCTCGACATGGTCGGTGCCGGCGCTGGGCGGCATGAACAGGTTCCACAGGCCCTGCTCGCGCGCCTTGATCTTCAGCTCCTCGACGACCGGGGACAGCGCCCAGGGGTCGCCATGGTGCAGGTCATGCTCGAAGCGCTCGTCATTGGGGGCGATATGCTCGTCGATGAAGCGACGAACCCGATCGTGCCAGCTCCGCGCCTTGTCCGAGAATTCGAAAATCATCGTACCGCCAACCCTTCGATTGCATCCACGTCCTGTAGCCTCAGCGCCTGCCCCAAGATGCCGCCGGGCGAAGCTGGCATATTGGACAGGGCAAGGTTCGAAGCCGCCGCGAAAGCCTCTCCTGACACAAACGACAGTTCGTGCCGGCGCCCTTCTGGGCGACCAAGGCGCATGGTCGCACGCCACGCGCGGGGGATCAAAGCCGGAGACGGCAAAGTCTGGAGAGGACCTGCATGGCCGACGTCGATTTCGACTATCCGAGCGTGGACCCCGCGCTGCGCGCCGAGCTGACCGCGCTGTGCACCGAATATGTCTGGCGGGTCGACAACGGCCATGCCGCCACGGTGCCCGAGCTGTTCGCCGAGGATGCCGAGTGGCTGGGCCCCTGGGGCACGATGCGCGGGCGGGCCGAGCTGCAGAAGGCATGGGACGCGCGGGCGCAGCGGACGGTGCGGACCCGGCACATGCTCACCAATCTGCGCTTCACCCGCCAGGCGCCCGACCGCGCCCAGGGGCAGATCAGCCAGATCGTGTTCGCCGCCGACGGCGACGACCCCTTCCCCACCCAGCCGACCCTGATCGCCGAGAGCCATGACGGCTTCACGCGCGGCCCCGACGGGGTGTGGCGCTTCGCGAGCCGGCGGATCGACCTGCTCGCCGGCACGCCGCTTTAAGCCCGTAAGCCAGAAGGAACCGACCATGCCCACCTTCGCCGTCATCGGCTTCGACCGCCGCCCCAAGGACAAGCAGGCGCGCGAGACCCACCGCGCCGACCACCGCGCCTATGTGCTCGACAATCTCGGCCCGCTGATCAGCGCCGGGGCGATGCTCGACGACGACCGCAGCCAGTGCGGCTCGCTCTATGTGTTCCAGGCGGCCTCGGCCGACGAGGTGCGCGCATGGCTGGCGAAGGAGCCCTTCGTCGCCAACGGCATCTACGAGACCCTGGCGGTGCGCGAGATCGAGGTGGGCCCGCTCTGGGGCCTGCCCGAGGAACCGCCGGTGCGCGGCTGAGCGTGTCGAACGACACCGAGACGCGCTGGCCCAAAGCCTCGCTGAAGGGGCTTGCGCTGCTCTTCGCGATCAGCGCGGTGAGCTATACCGACCGCTTCGCGCTGGGCGTGCTGCAGGTGCCGATCAAGGCCGAGCTGGGGTTGAGCGACTCGCAGCTCGGCGCGCTGACCGGGCTCGCCTTCTTCCTGCCCTACACCTTGCTGTCGCTGCCGATGGCGCGGCTGGCCGACCGGTCGAACCGCAAGCGCATCCTGATCGCGGCGCTGCTGCTGTGGAGCGCGATGACCGCGGCGATGGGGGTGGCGCGCAGCTTCGCGATGATCTTCGTGCTGCGCATGGGGGTGGCGATCGGCGAATCCTGCTGCCTGCCCGCCAGCTATTCGCTGATCGCCGACCTGTTCCGCCCCGCCCAGCGCGCCCGCGCGGTGGCGCTGTTCGCGATGGGCCTGCCCGCCGGCAGCCTGATCGGACTGGCCGGCGCGGGGATGATCGCCGAGAGTTGGGGCTGGCGGGTGGCGTTCATGACGGTGGGCGCGGCCGGGCTGCTGCTCGCCCCGATCGTCGCCTTCGGCATGCGCGAACCGCCGCGCGAGGGATCGGACGGCGCGGCCGAGGCGCCGCCGCCGGTGGCGACGGTGCTGGCGACCCTGTGGCGGCTCAAGAGCTTCCGCGCGATCGCGGTGGGCAATAGCTGCCAGACCTTCATCATCTCGGCCTCGCTCACCTGGAGCGCGAGCTTCTACACGCGCGTCCATGGCGCGACCCTGGGCCAGGCGGCGCTGGCGGCGGGCGTGCTCGCCGGGATCGCCGGCGGGCTCGGCATCCTGCTGGGCGGCACCCTGACCGACCGGCTGGGCGCGCGCGACCGACGCTGGCTGATGCGGCTGCCGGCGATCACCAGCGCGCTGACGGTGCCCGCCACCCTAGCGCAATTCCTGCTGCCCGGCTTCGGCGCCTCGGTGGCCGCGGGGATGGCGGCGGTGTTCCTGGCGAACATGCACGTCCCCTCGGTCTTCGCGACCCCGCAGGCACTGGTGCCGCCGCGCATGCGCGCCTTCACCTCGGGCATGCTGGTGATGCTGGCCGGGCTGGTGGGATCGGTGCTGGGCCCGCTGCTGACCGGCTGGACCAGCGACCGGCTGCAGGCGCTGGGCCATGACGACGGCGACGCGCTGCGGCTGTCGGTGTGCCTGATGCTGAGCTTTTCCGGCGTGGCGGCGGTGGCGTTCCTGGCAGCGTCGCGGCACATTGGGCGGGAGAGTGGGGAGGAAGACGTTTGAACAGGATAGCTGGTGACCGCTTCCCTCGCTTTTTGCTGATAAGCAGTCTATCCGGACTCGACCCCATTTCGGAAGTTACACTCAACGATAGCTCAGCCCGTTAGCGGCCATGAACCCCTTCGCGTCGAAGTGGCTCCATATCTCTCCCCAAGGTGTTAAACCTTCGCGGATCGACATGTCCCGATCTAATGTCTCGCGAACGAATATCAGTTCGTTGTCGATGGCCTCCTGTGTCGGCCAATCACCTTCCATCGGAGCGCCATGCAGCTGAACACTCCATGCTATACTTTTCAGAAGGCCATTGTGAAAATACAGCATGAGCGTGGCTGGTTGGCCCCCGAAGGTTATCCCGCGCAGTCTGATCCACTCATATCCGTTTCCGTGGTCTTGCGATCCAGCGATCAAGTCGCGCGCCTGCGTTTCAACATCCGCCTTCGCCTGATGGGCTTGCAACGCAATAGAACTGCCAATTCGGACGCAACCAGTGGCGCGGTCGATGAAAAGCGCAGGGATCATGCCCCCACCATCAATAATCTGTGCGAGGAAGCAACGGCGATCTTGCGACAGATGTCAACAAAACCTGCCGGTCTGGTTTCCACCCCATTTCTGTCGCAGCGGCGGCTAGGTGGCGATCCTAGTTCCTGTCAGTCCGGAAGCGACCCGATTGCGGACATAGTCAGTTCGGTAGTACGCCGCGCCGGAGATAGAACCCTTCCCAGCCAACCGGCTCCGGATTTTCCGTTGCATAGCGCCGCCGTGCTTGGTCGTGCTTCCGGGAAAACCATTGCCCGAACTCGGCCATATATTCCTCGCCCACACCCATACGCCATCCCATGGAGCCAGCCTGAATGTCGGGGTGAGCTTTCCAAGGGGGGATCATTTGGCGAGGATACGACCATCCAGCGAATGACTGCAATCCACCCATTCCAGTCGCGGCGACGGCTAGAATTACGGTGACAGTGCATATCTCTGTCTGCAGCGGATACCTCGATCAATTGAATGCACTGTCACCCTATTCCAAAAAAGCGACGGCGAAGCCGATAAAGATTTCCTTGCGGAACAGTCGCTTCATTTGATCAACATGAAGGCGGCCTAGTGGCCAGTCGACGGCAGCCCCCGATTGCTGCCCCTGCCGAAACCAAAGCGCATCGGCCCCAGCCCTGCCCTCACTCCTCGCTAGCGCGATCGATCTCGGCACTCGCCTTCCGCTCGGCGTCCAACAGCCGCTTGGTGAAGGCATTGTCGCGGTGATGAAGATCGGTGTGGCGCTGCTTCATCAGCGCCAGCGCCTCCGTGGCGAAGGGGGGATATCGTCCCTGCTTCGCAAGGGTCGAGAGATCGTCGCTCAATCGCAGCGATTCCCTGGACAGGATATTGCTGATGCACAGCGAGGCGTCGCTGGCGGCGCCGGAGGTGCGCACCGCGTTGCCGCTTGCCGCATCGCTTGCCCGGACCATGTTGGTTGCGCGGCGATTGGATTCGCGCACCGCCGCCAATGTCCGGTCGATCGCCTGTTCGGTCTGCAGGTCGACGAAGCTGCCGCCGCCGGCCGAGGCGACCGCCTGCAGCGCCGCCGCCTCGCGCGATGGCAGGCCGAAGCCGATGATGTTGACGACGGCGCGCGTCGCGCCGCCATTGATCCGCTTTGCGACGCCGACCGGATCGCCGCCGCAGGTCTCCTCGCCGTCCGACACGACGTAGATGAGCTGTTCGCCCCGGACATCGGACGGCTTCAACACCTGCTGCGCGCGCGACAGCGCGGCGGCGAGCGGCGTCCAGCCGACCGCGCGGAGCCGACCGACCGCGGAGGACAGCGCTGCGCGATCGCGCGTGAGCGGAACGAGGGTGTCGATGCCGGCGCAGGAGCGCGCCTTGCCGGCCGCTCCATTGTCCCCCTGCTGCCCGAAGACCAGCAGCGATGTTTCGACATCGGGCGGCAGACCGTCGACGAAGGCCAGCGCCGCCTCCCGCGCCAAAGCGAGCTTCGTGCGCCCGCCGATCCTGGCGGCCATCGATCCCGACCCGTCGATTAATATGACCACGCGGCGGGGGACGGCGGAAAGCTTCGGTCCTCCGGATTTGGGTTCGAAGCTCGGCTGTTCCAGCGTCACCTCCCGGAAGCAGGTGTCCGGATCGTCGGTGATGAACTGCGCGATATAGTCGCGCGCGGCGGATGGGGCTGTCGCGTTGCCCGGCGGCTGGTCCGGACTTTGGCTATTGGCCGCACCGCCTTCACCGCTCCCTTCTCCGCAGGCTGAGAGGGCGAAAAGGCCAATCGCGATACCCAGCCAGGTTCGGCATGGCGGCATGATGGGCGATCCTCTCTCCGTCGTCGGTAGGCCGATAACGCAAGGCGGTCGCGAGCGATCCGTTTAGGGGCGCGTGGAGCAGGTGCCGTGGTCGATGCAGGCGAGCATCCACGCGCTTTGTGGCGGCTCCGGCCTCCGCCGGAGCGACGGGTCTTGGGAGCCCTCCTCCCCCTTCCGTTCGTCCCGAGCGAAGTCGAGGGACGTTGGCACGCGCGAACGTGTCTCGACTTCGCTCGACACGAACGGTGGTTGGGGGTGGCTTTCCATTCTCCCGACCAGCCCAAGCGGCCTGGTGGATGCTGAAACGAGTTCAGCATGACGTGGCCGGTGGGGATGCTTACCCCACCGGCGCCGCTCGCGCATTTCGCGAGGGGGCGATCTCGATCGGGCAGGCCACGGTCAGGTCGAGGATCGCGTTGATCCGGCCGAGGCCGAGCCATTTGGCGCAGGAGGCGGCGAGGTCGACGATTTCGGCGTCGGTGAAGGCGGCGCGCAGGTCGGTCCAATAGGCGTCGTCGAAGGCGTCCTTCCCCGCCGCGAAGCGTTCGGCGAAGGCGATGGCGAGCTGGACCCGGGGGGCGTAGCCGCCGCGCAAAGCGGGGTCGTCGACATTGGCGTAGAAGGCCTCGTCGAGGCCGAAGCCGGCCATGTTGGCGATGCGCGCGTCGGAGCAGGGTTCGCAGCCATTGATATGGGCGATGCGGATGCGGGCGGCCTCATGCTCGGGCACGGGGACGATCGAGCTTTCCTGGATGGTGCGGCTGAAGGCTTCGGCCGCCTCGCCGATCTCGGGGGCGATCAGGCGCCACATCCGGGCGCGATCGGGGTCATGGCCTTCGGGCAGGTCGATCCTCGCCATATCGCTTCTCCTTATTCGGCCGCCAGGTTGAGTTTCGATATCGCGGCGGCGTCGGCATCGAATTCCCAGTCGGCCTCGTGGCGGCGATGGCGAAAGCGCCAGGCGCCGCCGCCGTCCCGCACGCAGCGATCGGTGTAGCGCAGGCCGCGCACCGTGACCTTGCCGGGCCGGTTGGTGAGGACCGCGATCGCGGTGGTGCGCAGCCCGGCCTCGTCGCCGTCGAGATCGACCAGCGTGTTGGTCATCAAATGGGTGGAGGGCGTGTCCATGCCGATGCCGTCGCGGAAGGCGCGGTCCATGAAGGCGCGGATCGCGGCGCGGCCCTCCAGCCGGGTGCCGCCGGCATAATCGGCGACCGCGTCCTCGGCGAAGCAGTCGGCGAGGCCGTCGAGGTCGCGCCCGTCGATCGTCACCGCATAGCGGTGGACGAGATCGAGCAGCGCCGCCCGATCGGTGAGCGCCTGTAGCTGGTCCATATCTTCCTCTCCCTCCTGCCGATCTTCGCGGTCAGCGCAGGCTGAGCACCTGCTTTCCGAAATTGTCGCCGCGGAACAGGCGGAGCAGCGCCTCGGGGGCGTTCTCCAGTCCCTGCACCACATCCTCGGCATGTTTCATCCGGCCCTCGCGGATCCAGGCGGCCAGCCGCTCGCGCGCCCAGGGGAATTCGGGCTCGTGATCGAGCACGATCAGCCCCTCCATCTTCGCGCGGCGGAAGACGAGCTGCATGTAATTGGACGGCCCCGGCGGCAGGGTGGAGTCCGAGTAGATCGAGATCGCCCCGCAGACGACAATGCGCGCGTGCATGGCGATGCGCGGCAGCAGCCCGTCGAAGATCTGGCCGCCGACATTGTCCCACAACACGTCGATCCCGTTCGGGACCAGCGGCTTGATCTCGCGGCGGACGTTGACCGCGCGATAGTCGAGCGCATGGTCGAAGCCGAGTTCCTCGACGAGCCAGCGGCACTTCTTCTCGCCACCGGCGATGCCGATGACGCGGCAACCGGCCATCTTGGCGATCTGGCCGACGGTGGAGCCGGTGGCGCCCGCAGCACCCGTGATCACCACCGTGTCGCCCGGGAAGGGCTTGGCGATCTTGTTCATGCCGAAGAAGGCGGTGTAGCCGGTGACGCCGAGGATGCCGAGATTGGCGGTGAGCATCTCGTCGGGGACCTTGGTCGCCTCCTTGGCGGCGACGGTGGCATAGTCCTGCCAGCCGAACATGCCGGTCACCTTGTCGCCCGCCGCGAAGCCGGGGTCGCGGCTTTCGATCACCTCGCCCACCGCGAAGGCGCGCATCACGTCGCCGATCTCGGTGGGGGCGAGATAGTCGGTGACATTCTCCATCCAGCCCTTCTGCGCCGGATCGAAGCCGAGATGATCGACCCGGACGAGCAGCTCGCCCTCGCCCGGCGCGCGGACCTCGCCCTCGCCCCAGCTGAAGTCGCTCGCCTCGATGCCGCGGCCGAGCGGGCGGGCGGCGATGCGCCACTGGCGGTTGATCATAGTCTGTCCTCTCCGATGGTTTCGATGAGCCGCCGGGCGGCTTCCTTGAGTTGGATGGCGTGGGCGACCGGGCCGATCGCGGCCTGGCGCGCGATATCGGGCGCCTCGACGCTGATGCTGGTGCCGGCGGGCATGGCGCGGAGCAGGCCGGCGAGGTCGAGCGCGCCCTCGCCCGGCGCGCGGCGATGCTCGCGCGATTCGCGGATGATGTCGGCGGGAGCGGCGAGCGGCGCGTCGCAGAGCTGGAGGCAGCGCAGGCGGGCGGGCGCCTGGCGAGTGACCGCGGCGACATCCCCACCCGAGCGGGCGAGGTGGAGCGCATCGACGAGGATGCCGGGATCGGCGAGGCCGGCGCGGTCGATCAGCGCGGCGGCGGCCTCGATCGTCTTCAGCTCGGTATAGGGGACGAACTCCAGCTCGATCCGCAGGCCATGGTCGCGGGCGAGCGCATCGGCCTGGGCCAGCCGGTCGGCGGCGCGGGCCGGATCGGGATCGGCGATGCAGGTGACGAGGTGGCGGGCGCCGAGCGCGGCGGCCATCGCCAGCATCGGGCGGCTGGCAGCGACATCGGTGTCGGGGCCGATCAGCAGCACCTCGATCTCGGTCACCGCCAGTCCCTCGCCATTCAGGATCGCGCGCAGTTCGGGCAGTTCGGATTCGCTGCGGACGAGCGGCGCCATGTCGGCGGGCGGGCGCGCGGGATCGCCGCCGATCAGGCGCAGCGCCACCCCGTCATAGCCGGCCGCGCCGGCACAACGCAGGAACTCGGCGGGCCCGAGATCGGGCAGCGACAGGGGGGCCAGCGATAGACGGGATGTCGGCATGACGGCCGCCCTTTTGGCCCCTTCGGGCCAAGGCCGCACCCTGCACATATGATAGGTGGGCAAAAGTCGCGCGTTTCCGGCATGATGCGCCGAATTACATGTTGGGAGAGACTGCTTGAGCGACCCGAGGGACCTGCCCTTTCCGCGCGACCCCGCTTATGGGAACCGCATCCTGCGGCGGCGGGTGAGGCTGGCCAACGTCTCCGCCGGCCGGGTGGAGGCCCATCTCTCCGACATCTTCCACGAGATGCACGTGACGCTGTTCCACGACGGCGAGCGGATCACCGACATCGACGCGCTGACCCTGCGCATCCCCACCACCGCCTGCCCCGGCGCGGTGGTGCCGCTGCGCGAGCTGATCGGGATGCCGCTGAAGGCGTCGCGGAGCGAGCTGTACGAGCCGCTGCGGGTGAAGCGGAACTGCACCCATTTGTTCGACCTGGCGGGGCTGGCGATCGCGCAAGCCGCCCGGCCCGGCGAGCCCGAGCGCGTCTTTGACGCGGCGGTGCCCGACGAGACCGGCGAGCCGATCTGGGTGGAGGTGACGCGCGACGGGGAGAGCATCCACCGCTGGCGCATCCGCGACTATCGCATCGTCGAGCCCGAGGCGCTGGCGGACAGGCCGCTGCTGGGCGGCTTCACCCGCTGGGCGACCGAGGCCTTCCCCGATGCCGACGATCTGGAGGCGGCGATCATGCTGCACCGGACGATCTTCATCTCGGTGGGCGCGCCCTATCTGACCGAGAGCTTCACCGGGCGGACCTTGCGGCGGAACGACCATATGGCCGGGGTGTGCCATGGCTATGCCGAAGCGACCTTGGACAGCAGCTGGTTCATCGCGGGCGCACGGCGTGACTTCACCAACGGGGTGGTCGAACAGCGGGTGGGCGATTATCCGGCGGCCATCGGCGGAAAATTGGACTGAATGGTCGGTTTGTCGTAGCGACAAGCGGGGGGCGGGGTGACGAAGGGCCAGGTTGGGGACTGCAGGGACAGATGGCACGGGACAAGGATTCAAATGGAGCGGCGAGCGCACCGCGGCGCAATCTGAAGACGTCGGAGATCGTCGCGCTCGACATCGTCCGCGACATCGTCGGCCGCCAGCTCAAGCCCGGCGACCGGCTGCCGCTGGAAGCCGAGATGCTGGTGCAATATGGCGTCAGCCGATCGTCGCTGCGCGAGGCGCTGCGCCTGCTGGAGACGCAGGGGCTGATCAAGATCCGCCCGGGGCCCGGCGCGGGGACGCTGGTGGCCGAGCCCTCGCCGCGCAACCTGGGCCGGACGATGACGCTCTACTTCCACCTCGCCAATGTCAGCTATGACGAGCTGCTGCGCAGCTGGGTGGTGACCGAGCCGCTGCTCGCCGAACTGGCCGCCGCCAACCCCGACAAGGCGCGGCGGGTGGCGCTGATGTCGCCCTTCCTGACGCCGGGCGCCGACGGCGAGATGGTGGCGATCTCGCAAGGGCTCGACTTCCACGACGCGGTGGCCGAGCTGGCCGACAACAAGGCATTGTCGATCACCTATCGCGCGATCGGCTTCATCGTCTCCGACCATATGCTCGTCCACAAGGACCGCACCGCGCTGGAGCCGTTCATCATCGACGAGCATGCCGATCTCGCCAAGGCGATCATCGACGGCAACGCCAAGAAGGCGAGCAAGCTGATGCGCGACCATGTGCAGCATGTGTCGGACGATTTCACGGCATACTGGCCGCGCAAGGTGGGCGAGCGGGTGCTGTGGCGGTGACGAGGAAGCGCAGAGAGAAATCGTCACCCCGGGTCAAGCCCGGGGTGACGAAAGTGGGAAAGGCGTGCGTCAACGAACCGCTACTTCACCTTCAGCGGCAGGCCCGCCACCACGAGCTGCACCTCACCCACCGCCGCCGCCACCCGCTGGTTGATCAGGCCGGCTTCGTCGCGGAAGCGGCGGGCCAGGGCGTTGTCGGGGACGATGCCGAAGCCGACTTCGTTAGCGACGAGGATCACCGGGCCGGGCGCCGTGCGCAGCGCGTCGGTGAGCGCGGCGGTGGCGGCGGCGCAGTCATGGTCGCCGAGGATCAGGTTGGTCGCCCAGAGGGTAAGGCAGTCGATCAGCAGCACTGTGTCCGGCGCCGAATGGGCCGCGATCGTGCCGGCGAGGTCGAGCGGGGCTTCGACCGTCTCCCACGCAATGTCGCGATCGGCGCGGTGGCGGGCGATGCGGTCGTGCATCTCCTCGTCGAAGGCCTGGGCGGTGGCGACGAACAGGCGGCGGAGGCCGGTGGCCTCGGCGCGGGCCTGGGCGTAGCGGCTCTTGCCCGAGCGGGCGCCGCCGAGGACGAGCAGGTGCGATGCGGTCATGCGCTCTCCCGGGCGAGCGCGAGCAGCGCGCCGATGTCGAGATGGGTTTCCAACTGGGCGGCGATCTCGTCGAGCGCGGTGTCGACGCTGGCGGCATAGTCCTGCCCGCCCGCCGCCACGTCGATCTGGGCGAGCAAAGCGGTGCGGAGACTCGCGTCGGCGAGGACGCCATGGACATAGCTGCCTATCACCGTGCCGGTCGCGCCGATGGCGCCATCGCTGCGGCCATCGTCGAAGCGGGCGAAGGGGCGGGCGAGATCGGGGCCGCTCGTCTCGCCCATATGCATCTCGTACCCTGAGAAGCGCGCGCCGAGCGCGGAGCCCTCGACATGGGCGAGCGCCTTCACCGGGGACAGCACCGTCTCGACATCAAGCAGGCCAAGGCCGTCGACCGAACCGGCCGGCCCTTCGATCCCGTTCGGGTCGCTCACCCGGCGGCCGAGCATCTGATAGCCGCCGCACAGGCCAAGGATCGCGCCGCCGCGACGATGATGGGCGAGCAGGTCGATGTCCCAGCCCTCGGCGCGCAGCGCGGCGAGATCGGCGATCGTCGCCTTGGAGCCGGGCAGCACGACCAGCGCCGCCTCCGCCGGGATCGGCCGGCCGGGCGGCACCATGACGAGCTCGACGCCCGGTTCGAGCTTGAGCGGATCGAGATCGTCGAAGTTCGAGATGCGCGGCAGGATCGGGCAGGCGACGATCGCCCTGCCCTCGCCGCGATCGGCGCGGCGCTCGAGGATCACCGCGTCCTCGCTGGGCAGGCGCGCGGTGGCGGCGAGCCAGGGGACGACGCCGAAGCCGCGCCAGCCCGAGAGCGCCTCGATCTGGCGGTAGCCATCCTCGAACAGCGCCGGATCGCCCCGGAATTTGTTGATGATGAAGCCGCGGATCATCGCGGCGTCCTCGGGGTCGATCACCGTGCGGGTGCCGACGACGGCGGCGATCACCCCGCCGCGATCGATGTCGCCGACCAGCACCACCGGCACCTGCGCCTCGCGCGCGAAGCCCATGTTGGCGATGTCGCCGGCGCGCAGGTTGATCTCGGCGGGGGAGCCGGCGCCTTCGACGACGACGATGTCGGCCTGGGCGAGCAGGCGGGCGAAGCTGGCCAGCACCTCGCCGAGCAGCGGGCGGCGCGCCTCGCGGAAATTGCTGGCGCCGAGGGTGCCGCGCACCTGGCCGTTGACGATGAGCTGCGAGGTGCGATCGGCCTGGGGCTTGAGCAGCACCGGGTTGAAATCGCTGTGCGGATCGACCCGGCAGGCGATCGCCTGCAGCGCCTGGGCGCGGCCGATCTCGCCTCCGTCGACGGTGACGGCGGCGTTGTTCGACATGTTCTGCGGCTTGAAGGGGCGCACCGTCAGGCCGCGATTGGCGAAGGCGCGGCAAAGGCCGGCGACGAGCACCGACTTGCCGACGTCCGACCCGGTCCCCTGCAGCATCAGCGCGCCCATGCGACGGCCCCCGCGATCAGCCAGAGGAGGAGGCAGGCGCGGATGTAGATAGCCAGTGCCCGGCGGATGTCCGCCGCGTCGGCCGTGATCCGGCGGTCCCCGATCCAATATTTGTCGTGCATCACCCCGTCATAGGCGATCGGACCGGCGAGGCGCACCCCCAGCGCGCCGGCCATCGCCGCTTCGGGCCAGCCGGCATTGGGCGAGGCGTGCTTGCGAGAGTCGCGCAGCATCGTCGCCCAGCCGCCGGGGCCGGCGCAGCAGAGCAGCAGGCCAGCGAGGCGCGCGGGGATGAGGTTGAGCCCGTCGTCGGTGCGGGCGGCGGCCCAGCCGAAAGCGCGCCAACGCGCTTCCTTGTGGCCGATCAGGCTGTCGGCGGTGTTGATCGCCTTATAGGCCCAGATGCCGGGCAGGCCGAGCAGCAGCAGCCAGAAGGCGGGCGCGACGACGCCGTCGCAGAAGCTTTCGGCGAGGCTCTCAATCGCAGCGCGGGCGACGCCGCTTTCGTCGAGCGCCTGCGTGTCGCGGCCGACGATCATGTCGACCGCGCGGCGGGCTCCATCGAGATCGCCTGTCGCGAGCGCCCGGCCGACCGGGCGGACATGGTCGAACAGGCTGCGCTGGGCGAGGCCGGGAAAGGCGAGCAGCGCGACCGCGAGCCAGCCCCAGTTACCGAGCGCTGCGAGCAGCAGGCGCTGGACGAGCCAGCCGCCCCCGCCCGCGACGGCGATCAGCAGCAGCACGGTGGCGATGCCGGCGATCCGGCGGCGCGTGTCGCTGTGCTCGGGCTTGTTCCAGCGCGTCTCGCAGGCGGTGATGATGCGCGCGAAGCCGCCGACCGGATGGCCGATGCGGCGATAGAGGCCGGCGGGCCAGCCGATCGCAGCGTCGAGGATCAGGGCGGCGAGCGCGACCGGGTCAGCCATCGCGCAAGGCCGCTTCGAGCCGGGCGAGACCGTCGGCGTCTTCGGGCAGGCCGAGGCGGAGCCAGCGCGGATGATCGTCGAACGGGCGGGTGAGGATGTGGCGGCGGGCGAGCCGTTCGAACAGGCCGTGCGCATCGTCGGTCTCGACCAGCCGGAACAGCGGGCAGGCCCCCGTCGCGCGCAGCCCGGCCCGCTCGAGCGTGGCATCGAGCGCGGCGGCGGCGCGGCGCAGGCGCTCGCGCATCTCTTCGACCCAGACACTGTCGCGATAGGCGGCGGTGCCGATCGCGATAGCGGGCGCCGAAAGCGGCCAGGCGCCGAGCCGGTGGCGGAGCCGATCAAGCGCGAGGCTGGGGCCGAGCACGAAGCCGAGGCGGACGCCGGCGAGGCCGAAGAACTTCCCGAAGGAGCGGAAGACGAGCAGGCGGCGGTCGTCGGCGATGTCGGCCGCGACACTTTGCGCGGGATCGGCGTCGGCGAAGGCCTCGTCGACGAGCAGCCAGCCCTCGGCGCCGCGTCGGGCGAGCTGGCCGATCATGCTCGCGCGATCGAGCAGCCGCCCGTCGGGATTGTTGGGGTTGGCGAGGATCAGGCTACGGCCATCGGCCTCGGCGAGCCGCTCGACCGGGCGGGCGCCGGGCAGCATCTCGCCATGGGTGCGGTAGCTGGGCGACCACCAGGCGGCCGCACCCTCGACCAGCCCGCCCATCAGCCGCAGGCCGATCTCGGTGCCCGGCACCGCGCAGACATTGCGCGGGTCGACGCCGAAGCTGGCGGCGGCGGCGACCTCCAGCGCGCGCAGCTCGCCTTCGTCGGGCAGGCGCCGCCAGTCGAAAGCGAGATCGGCTGTTCCCGGCCAGGCGTGGGGGTTGATGCCGGTCGAGAGGTCGAGCCAGGGCCCGTCGCCGAAATGCGCGCGGGCGGCCGCGACCCCGCCGCCATGCCAGGTCCAGCGGCTGCTCATGCAAGCCTCGCAACGAGGGGGGCGATGACGAGCGCGATCAGGAGCAGGCCGCTTTCGACCAGTTCGACCCCGGCGCCATGGCCGTCGCCCGAAATGCCGCCGAGGGTGCGGCGCAGGTTGCTCCCCCAGAGCCAGAGCAGCAGCGGGGTGGCGAGCATCGCGGGCGCGAACCAGGCCGAGGCGAGCAGCAGCGCCATCCAGACGCCGATGTCGGCCGGCCGCACGCTGTGCTGGAAGCGGGCGGCGAGGCCGGCATGGAGCGGGGGCAGCAGACGGGTCCAGACCAGGGTGCCGATCCGCGCCGCCATCGGCGCGAGCAGGATCGTCGGCCAGAGCCCGCTCTCGATCGCGACCCGGAGCAGGACGAGCTTGGCGAGCAATTGCAGCCCGATCGCGACGACGCCGAAGCTGCCGACATGCGGATCGGCCAGCACCGCGAGCATCCGGCCCCTGTCCTTGTGCGCGGCGCCGAGCGCGTCGGCGATGTCGCCGAGCCCGTCGAGATGGAGCGCGCCGGAGACGCCGACCCACAGGACGAGCCCGACCAGCGCACCAATCCAAGGATCGACCAGCGATCCCACCCAGGCGCCGCCCGCGACGATCGCGCCGACGATCAGGCCGACCGCCGGGAACCAGCGCATCGAACCGATGAAATCGTCGGCCGACACGATGAGCTTCGGTGTCGGCAGGCGGGTGAGGAACTGGATGGCGACGATCAGGCGCTTCATGGGTAGAGCCCCGCGATCTGCGCGCTGCGCGGCTCGCCCGGCCAGATGCGGAGCGAGAGCAGCGCGGCATAGCCGAGCTCGAACGCCCAGAGCTGGCGCTGGTCGAAGCCGCAGAGATGCGCCAGCGCGGCGCGCATCGCCCCGCCATGGGTGACGACCAGGGTGGGGCGCGGTTCGAGGTCGGCGATCGCCGCCGCGACGCGGGCGACCAGCGCCGACCAGCGCTCGCCGCCGGGGGGCGGGTTCGCGTCGGGATCGGTCCAGAAGGCGGCCATCGCATCGGGGGGCACGTCGCTGGCGGCGAGCCCGTCCCAGTCGCCGAAGTCGAGTTCGCGCCAGCGCGGGTCGATGGTGACGGGCAGCCCCAGCCGCGCGCCGATCGCTTCGGCCGCGCGGGCCGAGCGGGCGAGGTCGGAGGCGACGATCGCCTCGATCCCCAGCTCGCCCGCCTGCTCGACACAGGCGACGATGCCGGCCACGGTGGGGACGCCATCGGTGCGGCCCATCAGCAGGCCCGACGTCTCAGGCGCGCCATGGCGGAGCAGGTGGAGCGCGAAGTCGCTCATCCCGGCGACACCCCGGCTTCGGCGAAGGTGGCCATGCCTTCATGGGCGGCGAGCGCCGAACGGACGATGTTGGCGGCGACGGCGGCACCGCTCCCCTCGCCCAGCCGCATGCCGAGGCGGAGCAGCGGATCGAGCCCAAGCCGATCGAGCAGGCGGCCATGGCCGGGCTCGGCGGAGCAGTGACCCGCGAGGAGATGCGCGGTGATCGCGGGATGGTCGGCGGCGAGGGGAGCGACCGCCGAACTGCTGATGAAGCCGTCGAGGATCACCGGGATGCGAAGCTGGCGCGCGCGCAGCACCGCGCCGGCGATGGCGACGATCTCGCGCCCGCCCAGCCGGCGCAGGGTTTCGAAGGCGGTGCGCGGGGCGGCGTCGTGGAAAGCGAGC
This sequence comes from uncultured Sphingomonadaceae bacterium, assembly GCA_963540925.1. Taxonomy (GTDB): domain Bacteria; phylum Pseudomonadota; class Alphaproteobacteria; order Sphingomonadales; family Sphingomonadaceae; genus Rhizorhabdus. The sequence goes on from CAUTRN010000038.1 coordinate 20,004, forward strand.
GCGCGCTCGACGATCTCGACCTTCCGGACGACGCCCTGATGGTCGAGGCCGGTGCCGGGGCCGACCCAGTCGACGGCGCTGCCCCCGAAGCTGCGCGCGGCGAGCGCGGCGGCGGCGGTGCTGTTGCCGATCCCCATCTCGCCGACGACGAGCAGGTCGAGGCCGGGGTCGACCGCGTCGGCGCCGGCCGAGAGCGCGGCGAGGCCTTCCGCCTCGCTCATCGCGGGCGCGACGGTGAAGTCGGCGGTGGGCCGGTCGAGGTCGAGCGGGACGACCTTGAGGTCGAGCCCGGCGGCGGCGGCGAGCGCGTTGATCGCGGCGCCCCCGCTCTCGAAATTGGCGACCATCTGCGCGGTCACGGCGGGCGGGAAGGCGCTGACGCCATGGACGGTGACGCCGTGATTGCCCGCGAAGATCACTGCGCGGCCGCGGGCGATGCGGGGCTTCTCGCGGCCCTGCCAGCCGGCGACGAAGACCGCGATCTCCTCCAGCCGGGCGAGCGAGCCGGGCGGCTTGGTGAGCTGGGCCTGGCGCGCGCGCGCGGCGGCGATCGCGGTGGGATCGGGATCGGGGAGGTTGGTGAGGGCCGCTTCGAAGGCCTGCAGGGTGGAGAAGGTCATCAGATCCTCCCTATCGCGCAGCGATGGGGAGGGGGACCGCCGAAGGCGGTGGAGGGGTTTTCCGACTTCATCGCCATCGCGGGTGGAGAGGTGGAAAACCCCTCCACCATTCGCGATGCGAATGGTCCCCCTCCCCGCCCTTCGGGCAGGGAGGATCTGAGAAGGTGCTCGTTCATTCGGCGACATATCCTTCCGGAGGCGAGCGGGTGATGAAATGGCCTTTCACACCCTCGGGCCACTGGCCGAAGGGGACGCGGCCATGCTCGCTCGCGGCGTAGTGGACCGCATAGTCGAGGATCGCGCGGGCGGCGTCCTCGTCGGGCTGGAAGCGGCCGAGGACATAGCTGACCTTGCCCGGCGCGCGCAGGTGGACGGTGCAGAAATCCTTGCAGGCGAACAGGCAGGGCATCTCCTGCACCGCTACCTCGGCATAGCGGGGATCGGATGCGTGGACGGCGTGGAGCGCGGCGGCGAGGCGGGCGCCGCCGCGCAGCCCCTCGCCATCCTCGCGCGAATCCGCCGAGTGGCGGCAGGTGCTGCACGCCACCACGGCGGGGCCACCGGCGACGGGCCGGAGCATCTCAGGCCGCCGCCGGCTCGCGCGGCGCGGCGGGGACGCCGAGCGCGACGAGCCCGCGATAGAGCGCGTAGAGGCCGACCAGGATCGCGCCGTTGCGGACGAACTGGTTGGCGACGATCGCAGGATCGACCGTGCTGTGCGCGCCGCCGAGCGGCAATGCCCAGGCGAGCACCACCAGCTTGAACGCCAGGAAGCCCGCGACATAGGCGATAGCGAGCCGCGCCCAGACCGGTGCCGTGGCGAAGCGCGGCAGCAGCGCCTGCGCGCCCAGCACCGAGCCGACCGCCGCCATGGCGAGCGCGGCGGCCCAGGCGAAGGTCTTCGGCGAGTGCGGATAGTCGAGCAGGCCGAAGCCGACGGCCTGGCTGGCGACCCAGGCGAGCAGCATCAGGACGATGCCGTCGCGGCGGTTCATGTGAACGGCGGCGAGCGCCGCGAGCGAGGGAAAGGGCGTCGCGCAGGCCAGCACCAGGGTCGTCACGGTGCTGGCCGCGGTGAGCAGCAGGATCCAGAGCGTCGAGGCAGTCGATTTCGAAGCGGTCGTCGTCATCATTCGGCTCCTTTCGTCGTCTTCTTGTGGCCCTTGCCCATCCGGTCCCGACCGTCGGTCGGCTGGCCGGTGAGGCGCGGGAAGAGGTTTTCCCAGAGGTCGAGGCGCGACCAGTCGGGCTGGTCGGCGATCCGGTCCTCGGGCAGCAGGAAGGGGTTGGGCAGGAAGATGGTGATCTGCGGTTCGCCCGCGCCGTTGAACATGCGCAGGCTCCAGGAGATCGGCATCTCCTCGCCGTCGAGACGCCGCACCAGCTCGACCCGCGACGGGCTGCGATGCTGCGCCAGATCGGGCGCCATCTTCGGGCCGGCGCCGAGGCAGAGGTGGAAATGGCCCTTGGCGCCCCAATGGACGGTGAGATAGCCCAGCTCGGACAAGGTCACCCGCTCGGGCTTGCCGGGGCATTTCAGTTCATAGGCGGCGCCGGGGATCAGCGGGCCCCAGGTGATCCGGTCCCAATGCTCCTCGAACAGTTCCGAGAAGAGCGCAAACAGCCAGTCGCGATCGAGCGGGAGCGGCCAGACCTCCTCGGTCCGGCCGTCCGCCTGGGACACCCGCTTCTCGATCGGACGATCGATGGCGAGCGCCCCCATCAGAAGCGGCCCCTGATACCGGCATAGATGCTGCGGCCGAGCGTGCCGTAGCGATAGGCCGTCATATACTCCTTGTCGAAGATGTTCTCGGCGCGGGCGAAGACGCGCACCGTATCGGACAGCTTCAGCTCGGCGCGCAGGTCAACGAGGGTGTAGGCGTCGAGGCGCTGGGCGTTCGACGCATTGTCGAAGCTGTGGCCGGCCCAGCGGATCGCCGCGCCCGTCGTCAGGCCGAAGGGCCATTCATAGCTGATCGAGCCATTGGCCTGGTTGCGCGGACGGCGCGGCAGCCATTTGCCGAAATTGGCGGTGCCGGGCGAACGATCCTCGGCGACGGTCCAGGTGTAGTTGGCGTCGATCAGCAGCCCCTCGACCGGCTGCACGGCGGCCTGCGCCTCCAGCCCATGCGCCTCGGCCTTCGAGACATTCTGGTAATAGCCCGAGCGACGAAGCGTCGAGTTGGGCACGAAGCAGAGCGCCAGGGTGGAGGTGGCGGTGCAGCTGTTGAAGATGATCTGGTCGGTGGTGGTCCGCTCGAACCAGGTCGCGCCGAAGCGCAGCTTGCCGTCGAACAGCTTCTGCTCGGCCCCCGCTTCCCAGCCATCGGCCTGCTCGGGGCGGAGCGCGGCGTTCCCATATTCGGAGAAGAGCTGGTAGAGGGTCGGCGCCTTGAAGCCCTCGCCATAGCTGGCGCGGATCACGGTGCCGGTGGGCAGCGCCCAGACGCCGCCCGCCGAGAACAGGGTCTTGCCCCCGAAGCGGCTATGATCGTCGTGGCGAGCGCCGCCGTTGAGGGTCAGCCCCTCGAGCGGCTCGACGCTGAGCTGGCCATAGAAGCTGGTGATGCGCGCTTTGCCGCGCGATGGCGCCGGGATCGGTGTGGCGAGCGAGGCGGGCGGCGAGACGCTGCGGAAGCGCGAGCGCTCATTCTCCGCGCCGAACAGCGCGGTGATGCCTTCGGTGACAGCGAAACTGCCCTGATATTCGAAGCGCTGGTTGCGGCCGGCGCTGTCGAAATTCTTCGGGCGCTGGCTGCGCGGGTCGAAATTGTCGCGGTTGGTGTCGGTGTAGCCATAGGCGATGCGGTTGCGGAACCGCTTGTCGAGCAGGTCGATATTGAGGCCCGCATAGCCGACGAACTCGCGGTTGAGCGCATAGGCCGGGTTGTCGCCGGTGGTGGCGTCGATGTCGGTATGACCGCGCGAATAATAGCCGCGCAGGTCGGCGGTGACATTGTCGGTGATCGCCACCTCGACCCGGCCGGTGAGGTTGCGGTTGGTGTAGCCGTCCTTCTCGCGCCCGCCGAACGCCGGCGAGATCGCCGAGATGCCGTCGGTGGTGAAGGCCTGGCCGCCGATGCGCCAGGTGAGCGCGCCCTGCTTGCCGCCGATCGCGGCGCGCGCGCTGGCAGTCTGGCGCGAGCCGGCCTCGATGTCGAAGCTGCCCTCCAGTTCCTTCTCCGGCAGCGCGGTGACGACGTTGACGACGCCGCCGATCGCCTGGCTGCCCCACAGGATCGACTGCGGCCCGCGCAGCACCTCGATCCGCGCGGCGTCGCCGACCAGCAGGTTGGCGAAGTTGTAGCCGCCGCCCGCCGACGAGGGATCGTTGAGCTTGACCCCGTCGATCACGACCACGGTCTGGTCGGCCTCGGCGCCGCGGATGCGCAGCGAGGTGGCGGTGCCATAGCCACCGTTGCGCGCCATGCTGACGCCGGGCGTGCGCAGCAGCAGCTCGGAAACGCCGATGTCCTGGGCGCGATCGATCGCGATCTTGTCGAGCACGGTGACCGAGACGGGCACCTTCCCGGCGGGCAGCGCCAGGCGGGTGGCGGTGACGACGATCGTGTCGGGATTCGTATCGGCGGCGGTGGTGGCGAGGGCCGCCGCATCGGGCGGCGGGGCCTCCTGGCCCAGTTCCTCGGCATAGGCGCCCGAGGAGAGGAGCAGGGAGAGCGTGGCAGTCAATTTCAACACAGCGAGTACCCCATGACGAGGGGATCGCGCCCATCCGGGGCATGTGCCGAAGCCGAGCAGGCACGACACGTCCCCCGCACGAAACGCGGTCCGGACCTGTCGTCACTCGGGTTTACCCCCGTCCGCTCGGCACACCCTGTCCGCGCGAAGGACGACCGCGACGGGCAGGTCTCCTGGCTTGCGGGTCAATGCCGGTTCGCACCGCCTTCTCAGGATCAGGAAGATCCCAATGGCATATGGCGCGATGGCTCGCCGCTCACAGTTGCAGGGGCAGCCGGGGTCTCGAACCCCGTTCCCTTTTCATCCCCGTCTCCGGGGAACCTGTCGCAGCCGCGCTGATAAGGGAGATTGTTGCGGCGCGTCAATGGTGGCGCCGCGAGCCCGGTTTCAGGCCGTGGGAGCCAGCCTTTCGCTCACGGTGCGCAGCGCCGCGTCCACCTCGCGCCTTGTCTCGCCCACCGTCATGCCCGAGGCGATCAGCAGGAAGGTGAGCTTCACCGTCTCGGCGAAATCGCCGTCGGGGATACGGCCGCGCGCCCAGTCCGAGATCACATGCCAGCGATTGCCGGCGAGGATGCCGCTGATCGTCTCGCGGGTGAGGCCCGGCAAAGTGCCCCCCTCCCCCATCACCCGGTCGAGCCAGGGCAGGAAGGTGTCGCGGGCGATGTCGCCGATCACCTCGTAGATCTCGTTGTTCGGCGCGTGCGAGAAATAGAGGTCGCACAGCGAGCGGACATAGGGCGGGTGCGAGAGCGTGACCTGCGCCGCGCCCTCGATCTCGAACAGCACGCCGTCCAGGTCGCGCGAGGCGGGATGCTGGGCGGCTTCCTGCTGGACGTAGAAATGCTGGATCGCCGCGGCGATCAGCCCCTCCTTGCTGCCATAGACCGAGTAGAGAACGGTGACCGAGGCCGCCGCGCGCTGGGTGACCTCGCGCACGGTGAAGCCGTCGGCGCGCCCTTCGAGCAGCAGCGCGAGCGCGGCGTCGAGCAGGCGCTGGCGCCGCTCGCTCATCTGATCGCTGCCATAGGGGCCGCGCCGGGCGGGCGCGGACACGATGCCCGTTTCGCCTGCTTTCGCGCGGTCTTTCGCTGCCTTTGCCACCACTCACCTTCACTCCGCGCCGCCGGCCGACGCAACGCCCGCTCATTAACTGGTCGCCAGACCTAGCCAAAGCGACAGGCAGGCGTCCACGCCGACCCGGCGTAAAACCAAAATGTAAACACGTTCACTTTTTAAACCAAACTGCTAATCACAACGAGCCCAGAAGCCCACCGCATGGTGAAAAGTGGCTCAGGGAGGGGAGAGAGAATGACTGGACAGCGCATGTCTAATTTGGCGGTTGTGCGTGCTTCCTTGTTGGCCGGCTCGATGCTGGCCATCGCCTGGCCGGCCCAGGCGCAGGACGCGACTCGGCCCGCCGACCAGACCGCCGCCGCCGACTCGGCCACGGGCGGCATCGAAGAGATCGTCGTCACCGCCCGCAAGCGCGCCGAGAGCGTGCAGGACGTTCCCGTCGCGGTGACCGCGCTGTCGGCGGCGCAGATCCAGCGCAGCGACCTGACCAGCATCGAGAAGATCGCCGCGCGCACCCCCAACCTGACGGTCGGCCGCGCCTCCAACGGATCGGGCGCGCAGCTGACGATGCGCGGCATCGGTTCGTCGTCGACCTCGATCGGCATCGAGCAGTCGATCGCGACGGTGGTCGACGGCGCCTATTACGGCCAGGGCCGCGTGATCAACGAGGGCTTCTTCGACCTGGGCGGCGTCGAGATCCTGAAGGGTCCGCAGGCGCTGTTCTTCGGCAAGAACGCGACCGCCGGCGTGATCTCGATCAAGACCGCCGACCCGAGCAGCACCCCCGAGTTCAAGCTGCGCGGCGGCTATGAGTTCAACGCCGAGCAGGCGCAGCTCGAGGGCGTCGCCTCGGGCCCCGTCACCGACACGCTGGGCGTGCGCGTGGCGGTGCGCGGGTCGAAGATGTTCGGCGGCTATTTCAAGAACCGTTCGGGCGTCGTGAACTATCGCACCACCGACATCGCCACCGGCAATGTCGAGAATAATATCGGCCAGCCCACCGCCAGCGACCAGCCCGGCGAGAAGGAGCTGATCGGCCGCCTGACCGTGAAATGGGATCCGCAGGAGGGCCTGAGCAACACGTTCAAGGTCTATGGCGGCTATAACCGCACCAACAACCCGTCGTGGAACTACGTCACCTATAATTGCGCGTCGGGGTTCAGCAGCAAGAACCCGATCTACCCGTGCGGCAAGAATTTCACCGTGCGGCAGAACAACTTCGCACCGAGCCTGGCGGCGAACTTCCCCTATGCCCGCGACGACGGCAAGCTCTACAACCGCTACAAGAGCTGGGCGGCCAACAACAATCTGAACTATGAGCTGGACGACGTCACCCTGACGTCGGTGACCAATTACAACTGGAACAACAACCGCTTCGCGCTGCAGGGCGATTTCCAGTCGAGCGACAACCCGACCTGGGCCACCGAGAACTCGACCTGGCACGCCTTCTCGCAGGAGCTGCGCGCGCTGACCACCTTCGACGGCCCGATCAACATCATGGTCGGCGGCCTCTACCAGAAGACCAAGCGGACCTTCGAACAGAACATCGCCTTTGCCGGCGTGTCGGACTCGAGCCAGTCGGCCGCGAACCGCTTCGTCGCCACCCGCAAGGTGTCGAGCACCGACGGCGAGACCCTGGCCGGCTTCGCTCAGGTGACGTGGAAGGTGCTGCCGCGCCTCGAGGCCGCGGGCGGCGTGCGCTATACCCATGAAACCAAGGACAGCGTCTTCTCGCAGCCCTATAGCAACGCCGCGGTGACGGCGATCTTCCGGCCCGCCAACTCGCCCGACGGGCTGGGCGTGGTCAACGCCAAGCAGACCTTCAACGACTGGTCGCCCGAGGCCACGCTGACCTGGAAGCCGACCGACCATGTGCTGGTCTATGGCGGCTACAAGACCGCCTACAAGTCGGGCGGCTTTTCCAACGGCGGCATCAACAGCGGCTTTTCGACCGATCCGCTGGGCGACCTGACCTTCGACAAGGAGAAGGCACGCGGCTTCGAGGCGGGCATCAAGTCGACCCTGTTCGACCGGCAGCTGCGCCTGAACCTGACCGCCTACACCTACAAGTACAGCAATCTGCAGATCGACTTCTTCAACAGCGCGATCATCGCCTTCCAGACTCTGACCGCCGACGCGCGCACCAAGGGCCTGGAGCTGGAAGCCGAATATGCGCCGCGCGCCGTGCCCGGCCTGAACGTCCATGGCTCGCTGAACTACACCAAGGCGCGCTACACCCGCTTCCCCGACGCCCCCTGCTATGCCGGCCAGACCCCGGCGCAGGGCTGCAACCTGATCTTTGGCACCGGCGGCGCGCTGCGCCCGATCACCGGCGCCGAGGTGGGCGTGCGCCAGGATCTGGGCGGGCAGCCGCTGTCGATGGCGCCCAAGTGGACCGGCCAGTTCGGGGTCGCCTATGACAGCGACGTCGGATCGAACCTGCGCTTCGGCGTGGGCGCCGACATGCGCTTCTCGGGCAGCTACATCCCCTCGGGCTTCGGGCAGATCCGCTCGCGCCAGAGCAAATATGCGACGCTCGACGCCCAGGCCCGCATCGGCCGCGACGACGATCGCTGGGAGCTGGCGCTGATCGCCAAGAACCTGACCAACCACTTCTATGTGAACGGCGTGGTGGACGGGCCGGACACCGGCTCGGGCACCGGCACCTCGGCGGGCATTCCGGCGGACCAGATCGGCTTCGCCGCGCTGCCCCGCACCGTCCAGCTGCAGCTGACCGTCCGCTACTGACCAGCCCCTCGCCTGCAGGAGAGAGTTGCATGACTGTTGAGACGCTCGATCGACCGGCCAATTCGGGGCTGCTGGCCCAGGGACGGATCGGCCATTTCATCGATGGCCGCGAGGACCATGAGGGCGAGAGCTTCGCCGTGATCAATCCCGCGACGGGCGAGGAGATCGCCCGTTGCGCGGGGGGCAGCGCGGCGACGGTCGATCGGGCGGTCGCCTCGGCCAAGGCGGCGTTCGAGGACGGGCGGTGGCGGCTGCTGCCGGCCAAGGAGAAGGAGGCGCGGCTGCGCGCCTATGCCGCGCTGATCGAGAAGCACGCCGAGGAGTTCATCCACCTCGACGTGGTCGATGGCGGGCTGCTGGCGGGCTATTCGAAGTTCGTCGTCCAGTTCGCGGTCGACATGACCAACTATTATGCGGGCTGGCCCACCAAGCTCCACGGATCGGTCCCCTCGGTCTCGCCCGACCTGTTCGTGCGGCAGGAGCGCGAGCCGATCGGGGTGTGCGGAATCATCCTGCCGTGGAACGGGCCGAGCTTCGTCGCCGGCTTCTTCACCGCCGCGCTCGCCTGCGGCAATTCGGTGGTGCTGAAGCCCGCCGAGAACACCCCGCTGTCGGCGATCCTGGCCGCCAAGCTGGCGGTCGAGGCCGGCATCCCCGAGGGCGTGTTCAACGTCGTCCAGGGGATGGGCCATATCGTCGGCGACGCGCTGGTGCGCCACAAGGACATCGGCACGATCAGCTTCACCGGATCCTCGGCGACCGGCAAGCGCATCCAGGCCGCCGCCGCCGAGAACCTGACCCCGGTGGCGATGGAACTGGGCGGCAAGAGCCCGCATATCATCTTCGCCGACGCCGACATCGAGGCCGCCGCGCAGACCGTGGCGGCGGCGGTATGGGGCCATTGCGGCCAGGTGTGCACCGCCGGCACCCGCGTGCTGGTGGAGCGGAGCATCCACGACCAGTTCGCCGCCCGCGTCGTCGAGCTGTCGAAGGGCCTGAAGGTGGGGCCCGGCGACGACCCCGCCAGCCAGATCGGCCCGCTGATCTCGCAGGCGCAGTTCGACCGGGTGCGCAGCTACATGCAGCTGGGCCAGGACGAGGGCGCCGAGCTGCTGCTGGGCGGCAAGCGGGTGGGCGACAAGGGCTATTTCGTCGAGCCGACGATCTTCGGCGGGGTGCGCAACGACATGCGGATCGCGCAGGAGGAGATTTTCGGCCCCGTCATGGCGCTGCTGACCTTCGACAGCGAGGAGGAAGCGCTCAGGATCGCCAACGACACCGAGTTCGGCCTGGCCGCCGGCGTCTGGACCCGCGACCTCGACCGCGCCAACCGCCTGTCCGCCAAGCTGCGTGCCGGCACCGTGTGGATCAACAGCTACCAGCTCGTCGATCCGGCGGTCTCCTATGGCGGCCACAAGGGGTCCGGCTACGGCCGCAACCTGGGCGAGGAATCGCTCGACCATTATCTCCAGACCAAGACGGTCTGGATCCGTACCGCAGCCCTGTAAGTAGCGGAGCGCAGGACATGTCCCGTCCCACCATCGACCAGCTTCTCGACCAGGCCGAGATCCTCGACCTTCTCTACCGCTATTGCAGCGCCGCCGACCGGTCGGAGCCGGCCGGCATGCTGCCCGCCTTCACCGAGGATTGCCGGGTCAGCTACGACCCCGCGCTGCCGGTGATGGCGAGCCGCCAGGAGCTGAGCGACATGCTCTACAAATTCCTGGGGGTGACGGTGAGCGGCACCCATTACATCACCAACCCGATCTTCGAATTCCAGGACGCCGACGAGGTGCTGCTGGGCTGCTACATGTACAGCTGGCAGCGCTTCACCGGCTGGCCCGCCGTGTCCGACGTGCATCGCTGGGGCCGCTACGAGCTGCGCCTCGTCCGCACCGGCGAGGGCTGGCGGATCAGCCATATGCGGCTGCTGTCGGCCGGCGAATATGGCGGCGCGCGCATCGGCGAGCAGATGGGCCGCCAACCGATCCCGATGATGGACTGGAACTGATTTTCTTCCCCCCTGAGCGAAGCAGGAGAGCGTAGATGACCGCAGTCGACCCCAATTTCTCCCGGCTCGAAGGGCCCGAGCGTCAGCGCGCGGTGATGCGCTCGCTCCAGCGCCGCATGGTCGAGCATATCGCCGCGGGGCAGACCACCGACATGGCCCCCGAGGCGCGGCCGGTGCCGGTGAGCGTCTACACCGATCCCGAGCGCGACGCCGCCGAACGGCGGGTGCTGTTCCTGCGGCTGCCGATCGTCGCGGGCCTCTCCTGCGACGTGCCCGAGCCGGGCGACCAGATGACCTTCGACGCGCTGGGCCGGTCGATCCTGATCATGCGCGGCAAGGACGGGATGCTGCGCGCCTTCCTGAACGCCTGCCGCCACCGCGCCGCCCGGCTGGTGAAGGATTGCGGCCATGCGACGCGCATCTCCTGCCCCTTCCACGGCTGGACCTATGACCTGGAGGGCAAGCTGGTGGGCGTGCCCGGCCGGGTCGCCTTCGACGGGGTCGAGCGGGCCGAGCTGTCGCTGCAGGCGGTGCCGATCCAGGAGTGGAACGGGCTGATCCTGGTGAAGGGCGATCCCGATGCCGGCCCGATCGACGCCGACAGCTTCTTCGCCCCGATCGCCGACGAGATCCGCCAGCTCGGCCTCGACAAGATGGTGCCGGTGAAGAAGGACGTGGTGCCAGTCGCCGCCAACTGGAAGTTCGCGCAGGACACCTTCTTCGAAGGCTATCATTTCAAGACCTTGCACCCCACGACGATCGGCGCCGCCGCCTATGGCAACGTCACCATCCACGACGCGTTCGGCCCGCACCAGCGGGTGATGATGCCCTATCGCTTCTTCGAGGACTGGGTGGGCAAGCCCGAGGGCGAATGGGGCGAGATCCCCTATCAGGGCATCCACCTGCTGTTCCCCAACACCGTCTTCTACGCCGGCAATCTGGAATCGCTGGTGAAGGACAAGGAGGACCTGACCGACCGGCAAATCTTCGGCTTCTGGCGCGGCTTCCCCGGCGAGGATGCGAACAGCAGCTTCACGATGATGTCGACCTATCGCCCGGCCAGCCAGTCCGAACCCGAGACGGTGAAGGAATATGAGGATCTGACCGACTTCATCATCCAGGTGATCTCCACCGAGGATTATGCGCTGTGCGCCGACGGGCAGAAGAATCTGCGCACCCTGCCCGCCGACCATCATATCTATTTCGGCCGCAACGAAGGCGCGCTGCAGAGCATCCACCAGCACATAGACCAGTTGCTGGCGGCCGAAGGCTCCTCAAGCTGACCGTCGAGCGCGCGCCCATGTCCGGGTCGGCGTGCATCGACGCGGAGGGGTGCGCCATGACGACGGAAAAGAGCCGATCGGGATTCGACCGATCGGCGGTGATCGCGACGGTCGCGATCGGCGCGGGGATCGGCTGCCTCAACGCGCTGCAGCCGATCCTGCTCGGTTCGATGCTCGACGCCGGGCGGATCAGCGTTACCCAGATCGGCCAGAGCGCCACCGCCGAACTGGCGGGCATGGCGCTGGCGACCACCGCCGCCGCCTTCCGCCTGGCGCCGGTGGAGCTGCGCCGCCGCGCGCTGATGGCACTGGCGCTGATGCTGGTCGCCAACCTCGCCACCCCGGCGCTGTACGGCGTCGCGGTGCTCGGCGCGCGCTTCGCCAATGGCCTGGGCACCGGCCTGCTCTTCTGGATGCTCGTCGGCCTGATCGGCCGTTCCGCCTCACCCGCGCGGCTGTTCGCCATCTATGTCACCGTGCAGGCGACGGGCGCGCTGCTGCTCTCGATGCTGCTATCCTCGGTGGTGGTGCCGCGCTTCGGGCCGTGGGGCGGCTATGCGGCGCTGGGGCTGATCGACCTGGCGCTGCTGGCGCTGGCGGCGCCGCGCATTCCGTCCAGCTACCCCGTCAGCGATAGCCAGGTCGGCGGGCTGCCCCCCACCGCCGGCCTGTTCGGCCTCGCCGCTGTCGGCTGCCTGGTCGGCGGGATGATGGCGCTGTGGGTCTATGCGCTGCCGCTGTTCCGCGCGCTGGGCCACAGCGACGGGGTGGCGCACAGCGCCATCTCGGTCTCGATCGCCTGCCAGATCGCGGGCGGGCTCGCCTCCTCGCTGCTGTCCGAGCGGATGCGGCCGCTGGTCGCATGCATCGTCGGGCCGCTGCTGTGCATCCTGGGCATCCTGGCGGTGCTGGGGATCCGGGGCGACCTGGCGCTCTATGCGGCGATGGCGGTCTATGGCTTCTGCTGGATGGGGGTGCCGCCCTTCCAGATGCCGCTCTTGATCCGGCTCGACCCGTCGCTGCGCACCGTGCTGCTGATCGGCAGCGCGCAAATGCTGGGACTCGCCCTCTCCCCCGTGCTTGCCTCGGCCGTGATCCGCGGCCAGGGCGTGATCGCCGCCGCCTGGGTGGCGATCGCCTTCCTCCTCGTCTCGGTCGCCTCGCTCCTGATCGCGGTGTTCACCGCGCGGGCGACCGCCCTTTCCTCCCGTCCGGAGCCTGCCCCGTGAAGAACCGTCGCATCGTCCTCGCCAGCCGCCCGACCGGCGTCCCCGTGCCCGAGAATTTCGCGATCGACGAAGTGTCGATCCGCGAGCTGGCCGAAGGCGAGGTGCTGATGGAGAATCTGGTCTTCGCGATCGACCCGGCGACCCGCAACATGCTCGACGACCTGGAGGGCTATATGCCTGCGGTCGCGCTGGGCGGGCTGATCCCGACGATGGCGATGGGCCGGGTCGTCGCCAGCCGCAACCCCGGCTTCCGCGAGGGCGACTATGCGCGCGGCTATACCGGCTGGGAGAGCCATTCGATCCTCGAGCCCGCCAACATCACGATCGAGCGGGTGCATGTGGAGGAGGACATTCCGCTGACCGCCTATATGGGCGCGGTCGGCTGGTCGGGGATCACCGCCTATGTCGGGCTGAAGGCGATCGGCGCGATGACCGAAAGCGAGACCGTGCTGGTCAGCGCCGCCGCCGGCGCGGTGGGCAGCGTCGTCGGGCAGGTGGCGCGGCTGCGCGGCAACCGGGCGATCGGCATCGCCGGGGGCGCGGCCAAGGCGGCGCTGGTCGAAAGCCTGGGGATGGAGGCGATCGACCATCGCGCCACCCCCGACCTGGAAGCGACGCTGCGCGAGATGGCGCCCCAGGGGATCAACATCTATTTCGACAATGTCGGCGGTGCGGTGCTCGACGCCACCCTGCCGGCGATGGCCGACTTCGGCCGCATCGTCGTGTGCGGCATGGTCGCCAACTACAACAATGCCGGCGCGCCCTATCCGATCCGCAATCTCTGGCAGGTGCTGGTCCACCGCATCACGATGCGCGGCTTCCTGGCGTTCGAGCATAAGGAGCTGCTGGAGGAGGCCGAGGCGGCGCTGACCGGCTGGGTCCGCTCGGGCGAGCTGACGGCGCTGGAGAATGTCTCGACCGGGCTGGAGGCCACCCCCGCCGCCTTCATCCGGCTGATGTCGGGCGAGACGACGGGCAAGACCGTGGTGCGGCTGTCCGACTCGGTGAGCTGCCTCGATCCGGCCGCCTGAGTCAGGGCGTCAGCGAACTCACGATCAGCGAGGCGGCGACCCGTGCGGTGGTCGCCTCGTCGACCCGCGGCTTGCTGAGCTCGCGATGGCCGATGCCGAAGATGCTGGCGAGCAGCAGCTCGGCCGCGCCCTCCAGCTCGTCGCCCGAGAGCGAGGGCCGGATGAACAGCGACAGCTCGGAACAGACCTGACGATATTGATTGCAGAAATCGGAAAAGGGCTCGGCGACCTGGGGGTTGCGATGGGCCTCGGCCAGCATCTCGTGCGCCAGCCCCTCCTCGCGGTCGGCGAGGCGGCGCAGGAAGATCTCCTCGATCGCCTGCTCGATCGTGATCTCGCCGCTGCGGACCTGCTCGGTGGTGTGCTGGAGCTCGCTGAGCAGCCGCCGCGAATCCGCGACGATGATGGCGAGGATGATGTCGGCCTTGCTCGTGTAGATACGATAGATCGCACCGACGCTGACGCCCGCCTCCTTGGCGAGGTCGGCCATCGCGGTCTGGTGGAAGCCGCGTTCAGCGAACAGCCTGCGCGCCGCTGAAATTATCTTCTGCTGTGCGGCACTTTCATGCTGCACCGCCGTTATATCAATCACCGAGCTCTCCTTGCCCCTTGACCTTTGCATAGGTCAGCGCGTAGAGGCTGGCAAGCGGAATGAACGTTCATTCCGGAATCCACATTCGCTCTCGGTGATCAGACATGACCTTCCAACGTCGCTCGCTCCTGCTTGGCGCGACCCTTTTGCTGGCCGGATGCGGGGGGCAACAGCAGCCTCCGCAGCAGCCCCCGAAGGTGGGCGTGATCACATTGAAGGATGAGCCGGTCACCCTGACCAGCGAGCTTCCCGGCCGGATCACCGCCGCGGAAACCTCCGAAGTCCGGCCCCAGATCAGCGGCGTGATCCGCCAGCGGCTGTTCACCGAAGGCAGCATGGTGCGCGCCGGCCAGATCCTCTACGTGATCGAGGACGCGCCCTATCGCGCCGCGCTCGGCACCGCGCAGGGCAATCTGGGCAAGGCCCAGGCGGCGATCGAGGCGACCCGCCTGCAGGCCGAGCGCTATCGCGACCTGATCGGCATCAACGCCGTCAGCCGCCAGGATCTGGACAATGCCGAATCGACCGCGCGCCAGGCGCAGGCCGATGTTGCAGCGCAAAAATCCTCGGTCGCCTCGGCGCGGGTGAACATGGACTTCACCCGCATCCGCGCGCCCATCTCGGGCCGCATCGGCCGCTCGATCTTCACCCCCGGCGCGCTGGTCCAGACCGGCCAGGCCGATGCGCTGGCGACGATCGTGCGGACCGACGAGGTCTATGTCGACGTCACCCAGTCGGCCGCGCAGATGCTGGACCTGAAGACCGCGCTGGCCCAGGGCGGGCTGACCCGCGGCGGGCGTGACAGCGCCCGCGTCCAGCTGCTGCTGCCCAACGGCAAGACCTATCCGATCGAAGGGCGTCTCGGCTTCTCCGAAGTCTCGGCCGACCCGGCGACGGGCAGCGTCACCATCCGCGCCACCTTCCGCAACCCCGACGGCCTGCTGCTGCCGGGCATGTTCGTGCGCGCCAAGCTGGTGGACGGGGTGCGCCAGAAGGCGATCCTCGCGCCGCAGCCCGGCATCACCCGCGATCCGCGCGGCCGCGCCACCGCGCTGGTGGTGGGCGCCGGCAACAAGGTGGAAGCGCGCGACGTGACCGTCGACCGCCCCATCGCCGACAAATGGGTCGTCACCTCGGGCCTGAAGGCCGGCGATCGCCTGATCGTCGAGGGCCTGTTGAACCTGCGCCCCGGCACGGTGGTGCAGCCCGGCGCGCCGACCCAGATCGCGGCGGCCCCGGCTACGAAGGGCTGATCGCACCATGTCGCGTTTCTTCATCGACCGGCCGATCTTCGCCTGGGTCATCGCGATCGTCGTGATGCTGGCGGGCATCCTTGCCCTGTCGCGCCTGCCGATCGCCCAGTTCCCGCCGATCGCCGCCCCCGCGGTGACGATCAGCGCCAATTATTCCGGCGCCGATGCCCAGACGCTCGAGAACACCACCACCCAGGTGATCGAGCAGCAGATGAAGGGCATCGACAATCTGCGCTATTTCTCGTCGAACAGTGACTCGGCGGGCAATCTGACGATCACCCTGACCTTCGAGCAGGGTACCGATCCCGACATCGCCCAGGTGCAGGTGCAGAACAAGCTGGCCCAGGCCACCCCGCTGCTGCCGCAGGAAGTGCAGCGCGCGGGCGTGCGCGTGGCCAAGTCGACCGCCGACTTCCTGATGATCATCTCGGTCTATGCCGAGAATGGGAAGTACGACCAGATCGACGTGGGCGACCTGATCGCCTCCAGCCTGCAGGACCCGATCAGCCGCGTGAACGGCGTGGGCGACACCCAGCTGCTGGGCGCCGCCTATGCGATGCGCATCTGGCTCGACCCCTACAAGATGGGCAATCTGGGGATCACCGTCGGCGACGTGACCGCGGCGATCCAGGCGCAGAACGCGCAGGTCTCGGCCGGCCAGGTGGGCAGCCTGCCCGCCCCCAAGGGCCAGTCGCTGACCGCGACCGTCACCGCCCAGTCGCGCCTGAAGACCCCCGAGGAATTCCGCAAGATCATCGTCCGCTCGGGCGCCGACGGTTCGGTCGTCTATCTGTCGGACGTCGCGCGGGTCGACCTGGGCGCCGACAATTACAGCTTCCAGGCGCGCTTCAACGGCCACCAGGCCGCCGGTCTCGGTATCAAGCTGGCCCCCGGCGCCAACGCGCTCGACACCGTCGACGCGGTGAAGGCGCGGATGGCCCAGCTGGAGAAGCAGCTGCCGGCCGGCGTGAAGGTCGCGTTCCCGGTCGACAATTCCACCTTCATCCGCCTGTCGGTGGAGCAGGTCGTCCACACGCTGTTCGAGGCGATCATCCTCGTCTTCGTGGTGATGTTCCTGTTCCTGCAGAACTGGCGTGCGACGGTGATCCCGACCATCGCGGTGCCGGTGGTGCTGCTCGGCACCTTCGCGATCCTGCTGGCGGCGGGCTACACCATCAACACGCTGACCCTGTTCGGCATGGTGCTGGCAATCGGCCTGCTCGTCGACGACGCGATCGTCGTGGTCGAGAATGTCGAACGCCTGATCCAGGACGAGGGGCTGAGCCCGCGCGAGGCGGCGATCAAGTCGATGATCGAGATCAGCGGCGCGCTGGTCGGCATCGGCCTGGTGCTGTCGGCGGTGTTCCTGCCGATGGCCTTCTTCGGCGGCTCGACCGGCGTGATCTTCCGCCAGTTCTCGATCACGATCGTCTCGGCGATGGTGCTGTCGGTGATGGTGGCGCTGATCCTGACCCCGGCGCTGTGCGCGACGATCCTGAAGCCGGCCGGCCATGGCCACCAGCCGACGGGCCGCTTCTTCACCTGGTTCAACCGCACCTTCGACAAGGGCGTGACCAAATATGAAGGCGGCCTGCGCAAGGTGGAGCGCAACTGGAAGCGCTCGATGGCGGTCTATGCCGCGATCGTGATCGGCATGGGCCTGATCTTCTGGCGCCTGCCGGGCGGCTTCCTGCCCGAGGAAGACCAGGGCATCATGTTCACCATGGTCTCGATGCCCGCCGGCACCTCGATGGAGGAGACCGAGCGCACCATCGACGAGGTCCGCAAACATTATCTGGAAGGCGAGAAGGCGAACGTCGAGTCGGTGTTCACGATCAGCGGCTTCGGCTTTGGCGGCCAGGCGCAGAATGTCGGCATCGTCTTCACCAAGCTGAAGCCCTGGGACCAGCGCAAGAGCAAGGACAGCCGCGTCGGCGCCGTCGCGCTGCGCGCCAACATGAAGTTCCACGGCTATGCGCCGGGCATGGTGATCGCCTTCCCGCCGCCCGCCATTTCGGAACTGGGCAACGCCACCGGCTTCGACTTCCAGCTGAAGGACAATGGCAATCTGGGCCATGAGGCGCTGATCGCCGCGCGCAACCAGCTGCTGGGCATGGCGGCGCAGGACAAGCGCCTGGCGCAGGTCCGCCCCAACGGCATCGAGGACCAGCCGCAGGTGAAGCTGAAGGTCGACCAGGTGGCGGCCGGCGCGATGGGGCTGAGCCAGGCCGACATCAACAGCACCGTCACCACCGCGTTCGGCGGCACCTATATCAACGACTTCGTCGACCGTGGCCGCGTGAAGCGCGTCTATGTGCAGGCGGACTCCGAGTTCCGCACCACGCCGGAATCGATGGGCAACTTCTTCGTCCGCGGCTCGACCGGCAGCATGACCCCGCTGTCGGCCTTCTCCACCACCGACTGGGCCTATGGCCCGGCGCGACTGGAGCGCTACAACGGCGTGTCCTCGGTGCAGATCCAGGGCTCCCCTGCCCCGGGCCTCGCCACCGGCGAAGCGATGAAGGCGATGGAGGAGCTGGCGGGCAAGCTGCCCCAGGGGATCGGCTATGAATGGACCGGCATCTCCTATGAGGAGCAGCTGTCGGGCGGCCAGGCGCCGATGCTCTATGCGCTGTCGCTGCTGATCGTGTTCCTCTGCCTCGCGGCGCTGTACGAGAGCTGGTCGGTGCCGATCGCGGTGATGCTGGTGGTGCCGCTGGGCGTGCTGGGCGCGGTGATCGCGGCCACGCTGGTGGGCCTGTCGAATGACATCTACCTGCAGGTGGGCCTGATCACGACGATCGGCGTGTCGGCCAAGAACGCGATCCTGATCGTCGAGTTCGCCGAGGAGAAGATGCGCGAAGGCATGGACGCGGCGCATGCCGCGATCGAAGCCGCGCGCCTGCGCCTGCGGCCGATCCTGATGACCAGCTTCGCCTTCGTGTTCGGCGTGCTGCCGCTGGCGGTGTCGTCGGGCGCCGGCGCGGGCGGGCAGAATGCGATCGGCTGGTCGGTGGTCGGCGGCATGCTCTCCGCCACCGTGCTCGCGATCTTCTTCGTCCCCCTCTTCTTCTACCTCGTGAAGCGGCTGTTCCGCCAACATCTCGCCCGGACCGAGCATGATGATGACGGCGCCCAGCCCCACGGCGCACGGCCGCAGGAGGCCTGATCGATGAACGCTCTGAAACAGGCGCTGATGCTGTCCGCCGCGGTGGCGCTGGCCGGCTGCAACATGGCCCCGCGCTACGCCCGGCCGCAGCTGCCGGTGCCCGCCGCCAGCCCCAAGGGCCCGGCCTACGAGACCGCAGCGACGGCCGCCACGCCGACCCAGGACGAGGCCAACGCCTTCGCCGAGACGGCCTGGTCCGACTTCTTCGTCGAGCCGCGGCTGCGCGAGGTGATCCGCACCGCGCTGGCCAATAATCGCGACCTGCGGCTCGCGGTGGCCAATGTCGAGCAGGCGCGCGCGCAATATCGCGTGCAGCGCGCCGACCTGCTGCCCACCGTGGCGGCGAGCGGCAATGCGACCTACCAGAAATCCCCCTTCGGCGCCGTCGGCGGCGGCGGCGGCGGCGGTGGCGGGGCCGCGGTGGGCGCCGGCCGGGTCGACATCTACACCGCGCAGATCGGCATCTCCGCCTGGGAGATCGACCTGTTCGGCCGCATCCGCAACCTGACCAAGGCCGCGCAGGAGCAGTTCTTCGCGACCCAGGAAAATCGCAACGCCGCCCAGTCCTCGCTGATCGCCGAGGTGGCGACCGCCTGGCTGACGATGGCCGCCGATCAGGAACGGCTGCGGCTGGCGCGCGACACCGAGGCGGCCTTCCGCCAGACGGTGGAGCTGACCGAGGCGCGCTTCAAGGCCGGCATCACGTCGGAACTGGAAGTGCACCAGGCGCGGACCAGCCATGAGCAGGCGCGATCCGACATGGCGGTGCTGACCACGCAGGTGGCGCAGGACCAGAATGCGCTGAACCTGCTGGCGGGGACGACCCTGGGTGCCGACCTGCTGCCCGCGACGCTGTCGGACTCAAGCGTGACGATCGACCGGCTGCCCGGCGAGCTGCCGTCGACGGTGCTGCTGCACCGGCCCGACATCGCCGCCGCCGAGCATCAGCTGATCGCCGCCAACGCCAATATCGGCGCCGCGCGCGCGGCCTTCTTCCCGAAGATCTCGCTGACTGCGGCGCTGGGCACGATGAGCCTGGGCCTGTCCGATCTGTTCAAGAACGGCACCGAGACCTGGTCTGTGGCGCCGTCGGCAAGCCTGCCGATCTTCGATTTCGGCCGGAACCTGAACGGTGTGCGGTCGGCCAAGGCAAACCGCGACGCGATGCTCGCCACCTATGAGAAGGCGGTGCAGACCGGCTTCCGCGAGGTGGCCGACGCGCTGGCCCGCCGCGGCACGATCGACGACCAGATCGCCGCGCAGACCTCGCTGCGCGACAATGCGCAAGGTGCGTACAAGCTGTCGGAAGCGCGCTTCCGCAAGGGCGTCGACGGATTCCTGACGACGCTGGACTCGCAGCGCAGCTATTATACCGCCGAGCAGAGCCTGGTGGCGGCGCGCCTGATCCGCGAGACGAATGTGGTGGAGTTCTACCGCGCGGTGGGCGGCGGACTGAAGTGACGATCGGTCAGGACGACTGATCGTCAGGAAGGAGCATCAGGGAGCTGACGTCAGGAAGGCTGGCGTCAGACCATGTGCCAGACGAGGATATAGGCCACGCCGACCCAGCAGACGGCCATGCAGCAACGGTTCCCGAGTGCGTCCAAGAACGTCATTCAACCTCTCCCCAGGTCAGCCCTAACCAGAGTTGATGCTATCTCATTTATGCAGGCGTTTAAAGAGACTCACGGGTCTCCCTTTCCCGAATTCGTCGCTGCGACGCACAACTCGTAACGCCACCGTCAAGGCCTTAGATTTCCCCGGTTTTGCGCGTGCCTTGACGGTATAGTGCGGCTTGAAATGCTGCCCCAGCGATCCAAAACAACTTAGGCAGCTACCTTTTCCCCGGCCCGGCTCTTCATCCTCGGCTGAATCTCCGTACCGAATTTTTCGACTCCCTCGATGAAGTCGTCGAAGGTCAGCAGCACGCCGCCGGTGCCGGGCACCGCCGCCATCTCGTCGAGCATGCGGGCGATGCTTTCATAGGAGCCGACCAGGGTGCCCATGTTGAGGTTCACCGCCGAGGCGGCGTCGCTGAGCTGGCGGGTGTTGGTGGTGGCCGAGACATTGTTCGCCGCGCTCTGGTTGGTGAGCCAGGCGAGCGCCTCCTGGTCGGCGCCGGCGCGATAGCGGTCCCACTTGGCGATCGCTTCCTCGTCGGTCGCCGCCGCGATCACCATGATCAGCACGAAGGTGTCGACCGAGCGGCCGGTGAGCGCGGTCGCCGCCGCCAGCCGCTGGTTGTTGAAGGCGAAGGCGGTGGGGGTGTTGACCCCCTTGCCCAGGCAGAAGGCGAAGTCGGCCCATTTGGCCGAGAAGGCGAGCCCCTCGTCCGAGGAGCCGGCGCAGATGATCTTCATGTCGCCGCGCGGGATGGGTGACACGCGGCAGTCGTCCATCTGATAATAGTCGCCCTTGAAGTTCGAGACCCCGGTCGACCACAGATCGCGCAGGACATGGGCATATTCGTCGAGCATGTCATAGCGCTTGGCGAAATGCTCGTCGCCCGGCCACAGGCCCATCTGGTCATATTCGGCCTTCTGCCAGCCGGTGACGAGGTTGATGCCGAAGCGGCCATGGCTGATCGAGTCGATCGTCGAGGCCATGCGCGCGACGATGGCGGGCGGCAAAGTGAGGGTGGCGGCGGTGGCGTAGATTTTGATCCGCTCGGTGACGGCGGCGAGCCCTGCCATCAGGGTGAAGCTCTCCAGATTATGTTCCCAGAACTGGGTCTTGCCGCCGAAGCCGCGCAGCTTGATCATCGTCAGGACGAAGTCGAGCCCGTAGCGCTCGGCGCGCTGGGCGATCTCCTTGTTGAGGTCGAAGCTGGGCATGTACTGCGGCGCCGTCTCGGAGATCAGCCAGCCATTGTTGCCGATGGGAAGAAACACGCCGATCTGCATGTCGAGGACTCCTTAGACGGTGAGGCCCGACAGCCAGTCGAGCGCGATCCGGTTGAAATGGTCGATGTGGATGACGTTGCAGCCATGGCCGCCGGTCATCGTCGCGAGGGTGGCGTTCGGCAGCCCCTGCGCCAGGCGCCGCGAATTGGCCGGGGGCACGAGCATGTCGTCGGTCGCGACCACCAGCAACGCGGGGGCGGCGATCTCGCCGAGCCGATCGTCGACGTCGAAGGCCATCAGCGCCTCGGCGCGCGCCTTGAGATTGGCGTCGCCCTGAAACTCGGCGACATGGGCGGCGAGCCCGGCCTCGAGCTTCGCGTCGTTGGCCGAGATCCAGTCGGGCGGGAAGAGGAAGACCGGCTGGGCGCGCAGATAGGCCTCGGGCCCGCCCTGCTCCAGCACCGCGAGCCGCATCCGCACGCAGCGCGCGAAATGCGGATCGGGGCGCGACCAGCCGTTGACGAGGATCAGCCCCGCGACCCGATCGGGCGCACGCAGCGCCAGCGCAAGCGCCGCCACCGCCCCCGCCGCATGGCCGAGGACGCTGGCGCGCTCGATCCCGATCGCGTCCATCAGCGCGAGCATGTCGCAGGCGAGATCGTCGACCGTGACGGTGGCGGGCAATGCGCGATCGCTGAGCGCGGTGCCGCGATGATCATAGAGATAGACGCAATGATGCTCGGCCAGCGCGGGGACGTTGGGCAGCCAGTAATGGCCCGATCCGCCGAGCCCCGCCGACAGGATCAGCGGCGGGGCGGCGGGATCGCCATGGCGATCCCAGTGGAGGCCGGCGGCCATCGGCATGTCAGGCGTCCCCCGCGCCGATGCAGGCGACGCTGGCGATCTCAACCAGGCAGTCGGGCCGCACCATGCCGACCTGGACGCAGTAGCGCGCCGGCTTGGCGCCCGGGAAATATTCGCCATAGACCGCATTGATCGCGGCATAGTCGGCCCAGTCGCGCAGGAAGACATGGTTGAAGGTGACGTCGGCCATCGTCGCGCCGCCCGCCTCCAGGGTGATGCGGATCGCTTCCAGCACATGGCGGGTCTGGGCGGCGGCATCGCCGACATGGAGGACGGTGCCCCCCTCCCCCAGCGCGAGCATGCCGGCGACGAACACCATGCCGTTCGCCTTGGTGCCCGCCGAGAAGGGGGCGAGCGGGGTCGGGAATTCGGGCGGATTGATCGCTTCAAAGGGCATGGGGAGCGTCCTTGCTGCTGCTGTTGGAAGTGGCGGCCCGATCGGCCCAGGCGCGGAAATCCTCGACGGTGGAGACCCAGCCGAAGAATTTCTCGACATTGTAGACGGTGGCCTGCTGCAGATAGTCCGGGCCCAGATGGTGGGTCGCGTCCTCCAGCATCACCCCGAAATATTCGAGGTGGAACCCGTCGCGCAGCGTGGACTCGACGCAGACATTGGTGGCGATGCCGACGAAGACGATGTTGCGAATGCCGCGCGAACGCAGGACGCTGTCGAGCTGCGAGTTGAAGAAGGCGCTGTAGCGGGTCTTGGCGATGCAGATGTCGCCGGGCTGCGGGGTGAGCGCGTCGACGATCGCATAGTCCCAGCCGCCGCGCGCGAGCAGCTGGCCCGCCAGTTCGGGGCGCTGCCGCATCGTCTTCAGCGCGTTCGACTTGTGCCAGTTGGGCGAGCCGGGGCCGCCGGCCTCGACATAGTCGGGGTCCCAGCCATTCTGCAGATAGACGATCTGGATACGCGCGGCGCGGGCGGCGTCGAGCACCGCGCCGATCCGCCCGATCGTGCCCGCCGCCCCCGAGATGTCGAAGCCCGCCAGGTCGACATAGCCGCCCGGCGACGCATAGGCGTTCTGCATGTCGATCACGACCACCGCGGTCTCGGAAGGCCGCAGGGTCAGCGCCTCGGGGCGGGCCGGCAGCGCGGGAAAGGCTTCGGTCATGGGCACGCGACTCCCTGGCCCGGAAGGCACCCCGCCTCCGGATCGATCTGGATGATGACGCTGGCCGCCGGTCGCCCCGAAGGGCGTGGGCGATCTCGACGCTAGAGGATGACGTTCACGCGGAAGGCATTGCCTTCGGGATCGA
Source organism: uncultured Sphingomonadaceae bacterium (assembly GCA_963540925.1). GTDB lineage: Bacteria > Pseudomonadota > Alphaproteobacteria > Sphingomonadales > Sphingomonadaceae > Rhizorhabdus. The sequence continues at coordinate 43,683 of CAUTRN010000038.1, forward strand.
GCAGCACCGACTGGTACCAGTTATAATAGGTCTTGTAGGGCGCCTTCACGAGCGTCGCTCCTTCGGCCACCGCGCGCTCCGTGACGCTGTCCACCTCGGCGCTGTCGGCGACGTCGATGTTGAGCATGAACTTCACGCCGGTCGCCGGGGCATGCGCCTCCAGCTTGAGCAGTTCATAGGCGTCATAGGCGTTGAAGCCGATGCAGCTCTGCCCGGTCGAGAGGCCGACGAAGATCGGCGAGCCGATCTCGGGGATCTCGGTGAAGCCGAACACGCGGATGTAGAAGCCGCTGAGCGCCTTCACGTCCTTCGCGAAGACATTGACGTAGGAGAGCGTCGCCGTCACTCGGCTGCCTCCTTGGTGCCGCCGAGCGTGGTCTGCTGGACGAACTTGCTGACGAGATGATCGCCCGAGGTGATCGGCGCATATTTGGCCGGGTCGCCGGGGCCCTGGCAGCTCTCCAGGCAGGTGACCATCGCGTCGTAATTGGGCTGGTGGAAATAGACGAGCGAGACGCGCGACGCGTCATGCGCCTTGTCGCGCGGCGGGTTGACCACGCGGTGCATGGTCGAGACCCATTTGTCGTTGGTCCACTGCATCATCAGGTCGCCGATGTTGACGACAAAGGTGCCGGGGACGGCGGGCACGTCGACCCACTCGCCCTGCTTGTTCTGGACCTGGAGGCTGCCGGGCACATTCTCCTGCCGCAAGATGGTGAGCGCGCCATAATCGGCATGGGCGCCGGCGCGGAGCTGGCGGTCGAGCGGCGCTTCGGGCTGGTTCGGATAATGGAGCGCGCGGAACATGCTGATATGCCGGTCGCCGGTCTCGTCGAAATAGGTTTCGGGCAGGTCGAGCGCGAGCGCGAAGATGCGCATCAGGTCGCGCGAGAGGATCTCCATCGCCGCGAAATAGTCGGCCCAGGTTTCGCGCAGCTCGGGCATCGCCTCGGGCCAGAGGTTCGGCGCGAAATGCGGGCCGGCGACCGCCATCGAATAATAGGGCTCGTCGGGCACGTCGAGCGGGCCGACGCTGAGCGATTCCTTCAGGTCCGGCGGCGCCGGATCGCCGAGCGTGTAGGACAGCCCCTCGTCGCCGACCGCGCTGTAGCCCCGCACCTGATCGGGCGAGGGCCGGTTGAGCTTCGCCTTCTCCTCGAAGGGCAGCTCGAAGAAGCGCCGCGAGACGGCATAGGTGCGCTGGATCAGCTCGTCGGGCACGCCATGGCCCGAGATCACCAGGAAGCCGATGTCGGTGCAGGCCTGGCCGACCGCTTCGGCGACCTGGCGCTTCCCCGCTTCGTCCCCGCTTCGATAGGGTGTCAGGTCGATCGTGGGGACGTCGAGGAGGATCATCGGGACCTCGTGTTGCGGGCGTTTGCGATGTCCCTAGTGCTACGGATGGAGGCCGTCCGGGCCAAGGGTGTCCTTGGGCCTATAACCTTAGTTTAGTTTGCCGTTCCGGGGCTTTGCCGGCGATCAAGCGCTTGCACCGGCAGGGAATCATCCGGCACAGTACCGCCATGTCGATCCCGCCCCCGCGCATCACCGGCCCTGCCCGCCCATGAGGGTGGTCATCGCCGACGACCATGCGATCTTCCGCAATGGCCTGAAGATGGCGCTGGAAGCGCATGTCGACGAGATCAGCATCCTGGAAGCGGCCGATTATGACGCCTTGCTGCGGCTGATCGCCCGCTCCGAAGCGCCCGACCTGCTGATCCTGGACCTCAACATGCCGGGGCTCGTCCGCAGCACCGGGATCATGACCTTGCGCGGCCGGATCGCCCCCGCGCCAATCCTGATCCTGTCCGCCTCCGAGGAGGCCGACGACGTGTTCGAATGCCTCTCGGCGGGCGCCTCGGGCTATGTGCCCAAGTCGGCCGACATCAAGACGGTGGTGTCGGCGATGCAGACGGTGCGATCGGGCGGGGTGCATGTGCCGCGCGAGCTGATGGTGGGCAGCGTGCCGCTGTCGGCCGACGGCGATGCGCGATCGGCCAAGAGCGCGGGCTTCACCCAGCGCCAGACCGAAGTCCTCCGCCTCGCCTCCGAAGGCCATCCCAACAAGGAGATCGCCTTCCGCCTGGGGATCAGCGAGGGGACGGTGAAGACCCACCTCGCCGCGGTGATGCGCGCGCTGTCGGTGCACAACCGGGTGCAGATGCTGCGCGAGGCCGAGCGGCTCGGCTATGTGGCGCGCTGACTAAAAAGATCCTCCCTATCGCGCAGCGATGGGGAGGGGGACCGTTCGCGCAGCGAATGGTGGAGGGGTATCTCCGAACTCAAGGACATCGCGGGTGGAGAGGTTGCAGACCCCTCCACCACCCTTCGGGTGGTCCCCCTCCCCGTCCTTCGGACAGGGAGGATCTTGGGTCACCCCAGCGGGCGGGCCAGTTCCGCCTGCATCACCGCGTGTAGAACCTTCGGCAGCACCGGCTTGTGGATCACCGTGCGGCGCGCCTTGTTCGCCTGTTCCAGCGCGGCGAAATCATAGTCGCCGGTCAGAACCAGGCTGGGCAGCTTGCCGCCGACATGCGCCTCCAGCCGGTCGAGCGCGTCGAAGCCGTCGCCATTGTCGGCGAGGTGCCAGTCGGCGATGACGAGGTCGGGCTTGCGGCTGCCGAGCAGCGCCAGCATCTGGTCGATGCCCGTGGCGTGGAGGACGATGCAGCCCCAGTCGGTGAGCAGCTGGCGCAGCGCGACCGCGATCTCCGAACTATCCTCGAGCACCGCGACATGGCGGACGCCGATCCACATGCGCGGCGCCGCGCTGGGGGCGAAGGGCTCGGGCCGCGCCGATCCGGTGCGCGCCAGCCGCACCGAGAAGACCGAGCCGCGATCGGGCCAGGAGCGCAGGCCCACCTCATGCCCCAGCAGCTTCGACAGCCGCTCGACGATGGCGAGGCCGAGGCCGAGGCCGCTGGCATGGCCCTTCTTGGCCTGGACGAATTCCCAGAAGATCTGGCGCTGCCGATCGGGATCGATGCCGCAGCCGGTGTCCCAGATCTCGACACCGACCTTGTCGCCCTGGCGGCGACAGCCGACCAGCACGCGGCCTTCGGAGGTATATTTGATCGCGTTGGAGATCAGGTTGCGCAGGATGCGGCCGAACAGCTGCGGGTCGGTGCGCACCACCGCGTCGGTGGCGACATGGCGCAACTCGATGCCCTTGCGGTCGGCCTCGGCCTGGAAGGCGGCGACCGCCGCTTCGAGCAGATCGTTGAGCGCGACCGCGTCGACCGAGGGGCGCAGCGCGCCGGCATCGAGCCGGCTGAATTCGAGCAGGCTGTCGAGCATCTCCATGCTGGCGATCAGCGACTGTTCGACCGCGTGGAGGGTGCGCTGGCCGCTCTCGCTGCGCACCTGCGAATGGAGCCCACCCAGGAGCAGTGCCATCGCCTGGAGCGGCTGGCGGATGTCGTGGCTGGTGGCGGCGAGGAATTTGCTGGTCGCCGCCGCCGCCAGCTCGGCGCGGTCGCGCGCGACCCTCAGGTCGGCGGTGCGCTCGGCAATCTGCTTCTCCAGCCGCTCGGCCGCCTCGATCCGGTCGGTGATGTCGGTGTGGGTGCCCGCCGCGCGGAACGCCAGCCCATCGGCGTTGCGCAGCGCCACCCCGCGCGACATGATCCAGCGCCACGATCCGTCGCGATGACGGATGCGGAACTCGATCCGATATTCCTCGGCCTTGCCCTCGAAATATTCCTGCAGCCGGGCATGGACCATCGCCAGATCGTCGGCGTGGATGCGATCGAGGAAGCTGTCGATATGCTCGGGGATCGAGCCGGGCGTCTCGCCGATATGCTCCAGCCAGCGCGGCGAATAATAGACCCGGCCGCTGGCGATGTCCCAGTCCCAGATGCCGTCGTTCGTGCTGGTGGCCAGCATGTGGAGCAGCGCCTGGCCGGCGTCGTCATCGCCGAACCAGAGCGCCTCGATCGACGGGACGAGCGGCTGATTGCCTGGGATCATGGCCGGATCATAGCAAGCAAGCAGCGGGCCGCCAGAGCATCAGTTCGAGCCCGACAATTCGGGTGCGCGATGCTTGGTGATCTTCATCCAGACATGCTCACCCGAGGTGGTGGTCGAGTAGCGCGGCGGATTGTCAGGGCCCGTGCAGGTGGGCAGGCAGCTGATCACCGCATCATAATTGGGCTGGTGGAAGAAGGCCATCGACAGGCGGCGGGATTCGGGGCCTGCCTTCGACGACGGGTTGACCACGCGGTGGAGGGTGGAGACCCAGCGATCATTGGTCCATTCGGCCATCAGGTCGCCCAGGTTGACGACGAAGGCTTCGGGGATGTGCGGCACGTCGAGCCAGCTGCCGTCCTTGGCGAGCACCTGGAGCCCGCCCTCGGCGGCGTCGGGCTTGACGATCGTCAGGCTGCCATAGTCGGTGTGCGCGCCGGCGCGCAGCTGGCCGGGGAGCGGCGGCTTGTCCTGCGGCGGATAGTGGATCACGCTGAAATTGCTGATGTGGCGGTCGACCTTGTCGTCGAAATAGCCCTCGTCCATCCCCAGCCCGACCGCGAAGATGCGCATCAGCGTCGTCGCGAGATCCTCCATGCTGCGATAATAGAGGGTCCAGACCTCGCGGAACTCCGGCGCCATATCGGGCCACATGTTGGTGGCGAAGAAGTTCGCCGGGCGTGCGGCCTGGTGATAGGCGTCGTCGGGCGTGTCGCACGGCCCGATCGAGTAGGATTCCTTGATGTCGGGCGGAGTTTCCTGGTCCATGCTGTTGGCCAGCGCCTCGCTGCCCAGCGAGATATAGCCGCGATAGCGATCGGGCGGCATGCGGAAGGGCTGCTTGGCCGCGTCGGGCTGGTCGAAGAAGCGCATCGACACCGCGCGCATCGCATCGATCAGTTCGTCGGGGATGCCATGGCCCGAGACCAGCAGGAAGCCGGTCTCGGTGCAGGCCTTGTCGACCGCGGCCGCAACCGCCGCGCGGGCGGCCGGATCGCCCGAGCGGAAGGCGGAGATGTCGACGACGGGGATCAGGGTGCTCATACAGCGCTTCCTCTCGACAGGGTGGAGGGTTGGTGGGCGCCCGCCACGAGGCGGGCGAAAAGGAGATGGGCGAGGCCCGACACGGCGGCGCCGACGAACCAGGCATAGGGGTAGATCGCGGTGAGCCCGGCCGGGATGGCGGGCGCCAGCGCGGGGATCGCGGCGGCGAGGAAGCCGGGGACGTTGGGCAGCACGCCGAGGATCAGCGCGAGGATCGCCGCGCGGTTGTAGCCGCCCGCATAGCTGTAGCGCCCGGCCCGATCGTAGAGCGCGTCGACGTCGAGGGTGCGGCGGCGGAGCAGCCAGTAATCGGCCACCAATATGCCGGCGATCGGCCCGAGCAACGCCGAGTAACCGACCAGCCAGGTGAAGATATAGCCCTGGCTGGTGGCGATCAGCTTCCACGGCATGATGGCCGCGGCGATCAGCGCGGTGATCAGCGCGCCGCGCCGATAGGAGATGCGCTGCGGCCAGATCGCCGAGAAGTCATAGGCGGGGCCGACGAGATTCGCGGCGATGTTGCACGAAATGGTGTCGATCGCGATGACGAGCAGGCCGATAAACACCGCCAGCCCCTCCATCCGCCCGGCCAGCGCGACCGGATCCCAGATCGCCTCGCCATAGACGATGATGGTGGCATAGGTGGTGATCACGCTGACCGAGGCGAGCAGTGCCATCGGCAGCGGCAGGCCCAGCGCCTGGCCGGCGAGCTGGTCGCGCTGCGAACGGGCGAAGCGGGTGAAGTCGGGAATGTTGAGCGCGAGCGTGGCCCAGAAGCCGATCATCGCGGTGAGCGCGGGCCAGAACTCGGCCGGCTTGGTGGTGGTGCCGGCGGCGAGCCGTGCCCAGGTGGCGCCCGGCCCGCCGAGATGGCCGACCGCCCAGCCCAAGAGCGCGAACAGGATCAGCAGCTTGAGCGGCGCCGTCCAGGTCTCGAACCGGCGGACGGCGGTGAGCCCCTTGTTCACCACAAACAGCTGGAGCACCCAGAAGGCGGCGAAGGCGAGCAGCTCGGCCAGGCTGATGTCGAGCAGCGGCAGCGGGGTGCCCGTCAGGCGCAGGCCGAAGGACAGCTCGATCAGCGCGAGCAGGGTCTTTCCGCCCACCCAGGTCTGGATGCCGTACCAGCCGCAGGCGACCAGCGCCCGCGCGATCGCCGGGATCGCGGCGCCGCGCGTGCCGAAGGCGGCGCGCGCCAGCACCGCATAGGGGATGCCGTAGCGCGCGCCGGCATGGCCGATCAGCGCGATCGGCACGAGGATGACGATATTGCCGATCAGCACGCAGCCGATCGCCGCCAGCGGCGACAATCCGCGATCGATCAGCCCGCCCGCCAGCAGATAGGCCGGGATCGAGATCACCATCCCCAGCCACAGGCAGGCGAAATGATACCAGGTCCATGTGCGCCCCTCGGGCGGCGTCGGGCTCAGGTCGTCGTTCGTCAGCTCGGCGCTGGCACCCGCCATCCGGCCCGCTGTCTGAGTGGTCATGTCCCCCGGCTCCCTCATGGGCACCAAGGGTCACAGCAGCACGGCCGATGTACGAGAGGGCTGATGGGGGTATGCCGATAGTTTAGGCGGCCGATCGGCGATTTACAGCGAGGCCCCCGCCCCATAGCGTTTGTGACAGGGCGGCGACGGTTCGCCCCTTTCACACAGAACAACGTCTCGCCCAGGGCGAGCCGGGATCGGAGGAGTCATGCCCGACGACGCCCTTCAGGGCAGCGCGTCCCTATCGGCCGGCGATCCGGCCGCGGAGCTGGCGATGGCGCTGCTCGGCGCCGCGCACCGCCGCGACGAAGCGCGCATGGCGCATCTGCTGCAGCCCGGCACCGAGATCGAGCTGCTGATGGCGGCCGACGCGCCGCTGTTCGGCCGGGGCGACGATGCCAGGCTGCAGCTGCGCAGCCTGATCACCGAGCCCGCATCGGCCGCGTGCGAGATCGTGGCGATGGACGGCCCCAAGGGCGAGCGCCGCCAGGAAGGACTGCTGATGGCGCAATGCGCCGACGGCCGGATCGCCCGCGCGCTGCTCTATCTGGGCCCGGTGACCGGAGCCGAGGCCGCATGACGACCCGGCTCAACCGCGAGGCGCTGCGCCAGCTGACCGTCGACCGCTATTTCAGCGGGGTCGACGGCAAGGACCTGGACGCCGTGCTCGCCTGCTTCCACGAGGATGCGACCTTCTCGATCGGCACGGCCGGGGTCGCCTTCCACGGCAAGGCCGAGATCGGCCGGATGCTGACCGACTATTTCGCGGGGTTCGACCATATCGAACATCGCGACTTCACGGCGATCGTCGACGTCGAGCGGCAATCGGTGGCCGCCCATTTCGACGGCATCCTGCGCACCACCGACGGGCAGGAAACGAGACTTCACAACAGCAATGTCTGGCACCTGCGCGACGGACTGTTCGAGCGGGTGACCGTCTACATGAGCGGGACGAACGTCCTGACATAATCGGATCTTGGGAGAGAGCCGAGGCGCGATACTGACCAAAAAAGAGGGGTAAAGTCATGCGCTGCCGATTTCTGCGTTCGAGCACATCATTGGGAGTCCTGGGTGCCGCGCTGCTGACGCTGCATGGCGCACAGGCGCAGGCGGCCGAAGCTGTCGCCGGGGAAGCCGGGGGCGAAGCGGTCGCGGGCGATGCCGTCGCCGAGGGCGGCGAGATCACCGTCACCGCGCGGCGCATGTCGGAAACGCTGCAGGACGTGCCCGCCACCGTGCAGGTGTTCACCAGCGACACGCTGACCGCGGCGGCGATCCGCCGCGCCGAGGACTTCATCGCGCTGACGCCGGGCGTCTCGATCGTCTCGGGCGCGGCCGAGCCCGCCGACCCGCAGGTGAACATCCGCGGCATCAACGGCGTGCGCGATGCCGAGCCGAGCGTGGCGCTGGCGGTGGACGGCATCCTGAAGACGGACATCTCCGCGCTGAACCAGGAGCAGGGCGACCTGATGCAGATCGAGGTGCTGAAGGGGCCGCAGGGCGCCATCTATGGCCGCAACGCGACCGCCGGCGCCTTCGTGATGACGACCCGCAAGCCCGGCGACACGCTGGAGGGCCGCTTCCGCGCCAGCTATGGAAACTACAACACCCAGCAGCTGTTCGGATCGCTGAGCGGCCCGTTGAGCGAGCAGGTGGGGCTGCTGCTGTCGGGCAGCTATTCCAAGACGCGCGGGCAATATCAGATCAACTCGCCCGACCCGGCGAGCGATGGCCAATATATGGACCCGTCCCGCGAATATAACATCAACGGCCGCATGATCATCGAGCCGACCGACAAGCTGACGCTCGACCTGAAGGCGCATTACGGCAACCGCAAGGCCGGCTCGATCGTCTACAATGCGGTCTTCTCGCTGCCGGCGTTCGCGGCGGGCGGCAATCCGCTGTTCGACGAGGATGCCAATGATCACAAATATCTGTTCGACACCAACATCGTGCCGAAGAGCTGGCTGACCACGCGCGAAGCCTCGATCAAGGCCGATTACGACCTGGAGGGGGCCACCCTCACCGCCTGGTTCTCCTACGCCAAGTCCAAGCGCGACCTGTACAGCGACGGCACCAGCGCGGGCTTCGGCTTCTTCAACAGCTCGCCCGACTGCACCGCGTCGGTGACCGCGCTCAGCAATGCCGGCTATCAGCTCGCCCAGCCGCAATTCCTGGCGCCGACGCCGGGCGGATCGCTGTTCGGCCCCTATACCCCCACCAAGTGCGACGGCAGCCAATATCAGCGCCGCCACGAACGCGACCTGAGCGGCGAGGTGCGCATCGCCGGCTCCTCAGGCGCGGTCGACTGGATGGGCGGGCTCTATTATCTCGACATCAAGCGCAACGTGGCGGTGAACTATTCGCAGGACACCGGCAATGGCGTGAACCGCGCGCCCTTCACCACCGATCCGCGCTTCCGCACCGAACAGCTGTCGTGGGACGCGTACAAGACCCGCGCCTATGCGATCTTCGGTTCGGCCGACTGGAAGATGGCCGACACGCTGACCCTGTCGACCGCACTGCGCTATGACAATGAGCGCCGCAAGATCCACAACCTGATCCCGACCGACGCGCGCACACAATATATCGACTTCGACGGCGCGCCCTTCACCGGCGGCGCGCCGCTCAACCCGGCGCTGCTCAACGGGCCGATCCCCGACCAGCAGAAGACCTTCTCGCAGGTCGAGCCCAAGGTCAGCCTGACCTTCAAGCCCGACACGAGCTTTTCGCTCTATGCCAATTACGGCAAGGGCTTCAAATCGGGCGGCTTCAACAATTCGGGCGCGGGCGCGATCATCGACAACGCCTTCAACCAGACGATCGGCGCCGCGCTGAACATCACCGACAATTATGGCAAGGAAACCAGCGACGCGTTCGAGCTGGGCTTCAAGAAGAGCTTCGGCCCGCTCTATATCGAGGGTGCCGGCTATTATACCCGGGTGAAGAACCAGCAGTTCTTCGAATTCTTCGTGGGCAGCTTCGGCATCCTGCGCGTCGTTTCCAACATCGACCGGGTCGACCTGTGGGGCGCCGAGCTGTCGGCCAACTATCGGGTCTCGAAGGCGCTGAGCCTGTTCGCGGGCGGCAACGTGACCGACAGCAAGATCAAGAAGAACAGCGCGCGCACCGACACGGTGGGCAATAAGTCGCCCTACACGCCCGATTACACGATCAACGCGGGCACCCAGATCGACGTGCCGCTGACCGACGCGCTGAGCCTGGTGGGCCGCGCCGACGTGCGCGTGACCGGGCCGACCTGGTTCTCGACGGTGCAGGACCAGCTGCGTCCGACCATCTTCGGCGCGCCCGGCGAATATGGATCGGCGCAGCGCAACGCCTTCACCACGGTGAACCTCCGGGTCGGCGTGAAGGGCGAAGGCTGGGAGGCCGCGTTCGTCGCCTCCAACCTGTTCAACAAGAAATATCTGGAGGAGGTGCTGCCCGCCCCCGAGTTCGGCGGCAGCTTCGTCTCGCCGGCCCAGCGCCGGCGGATCAGCGGCGAGCTGATCTACCGCTTCTGAGCCCTGTATAAAGACCAGCGAGCGCCCGGTTCACGCCGGGCGTTTGTTGCTTTCCTCGATTCAGACTTCGCCTGCATGCCTGAAGCGGGTCATCGTCGCTTCGTCTCGCTTCTGCGCCTATGCGTCCGGCCCGCCTCCGTCGCGACTGCCCCCCGAAGCCCATCTGTGAGCGATCATAGCCTTTGCAGACCGCCTTGGCGCGCAGAAGGCCTCTCCATGAGCGGTCATAAGCGCGACGCGCGCCGCTATCAGATTAACCTCGATCACGTTCCTTTTCTTGACGTATCCGTAACGATACTACCGTGACGCGCTTGTTTATAGCGCAACTGCAAAAAGTGTGGGAATTAAGCAAATCTACGCTGTAGCAGACTGGTTTTGCTGCTATGCAACAACGAAGAAGCACGGCAGATTAGCGTGGCGTTCAGAGTTTTGATTGGGCGGGCGACACGATGAGCAACGGTTATGGGCATCATTATCGGGTAGGCCGGCGACGCCCGTCGAAGCTCGTCGCGAGCTTCGTCCGAATACCCTGTGGCCTAGGATTTCACCGTCGCGGCTCGGTGACACTGGTACATCGCAGACCCTATTCGCAATGCGCCAAGTGCGGGATCGATATCGTTCGTTCGCGCCGAGGCTGGCGTCGCATGCGCACCTACGAACTGCCCGAGGGCTGGAGCGGATGCTCGGTCACGCCCGTCCCATTCCCCTGGGCTGCACTCGTGGTGATCGCCCTGCTGCTAATTGGGGTGCCAGCCCTCGCGCTAATCACGTTGCACTGAAGCCACCACACGCCGACGCAAACCATCATTTCTTTACCGACGGCGCTCCAAATAGCAGCCGGAACTGCACCCCGCTCTTCGGGAATTGGCCCGCGGTCAGCGCCGAGCGATAATCCTTGGCGTCATAGTCCCAATAGCCATGCATCACGACATCATGGTCGCGGATCCAGCGGGCGACAAATCGGACGAACATAGGATCGTCTCCGGGGCCCATCCCATCGGGCGAATGGCCGGTGCCCCATTCTACAATAGCAATCGGCTTGCCATGCTCCCCAGCAAAGTCGGCCAGCCATTTCAGCCCGTTCGGCTTGGTGATGAAGCGCTGCCAGCGACGGCGAGGGTCGTTGTCCTCGGCGTTCCGCTTCCGGTTGTAGAAGTCCGCCCCGATGATATCGACGACGTCGTCACCGGGGTAGACCCGCTCCGGACCGATCTGCAGCCGGCCCAGGCCCGGATTCCAGATGATGATGAACTTCGCGCCCTTGGTCCGGCGGAAAATGGTCGCGATCCGCCGGAAAGAGCGGCGCCAACTCACCGGATCACGGGCCGCCGCCCAGGGATACCAGCCGCCGTTGAACTCCCATCCGATGCGGAGATAGGAATCGCCCCGGCCATGGCGGACCAGCGTCTCGGCGATCTGCCGGAAATGATCGTCGAACTTGCCGGCGGCGCCGTCGCTCAGCTTGGCGCCCTGCACCAGCATCGGCACCGACACGACCGCGCGATAGGGCTGGTTTTGCCAACAGCCCTGGCCATATTCAAGCGACTTGTGGAGCCTGTCCCAGGATCCATATTCCATGCCGGTCATGATCCCGAAGGGCTTGATCCCCATGAACTTCTCGAACCGCGGCACGGTGTCGCGCCCTTTGCAACCGGGCCCGACATAGGTGATCAGCTTGGCCGTGGGGTGCTGGGCATGGACCGTACCATGCCCTGCCAGCAAGGCCAGCGGAGCCAGCAGCGCCGCACCGAGGACGAGGTTTCCGGGAAATTTCCAGATCATTGCTTCGTCCTGACCTCCGCCACCCGCGTGCGTGCGGCCGCATCGCTGCCACAGCTGATCCCGACTCGATATAGCGCTGGACGACAGGTCACAACCACCCGCCGATTAGGCGCCCGCGCAGCCATTTTTGCAATGCAGCAAGATAGCCCCGCCATTCGCGCGCCCGGCCCGGCGTCCGTCACCCCGGATACCACCGAATTGATAAGCGCCGGATGGGAAACGAAGGATGGAAGTGGCTGATAAACGTTGTATCAACGCTATCGTCTAACGGTCGGTCGACAGTTTTCTTTCGGGTTCGGGGGCGCTGGTGAGTGAAGCTATGGACCGCAAATCGGTCGGCCGCAGTGCACTATGGTCCATCATCGAAGGCGGAGCATCCCAGTTGCTGGGCCTGGCCGTGTTCCTGGTCACCGCGCATTTCGTCGCCCCGGCCTCGTTCGGCGTGCTGGCGACGGCGCTGCTGCTCATCAACCTGTTCCGCGAGATCGTCCTCGAGGGCTTCGCCGCCGCCGTCTACCGGCAGTCCTCTCCAAAGGACGAGGACTACAACGCCTGCTTCTTTCTGATCGTGGTGACCTCGTCGATCATGGCGCTGGTCACTTATCTGCTGACCAACCAGATCGCCGCGCTGTTCCCGATGGCCGATCTCGACAAGGCCATTCCTCCGGTCTGCCTGCTGATCGTGACCTTCGGCCTGTCCCGGACCCACGAAGTCTATCTCATCCGGCATTTCCAGTTCCGCTCGCTGGCCATCCGCTCGATGATCTCGATCGTGATCGGCGGCACGATCGGCATCGCCATGGCGGTGAACGGCTTTGGGCTGTGGAGCCTCATCACGCAGCAGATCATCACGTCGCTGACCGCGCTGATGATCCTGTGGACCTCCTGTCCGTGGCGCCCCAGCCTGCGCTTCAGCCGCCAGACGGTGATGGGGATTCTGGGCTTCTCCCAGCATGTCTCGATGGTCGGCGTGGTCAATTTCATCAACAACCAGGCCGATATCGCCTTTTCATCGCTCTATCTCGGGCCGGCCAACACCGGCCATTACAACGCCGCCAAGCGCATCGGGTCTTCGCTGAACCTGCTGATCGCCAATTCGCTCAACCGGGTGGTGATGCCGACGCTGGCCAGCGTAAAGGACGACAATGCGCGGACAAAGAAGGTCTTCCTTCAGGCGATCTCGCTGACGACCACGCTGACCGCGCCGGTCTTCGCGGGCGCGGCCAGCCTTTCGTCCGACATCGTCTATTTCGCGATGGGGCCGAACTGGGGAACCACGGCGGTCGTGATCTCAATCATCGCCGTCTCCTACTTCCTGATGACGGTGAACCAGTACAACCAGAGCATCTTCTTCGTGCACGAGAAGCCGCATTACCAGACGATCATCACCTCGGTGAACGCCGCGCTCAACATAGCGCTGTTCATCCTGGTCGTGCGTTGGGGGCTGGTCGCGATAGCGGCGGCCTACACCGTGCGCGCGATCGTCATGTCTCCCTTCTCGGTCTATCCCGCGATCCGGATGATGCAGATCCGCTGGATGGAATATTGGCGCGCCTTCGCGCCGGCCACCGTGGCGGCCATCGCGATGGGCGGCTCGATCTGGCTGCTCAAGACCGAACTGGGCTGGCTGAAACCGGCGGTGCGGCTGATCATCTGCATCCCGGCCGGGATGCTCATCTACACCGGGTTGCTCTTCGCGATTAGCCGCCACTCGGTGATCGAATTCTTCAGCCTGACCCGCCAGGTCCTCAAGCGCTCCTGAACCGACGGCGTCTGAGGACGGGGGGAAAGGGGCCGACCGCCGGTCAGCCCCGCCGCTTATTCCAGGGCTCCGCCTTGAACCAGGAGAACAGCTCGGCCCCTGCGAGCAGGAGGGCCAGCACCCCGACGACGACGACCCAGTAGAGCGCCACAGACTCGCTGTGGTGCGAGATGATCCCCGCCCCCGCATAAACGAGGATCGAGCTGAGGCAGAAGCATTCCAGCGAGTTCTGGCCGACCTTGACCACGCTCCTGGTCAGCTTGATCCGGCCCAGCACCTCCGACGCCGGCACCACAAGCAGCGAGGTCCACAGCAGCAGGAAGAAATGCGCGAGCCTCAAGGGCCCGATGTCGCGCTTCTCCGCGAAGGGGAAATCCTTCGCCGCGACCTCCGGGAAAGTGACCTCCTTGAGGACGAAGCAGAGGATGATCAGCACAAAGCAGACCAGCAGGTGGCGGGTGCGGTGATCGGTCTTCCACTCGGTGAGCGGGCGGACCTTGGCGAAGGTCGCGCCCAGGAAGAAGATCAGCTGCCAGCCGAACGGATTGAAGGTGGTCCAGGGAACGAGGTGGCGCAGCCAGATCAGGTTGACCAGCCAGACGGCCACGCTGATCGCCAGCGGCACGTAGGCCCCGATCTGCGACAGATAGATGAAGATCGCGACCAGCGGGAGGAAGAAGATGTAGTTCCTGAGGATCTCGAAGAAGGCGAGATTGTCCCGGAAGGTCATGAAGCGGATGCAGAACCCGACCGGGTCCGCTAGGAAACGCGGAAGGCCTATCGTCTCCGCGAGCGGCCCTGCGGACGAGACGAGCAGCCCGACCACGACGATCGCGACCACAAAGGTGAATATGTTGAAGATATAGAGCGTCCAGCTACGGTGCAGGGAACGCGCGAACGTCAGAAAAAAGCCGGTGTCCTTGTACTTCCGGATCAGCACCAGCGACATCACATAGCCGGAGAAGAACACGAAGAACTCGGCTGGGCTGGAAAAGCCGAAGGGCTGGATATCGTAGAAGCGCAGCCAATAGGAGTAGCCGGCTATCCCGGCCAGCCAGCCGAAATGCGATCCCCCAAGGCTGAGAATGAACACGCCCCGCAGGAAATCGATGCGCAGATCCCGATTTCCCTGCGGCTTCACAGAACTCGCCATCGTCCCACCTTATAGAAAATGGTGTATCAGCCTATATTCGCTTATTCCGCACTGCAGCAACAGCAATCCTTTGGACCAATAGCGATTGCGCCCTCGTGATCGAGAAGCCGCGGCACTCCATTGTGGTGGTCGGCAATAGCGCGAATCACCATCCATCGACGCGAGGGTGCGATTCGGCGTTCCGGCATGGGCTCTTCCTGCCGCCGATTCTGCAGTCTGAGCCGCATTTGTTCGCCGTCACCGCGTGCCAAACGCGAGACAAGGCACCGCAATTTTCGTCGACTATCGGCCTGAAACAATGATATCACTGATCGTGAAATTGCACCGTGCTACCGTTACGATCAGTTACAGCGACAGAAATTTCGAGTCGCCAAAGAAACTTTCTAACTGTGCGCGGATGTCGTTTCTCCTCCCGGACCATGGTCCCGAAGGGGAATATTCGATGGCCGCCGGAAATTCCCTTGGGTGCTCAACATGGGGCATAGTGTTCAGAAGTTTACGTTTTTTTAACAAGCCCAGGCCCACCGGGCGGCTCGAATCAATGATTTTGCTGCGTTCGCGAAATTGCCTAGCCTTGCCGTCACGATTGACTTAGAATAACGGTCAAGGGGCTTGGGCTAAGCATGTTAGAGTAAAGGGGTTGCTCATGGACCGTATCACGCTGAAGAAAGTTACGCTGCTAACGACGGCGTTTGCCATGGTAGCACTTAACCTCCCTGCGTCGGCCCAGAATGAGGGCGCCAGTTCTGCCGCTACTGCCGCCGTCGACACTTCGGCGCTTGTCGCCGCACTTGCGACAGCGACGCCTGCGCAGGTGACCCAGCTCGTCACGGACGCCGTCTCGGCAAATCCTGGCGCCGCAGCCGACATAGTTGCCGCCGCGGTCGCCGCAGCACCAGACTCGGCAATTCTGATCGTCTCGGCCGCAGCCGCGGTTCCCGGCGCGAACGTAGCCGGGGTCGTCGCTGCCGCGCTCAACGCCATGTCACCCGCAGCTCGCGCTGCTGCGGCCGCGGCTCTTACTGCCGCAGCAGCAGCCGCTTCGGGTCAGCCCATCGCCATTCTGGCTGCGGCAGTGGCAGCCTCGGTTCCCGGCATCGGCAGCGCCGCGCAGCTCGCGGCAGCCGCCGCCTCGGTGGACGTCGCCGCGGCGATGGCCAGCGCGCAGGCGGGGGCCACGGGCTCGGTGACCCCGCCTGGTGGTGGTGCCGATCAGGGGGCTCAGGCGATCGTCATTCCGCCGGAGCCGCCCGCGCTTGTGAACGGAAGCCCGACGGGCATCTGATCTCATCATCGTGCGCGGGCGACAACTCCCGCTGACGTTTCTGATATTTTTGGGGAAAACCTATGGGCACACATCTCAAGGGATGCTCAGTGCTGGCGCTTGCGCTCGTGCCGACTGCCGTCTTCGCTCAGGCGACCAATTCCGTTACACCCGTCACTCCGGCCACCGCCCCAATCGGCGCTCCATTGGAACGGCAGGCAGAAAAGGCCAATGACGACTCGCTCGATCCGGTGGGAGCGCATTTTGGTTCGTTCACGCTCTATCCGAAGCTCGAAGCCGCGCTGATCTACGACGACAACGTCTATGCTCTTGAGACCAAGACCGACGATGTCGTCGGACGAGTATCGCCCAGCGTCCGCATCGTAGGTGACATGATGCCGTTCAAGACCAACTTGAACGCCTCGCTCGATCGGCTCGAATATAAGGACCGCGACAGCGAGAACCGCACCGACTGGCGCGTGACCGGCACCACCTCGTTCGAGTTCGCGCCCAAGAGCACGCTCTCGACGGGCGCCGGCTACATCAAGAGCCATGAAGATCGCGGCGATCCCAACTCGGCGTTCACCAACGTGCGTCCGACGCTGTTCTACACCAAATATGTGTCGGCCGAGGCGAAGCGCGAGCTCGCCAAGCTGCGGGCCGGCCTGCGCGGCAGCTTCTACCGTTACAATTATCGGGATGCGCCGCAGCTCGGCGGCGGCATCACCAACAATGACGACCGCGACCGGAAGGACTATCTGGTCGAAGGCCGGCTGGGCTATCAGTTCTCGCCAGGCTACACGATCATCACCCGCCTCGCCTATGACGAGATCGTCTACAGCTCGATCCTCGACGATGCCGGTTACAACCGTCGCTCGAAGGGCGTGCGGGCGAGCGGCGGCGTCGAGTTCGAGCTCACCCGACTGCTCACCGGCGAAGCGACCGCCGGCTATATCTGGCGTAACTATCGCGACCCGCGCTTCCCCAATCTGAAGCGCTTCGGATTCAACGTCTCACTAGACTGGTCGGTAACTCCGCTGACCTCGGTGCGGTTCATCCTCGACCGCGGAGCCCAGGAAACCGTTGCGCCGGGCTATCGCGCGTTCCTCGCAGACACCTACTCGATCCGCGTCGAGCATGAGCTGCTCCGTAATCTGAAGCTGACGGGCACGGCCCGCTATATCCACAACGACTATCTGAAGAGCACGATCTCGCCGCTGGCGGACCGCGTCGAGAAGTTCTACGGCGGCTCGATCGGCGCCCGCTATGATTTCAACCGGAATTTCTACGCGCTGCTCGGCTATGATTACAACAAGAAGACATCGACAGCCACGACGCCGGGTTCTGAATTCGACCGGAACAAAGTCTCCTTGACGGTCGGCACGCAGTTCTGATCTTTAGCCCCGGTCGAGGCAAGTAAGGCGTATATAGTGGCTCAGTCCGAATCCTATGGTGGCCAGCCTCCTGCCCATGCGGCATCGGTCGGCGAGCAGAGCATCGAAGAAATCGTCCGCTTCCTGAAGCGACGCTGGCAATATATCGCAGGCACGACGTTGATCGTCGGCCTGCTTGCCGCTCTGATGGTGCTGCAGGCTACCCCGATGTTCACCTCGACCTCCTCGGTTGCGGTGGAGAACCAGCGCAGTCAGGTCGTCACTTTCGGCGACGCCGTCGCTGGCGTGACGCCTGACGAGGCGGTGATGGCCACCCAGGCATCTATCGTCCGCTCGCCCAAGCTGTTCGGCCAGCTGATCGACCAGATGAAGCTGGTCAACGATCCCGAGTTCAGCGCGCAGGCACGCTCCGCCGATGCAGGCTTCTCAATCCTGAAACCCTCGACCTGGTTCGGCAGCGACACCATCGCCAAGAAGCCAAGCCGGCGGGAGCTGGAAGAGCAGCGCGCGGCGCTGATCGCGAAGGTGGCCGACGCCTTCTCGATCGACGCCCAGCCCAAATCCTATATCATCACCATCGCGGCGACCTCTGAGGATCCGGAGAAAGCCACGGCGATGGCGAACACCCTCGCCGATCTCTACATCCGCGACGGCATCGCCACCAAGTTCGAGGCCAGCAAGCGTGCGTCTTCTTATCTTCAGGAGCGGGTGCAGGAGTTGCGCGGCGCGGCGGTGCAGTCCGATCGCAGCGCGGCGATGTACAAGGCCCAGAGCGGCCTAACCGGCACCAACGAAGGGTCGACCGTCGACAGCCAGCAGCTCGGTGAACTCAATTCCCAGCTGATCATCGCGCGCTCGGAGCGGGCGGCTAAGGAAGCCCAGCTCGGCCAAATCCGCTCGCTCAGCAAGTCCGAGGGAGAGATTGAGGCATCGGGCATAATCCTGCAGTCGCCGCTGATCCAGCGCCTGCGTGAGCAGGAGAGCGAAGTGCTTCGCAAGCTCGCCGAGCTGCAGGCGACCTACGGCCAGAACCATCCGCGTATCATCAACGCCAATGCCGAGTTGCGCGACCTGCGCAGCAAAATCCGAGACGAGGTCAACAAGGTCGCGGCATCGACCGCGAACGATGTAGCCGTTGCCCGTGCCCGCGAATCGACCCTCGCCGGCAGCCTTGCGTCGATCGAGGGCCGGGTGAACCGTGGTGGCCAGGCCCAGGTGCGGCTGCGCGAACTCGAACGCGAGGCAGACGCCAACAAGTCGGTATATGAGGTGTTCCTCAACCGCCTCAAGGAAAACGACCAACAGGTTGACGTCCAGACCGCCGACTCGCGGATCGTCGCTCCTGCGGTGATCCCGCTCAAGCCCAGCTCGCCGCGGGTAGTCGCGACCATCGCGATCGCGCTGGTCGCCGGCTTTCTGTTCGGCACCCTGCTGGCGGTGCTGATCGAGAAGTTCGACAACACCGTCCGTGGCGCTGACCTGCTTGAGCAGATGGGCGCCGGGGCGACCCTGGCCTTTTTACCCACCGTATCGGGCTATGAACGCCCCGAGGACGTCGTCGCCGACCGCCCCCACGGGATGACGCCGGAAGCCCTACGCACCCTGCGCAGTTCCATCGCCCTGTCCGACGTCGACAACCCGCCCAAGGTGGTGATGTTATCCTCGTCGGTGCCGGCCGAGGGCAAAACCTTCGTCTCGACCGGCCTCGCCCGCGTCTCGGCACAAGCCGGGCAACGGACGATCCTGATCGATGCGGACATGCGCCACCCGCGCGTCCATGCGGCGGCCGGAATCGAGAATGAGCGCGGCCTGATCCAGGTGCTAAGCGGGGAGGTGCCGCTCGAGCAGGCGCTGAAGCAGGATCCACTGACCAATCTCCACATCCTCACCGCCGGCCGCGGTACGGTCAATCCGCCGGATTTGCTGCGCTCGGACAACATGCAGTCCCTGCTCGCGCGGCTGCGCCAGCATTACGACATGGTGATCATCGACTCGCCGCCGTTCGTGCCGATGACCGACAGCCAGATCCTCGCCTCGATTGTCGACAAGATGGTGCTGGTGGTCCGCTGGGGCAGCACCCCGGTGCCGGTGGTGCGCAACGTCATCAAGCGAATTCACCGCATCGACGCCCCGCTGATCGGCGCCGTCCTCAGCCGCGTGCACTTCTCGAAGCAAGCCGCCTATGGATATGGCGACTATGGCTACCATTATTCGCGCTATGGCGCCTATTATGGCACTGACGAGTAAGACGCTTTCCCTGGCCATCGCACTGCCGCTCGCGGCTCTGCTCGCTATTCTCTCCGGGCTTTCGCTCATCGCCAGCGTGGTGGCGGCGCCCTCGGAATGCGACATGGAGCAACTGCGGCGGGGGCATATGCTGTCGAGCACCGCGCTCAACGCCGCGATCGAGGACAATGTCACTGCTGCCCGCTTCTTCGAATCCGGCCGCTATCTGGCCAATGCCGCGGCCGCCTCACTCGCGCTGACGCCGGCCCAGCAGCGCATTGCCGGGTTGAAGCCGGAGGATTATGTCGTCAGCTCGCTTTCGGACTCCCCCGCCTCCCCCTATAACTGGAACCGGCTCGCTTATCTGCGGGCTGTGCGCGGAGACCGGGCCGGCGCCGAGAAGGCCTGGCAGATGTCGGTCCTCACGGGACGCTACGAACCCAATATCATGGTCGGCCGCGTCTCGCTGGCCATCCAGATGTTCCCGATCGCCGACCCGGACATGATCGACATGCTGATCGACCAGGTCCGCCTGACCGCGCAGCTCGATCCCCGCCGCCTTGCAGAGACCATGGTCGACATCGGCGGTGGGCCGTTCGTGTCGGTCGTCCTCGCGGACGACCCCGCCCTGTCCCAGGCGTTCGACAAGTATTATCGTCGCCTGCTCCGCATGAAGGGTTGGAAGGCGCGCGGCCGATGACCATGGATCGCCAGTGGCGCATCGTCACCGTCTTCCTGCTGCTGCTGCCGTTGCCGCTGGGAAGCTATTCGCCGTTGACCTGGAGCATCGCGGGCCTCGGCATCGCCCTGCTCTGCTTGACCTCGGGCTGGCTGGTCTTCCGGGCCGATCGCCAGCCCGCCTGGCGGCCGGTGCTGTGGCCCCCGGCGATCCTGTTCCTGCTCGTCGTCATCTGGATCATGATCCAGCAGACCTCGGCGCTGGCCCATCCTCTCTGGGGCCTGGCTTCAGATGCGCTCGGCGAGCCGCTGCGGCCCAGGATGTCGATCGCGCCCGAGGCGGGGCTGGCCTCGCTGATCCGCCTGCTGAGCTTCGCTGGCGCCTTCTGGCTGGGCCTCCAGTTCGGCCGGGATAGCGAACGCGCCTATCTCTTCCTGCGCTGGTTCGTCTTCGCGTCGGGCCTCTATGCCCTTTACGGCCTGGCAAACTACATCGCCGGCAACAACTATCTGCTGTTCTATCAGCGGACATCCTATCTGCGCGACGTCACCGGTACCTTCGTCAACCGGAACAGCTATGCCACCTTCTGCGGCATGGGTCTGATCGTCGCGATCGCTCTGTTCATCCGCAGCTTCACCCGCAATCTGCGGACCTCCGACCCGACCGTCCATGTCGTCGTCCGTCTGCTCACCCAGATCAAAGGCCGCGCGGCGGTATATCTGCTCGTGATCTTCCTCTGCCTGATGGCGCTGCTCCAGAGCCATTCGCGCATGGGCTTCGTCGCCACCTCATGCGGCACGATCACCCTGCTGCTGATCGGCCGGACCCTGGGCGGCTGGAAAAGCCGGCTTTTGGCTACCGCCATCCTCTCCTTATTAATCGTCGCGATGCTCGCCTCGAGTTCAGGCAACCGGCTGGTCGAGCGGCTCAACGGCACCGACACGGTCGATCGCCTCCCGCTGTTCCGGATCGCCAACCGCGCGATCGACAGCACATTCTGGCAAGGCCAGGGCTATGGCTCCTTCGCGGGCGTGTTGCCAATGTTCCGCGACATGGATCTGCCCGGCGATCGTTTCTACACCCTCGCCCACAACACCTATCTGGAACTCGCGGTCGAGATCGGTGTCCCCGCCACGCTTGCCATCTTGCTCGCCGTGGGCTGGCTGGTGTGCCTGTGCTTGGCCGGCGCCTATGCCCGCTCGCGCGATGCTATCATTCCCAGCGCCACCTTCGCGATCGCGATCCTGGTGCTCAGCCATGCGCTGCTCGATTTCAGCGTGCAAATAACGGCGGTGGGCTGCGTCTTTGCGGCACTGCTGGGGATCGGCAACGCGCAGGCCTGGGAAACCAAGCGAGGACCGAAGGCGGGATCGCCGGCCCTTCGGACCGATGCCATCGCATAGCGCGAGCGTCCGATCGCGTCGGACCGAACGCTCCAGACATGAAAAGAGCCTGATTTACGCTTTCGGCGGAAACGCACAGCGCTTCTATCTCAAATGATCACGCTCCAGCCTGTTGTTTTACTGCAATTTCCGAAGTGACAGATGTCTCTGGTCCCTTGGAAATCTTTCCAGTTTGGGCACCCGATCCGGCTCGCGACACAGCGCCGCCAGGCGAGTACGCGCCCTCGAACACCAGGCGTCCGCCCCCCCCCCCGTTAGATCAGAAGTGCTTCACCGGCGCATAGGCTAG
>CAUTRN010000039.1:0-64163 GCA_963540925.1 uncultured Sphingomonadaceae bacterium
CGCGATGCAGCGTAGTCTCGTGGGCTCGGAGATGTGTATAAGAGACAGACCCCCTTCGCCGCCGCCACCTCCGCCACCGTCTCCGCCGCCGCCGGATCCGGAACCCGGTCCCTGCGCGGACGGCGGCTGCAATATCCCGTCGATCCGCCAGGAGGTCTCGATCACGTCCGTCGTGCCGGCGCTCGCGGCGGGCTTCGGCCGCGACATCCTCGATACGCTGCACGAACGGGTCGGCGACCTAGACCAGCTGCGCAACAACCCCGCATTGGGCCAGTCGCGGCTGGCGAACGGGCTATGGGGGAGGGTGATCGGCGGGCATGGCGACTATGCTGGCAGGCGCAACGGCATCCTCGACGGCCGGCCCAGTTACGACACCGACCTGCTCGCCTTCCAGGTCGGCGCGGACGTCTATCGGAACCAGCGCGACAATGGGCGCCGCGATCATGTCGGTGTCTATGGCGCCTATGGGAAGATCAACGGCGACGTCGACCACAGCGTCCTCGGCAACAGCTTCCATGCCGGGTCGATCGACACCAAGGGCTGGTCGCTGGGCGTCACCTGGACCCATTATACCCCCGATGCCGCCTATCTCGACCTGGTGGCGCAGGCGACCTGGTATGATTTCAGGATGAAGTCGGCGCGGTTCGAGGCGTCGACCACCGATGGCTTCGGCCTCGCCCTGTCGGCGGAAGGTGGCTATCCCTTCGATCTGGACGCGCATTGGCGGCTCGAGCCGCAGGCGCAGCTCATCTACCAGATGCTCGACATCGATCGCTTCAGCGACGACGCTGCCGACATCAGCTTCGCCAGCCTGAACTCGCTGGTCGGCCGGCTCGGCCTGCGGCTCGCACGCTATGGCGACAAGCAGGGCTGGCTGCGCGCCAATGTCTGGCACGAGTTCAAGGGCAAGCCGGTCACGCGCTACTCCTCGGCGGATGGCCTGGTGCCGTTCCAGATTCATCCGCCGGCAACCTGGGCGGAGTTCGGCCTGGGCTACAGCCTGAGGGTGGACGAGCTGGTGACGCTCTACAGCTCCGGGGCCTATGAGACGACCTTCTCCGACCGGTTCGAAAGCTACGACATCAAGCTCGGCGTCCGCTTCAACTGGTGAGCGCTTATACGGAGTTCCGCCGGGGCATCCTCGGTAGTGCTGCCGATGGTCAAGCTGGCCGCCCGATCGCAATCAGGTCCTCCATATCCTCATAGGGCGGAGGTCGCCGTGTTCTTCCGGGTCATGTTCTACAGCCTGTTGTGCGGGGCCGCGCTCGGCCCGGTCTCCGCCGCCACGGCGCCCAAGAAAGCGCCACCGAAAGCCGCGGCTCCGGCGACAGCCAAGCCGACGCCCGCGCCGATCCCGACGCAGGTGCGGGCCGGTCTGGATCGCATGGGGGCCGCGCTGCGCGCGCTGTCCAGCTTCGAGCTGAAGGCCGACGTCACCACCGAGGATGTGCTGGTCAGCGGCCAGAAGCTGCAGAGCAGCGCTGTGATGACCTTCGACGTCCGCCGGCCGAACCGGCTGTTCGTCGACATCCTGTCGCCGCGCAAGCATCGCCAGCTCTTCTACAACGGGCGGCAACTCACCGTCTTCGGGCCGGAGACGGGCTACTATGCCTCGGTCGACGCGCCCCCCTCGATCGCCGCGATGCTCAAGCTGGCGGCCGACAAATATGGCCTCGAGATGCCGATGGCCGACCTGTTCGAATGGGGCACCAGCGCCTTTCCCGTCAGCCGGATCGAGAGCGCCATCTATGCCGGCAAGGACGACATCGCCGGCCGCACCTGCGAACATTATGCCTTCCGCCAGCCGCAGGTCGACTGGCAGCTTTGGCTGGGGCAGGACGACAATCTTCCCTGCAAGCTGGTGATCACGGACCGGGTCGACCCGGTCCAGCCGCAGACGGTGGCGGTCTATCGCTGGAGCACGGGCTCCAGCTTCGCCGACAGCCAGTTCACCTTCGAGCCGCCCAGCGGCCAGGGCAAGCGGATCGTGCTGGGCCAGGTCGGCCCGGCGACAGCGGAAGGAGGCAAGTGATGCATATCCTTGGATCGGCCGGCATGATCCTCGCGCTGGCAGCGCTGACGCAGGCGGGAATCGCCGATGCCCGGCCGGGTTCTCGCGGTGGCGGCACCCGCTTGCAGGCGGGAAGCGGAGCCCATGCCGGTGCTGGCGGCGGCAACGCGCTGGCGCTGCGCGGCGGATCGCGGACCACCATCAACGCCGCCAATGTGAACCGCAACCGGAACGTCAATCGCAACGTGAACCGGAATGTGAATGTCAACGTCCACAACAACAATGTCTATGCGCGCGGCGGCTATTATGGCGGCGGCTGCTATGGCTGCGACTGGGACGACGACCATGATTTCGGCGCCGGCCTCGCGGTCGGCGCGGTCACCGGCGCCGTCGTCGGCGCGGCGGTCGCCAATTCCCGGAAGAGCACGACGACCATCGTGGTGGCGCCGGGAACGGTGGTCACCGCGCTGCCCGGCGGCTGCACCGCCACCATGATCAACGGCTATACCTATGAGCGCTGCGGCTCGGTCTGGTACCAGCCGCAATATGCCGGCACCACCGTCCAATAGGTGGTGGTGAACCAGCCCTGATCCCCTTGGCCGCGGCGGACTCCCTTGCGTCGCGGCCTCCCCCGCAAAAACACGCGGCCGTCGCGACCTGTGTCGCGGCGGCCGCCCATCAGCGTCGCAGAGGGGTCTCTACTGCGGTGGGCTGACAACCACATATTGGATCACCGTCCCGGCATATTGCGGCTTGTACCAGGCGGGTCCGCAGCGCTGGTAACTGGCGTTGCCGATGATCACGGCCGAGCAGCCTCCGGGCAGGGTGGTGACGACGGTGCCGATCGCGGGGGCGGTGGTGACGACCGTGGTCGTCGTCGTGGAACCGCTGCCCGACGCGGCGGCTGCGCCCACCGCCGCGCCGGTGATCAGGCCGACGCCGAGCCCCACGCCGAAATCATCGTCATCATACCAGTCCCAATAGGGACCCCAGCCATAGATCGGCGGGGGAGGCGGCGGCGGATAATAAGGCGGGGGTGGCGGTCCAGGCGGATGCGGCCCCGGTCCAGGGGGATGCGGTCCCGGTCCCGGTCCCGGCCCAGGCCCAGGCCCCGGCCCCGGTCCCGGTCCCGGACCGGGAACGGGCCGGCGCTCGCCGGATCCGCCGCCGCCGGGACGGACGTTGTTCCATCCCGGATCGGCGGCATGGTTGATCTGCGGGCGCTCGGGACGGTTCATGCCGCCGCCATGCAGGGTGCCCCCGCCAAAGCCGCCGGGCCGGGACAGGCCACCGCCGCGCATCCCGCCGCCGAAGCCGCCCATGCGCAGCCCGCGCGCCTCGGCGATCGTCGGCAGCAGCGACGAGCCGACCAGCAGGAGGATGGCGCCTGCCGCGCCGAAGCCGTGGCGCCGGTTCATTTCGCGTCCTCCGAATGGGCGACCTTCGCGAAGCCCACCGCGGCAGTGCCCGCCGGCGGGGTGAAGCTGAACTGGTTGTCGGCGAAGGTCGGGTTGAGATTCCATTGCAGCAGCGCCGAGAATTTCGGCTTGGCCGGGTCGTCCCGCGCAGTGATCGCGATCTTGCGGGGCAGCGGCTGGTCGCCGCGCTGGATCCAGACCTGCCAGTCGGCATCGGCCTGGCGGAACACATATTGGTCGGTGTCGACCCCGGCGATGCGGGCATAGCCCACCACCATCGCCATCTGGACGTCGACCGGTTCGGCGCCGCGCACCGCCCACAGGAACAGGTCGGGCAGCGGCAGGATCACGCCATAGTCGCGCGCCGCGCCGATCAGCATGTCGGCGACGGTGCCGGGCTGCTGGACGCTGGCATAATAGCCGTAGCGCGGGGCGAACAGCGTGGCCGATTTGCCGTCGAAGAAGAGCTGGCGGACGATCCGGTCCGATCGCCAGTCGATGAACAGCTTGTCGGGCCGGGCATAGTCGTAACGCGCCCGCCCGCTCACCTCGAGCTTGAGGTCGCCGTCCTCCACCTCGTCGGCGGTCATCTCGGCGCGCAGCTCAAAGCCGGTGAGGGTCTTCAGATAGGCGCGCGACCGGTTGAGCGCGTCCATCGCCGCCTTGTCGATGGCGAGGGCCTTGGGAGGCGGTGCGGCCGGCTTGGCGGCGGCCTTCTTCGGTGCCGCCTGCGCGGCCAGGGCGGGTGTCATCAGCAACAGCGCCGCCGCGGCGATCCGGATCCTGTGTCTCATCGATAGGCTCCCATGGTCACGGCCCGAACTGTCGGGCCGGCACGGGACGCGCTCAATCGGTCCTATCCCCGACTGGGGCGGGCGGGGACTACCGAGCGGACGGGCGCCGGGAGGCGCGGCTTTCGAGGGTCGCGGGCGAGGGGCTCTCCAGACTAACCCCGATATACGCCGATCGCCTCCGCCCTATCCTCGGCGCGTCCCTCCGGGAGTGATGGCAATGCGGCAGCGGCACAGGATTTTGCGGGGGGCATGGCTGGCCTTGCTTGCCTGGTCGGCCGGCGCCGAGGCCGATCCCCCCGCGCAGCTGGTCGACATCAGCAACCAGGCGCAGACCGTCCGCCCCGATCCCGACAAACCCAAGTCGGGGAAGCCGCAATTGCTGGTGGTGCCGATCCCGCAATCCAATCCGGCGCTGGGTTCGGGCGCCACCCTCGCGGGTGTGCTCTTCTACAATCCCAACAAGGCGCCGCAGCCCTGGATCAGCGGCGTCGGCCTGATGCGCACCAGCAACAAGAGCAAGGCGATCGGCGCCTTCCACACCATGTCGCTGAAGGACGATCGTTTCCGGATCGCCGCGCTGGTCGGCTATGCCGATCTCAGCCTGAAATTCTATGGCGTGGGGCCCAATGCCGGCGATCGCGACCGCTTCGTCAAGCTCGAGGACAAGGGCCTCGGCATCCTGATGCAGGCGCAGATGCGGATCGTGAAGAATCTCTATGTCGGCGCCCGCTACGAATATCTCGCGCTCGATTCCTCGGTGAAGGTCCCCAACCCGATCTTCCCCGATCTCCAGCCGCCGCGGATCGAGCTGAAGAGCAACCTGTCGGCGATCGGCCCGATGATGAGCTATGACAGCCGCGACAGTTCGACCAATGCGCGCAAGGGCGAATATGCGGTGGTGACATGGCTGATGAACTCCAGCGCGATCGGCAGCGATTTCAGCCACACCAAGTTCGACCTGCAGCTCAACGCCTATCGGCCGCTGGGCGCCAGCACCGTCGTCGCCGGCCGCGCGATCCTGTGCGGGGTGTCGACCGGCGGTCCCTTCTACAATCTGTGCAACTATGGCCAGATGGGCGACCTGCGCGGCTACGAACCCGGCCGCTATCGCGACCGGGCGATGTGGGCCGCGCAGGTCGAGCTGCGCCGGCATCTGTTCTGGCGGATCGGGGTGGTGGCGTTCGGCGGGATCGGCGGCACCGCGCCGTCGATCCGCAAGCTCGACGACACCAAATGGCTGCCCGCCGCCGGCGGCGGGCTGCGCTTCCTGGTCTCCAAACAGAATAATGTGAACCTGCGGCTGGATTATGCGCGCGGCCGCCATTCGGACGCGCTCTATTTCGGGATAGGCGAGGTGTTCTGACGCGCGCGGCCGGCGCTCATTGCAGCGCGAACTGGAAGTTCACGCCGAAGAAGATCTGCCATTTGGGCACGCCCACGCCCTTGCTCCACACCGTATATTGCGGCTCGACGAAGCCGTTGATCGTGGTCTTCCCCGCCTGCCAGACATGGCCCATGCCCAGGCCGAAGGGGACATAGTCACCCGGTCCCTCCAGGTTGAAGCTCCAGGTCGCGCTGGAGCGGACATAGGAGGCGTCGGGCAGGTTGTAGATCAGCAGCGGCTGGGCAGTGATCACCGACACGTCGGGCCGGTCGTCCTTGCCGGCGATGCTGTGCTGATAGGTCGCGATCGCGCCGATCAGGCCCCATTTTTGCGGCGCGATCAGGATGCCGGCGGCGCCGAGCTGCCATTTGCCCGATCCGGTCGCGCGGTCGCCGGCGGTGGGGACGACCAGGATCGGCCCGGCGCCGATCTCGACCCGGCCGACCCGCTTCACGAACAGGTCCTGCAAGGTCAGGTCGCCAAAGTCGGTGACATGGCTGGCGCCCTTCGGAGTGGTGACCAGCGGCAGGGTGAAGCGGAACAGCTGGCCCTGGCCGAAGCTCTTGTGCGGGATCAGCCCGCGCAGCAGGAACTGGTTCGCCTCGCGGCCATTCAGCCCTTCCAGATCGGGCACATAATAGTCCTGGACGTTGATCGTGATCTTCGGCGTCAGCGGGTTGTTGGCCGCGCTGCCCTCCGATGCCTGGGCCCGTGCCGACACGGGGACCAGGCCGATCGCCGCCGCCAGCATCGCTGTCATCCCGTGCCTGCGCATTGCCCGCCGCTCCCGCCATGGAGGATTTCGGTCGAGGATAGGCGCGGCCGGCAGCGCGCCTATCGGGGTCAGCACTGGTTTCGGGGCGGGGTGCCCCGGGAAAGACAGGGCAGCGGCTCGGCGTTTTCCCCGACAGTCGCGGCGGCCTCCGCGATCTATCGGGAAGGCTCCCGATAAGGAGCCGTGCGATGACCGCCCACCAGATCCTGCCCTTCGTCGTCCAGGGCAGCCTTGCCCTGATGCTCGTCGCCGTGGCGCTGCAATGCCATTGGTCGGACGTGACCGGGCTGCTGCGCCGGCCGGTCTTCCTGCTGAAGGCGGTGGTGGCGGTGAATCTGGTGGTGCTGGCGGTGGCGCTGCTGCTGGCCCTCAACCTGCCGATCGACCGCCCGGTGGCGGTGGCGCTGGTGCTTATGGCGGTGTCGCCGCTGGCGCCGCTAGTGCCCTCCAACGCGCTGAAGGCGGGGGCCGAGCGGGGCACGGTGATCGGTCTCTATCTGCTGCTGATCCTGCTCGCGATGCTGATCGTGCCGTTCACCGTCATGGCGCTGGAACGCCATGCGGGCCTGCCGGTCGAGGTGCCGCTGGCCGTGGTCGGCCGGCTGATCCTGGTCTGGGCGGTGGTGCCGATCCTCGTGTCGCTGGCGATCGCGGCGGTGGCGCCGGAGGCCGCAAAGCGGCTCGCCGGCATCGCCCGCATCCTGTCCAATGTCGCGCTGCTGTTGCTGTTCGCGCTGATCCTGTGGGTGGCCGGGGGCAAGCTGCTGTCCTTCGTCGGCAACGGCACGCTGCTGGTGTTCGCCGCCACGGTGATCGCCGGGCTGGCGGCGGGGCATCTGCTGGGCGGGCCGAACCCCAGCGACCGGCATGCGCTGGCGGTCGCCGCCGCCGTCCGCCATCCCGGCATCGCCGCCACGATCGGGCATGGCATGGGGGCCAGTGCTGACGCGATCAGCGCGACGCTGCTGTTCCTGATCGTCGGCGCGATCGCCGTCGCCGTCTATGGTCGCTGGGCCTCGCGGCGCACCGCCCCCGCGAAGCGCCCGGCTTAGGATAAGCTCCGGGTCGCGCTTGCGGGTTAATCCCGATGGCCCGGCCTCCGGGTGCTGGGCAAGCTCAGGGCGACCGGGCCGGAAGAGCCGGATGCCGGACCCACCGATCCCAGGAGGACATATGGCACGCCTCGCTACCACCCTGCTCCTGCTCGCCGCGATCCCGGCCGTCGCCCAGGCGGAGACCAAGAACCCGACCAAGCAGCAGGCGCCCGCCGAACTGGCATCGGCGCCCGAGCTCGCCCAGGACAAGGCCAACAAGGAAAGCTGGACCTATCGCAAGGACGGTCTCGACGTGTCCGGCTACAAGAGCATCCTGATCGACCCGACCGCAGTGTACACCGGCGCCGACGCCCAGTTCGGCAAGATCTCCTCGGCCGACCAGCAGAAATATGCCGGGATCGTCACCAAGGCGATGACCACCGAACTCGGCAAGGCGCTGCCCGTCGTCGGCCAGCCGGGGCCCGGCGTGCTGCGCCTGAAGTTCACCCTGATCGGGATGACCACCACCCAGGGCGGTCTCGCCACGGTGACGCGCGTCCTGCCGGTCGGGCTCGTCCTCAACACGGTGAAGAGCGCGGCGGACAAGAAGGGTTCGTTCACCGGATCGCTGCTCTACGCGGTGGAGCTGTCCGACGCCGACACCGGCGAACTGCTGATCGCCGCGGTGCGCCGTACCGCGCCCGACGCGATGGACATCGGCTCGACGCTTTCGACCCAGGACACGGTGGAGTCGATCTCGGACCATCTCGCCAAGAGTTACCGCGACCGGCTCGGCAGCGCGGTCAAGGGCGCGCCGGCCAAATAGCCGCCGCCCGCGTCGACGACCTCATCGTCAAATCCATCATCGCCGGGGGGCTGCTGCTCCCCGGCGCGGTTGCACGGGAAGTCTTCCTCGAGCGCGCTGAGCAGCGACCACCCCGCCTCCTCGGAACGGCGCCCGGCATCCTCGCCAACGAACGCCAGGAATATCCCGCGGATATCGTCGGGCCGCAGACCCTGTACCGGCGGACAGAAGGAGGTCGTCTCGATCGGCGTGCTGACCTGGCCCGCGATCAACCCCTCATAGACGCCCCGCAGATAGGCATCGCACGCCAGAACCGACCCGGCCCGATGCCCCAGGCAGAGGTCGGTGACCGGACCGGTGAGCGCGGGCAGACTCGCAAAGGGCGGCGGCGGGGGAGCCAGTGGCGGAAGCAGCGTGAGGCCGGCTGCGGCGAGGCAGGACAGCAGCAACGGCCCGCAGCTGCCGGACATCGTGATCATGGCTGGGTGCGGCGGCGCCCGGCCATTTTCTGGCGCGCCGCGCCCGCCTCGGCGAGGGTGACCATCCCGTCATGGTCGGTGTCGACCCGGTCGAAGCCCGGCGTGCCCGCCGCCCGCAGCTCGGCGCGCGACAGGGCGCCGTCATGGTTGAGGTCCGAGGCTTGGATATAGGCGTTCACCCGCGCCTCGATGCGCGGCCGGTTGGCGGCGCGCGGGAAGTCCTGCGCGTTCACCACCCCGTCGCGATTGCGGTCGAAGGCGTCGAAATGGCCGTCGCGCGCGGCGACGAACTCGGCCCGGCTGACCTTGCCGTCCCCATTGGTATCGGCCCCCTCGAAGGGCGAGCCGGCAAAGCCGTTGGCGCCGGTCGCCGCGACCAGCGGCGGGGCGGCCAGCAGGGTGAAGATGGCGAGCAGGTGGCGATGGTTCACGACAACTCTCCCGATTCGGAAACGCTGCCCCCGATCCCTCTTCACGATGCCGTCTCTTCCCGATCCTCGAACAGGAAGCGGTAGATCAGGCCGCCGGCCACCGCCCCTGCGATCGGCGCGACCCAGAACAGCCAGAGCTGCTGAATGGCGAGCCCGCCCACCATCAGCGCGGGCCCCGTGCTGCGGGCCGGATTGACCGAGGTGTTGGTCACCGGA
This sequence comes from uncultured Sphingomonadaceae bacterium, assembly GCA_963540925.1. GTDB lineage: Bacteria > Pseudomonadota > Alphaproteobacteria > Sphingomonadales > Sphingomonadaceae > Rhizorhabdus. Next base: position 9,348 of record CAUTRN010000039.1, read on the forward strand.
ATGCTGATCAGGTGGATCAGGGTCAGCGCCAGCCCGATCGCGAGCGGCGCGAAGCCGGCCGGCGCGCGGCGGTCGGTCGCGCCCAGGATCACCAGCAGGAAACCGCAGGTCAGCACCAGTTCTGCGATCGCGGCCGCGGCGAGCGAATAGCCGGCGGGCGAGCCGTCGCCATAGCCGTTCTGGGCCAGGCCATGCGCGGCGAGCGAGAAACCCGGCTGACCCTCGGCGATGCACAGCAGCACGATCGCCGCGGCCAGCGCGCCGACCAGCTGGGCACCGACATAGGCCGGGATATCGCGCGCGGGGAATCGTCCGGCCGCCCACGCCCCGGCGGTGACCGCCGGATTGAAATGCCCGCCCGATATATGGCCCAGCGCATAGGCCATGGTGAGGACGGTCAGGCCGAAGGCGAGCGCCACCCCGGCGAGGCCGATGCCGACATCCGGTATGCCCGCCGCGATCACCGCGCTGCCGCACCCGCCCAGCACCAGCCAGAAGGTGCCGATCAGCTCCGCCGCCATCCTGCGTCCCATCGACATTGCCGCCTCCATAGATGATCTGCGACGGCAGATGGACCGCTTGGCGGGGCGGAGCCATCGGGGCGGTCCCCGGAAGGACGCGGCGGGATTCCCTAGCTAGACTGCCCCATCGCGGGGCCGGAGGCTTTCGACGTCGCGTTCGAGGAAGAAGCCCAGCCCGGTGCGGATCGCGGCGATGGCGGCGAGATGGCCGATCTCGGTCCAGCTCGGCGCGATCGCGGTGCGGACGATATCGGCGGCCAGCGCGAACTCGAGCGCCAGGATCAGCCAGCGCGCGAAGCCCATCCACATCCGGCGCCGTTCGCCATCCTGGCGGGCGATGGCGAAGCGATAGCGGACGATGTTGCACAAGGTCTCGATCGCACCGGCGAGGATGATGATCACCACCACCGCTTCGAGCAAAAGGGCGGCATATGCCGCGACTTCACGAAACAAGATTTCGAGCATTGCCGGCCTGTCGAAGAGGTCGGCGAAATATACTTAATGTACATTATGAAAATGCACTGGAGGAAATACTGATAATCGTCGGATTATGTCCTGATGAAGTTCTTATATACGTAATTGTACCTAGGATAATTTCTCAGAATCTCAGTGTTTTAACCGATTGCCCCCTAGTCGTTTTCCTATAGGGTAGCGATAGGGGTGGAGGGCTGAGCGCGAAGCGGCGACGCTTTGGATATTCAACGACGTTGGTTGGAGGCGACCATGTCTAGATATTCGCAGCCCGGGCAATGGAGCAGATTGCTGGCAGGGCAAAGTCCTTCGATGGGGTGGGAGAGCGATCCCGACCCCGTCTTGCATGATCGTTTTCCGGAAGAGCGCATCGTGCTGCCGCCGATCCTGGCACCCGATCCGTTGGCCCGGCATGTATTCGCGGCGCCTATCGATCGCCCGGGCGGCGAGATCGCGATCGTGGACTCGGACTGGAAGGTCATCGCCACCAACGAGGCCTGGGATCAATCGACCGCGCTGGAGGCGACCCGGAAGCGGGTCGGCGTGGGGGCAAATCTGATGGACTGTTGTCTCGACGAGGCGCGCAGCGGTATCGTCGAGGCCGCGGCGATCGCACAGGGCATGCGGATCATCAGTCTCGATCGAGCCCGCCACTTCCGGCACAGCTATTGTGTGGGATCGACCGGAGACAAGGTCGATGTCGTGATCACACGCTTCGACGGCGTCGGGGCCTGCTATGCGATCGTCTCGCGAACCAATGTCGCCGAGCTGACGAAGCTGCGCACCGAGCAACGCCGGCTCACCCGCCGGCTGCTGCGTGCGCAGGAAGAGGAGCGGCGGCGCGTTGCGCGCGATCTGCACGACACGTCGGCCCAGCATCTGGTGGGGATGAGTCTGAGTCTGGCGAGGCTCCAGTCGCTGGACCTGCCACCGCTGGCGGCAGGGCTCGTCACCGACATGAGCGAGCTGCTCAACCATTTCTATCGCGATCTGCGCGGGATGAGCTTCCTGATGCATCCGCCGACGCTCGAACCGGGTGGGCTGGGCCAGGCGGTGCAATCCTTGTGCGACGGCTTCGGCGCGCGCAGTGATCTCGACGTTCGTTGCCGGGTCTTCACACGCGGCGAACCATCGATCTGCGCCGAGGCGGCGATCTATCGGCTGCTTCAGGAGGCGCTGGGCAACGTCCAGAAACATGCGCGTGCCGCAACGGTGGACGTCCGGCTGGAATTGCGCAGGAACATCGTGATCCTCGTCGTCCGCGACGATGGGATCGGCATCGACGTGCCGTTGAGCGGAAGTGGCGATCATTCCCGTATCGGCGTCGGGATCTCGGGGATGTTCGCCCGGGTCACCGAACTGGGCGGGCGCTTGTCGGTGTACAGTCCCGGTCGCGGCCGCGGCACGGTGGTGGCGGCGGCGATCCCCAATCGGGCATCGAACTGAAGGACCGAAAGGGCGGCGAGAGGGGCGACCGCTTCGCGGCGTTCCGCCGCCGCCTCAGGCCTGGATGATGTTGTTGCGCACCGCGTAGCGCACCAGTTCGGCGGTGGTGCGCAGCTTCAGCTTGTGCATCGCCGCCGCACGGTGGGTCTCCACAGTCTTCACGCTGATATTGAGGATGAAGCCGATCTCCTTGTTGATCTTGCCCTCGGCGATCAGCTGCACCACCTCCCGCTCGCGATGGGTGAGTGAGGTCTGCGCCGTCGGCGACGACCCCAGGAACCGATCCAGCAGGGTTTCGGAGATCACCCCGGAGAAATAGGGCCGGTGGATCGACAGCGCGTCGACCGCCGCGAGCAGATGCTTCTCGGTGTCCGACTTGAGGACATAGCCGCGCGCGCCGGCGCGCAGCACCTCCAGCACCAGCTCCTCGCGATCGTGCATCGTGTAGATCAGCACCTGGATGCGCGGCAGCTCGCGCTTGAGCGCCAAGGTCAGGTCGAGCCCGTTCAGCTCAGGCAGCGAATAATCGATGATCGCGATGTCGGGCTTGGTCGAGCGGGCCTCTTCCAGCGCCGCGCGGCCATTGTTCGCCTCGCCGACGACGTGGAGATTGGGGCGGGTTTCGAGGAGCGTCTTCACCCCGCGCCGGACGACGTCATGGTCGTCGGCGATCAGGACGCGCCGGATGGCGGTGCTCATGGCGTGCCTGCCGTTGGAGCGAGGTTGCCGCAGAGACCGGGCGCCCTCTCCGGGCCAGTGGCCAACCCCATGTCCTGCTCCCCATGTTGCGAAAATATGTCGGTCCATGGTCTAGCGGCCGAAGCGCTTTGGCCATCGGTAAAATCCCCGGGATGGCGGATAAATCGATCGGGCTGCCGCACCCCCGGAATATGGGATCGGGTTCGTGCCGACGCGACCTCGGTATTTCGCCCGATGCTCCCCGCCTTCGCGCGCCGATAGGCTGGCCGCGAAGGGAGAGCGCTGGTGACGGCATGGATGCATTTCGACGGCGGGGCGGCGGCCAATGCCGGCTGATCCGGGGCCGCCGCGCGAGACCGGCGAGCTGATCGACGGCGACCCTTCGGTGGAATTGTCGTCGAACCGCACGGCCCTGTCGCTGCAGCGGACGTCGATGTCGACCGACCGGACCCTGATGTCGGTGATCCGCACCTCGCTGTCGCTGATCAGCTTCGGCTTCACCATCTATGAAGCCTTCCGTTCGCTGACGGCGCGCTTCCCGACCGAGCTGTCGACGACGGCTCCGCGCAACCTGGGCGTGTCGCTGGTGGCGCTCGGCATATTGATGCTGGTGCTGGGCCTGATCAATCACTGGCAGATCGCGGTGTCGCTCCAGAAGCGGCGCGCCCGGCTGTTCGCGATCGGGATCATTCGCCATGCTCCGCAGATCAGCATGTCGACGGCCACGATCGTGGCGATGCTGCTGCTGCTGATCGGTATCTTCTGCATCGTCCGCATCCTCTTCCATGTCGGGCCGATCTGATGGCGAGCCGGGCTCGCGGCGCCGGCGACGGCCAGATCGTGCAGCAGCGCCGCATGCTGTGGATCGAGGGCGGCGCCTTCACCATGGGATCCGACCAGCATTATCCCGAGGAGCGCCCGGCACGGCCGGCCAGCGTCGGCGGCTTCTGGATCGATCCGACACCGGTGACGAACCGCGATTTCGCCCGCTTCGTGGCCGAGACCGGCCATGTGACGATCGCCGAGCAGATCCCCCGTGCCGAGGACTATCCGGGGGCGCCGGCCGACAATCTGAAGGCTGGATCGATGGTGTTCGTTCGGCCGGACCAGCTCGTCCGCCTCGATGGGCCGCCGGTCTGGTGGGCCTATGTCGCGGGCGCCGACTGGCGCCGGCCAGCGGGCCCGGACAGCTCGATCGCGGGTCTCGACAACCACCCCGTCGTCCATGTCGCCTGGGAGGATGTGCAGGCCTATGCCGCCTGGGCGGGGCTGTCGCTGCCGAACGAGGCCGAGTGGGAATATGCAGCGCGCGGCGGGCTGGAGGGGGCGGAGTTCGCCTGGGGCGCCGAGCTGATGCCCGACGGGCTGCACCGCGCCAATATCTGGCAGGGCAATTTCCCCTATCAGGACGATGGCGCCGATGGCTGGTGCGGTACCTCGCCGGTCGCGACCTATCCCGCGAACGGCCATGGCCTGTTCGACATGATCGGCAATGTCTGGGAATGGACCGCCGACTGGTGGATGACGGCGCCGGGGCAGGGCAGCACCTGCTGCTCGGCGCGGCGGATCGCCAGCGCCGATCCGCGCGATCCGCTCGCCATCCCGCGCAAGGTGCTCAAGGGCGGTTCGCATCTCTGCGCCCCCAATTATTGCCGCCGCTACCGGCCGGCGGCGCGCCATCCGCATCCGGTCGACACCGGCACCACCCATATCGGCTTCCGCTGCGTGCTGCGCCCGTGACGGTGCCCGGACACCGGGGATGTTTCCGAGGCGGATAGGGTCTTGTCCCGATGGGGGAGGCTGCTCGCCGCCCCGATAGTGGCGGGGCAACATAGCAGGGGATCGACATCATGCTTTACAGACATGCCTTCGCCGCCGGCATCGGGCTGCTCCTCGGCACCGCCGCGATCGCCGCCTCCGGCATCCCGCCCACTTTCGACGGGATGGTGCGGGTCAAGGCCAAGAAGATGGACGCGGTCTACCTGCTCCCCAATGCCGATTTCCGCCCCTACAAGAAGGTGATGATCGACCCCACCGAGGTGTCGTTCCGCAAGGACTGGCAACGCGACGTCAACCAGCGCGGCATGGAAATGGGCCGGGTGAGCGATACCGATGCGCGCCGCATCCTCGACACCGCGAGCAAGGGTTTCCACAAGATCTTCGTCCAGGCCTATGAGAAACTGGGCTATCAGGTGGTCAAGGCGCCCGGCGCGGACGTGCTGCGCCTGTCCACCGCGGTGATCAACCTCAACATCGAGGCACCCGACACCATGTCGGCGGGACGGACCTACACCTTCTCGCGCGAGGCGGGAGCCGCCGAACTGATCCTGCAGGCGCGGGACTCGCTCAGCGGACAGACCCTCGGCGTGGCGCTGGACGGCCGCGAGACCAGCGACGTCGGGCCGTTCCTGCGCAACAGCGTCACCAACGCCAGCGCCTTCGCCGATGTCTTCTCGGCCTGGGCGCGGGCCAGCGCCGAAGGGCTGGGCGAACTGCGCGCGCTGTCGCCGATCGACACCAACGGCGATCTCCGGAAATAGCCCGGCCACCCAAAGAAAAGCCCCGCATCGGCGGATCGATGCGGGGCTTCAGTCTCCGCCCGGTCATGTGGTCAGTGGGCACGAAGCTGGGCGGTGATCGGAGGCGTCCGATCGGCTTCGGACGGGGGTGACCGAAGCGACCGGCGACGGCTTGGCCGCCATCTCGACCATCGCACCCCTGGCTGGGCCGTCCCATCGGGAAGAACCCCGCCTCCGGCCGGAAACTACCCGAAGCCGGATCAGGGCAGCGCCATCTGGAGGGCGGCGGCTTCGGCCGTGCAGTTGCCGGCGGCGCCGCTGCCTTTGCGCCGCAAGGCTGTCACCTCGGCTTTCGCGGCGCGGAGATCTGCCTCGAAGCCGGGATCGGCATGGAGCCGCGCCACCGTGGCGGCGGCGATCACCCGGCCGGCGTCGACGTCGCTGCGCCAATGGACGTTGCAGACGATCCGGCTCTCGCCGAAGTCGCGCCCGCGCTGGAGGATCGCGTCGGCGCGGTCGGGCAGCAGCTCGGTCAGAATCAGCGCCCAGCCCCAGCCGGCCGCGCTGTGGCCGGACGGGTAGGAGCCGTCGGTCGACAGGAATGTCTCCTCCGCCGGCGTGCAGGTGCTCTGCTTGTGCCAGACGAAGGGGCGAACCCGGTGATACTGGTTCTTGGCTCGATAGGTCGACAGGCCGACGTCGATCAGGGCGCGGCCGAGCAACGCATAGAGATGCGGGGTTCTCTCCTTCGAGATCGGGAGGCCTGCGGCACAGGCGAAGGTGCTGGCGGCATGGGGGAAGCTCAGATCGGCATCGCTCGTCGCCTGGGTCCAGCGCGCCGAGCGTTGCAGCGCCTGCACCGATGCCGCCGCCTGCTCATCTCGCCCGAACGCAGCGGAGGATGGGTCGGGCGGCGGCGGTAGCAGCGCCAGGCTGTCGGGCAGCGCGGGTAGGGGGAGATAGCCCTTCGGCATGCCCGGTGGCAGCACGGGCATCCTGGCCGCCGTCTGCGCCGGCAACGACGAGGATGGCGGAGCGGGCTCCTCGCCATGCACCCGTTTGGCGATCTGGGCGGCGAACAGCACGCCGACCAGGATCGCCGCGCGAATGCGGAGCGAATGCCGCGCGAGCATCGTCAGCTCGCGCCCGCCCGCGCATCGCCCATCTTCGCGATCGCGTCGTCGATGGTGAAGCTGTTGGGCTTCTGGACGGGTGGGAAGTCCTTGAACGTCTCGGCGAACATGCCCGCGCCCATCTGCGCGAGGAAGATGAAATAGCCGTGGTAGAAGAACCAGTCCCAATAGCTGTTCGAGGTGATGTCCGCGAACTCATAGGGGTCGGTGCGCAGGTTGAAGACCTTGGGCACGCGCAGCCGGGTGAAAGGCTCGGCCCAGACCTGCATCGTTCCCGGGCAGCGCTGCTCGAGGAAGACGATCTTCCAGTTGTCGTAGCGCATGGCGAGGATGTCGCCATCGTCGCTGATGTAGAAGAAGGCCTTGCGCGGGCTCTCCTTCTCCTCGCCCGTCAGATAGGGGAGCAGGCTCAGCCCATCGATATGGTTCTTGTAGCTGCGGCCGATCGCCTTGTGGCCTTTTTTGAGCTTGTCGACGACATCGGGGGCGCCCGCCATGTCGAGGAAGGTCGGCAGCCAGTCATGATGCTGGACGATCCCGTTGGCGACCGATCCGGCCGCGATCCTGGCCGGCCAGCGCACCAGCATCGGGATACGGAAGGCGCCCTCCCAATTGGTGTTCTTCTCGCTGCGGAACGGGGTCATGCCGCCGTCGGGCCAGCTGTTGCGATGGGGGCCGTTGTCGGTCGAATATTGGACGAAGGTGTCGTCGGCGATGCCGAGCTGGTCGAGCAGGTCGAGCATCTGGCCGACATTCTTGTCATGGTCGATCATCGTGTCGTGATAGGCCGACTGCCAATGCCCCGCCTGGCCCCGGCTTTCGGGCTTGGTGTGGGTGATGAAGTGCATGTGGGTGGTGTTGAGCCACACGAACCACGGCTTGCCGGCCGCTTCCTGGCGCTTGATGAAGTCGATCGCGGCCGCGATGAACTCGTCGTCGCAGCCTTCCATTCGCTTCTTGGTCAGCGGCCCGGTGTCCTCGATCTTCTGCTTGCCCACCTTGCCCCAGCGCGGATGCTCGGTGGGGTCGTCCTTGTCGGTGGCCCAGCTATGCAGCACGCCGCGCGGTCCGAACCGTTCATGGAAGCGGGGATCCTTTGGATAATCGTCCATCTCCGGCTCTTCCTCGGCGTTGAGATGGTAGAGATTGCCGAAGAACTCATCGAAGCCATGGTTGGTCGGCAGCATATGGTTGAGGTCGCCGAGATGGTTCTTGCCGAACTGGCCGGTGGCATAGCCTTGCTCCTTCAGGAGCGCGGCGATCGTCACCGTCTTGTCGTTCATCCCGATCGGCGCACCGGGAATGCCGACCTTGGACAGGCCGGTGCGCAGCACGCTCTGCCCGGTGATGAAGGAGGAGCGGCCGGCGGTGCAGCTCTGTTCGCCATAGCTGTCGGTGAACAGCATGCCTTCCCGGGCGATGCGATCGATATTGGGCGTCTGATAGCCCATCAGGCCATGGGTGTAGCAACTGAGGTTGCTCTGCCCGATATCGTCACCCCAGATCACGAGAATGTTCGGCTTACGCTTGGGCATGAAGGCCTCCTGTGGATCAGCGGAGGCAAGGTCGCATGGCGGTTCGGGGGGCGGCACCGGGGCTATCCCGAGGATCGTCCCGGGATAGCCCCTACGCCCTATTCGCGGGCCATGGCCGCGGCCATCTGCCGCTCGACGTCGATATAGACATTGTCGGCCACGTCGAAGACGACCTTCTCGATCCGGCCGCCGCTGAAGCGGAAGGCGGAGCCATAGTCCTGGCTCACCGCGTCGCCGCCGTCATAGCCGACGCAGAGCCCTTCGCCGCACAGCGCATAATGGCCGGCCTGGGTGCGGAAGTCGCCTTCGGCCACCACCGTGTCGCCGACATGCAGCCGCATGCGGCCGAGCATCTCGCCATGGTCGCCATGGCCCTGCCGGTCGAAGTCGACCCCCACGATATGGGTGCCGTTCGCGGGCAGCGCGCATTCCAGCCGCTGCTCCGGCGGGATGCCGAGGAAGTTGTAGACGAACACCAGCTTGCCGCCCTTCACGAACAGCGAATAGCCGCCGAAGCGCGAACCCTGCGCCACGATCACGCCTTCGCTTTCGGCGGTCAGCTCCACCTCGGCGAGGATCTTGAACGAGCTGCCCAGGGTGCGGGCGGCGGTGGCCTCGGGCACCTCGCTGGTGCCGGGATAATAGGTGTAGCGGCCGGTTTTCGGCGGGGCGGCGTGGAATTCCAGCTCCTCGTGCATCATCCGCACGCTGGCGTCGTTGAGCGGCAGGACGTTGTTGCGCTTCGCCTCTTCGAACCAGATCGCCTTGAGCTGCTCGAGCCGCTCGGGATGCTCGGCCGCCAGGTCGCGGGCCTCGGCGCGGTCAGCCTCGGTGTCGAACAATTCCCAGCGGTCCTGGTCGAAATGCCCCTGGTCGGACGGCATCGGGCCATGCACGGTCGAGGCCTTCCACCCCTTGTGCCAGACGCCGCGCGTACCGGCCATTTCATAATATTGGGTCTGCTTGGCGGTCGGCGTGGCCGGCTGGTCGAAGCTGTAGGCCATCGACACGCCGGGCAGGGGGGACTGCTTCACCCCGTCGATCTCCTCGGGCATCGGCACGCCGCAGCATTGCAGGATGGTCGGCACGATGTCGGTGCAGTGGTGATATTGGTGGCGCACCTCGCCCTTCGCCCTGATCCCCTTCGGCCAGTGGATCACCAGCGGGTCGCAGGTGCCGCCGGCATAGGAGGCATAGCGCTTGAACATCTTGTAGGGGGTGGAGAAGGCGACCGCCCAGCCGGTGGGATAATGGTTGTAGGTGTCGGGCGATCCCAGCTTGTCGATCATCGCCAGGTTGCGCTGCACGTCGTCGGGATAGCCGTTGAAGAACAGATTCTCGTTCACCGACCCGCTGGGCGATCCCTCGCCCGAGGCGCCATTGTCGGCGCAGTAGAAGATCAGCGTGTTGTCGAGCTGGCCCGACTCCTCCAGATAATCGATCACCCGGCCGATCTCGACGTCGGTATATTCGGACATCGCGGCGTAGACCTCGGCCATCCGGCTGAACAGCCGCTTCTCGTCGGCCGACAATTCGCTCCAGGGGCGCACCCGATCGCCCTCGGGCAGGATGTCGTCGGGCAGCGGGTTGATCGGGGTCAGCTCAGTGCCTTGCGGCAGGATGCCGCGCTCGATCATCCGCGCGAGCACCCATTCGCGATAGGCTTCATAGCCGTCGTCGAACTGGCCCTTATATTTGTCGATATAGTCCTGCGGCGCATGGTGCGGGGCATGGTTCGCGCCGGGGCAGTACCACATATACCAGGGCTTGCCGGGCTCCGACTGGCGGCTGTCGCGGATGAAGCTGATCGCCTTGTCGGCGATGTCCTTCGAGAAATGATAGCCATCCTCGGGCTGGGCGGGCTGGTCGATAAAGTGATTGTCTTCGATCAGCTCGGGATACCATTGGTTGGTCTCGCCGCCGATGAAGCCGTAGAAGCGGTCATAGCCCAGCCCCAGCGGCCAGGCCTTCTTGCTGGCGCCGATGCTGAAGGCGTCGACCGGCACATTATGGTTCTTGCCCACCCAGAAGGTGCTCCAGCCGGCGTTGCGCAGGATGTGCGCGATCGTGCCGTTCTCCAGCGGGATATGGCCGTTATAGCCGGGAAAGCCGCTCGCGGCCTCCGAAATGGTGCCGAAGCCATTGGCATGATGATTGCGCCCGGTGAGGAAGCAGGAGCGGGTGGGCGAGCAGACCGCGGTGGTGTGCCACTGGGTATAGATCAGCCCGTTCTTCGCCAGCCGGTCCAGCGTGGGCATGCGGATGCGTCCGCCATAGGGGGACCAGGCGGCCTGGCCGGTGTCGTCATAGAGGATGACCAGGACGTTGGGCGCGCCTTCGGGCGCGCGATTGGCGAGATAGGCTTCCCAGTCGGGCTGGGAATCCCGGATATCGAGTTGGATCTTGCCTTTGAACGGCCGCGGCATGGAAACCTCCCTGGTGGAATCATGGGCAGGCTAAAGGGCCGGGCGGGGGCCAGGGATCGGTGGATACCCCGACATGCCCGAGGGCCGGATGCCGAGGGTGCCGTTGCGCCGCCTGCTCAGCCCGGCTGCAGGATGGGCAGCGCCACCAGGCGGACGATGCCGGCCGCGCAGGCGCAGGCAGCCAGCACCGTCACCATCAGCTTGAGCGTCAGCCGCCGGAAGGTCTGGCCGATGCCGCCCAGGAACAGCGCCAGCGCCAGCAGCACCGTGGCCTGGACGAAGCTGTCGCTGATCGCGTTGGCGCGCTGGCCGTCCGCGAACAGCTGGTCGGCCTGCCTGCCCATCGCGGCGGCCTGCACCTTCAGATGGGGTTTGTACTGGCGCATCGCGAAGGGGCTGGGCGGTGCCTGCGGGTCATGCTGGGGCCGCAGGGCGAGCCAGGCGTCGAAGGCGGTGGCGAACTCCGGGCGGAAACGGGCCCGGTAGAAATGCTGGAGGCGGACATTGCCGTCGGCGAAGGCGTCGAGCCATTGCGAGAAGAGGAACAGGTCGATCCCCTCGGCCTGCCCATTCTCGGTGGCGAGCAGGCCCGACTCCACCCGCGCGGCGCCGGCTCTTGTGTAGGCAGCGGCCTGTTCGCCGTCCCACAGGGCCGCCTGATAGCTCGCCCAGGTGCTGAGCAGCGCCGCGACCGACAGGGTGATCGCCGCCAGGACATCCGCCACGACATGCAGGCGATGTTCCCCCGGGCCGCTCTCCGCCGCGTCCGCCATGGTCAGCGTTCCCCGGCAAATCCGGGCGGCGCCTTGTGCCAGGGATAGCCGGCGGCGGCCATGCGGCGGCCGGCGGCGAACAGATCCTGCATATAGGCGGTGTCGAAATCGGCGGCCGGATGGGGGCGGGTGAAATCGGGGGGGATGAAGGCGAGGTGGAAGTCGAAGCCGTCGCGCCGGCTGGTCGCGAAGATGCGATAGAGGTCGCCCACCCCCTGGGTCTGGGTGAGCGACGAGATCGCCCGCACCGCCACCGGCACGGTGCCGCGCTTCACGTCGGCCCAGTCGGGCGCGAGCCGCGCGTTACGGATCACATAAAGCGTGCGCTGGCGCTTCTTGATCGCGTCGTGCAGCTCCTCGCCCAGCTGGGGCGGGTAGAAGAAGACCTGCGAGATGGTGCCGCCGTCGACATGCATCTCCTGGTGCGCCTGCCCGCCGGCGGTGACGTCGATCATCACCGGCGGGAAGATGCCGGGGATCGAGGCCGAGGCGACCAGCAGGCGGCGGAACAGCGGCAGCGCGCGCGGATCGTGGCTCGCGGCGATCGCGGTCATGTTCCAGATCACCGGCTGGAGCGCATCGAGATCGGTGGTGCTGATGAACAGCAGCCGGCCCTTGGCATATTCGGCGGCGATCCTGTCGAGCAGCGGCTGGTCGACGAAGCGCTCGACCAGCTTCATCAGCGGCGCCGAGTCCGCCATCGCGTCGCCGGTCAGTCCCTTGAAGATGCCGCGCTTGCGCAGGATGTCGGCCTGCGAGGTGGTGGTGTAGACGGTTTCCAGCACATGGTCATAGTCGGACCCCATGAAGGCGAAGGGCGCGATCAGTGCGCCGGTGCTGATCCCCGTCACCACCTTGAACGACGGCCTGTCGCCGCGCTCGCTCCAGCCTTTGAGCAGCCCCGCCCCGAAGGCGCCATTGTCGCCGCCGCCGGAGATGGCGAGGAAGTCGAGCGGCGGTAGCGTGCCGGCATGGCCTTGTGAGGCGAGCCAGGCCTGTTCGCGGCGCGCGGCGGCCAGCGCCTCGGTCGCCATCGGGCCGACATCCTCGTCGACCAGATAGCGGATCGGGCCGAGCCCGGTGTCGGCGCTGGCAGTGAGGTTGGCCGGCACGGCGGGCAGCCGCTTCGGCGTCGCGCAGCCCGACAGCGCGAGCGAGCCGAGCAGCAGCGCGGAGAGCAGCGGGCGGAGGCGGCGGCCGGGCACCACCGTCACTCGGCCGCGTGCGGCGGCAGGATCATCTTGAGCGGCAGGCTCATCGTCAGCATCACCGACTTGCCCTCCAGCCGGTTGGTCGCCTCGAACTCCTTGAAGGCCTGGATGCGGAAGGTGGTGGGCGATCGGCCGAGGACGGTGCGATAGGCCGCGGTGACGCCGAGGGCCGCCACCTCGCCCTTGTAGGATCCCAGCCGCGCGCCGGCCCCCGTGTCGGCGGTGAGCTGCCTGAAATAATAGCTCTGCACGCCCAGCGAGAAGGCCTTCGACAGCATCTTCTCGGCCGAGGCCTCGAAATGGGCCTCGGTGCCGGTGTTATAGTCGGTGATCTTGTTCTCGCCGTTGAAGGTGACGCCGCCCTTGCCGGTGAGATCCCAGCCGCTCTCCGGATCGATCCAGCTGAGGGCCAGCGAGGCATCGAGCGCCCAGCGGTTGAACGACAGGTTGGCCAGCTTGTCGCGGCGGTAATTGCCCACCGGGATGTTCAGCAGGGTCGTCGCCTGGATGTGGAGCTTGCCGGTCTTCCAGCCGAGCGCGACCTCGGCCAGCGGATCGCCGGCGATGGTGGCGCTGTCATGCCGCGTCACGCTGATCTGCCGGCCGAGCGGACCGGTGATGATCGCGTTGACGTCGATGATCGGGGTACCGAAGGGCAGCAGCGCGCCGAGGGTGAGCGTGCCGCCCAGGAAATCCTGGGTCGGCACCCAGGCGACCGCCATGAAATCGGCGACGATGTCGGCGTCCATGCCCGCCACGATGTTGCCGCCGACCACGAACTGGCGGTTCACCTTGGGATTGGCGCCATAATAATAGACGGTGTTGCCGAAGAAGAGGCCCTTCACCGGCGCTGCCTCGCCCGCGCCCGGCCCGCCCGATCCGAGCAGATAGAGGCTGGTCCCGCCTTCGGACGCCTGGGCGCCGCTCGCCATCGACAGTGCCAGGGCCGTCGCGGCGATCCCGACCGAGCCAAGCTTCGTACCGCGCCGCCCTGCCATCATCGCCTCGCTCCGCAACCTGTGCCGATCGACAGCTACGCGGTTCGATGGGGAGGAAGGATCGGGGCCATGCCTGAGCGCGCCGGGGGAAATCCCTGATCCTGTTCGAAGGGCGGGGAAGCGTCGCCTCTTCGTTCCGGAGCTTCGCCTGTCGTCCCTGCGCCGGCTCGGGGTTTTGCCCGATGGTGGCGCCGCGCGATCGGCGTAGGGCGGGAACGGATCTGTTCGGGGATTATCGATGCGGCGAACCGCGTTTCTGCTGGCCGCCTTCGCGTTGGGACCTTTCCCATTGGCCGGATGCACCAGCATCGGCCCCCAGCGGCTGGCGATCGACCGATCGGATTATGCCAATCATCTGCGCGAGACCAACAAGGAGCAGCTGCTGCTCAACATCGTGGCGATGCGCTATGGCGACGCGCCGCTGTTCCTCGACGTCAGTTCGGTGATCAGTCAATATACCCGCGAGGGGCAGCTCAGCGCCGGCCTGGGGATCGACCCGCCGAGCGATGAGGCCGACGGTTCGCTGGGCGGCAGCGTGCTGCTGCGCGAGACCCCGACGATCACCTATGCGCCGCTGGTGGGGGACCGCTTCGCGCGCAGCCTGCTCTCGCCGCTCTCGCCGGCCGCGTTGCTGGGGATGATCGAATCCGGCTGGTCGTCGGAGCTGCTGTTCCGCGTCGCGGTGCGGACGATCAACGGGATCAGCAACGGCGCGCGCAGCCCGCTGTTCGCCCGGCGCGGCGACGAGAGCTTCGAACCGGTGCTGGGGGCGATGGGGCGTCTGCAGCGGCAGGGCGCCCTTACCCTGGACGTGCAGAAACGCGTCGGCCAGTTTGTGGCGCAGGGCCGGCTGTCGTCCGACCTGACCGATCAGCAGCTGGCCGACATGCGGTTCCTCCGGCAAGCCTTGGGTCTCTCGGGCTCGGGCCAGGCGCTGACCATCCTTTTCGGGGAAGCGCGTTCGCATCCGGACGAACTCGCGCTCGGCACCCGTTCGATGTTCGAGATCTTCTCGGAAATGGCGCAAGGGGTGGGGGCGACCGCGGACGATGGCGCCGGCGCGATGATCAGGATCCACAGCGGTGCCCGCAAGCCGGCCAATCCCCATGTGGCGGCGCGGTTCCGGGGCCGCTGGTACTGGATCGACGGCGACGATGAAGCCTCCAAGCAGGTTTTCCTGATCGCGCAGGTCCTGCTGTCCCTGAACGATAGCAGCGGCACGGGCACCGCCCCGCTGGTCACCATTCCCACCGGCTGAGGGCCCCGCCTGCGGTCGGGCGTCGTCTGCCTGGGTTCAATCCTTATGGAAATCGCCAGGACGCCAGCTTCCGTCAAAGGCCGGCCCGGTAGGACCATAGATGCGGAAATAGCTGAACCAGCCTCGCCCCTCCGTCGTTCGGATCCACCGGCCCGCAGCCTCGCCGGAGGGCTCGTGGGGGGAAAAGATCAGCTCTACCGAATCTCCGTCGAGATCGTGGAGTTCGAACAGCGACCGGAGAGCGGCCTTGCCCTGTTCGGTGACGATCTGGCTTCGCGTCTCGGCGTCGTAAACCGTTATCGACCAGAACAGCCGTGCGGGCACCGGTAGCGGCAGCCTGAGCCGGTAGGTCTCGCCACCCTGCAGATAGGCGCCCTCCGCATCGCGAAGCCCCAGCCAGTATAGCGAGCCGGCGGTGACGTCGCGGCGAAACATCGCCGGCGAGGTGGCGATCGCCTGGAAGAACCATTTCTCCCGCGCATAGCCATCGGTGTAATAGGGCGTGTCGAACGAGCCATTCTCGTAGCGCAGCCCGGCCCATTCCCATTTGCGGTCGGGCCACACCACCCGGTCCGGGCGGCGGTCCGCGAAAGACTGGACGCGCATCTGCCGGCAGCCGAGCCGCGCCGCCGCCGCCAGGATGCCGCGCGACCTTTCGTCGGGCTCGAACGCGACCCCCTTGGCGATGCCGAGGCTGGCGAGCTCTCCATAATGCTCGCGATAGCCTTCGAACGGCGGTTCGCTGTCCACCACCTTGTGCAGCGCCCTCCAGAAATCCAGATTGTCTTCCCAGCGCAGCGGCGTGGTGTCCTGCGGCATCGGCGTCATGTCGACCCACCGCAGGCCCGGCCATGCGGCCGCGGGATCCAGGGGGTGCACCTGGACCGTCTTCAATCGGTCCAGGGCCTGGTCGAGATCGCCCTGCTCCGGAATGGCACGGATGCCGACGATCAGCTTGAAGGTGGCGCTTCGGCAAAGAAAGAAGCCTGCGGGGGCCTCGCCGCGATGATCGGGCGGCAGAAACAGATGCTTGCCACCCTTGCCCGCGTCTGGCCCCGGGATGCCGAGATCGGCCACCCAGCGCTGGTTCAGGTCCATGGCGGCTCCCAGCAGCAATCCCGCCGGTATCTCCACCACGATCGGGCCATTGCGGAGATCGAGCAGAAAACCGCCATATGGCGTGTCCGAGTTCAGCGTGAAGCCGAGATGCCGGGGCAGGGTGCTCATGCTTCCCCAGCTTTCGTTGGGGATGACGCCGATCTCGGCATTGCCGGCGAACATCGCGGCACAGGACACGGTGGGATAGAAGGCCCGATACATCTGCAGGGCGCGGATCAGATCGATATCGTCATGCGCCCGGCGCGCCGTTGCCTCGCTCGGATAGCCGCCGGAGAAGAGGTAATCCGCGTCCAGTAGATGCTCAGCGATACCCGCCATGGCCGCCTCCTTTGTCCGCGCCCAGAAATCGGTCGCGGCACCACTCGTCGCCATCGGGCGAATCCCCCATGTGGGCGCGGGTTTCTGTGGACCTTTGAACGGCGGCGGCCGTTCGATTCTCCGAAAGGCATTGTCGGTTGATGGGACATCATGGGTAGGCACGGTCACGCCTGCCGCGAAGCTGGACAATCCCTTGCTGATCGGCCCTCTGCACCAGCCCACGCGACTGTGGCATTCAGGCGGCGTCGGTCACCTACGCCCTCGCGACATGTCCCCCCCCGCGATATCTTATGGGGTCGATCGGTGATCGAGCAGCATGGGGCCGGCATCGGCGATGCTGTTGCATCCGGTGAGCACCATCGCGGCGGTCAGCTCGGCCTTCAGCATGGCGAGCAGCCGCGCGACCCCGGCCTCGCCCTGTGCCGCCAGCGCATAGGCCCAGGGGCGACCGATGCAGCAGGCGCGAGCGCCGCTGGCAAGCGCCTTGAGGATGTCGAGGCCCGAGCGGACCCCGCCGTCGAGCAGCAGGTCGGCGCGGTCGCCCACCGCGTCGGCGATGCGCGGGAGCATCGCGATCGACGACGAGGCGCTGTCGAGTTGCCGGCCGCCATGGTTGGAAACGAGCAGCGTCGAGGCCCCCGCGTCCACGGCCAGTCGGGCATCCTCGGGGTCCAGTACACCCTTGACGATGATCGGGCCCTTCCAGTGCTGGCGCACCCAGGCGAGGTCGTCCCAGGTGACGCCGCGGTCGAAGCTGTTGGCGACGAACTGGGCGCCCGAACTTCCGGCCATCGCCGCCGCCATCGAGCCGAGTTGGTGCGGGCGCCCGCGTAGCCAGACGTCCCACATCCAGGCGGGACGTGCGAGTCCGTCGGCGATCTTGCGGGCTTCCGAGGCCCATGTCCGGGGGCCCGCGAAGCCGCTGCGGATGTCGCGGGGGCGGCTTCCCGAGATCGGCAGGTCCACCGTCAGCATCAACACCCGCGATCCGGCCGCCCAAGCGCGATCGAGCAGCTCGATCGTATAGCCGCGGTCGGCGAGGACGTAGAGCTGGAACCAGGGCGGCGTGCCGGCGGCGGCGACCTCCTCGACGTCGCACAAGCCCATCGACGACAGGCAGAAGGGAATGCCAGCGGCCGCCGCGGCGCGGGCCGCCTGGACCTCTCCGCGGCGCGCATACATGCCGGCCAGTCCGACCGGCGCGAGGATCAGCGGCATAGACAACGATTCGCCGAACAGCTCGATACCGAGGTCGAGCGAACGCATGTCGCGCATGACCCTCTGGCGCAATTTCAGCCGCGCGAAATCGTCGATATTCGCGCGCAGGGTCGCCTCCGAATAGGAGCCGCCATCGATATAGTCGAACAGCAGGCCTGGCAGCCGCCGGCGGGCGAAAGCCCTGAAATCCGTAGCATTTGCAATAGCCATCGGTCGCACTTCCCCCTCGGCACGACTCTCGCCGCCCCGTCTCGCTCCTCATCGGTTATCGAGCTTGACAGGTGAACGCAAATGTATTCCGTATACGCCATACTTTGGAGGAAATGATGGCTTTACGTGACGTCGTCATCGGGGGATTCGCCGAAACGAAAATAACCCAGGGGTTGAAATCCAACCCCTATGAGCTGGCCGGCGAGATCCTCGACGCGCTGCTCGAACAAACCGGTTTCGAGAAGGGAGATGTCGACGGGCTGATCGTCTCCACGACGCTCACGGGGGCGACGTCGGCCTTCTGGGCGCAGTGCATGACCGACTTCCTGGGCCTCGAGCTCGACTTCGTCGACGCGACCGACCTGGGCGGTTGCGCGGCGGTCGCGGGCGTGGTCCGGGCGGCGGCGGCGATCCAGGCCGGGCTGTGCTCGACAGTGGTGCTGATCAACAGCGACACGCCCACCCATGAATATGGCTTCGTCGACTATGCCTTCCAGAAGGAATGGGTCTATCCCTATGGGCTGATGGGGCCGCCGGGCGCCTTCGGGCTGCTCGCGAAGCGCTACGACCATCAATATGGCCTCGATACCGCCGCGCTCGGCAAGCTGGCGGTCGCGCAGCGCAACCATGCCGTGCTCAACGAAAACGCCTGCGAGAAGCTGCGCGTGCCGATCACGGTCGACGACTATGCCAATTCGCGCATGATCGCCGATCCGATCCGCCTGCTCGACTGCGTGATGGTGGCCGATGGCGCCAACGGCCTGATCGTCACCCGCCGGGATATCGCCAAGGCCAAGCAGCTCGATCGCTTCGTCGTGCCGGTCGGCTATGGCGAGGTCAACAATCTGGGCGGGTCGCGCAGCCTGGTCGACATCACCGAGACCGGCCATCGCGGTGCGGGCGAGAAGGCGTTCCGCCAGGCCGGGATGACGCCGGCCGACGTTGCCTCCTTCCACCCCTATGACGACTTCATCATCGCGCTGATGCTGCAGATGGAGATGCTCGGCTTCTGCAAGCCGGGCCAGGGCGCCGCCTTCGTCCATGAGCGCAATTTCGCCTTCGACGGCGATCTACCGCTCAACACCGGCGGCGGCCAGATCTCGGCCGGGCAGGCGGGGCTGGCCGGCGGCGGCACAAATCTGATCGAGGCGGTGCGGCAGCTCTTCGGCGCGGGTGGCCCGCGCCAGGTGGCCGACACGCGCAACGCGCTGGTCACCGGGATCGGCTGCATTCCCTATGCGCGCAACTGGACGTCCAGTGTCGCGCTGCTTCTCGTTCCGGAGGCATGAGGTCGACCATGACGAAACTCAACGACACGCTGGATATCGCCCGTGCGCCCGTCCAGCCCTATGACTTCTCGCGCCCGCTGTGGGAGGCGACCCGCGAGCGCAAGCTGCTGCTGCAGCGCTGCCGCGACACCGGCCAGTTCCAGTTCTTCCCGCGCCCGGTGAGCATCGCCACCGGTCGCCGCAATCTCGAATGGGTCGAGGTCGACGGTGCCGGCGAGGTCTACAGCTATTCGGTGACGCGGCGCGGCTATGGTCCGTTCCGCGGACATGAGCCCTATGCGATGATCATCGCGCGGCTCGATGTCGGCGTCGACATCATGTCGAACATCATCGACTGCGACGAGGCCGAACTGCGGGTCGGCCTGCGCATCGAGCCCTATTGGATGCCGATGGAGGATGGCGGCCACCTCCTGCTGTTCCAGCCGAGCCGCACGGCATGATCGAGATCGTCGAAGCCACCACGGAGCGCCCGGGCGTCGCCGACGGGATCGCCCGGCTGCTGCGCCCGGAGAGCGTCGTCATCATCGGCATGTCGTCGAAGCCGGGTGGCCCCGGCCATGTCGTGCTGCGCAACATGCTGGCCTCGGGCTATGCCGGCGCGATCCACCTCGTCGGCCGTTCGGGCGGCGAGATCGAGGGGCTGCCGGTGCTGACCGACGCCGCGCTGCTGCCCGACGGCATCGACATGGCGGTGCTCAACCTGCCCGCCCCGGCGCTGCTCGACGCGGTCCGGCAATGCGTGGCGAAGGGCATCCGCAGCGCGGTCTGCTTCGCCGCCGGTTTCGCCGAGATGGGCGAGGAGGGGCGGGCGCAGCAGCGGGAGATCACGCGGGTCGCGCGCGAGGGCGGGCTTGCCCTGCTCGGGCCCAACACGATCGGCTACCAGAATTTCGTCGATGCCTTTCCGGTCATCTTCGTGCCGCAGGATCCGATCGTCCCCTTGCCGGTGGCACAGGGGGCGGCGCTGGCGATCATCGCGCAGAGCGGCGGCATCGCGTCGCACATCGCCTGGTCGATGCAGGGGCGCGGCGTGCCGATCTCCTACATGATGGCGACGGGGAACGAGGCGGTGCTGTCGGTCGCGGACCTGCTCGACCATTTCGTCGACGATGATCGCAGCGGCGCGATCAGCATCTATGCCGAGCAGATCGGCGACCCCGACGCCTTCCTGGCGGCGGCTGCGCGGGCGCGGGCGGCCGGTAAGCCGGTGATCCTGCTCCACCCCGGCCGCAGCGCGAAGGGCGCGGCGGCGACCAGTTCGCACACCGGCGCGTTGGCTGGCGACCATGCCGCGATGACCCTGATCGTCGAGCGCGCCGGCGTTGCCGTCGTCGAGACGATGGAGGAACTGCTCGACCTCGGCGAACTGCTGCTACGCTTTCCGGAGCCGTCGCAGGGTGGGCTCGGCATCGTCACAGCCTCGGGAGCGCTGTGCGCGCTGATCGAGGATTATGTCGAGCCGCTGGGCTTCGACGTGCCGCCGCTGTCCGAAGCGCAACGCCTGTCGCTCGCGGAAGTGCTACCCGATTATCTGCCGCCGAAGAACCCGCTCGACGCCGGCACCGCCATCGCCTGGCAGCCCGAGCTGATCGGCACGGTGACGCGGACGATGTTGTCCGATCCCGCGATCGGCAGTGCGCTCGCAACCCTGCCGATGACCGATCCGGGGATCGCGCTGGGTTGGCTGTCGTCGTTCCTCGATGCCGTGCGGGGTAGCGACAAGCCGGCCATCTATGTGATCCATGGCGAGGACAAGGCCCTGCCCGACGATCTGGTCGCGCTGGCCCGCGACAATCGGGTGATCCTGATGCGGTCGACCGAACGGGCCTTGCGGGCGCTGGCGCGCTTTGCCCATGTCGGACGCATCCGCCAGGCCGCCCGCGCCGCCGCGCCCGCGATCGCCGCCGACAGGCTGCCTGCGCTGGGCCATGGCACCCAGGCCGAATGGCTGAGCAAGCAGGCGCTGGGGGCGCTGGGCATCGCCGTACCGCAGGGCGGGCTCGCGCGCTCCGTGGACGAGGCGGTTGAGCTGGCCCGCGCGGTTGGCTTTCCGGTGGTAATGAAGGCGCAGGCGGCCGATCTGCCGCACAAGAGCGAGGTCGGCGGCGTGCTGCTCAACCTCGCCGACGAGGCGGCGGTGCGCGCCGGCTGGCAGAAGCTGCACGACAATGTCGCGGCGGCGCGGCCAGGTCTGCGGCTTGACGGACTGCTGGTCGAGGCGATGGGCGAGCGCGGGCTCGAGCTTCTCGTCGGCGCGCGGCGCGATCCCTCCTGGGGGCCGGTGCTGATGGTCGGCCTGGGCGGCATCTGGGTCGAGGCGCTCGGCGACGTCCGGCTGCTGACCCCCGACATGCCGCACGAGACGATCGTCGCCGAGATCCGGAAGCTGCGCGCGGCGAAGCTGCTCGACGGCTTCCGGGGCACACCGGCGGTCGATGTCGATGCGGTGGCCAGCGTCGTCGCCTCGATCGGTTCGCTGATGCAGGCGCGTCCCGACATCGTCGAGATCGACGTCAACCCGCTCGTCGCCCATCCGGTGGGGCAGGGGGCGATCGCGCTCGACGCGCTGATCGTCACCGGCTGAGGGCAACTGTCGCAAGCTTGACAGATCGGGGGCGGGAGCCAGCCCATCCTGGGCATGACGACGGGGGGCAGACAGTGACGATCTCGGACATTCTCGACAGCCGGCGGATCGGCACCGCGCAATTGATCATCGTGGCGCTGTGCGCTGCGGTTCTCGTCCTCGACGGTGCCGATCTCCAGCTCCTCGCCTTCGTATCCCCGGCGATGATCGCCGAATGGGGGGTGAGCAAGGCGATGTTCGGCATCGCCTTGTCGGCGGCGGTCGGCAGCATGGCGGTGGGATCGCTGTTCGGCGGGCTGCTCGGCGACCGATGGGGTCGGAAGCAGGTGCTGATGCTCAGCACCCTGTTGTTCGGCGCGGCGACGATCGGCACCAGCATGGTCGAGAATGTCACCTCGCTGACGATCCTGCGGCTGCTCAGCGGTCTCGGTTTCGGCGCGGCCACCCCCAATGCACTGGCGTTGAGCGCCGAATGGCTGCCGTTGCGCGCCCGCGCCAAGGTCGCGGCGCTGATGTCGATCGGCGCGCCTTTCGGGGGCCTTCTCGCGGGTGGCCTCGCGCTGCTGGTGCTGCCGTCCTTCGGCTGGCGGGGCTGCTTCGTCGCCTGCGGATTGCTGACCTTGCTCGTCGGTGCCCTCACCCTCGTCATGGTCCCGGAATCAGGGCGCTTCCTGCTCCAGCGGGGGCGGAAGGACGCGGCCGAGCGTGCCGCCGCCCGGGTGCTGGGCGCAGGCGCGGTGCCCGCCGAGGGACTGGAGGAACCCGCCGTTCCGACCGTCTCGGTCGCCGACGAGGGGAGGGCCGAAAGCCTGTGGAGCCCCGCCTTTCGTCGCTTCACCGGCGGCATCTGGCTCTGTTTCTTCGCCGCCAGCTTCATTACCTATGCGGTCGCGAGCTGGCTGCCGGTGATCCTGATCTCCTTCGGCTTCACCCTGTCCGCATCGGTCAAGGCGCTCACCGCCTACAACACGATCACGCTGATCAGCGCGCTGCTGATCGAACGGGTCGTCGTCCGCGCCGGATCTCTGCGCACGCTGATCGGCCTGATCCTGTTCGGGATGACGGTCGCGGCGACGCTGCTCACCATCGCCTTCCTCTCCTATTCGGGGGGCGCGAAGGTTTCGGCCCTGGTCGTGATGGCGATCTCCTTCGGCATCGCGATCACCCAGGGCGCGATCACCTCGGTCCTCTATGCCGTTGTCTCCTTCGGCTATCCGGTCGCGATCCGCGCGGGCGGCATTGGCGCCAGCCTCATGGCCGCGCGGCTCGGCGGCGTCGTCGCCATTGCCGGCAGCGGCGCGCTGCTCAGCCTGCGCAAGGACGACGCCAGCCCCTTCTTCCTCACCGTCCTCATCCTGTTCGCGATCTGCGCGGCGGGGGCGCTGGTCATCGATCGGCATCTCGCCCGGCGGGCCCCCGCCTCTGATCCGAACCTCCCAGCCTAGGAGATCGTATCATGTCCGTAACGTCCGTGCCCCAGTCCGACAGCCCCGCGGCCCGCTGGCTGCGCAGCGGCGAGCGTCGCCACCTGATCGACGGGCAGTGGGTGTCCGCCGTGGAAGGTGGCCTGCTGGAAACCTGCGATCCGGCCACCGGCCGGCCGCTCGCGCAGGTGCCGGCGGGGGGCGCTGCCGATGTCGACCTGGCGGTGGCCGCCGCGCAGCGGGCGCTGACCGAAGGTCCCTGGTCGCGCATGACCCCGGCGGAGCGCGGGCGCATCCTGTGGCGGGTCGCCGACCTGATCGAGGAACATATCGACGAACTGGCCGAGCTCGAGACGATGGATTCGGGCAAGCCCTTCTGGCTCGGCCGCTATGCCGAAATCCCCGTCGCCGCCGACCAGTTCCGCTTCTTCGCGGGCATGGCGACGAAGATCGCCGGCCAGACCATCCCGTCGAACATCAACTATCAGCCGGCGGGTCGCGAGATCCGCATGTTCACGACCAAGGAGCCGGTGGGCGTGGTCGCGGCGATCACCCCGTGGAACGCGCCGCTGATCATGCACGCGATGAAGCTCGCGCCCGCGCTCGCGGCGGGCTGTGCCGTGGTGTTGAAGCCGGCCGAGGACACCCCGTTGACCGCGCTGCGCCTGGCCGAGCTGCTGATCGAGGCGGCGGTGCCGCCCGGCGTCGTGAACGTCATCACCGGCTATGGCGCGGAGGCGGGCGAGGCGCTGTCGCGGCATCCGGGGGTCGACAAGATCGCCTTCACCGGATCGATCGGCACCGCGCGCCGGATCATGACCGCGGCGCAGGACAATCTGAAGAAGGTGACGCTGGAGCTGGGCGGCAAGTCGCCGGTGCTGATCCTGCCCGATGCCGATCTGTCCTCCGCCATCCAGGGGGCGGCGATGGGCATCTTCGCCAATTCTGGACAGGTCTGCGTCGCGGGATCGCGAATCTACGCCCATCGCTCGATCTGCGACGAGGTCGTCGCGGGCGTCGCGGAGGCGGCCAGGGCGATGCGGCTGGGCCATGGCATGGATCCGGACACCAAGCTCGGCCCGCTGATCAACGGCCGGCAGGCGGCACGGGTCGAAGCGATGGTCGCCCGCGCGATCGATGCGGGCGCGACGCTGGTCACCGGCGGCGAACGGGTCACCGCCTCGGAGAATTTCTACCGGCCGACGGTCATCACCGGCACGCGTCCCGATATGGAAATCATTCGCGACGAAGTGTTCGGGCCGGTGGTGACCATCGAACCCTATGACACGCAGGAAGATGCGATCCGGATCGCCAACGATACCAGCTATGGGCTCGGTGCCAGCATCTGGACCAACGACCTGTCGGCGGCGCACCGCATGTCGGCGCGGGTCAAGGCGGGGACGGTGTGGATCAACTGCCACAGCTATTGGGATCCGGCACTGCCCTTCGGCGGCTTCCGCCAGTCCGGCTGGGGACGCGAGTCCGGCGCCGGCGCGGTCGAGAATTATCTGGAGCAGAAAAGCGTCTGCATGGTGGTCTGAGGTGGCGGGACGGGCAGGGGGGCGGCCGGGATGGTTATCCCTCACCCGATCCCGTCAATGATGACATCGGATGGTTGCGCTATCAGGCTCGAATGCGCAGACTGGCGCCTCGGCCCGTTCCTTTCGGTGTCGTGATGGGAACGGGCGTGGGCGAAGCGAGCCAATATCTGTCCTTCTTCGGCGAAGATGCCTGGTTCGGATCGCTCGATCCGGATCGTCGGGCCGAGATGCTCGGCCAGTGCCGTATCCGTCGGCTGCAGGATGGCGAGGCGCTCTATTCGGCTGGCGATCCGCCCGATGGGCTCTATGGGCTGATCTCGGGCCAGATCCAGCTGGTCGACTATCAGGCGCTGGGCAAGCAGGTGATCAGCATCGTGGTTCAGCCCGGCCGCTGGTTCGGCGAATTGTCGATGCTCGACAACAAGCCGCGCCCGAACCAGGCGATGGCGGTCGGCCGTACCGAGCTTGCCGTGTTGACGATGTCGTCCTTCCAGAAGCTGATCGCGCAGTCGTTCGAATATTATCGCGACGTTACCCTGCTGATCTGTGCGCGCAGCCGCTGGGCGGCCAACAATCTCACCTCGGTGCTCAGCAGCTCGGCGGAGACGCGGCTCGCGCGCATCCTGCTCAGCCTCAGTCGCGGCGCGACGGGGAGCGGGGCCGATGTCCATCTGAACCAGGACGACCTGGCCGGCATGATCGGGGTCACGCGCCAGCGGGTGAACACCCTCTTGCGCAAACTCGAACAACGCGGGGTGATCACCCTGGGCTATGCGCGGGTCGGCATCCTCGACCGGGCCGCGCTCCACCGCTTCCTCGACTGAGGAAATAACTGTCGTAACTTTGACAGACGCTTCCGGCCCGATCCGGAAAGCCTCCCGCGGTCGCCGGCGGTTCCTCGCCGGTTCAGGACAATGGGAGGCCAGATGACGTCTTTTCGATCCCGCGTGCAGGCCGGGGAACCGGTCTTCGGGCCCTTCGCCAGCATTCCCCATCCGACGGTGCTCGAAATCTGCACCCAGGCGAAGCCTGATTTCCTGTGCATCGACTGCGAACATTCGCCGATCGACCGCGAACGGCTGGAGAATCTGGTGCGGGTCTGCGACCTGGGCGGTACGGTCGCGTTCGTCCGGGTGCCGGGGCATGGCGCCGAAGCGATCGCCAGCGCGCTCGATAGCGGTGCCCAGGCGCTGCTCGTCCCCCGCGTATCGACCGCCGAGCAGGCGCAGGCGATCGTGAAGGCCACCCGCTATCCGCCGGTTGGCGAGCGCGGCGTGGGGCCCGGCCGCGCGGCGCGCTATGGCTACGATGCCGGCGCTCATCTGCGTTCGGCCAATGAGGCGATCTTGCTGTGCGTGCAGGTCGAAAGCGCCGAGGGCCTGGCCAATGTCGATGCGATCGCGGCGACCGAAGGGGTCGACCTGATCTTCGTCGGCCCGTTCGACCTCGCCACCTCGATCGGTGCGCTGGGGCCCGATGGCGCGGCAAAGCTCGACGCCGCGATCGAGACGATCGCGAAGGCTGCCAAGGCGGCGGGCAAGCCGGCCGGCATCTTCCGTCCGACCACCGCCGATGTCGGCCGCTGGGCCGCCGCCGGCTATTCGCTGTTCGTCGTCGCCAGCGATTCGATCTTCCTCGGCACGGGTATGGTCGCGACCATGGCTGCCGCGCGCGAGGCGGTGGCCTGACGATGGCGGGTCCCCTGATCGTCAAGACCGACGGCATCCTGCCGACCGGCCCCGCGCAGCTCGCCTTCTTCGACGGGCTCGATGCGCGGTTCGAGGAGAAGACCTGCTTGACCGAGGAGGCGCTGATCGAACAGTGCGCCGAGGCGGAGGCACTTCTGGTGCTGCGCGAGCCGATCACCGCACGGGTGATCGCCGCGCTGCCCCGGCTGAAGGTCGTTGCCCGCTTCGGCATCGGGCTCGACACGGTCGATGTGCCGGCGGCGACCGCGGCCGGGATCGCCGTGACCAACGTTCCCGATGCCAATATCCACGAGGTCGCCAGCCATACGCTGGCGATGATCCTCTCGCTGGTCCGCCGCCTGCCGCAATATGACGCGGCGATCCGCGCGGGCCGCTGGGATCCGCTGGGCGCCGGCGCCGGGATGACCCGGATCGATCGCCAGACGCTCGGGCTGGTCGGCTTCGGCAAGATCGGCCGGCTGGTCGCCACGGCGGCGCGGGCGCTGGGCTTCCGGGTCGTCGCGCACGATCCGATGCTGGCGGCGGGGGCGGCCGAGGATGGGGTGTCGATCGTCGACCTGCCGACCTTGATCGCCGAGGCCGATATCGTGTCGCTCCATGTGCCGCTGACCGACGCTACCCATCATCTGATCGACCCGGCGATGATCGCCCGGATGCGGGCGGGGGCGATCCTGATCAACGCGTCGCGCGGCGGCCTGATCGACGAATCGGCCCTGGCCGAGGCGCTGGTCGCCGGCCGGCTGGGCGGCGCGGGGCTCGACACCTTCGTCAACGAGCCGCTCGAAGCGGATAGCCCGCTTCGAAGGGCGCCGAACCTGATTCTCACGCCGCATGCGGCCCATTTCTCGCGTCAGTCGTCGCAGGAGACGATGGACAAGGCCTTTGCCGACGTCGGCCGCGTCCTGCGCGGAGAAACGCCCATTTATCGGGCCAATCCCACGAAATGAACGACCTTCGCCGGACCGCGGAAACCAAGGTTCCCGCGGTCCGGCGTCCCACCCGCAAAGCCGCTTGACCGACCTCCGTACAACGTATACGGAATACGCCATTCATGATTGCGGAAGTCGATATGAACCTGCAGACCGCCACGCTTCACAGCCGCTATCCCGAGCTCGGCACGGGCCCCGTTCCGATCGAGCCCTATGTCTCGCCGGAGTTT
The DNA here is from genome assembly GCA_963540925.1 of uncultured Sphingomonadaceae bacterium. GTDB lineage: Bacteria > Pseudomonadota > Alphaproteobacteria > Sphingomonadales > Sphingomonadaceae > Rhizorhabdus. The sequence goes on from CAUTRN010000039.1 coordinate 36,909, forward strand.
TACGAGCTCGAGAAGAAGCACGTCTTCAAGAAGACCTGGATCCATGTCGGCCGGGTCGAGGAGATCCCCAACACCGGCGATTATTTCGTCAAGGATCTCGCCGCGCTCGATACCTCGGTGATCGTGTCGCGGGCCAAGGATGGTTCGATCCACGCGATGCACAATGTCTGCGCGCACCGGATGAACCGGATCGCCTGCGCGGGCCACGGCAAGGCGCGCCGCTTCTTCTGCAAGTTCCACGGCTGGTCTTATGACCTGAAGGGCGAACTGGCCGGGGTGCCCGACGAGAATCTGTTCTTCGGGCTCGACCGCAAGGATTATGGCCTGTCGAAGGTCCATGTCGACACCTGGCAGGGCTTCATCTTCATCAACGTCGATCCCAATCCCGCGCAGACGCTGCGCGAGTTCATGGGGCCGATGTACGAGAGCGTCGAAGGCTATCCCTTCGAGCGGATGACCAACTGCTATTCCTGGCAGGCGGTGGTGAACTGCAACTGGAAGCTGGCGCTCGACGCCTTCCAGGAGGCCTATCACGTCGCCTATGTCCACGGGAACTCGATCGCCGATGCGATGTGGCGCGACGAGAATGGCGCGGTGCGTCCGCTCGACGGCCTGTGCGGCGAGCATCATCGCCGCCTGTCGATGGGCGGCAACGTCAACTCGGTCTACGGCAATCCGAAGGCGGCGACCGATGAGGGCACCGATGCCGCCAAGGCGTTCGGCGGCGTGGCGGACAGCCACCCGATCGCGTCGGCGGCGCTGCGGCTGGGCAAGGGCGGCGCGAAGTTCGAGGTTGCGCCGTCGGACCTGCCGTCGGGGCTGAACTGGACGAAGCACCCGGCCTGGGCCTTCGACATCAACATGATCTTCCCGGACTTCTACCTGTCGCTGCGTCCGAACTATTTCCAGGCCTATAATTTCCGGCCGCTGACCCACAACACCTACCTGTTCGACGCGCGGGTCTATTATCCCGACGTGGAGACCGTCGGCGGCCGTTTCTACCAGGAATATATGAAGGTCGCGCTGCGCGACGTGCTGCTCGAGGACATGAGCACGCTCGAGGACACGCAGGCCGCCAGCGAGACCGGCGTCAAGACGCACATGATCCTGCAGGACTATGAGCTGATGGTTCGCCATCAATATGAAGTCGTGCGCCGAATGGTCGAGAATGGGGAGCGCGGGGCATGAGCGACATGGCCGACATCACCCTTCCCGGCGGCTTCGAGGAACTGCTGCCCTTCGCCGACTGGGCGCTGCCGCGCGAAACCGATCGGATGCTCAAGCGCGCCGACGCGCAGCAGGCGGAGATCGTCCGGTTCCGCGACGCGATGATGGCGCGGCTCGATGCGATCGTCGAGCATCTCGACGCCTTCCCGCTCGACGACATGCCGGTGGCGGAAGCCCATCTGATGGCGATGCTGCTGTCGCTGGCCGAGGTCGCGCCCGCCATCGAATTCTATCGCCAGCCGCGCGTCATCGACGGGTTCGATCCGCGCCGCTTCCTGCCGGTCGAGGACTTCGTCCTCCGCCCCAAGGTCTGAGAAAGGAAGTCCCCATGGCGAAATGTCGCGTCTTCGCGATCGACGACGGGCTGAAGGCGGTGGTTCCCGACGGTCTGTACGGGAAGCATTATTTCGGCAGCGCGATCAGCGTGTCGGTGGTCAAGTTCGTGCTGCCCAAGGGCCCCGATCTTCCGGCCAAGTCGCATCATCATGGCGAGGAGATCTCGCTCCAGATCCGCGGCGGCTGCAGCGTGTTCCAGGGCGCGGGGGCCGATGGCGCCGCCGATCCCGAATATCTGATGGACCAGGGCGACGTGCTCGTCATCCCGGCCGGCACCTCGCATTATGGCGGCAACAGCTATGACGCCGGCGGGGCCTCGATGCGGCTCAACATCGTGACCCCGCCCCGCAAGGAGTTCGGTCCCGAGGACAGTGCCCCCTATTATCCGCTCAAGGATCGCGCATGACCGAGGATTGCAAGCGCCTCGCGGCGGGTGTCCAGTGGCCCGGTGCCGAGCCGGGGTCGGTCTTCGCGACCGACGGCGGCAGCTTCGACGTGACGATCAACGTGCTGGCGGCGGGAGAACATCCCACCGAGCCGCCGATGCTGGGCGAGGAGGTCGGTGCGATCCTGGAGGGCAGCTTCCACATCGAGACCTCCGAAGAGAGCTTCGAGCTGGTCAAGGGCGAGGCGATCATCATCCCGCCGGGCGAGCCGCGCCGCTGGACCTGCCGCGACGATCGCGGCGTGCTGTACCGGGTGATCGTGACCGCGCCGATGCCGGTGGAGTCATGACTTCGTCCACGACCGCCCTCGAACGGGCGGCCGCCATCGTCGAAATCCAGCAACTCAAGGCCCGTTACGCCGAACATGCCGATGCCAAATATGGCACCGATTTCCAGCGCGCCGCACCGGACGAGCTGGTCGCGGCGGCGCGGGCGCAGGCGGACTGTTTCACCGAGGACGCCCGCTGGGCCGGCGGGGCCGATTTCGGCGGGGACATCGTCGGCCGCGACGCGCTGGCCCGCTTCTTCGCCACGCCGCCGTGGAACCATGCGACCCATCTTTATGGCTCGCCGGTGATCGACGTCGACGGCGACACGGCCCGGGCGCGCTGGCGCCTGTGGCAGCTGGGGGTGCCGGCCGGGGAAACCGCCCCGGTGCTGCTCTCCGCCCATACCGAGGAACAATATCGGCGCACGTCCGAAGGTTGGCTGCACGACCATGTCCGGTTCGTCCGGATCGATCGGGTCGTCGGCGGTCAGGATGGGCTGCGTATCGAAGGGATCTTGCGATGACGTGCATGGGAAGGGTGGCGACCGATCACCCGATACAGGAAATGCTGTGTTCGGTGGTGTCGAACACCCCGGTGAACACCGAATATTTTCATCTGGTGCTGGATGCGCCGGCCGCCGCGCTGGAAGCGGTGCCGGGGCAGTTCTTCCACCTGAAATGCCCGGCGGTCGACAGCGTTGCGCCGTTCCTGCGCCGGCCGATGAGCATCTATCGCGTCGACCGCGCGGCGGGGCGGATCGAGTTCCTGTTCAAGAACCAGGGCCACGGCACACGGGGGCTCGCCACCCTGCAGCCGGGCGACACGCTCGACGTGTTCGGGCCGCTCGGCCGCGGCTTCAGCTATGCCGGCCACCGCAATGTGCTGATGGTCGCGCGCGGCGTCGGCCTGGCGACGATGGCGCCGCTCGCCGAACAGGCGATCGCCGAAGGGGCGAAGGTCACCGCAGTGCTGAGCGCGCGGACCCCGGACCTCGTCATGTCGGCCGACTATCTGCGCGAGGTCGGTGCGCATGTCGTCATCGTCACCGATCATGACGGCAATAGCGACGTCGATGCGATCGCGCCGATGCTGCGCGGGCTGCACGACGCAGAGCCGTTCGATTTCGCCGCGACCTGCGGCTCGAACCGGCTGCTGCAGATGCTGAAGGGGCTGACCGCAGAATGGGGCATCGCAGGGCAGATCGCGCTTGAGCAGCACATGGCGTGCGGCATCGGCATGTGCTTCTGCTGCGTGCGCCCGTTCGAGATCGGCGACAAGCTCACCTATCGCCGGGTCTGCTACGAAGGCCCGGTCTTCAACCTGTCGGAGACGCCGTCATGGTAGAGATGACGGTCGACATGAGCGTCGACATCGCCGGCCTGAAGCTGGCCAATCCGGTGATGCCGGGTTCGGGCACGATCGCCGAGGGCATGGCCGACGCGATGGACCTGGGCCGGCTGGGCGCGATCGTCACCAAGACGATCACCAAGGACCTGCGCGAGGGCAATCCGCCGCCGCGCGTCGCCGAACTGCCCAATGGCACGCTGTTCTCGATCGGCATCCCCAGCAAGGGGCCCGACCATTTCCTGCGGGAGATCGTGCCCTTCTACCAGCGCTTCGGCGCGCCGCTGGTGGCCAGCATCTCGGCCGACACGGTCGAGGATTTCGCGGCGCTCGCCGCGCGGATCAGTGTGCCCGGCGTATCGGCGATCGAGATCAACATCTCCTGCCCGAACCTGAAGAAGGACGGTCGCGCCTTCGGCATGGACCCCGACGAGACCGGCAATGTGGTGCGCGCGATCAAGGCCGCCACGAAGACGCCGATCTGGCCCAAGCTGACCCCCAATGTCGGCGACATCGCCGAGATCGCCCGCGCGGCGGAAGCGGCCGGCGCCGATGCGCTGGTCTGCGCCAATGCGATGCTGGCGATGGGGGTCGACGTCCGCACCCGCCTGCCCAAGCTCGGCATGGTGATGGGGGGCATCACCGGCCCGGCGACCAAGCCGGTGATCCTGCGCATGGCCTATCAGACGGCGCAGGCGGTGAGCATCCCGGTGATCGGTTGCGGCGGCATCGCCAGCGCCGAGGACGCGATCGAATATCTGCTGGTCGGCTGCAGCGCGGTGCAGGTCGGCACGTCGAGCTTCGTGTCGGTGTCGACCATGGGGCGGGTGATCGACGGGATCGAAGCTTATTGTCGGGAGCAGGGCTTCGCCTCGGTGCGCGAGATCGTCGGCGCGATGCGGGCGCACGGTCCGGTGCGGGTGGAGGCCGGATCGCTATGAGCGGCAACTGGGTCCTCGCGGCGCAGCTCGACGATTTCGACGACGACCGCGTCGCCTTCAAGACCGAGGGCTTCCACATCGGCCTGTTCCGGGTCGATGGCGCGATCTACGCGCTCGACAATATCTGCACCCATGGCAACGCCATGCTGACCGATGGCGAGTTCGACGGCTGCCTGATCGAATGCCCGCTGCATGCTGGGCTGGTCGACCTGCGCGACGGCAGGGCCTGCGGCACGCCGATCACCCGCGACACGCGCCGCTACGAGGTTCGGGTCGACGGCGACGCGGTCTATGTGGAGCTGCCGGCATGAGCGGCGCGAAGCGGGTCGCGATGATCGCCGCTGGCGGTACGATCGCGATGGGCGCGCGCCATCCGTTCGACTGGATCGATTATGCCGACAGCGGCATCGTTCGCGACGCTGCCGAACTGGCGCAAGACCTGGGCGACCTGCTTCCGGGCGTCGAGATGCTGCCGATCCGCTTCCGTGCGCTGGGCAGCGTCGCGATCGGCTGGGCCGACTGGTGCGAATTGCTGGCCGTCGCCGAGCAGGCGGTGTGCGACGATCCGGAACTCGCCGGTATCGTCATCACCCATGGCACCGCGACCTTGGAGGAAACCGCCTATTTCCTCCACCTCACCTGGACCGGATCGGTGCCGATCGCGGTGGTCGGCGCGCAGCGGCCGATCGGCACCCATGGCAGTGACGCCATCCCCAATGTCCGTGCGGCGCTGGCGGCGGTCACCTGTCCGGCGCTGGGCGGCGGACGTGTCCATGTCGTGATGAACGGCGAGGTCCACCATCCGGTCGACGTCACCAAGTCCGCCAACTTCCTGGTCGACGCCTTCACCTCGCCGCTGGGCCCGGTCGGCCGGGTCGAGGCCGATGGCGGCGTCGCCCTGCTGCGACCGGTCGCGCCGCTTCCCGAGCGCCGCTTCGTGCCCGCCGCGACGCCCGCGCGGGTCGACATGGTTCTGTCGCATGCCGGGGCCGATCGGGTCGCGATCGATGCGTTCATGGCCGCGGGCTGCGCCGGGCTCGTCGCCGTCGCGCTGCCCCCCGGCCGGGTTGCGTCGGGCCAGCGTGGTGCGCTGGTCGAGGCGGCGGGTGCCGGCGTGCTCGTGGTCGTCGCCAGCCGTGCGGTGCGCGATGGTCTGCCGGTGCAGGATTACAATGTCCGCGACGGCATCCTCGTTGCCGGCCGGCTGGCCGCCCACAAGGCGCGGATCCTGATGATGCTCGCCCTGGGCGAGGCGATGGAACGCGATGCGATCCAGGCGGCGATGCTGGATCCGCAATAGTGCATTACGACTACTGTATACGCGATACGAAGACGGCTATGGCCTTTCCCACACATGTTGTGGAGGGATTCTGATGGCCACGAAGGCAAAGTCGATCGAACGCGCGCCGGACCTGCGTAGCCAGGTGTATGAGCGCCTGCGCGAGAGCATCAAGAATGGCGAGTTTCCGGCAAGCGGGAAGGTCGGCGAACAGGCGATCGCCGACGATTATGGCGTGTCTCGCACGCCGGCGCGCGAGGCGCTGGCGATGCTGGTGCGCGATGGCCTGCTGATCCAGGAAGGTCGGGGCTTCAGCCTGCCGCGCTATACGGCGGACGATATCGCCGACGTGTTCGAGGTGCGGATGTGCCTGGAGCCGCAGGCGATGCGCCGGCTGGCCGAGAACGCGACCCCGCGCCAGCTCCGTACCTTGCGCACGCTGCTGGAAAATCATTTCACCGAGGAAGGCGATCCGGAAACCTATCCGGAAACCCACCGCGCGGCGCGCATCACCCTGTTCGAAATGGCCGGCAACGAGCGGCTGGGTCAGGCGATCCGGCTCTATGAAGACCATGTCCATTATGTCCGCCAGCGCACGCTGGTCGGCGGCAAGTGGCAGAGCGTTTCGCGCCAGCGGATGCGTTCGGTGCTCGAAGCGCTGATCGCGCAGGAGGGTGAAGCCGCCGCGCAGGCGATGACCCTGGTCCTCCAGGCCGCTCGCGACGCGATCATCGCCACGTTCCAGGAGGCGCAGGACTAGGCCTATGTCGTCATGAAGGCCCCCTCTTTCCAATATGCCAGGCCCAGGACGCTGGCCGAAGCCTGCGCGCTTCTGGCGGCCGACGAGGAGGCCCAGGTCCTGGCGGGGGGGCAGAGCCTGATGGCGACCCTCAACATGCGGTTGGCGCGGCCATCGTTGCTCGTCGACATCAACCGGGTCGAGGATTTCATCGGTATCGAGCCGCTCGACGATGGCGGCTTCCGGGTCGGCCCGCTGGTGCGCCATGCCGATATCGAACGATCGCCCATCGTTGCGGAGCGCGCACCGCTCATCGCCCGCGCTATGGAGCATGTCGCGCATATGGCGATCCGCAACCGCGGCACCCATTGCGGCAGCCTGGCGCTGGCCGATCCGGCCGCCGAGATGCCGGCCTGCGCGGTGACGCTCAACGCGACGCTGACCCTGGCCAACAGCGAAGGCCGGCGCGAGATCGCGGCCGGGGACTATTTCCTGGGGCCTTATGAAACCCCGCGCGAACCCGGCGATATCCTCGTCGAGGTCCGCTATCCGGCGCCGGCGCCCGACATGCGGATCGGCTTCGGCGAGATCGCGGTGCGGCATGGCGATTTCCCCCAGGTCGGGATCGCCACGACGGCCCGGGTATCCTGCGGCATCGTCCGCGACCTGCGGCTCGTCACCTTCGGCTGCGAGCCCTGCGCCAGGCTCTCGGCCGTGGCCGGCGAGATCGCCGAAGGACAGACGCTCGACGAGGCGCTGATCGGGCAGGTCGCCGACGCGGTCGCCGCCGATATCGAACCGATGGATTCGGACGCGGTCCGCCGCCTGCAGACGGCCACGCTGGTTCGCCGCGTCTTGGGGGAGTTGCTTTGATGAGCGATCGGGTCACGATCACCTTCACGCTGAACGAGCGTCCGGTCGAGGCCGAGGTGCCGGTGCGGACCAGCCTCGTCGATTTCGTGCGCGACACGCAGGGGCTGACCGGTTCGCATGTCGGTTGCGAACATGGCGTGTGCGGGGCGTGCCAGATGCGCGTCAACGGCGCCGTGGTGCGCGGCTGCCTGATGCTGGCGGTGCAGGCGGACGGGGGCGAGGTGGTGACGATCGAGGGGCTGACCGGCAGCGGCGAATGTGCCGACCTGCAGCGCCATTTCGTCGCCCGCAACGCGATGCAATGCGGCTTCTGCACGCCCGGCATGATCTTCACCGCAGCGGAACTGCTCGCGGAGCATCCTTGTCCGTCGCGTCCCGTGATCCGCGATGCGCTGTCGGGCAATTTCTGCCGCTGCACCGGCTATCAGGCGATCGTCGACGCGATCGAGGCGACGGCGAGCGAACGGGCATGAAGGCACCCGACGGACTGATCGGCGTCTCGCGCCCGCGCTCGACCGCGCGTCGGCTGGTGGCGGGGCAGGGGAGCTATACCGACGACATCGTGCTGCCGGGGATGCTGCATGTCACCTTCGTGCGCAGCGCGATGGCGCACGGCCGGATCCTGTCGATCGATGCCGACGAGGCGCGGACCATGCCCGGCGTCGTCGGCCTGTTCGACGGCAAGGACATCGCCGCGGTGTGCAAGCCGTTCCAGGTCAACCATGCGGCGCTGCCCCATTATCGCAATGCGGTGCAGCCGATCCTCGCGATCGACGAGGTGCTCTGGCAGGGCATGCCGATCGTCGCCGTCGTCGCCACCAGCCGCGCGGCGGCCGAGGATGCGGCCGATACCGTCTTCGTCGATATCGACGAACTGCCGGTCGTCGCCGATCCCCAGGCCGCGCTGGCGGAGAATGCACCGCCGCGCCTCGCGACCGAGGAGTCGAACCTCGCGCTCGACATGCGGATCGTGCATGGCGACGTCGACGCGGCCTTTGCCGATGCCTTCGCGATCGTCGAGCATGAATTCGACTTCGGCCGCCAGGCCGGCGTCTCGCTCGAATGCCGGTCGATCATCGCCGACTATCGCTCGGGGCAGGACACGCTCGACATCGTCCAGTCGCACCAGGTTCCGCACATGATGCGCGAGTTGTTCGCGGATCATCTCGGCATCGATGCGATCCGGGTCCATGTCCGCTGCCCCGATGTCGGTGGCGCCTTCGGCATCAAGCTCCACGCCTATCCCGACGAGATGGCGACCTGCGCGATATCGAAGATTCTCGGCCGGCCGGTGAAGTTCATCGCCGACCGGATGGAGGCGTTCGTCAGCGATGCGCAGGCGCGCGAAGCGCGGGTGCGTGCGCGGCTGGGCGTCGATGCCGAGGGCAAGATCGTCGCGATCGACGCAGGCTCGCTGTTCGGGCTGGGCGCGGTGTCGAGCTATCCGCGCGGCAGCGTGGGCGAGGGCTTGCAGGCGATGCAGATGATGGGGGCGGCCTACACGCTGCCCGCGGTGCGCTCGACCCTGCAATGCGCCTATCAGAACAAGCCGCCAACGGGCACCTATCGCGGGGTCGGCCAGCCGATCGCAGCCGCGGTGACCGAGCAGTTGATGGACAAGGCCGCCCGCGCCATCGGCATGGACCCGGCCGAGCTGCGCCGCCGCAACTATCTTCCGGCATCGGGCGGACGGCGCACCACGCCGACCGGGCTCCAGGTCGGCGATCTTTCGCTCGAAGCCTGTCTCGACGGGCTGCTGGAGCGGATGGACTATGACCGGCTGCGCGCCGAGCAGGCCGAGCTGCGCGAGCAGGGCATCTATCGCGGCATCGGCCTGTGCACCTTCGTCGAGCTGACCGCGATCGGCTCGAGCCTCTATGGCGGCAACCAGGTGTCGATCGCGGCGGGCGAGGGCTGTTCGCTGCGGCTGGAAGCTTCGGGGCATATCAGCTGCGAGACGTCGGCCAGCGACCAGGGGCAGGGGACCGGCGCGGGCATCGCCCAGATCGTCGCCCACACCCTCGGCATCGATCTCGATGCGGTGATGGTGACGTCTGGCAGCACCGGCGGGACGACCTATGGCGGCGGCGCCTGGGCATCGCGCGGGATCGCGATCGGTGGGGAGGCGGCGCTGTTGGCAGCGCGCGATCTGCGCCGCAACATCCTGACGATCGCGGGCAGCCTGCTCCAGGCCGATCCAGAGACGCTCGACATCCGCGACGGCATGGTGACCGACGTGAGCGGCCCGCGCCTGCCCCTGTCGGAGATCGGCACGATCGGCCATTTCCGCCAATATCAGCTGCCGCTCGATCCGGTGCCCGAACTGACCGTCACCCGGCACTATGTGCCGCGATCCTACCCCTATATCGCTGCCAACGGCATCCATGCGGCGCATGTCGAGGTCGATGTCGGCACCGGGCTGGTCCGCATCATCGGCTATCATGTCGTCGAGGATTGCGGACGGATCATCAATCCGCTGCTCGTCGACGAGCAGATCCGCGGCGGCACGATCCAGGGCATCGGTGCCGCGCTCTACGAACATTGCCGCTATGACGAGGAAGCCCAGCTGCTGAACGGCAGCCTTGCCGACTATGCGGTGCCGATGGCGGGCGAGATGCCCGACATCGACATCGGCCATATCGAGACGCTGGCGACCGAGACCGAGCTGGGCGCCAAGGGCGCGGGCGAGGCGGGCACCGTCGGCGCGATCGGCGCGATCTGGACCGCGGTCAACGACGCGCTGGCGCCGCTGGGGGCGGAAGTCACCCGCCAGCCGATAACCCCCGACCGCATCCTCGAAGCCGTTATCGCCGCTCGCGGCGACCAGATGGGAGACTGAACATGGAACTTGAAGCCGAAATCCTGGTGCCGGGCTCGCGCCAGCAGGTCTGGAACCGGCTGATCGATCCGGCGGTGCTCCAGCGCTGCATCCCCGGTTGCAGCGAGCTCGATCGCACCACCGAGACCGATTTCGCCGGCAAGATGGTGGTGAAGGTCGGCCCGGTCAGCGCGACCTTCCAGGGCGGCGTCTCGCTGGAGGAGATGGCCGAGCCGGAGCGCTGTGTGCTCGCCGGCCAGGGCAAGGGCGGCGCCGCCGGCTTCGCCAAGGGATCGGCGACGATCACCCTGTTGGAAGAGGGCGACTCCACCCGGCTGGCCTATGTCGCCACGGTGCAGATCGGCGGCAAGCTGGCCGCGGTCGGCAACAAGCTGTTCGGCAGCGTCGCGCGCCGCAACATCGACGAGTTCTTCGATGCCTTCCAGCAGGTGATGCGCGAGGATCAGCCGGTCGCCGGCTGATACGGGAAGGGGATGAAAGCGTACCCGGCTTCGGCCGGGTACGGGCACTTCAACCCTTGGCGAGCGCCTTGATGTCGGTGGCGCTGTCGGCGAGGATCGCGGGATCGATGGTGGCGCCGATCAGCTTGGCAAGCGGGCGGCGCAGGCGCGGCAGGTTGAAGCTCGTCGCCCCGACCAGCTTCCCGCCGTCGAGATGGAAGATCACGCGGCCGGCGCCTTCGGGGCGCTCGATCTCGACATCGCCATCGGTCCGGCCGACGACCTGCAGGGCAAGGGAGCCCTGATCGCTCCAGAACCAGGGCATATCGGCATAAGGCGCCTCGCCACCCAGCATCGCCGCCGCGACGGCGCGGGCATGGTCGATCGCGTGCTGCCATTGCTCGATCCGGATCGCGGCGCCGTGAAAACTGCTCGGAAACCGAGCGACATCGCCGATCGCGAAGATGTCGGGTCGGCTGGTGCGCCCTTGCGCATCGACGAGGATGCCATCCTCGATCGCCAGGCCTGCGGCGAGCGCGAGGTCGACATTGGGTTCGGCGCCGATCCCGACAACCACGGCATCGGCCGGGATGTCTTCGCCGTCGGCCAGCATGATGACGATGGTGCCATCCTCGTCGCGGCGAAGCCCGGCGATCGCCATGCCGAGCCGCAGGTCCACCGCGCAGGCGCGGTGATGATCGGCCAGCGCCGCGGAGCCGGCCGGCGAGAGCGAACGGCCCATCAGCCGGGCGCCCGCCTCGATCACCGTCGCGGTCGCGCCGAGCGCGCAGGCCGAGGCCGCGACCTCCAGGCCGATCACGCCGCCGCCGATGATGGCGATGCGGGCGCCGGGGCGGAGCGCCGGGCGCAACCGTTCGGCATCGGCGTCGGTGCGCAGATAATGGACGCCGTCGCCCAGCGCGTCGCACAAGCCCAGCCGTCGCGCGCGGGTGCCCGTCGCGAGCACCAGCCGGTCGAATGGGATCGCCGCGCCCGAGGCGAGGAGCAGCGCCTGGTCCGCCACGCCGACCGCGCCGTCGCCCAGGATCAGGTCGAGCCGCTGCTCGGCGAACCAGCTTTCGTCGCGGAGCAGCGCGGGGCGGGTTCCGCCGATCAGCGCATCCTTCGACAGCGGTGGTCGGTCATAGGGAAGCGCGGCTTCGTCGCTGACCAGGGTGATGCCGCCCTGATGGCCCAGATCGCGCAGGGCCTCGGCAATGGAAATGCCGGCGATGCCGGCACCGACGATGACGATCGAGGTCTCGCTCATGCTTTATCCGGATGAGAGGACAGCGCGCGCGCCGCCACATGCCGGTCGATCAGCAGCACGCCGGCCAGGCTGATCCCGATGGTGACGGCGAGGGTGCCGAGGAAGGGAAGGACCGAGCCGGGGCTCGCATTCATGACGATGCCGCTGGTGACGATCGACACCACCCCGCCGGCCCGGTTGATCATCATCGCATAGCCGGCGCCGCTAGCGCGCAGGCTGGGCGGATAGACGAACATGATCAGCGCATAGAAGGCGGCGTTGAACAGGCCCTGCGACAGGCCAAGCCCGGCGGCCGCGAGCAGCAGCGTGCCCCGGCCGTCGGCGCCGACGCCGGCCGTCCAGCCGATCAGGGCCAGCATGGCGAGGGTGGTGAAGGCGGCGATCATCATCGTGAAGCGCGATCCGCGCCGCCAGAACAGCGTCGGCATGACGAAGGCGCTGGCGACCGCGAAGATGTTGAAGGCAAGCAGGCCGCGCGATGCGTCGGCGAAGCCGAGGCCAAGCTGCACCATCATCACCGAGATCCAGCTCGACAGCGCGAAGGTGACATAGGAGCAGGAGAAGAAGGCGATCGACAGGCCGAGATGGAAGCGGGCCATGTCGGGCGCGAACAGCCGCGGCCTGGCGGCCTGTTGCGCAGCCGGGCGCGCGAAGCTGATCCGCTCCGCCGCATCGGCGCCGAGGATGCGGGCAACGGCCCTGCGCGCCTTGGCCTCGCGGCCGGTCGCGGCGAGATGGGCCGGGGATTCGGGCAGCCAGGCGATCACCAGTATCGCGATGACGGTGGCGATCACCCCCGACAGGATGAAGCAGCCGCGCCAGCCGAGCGCGGGGATGAACTGGAGCACCAGCCAGCCGGCGAGGATGCCGCCCAGCGGGGATGCGACCGACACCGCCGAGGAGATGCCGGCGCGGGCCTTTTGCGGCAGCCATTCGCCGGCCAGCGCCAGGCCGTTCGGGGTCGCAGCCCCGAAGCCGAGTCCGCCGATCAGGCGCAGCAGGGTCAGGCTGGTGAGGTCGTTGACCTGGCTGGTGGCCAGGGTCGCGATCGCGAAGCAGGTGACGCTGCCCGCGAGCATCGCCTTGCGTCCGAACCGGTCGCCGGCCTTGCCGCCGACGAAGGCGCCGACCGCCATGGTGACGAGGGCGGCGGACAGGGCGATACCGAAATGCGCCTTGTCGACCTGCCATTCGCCGATGATCTTCGGCGCGACGAACGCCAGCATCAGCAGGTCGAGGCCGTCGACGATGAGCGCCGACAGGACCAGGGCGGCAATGAGCGCCTGTCGCCAGGCGACAGGACGCTCTTCGAGGATATGGGTGAGGGTCATGCTGTCACCTGACGACGCCGGTCGCTCCGCCTGTCGGCGATGGAGCGACCGGCGATCGCATCAGAACTTGGTGCCGACCGTGACACCATAGGTGCGCGGCGGGGCCAGGCTGATGCGCTCGACGCCCAGGCCGCCGCCGGTGGCGGAGACGCCATGGGTGTTGGCGACCTTCTCGTTGCTGAGATTGTTGCCGAACACGCCGAACGAGACGCCATTGTCCATCGTGTAGGTGATCGAGGCGTTGAACAGCGAATAGGCCTTGTCGAAGATCACATTGTCCGGCTCGGCGAAATAGCCGCTGTTGTAATAATAGTTGCCGGTCAGGTTGAGCTTCCCGGAGCCGAGCTCGACCGTATAGGCCGCGGTCGTGCTCAGGCTCGACTTCGGGGTCAGCACGGTGTGGTTGCCCGAAACGTCGCCCACGCCCAGCGTGTAGCCGCCCGCGGCGCGCGGGATCGCCACCACCGAGCCCGGGAACTCCTTGTAGCGGCCATGGGCATATTGATAGCCGACGGTCAGCAGCAGTTCGGGGGTCGCCTGGAAGGTGATGTCGGTGTCGAAGCCGTAGATTTCCGCCTTCGCGCCGTTGAACACGCCGTTGGCGCCGTCGACCACGCGCTGCACCTGGACGTTCTGATAATCATAATAATAGGCGGCGGTGTTGAAGCGCAGGCGGCGATCGAACAGCGTCGTCTTCAGGCCGGCTTCATAGGCATCGAGCACCTCGGGCTTGAACGGCGGCAGCGCGAGGCCGCTGGGGTTGAAGCCGCCGCTCTTGAAGCCGCGATTGAACGAGGCGTAGCCGAACACCTCGTTGCTGAACTGATAGTCGGCGGCGGCGCGCCAGGTCAGCTTCTTGAAGCGGTTCGACAGGGTGCGCTGCGGAACCGTGATCGTGTTCACGCCCGCCGGGTTGGTGAAGAAGGCGGTCGACGGAAGCGAGCGCTTTTCCGAGGTGTAGCGCAGGCCGCCGGTCAGCTTCAGCCGGTCGGTCACCGCCGCGGTGACCTGGCCGAAGGCCGAGATCGAGTCGGTCTTCTGGTTGGCGATCACCGTGTTGCGGATGTTGCCGGCGGGGTAGGTGCCGTCGGTGAAGTTGAAGGTGATCGGATCATATTCGCTGTCGGCGTTGAAATAATAGGCGCCGGCGGTCCAGCTGATCGGGCCCGATCCGGTCGACAGCAGCTGAAGCTCCTGGCTGAACTGCTTGTCGTGCTGGATGATGTAGACCGAGCGGCGGGTCAGCGGCGAGAAGTCGAAGTCGAACAGGTTGCGGAAGCTCGACTTGCGATAGGCGGTGATGCTCGACACCTTCACGCTCTCGAGCTCGTGGTCGATGCGCATCGACAGGCCACCCGCGCGATATTTGATCAGCGGCTGGGTATCGAGGTTGGTGTCCCAATCCGCGCTCGGCGACACCAGGCCGGTGGGCGGCACCACCGCGCCGGCCGGCACCGACTGGGTCGACATGCTGTTCTTGGCGGTCGTGTAGTCGCCAATCACGCGCACTTCGGTGCGATCGCCGAAGGTGAACAGCCACTTCGACCGCAGGCTGATGTCGCGGTCGATCTTGTAGACGTCCTTGCCGTTGGCGAGGTTCTTGCCATAGCCCTTGCCCATGGTGACGCCCTGGACCGAGATGTCGGCGGCGACATTCTCGGAAAGCCCGCCGGCCAGATAGGCGGCGCCGCGCAGCGTCTGGTAGTTGCCGTAGCTCAGGTTCGCCTGGCCGGTCAGCTCCTGGGTCGGATCCTTGGTGGTGACCTGGATCAGGCCGCCGGTCGAATTGCGGCCGAACAGCGTGCCCTGCGGGCCCTTCAGGATTTCGACCTGGGCGATGTTGTTGAACGAGAAGAGCGAGGAGACCGGCGTCGCATAATAGACGCCGTCGACATAGACCGCGATCGGGGTCTCGATGCCCGCGCCGGTCGCCTTGGTGCCGACGCCGCGGATGATCGGCAGCGCATAGCCGTTGTTCGACTGAACCTCGACGCCCGGCGCCGCGATCTTGATGTCCTGCACGGTGTTGATGCCGGCAGCGGCCAGCTGCGTGTTCGAGATCACCGCGACGGCGACCGGCGTGCGCTGCAGGTTCGACGAGCGCCGCTCGGCGGTCACGGTGATTTCCTGGAGCCCTTCGACCGAAGCCTCGTCGGCGGGCGGGGTGGTCTGTGCGTGGAGAGTGCTCGACAAGCTCGCCACGATCATGGCTGCGAGCGAAATTCCGACTGTGCGAACGCGACTTTTCGTACCGAAAACATCCATCATGTTGACCACCCCTTTTGTGCTTTAAGTTTCGTATACGGTACACCGTATGTGTTTCTTGTCAAGATACGCGAATATAGATATAAGTATCTGTAAATACGTTATATTTTTTGCCGGTCGCTAATCGATGCCAGCTTCAATAATGCTGTCGCAAACCGGATTCGCAATCTGTCAAACATGCGACATTGCGGCCCCGCGGCGAGGCTGCGGCGCTGGGTGTGCGTCGTCGCGTCGATCGTTGCTGAGGTGGAAGGGGGAGGGACGCCGGGCTTCGCGGGCGAGGAAAGCTTCGTACCGCTGTCCAAATCCCGGTCCGATTGCTTTATCAGACGGTGTTGATCGACAAGGACGGCAATGCCGTCGTCCGCACGGATCCCTATGGCTGGGATGATCCGGCCGCCAAGGCTATCGGCTTTCCGGGACAGGCGTCCTACCGCCTGCGGTCTGGCAATAAGAACGTACGTCCTTGATCGGATCGGTGGAGCGCAGATCCCCGCGATGAACTCGCTTGCCGACAGCCATTTGGGGTGCCGGCGGGTTGGTCGACCAGGTTTACCTTTTACGCCCCAATCAGTTTCGCGGCACTCCGTCCGGCGATACGCCCAAGCGTGATGGCGCAAGCCAATCCCGCGCCAGGAAGATAGCCAGACGGTAGCGGGCCGCAAAGTCCGCGCGCGGCGCCTCCGCCTGCGAAAAGGTTGGGCAACGCCGTGCCGTCCTCACGCAGGACGCGGGCGTCGTCGTCAATCATCAATCCGCCTTGCGTATGGAAGAGCGCACCGGTCACCTTTACGGCACGATAGGGCGGCCGGAGCGGTGTGGTGTCGAAGCTTCTTCCCAGAGCATCGGGCCCGGCGGATGCGATCTCGGCCATGGTATCGGCCAACCCCTGTGGCGATATGCCATGTGCCAATGCCAAGGCCTCGATGCTGTCGAACCTCTGCATCGCCAGGACCGTACCGAGCTGGACATATTGCGGCAGGTCGGCGCAGGAGGAGTGAATCCGCTCGTCGTAGATGATCCACGCCACGCCCCCGGGCTGCGCCATGACGCGTGCACCCTGGCCGGATATATCGTCCAGTTCATGGGCAAAGCGGCGGCCGGCGCTGTTTATCTGGATGCCGCCTTCGATGAGAAAGCGGGGATTGAGATCGATCCCCTGCGGTTCCGTGAGCAGGCCCAGCCCCTGATAGGCGCTCATATCGCCAACGGCGCCGCCCAGGGCCTGCCCGAGCAGAATGCCGTCGCCCCGATTGGCTTCCCAGCCGAAATAGCGCGCTTTGGCCATGTCCGGGATATGGTGAGCGATCATCTCATGATTGCCACCGAAGCCGCAGGTGGCAAGGATGAGCGTGTCGCAGCCCACCGCCTCGACCGATCCGTCGGGACGCGCATAGCGCACGCCCGTCACCCGGTCGCCGTCAGCCAGGAGGTCGGCGACATGGGCGTCAGTCAGGATCACGACCCCCGCATTCTCACATGCGACGATCAGCCGATCCATCAGGTCCAGGCCGCTGCGCCCCGGGCTCACATGCATCCGCATGCGGCTATGGCCAAAAGCTGGGGGCCAGTTGGTATCGAGCCGCAGCGGGACGCCATGGCCCTGTTCAAGCCAGTCCAGTGTCGGCCCGGATTCGCGGGCGATCAGGCGGGTGATGGTCGGATCGGCGGTGTGCTGTGTCTTGGCCATGACATCGTCGAAGAAGCGCTCCGCTCCGTCATCGACCCCGTGCAGGGCCTGATCGCGCGAACCGCTGGCGCATAGCGCGCCCAGCGACATGCTGCTGCTACCGCGCGGGATGGGGCCCGCTTCCAGCACGAGGACATCGCTGCCGGCATCGCGCGCCGCCAGCGCCGCGACGAGACCACAGGCGCCTCCGCCGGCGACGACCACGGGAAAGCTGACGGCGAAGTCTGCGGATTCGGTTGGCAGGATGGGCATTGGTCTCGCTCCGTGGAGAAAGGGCGTCACAACAGGATTTTGTTGGGTTTCGGGCCGGGCGCGCGCGACAAGGCCCGCACCTGCCGAAGGAGATGGAATTGGACGCTTCGCTCGATCTGGCTCACCACGCGCTCGGACTGCGGTGGGAGGATCTTCCGGTACCGACAAGGGAGGCCGCGAAGACCTTCCTGCATGACACGCTGGCGGTCGGCATGGCGGGCGTGAACGCACCCTATGCCGACCAGATCTTCGCCGCCGCCGCCGGCTGGAGCGGCGACAATGGCGCATGCCGGGTGCTCGGCCGGGCAACGGGGCTGCCGCCGGCCGATGCCGCCTTCGTCAACGCCTTCCAGATCCATTCCCAGGAATATGACTGCGTCCACGAGCCCGCCGTCGTCCATCCGCTGGCGACGATCGCTGCAGCCTTGCTGGCCACGGCGGACCGGGGGATGGCGGTGTCGGGTTCGGAATTCCTCACCGCTCTCGTCGCCGGTGTCGATGTGGCCGTGGGGCTGGGGCTCGCCGCCACGACCCCGTTGCGCTTCTTTCGCCCAGCGACCGCCGGCATCTTCGGCTCGGTGGCCGCGATTGCCCGCTTGCGCGGCCTGGGCCTCGAGACCAGCTGCAACGCGCTGGGCTATGCGCTGGCGTTCGCCGCCGGCACGATGCAGGCGCATGTCGAGGGGCTGCCGACGCTGCCGGTCCAGATCGCCCAGGCGGCCAAGGCCGCGGTCCAGGCGGTCGATCTTGCCTGCGCAGGCCTTCCCGGACCGCGCGGTTCGATCGAGGGACCGTTCGGCTATCTGACCCTGTTCGAGGCGGGCTTCGACATCCAGCGGCTCCGCGACAGTCTTGCCGCCGGCCATCGGATCGAGGAGGTGAGCTGGAAACCCTTTCCGACCGGACGCGCGGCGCATGGCGCGATCGTCGCGACCCAGCAATTGTTGGCCAACCACGCCATCCTTGCCGCGGATATCGAGAGCCTGGTCTATCGCGCGCCGCCGCTCATCGCGCGTCTGGTGGGGAGGGTGGCCCGGCCCGCCATGTCGCCGGCCTATGCGCGCCTGTGCTTTCCCTGGCTCGGCGCGGTGGTCCTGATGCGCGGAACGATCGGGCTCGGCGATTTCGACGAGGCCAGCCGCTCGGATGTGGCGCTCCTCGATCTTGCCGGCCGGATTTCGGTGGAGGTCGACGACAATGTCGATCCGGCCGCCTTCACGCCGGCCGTCGCGATCGCCACGCTGCGCGACGGATCGTTGGTGGAGGAACGGATCACGGCGCAATTCGGCTCTCCGCAGAACCCGCTCAGCCGGGAACAGCATCTTGAAAAGGCCCATGCCTGCATGGCGTTCGCGGGTGCCGCTGATCAGCATGGGGAACTGACCGGACTGATCGACGACCTCGATCGGCAGGACAACGTCAGCGCCGCGCTCAATGCGGTTCTTCGCCACCCGACACATTGAGGCTTTCCGCGGTGATGTATCGCGCCTCGTCGGAGGCGAGGAATGCCACGGCCATCGCGGTATCGAGGGGCAGGCCCGGGCGTCCCATCGGGATGCGCGCGGCCATGTCGGCCAGATATTGCTCGACCGAGCGCCCGGTCTTGGCCGCGAAATATTCGTTTTGCCAGGCGCCGAGACCGGTTGTCACATGATTGGGGCAGACGTTGTTGACGGTGATGCCATGGGCGCCGAGCTCGATCGCGGCCGAGCGGACGAGGCCGACCAGCCCGTGCTTCGATGAACAATAGGCCTGGGCGAAGGGGAAGCCCGATTTGGCGGCCTGGCTGGCGATGTTGATGATCCGCCCGCCCTGACCCTGGTCGATCATGATCGCCGCCGCCGCCTGCAGGCCGAAAAAGGCACCGCTCAGGTTGACGTCGATCACCCTCTTCCAGTCGTCCGGAGAGACTTCGAGCAGCGGCTTCATGATGTTGCCGATGCCGGCATTGTTCACCCAGATGTCGAGCCGTCCATGGCGCTCGGCCGCATGGGCGGCGAGCGCACGCACCGGCTCGGGATCGCTCACGTCACAGGCGAAGGCCGATGCTCTGCCGCCGGCCGCGACGATCGCGTCGCTCACCCCGTCGGCATCGCCGTCGAGATCGGAGATGACCAGCGTCGCACCTTCCTGAGCGAGTTGTCGCGCGATCGCCGCGCCAAGCCCGTTGGCGCGGCCCGAGCCGGTGACGACGGCGACCCGGCCTTCTAAGCGACCGGTGCTCACAGGGCGTCCGTCAGGATGAAGGTGGCATCGGCAAGGGTGCCGAACTCCGCGGCGATCGCCGGCATCGGATCGGCCGCGACATCCACGCCGAAGCGTTCCATGTCCTTCACGTCGATGATCTCGATATAGTCATAGGGCGGGGTTTCCCCCGACAAGGTACCGGTCGCGCGGAAGACGTCGAACGCGGCAATCGAGGGCAGGGCACGCACGGTGGGCAGGTCGCGCGAGCGCGCCCAGGCCTCATAATCGTCGCGAGTGACACCAGGCTTGAGTTTGAAAAGCACGATGATGCGCATCGCAGCGCTCCTTTTTCATGAAGCGGGGGAGGGGGAATGCCGGGCTCAGCCCTGGACTTCGCGCAGCGGCGCGAGCACGCGCGACACGAAGGCCGTCAGCTGTGCTTCGCGCGTGCCGTCGTCGCGATCGATCACCGCTGCGAGATCGGCCTCGCTCGCCACCCCCTTGTCGAGGATGATCGCATTCAGCGTCTCCACCCGCTCGGTCTGGATCCACAGTTCGGACGCCAGGTTGAGCAGCACGGTGATGACGCGATCCATCGCCGGATCATGGAAGAAGCGGGGCTCGCCGTCGGCGCCATAGATGGAGGGCGGGGCGTCTTCGGGAAACAAACCCATCGCGATCACTCCCCCTTCCATGCGCCGAAGCCGAACCATTGCACGCCGTCGGCGAGCCGCCCCGTGGTCTCGCGGTTGACGTCATGATGGTCGGCACGGGCGGCGGTTTGCACCGCTTCCTCCCCATAGATGCCGACACTCGGCACCACGAACTGGAGGAAGTCCTGCGGGCGGAAGCCTCCCGCCTCGCACAGGACGCGCGGATCTTCGTCGCGGAAGCCTTTGTAAAAGGGCTCCTTGTTATAATAGCAGTCCCAATCGAGGTAGAAGCCCTCGAAGGCTCCCATCTGGCTGTTGGGCGGCAGTTCCATGTTGAGCAGCAGCCCGCCGGGGCGGAGCAGGCGATGCGCTTCGCGGAAGAAGGCGACGCGCGTCTTCTTCGACAGCTCGTGCAGGAACATCGAGGTGAAGATCACGTCGAACGACTGGTCGGGAAAGTCGAGTTTCTCCGCATCCATCTGGTGGAAGTGGACATCCGCACCCTGCATGCTGGCGCGGGCGGCGCCGTAGATCAGCCCGGGGGCGGAGACATCGACGGCGTGGACGTCGGCCTCGGGATAGGCCTTCTTCCATGGAATCGTGTTGTGCCCGATCGTGCAGCCGACATCGAGGATGGCGGCAGGCCGGAAATCCGGGAAGGCATGGCGGATATAGCCCGACATCGACAGGCCGATATCGTCGAGGTTCCGGCCCATCAGTCCCATCGAGAAAATCGCGAGCCCCTGATCGTAGATCGCGCCGGCCTCAAGTGGATAATCGGCATTGCCGACATAGCCGCCGGGCATCAGGTGGACGTCCAGCGCGCTGACGTTGCGCGGCGTGGCCAACTCGGGATCGAGCGAGATCGCATTGGCGCCGTCAACGGCCGCGGCGGCTGCTTCGAGGGCGGCGCGTTCGCGCGCCACGACCGGCTGGACGGCGCTCCAGACCATCTTCTGGGCCTGTACCCGGCAGCTGCTATAGGCGTTGAACGCGAAATCGCCGCGCATCGCCACATGAACTTCGGCGCTGGTCTGTGGCGGGCGGCCATGGGCCTTTTCGAAGGCCGGCGCGATGCGGCCATCATAGGCCTGGCGCAGGTCGTGGGCGAGGTCGTTCAGGATGAAGCGGCGGAGGCCGGACACGAACCGCCCGCGAGCGATGTCCTCCGGCGTCAGACTTGGTTGCATGGCATGTTGCAGCACCAGCGCCATCTTCAATCTCCTTTCCCTGTTCCGCGACACCCGCTTGACCGGACGAAACGCTTCCTACAGAAACAAGATTATCAGTGGGTGTTTGGGCAAAGAAACAAAATTGGCTGGATTCTATGCATGATATCGAGCTCACCCAGCTGCGCAGATTCATGGCAGTTGTGGATTGCGGCAGCTTCATGGAGGCGGCGCAAAAGCTGAACATTACCCAGCAGGCGCTGAGCGCGTCGATCGCGCGCATGGAGGAGGTGGCAGGGGTTCGTTTCCTCGATCGCAAGCGCGGCGGGCGGCTCAGCCTCACCGTGTTCGGCCGCCTGCTGCTGGCGCGTGGCCGGGCGCAGATCATGATGGCGGAACGCATGCTGGGCGAGATCGAGTTGCTCCGCGATGCACGCGGCGGCAGTGTCACGATCGGCATCGGCGAGACGATGATGGGGCGCCACGTCGCCACCGCGATCCGCCGCTATCACCGCCAGCAGCCCGATGTGCAGATCCGTCTCATCGAGGGCTATACCGAGATGATGATCGAGAAGCTCGTGACCGGCGAGGTCGATTTCGTCGCCGGTGGACCGAGCCATGACCCCGCGCATGGGATCGACCTCGACTATCGCCACCTGTTCGAGATCCGCGACGTGCTCGCGGTCCGCAAGAATCACCCGCTGGCGGGAGCACGCGAGCTGTCGCTGCGCGATCTCTCGCCCTTCACCTGGATGATGCCGGCTTTCCGCGGCGACATCTACGAGGCGATCCAGGTCGCCTATATGCGCGCCAAACTGCCACCGCCCAAGCGGATCATCCGCAGCGACGCGACCGCCGTCGGATCCTGGCTGTGCATGGATGACGACTATATCGTCACCGTATCGCCCGACATGGTGGCGCCGCTGCTCGAGCTGGGCGCGCTGACCACGCTCGATCTAACCGAGACGACGATCGTTCGTCATGCGTGTCTGATCACCCGTCGCGACCATCGCCTCAGCCCGCCGGCCCAGCGCCTGATGGAAGAGATCATCTTCGAGGCCGAGCGGGTCTACGGCGAATCTCCCAGCGGTGGGGCGCTCAGTTTTTCCTGATCATAGAAATGCGAGGACCTCATGATATATTCGCTCGCGGGCGCCACCGTCGTCACGCCCGATCTCGATGCCGCCATGGCCGCCTACCGCGATTATCTGGGCTATGCGGGCAGCGTCGAAGCGCTGGAGGCTGAGGTTGCCGCGGCATGGGGTGTGCCAGCGGCGGCGGGCTCACGCATGGCGACCTTGCGGCCGGCCAGCGGCAAGAACCGTTTCCTTCGCCTCGTCGAGGGGCAGCCGGCGCCGGGCTTCCGGCCGTTGGCCAGCTTCGGCTGGACGGCGATCGAGATCGTCGTCGAGAATGTCGACCGGCTCGCCGAAAAGCTCGCGGACAGCCCTTTCCGCATCATCGGCCCACCGGCCATCCTCGAGTTCGAGTTCACCGACAAGCTGAAGGCGATGCAGGTCGTGGGGCCGGGTGGCGAGATCCTCTATCTGACCGAGATCGGCGGCGAGATTCCCGGCTTTGAGCTGCCCAGCGCCGACAGCTTCGTCGACCAGCCCTTCATCATGGTCCTCGCGAGTGCCGATATCGCCGAGGCCGGGCGTTTCTATGAGGGCCTTGGTCGGCCGATCGGGCCCGAGATGACCGCCCCGGTGCAGATCCTGTCCGATGCTTTCGGCCTGCCTCGCGAACACAAGCATCGTCTCGCCACGATCGCCCTCGACGAGTGCAGCCTGTTCGAAGTCGATGCCTTTCCCCCCTCGACCGTGGCGCGCGCGCTATCCTCGATCGGCCTCCCCAGCGGCATCGCCATGGTCAGCCTTTTCGGCGATGCCGGGGGATCGCCGTCGGCGGGTCCCCTTGTCGGTGCGGCTGGCGAATGGGTCGAGATTCTCCCTCCGTCTCAGATATAAAAACAACAAAAATCTGTAGGACCTCTGAAATAATCTTTGACAGCTTGTAAGTCCGCTGCGGGCAAACATGCTTCTGCGGTTCAAGCGAAGAGGGGGAGTCCAATGACGGCTCGTTTCGGTGGGTTTCTACGTGCGACCAGCGCCCTCGGCCTGGCAGTCTCGGCTTCGGTGGCATGGGCCCAGGCGGCCGCGCCGTTGGCTGCGCCGCAGGAGGCCGGCGCCGGGGCGTCGGATAATGTTCTCGGCGAGATCGTCGTGACCGCGCAGCGCCGGTCGCAGAATCTGCAGAATGTGCCGATCGCCATCTCGGCCTTCTCGGCGGCCGATCTGACGACCAAGCAGATCCAGTCGACGATCGATATTCCGCGCCTGGTGCCCAACATGGTCGGCGCCACCAATGTCGGCATCGGCTCGGCCAACAGCTATTTCATCCGCGGCCTCGGCAACACCGAGTCGATCGCGACCTTCGATCCGGCGGTCGGCACCTATGTCGACGACATCTATATCAGCCGCCAGAACGCCAATAATTTCGCCTTCTTCGACGTCGACCGGATTGAGACGCTGCGCGGCCCCCAAGGCACTCTGTTCGGTCGCAACACCACCGGCGGTGCGATCAACATCATCCTGAAGAAGCCATCCGATACGCTGAGCGGCTATGTCGAGGGCAGCTATGGCCGCTATGACAATTGGCGCGGCCGCGCGTCGATCGATCTGCCGATCAGCGAAAAGGTCCTCACCAAATTCTCGGTCTTCGGCAATCGCTCGGACGGCTATGTCCGCAACCTGACCACTGGCGAGCGCAACAATGGCGACAAGGGCTATGGCGTGCGCGCCGCCGTCCGCCTGCTGCCGTCCGACGGGATCACATGGGACGTCTCGGCCGACTATATTCGGGGCGACCAGGTCAACGTGCCGGCGACCAAGCGCGGCGGCAAGCTCTACAGCATGACCGGCCTCAGCTCGAAAACGGCGCCCTTCGCGGGGCTCGTTGCCGGCGATAAGGCGGATTACCATCTCCAGAACATCACCAAGAGCGCGGCGTTCAGCTCGAACCTCCAGTTCGGGCTCGGCGACGCCAATATCTCGCTGATCACCGGTTATCGCGATCTCCGGCAGGCCTATGCCAGCGACGTGTTCGACGGCAAATATGCGACCGGCGGTTTCGGTCTCTCGAACAAGGGTCGCTTCAAACAGTTCAGCCAGGAGGTGAAAGCCAATGGCAAGCTGCTCGACGACAGCCTCGAATATGTCGTCGGCGCCTATTATATCCATGAGAAGAACCGCACCGACTTCGCTGATATCTTCACCATCGATGCCGGCACCTTCGGCGTGCCGTTGGTCCTCGCCGACCGTATTCTCGACAACAAGACCTCGGCGCCGGCGATCTATGCGCAGGTCGATTATCATCCGGTCGAGAAGCTGACCTTGACGGTGGGCGCGCGCTACACCCGTGAGAAGAAGACCGTCGGCGTGACGCCCAACGCCAATCCGGCGCTGGCGGGCGTTCCCTATGGCACCGCCGACATCCTCGCCTCGGGTGTGCCGACGACCCTGCGGACCAAGCTGCTCACCCCGCGCTTCGCGGTGGAGTATAAGGTCGATCGCGACTTGATGCTGTTCGCCTCGGCGACGCGCGGCTTCCGGTCGGGCGGCTGGAACGCGCGCGCACTTTCGGCCGAGAATTTCCAGCCTTTCGGAGCCGAGAAGGTCTGGTCTTATGAGGGCGGCTTCCGCTCGGAGCTGTTCGATCGCACCCTGCGGCTCAACGCGACCGCCTTCTACACCGATGTGAAGGGCTTTCAGGTACCGCTGGGCTTCGTCGACAGCACCGGCGCGATCAATTTCGTCACGCAGAATGGGTCGGATTTCCGCAATTACGGCCTGGAGGCGGAAGCGGTGCTGGTGCCGGTTCAGGGCCTGTCGCTGTTCGCCAATCTGGGCCTGCAGCGGGCGAAATATCTCAATCCCGATGCGACGATCCAGGCGCAGCAGGCCGCGTGCCGTGGCGGCGATGTGGCGAGCTGCGGGCAGGGCATCGTCGCCCCCGACGGCAGCCTCGCGACCCCGCAGCGGACGCCGAAGCTCAGCCTGGCCTTCGGTGGCAGCTATGACGCCGATCTCGGCGGCTTCATCGTGACGCCCTCGGCGAACGCGACCTATCAGTCGCGCAACACCGTCGGCACCGCCGGCGTGCCGGGCGACTATGTCGATGGGGAATGGGTGGCCAATGCCAGCCTGTTCCTGCGGCCCGCGGACCGGAGCTGGAAGGTCGGCATCGAATGCGCCAATTGCTTCAACAACCTGTTCGTCGCGAGCAATTTTCCGCCCGGTTTCAAATTCTACAACATGCCGATGACCTGGCGCGTCACCGCCGGCATCAATTTCTGAGCGACGAGCGCCGGGGTCCTGGACCCCGGCCGCTTCTCAGACCAGCGAAGGCAATTTTTCGAAATGTCCCGGATCGGCTTTGTCGAGGTGGGCCCGCGTGACGGGCTCCAGAATGAAAAGACCATCGTCTCCACCGCCGACAAGATCGCGCTGATCGAGCGCGCCATTCAGGCGGGCGCCCGGCGGATCGAGGTGACGAGCTTCGTCAATCCGCGCAAGGTGCCGCAGATGGCGGATGCGCTCGATGTTTGCGCGGGACTGCCCGATCGGCCTGATGTCACCTATATCGGGCTCGTCCTTAACGAGCGTGGCGGCGAGCGGGCTCTCGCCACCGGGCGGATCGACCAGCTCGGCGCAGTCTGCGTCTCGACCGATGGCTTCGCTATGGCCAACCAAGGGCAGACCAGCGAGGAGTCGTTGACCGGCGCGATGCGGCTGGTCGAGATGGCACGCGCCGCTGGGCGGGCCGGCCAGATCACGATCGGCGCCTCTTTCGGCTGTCCCTTCGAAGGCGAGGTCTCGCAGGATCGCATCGTCGCCATGGCCATGCGGGCAGCCGAGGTCGCGCCGGTCGAGGTGGCGCTGGCCGATACGATCGGGGTGGCGGTGCCCAGCGACGTGTGCCGCCTCGTCACGAGGGTGCGCGCTGCGATTGCCCCGATTCCGGTGCGTGTTCATTTCCATAACACCCGCAACACCGGCATCGCCAATGTCTGGGCGGCGGTCGAGGCCGGCGCGAGCGTGGTCGATGCGGCGCTGGGGGGGCTGGGGGGCTGCCCCTTCGCGGCCGGTGCCGCGGGCAACGTCGCGAGCGAGGATGTGGTCTACATGCTGGAGCGGGCAGGGGTCTCTACCGGCATGGATCTCGACGCGCTCATCGCGGCGTCGATCTGGTTTTCCGACATCATGGGCAAGTCCCTTCCGGCGATGGTCTCCAAGGCCGGTCGCTTCCCCAAATCTGCATAGAAAGTCATTCCATGGCATATCGTCTCGGCGTGGACGTCGGCGGCACCTTCACCGACCTGCTGCTGCTGGAAGAAGAATCGGGCAGCTTCTGGCGCCACAAGACCCCTTCGACCCCGGCCGACAGCTCGGTGGGCATTTTGAACGGCGTGCAGGCGATCTGCGAGAAGGCGGGGATCACGCCGGCCGATATCGAGACCTTCCTGCACGGCACGACGGTTGCCACAAATGCGGTGCTGGAGGGCAAGGGCGCGCGGGTCGGGCTGATCGTGACGAGCGGCTATCGCCAGATCATGCAGATCGCCCGTAGCTATGTTCCGGGTGGTCTTGCCGGCTGGATCATCTGGCCGAAGCCCGAGCCGCTGGCGGCGCTGGTCGACACCT
>CAUTRN010000040.1:0-62158 GCA_963540925.1 uncultured Sphingomonadaceae bacterium
CGGGGAGGGGGACCATGCGCAGCATGGTGGAGGGGTGGCGCGTCAGCGCCGGCTTCGCCGGCTTCCCCTCCACCGCCTACGGCGGTCCCCCTCCCCGTTCCGGGGAGGAATTGGGTCGTCTTTCACCCAACTGTCATGAAGACGTAACAGGCGCGCCGCAAAAGCGTCTCCGAATCCGGAGTCGTCATGCATCGTTCGCTTCTCGCCGCCCTGCTCGTCCTGACCGCCGCGCCTGCCTTCGCGACGAGCGAGCCGCCGCGCCTGCCGGTCGAGCGCGCGAAGCCGGTCGACCAGATCTTCCCGGAACTGGACGTCGAAGGCGACGGCTGGCGCGGCCTGCTGCCGATCATGCTGATGAACGCCGAGATCGGCTCGCAGCCGCGTTCGGCGGGGGCAGACCAGCGCGAAGCTCCCGCGCGATAAAAGCAAGATAAGGCTTGTGTTCGACGGCGCGGCGTGGCCATCACGGCGCCGATGCCGACCCTAGCGCCCTATGCCTCCGATCCCGCCCGCAGCCGGGGTCGGTTCCACAATCCTGGCGGGCAGGAGACGCGGGGCCCGCGGGACGCCTTCCAGCGCGACCGCGACCGGATCATCCATTCGATCAGCTTCCGCCGCCTGCGCCACAAGACCCAGGTGTTCGTGGCGCCCGACGGCGATCATTATCGCGTCCGCCTGACCCATAGCCTCGAAGTGGCGCAGATCGGCCGCACCATCGCCCGCGCGCTGGGCCTGAACGAGGACCTGACCGAGGCGCTGTGCCTGGGCCATGACATCGGCCACCCGCCCTTCGGCCATGCCGGCGAGGAAGCGCTGGAGGCGGCGATGGCCGAGGCCGGCGGCTTCGATCATAATGCCCATACGCTGCGGATGCTGACCCGGCTCGACTCCCCCTACCCCACCCATGACGGGCTCGACCTGAGCTGGGAGACCTTGGAGGGTCTGGCCAAGCATAATGGCCCGGTGCGGAAGCGGACCTGGGCGATGGCCGAGATCGACGGGCAATGGCCGCTCGAACTCGACAGCTGGGCGAGCGCCGAGGCGCAGGTGGCGGCACTCGCCGACGACATCGCCTATGACAATCACGACATCGACGACGGCGTCCGCGCCGGGCTGCTGACCCTCGACCAAGTGCTGGAGGATCCGCTCGCCCGATCGAACTGGGACCGGGTGCGTGCCCGTTATCCCGACGTGCCGGTCCGCCGCCTGCTGGGCGAGCTGGTGCGCGAACAGATCGGCTGCATGGTCAACGACCTGCTGGCCGAAAGCCGCCGCCGCCTCGACGAGGCTGCTCCGACATCGGTGGAGGATGTCCGCGCGGCCGGCCGTGCCCTGATCGGCTTCAGCGACGAGATGGCGGCGAACGAAAAGGCGCTCACCCGCTTCATGTACGCCAATCTCTACCACCATCCCGAACAGATCGAGATCGCCGGCCGAATGGGCGAGGTGATCGCGGGGCTCGCCGCGCTCTACAAGGCCGAACCCGACGAGCTGCCCGAGCGCTGGCTGGAGAGCCTGCCCGCCGAGGAGCCCGCCCGCACCCGCCATATCGGCGACTTCATCGCCGGGATGACCGATCGCTACGCGCTGACCCGCTATCGCGAGCTGATCGGCGACATCGCGATCGAGGGCTTCTGATGGCGAAGAGGGTCGCTCTCGCGGTGGCGCTGATCGGTGCGCTGCTCTGGGCGATCCTGGCGATCCGGCCACCGGCGCCGCGCGGGGCGGACACGCCCGCCACCGAATTCTCCGCCGCGCGCGCCTTCGTCGATGTCCGCGCGATCGCGCGCGCGCCGCACCCGGTCGCTTCGGCCGAGGATGCGCGGGTGCGTGCCTATCTGTCAGCACGCATGACGGCGCTCGGCGCCACGGTGTCGGAGCAGACCATCCCGCTGTCGGCCAAGTCGCTCGCCAAGCTGGGCAAGTGGAGCGGGCGCGAGGAGAAGGGGCTGGTCGCGACCAACCTGATCGGCGTGATCCCCGGCAAGGACCGCAGCAAGCCCGCGGTGATGCTGATGGGCCATCATGACAGCGTCTGGGGCTCGCCCGGCGCCGCCGACGACACGATCGCGCTGGCGGTCGCGCTGGAGACGGCGCGCGCGATCCGCGCCCAGGGCCAGGCCGAGCGCGACCTGATCCTGCTGTTCACCGACAGCGAGGAACTTGGGCTCGACGGCGCCGAGGCCTTTTTCGGCCATCACCCGCTGAAGCCCCATGTCGGCGCGATCGTCAACATGGAGGCGCGCGGCGCCGCCGGCCGGGCGAATATGTTCGAGACCGGACCCGGCAATGGCGCGATAATGCGCCTCTATGCCGACCGGGTGGCGCGCCCGGCGACCAGCTCGCTCGCGGTGCTGATCTATGACCTGATGCCCAATTACACCGATTATACGGTGGCCAAGGCCAAGGGCATCCCCGGCTTCAACCTGGCGCTGCTCGACGGCGGCTTCGCCTATCATTCGCCGATGGCGACCCCCGACGCGCTCGATCCCGCCTCGGTGCAGGACATGGGGCAACAGGCGCTGGCGCTCGCTTCCGCCATGGCCTTTGCGCCCGAACTGCCGGCCAGGGCCCCCAATGCCAGCTTCTCCGACCTGATGGGGCGGATGACGATCGCCTATCCGGCGGCGGGCGGCTGGGCGGTGCTGGCGGTGGCGGCGCTGCTGATCGGCGCGGCCTGCTGGCGGAGCCGCCCCTCGCCCCGCGCGATCGGCGGCGGGATGATCCTGGTCGCCGCATTGCTGCTCCACGGATCGCTGCTGCTCGCCGCGTTCAACGCCGTCTCGGGCAGCGGCGGCGCGAATTATTATGACCGGCTCGCCAGCCTGCCCAAGCTGGAGACGATCGCGGCGCTGCTGATTGCGGCACTGCTGATGCTGCTGCCGCTGATCCGCCGCCACGAGCCCCGGCTGCTGATGCTCGCGCCGTCGATGGCGCTGATGTGGGTGGGGCTGCTGACCGGCGGAGCGATCCTGATCGTGCCGATCGCGCTGCTCGCCATGGCCGCCGCCTGGTTCCTGCCCGTCGCGGTCGACGATCGCGGGCTGGGCGCGATCCTGCTGCTGCTGATCCTCGGCACCTTGGCGCAGGCCGTCCAGCCGACCGCGACGCCGATCCTTCACTGGCCGCTGCTACTCGGCGCGATCGCGCTGGCCGCGCGCGCCTGGCTGCCCGAGGCGGCGGGCCTCGCCGTCACGGCGCTGATGGCGGCGATCGGGATCGGCCATATCCTCGCCCAGGCGCATTTCATCTTCCTCGGCATCGGCGCCGAGCTGCCGATGGTGATGATGCTGCCGCTGTTCGCGGTGCTGCCTTTGCTGCTGCCGCTCTGGCCCGATCGCCTGCCGCGCTGGCTGCCGGGCGGCCTGCTGGCGGGCGCACTGGCGCTGACCTTGTGGGTGCGGCTCGATCCGATCGCGCCGTCGATCCCGGTCTACAGCCTCGCCGAGGGCGGCAAGAAAACTAGGGACTGACCTTTTCGGTTCGATCCGCTAAGTGGCGCGCTCCACATCATCAGCGGATATTGTCTTGACCACGCTCTACGCCAGCTTTGCCGATCGGATCGGCGCCATCCTCGACGACCTCCAGGCGAGCGGCGAGCTCCCGGCGGGGCTCGAGCGACGGAATGTGACGGTGGAGCCGCCGCGCGATCCCGCGCATGGCGACCTGGCGACCAACGCCGCGATGGTGCTGGCGAAGCCTGCTGGCAAGAACCCGCGCGCGCTGGCCGAGCTGATCGTGCCGAAGCTGCTCGCGCTGCCCGAGGTGTCGAGCGCCGACGTGGCCGGCCCCGGCTTCATCAACATCCGGCTGACCGAAGGCCGCTGGCGCGAGGAGCTGGCCGACATCCTGTCGCTGGGCGACGGCTATGGCCGCTCGACGCTCGGCGCCGGCCGCAAGGTCAATGTCGAATATGTCTCGGCCAACCCGACCGGGCCGATGCACATGGGCCATTGCCGCGGCGCGGTGGTGGGCGATGCGCTCGCCACCCTGCTGGAGTTCGCCGGCTTCGCGGTGACCCGCGAATATTATATCAACGATGCGGGCGCCCAGGTGCAGACGCTCGCCCGCTCGGCGCATCTGCGCTACCGCGAGGCACTTGGCGAGACCGTCGAGATCCCCGAGGGCTTCTACCCCGGCGACTATCTGGTCCCGATCGGCCAGGCGCTCGCCGCCGAGTTTGGCGACCGCTATGTCGACAAGCCCGAGAGCGAGTGGCTGGACCTGTTCCGCGAGAAGACCGTCGCCGCGATGATGGACATGATCCGCGCGGACCTGGCGCTGCTCGGCATCCATCACGACCTCTTCTCGTCCGAGGCCGCCGTCCAGAAGGCCGGCAAGGTCGAGGTCGCGCTCGACCGGCTGACCGCCGAAGGGCTGGTCTACAAGGGCGTGCTCGAACCGCCCAAGGGCGAGCTTCCCGACGACTGGGAACCGACCGAGATGACCCTGTTCCGCGCCACGCAGTTCGGCGACGACAGCGACCGGCCGGTGAAGAAGTCCGACGGCGGGCTCACCTATTTCGGCACCGACCTCGCCTATCACGCCCAGAAGGCCGAGGGCGCGGACATGTTGATCGACATCTGGGGCGCCGACCATGCCGGTACCGTCAAGCGGATCAAGGCCGCGGTGCAGGCGCTCACCGGCGGCAAGGTCGAGTTCGACGTCAAGCTTGTCCAGATGGTGCGCCTGCTGCGCGCCGGCGAGCCGGTGAAGATGTCGAAGCGCTCTGGCAGCTTCGTGAGCCTGGCCGACGTCGTCCGCGAAGTGGGCAAGGACGTGGTGCGCTTCACCATGCTCACCCGCAAGGCCGACGCGCAGATGGATTTCGACTTCGCCAAGGTGGTCGAGGCGTCGAAGGACAATCCCGTCTTCTACGTCCAATACGCCCATGCGCGGGGCCGCTCGCTGCACCGGCGCGCCGGCGAGGCGGGGATCGACCTGGCCCCCGCCGCCGACCTGGCCCTGCTCGACGCCGAGGAACTGACACTGGTCAAGCTCGCCGCCCAGTTCCCGCGCATCGTGGAGAGCGCGGCACTGGCGCATGAGCCGCACCGCATCGCCTTCTATCTCTATGATCTGGCGGCGATGTTCCACGCGCTGTGGAACCGCGGCAATGACGACCCGTCCCGTCGCTTCCTGCTCCCCGATCAGCCCGAAATCACCCGGGCGCGTCTGGCGCTGAGCGATGCGATCGGGCAGATTATCCGCAACGGTCTGGGCGTCATGGGCGTCGCGGCCGCGGAGGAGATGCAGTAATGACCGATTACTCGCGCGACAGGCTGGGCCCCGACGACGAGGACCGCCTGCCGTGGCTCGAGCCCGTCGAAGAGGATTATGACGATGCCGCCGGTGGCGGCATCTCGCGGCTGACGATCATCCTGATCGCGGTGCTGGTGGTGGTCGCGCTGGTCGCGGGCGGCATCCTGTGGTTCCGCAACCGCGAGGCGGGCGCCGCGGGCGACGGCGCGCTGATCAAGGCACCCGACAGCTATTATAAGGAACGCCCCGACGCCGATGCCGGCCCCACCGCCGAGGACGAGATCGTCTACAGCGCGAGCAAGGGCAATGAGGTCGACAGCACGATCGACATCAGCAGCGCCGCCGAGACCCCGGTGAACGTCGATCGCGCCCAGACCGCCGAGGCGACGCCGGCTCCGGCCCCCGCCGCGCCCAAGCCGGCCGCGCCCGCCGCCGCCAGGCCCGCGACGCCAGCCCCCACCCCGGTGGTGAACCAGCCGGTCAAGCAGGCGACGGCGCCCGCCCCGAAGCCCAAGCCGGCGCCTCTCGCGGTGGCCCCCACCCCGGCGGCCGACGTGCCGATCCGCTCGGGCGGCTCGACCGTCCAGCTCGGCGCCTTCTCCAGCCCGGCCAAGGCGAACACCGCCTGGAAGACGCTGTCGGGCCGCTTCTCCTTCCTGTCGGGGCTCACCCAGTCAGTGGTGCCGGTGCAGTCGGGCGACAAGACGCTCTATCGCCTGCGCGCGAGCGGCGGCAATGCGGGCGACATCTGCAAGCGGCTGCGCACCGCGGGCGAGAATTGCTCGGTGGTCGGCTAAATTGACGTCATGCCGGCGGAAGCCGGCATCTCGGGAGCAGCTTAGCGCGTGAGCCTCCCGAGACCCCGGCCTCCGCCGGGGTGACGGCACAAGATTGGGGAAATTGAACGCATGACGCCCTTGTTCCTCGGCCTGTCCGGCACCGAGCTGACCGATGCCGAGCGCGGCTTCTTCGGCTCGGTCGATCCCGCCGGCTATATATTGTTCAAGCGCAACGTCGCCGATGTGGCGCAGCTCCGCGCGCTCACCGACAGCCTCCGCGCGCTGGCGGGCCGCGACGACGTGCCGATCCTGATCGACCAGGAAGGCGGCCGGGTGGCGCGAATGCAGCCGCCGCACTGGCCCGCCTTTCCCAAGGCCGAACTGTTCGACCGGCTCTACGACATCGCCCCGATCACCGCGATCGAGGCTGCGCGCCACAATGCTGCGGCGATCGCGACGATGCTGGGCGAGGTCGGCATCAATGTCGACTGCCTGCCGCTGCTCGACGTGCGCCAGCCCGGCGCCCACGACATCATCGGCGACCGCGCGCTGGGCGCCGAACCGATGCGGGTCGCGGCGATGGGCCGCGCGGTGATCGAGGGCTTGCGCGCCGGTGGCGCGGTGGGCGTGGTCAAGCATGTCCCCGGCCATGGCCGGGCGATGGCCGACAGCCATGTCGAGCTGCCCGTGGTCGATGCCGACATCGACGCGCTGGAGACCGACCTGGCCCCCTTCATCCAGCTGGCCGACGCGCCGATGGCGATGACCGCGCATGTCGTCTACCCGGCCTGGGATGCCAGCGAATGCGCGAGCCTGTCGGCCAAGGTGATCGGTGAGATCATCCGTGGGCGGATCGGTTTCGACGGACTGCTGATGTCCGACGACCTGGGCATGCACGCGCTGACCGGCGGCTTCGACGAGCGTGCCGCGGGCGTGCTGAAGGCGGGCTGCGACATCGTCCTCCACTGCTCGGGCGACATGACCGAGATGGAGGCGGTGGCGGGCGCGGTCGGCCCGATCGAGGCCAAGGCGCGCGAACGGCTCGACCGGGCGATGGCGACCGTCGCCGGCGTTCCGGCGGGCGCCCCGCTCGACGAGCTGATCGCGAAGCGCGATGCGCTGATGGCGATGCTGCCGGCCTGACGCCTTGCCTCCGGAAGTTGTGGATATCTCACCGCTTATCCACAACATCTAGTAGCATTCGCATTTTCCGAATCGCGAAATGCTGATCTACTCGGCCCATGTACCGCGATGACGAGGACCCTGTTCTTGGCCTGCCGCTTGGCAGCCCGCGTTCGGACGATGTCCTGACCCTCGATCTCGATGGTTGGGAAGGTCCGCTCGACCTGCTGCTGAGCCTTGCGCGCGCCCAGAAGGTCGATCTCGCCAAGATCTCGATCCTCGCGCTGACCGAGCAATATATCGCCTTCATCGAGCGGGCGAAGGCGCTGAAGCTGGAGATCGCGGCCGATTATCTGGTGATGGCCGCCTGGCTCGCCTACCTCAAATCCTGCCTGCTGCTGCCCAAAGACCCCGAGGTCGAGCCGAGCCCCGAGGAGCTGGCGCTGCGGCTGCAACTGCGCCTGCAGCGGCTGCAGGCGATGCGCGAGGCCGGCGCCCGGCTGATGGCGCGCGACCGGATCGGCCGCGACGTCTTCCCGCGCGGCGCGCCCGAGGGGCTGAAGGTGGTGCGCAAGGCCGCCTGGGACGCCAATCTGTTCGACCTGATCTCGGCCTATGGATCGGTGCAGGCGCGCGGCGAGGAGCCCGTCCACATCGTCCAGCGCCGCCCGGTGATGACGCTCGATCAGGCGATCGAGCGGGTCTCGCGCATGGTGGGCGCGGTGATCGACTGGACCAGCCTGGAAGCCTTCCTGCCCAGCGGCGCGAGCGGCGAATATCGCAAGTCGGCGCTGGCCTCCAGCTTCGTCGCCGCGCTCGAACTGGCGAAGCAGGGCAAGGTGTCGCTGATGCAGGAGGAGGCCTTCGCGCCCTTGCTGCTCAGGGCCGCGGCGTGATCGAGGAGCCCGACAATCTGCTCCGCGCGCTGGAGGCTGCGCTGTTCGCGGCCGAAGCGCCGATGAGCCCCGCCGAGCTCGGTACGGTGATCGGGGTCGATGGACTGGGCGACGCCCTGCCCCGCCTGGCCGAACTCTATGCCGGCCGCGGCATCGAGCTGGTCGAGCGCGGCGGCCGCTGGCATTTCCAGACCGCCGCCGATCTGGCGCATATCCTGCGCCGCACCCGCGAGGAGCCGCGCAAGCTGAGCCGCGCGGGCATCGAGACCCTGGCGATCATCGCCTATCATGAGCCGGTCAGCCGCGCCGAGATCGAGGCGATCCGCGGCGTCCAGATATCCAAGGGCACGCTCGACGTGTTGCTGGAGGCCGGCTGGATCCGACCCGCCGGTCGCCGCGAGGCGCCGGGCCGGCCGCTGCTCTACGCGACGACGGCGAGCTTCCTCACCCATTTCGGCCTGCAGAGCCGCAAGGACCTGCCCGGCATCGCCGATCTCAAGGCCGCCGGCCTGCTCGACCCGGTCGACCTCGTCTTCGAGCAGATGCAGATGGAGACCGGCGGCCCCGATCCCGGCGACAATCGGGAAAATGACGAAGATTGACCGCAGCCGCGGCGACGCAGGGGATTGCGGGCGCTTTTCCCGGCCAGCGTAACCAATTCGACGCAATGAGGCGCCATTGGTCGCCCCGCACCCCGGTCACGGCCATTGCGGTCACACCGGGCAGGCCCTAAATGGGGCTATTCTCAGGAGATTCCCCATGGGTGGTTTGAGCATCTGGCATTGGCTCGTTGTTGGCGTGATCGTCCTCTTGCTGTTCGGCAAGGGCCGGTTCTCCGACATGATGGGCGACGTCGCCAAGGGCATCAAAAGCTTCAAGAAGGGCATGGCCGAGGAGGATACGGCGCAGTCGCAGACCCCGCCGCCGCCCGCGCCGCGCCTGCAGCAGCAGCCCCCGGTCGATCCCAATCCCGACCAGCGGCTCCAGCCGATGCAGGATGACCGGCCCCACCAGGGCTGATCGTCAGGGCAGAGAAGGACCGGCAACCGGCGATGTTCGACATCGCACCGACCGAATTGCTGCTGGTGGCCGTGGTCGCGCTCGTCGTGATCGGGCCGAAGGACTTGCCGCGCGCGATGCGCGTGGTGGGCCAGTGGATCGCCCGCGCCCGTGGTGTCGCCCGTCATTTCCGTTCGGGAATCGACGAGATGATCCGCCAGTCGGAACTCGAGGAAATGCAGAAAAAGTGGGCCGAGGAAAATGAGCGGATCATGCGGGAGCATCCGCCCCAGCCCGTGATCGAAGGCGAGATGCTGCCGCTGGGTGGCGTGCAGCAGGCGATCCCGGCACCGTCCGCGGATGGCCCCGGC
This sequence comes from uncultured Sphingomonadaceae bacterium, assembly GCA_963540925.1. Lineage (GTDB taxonomy): Bacteria > Pseudomonadota > Alphaproteobacteria > Sphingomonadales > Sphingomonadaceae > Rhizorhabdus. Next base: position 9,430 of record CAUTRN010000040.1, read on the forward strand.
ACCGATGCCGCCGGCACCGAGGTGGCGACCGCCGAGGGCGCCACCGCGCCCGCCGAAGCCGCCCCGGCCGATCCGGCCCGGCCGCCTTCCCAGCCGTCATGAACGAAATCGACGATAGCCGCGCGCCGCTGCTCGAACATCTGCTCGAACTGCGGCGGCGCCTGCTCCGGTCGCTGCTGGCGCTGGGCCTGTGCTTCGGCGCCTGCCTCTATTTCGCCCGGCCGATCTTCGCCTTCCTCGTCCAGCCGCTGCTGCGCGCCGGCCAGGGCAAGCTGATCTACACCCAGATCTTCGAAGCCTTCTTCGTCGAGATCAAGGTGGCCTTCTTCGCCGCGATGATGCTGGCCTTCCCGATCATCGCCAACCAGATCTGGCAATTCGTGGCGCCGGGGCTCTACCGCGACGAGAAGCGCGCGTTGCTGCCCTTCCTGTTCGCGACGCCGATCCTGTTCCTCACCGGTGCGGCGCTGGCCTATTATGTCGCCATCCCGGTGGCGCTGCACTTCCTGCTCGGCTTCCAGGGCGATCTGGGCGGCGTCCAGCAGGAGGCGCTGCCGGCGGTGGGCAATTACCTGTCCTTCGTGATGCAGTTCCTGTTCGGCTTCGGCCTGTCCTTCCTGTTGCCGGTGCTGTTGATGCTGCTGGAACGGGCCGGGATCGTCACCCGCAAGCAGCTGGTGGGCGCGCGGCGCTATGCGATCGTCGGCGCCTTCGCGATCGCGGCGGTGCTGACCCCGCCCGACATCGGGTCGCAGCTGCTGCTCGCGATCCCGCTGGTGATCCTCTACGAGCTGGCGCTGATCGGCATCTGGTTCACCGAACGGCGGCGCAAGACCGGCGACGACGCTGCCACCGAAATAGAAACGGCCTGACCCTCCCATCGGAGGACCAGGCCGCATCATCCGAGAGACCGGATCTTATTTGGCGTCTTCGGCCGCGTTCGACACGGCCTTGCCGGCCGACGAGACATCCTTGCCAGCGCCCGACACGGTGTTGCACGCGGCGACGGACATCAGGGCGAGGCCGGCGGCGGCAATGGCGATCATACGCTTCATGATGAAATCCTCTCAGTAGAACTCGGCCCTCTCGCCGAAGCTGCGCGGTCAATGCTTCGCGCGCGAAGTTGTTCCTCTTCCGGAACAGGAGGAACAATGTTTTCCAGATTTTTCAGGGATTTAAAAAAATTGGGCCCGGTCGCTTACGGGGGTTAGCGACCGGGCCCTTGTCAATGGGATAGCGGGAGCGGGGGGGGCAAAGCATCGCTATCCGAAGTGTAGAACGGCCTGGCGTTTCCAGGGTTCCATCGACCGCAAAATTTTTTCGAATTTTTTCCGCTGCCCTAAGGGAAACCCGATCAGCAGGTCGCGATCTCGATCTCGAAGCGGCCGGTCTCGCGGTCCTGGCTCAGCGGCGAGCGGAACTGGCGGGCGATGCCGGTGACGACCCGCTCGAACCGGTCGATCGCCGGATAAGCCTCGATCGCGCCGGCAGGCAGGCCGACCGTCTCGATCCGGAGCTTCGCGCGATTCGGCTGGTCGGTGGCCTCCAGCGAGATCAGCACCGACCCTTCCGGATTGGCATGCATCAGCAGCTCGACCACCTCGGTGACCAGGAAGGAGACCGGCACCGCGGTGTCCTGGGTGACATAGGCATCGATCAGGTTGAGCGCGATCGGCATGCCGCTCGCCTTCGCCGGGGCCGAGGCGCGCAGCGAGGCGGCGAGTTCGCCCGACAGCGCGCGCATCGAGACCCCGCGATTCTCCTCCAACTCGACATAATGGTTGCGATGGACCACCGCGAGCGCGTCGACCCGGCGCTGGATCGCGCTATAGGCCTCGGCCACCTCGCCGCCCGCGCCACGGGCGTGCAGGTTGATCAGGCTGGAAACGACCTGAAGGTTGTTCTTCACCCGATGGTGGACCTCGCGGGTCAGCTTGGTCTGGCGTGCCAGCCCTTCCTCCAGCTCATGCTCGTGATGCTGGATGCTGGCGGCGGCGGCGGCGAAACTGTCGGACAGATCGCGGATCTCATGGCTCGGCGTGGTCAGCCGCGGCGGCGCAAAGGCGCCACGGCTGCTCTGCCAGGTCTCGATCGACTTACGCAGGTCGCCCAGCGGCTCGAGGATCAGGCGGTTGACGACGAACCAGCCGGTCAGCGCCGCCGCCGCCCACATCAGGATCGGCAACAGCACCATCAGCACGACGCGGGGCCAGGTGGCCGATTCGGGATATTCGGCGACGAGCGCGAGGCGCCCGTCGGCGAGCGGCTCGGACAGGGTGACGATCGCCCGGTCGGACGGGCGCGGCCGATCGAGCAGCACGACGTCCGAACTGCCCTGGCGCAGGATCAGGCGCACCGGCAGCACCCCGCCGGCATCGGCGATGTCGAGCCGGATCGCGCGGACCGGAATGTCGGATTCGCCGGCCAGGCCACCGTCGCGCCGCGCCACGGTGAAGCGGAACTGGCGGCGCTCGGTGTCGAGCCAGACATGGTCGATGCCGGGATCGACCGCGGCAAGGCTGGTGATCGGCGCGCCGTGCGACTGGCAGATCTTGCGGCGATCGCCATCGAACAGCGCGACCGGCGGCCGGCCGCTGGCGTTGAGGTGGCTCTGGCGACGGAAGGCGTCGCACAGGAATTCGGGGCTGAGCGTGCTGACCATCGCCGACCGCAGCACCGACAGGCCGCTGTCGATCACCGCATCGGCCTGCGCCGCATAGAGCGCGGTGGTGGTCTGCGCGGCGATCCGGCGCTCGACCGCAGCGGAGCGCGCCATGTCCAGCGACGTGAGAAGCGCGATGAAGCCCAGCGGCAGCATCGCCGCCGAGAGGATGAGCAGCATCTTCGTACCGGTCGACAGCCGGCCGAACAGGGCTTTGTTGGCAAGATTCATGCAACGATCCATACGATGGCCGGATCACCCGCCGCGGATTCGATCCGCGAACGGACAGCTCTGGTCACCGCCATCGATCAGTCCAGCTTGTTCAGCAAATCCAGGAATTCGGAGGGTACGGACTCTTCCACCGTCTCGGAATACACCGAGCGCAGCGCAGCGCCCACGCTCTGGTCGCGCGCAGGATCACGCCGACGCTTCCCCGTGGATTTGGCGCCGGCGCTGTCATTCGCCGGCGTCTGTGATTGAACCTTCTTAGCCAACCGGCCTATGCCCCTGACCTGCATGTCGCCCAACACTTTCCAACTGCAACGGCGCCCGCAACAACGCCGCCCCGCCTGGATCGATCCGGATACGTACCATTTCGCGGCCTGCCGTAAAATGTACGCACCGAGGATGAAACAAAAATCTCGTCCGTTGGTTCCATCATCGAAATGTATTCTTCTGTTCGCTTCATTTCGAATTCGCGGACGGCTTCCGCGCCAGGGGTGGGGCTGCTATTCCTCATGCCTCAGCGCGGCGGCGTTCCGCATCAATATCCCAGGGAGTGCTGATTAATGTCGCTCGGCCAGAAACTCGCCCCGCATCTTCCGTTCCTGCGCCGTTATGCGCGCGCGCTCACCGGCAGCCAGAGCCAGGGCGACACCTATGTCCGCGCCACGCTGGAAGCGATCGTGGCGGCGCCGCAGGATTTCCCGTCGGACGTCGACGTGCGCGTCGGCCTCTACCGCACCTTCCAGGCGATCTGGACCTCGGCCAATTATGACGAGATCGGCGCCCCCGATGCCGAGCGCGAGGCGATCGCCCAGGCCCGGCTGAGCCAGATCACCCCGCTTTCGCGCCAGGCGCTGCTGCTCACCGCGATGGAGGGCTTCACCGTCGTCGACGCCGCCTATCTGATCGAGACCAGCCCCGAGGAAGTCGAGGCGCTGGTCGCCGACGCGATGGCCGAGATCGACCGCCAGACCCAGACCGACGTGCTGATCATCGAGGATGAGCCGATCATCGCGATGGACCTGGAGACGATCGTCCGCGATCTGGGCCACAGCGTCAGCGGCGTCGCCGTGACCCGCGACGAGGCGGTGAAGGAAGCGCATGCGCATCGCCCCGGCCTGGTGCTGGCCGACATCCAGCTGGCCGACGACAGCTCGGGCATCGACGCGGTGAAGGACATCCTGTCGGAGTTCAGCGTGCCGGTGATCTTCATCACCGCCTTCCCGGAGCGCCTGCTGACCGGCGAGCGGCCCGAGCCGACCTTCCTGATCACCAAGCCCTTCCAGCGGTCGACGGTGAAGGCCGCGATCAGCCAGGCGCTGTTCTTCAATGCGGCGACCATCGAGGCCTGAAGAAGTTCGTTTCGCTGTCGAATCAATTGGAACTGCCCCGGCAACCCTTCGTTCTATGACCGTGATGGACGGAACTCCCGTCCGGTCGAACGAATGGGGAGCCGATGGCTGGTCTGGCGATTGCCGCAGTGGCGGACACATATTCTGGGGTATCGAACGACATGGATGATGAAGATCGCGACGACGAGGGCATGGAGGCCCCGGCGGTCGAACTGGTCACCCTGTCCGACGACGACTTCAAGGCCGAGCTCGCCGGGGTGATCCCCCATCTGCGCGCCTTCGGCCGGTCGCTCTCCGGCAACCGCGACCTTGCCGACGATCTGGTGCAGGAAACGCTGATGAAGGCCTGGGCCGCGCGCAAGCGCTTCCAGGCCGGCACCAACATGCGCGCCTGGACCTTCATCATCCTGCGCAACCTGTTCCTGTCGCAGATGCGCCGTGCGCGCTTCCGCGGCGAATGGGACGATCATGTCGCCAACCGCATCCTGTCGGCGCCCGCTTCGCAGGACCGGCATATCGAACTGGCCGACATGCAGCGCGCGCTGCTCCATCTGCCCCAGCCGCAGCGCGAAGCGCTGATCCTGGTCGGCGCGGGTGGCTTTTCCTATGAGGAAGCGGCCGACATCTGCGGCTGCGCGGTCGGCACGATCAAGAGCCGGGTCGCGCGCGGCCGCACCGCGCTGGAGCAGCTGCTCGACCAGGGCGCCTTGCCGTCGCGCCGCGATCACAAGACCAGCAGCTCGAAGACCACGCTGGAGCAGATCATGGCCGACGTGGACCAGCTCAGCAAGGAATAGGCCGAGCCGCCTGGACACAAAAAAGCCCCGGTGAGAGCCGGGGCTTTTTTGTGTCTGCGAGGCCGGACCTTGGCGCGCTCCTCCCGCACGTCATTCCAGCGAAGGCTGGAATCTCGGGAGGCCCCTGCCTCGATAGCCGGCCCGGCCCGCCCTATTTCCCGTCGAGCTTGGCCAGCAAGCCCATCACATCGTCGGGCAGGCCATAGCTGTTGATCTCAAACGCAGCGCGCAACGCATTGCCCACGCCTTCATGCTGCGCGGGCGCGTGCACGATGCGCCCGGTGCCTGGGCGGTTCATCGAAGCCATATCCTTGGGATCGCGCTTTTCCATGGTTTTTCTAACGCATCGCTGCGGACAAATATCCCTCTGTTGCGCTCCCGGATAAATCGCCTATGCCCGCCGGCATGACAGCGAGCGTGCAAGAAGACGCCGTGGCCGAGGCCCTGGAGCGGATCCGGAACCACTCCCCTTTTCTTTCCGGCCTGGCGACGCGCCACCCCGATGTGGTGGCCGCGGTGGCCGAAAAGGGACTGGCCCGCGCGATCGCCGAGGGGATGGAAGCCCAGCGATCGGACGACGTGCCGGTGATGCTGCGCCGCCAGCGCCAGCTCGTCTCGCTGGCGGTCGGGGTCGCCGATCTCGCCGGGATCGCGACGCTCGAAGAGGTGGTCGAGCAGCTTTCCGCCTTTGCCGACCATGCGCTGGACCACGCGATCCGCGCCGCGATCGCCGAGCGCACGCCGGGCGAGGAGGCGCGCGGTTTCGCCGCGCTCGCGCTGGGCAAACATGGCAGCCGCGAACTCAACTATTCGTCGGACATCGATCCGATCCTGATCTTCGATCCCCGCACCCTGCCGCACCGCTCCCGCGAGGAACCGGTGGAGGCCGCCGTCCGCATCGCCCGCAGGGTGGTCGAGCTGCTGCAGATGCGCGACGCCGACGGCTATGTCTTCCGGGTCGACCTGCGCCTGCGCCCCTCGCCCGAAGCGTCGCCGCTCGCGCTGCCGGTCGACGCGGCGCTCAGCTATTATGAGTCCGCCGCCCTGCCCTGGGAGCGCGCCGCCTTCATCCGCTCGCGCGCCGCCGCCGGCGATCTGGCGCTCGGCCGCGATTTCCTCGACCAGATCCGCCCCTTCATCTGGCGCCGCTCGATCGACTTCGGCGCGGTCGAGGAGATCCGCCAGATCTCGCGCCGCATCCGCGACCATTTCGCCCAGAGCCAGACGCTCGGCCCCGGCTATGACCTGAAGCGCGGGCGCGGCGGCATCCGCGAGGTCGAATTCTACGCGCAGATTCACCAGCTGATCCATGGCGGTCGCGAACCGGCGCTGCGCGCGCCCGCGACGCTCGACGCGCTGCGCGCGCTGGCCGAGGCCGGGCGGATCGACGGCGAGATCGCGGCGCAGCTCGCCGAGGCCTATCGCGTCTACCGCACCGTCGAGCATCGGCTGCAGATGGTCGACGACCACCAGACCCACAAGCTGCCGCGCCAGCCCGAAGCGCTCGACAATGTCGCTCGCTTGCACGGCCTGGCCGATGGCGACGCGCTGGTGGCGCTGCTCGCCCCCCATGTCGAGGCGGTGGGCACCGCCTATGACGCGCTCGACAGCGGCAATCAGGACCGGCTGCCGACCGAGCCCGAGCAGCTGGAAGCCGCGCTCGGCCGGGCGGGCTTTACCGATCCCGTCGCGGCGCGGGTGCGGATCGACGCGATGCGCGAGGGCAAGAGCCGCTCGCTGCGCACCGCGGTCGCGCAGGAAGCGCTGGAGGCGATGCTGCCGGGGCTGGTCGGCGCGCTCGGCCAGGCCCCCGCCCCGCAGGAGGCGCTCAACCGCTTCGAGGATCTGGTCGCCGGCCTGCCCAGCGCGATCAACCTGTTCCGCCTGCTCCAGGCGCGCCCGGCGCTGTCGCGCACCCTGATCGACGTGCTGAGCCACGCCCCCGCGCTCAGCCAGGCGCTGAGCCGGCGGCCGGCGCTGCTCGACGGGCTGATCGACGCCACCGCACTCGCCCCTCCCCCTTCGGTCGAGGAGCTGATCGCCGAGTTCCGGATCGGCGAGAGCAGCGAGAATTACGAGCAATTGCTCGACCGGGTCCGCCAGCTCGTCGGCGAGCGGCGCTTCGCGCTCGGCGTCCAGCTGATCGAGGCGGTGTCGGACCCGATCGAGGTGGGCCATGGCTATGCCCGCGTCGCCGAGGCGGCGCTGACCGTGCTGGCCGAGGCGACGATCGCCGAGTTCGAGGCGACCCATGGCCGCATCCCCGGCAACGAGCTGCTGGTGGTGGCGCTGGGCCGGCTGGGCGGCGGCGCGCTGACCCACGCCTCCGACCTCGACATCGTCTATCTCTATACCGGCGACGACTTTGCCGAATCCAATGGCCCCCGCCCGCATGGCGCGACCGTCTATTTCAACCGGCTGGCGCAGCGGATCTCGGCCGCGCTGTCGGTGGCGACCGCGGCGGGCCCGCTCTACGAGGTCGACACGCGGCTGCGCCCCTCGGGCACGCAGGGGCCGCTCGCGGTCTCGACCGAGAGCTTCGCGCGCTACCAGCGCGAGAGCGCCTGGACCTGGGAGCATATGGCGCTGGCGCGCGCCCGGCCGATCTTCGGATCGGAGAAGGCCCGCGCCGAGGTCGATGCGGTGATCGGCGAAGTGCTGGGCCGCACCCGCGACGATGCCGTGCTGACCGCCGACGTCGCCAAGATGCGCGGCGACATCGCCAAGCATAAGCCGCCGTCGGGCCCGTTCGACGTCAAGCTGGTCGCGGGCGGGCTGGTCGATGCCGAGTTCACCGTCCATCTGCTCCAGCTGCGCCACCGCACCGCCTTCGATCCCCGGCTGCGCAGCGCGATGCGCCAGCTGGCCGAGCAGGGCCTGATCGATCCCGCGCTGATCCCCGCACATGAGCTGCTGACCCGTATGCTCGTCACCCTGCGCCTCGTCTCGCCCGCGTCGGACGAGCCCCCGGCGCCGTCGCGCCCGCTGGTCGCGCGCGCCTGCGGACAGAGCGACTGGGACGGACTGGTTAAAGCCTATGAAAGCGCAAAGGCTTTGATCCATTCTGAATGGAAACGTGTCTCGGGCGCCGCCTGAAGCCAATAAACCCCGGTTTTCCGGGCTATTTTCCGTAACGGCAGCGCCGACGGAAAAAAGAAGGTTTCCGCATTTTAACCAGTCTGGTCGACGCGAGCTTAACGGCTGGCGGCTATTAACAAGCCTATCAAGTGTGTGTGTTGCGTAAGCGTGAGTGGATCGATGGTCGTATTCATCGAGGGGCGTTCCAGCGTATCGGAACGCCCCCTTTCCCTTCCCGGGCTGGCACGCCCTTGAGACATGAACCGGCCATCCTTGCCGGTCGGGGTGCGACGCATCCCGCAGAGGCATCACCGCCGCCCGAGCTCCTGCTGGCCGAGCTCGAGCGGCGGTGCCTCAACCTCCGGCCCATCGCGAGCGGCGAGCGCCTCGACCGGCTGCACGACCGGCTCGAGGATTTTGCGGCCCTCGCGGACAGCCTGATCGTCACCCTCGCCGCCTCCGGCCCGATCACCGCCGCCGATCGGCGCGGCTTCGCCCAGGCTTATGCCGCGCTCGAAGCCGGCTTCGACGCGGTCGAGGCCCCGCGCGCGGCCCCGTTCGGCGACGCGTTTGACGACATCGCCACCGCGCTGCCGCTGATGGCGGCGCTCGCCCCGATCCGCGATCTGGCCGCGCATCTGCGCGACAGCCTTTCCCGCGCGCTCAACGCGCTGTTCCATCCGGGTCTCTCCGATCCGGTCGAGCTGCGGCTGGCCGATGCCGGCTTTGCCGACCCGGTCCGCGCCGCGCGGCGGCTGCGTCAATGGTGGGACGGGGTGCCCGCCGCGCTCCGGGACCCGGCCGAACGCGCCGCGCTCGACAGGGTGCTGCCCAGGATGATCGCAACGCTCGAACGCTTCGCCGATCCCGACGAGGCCCTCGCCGCGCTCGACGAGATCGTCGGCCGCCTGCCCGCCGGCACGCTGCTGTTCACCCCGTTCGAGGCGCGCCCCTCGCTGATGGACTCGGTGCTGGGGCTGCTCGGCCATGCGCCCGAGCTGTCGCGCCACCTGATCGCCCAGCCGGGGCTGATCGGCCGGCTGATCGACAGCAGCGCCTTTGCCCCGCTGCCGCTGCCCGGCGATCTCGACGCCGAGTTCGCCCGCCTGCTCGAGGGCGACGACCGGATGGAAGGGCCGCTTCGGATCGCCAAGGCGATCGAGGCGCACCGCTTCGGGCTGGGGCTGCAACTGCTGGAGGCGACCGCCGACCCGCTCGACATCGCCCTGTCCTGCTGCACCCTGGCCGAGGCCGGCGTGCGCGCGATGGCCGACGAGGTGCTGGCGCGGATGCGCGAGACGCATGGCACGGTGCCGGGCGCCGAGCTGGTGATCCTGGCGCTGGGCCGCTTCGACGGCCGCGCGCTCACCGCCCAGTCGGACCTCGACATCATCTATCTGTTCACCGGCGACTGCCGCGCCCAGAGCGACGGCCGCCGCCCGCTCGACGCCAATGAATATTTCAGCCGGGTCGCGCAGCAGGTCACGATGGCGCTGTCGGTGGTGACGCCGATGGGCCCGCTCTACGAGGTCGACACCCGCCTGCGCCCTTGGGGCGCCAAGGGGATGCTCGCCTGTTCGGTCGAGACCTTCGACCGCTATCACCAGGACAATGCCTGGACCTGGGAGCATATGGCGCTGGCGCGCGCGCGGCCCGTCTATGGATCGGACGGCGCGCGCAAGGCGGTGAAGGCGCTGGTCGACCGGCGGCTGCGCCAGCCGCGCGATCGCGACGCGCTGCTGCGCGACGCGGTGAAGATGCGCGCCGACATCGCCCGCCACAAGCCGGCGCGCGGAGAGCATGACGTGAAGCTGGTGCGCGGCGGGCTCGTCGACCTGGAGTTCGCGGTCCACGTCAACCAGCTCGGCCACCATGTCGGCATCCACCCGCGGCTGCGCACCGCGCTCCGCTCGCAAGTCGCCGCCGGGCTGATCGACCCGATGATGGTGGAGGCGTACGAGACCTTGAGCCGCATGCTGATCGCGCTGCGCCTGCTCTCGCCGCACAGCCCCGACCCGGCGCCCGAGCAGCGACCCGCCATCGCCCGCGCCTGCGGCGTCGACGATTGGGACGCGCTGGAGGCCGCCTATGGCCAGGCGCGCATCGTCGTCGAGGAGAGCTGGCACGCGGTGATCATGGGGCAGGTGTAGTGGACGGTTGAAGTTCGCCGTCTGCTCGGCTTAAGCATCGCGCAAATCTCAGGAGGTGCGCGATGCTCAACGAAGGCGATAAGGCCCCCAATGTGACGCTGGACCTGCCCGACGGCAGCAAGACCAGCATCGCCGACCAGGCGGGCAAGATCCTCGTCCTCTATTTCTACCCGAAGGACGACACGCCGGGCTGCACCACCGAGGCGCAGGGCTTCACCGCGCTCGCCGACGATTTCGCCAAGGCGGGCGCCACGATCATCGGCGTGTCGAAGGACAGCGCCGCGCGCCACCAGAAGTTCAAGGACAAATACGGCCTGAAGATCGAGCTCGCCTCGGACAATGACGGCGCGGTGTGCGAGGCCTTTGACACCTGGATCGAGAAGAGCCTCTATGGCCGCCAATATATGGGCATCGACCGCGCCACCTTCCTGATCGCCAAGGACGGCACGATCGCGAAAATCTGGCGCAAGGTGAAGGTGAAGGGCCACGCCGAGGCGGTGCTGGAGGCAGCGAAGGGGCTGTAGAGCCTGTCGCTTAACCCTTCCACGTCATGCTGAACTTGATTCAGCATCCAGTGCCGCAACGACGAGCTTCCTGCCGAAGCCCTGCCTGTCTGGATCCCGGATCAAGTCCGGGATGACGATCGGGGAATCACCCCCGCGTCCGGCCACCCTTCAGCCAGAAGCTCCACACCGCGAGGCTCCCGAGCAACGCCAAGGCCAGCCCCGCGAGCGTCATCACCAGCCGATAGCCGAGCCCGCCCACCTTCGCGGCGTGGAGCGGGTAGAGCATGTTGTAGCCCTGCACCTGCCAGCCATGGCCGCGCGCGTCGCGGGCCTCGACCAGTTGGCCGCTGTCGGCCGCGAACCAGACCATGGTGCGGCCATTGGGCAGCCATTCCTCGGGCTGGCGCATCCGGATCGAGATCAGCCCGCTATCCTTGCGCGGCAGCCCGATCGAGCGGAACTGGGCGTCGGGGAAGCGTGCATGGGCGGCGCGGATCAGGCCCGCCCAATCGAGATTGTCGGCGAGCTTCGCGCCGGTCGGCTTGGGTGGCTTGAGCGCCTTGGCGACCGCTTCGGGCGTGCCCGGCCCCAGCGCCAGCACCGAGACCGGCCGGAAGATCATCACCGCCCCGGTGTAGAGCGCGAGCAGCAGCAGCGGCGCGGCGATCACCCCCAGATCGCGATGATGGCGGATGATCGCCGGCCGGCTCAGCCGGCGCGGCAGCAGCCGAGCCTCGAACGTCTTGCGCGTCCGCCACCACAGGATCACCCCCGAGATCACGAAGAACAGCCCCGCCAGCCCGGCGATGCCGATCACCCATTCGCCGGCGTCATCGGCGAACAGGTGATGGTGGAAATCGAACAGCCACAGCTCGGGCCGCGACCATTGGCTGGCCCAATGGGTGACGATCTCCCCCGACTGGTCGGCATAGGCGCCCGCGCCCTTGGCATAGCTCAGCCGCGACAGCCCGAAGCCGTCGCTGGCATAGAGGATGCTGTCGGGCCGGGTCGCCGGATCGGCCATCAGCCGCTGGGTGGCGGCCGCGATATGCCCGACATCGGCGATGCGGGCGTCGCCGGCATGGGGCAGCGCGATCCAGGCGTCCCGATGGACGAGGATCGCGCCGGTCAGGCCGAGCAGCGCCAGCACGAGGCCGAGCAGGCCACCGATCCAGCGGTGGAGCGTGTCGAGCGTCTTCAGAAGCGATAGTCCCAGCCCAGGGTGAAGGTACGGCCCCGCCCCGCGAAGTTGGAGAAACCGTCCGTCGGAAGCCGGGTATCGCTGCTGTAGTCGATATATTGCTTGTCGAACAGGTTCTGGACCGAGAGCGAGATACCGCCCAGCTTCGTCTGGTAGCGGATGTTCGCGTCGGTGACGTCATAGCCACCGAAATTGTTACGCGGATCGACGACGATCACCGAGCTGTGGAAATTGCGGCTCAGATAGAATTGGGTCTGCACCCGCGCGGTGAGCGGCCCGTTCGCATAGTCGAGCGCCAGGTTGACGCGGTCGGGCGAGATGTTGGTGCCGTCGAGATCGGTGTCGACCTTGCCATCGGGCACGGTGCTGGCGTCGTAGCGGCCCTTGAGATGGGCATAGCCGATCGAGAAGCGCAGCCCGTCGATCGGCGTGTCGACCTTGGCATTGATCTCCAGGCCTTGTATCTCGACCCGCTGGCGCTGCACGTCGAACACCAGCAGCGAGTTCTGGATCAGCAGCTGGCCCTTGTCGCTCGACGACCAGAAATAGGTGACGTTGGCATCGAGCGGACCGCGCTTCAGCTCGATGCCGATCTCGCGGTTGTTCGAGACGATCGGGCTGATGTCGAGGAAATTGTCGAGATCGACGTTCGGCGTGCCGATCGCGCGGGTGATGCGGCCGACGTCGGGCAGGGTGAAGCCCTCGGCATAGCTGGCATAGGCGCGGATGCCGCTCCATGGCTCGAAGATGATGCCGCCGTTGAGCAGCACGTCGTCGAACTTGGGCTTGCCGCCCGACACCGCGACGCCGCCACGCGGCGTGGTCGTGGTCGCCAGGGTCACATAGTCGTCGATCTTGATCTGGACATTCTCCCAGCGCGCGCCGCCGGCCAGGCGCAGCTTCTTGTCGAACAGCGCCAGGTTGAACTGGGCGAAGGGCGCCAGGTCGCGCGACTTGGTCGGCGGCACCCAGGTGCGGTTGGTGGCGATCAGCCGCTGCTCGGTCTCGTCGAACAGCGCGTCGAAGCCGAAGGTCGCGGTCAGCGCCTCGAAGCCGGGCACCGCGCGCTCATAGCTGAACTTGGCGCCCAGCTTGCGCGAGCGGTTCTGCGACTGGTCGAACAGGCTGCCGATCGGCGCGATGCGGATGTCCTGGAAGGTCGCCTGCACGGTCGGCTCGCCGCCGAAGGTGTCGCGGCTGCGGTTGAAGAAGAGCTGGCTGACGAAATTGCCGCCGCCCAGATCGCTGTCGGTATAGGAGAGCGCCGCGCTCTCGGTGCGGCTTGCCGCGGGCTTGAGCGGCGGCTTGCCGCGCCGCGCAGTGGTGGGCAGGCCGGTAGCCTTGTTGCCGGCGACCGCGATATAGTCGCCATCGACCTTGAGCTCGTAGCGGCTGAGGATCAGGTCGAGCCGGCCGGTGTCGCCGACCTGATAGCCGAAGCGGCCAAACAGCGAGGTGGCCCCCGAATCCTGGGTCTCGCCCTGGGTCAGGTTGACGCCCAGCGTGCGCCCCTCGGCATCGAAGAACACGCCGCGCTTCTCATAGGCGGCGCCCACCGTCGCGTCGAAGCGGTCGGCCTTGTACTGGATCAGGCCCGCCGCCTTGCCGCCAAGCCCGCGCTTGGTGAAGCCGTCGTCGGCGGCGCTCTGCAGCAGCACGCGGCCCGAAATCCCCTCCTGCTTGGGCGCGCCCACGGTCACCTGGTTGACGATGCCGCCAGTGCCGCCCACGCCCTGCAGCGCGTTCGAGCCGTAGATCACCTCGACCCGATCGACGAAGAAGCCGTCGATGGTGAAGCCGTCGCGGCTGCCGTCACGCAGTGGGGTCGACTGCGGGATGCCGTTGATCGCGTAGAGCGGCGAGCGACCACGCAGGGTCTCGCCCGCGCCCGACAGCTTGCCGCGGGTCGGCGAGAAGGACGGGGTGAGCGCCGCGACCGCGTCGGTCACCGAGCCCGAGATGGCGATCTGCTGGTCGAGATCGGTCTTGCTGATCACGTCGATCGTCAGCGGCAGCGCATTGGCGGGCAGCGCCGAGCGCGCGGCGGTGACGACGATGTCGGAGTCCTTGGTGGCGGTGGCCTCGTCGGCCGCGGGCGCTGTCTGGGCCAGCGCGGGCGTCGCGGCGACGAGGGCCAGCAGCGAGCTGGCGAAAAATGTGGTACGGATCATGATCTGTCCCCTTTCGGGGCCGCCCGCTAATAGCCCAAAGAGGCTAATGCAAGTTATTCTCAATAGCGTGAAACAGTTTCATTGCAGGTGAGGAATGGGGGCAACACCCGCTCGCACGCAGAGCAACGTCATCCCAGCGAAAGCTGGGATCTCATTTTTCTTCCTATCGCTACCGACGGACGTCGAAAAAAGGCAATGAGATCCCGGCTTTCGCCGGGATGACGATCAAGATTTGCGGCCGTCGCGCAACGCCGGGGTTCTTATTTCGGCAAATACTCCGCGAAGATATCCACCACCTGTGCATAGAGCTCGCGCTTGAACGGAACGATCAGGTCGACCAGCTCGCTGGCGTCGACCCATTTCCAGGCGCGGAACTCGGGCTCGGGCGTGTCGAGATTCACATCGGCGTCGCTGCCCAGGAAACGGGCGACGAACCAATGCTGGGCCTGGCCGCGAAACTTGCCGCCCCACACCTTGCCCGCCAGCTCGGGCGGCAGGTCGTAGAGCAGCTCCTGCGGTGCCTTGGCGAGGATATCAACGAGGTGCGGGCCGATCCCGGTCTCCTCCTCCAGCTCGCGCAGTGCGCCGGCTTCGGGGTCTTCGTCGCGATCGAGCCCGCCCTGCGGCATCTGCCACGCCTCGAGCATGTTATCGATGCGCTGGGCGACGAACACCTTGCCCTCGGCGTTGAGCAGCATGATCGCGGCGGCGGGGCGGTAGGGCATTATCTTCTTCATGGCCGATATTCCTCGATCATCGTGGCGAAGGCGGCGATGCAGCCGCGCAGATCCTCTTCCGAGGAGGGGATCGCCTTGCGCAGGGTGAGCCACCCATGGATGTTGCCGCGCGCCTCGCGATAGACCAGCGGCACGCCCGCCTCGACGCACGCCATCGCATAGGCGCGTCCCTGGTCGAGCAGCGGATCGAGCGTCGCCGTCACCACCAGCGCGGGCGGCATGCCGCGCTGATCGCCCATGCGGGGCGAGGCGCGCCAATGCGCGAAATCGGGCGAATAATGGTCGTTGAACCAGCGCAGGGTATCGAGGCTGAGCATATAGCCCTCGCCCAGCCGCTCGGTCGACGGATAGCGCTTGCGCAGGTCGACCGCTGGATAGAGCGGCCAGATCGCGATCACCGGCAGCTCGGCCGGATGGTTGCGCAGCGCCATGGCGGTGACGATGGTGAGGGTGCCGCCCGCGCTGTCGCCGGCGATCGCCAGGCTGTTGAAGCGCCGGCCGAACAGCCCGCCCTGCCGCGCCACCCAGCGGGTCGCCTCCTCGCAATCGTCGGGCGCCGCAGGCCAGCGATGCTCGGGCGCCAGCCGGTAGTCGATCGACAGCAAGGGCAGGTCGAGCCCGATCGCGATGTCGGCGGCGGCGGCGTCGTACAGCTCGACGTCGCCGGTCACGAAGCCGCCGCCGTGCAGGAAGACGACCAGCGGCCCTTCCTCGCGCTCGGGCCGGGGATCGTAGAAGCGCGCCGGAATCGATCGCCCGTCATGGGTGGTGATCACCAGATCCTCGCGGGTGGCGATGCCGGGGCTGTCGACATCGGCGATCTGGCGCATCCGCTGCGACATCGCCCGTGCGGTCGGCGGATCGACCTGATGGGTGCGCGGCCCGGTGCGGCTGTTGATGTCGTCCAGGAAGGCGCGGACGTCGGGGCGTACGAATTCGTCGGTCATGGCTTTCCATCGGCAAATGCAGCAGGTGTGGCAAGATGCTGCATCTCGTTCATCACCCGGATTATGTTTCACCCGCAACGCCGGGCAGCAGCTTCCGCTTCGACAAATATGGGCTGGTGATGCAGGCGCTGGCCGAGCTCAGCGCGGAAAACGACACCGAAATCCAGCTCCACCAGCCCGAGCCGATGCCGCGCCGCTGGCTGGAGGCGGTCCACGATCCCGCCTATGTCGCCGAGGTCGTCGCGGCCGCCGTGCCGCGCGAGAAGGAACGGCGGATCGGCTTTCCGGTGAGCGAGCGGGTCAGCCGCCGCGCGCTGATGGTGCCGGGCGGTACCTGGCTCGCGGCGCGGCTCGCCCTCGCCCATGGCTATGCGGCGAACAGCGCGGGCGGCAGCCACCATGCGCTGGCCGACACCGGCGCCGGCTATTGCGTGTTCAACGACCTGGCCGTCACCGCGCATCGCCTGCTCGCCGAGGGCGATGCCCGGCGGATCATGATCGTCGACCTCGACGTCCACCAGGGCGACGGCACCGCCGCCCTCCTCGCCGGCCAGCCCGACCTCTTCACCTTCTCGATCCACGCCGAGAGCAATTTCCCGGTGCGCAAGGCGCGCTCGTCCTTCGACCTGGGGCTGCCCGACGGGGTCGACGACAGCTTCTATCTGGACGCGCTCGCCGCGCATCTGCCCGCCGCGATCGACGGCTTCGCGCCCGACCTGATCCTCTACCAAGCCGGGGTCGACCCGCATCGCGACGACAAGCTCGGCCGCCTCGCGCTGAGCGACGAAGGGCTGCGCGAGCGCGACCGCTTCGTGATGCGCCAGGCGCGGGCCCGCGCCATCCCCCTCGCCAGCGCGCTGGGCGGCGGCTATGGCGACGACCGGCTCGAGGTGGCCCGGCGCCATGCGCGTTCGATCCTCGCGCTATACGGGACCCACCAGGAATTCGTCGCTCCGGCGGAGGCCGGAGCCGCTGGAGATTCGGAATGACATCGGTTCGTCGCGAGGAGAGTGGCGGCTCCCCGGCTCGCAACGCGAGCCGATCTCGGGCTGCGGACTGCCCCCGGCAGTCCGCTGACCGCCACTCGATCCTCCGCCGGAGCGACGCATCTCCCATGGACATCTCGGCCGCCTGCCGCGCGGTGCTCGACGAACCCGATCCGCGCGCCAAGGTGAAGGCCGCCCGCCGCGCCGCGCGCGAGTGGCGGGCGGGCCGGCTTGCCTGGACGTTCGACAGCGCGATGCCTGATCGGCCAGCGCGGACCGACCGGCCGCCGCTATTGCCGCCGTCGCGCATGCCCAAGCGCGGCCGTGCCGGTTCGCCCCGCGCGCGAATCGCGATGCTGCACGCGCTCGCCCATATCGAATATGTCGCGATCGACCTGGCCTTCGATCTGGTCGGCCGCCATGGCCGCCACTTCCCGCGTCGGTTCGTCGACAGATGGATCAAGGTGGGCGCCGAGGAGGCGATGCATTTCGCCCTGCTGGAGCGACGCCTGAATGCATATGGCGCAAGCTATGGCGACCTCCCCGCGCATGACGGATTGTGGGAAGCCGCAGCGGAAACGGCCGCCGATCCGCTCGCCCGGCTGGCCATCGTGCCGATGGTATTGGAAGCCCGCGGGCTGGACGTAACCCCTTCATTGATAAGCCGTTTCGAGGCGTCTGGCGACATGCGATCGGGCGCGATCATGCGCCGCATCGCCGAGGACGAGGTCGACCATGTGGCGGCCGGCGTCGAATGGTTCCGTTACCTGTGCGGCATGATGCGAATCGATCATGTGCAAAGCTGGCAATCGCTGGTCGCATTGCACTTCCGGGGCGTGGTTAAGCCACCGTTCAACGACTCGGCGCGCGACAGAGCCGGTTTAACGAAAGAGATGATGGCCGGGGTTGCCGGGTCCTGTGATCTTTTTCACAAACCCGATGTCGCGTGAGGGGGGGCAATTCCTGACGACGGCGAAACAGGGTCTGGCCGGGCAACCGGTTGGAAACGTTCCGATCGCGGGGGAATTATGCGATTTCTGGCTTCTGCCGTTTCATACGTTGCCCACGCGTTTGCCCGCAGCCTGTCGAATGGCCGCAAAGCCGGGATCGCCGCAGCCCTGATGCTGACGACCGCCGCCGCACCCGCGCTGGCGCAGGATAGCGACCTCTCCCCCAACGCTCAGTCGGCCGCACAGTTCCAGTCGCTCTTCCATTCGTGGAAGCAGCTCGACGCGGTGGGCGTCGCTCCGGCCGGCGCGATCTCGATCCCCTCGATCCAGCCGCTGCCCCGCTTCACCTTCACCAGCGCCTTCGGCGTCCGCTCCGACCCGTTCCAGGGTTCGGCCGCGATGCACGCCGGCATCGACCTGGCCTCGCCCGCCGGCACCCCGATCTATGCGACCGCCGATGGCGTGGTCGATCGCGCCGAATGGTTCGGCGGCTATGGCAACATGGTCGAGATCGAGCATGGCAAGGGCATCGCCACCCGCTACGGCCACATGTCGAAGATCGCCTGCCGCGACGGCCAGCGCGTGAAGCGCGGTGACCTGATCGGCTATGTCGGCTCGACCGGCCGTTCGACCGGCAACCACCTCCATTATGAAGTCCGCATCGACGGCCATGCCGTCAACCCGGTGCCCTTCCTGCAGTCGGCCAACTATGTGATGGCCGCCAACGAGCAGGCCGCCGATGCCGCGCTGGGCGGCCCCGAGGACTGATTTCGCGAATAAAAGGAGAGGATGGGGCCGCGGGCGATTGCCGGCGGCCCTGATCGTCCCTATTTTCAGCGCATGAGCACGCCCGACATCGACCTGACCCCCTCGGCCGCGGCGCGGGTCGCGCTGATCGCGCAGAAGACCGGCAAGCCCGCGATCCTGCGCCTCGCTATCGACGGCGGCGGCTGCGCCGGCTTCCAGTACAAGTTCGAGCTGGCCGAAGCGGCCGCCGATGACGACCTGGTCGCCACCCGCGACGGCGTCACCCTGGTCGTCGACCCGATGAGCCTGGACCTCGTCCGCGGCGGCGCGGTCGACTATGTCGAATCGCTCGGCGGCGCGGCCTTCCGGGTGACCAACCCCAATGCCGCCTCGGGCTGCGGCTGCGGGTCGAGCTTCTCGATCTGATCGAGACCCGTCATTCCAGCGAAAGCTGGAATCTCATTGCCTTCCCCTGACGCTCGAAGAAAAGGGAGATCCCAGCTTTCGCCGGGATGACGTCGAATTGGCGTGGTGGATGGGTGACGCGGCACGCGTGGCACGCTATCCCCCCTCCCCATGAAGATCGCGACCTTCAACATCAACGGGATCAAGGCCCGTCTCCCCCGCCTGATCGAGTGGCTCGAGCAGAAGGCGCCCGATGTCGCCTGCCTGCAGGAGATCAAGACCTCCGACGAGACCTTCCCGATCGCCGAGATCGAAGCCGCCGGCTATGGCGCGATCTGGCACGGGCAGAAGGGCTTCAACGGCGTCGCCATCCTGGCCAGGGGCCAGCAGCCGGTCGAGCGGCGCAAGGCCCTGCCCGACGATCCCGACCCCAGCCACAGCCGCTATATCGAGGCCGAGATCGACGGGGTGATCGTCGGATCGATCTACCTGCCCAACGGCAATCCGGTGCCGGGGCCGAAGTTCGACTATAAGCTCGCCTGGTTCGACCAGCTGATCGCCCATGGCGCCGAGCTCTGGGCGACCGAGAAGCCGGTGGTGCTGGCGGGCGACTATAATGTCATCCCCACCCCATCGACCGACGACGTCTTCTCCGAGCGGGCGATGGCCGCCGACGCGCTGACCCAGCCCGAGAGCCGCGCCGCCTTCCGCCGCATGCTCAACCATGGCTGGACCGACGCGGTGCGCACCATCCATCCGCACGGGCCGGTCTACACCTTCTGGGACTATCAGGCGGGCGCCTGGCAGCGCGACGCCGGCTTCCGCATCGATCATCTGATGCTGAGCCCCGCCGCCGCCGACCGGCTGACCGGGGCGGGCGTCGACAAGGATACGCGCGGGATGGAAAAGGCGAGCGACCACGCCCCCACCTGGATCACGCTGCGCTCCTGAACTGAATCAGCCTCAAAGATGGTTCCGCAACCGTAGCGTCTTTGCTCCCGTATAAGTTCGCATTGTCGACTCATGGGGAGAGACGAACATGGCTGTTCAGGCGGCGCGCGCTCGCGCCATCGATGCCGAGCGCTGGTTCTTTGCGGGTTCCGCGATCGCGATGGTCGCGTCGATCATTATTGGCTTCCTACCTTTCTATTATCTGCGCGGGGTGATCGCGGCGCCGGTGCCGCTGCACCCGATGACGCCGCTGGTGCATCTCCACGGCGCGCTCTTCACCGCGTGGATGCTGCTCTATCTGGTCCAGACGCTGCTAGTGTCGGCCGGGCGGCGCGACATCCACAGGAAGCTGGGCATCACCGCGGTGGCGATGTTGCCGGCGATGGTCCTGGTCGGGCTGGCGACGAGCCTCTACCAGGTCGAGCGCGCCTCGGGCCCACCGATCACCAGCCCGCTCAACTGGCTGTCGATCCCGCTGCTGGGGATTCCGCTCTATGCCGGGCTGATCGGCGGCGCGCTCCTCAAGCGCCGCGACCCCGCCAGCCACAAGCGCTACATGTTCATCGCGATGGTGGAGATGACGAGCCCGGGCCTGGGCCGCATTCCGTGGCCGTCCTTCATCCCCGGCCCGATCGGCCTGTTCGGTATCTCCGACATCTTCCTGATCGCGCTGATCGGCTGGGACCTGAAAAGCCGCGGCAAGCTCCACCCCGCCACGATCATCGGCGGCACCGCGCTGGTCGGCTCGCAGGTCCTGCGCTTCGCGCTATGGGATACGCCGGTCTGGCTGGGCTTCGCCGGCTGGGCGGCGGGGCTGGTGGGCTAGAAAAAGCCCTCTCCGTTCGTGTCGAGCCCCTCGACTGCCTGCAAGGCAGGCGCTCGGGATAAACTTCATCCCACAGGGGATGAAGTCGAGACACGCGTCGCGCGTGACGACGTCCCTCGACTTCGCTCGGGACGAACGGCAGAGCTGAAAGCGCCTCAAGCCCCGCGGTTGCGGGAGATGCTCTCGTTCATGCGGGCGAGCTGCTCGGTGGTCGCGGGCGGCTGCTTCGCCTTCCATTCGGAATAGGGCATGCCGTAGACCGCCTCGCGGATCGTCTCCTTGTCGATCGCGCCGGCGGCGGCTTCGCCCAGCCAGTCGGAGAGGCAATTTCGGCAGAAACCGGCGAGACCCATCAGATCGACATTCTGCGCGTCGCTGCGGTGCTGGAGATGGTTCACCAGCCGGCGGAAAGCCGCGGCCGCATATTCGTCGGAGATGTCGTCGATCTTCATTCCGGTCTCCTCAAAGCCACTCATAAGATCGGTCAGCGCCCCCGCCAGGCGAGCAACGACAGCCCGAACAGCACGAACAGCCCCCCGCTCGCCTGGTTCACCCGCCGCTGCCAGAGAGCGCTGCGGAGATGGCGGGCCAGGGTCCGTCCGCCCGTGGCATAGGTCATATACCAGCTCATCTCGATGACAACGAAGGTGACGAGCAGGATCGTGAACTGCGGCGCCTTGGGCAAAGCCGGGCTCACGAATTGCGGGAAGAAGGCGGCGGCGAAGATCAGCGCCTTGGGATTGCTGATGCTGATCAGGAAACCCTGGCGGAACAGCTCGCCGGCGCTGCGGCGCGCGGGGATCACGGCGTCGTCCGCGATATCGATCGGCGCGGCGTCGTCGCGGAAGGCCTTGATGCCGATCCAGATCAGATAGGCGGCGCCGACCAGCTTGATCGCGGTCAGCAGCTGCGGCAGCGCCGAGAGCAGCGCGCTCATCCCCATCGCCGACAGGCCGAACAGCAGCAGCAGCGCCAGCATGCAGCCCCCCATGGTGAACACCGCGCGGCCGAAGCCGTGCCGCATGCTCTGCGTCATCACATGCAGCATGTTCGGCCCCGGCATCGCCGAGATCAGGAAGGTGGCACAGACGAAGATCCACCAGTTCTGGAGCGTCACGATCTACCTCGTCATCCCAGCGAAAGCTGGGATCTCACTGCCTTGATCCGCCCCAAAAGAGAAGGGAGATCCCAGCTTTCGCTGGGATGACGCCCCGAAAGGTCACAGCGTCTTCGAGTAGATCCGGTAGACCTTGTTGACCTTGCTGCCGATCGTCTCGGCGATCGAGACCATGCCCTGGTTGTCCTCGAGCACCCAGCCGATCTCGCCACGCGAGGCGCCATAATGGGCGACCGCGTCGCGACGGATATATTCGATCATCATGAAGGCCAGCTGGCTCGCCAGACGGGTCGCCTGCAGCTTCTTGACCACGCCCATCAGCGGCACGCGCATCGTCCGCACCTGCGGCTTGCGCAGCCGCCACAGCAGCTTGGCCCAGTTGAACGGGAACAGCCGGCCGTCGAGATCGGCCATCAGCTCGTTGAGGTCGGGCCAGGTCATCATGAAGGCGACCGGTTCGCCGTCCACCTCGGCGACCCTGATCAGGTCCTCGAACACGATCGGCTTCAGCTTCTTGCCGGTATAGGCGATCTCGCTGGGGGTGATCGGCACGAAGCCCCAATTGTCCGACCAGGCATCGTTGAGGATCGACAGGATCAGCGCCGCTTCCTCGTCGAAGCGGCTCTTGTCGACCTTGCGGATATGGATGCGCTGGTTGCGCTCGCCCGAAGTAACGATGCGCTGGACGAGCGGCGGGAACTCGCCGGTGATGCTCAGGTCATAGGTCAGGAGATCCTTGATCCCCGCATAGCCGAGCGGCTCGATCCAGCCCTGATAGGCCGGGTTGTCATGGCCCATCATCACCGTCGGCGGATGATCGTGGCCCTGCACCAGCAGGCCGGGCTCTTCCCAGATCGAGCAGCTGATCGGCGCCATCACGCTGGTCATGCCCTTGGCCTTCAGCCACGCCTCGGCCTGGGCGATCAGCGCGGTGGCCACCTCCTGGTCGGCGGCCTCGAGCAGGCCCCAATTGCCGATGCCGGGGCCGCCGCCTTGCTCCACCGGCATCTGCAGCCAGAGATGGTCGATATGCGCCGAGATGCGCCCGACCAGCGCGCCGCCGCGCTCGGCCAGGAACAGCTGCTGTTCGGCATGCTCGTAGAAGGGGTTCTTGCCCGGCGTGATCAGCTCGAGCGCCTCGACCCGCAGCGGCGGCACCCAGTTCGGGTCCTTCGCATTGAGCTTGTAGGCGAGCTCGACGAAGCGCTTGCGGTCCGCCTTGCCGGCGACGGGGCGGATCGTGACCGACATCTGGGCGTCCCTCAGTGCTTGATGCGCTGGCTCGGATGCCCCGTGGCGACGCCGCCCGACAGCTGGGCCACCCACGGATAGCGCTCGGCCACCTCGGGCGTGTAGCCCAGGTTGAACACCGTCTCGCTCTTCTTTTCCTTCACGATGCGCTCGTAATAGGTGCCGAACAGGCGATCCCAGAAATAGTTGGTGATGCCGAAATTGCCGCGCTCGTCATGGAAATGATGCGCCATGTGGCGGGCCTTCATATGCACCACCCACTGCATCTTCGGCTTGTAGGCGAGATGCTGGATGCAGTGGAAGAACTCGTAGACGCAGGTCGTGATCAGTCCGGTCGCGAAGGCGGCCAGCGCCGCGCCGGTGCCGCCGATCGCATAGCCGATCGGCGCGGTGGCAAGGGCGATCGTCGGCAGGGTGGTGTGCAGCGCGCCGAACAGGATCTCCAGGCGGTTCGGATCCTGGTGGTGATCATAATGGATCCGCTTCCAGGTCGCGGCGAGCATCGGCACCTTGTACATCCACTGGCTGTGGAGCACCCAGCGGTGCAGGCAGTACCAGACCAGCGGATAGACGGTGACCGACACCGCGACCGCGATCAGCGTGGGGATCGCCGGCGCCGGAAAGAAGAAATAGGCCACGATCGAAGCCGCCGCGGCCAGCAGATAGCCGATGATCGCCGGATATTGGAAATAGGCGATCCACAGCTCCCGCAGGGTCATGCGGTCGAGATGATGTTCCTTCGCCCAGAAGGACGGCTTGATGGCGGTCGGCTTCACTTGAACCTCGAATTCGGTCGACTGCCCGTGGGACAGGCAGCTTATATGGCACCGGTCTCTGTATCGGCAATGCGGCGCTTTTACGACAGGTCGATGGCGAGGGAGGCTTTCGGGCGTCGGACAAATCGTCCTACCCCGGCTGAGCCCTCCCCTCCAGGGCGGCTTTCCTCGCTATTCCTCGGTGCGGATCAGCACGGTCTCGCCGATCAGCAGGAACAGCAGAAAGGGCGACCAGGCCGCGAGCAGCGGCGGATAGGCGCCGAGATTGCCCATCGCCAGCGCGAAATTGTCGGCGACGAAATAGGCGAAGCCCAGCGCCATGCCGATCACCGCGCGGATGAACAGATGGCCCGAACGGGCGAGGCCGAACGCCGCCACCGCGGCGAGCAGCGGCATCAGCACCGCCGACAGCGGACCCGACAATTTATGCCACAATCCCGCCCGCAGCGGCCCGGTGGGCCGGCCGGCGGCGTCGAGATCCTCGATCGCCGCGCGCAGCTGGAGGATCGACTTCGACCCCGGATCGACATTGGACAGGGTGAAGCGATCGGGTGCCACGCCGCGCGCGAAATCGAAGGCCGGAAGCTGCGTGGTGGTGCCCTTGGTCACGTCGAAGCGGGTGGCGTTGGCCAGCCGCCAGCCACCAGCCGCCTGGACCGCACGGACACCCTTGATGATCGCGATCAGCCGGCCGCCGTCGCGATCATAGATGGCGACATTGGTGAGAGCGGCCCGCGCGCCGCGCCCGCTGGCGGCCGAGGCGTGGATCAGGTCGTCCCCGTCGCGCACCCAGACATTCTGGACGATGCCGCGATCCTGCGGGATCGGCCCGTAGCTGGCGTCCTGCCAGGCGCTGAGCGTGGCGGTGGCGCGCGCCACCACCCGCTCGTTGAACACGAAGGAGACGATGCCGACGCCGAGGCTGGCCACCACCAGCGGCGCCAGGATCTGGTGCGCCGAGATGCCCGCCGCCTTCATCGAGATGATCTCGCTGTTCTGGTTCAGCGTGACGAAGGTGATCAGGGTGGCGAGCAGCGCCGCGAAGGGCAGGAAGCGCGCGATGATCTGCGGGGTGCGCAGCGTGGTGTAGAGCCACAGCTGCGGATCGCCATTGCCCGGATAGGCCAGGATGTCGCCCGATTCGCCGAGCAGGTCGAGCGCCATCAACACGATCACCAGCGCCGCCAGCACCGAGGCGAAGCGGACCAGGAACATGCGCGCCATGTAGAAGGTCATGGTGCGCGAGGCGAAGAAGGACACGCTCATCGGATTGGCCATCACGCCGCCTCCTTGCGGCCGAAGCGGATCCAGCGGCCAACCGCCTTCACCGCCTTGTCGGCGCCGCGCTCCAAGGCCCCGATCGGCTGGCCGCCGGGCACATGGGCGATGGTGCGGTACATCCACCAGACCAGGCCGGTGAAGGCCAGGAAGGGGATCCACAGCGCCAGCAACGGATCGATCCGCCCCAGCGCCGCCACCGATGCGGCATATTGATTGATCTTGTGCTGGGTGACGATCATCACGATCGACAGGAAGACGCCGAGCGCCGACGAGGATCGCTTGGGCGGCACCGCCAGCGCCAGCGCCAGCATCGGCAGCAGGAACATCGTCGCCACCTCGACCAGCCGGAAATGGAATTCGGCGCGGAACTCCGCCTTCTGCTTGGCCGGGGTGCCGCTCTTGTGCGCCACCATCGCCAGCTCGGGGATCGTCATCTCCAGGTCGCGGCCGCCGCGCTGGCGGAAGGCTTCCATCTTGGGCAGGTCGATCGGCAGGTCATGCCCCTCGAACTGGAGCACGCGCGGCTCCTTGAAGGTGGGCGCGTCGTGGACCAGCACGCCCTTCTGCAGGCGCAGGATGATCGTGTCGGGATCGTCGGTGGCCATGAACTGGCCATGTTCGGCGGTGACCGCCAGGCTCTTGCCGTCGGTCGATTCGGTCATCACGAAGATGCCGGTAAGCTCGCGCCCGCCGTCGCGGCTGCTTTCGACCCGGATCGTCATCCGCTTGCCCAGCTTGGTGAACTCACCCACCTTGATCGAGGCGCCGAGCGCGCCCGAGCGCAGCTCGAAGCGCAGCCCTTCATAGGCGTAGCGGGAATAAGGCTGGATGAAGCCGACGATCGCCAGGTTCAGCAGCGCCAGCGCGATCGCATAATAATAAGGCACGCGCAGCAGCCGGCCATAGCCCATGCCCACGGCGCGCAGCACGTCCAGCTCGGACGACAGCGCCAGCTTGCGGAAGGCCAGCAGGCAGCCCAGCATCAGCCCGATCGGAATGCCCAGCGACATATATTCCGGGATCAGATTGGCCAGCATCCGCCAGACGACGCTGACCGGCCCGCCCTCCGAAACGACGAAATCGAACAGCCGCAACATCTTGTCGAGAGTCAGCAGCATCGCCGCGATCACCAGGGTGGCGATGAGCGGCGTAGCGATCAATCGGGCGACATAGCGGTCGGTTAGCGTGTCAAATCTCAACTTTTCGACGCCCCGTGACCATGTTCTGGCCGCAATCGCAGCCCACTTTCCGACTCATGGAGGCAGCGTGCCGGCCATGTGTTCGCGCATGGCTATAGCTTCCAGGAGTAGAGAGGTCATGTCGAAACTTGTGACGAGCATGGTTGGGTTGATGATCGCGACGGCGCTGCCGGCCGTGGCGTCGGCGGCCGCGCTCGGCCCTGACGCCGCCGCCTGCGAGGGCAGTGGTCCTGCGATGATTGTGCATATCGAGGGATTCAAGAAGCGCAGCGGCATGCTGCGCGTCCAGTCCTATGGCGGCAATCCGAGCCGTTATTTCGACAAGGGCACCTGGCTGAAGCGGGTCGACGTTCCCGTCCCCCCGGCCGGTGCCGCCGATATCTGCGTGCCGGTGCCCGCCAACGGCACCTATGCCGTCTCGGTCCGCCACGATCTCGACAATTCGGGCAAGACCGGGATGAGCGACGGTGGCGGCATGTCCGGCAACCCGCGCATGTCGCTGTTCGACGTGGTGCTGAAGCGCAAGCCCGATCCGAAGAAGGTGCAGGTCACCGTCCATGGCGTGACCCGCGTGCCGGTGACCCTCAACTATGTCCAGGGCGGCTCGTTCGGCCCGCTGGCGATGGCGTCGCGCTGACCATGGCGATCGTAGCCCTCCTCTCCAATCCGCGCTCGACCGGGAATCTGGCGATGCTGCCGCGGATGCGGAGCTACTGCGCGTCGCAAAGCGAAATCTTCCATTATGAGGTCGAGTCGGTCGAGCAGATCGGCGAGGCGCTGCGCACGATCGCCCGGGTGAATCCCAAGGTGCTGGTCGTCAACGGCGGCGACGGCACCGTTCAGGCGGCGCTGACCGAACTCTATCTGGGCGACCATTTCAACGGCGCGCCGCCCCCCGTGGCGGTGCTGCCCAACGGCAAGACCAACCTGATCGCGCTCGACCTGGGCGCGGTGGGCGACCCGATCGCCGCGCTCGAGCGGGTGATGGAGATCGCGCGCGGCTCGATGGACGGCCATGTCGTCGAGCGCGAGCTGATCGCGCTGTCGGACGGCGTCGACGGCACCCGCCCGGTGCTGGGCATGTTCCTGGGCGGCGCCGGCCTGGCCGACACCATCCTCTATTGCCGCAACAAGATCTATCCGCTGGGCCTGCCCAACGGGATCAGCCATGTCCTCACCGCCGTGGCGGTGCTGCTGACGCTGGTGCTCGGCATCCGCACCGCCTTCCTGCCGCCGGCCGCGCGGCCGATGCGCGTGTCGATGATGCGGCAGGGCCAGTTGCAGGGCCGCTTCTCGCTGCTGATCGTCACCACCCTGCACCGGCTGCTGCTGGGCAGCAGCACCGGCGCCGGCGTCAGCCCGGCCGGCGGCTCGCTGCAGATGATGGTGGTCGAGCAGCGTCCGCTGCCGCTGCTGCGCGCGATCATCGCGGGCATGTTCGGCCGGGTCGGGCGCGACCAGATGAAGGGCGTGCATTTCGGCCGCGGCGACGAGATCAAGATCGAGGGCGAGCGCTCCAGCGTGATCCTCGACGGCGAAATCTTCCAGGCCGATGCCGGCAAGCCGATCGTGCTGAAGACCACGCCGCCGGTGCCCTTCCTGCGCCTGGCGGCCTGAACAGACCCTCATGACGATTAGCGACCTGGTGGCGGCGGAACTCGCCGAGCCGGTGGAGCCGCGCGTCGTCGCCATGGCGGCGGCGGTTGCGGCCCGCTACGGCGCTGCCTCGCGCGCGGTGCTGTTCTACGGCTCCTGCCTGCGCGAGGCGAATCTCGACGGGCTGATGCTCGATTTCTACCTGATCGTCTCGGACTATCGGGAGGCCTATGGCAGGGGCTGGCTAAGCTTCGCCAACCGGCTGATCCCGCCCAATGTCTTCCCGTTCGAGCATGACGGGCTGGTCGCCAAATATGCGGTGCTGAGCGAGGCCGATTTCGCCCGCCTCGCCTCCACCGATACCCGCAACGTCTCGGTCTGGGCGCGCTTCGCCCAGCCGTCGCGGCTGGTCTGGTCCTCGGACAGGGCCGCCGCCGCCCGCGCCACCGACACCGTCTCGCACGCCGCCCCCGCCCTCCTCGCCGCCGCGCGACCGATGCTCGACGACAGCCTGACCGTCGAGGCGCTGTGGGAACAGGCCTTCGCGCTCACCTATGCCGCCGAGTTGCGCGCCGAGCGCAAGACCCGCGCCGGATCGGTGGTGGGCGCCGATCCCGAACGCTACCGCCGCTTTACCGTCCCCGCGCTCGCCGCGGTGCGGATCGACGCCGCGATCAGCGGCGAGACGCTGCGCTTCGCCCTGCCCGCCACCGAACGCGCCACCGGCCGCCGCCTCTGGGCGCGCCGCCGCCGCGAGGGCAAGGCGCTGACGCTGATCCGCCTGGCCAAGGCGACCACCACCTATGCCGGCGGGATCGACTATCTCGCCTGGAAGATCAGCCGCCACTCGGGCGCCGCGATCGACATTCGCCCCTGGCAGCGCCGCTGGCCGATCCTGGGCGCGATCGCGCTGCTGCCGCGACTGCTGCTGAAGGGCGCCGTGCGCTGAACAATCAGCCGAGGCTTCCCGCGAAGCGGCGAGCAAGCTGTTGCACCTTAAACGCCTCTGCCACCCAATCGACGAAAACGCGGGTCTTGGCCGGCATCAGGGTCCGCGAGGCATAATAGAGCGAGATCGCGCCCGCATCGGCATACCAGCGCGGCACCAGCCGGATCAGCGAGCCGTCCTCCAATGCGGAGAGGACGTCGGGCATTGCCAGCATCGCGACGCCCAGCCCCAACAAGGCGGCCTCGCGCATCGCCGCCGGATCGTTGACGACGATCGTCTCCGCCAGCGGCCCAGGCCTCTCCTGCCCGGCCGCGTCACGCATCGTCCAATGCCGGATACGGCCGGTCTGGAGCGCCCGCATGACGATTCCATCCAGATCGCGCAGCCCCGACGGATCGGCGGGTCGCGTGCGGCTGCCAAGATAGGCGGGCGATGCGACGGCAACGATGTGCGCGGGCGCCAAGGTGCGCGCGACGATGCCGGGCGACAGGTCGAAGCCGCCACCGATCGCCGCGTCATAGCCTTCGGCCACCAAGTCGACCGGACGGTTCTCGAAATGCCATTCGGGCCGGATGCGCGGGTAGCGCGCGAGGAAGCCGGGCAGCATCGGCAGGATGTGCGCGACGCCGAAGGTCGGTGCCAGGCTGACCTTGAGAGTCCCCGCAGGCTCGCCGCTGTCGGTCGCCACGTCCGCGATCGCCGTCTGGATCGCCTCAAGATTACCGGCGATCGATTGGCGGAACGCCTCCCCCGCTTCGGTCAGCGCCAGCCGGCGGGTCGAGCGATGGAACAGGCGGACGCCGAGATTGCGCTCCAGCATCGCCACATTGCGGCTGACCGCCGCCGGGGTGAGCGCCAGCCGCCGGGCAGCTTCGGAGAAGCTGCCATGCTCGGCGCTGCGCACGAAGGATTCGAGATTGGCCAGGGTTTCCATCGCCATCTTTCAACGATTGATTGAAATTGAAGCAACTCATTGCCGTCTTATCGATGAAGATCAAGCAGGCCATCTTCGCTCCATCGAACAACAAGGAGTGACAAGATGACCTCGACCAATCTTCCCCTGACCGGCAAGGTCGCGCTCGTGACCGGCGGCTCGCGCGGCATCGGCGCGGCGATCGTCCGCCGCCTGGCCCGCGACGGCGCCGACGTGGTGTTCAGCTATGCCGCCTCGCAACCGAAGGCCGATGCACTGGTCGACGAGATCGAAGCGCTCGGCCGCCGCGCCATCGCCATCCGCGCCGACCAGGCAGTGGCCGCCGAAGTGGCCGAATTGGTGCGTCAGGCCCATGCCGCGTTCGGCCGGCTCGACATCCTCGTCAATTCGGCCGGGGTGTTCGTCACCGGCTCGGTCGACGACCAGCAGGCCGATCTCGCCGCCTTCGACCGCCAGATCGACATCAACATCAAGGGCGTCGCCACGGCGGTGCGCGCCGCCGCCCCGCTTCTGTCGGACGGAGGCCGGATCGTCTCGATCGGCACCGCCGGCGCCGACCACATCCCCTTTGCCGGAGCGGCCGACTATGTCGCCTCCAAGGCCGCGGTGGCGGGGTACACGCGAGGCTGGGCGCGCGACCTGGGCGCACGGGCGATCACGGTCAACCTGATCCAGCCCGGCGCGATCGACACCGACATGAACCCCGACAGCGGCCCCTTCGCCGAGACGCTGCGCGGCATGGCGGCGCTCGGCCGCTATGGCCGGCCCGAGGAGATCGCCGCTGCGGTCGCTTTCCTCGCCAGCCCGGACGCCAGCTACATCACCGGCGCCACCCTGAACGTCGACGGCGGCCAGGCGGCCTGATCCTCCCTTCCCTTCCCAAAAGCAAAGGACCTGTCATGCCCAGCATCGGCATCATCGGCGCCGGCCAGATCGGCCGCGCCATCGCCACAGCGCTCGCCCATAATGGCATCGCCGCAACCCTCGCCAACAGCCGCGGGCCCGAAAGCCTGGCGGAAACCGTCGCCCCGCTCCAGCCGGCCATCACCGCCGGCAGCCGGGAGGAAGCCGCCGCCAAGGACATCGTCTTCGTCGCGGTCAACTGGTCGAAGCTTCCCAACGCTCTTGCCGGCCTCGACCTCTCCGGCCGCATCGTGGTCGACACCAACAATCCGATCGAGGCACCGTTGTTCAAGCCCTTCGATCTTGGCGACCGCTTCTCGACCCAGGTCTTCGTCGATCTGGTGCCCGGCGCCCGCGTGGTGAAAGCCTTCAACCATCTTCAGCCGCATCTCCTGTCGGGGGATCCCGGCAGCGACGGCGGGCGGCGCGTGCTGTTCTATTCGGGCGACGATGCCACCGCCAAGGCCGAGATCGGCGCGCTGATCGAACGGCTCGGCTTCTTCGGCATCGACCTGGGGCCGCTCGCCGTTGGCGGCCCGCTCGTCCAGTTCCCGGGTGGCCCGCTGCCCGCGCTCAATCTCGTCAAGATCGGCTGATCCGACCCCGCCAAACCAAAAGGTGATCCATGTCCCCCATGATCGAAACCGATTATGACCGCCTCCTGCGGTCCAACCTCGAACGGGTGTTCAACGAGCGCGAACCCGCGCTCCGAGCCCAGGCGATCGAGCAATTGTTCACCGACGATCCGGTGATGTACGAGCCCGACGGCATCGTCGAAGGCCGGGAAGCGATCTCGGCCGTGGCCGGAAAATTGCTGGCGCAGTTCGGGCCCGACTTCGCCTTCCTGCCCGATGGCCGCGGTGTCGGCCATCACGGCATGGCATCGCTGCGCTGGCGCGCGGGGCCGAGCCGGGGGCCGGCCATCGTCACAGGGATCGACACCGCCGAGATCGTCGACGGCCGCATCGCCCGGCTCTGGGTTCTGCTCGACCATATGGGCGAGTGAACCGAAAAACCTGCGGACCGGCTATCGCCGGACGTCCTTCTCTCCGAAAGGCCTGAACGCCAGGGAGAGAGCATGTCCGACGATCCGCATATCCTGGCCACGCCCGAGGCGCTGCGCGGCCATTATGGCGAGCCGCCCGAACTGGTGATCCGCAAGGTGCTGCCCGCGATCGACCGCTATGGCCAGCGCTTCATCGCCGCCTCGCCCTTCATCATCCTGTCCACCGCGAACGCCGAAGGCCAGTGCAACGCCACCCCGCGCGGCGACCCGCCCGGCTTCGTCCATGTCCCCG
Organism: uncultured Sphingomonadaceae bacterium; assembly: GCA_963540925.1. GTDB lineage: Bacteria > Pseudomonadota > Alphaproteobacteria > Sphingomonadales > Sphingomonadaceae > Rhizorhabdus. The sequence continues at coordinate 41,425 of CAUTRN010000040.1, forward strand.
ATCGCCACACCCTGCTGATCCCCGACCGGCGCGGCAACAACCGGGTCGACGCAATGATGGACATCGTCCGCAACCCGCATGCCGGCGTGCTGTTCATCGTGCCGGGGATCACCGAGACCCTGCGGGTGAACGGCCGCGCCGAGATCACCGTCGACCCGGCCGTCCTCGACAGGCTGGCCGCCGACGGCAAGCCCGCCAGGGCGGCGATCCGGGTGACGGTGGAAAGCGCCTTCTTCCAGTGCGGCAAGGCGATGATCCGCTCCGAGCTGTGGAACCCCGAGCGGCAGCGGCCCAAGACCGCCTTCGAACCCTTCGGCAAGGTCCTCTCCGAGCAGGTGCGGATCGACTATGACCCCGCGCTGGAGGACTTCATCGCCGAGGAGTATCGCAGCGGGCTCTATTGAGGACCGCTCCGCGCAGAAGGATCGGCCGATCTGGACCTCGATCCCCTCAGGCGTCTCGCTTGTGGCGCAGCAGGATCATGTCCTGATGGTTCAGCGCACCGCGCGGCACATAGGCCAGGATGTCGAGATAGCGCGTCCAGTGCTGGAAGACGTACCAGGGCGCGTGGAAGGTGCTTTGATAATAAGCCGGGAAGTCCGCCGCCCAGGCATCGTCGACATGGAAATAGATGCCGTCCCGATCGATCGTGTCGCGAACCCGCGCTTCCAGCTCGGGCGACGCCAGTTCCGCAGGGAGCTGCGCCAGCCATCGGTCAAGGGCGAAGGGCCCCATCACCGTCAGCACCAGGACGCCCTCGGGCGCGAGAATACGGGTGAGTTCGGCCAGCCAGGCGTCCTGATGGGCTTCGTCCAGATGGGTCAGCACGCTATGGTTGAGGATGAGGTCGAAATATCCGTCCTCGAACGGCAGCGGCGGCAGCTCCCCGCTCTGGAAGGCCCGGAATTCGGGATGGTTCTCCTGCAGCCAGGCGATCGCCTCGCCATCGATATCGCAGGCGTGCACCTCATGCTTCTCGAAATCGAAGGGAATGTGGGTCAGCGTCCGTCCGCAGCCACATCCCCAGTCCAGCACGGTCCGGACCGTGGTCTGGATATGGACGCCGACACCCGACAGCGCCCGCCGATAGTCATAAGCGGAGCTCCAGCCCGACGGACCCCAGTCCGCCTCGTTGGGAAGCCCCGAAACCCTTTGGCGAAGATGCTGCGGCGGGATGGGTTTCGGCACGGCGGGCTCCAGATATCGGAATGATGCCGACTAGTTAGAGTGTCTTACAGGCGAATGAAAACCTCCGTCTGATCGGAAATCGAGCGGAATCAGGAGGCTGGGCGGCGGCTCAGGCCGCGCAGGACTCGGGCGAGGGCTCGTCGCGGCGGGTCATCGCGCGGCCGATCGCGGCGCCCAGGGCGGCGATGGTGAAGGGCTTGCGCAGCACCTCATGGCCCGAGAAGTCGTCGCTCTGGCCGGCCTCGCCGACATAGCCGGTGACGAACAGCACGACGATGTGCGGATAATCGCGGGTCAGCTGGGCGACCAGCTCGGGCCCGGTCATCCCCGGCATCATCACGTCGGTGAGGACGAGGTCGAAATTGGCGCCTTCGCTCAGGATCGCCAGCGCCTGCTCGCCCGAATTGCAGGCGCGCACGACATGGCCGAGCTCGGCCAGGCCCGCGCGGGTCGAGGCCTGGACGCGGGGATCGTCCTCGACCAGCAGGATCGAAAGCTGGCCGACCTTGGGCCGGGCAACCTTGGCCTCTTCCTGCACGACCCGCTCGACCGCGGCGCCGTGATGGCGCGGCAGGTAGAGCGAGATGGTGGTGCCCTTGCCCACCTCGGACTCGATCCGCACGTCGCCGTTCGACTGGCGCACGAAACCGAAGATCTGGCTGAGGCCGAGGCCGGTGCCCTTGCCCACCGGCTTGGTGGTGAAGAAGGGTTCGAAGGCGCGCGCGATCACCTGGGGCGGCATGCCCGCACCATTGTCGGTGACGCTGATCCGGGCATAGTCGCCCGGCTTCAACCCGTTCGCCTCCTCGGGTGCGATCGTCACGTCGACGGCCCGGATGTCGAGCCGGCCGGCACCGTCCATCGCGTCACGCGCGTTGACCGCGAGGTTGAGGATCGCATTTTCCAGCTGGTGCGCGTCGGCCCAAATCGGCCAATGCGCCTCCTTCACGTCGACATGCACGCTGATCCGCTCGCCCAGCGTGCGATCGAGCAGCACGTTCATCCCCGCCACCAGCCGCGCGGGCAGCACCGCATCGGGCAGCAGCGGCTCGGCGCGGGCGAAGGAGAGCAACCGGCGGGTGAGCGCCGCGGCACGATCGGCGCCTTCCAGCGCGCCATCGATATGGACGCCGGCATCGGCCGGCCGGCTCGACAGCTTGCGCCGGGCGAGGTCGAGCCCGCCCACCACCACCGCGAGCATATTATTGAAGTCATGCGCGATGCCGCCGGTGAGCTGGCCCACGGCCTCCATCTTCTGGGCCTGGGCCAGCTGCGCCTCGGCCCGAACGCGGGTGGCGCTCTCCTCGCGCAGCTTGTCGTTGGCGTCGCTGAGTTCGCGGGTCCGTTCGGCGACGGCCGCCTCCAGCTGGGCGGCGCGATCCGCCTCCATTTCGGCGGTGCGCGCGGCATTGGCGCGCTGCGCGGCGGCCACCGCCACCAGCCAGCCGAGCGTGATCGCCAGCCCCATCAGCACGATGCCGAGCACCGATAGCAGCGTCGCAAAGCCATTGGCCCGCTCAGCCGAGAAAAGGGTCGCCTCCGAGCGTTCGCCCAGCCGGGCCCGCTCATTGGCGGCGATCGCTTCCAAGGTGCGCGAGATCGCCACGACATTGGCCGATTCGCCGGCCTTGTTGAACATGCCGATCGCGTACCAACCCTTGCCGACATTGGCGAAGGACGCGGCGGCGGCGAGTTCCTTCTCGCGCGAGGCGGTCAGCTGGCGCAGCTCGGCGACCAGCTTCTCCTGTTCGGGCTGCCCGATGACCTGCTTCTCCAGCTGGCGCAGCTGGCTCATCCCCCGGCGCCACTCGTCATAATAGAGCGTGCCGATCGCCCGATCCCCGCTGACGACGTAGCGGCCGAGCGATGCCTCCGCTCGCGCGAAGGAGGCGTCGAGCGAGCGGGTCAGGACCATGATGTCGTAGCTGTGCTGCTCGCGCGCGAGCGCCTGGTCCCGCGCCGTGTTCGAGCGCGCGACCATCGCGACCACGGCGATGAGCAAGCCCAGCGCCACCAGCACGAGCAAAGCTGCTGCCAGAACCCGCCGGGTATTGGCGGACAGTCCGCGGTTCAAGGCGTCGACGGAGAATGTCGCCATGAGCACATTGTACCGCAGCCGCAGCGATGAGCAAAGGCCATGATGCGGTAAGCCGTTGGTATCAGGGGATCACCCCGGTGGCGCGGCCCGCCTGCTCGAACATGCCGAGGATGCGATCGACCTGTTCGTCGCTATGTTCCGCGCACAGCGAGCAGCGCAGCAGGAACATCCCCGCCGGGGTGGCCGGCGGCCGGGCGGTGTTCACATAGAGGCCCGCTTCGAGCAGACCCTGCCACAGCGCCACCGCCTGCTGCATGTCGGTAAGGATGATCGCGATGATCGCCGACTGGGCGGTTTCGGTGCCCAGCTTGTAGCCCATGTCGCGCAGACCCTGGTGGAGGCGCTTCGAATTCTTCCACAGATGGGCGCGCTTGTCACCGGCATGCATCAGCTTGCGGATCGAGGCGGCCGCGGTCGCCACCACCGACGGCGGCAGCGAGGCGGTGAACACATAGGGCCGGCAGACGAGGCGCAGCACTTCGAACTTCGGATGGTTCGACACGCAGAAGCCGCCCACCGTGCCGACCGACTTGGAGAAGGTGCCGACGACGAAGTCGATATCGTCGGAGACGCCGGCCTCCTCGAACACGCCACGGCCATTTTCCCCGAAGAAGCCCATGCCATGGGCCTCGTCGCACAGGATCATCGCGCCATGCTTCTTGGCGACGGCGACCATCTCCTTGAGCGGGGCGATGTCGCCCATCATCGAATAGACGCCTTCGAGCACGACCAGCTTGCCCGCCTCGACCGGCAGGCGGCCGAGCCGCTTGTCGAGATCCTCGACCGAATTGTGGCGGAAGCGGACGACCTCGGCATTGCCGAGCGCGCAGCCGTCATAGATCGACGCATGGCTGTCGGCGTCGAGGATGATGTAATCGCCCTTGCCGGCGATCGTGGAGATCATGCCCAGATTGGCCTGGTAGCCGGTCGAGAAGACGATCGCATGCTCGGTGCCGTAGAACGCCTTCAGCGCGTCCTCGCATTCCTTGTGGCCCTGATAGGTGCCGTTGAGGACGCGGCTGCCGGTGGTGCCCGATCCGAACTCGTCGAGCGCCTTCTTGCCCGCCGCGACGACGTCGGGATCGAAGGTCATGCCCATATAATTATAGGTGCCGAGCAGGATGGTGCTCTTGCCGTTGATCATCGCCTCGGTGGGCGACAGCACCTTGTCCATGACGATGCCGTAAGGGTCGCGCACGCCGGTGGCGAGGAGCGCCTCGCGCTCGGCGATCAGGCCGTCGAATTTGGAGAAAAGATCGGCCACGCGTTCAGCCCCGCAGCTTGGCGACGGCGTCGACGAGCTGGCCGACATTCTCGATCTCGGCCTGCATGTTCATCGTGATGATGATGTCGAACTCGTCCTCGACCGCGGCGACGAAGTCCATCACGGTCAGGCTGTCCCATTCGAGGTCGCCCGCGAAGCTGGTGGCTTCGGTCAGGTCGATGCCCTTCTTGTTGAACGGCTCGATCTGCTCGGCCACGCGGGTGAAGATGTCGTCTCTGCTGCTCATGAGCGTCCCTTAGAGCGATTTCGAGGCAGATGGAAACATCTGCCGGCTCGGAAATCGCGGCAAAACAAAAAGCTGGCGTTGGTCCCGATTGCCAAGCGATTGCGGCGGCTTCGCGGCAACGCTGCGGCGCGGCAATGCTTGGCAGCGCCGCGCGCGCGGTGCATATGTGCGCCACTTCGATATCGACGGGGGGCTAAGTGTCGGTAGATCCAGCCAATCCAATGGGACCGCGCGTCTTCGCGCCCGATTTCGTGCATCTTCTGCGGACCACTCAAGGGATCCAGTATCAGCTCAGCCAGATGGCCGACCAGAAGGCCAATATGCTGATGGGCACCACCTTCGTGATCTTCACGATCACCATCGGCCTGGCCAAGAGCGGCAATCCGCCGGTGGCGCTGCTGATCCTGGGGGGTGCCGCCTTCCTGTCGGCGCTGCTCGCGGTGATGGCGGTGCTGCCGTCGACCAAGGTGCCGCCGCGCACCGACGGGCCCGCCAACCTGCTGTTCTTCGGATCCTTCACCCAGCTGAGCGAGGACGAGTTCGTCGCGCTGATGATGAAGACGGTGCAGACGCATGAAGGCGTGTTCGAAGCCTTTGCGCACGACATCTACCAAAATGGCCGGGTGCTCGCGAACAAGAAGTACAAGCTGCTCGGCTATGCCTACAAGGTGCTGGTCTGCGGCCTGGCGGTGAGCTTCGTGTCGTTCGTGCTGCACTTCACCCTGGGGATCGGCTGAGCCTCCCCAGGAGATCGTCGTCAGCTACAGCCAGCCCTGCTCGCGATACCAGGCGGCGGTCGCGCGCAGCCCTTCGGCGGCCTTGACCGTCGGCGTCCAGATAGACGCCGGAGGCCGCTTCGCCGATACCCAGTCGGGGTGGCAATAATAGCCGACCCGGTCGGGCGTCAGCTTGGCTTTGTCGCCCAGCCTGATCCGTTCGACCATCGCCGCCAGACGCAGCACCAGCCTTGGCACTGGCAGGGTGATGACCTTGGGCCGGCCGACCGCGGCGCCGATCAGCCGGGCGAACTCATGATGGCTATAGCCCTGCTCGACCCCGTCGTCGGGTTCGTAGATCTGCTCGGCCGCCTCGGCCGATCCGGCGAGATCGATCAGCAGGCGGCTGAGGTCCCCCACCTCGATCAGCGACAGGCGGCCGCGCGGCGGCAGCGGCACCAGCCCCTTCGTCCTGGCGACCTTGAACAGTTCCAGCACCTCGCGGTCGCCCTCGCCATAGATGGCGGGGGGCCGCACGATCGTCCAATCGAGTTCCGACTGGCGGACGAGCGCCTCCGCCGACGCCTTCGACCAGCCATAGTTGGACAGGTCGGGCTCCCGCGCGGACAGCGACGAAACATAGATGAAGCGCTTCACCCCCACCGCCTCGGCCGCGGTCATGACCGACGCGGTGCCGGTGACGTTCGCCGCGACGAAGCCGGCCAGGGTGGGTGCGTTGATGGCGCCCGCGATGTGGATCACCGCATCGGCGCCCTCGATCAGGTCGGCCAGCGCGCGATGATGCTCGAGCGTGCCCTTCACCCATTCGACATTGGGGCGCGGCAGCTGGGGCTGGCGGGTGAGCGCGCGGACCTGGTGCCCGCGCGCCGCGGCGTCGCGCAGCACCTGGCTGCCAAGGAAACCGGTGCCGCCCGTGACAGCCAGGATCACAGCAGCACCATATGGTCGCGATGGACCAGCGCCGAGCGCGGCGCATAGCCCAGGATCGCCTCCAGCGCGTCCTTGCGCTTGCCGACGATCCTGGCGGCGTCGGCGGCGTCATATTCGATCAGCCCGCGCGCGATCGGCAGGCCGTCGGGCCCCGCGATGTCGACGACGTCGCCACGCTCGAACCGGCCCTCGACCGAGACCGCGCCCGCCGCGAGCAGGCTGCGCCCCTGCCCCAGCGCGTCGGCCGCCCCGGCGTCGACGGCGATCCGCCCGCGCACGGTCAGCCGGCCGGCGAGCCACGCCTTGCGCGCGGTGCCCTGTTTCTCGCCCAGGAACACGGTGCCGCGGCCATCGGCCGCATAGGCGGCGAGCGGATGGTCGCGCTTGCCCGAGATGATCGCGAGATGGGCGCCGGTGCGCTGCGCGATCCGCGCCGCCTCCAGCTTCGATACCATCCCGCCCGAGCCCATGCCCGACGCCGAGCCGGTATCGGCCATCGCCCGGATGCGCGCGTCGATGCGCGCGACCTCGGGCACCAGCTTCGCCTCCGGATCGCGATGCGGGTTGGCGGTATAGAGGCCGTCGATGTCGGACAGCAGGATCACCCCCTGCGCCTCGGCCGCCTGGCCGATGCGGGCGGCGAGCCGGTCATTGTCGCCGAAGCGGATCTCCTCGGTCGCCACCGAATCATTCTCGTTGATCACGGGGACGACCCGCAGGCTCAGCAGCCGGTCGAGCGTGGAGGCGGCGTTGAGATAGCGGCGGCGATCCTCGAGATCGTCGAGCGTCACCAGCATCTGCGCCGCGGTGAGCCCCTGTTCGTGGAGCAGCTCGGCCCAGCAGTGCGACAGCGCGATCTGGCCGGTGGCCGCGGCGGCCTGCGCATCCTCCAGGCTGGCGCGCCCGCCCTTGGGCAGGCCGAGCCGGCGCGCGCCGAGCGCGATCGCCCCCGAGGAGACGACCGCGATCTTCTGCCCCGCGCGATGCCGCTCGGCGATGTCGGCGACGACACCCTCCAGCCATTCGCGGCGCACCCGCCCGTCAGGATCGACGAGCAGCGCCGAGCCGATCTTGACGACCAGCCGGGGGCAATTCGCGGGGGAGAAACGGTCTGCGGGCATGGTCTGGTTCGTCGCTCCCGCGGAGGCCGGAGCCGCCACGAAGAAGTTGTACTCTTACCGGTAGCGGCCCCGGCCTCCGCCGGGGCGACGCCAAGCCGAACTCAGATCGGCGACCACGGTTCTTCATTCTCGTTGGCGGCCACCGCCTCGGGCGCGGGGCCCAGGATCTCGATGATCGTGTCGAGCACCTCGGGAAGGCCCTCGCCGCTCGCGCCCGACAGCAGCATCACCTCGGCACCCGACTTCTTCGCCAGCTTCTTGGCCAGCTTGTCGCGGGTCTTGGCGTCGATCGCGTCGATCTTGTTGAGCGCCACCACCTGGGGCTTGTCCGACAGGCCGGCGCCATAGGCGTCGAGTTCGCCCTGGACGATCTCATAGCCCTCGATCGGATCGTCGGCGCTGGCGTCGACCAGGTGCAGCAGCACCCGGCAGCGCTCGATATGGCCGAGGAAGCGGTCGCCGATGCCGGCGCCTTCGGCCGCGCCCTCGATCAGGCCGGGGATGTCGGCCACCACGAACTCGCGATTCTTGTGGCTGGCGACGCCGAGCTGCGGACGGATCGTGGTGAAGGGATAGGCCCCCACCTTCGCCTTGGCGTTCGATACCGCATTGATGAAGGTCGACTTGCCGGCATTGGGCAGGCCCACCAGGCCGCAATCGGCGAGCAGCTTCAGCCGCAGCCAGACCCACGCCTCGGCGCCCGGCCAGCCGGTGCCGTGCTGGCGCGGCGCGCGATTGGTGGAGGTCTTGTAGCTGGCATTGCCGCGCCCGCCGTCGCCGCCGCGCAGGAACACCTCGCGCTGGCCCGGCACGGTGAAGTCGGCCAGCACTTCGTCCTTGTCCTCGGACAGGACCTGGGTGCCGACCGGGACCCTGATGATCAGGTCGTCGCCGCCGCCGCCGGTGCGGTTCGATCCGGCACCGCCATGGCCGCGCTGCGCCTTGAAATGCTGGGTGTAGCGAAAGTCGATGAGCGTGTTGAGGCCGGGCACGGCTTCGAAGATGATGTCTCCGCCCTTGCCGCCATTGCCGCCATCGGGGCCGCCATATTCGATGAACTTCTCACGCCGGAAGCTGACAGCCCCCGGCCCACCGGTTCCCGACCGGATGAAGATCTTTGCCTGATCAAGAAAATGCATCGCGCGCCTTTATACGAAATGGCGACGAAAAGAACCCCGACTTCGGTTCACATCGTCATCCTGACGAAAGTCAGGATCCACTGGCGCTCCGCAGCAACACCAAATGCCGCGCTCTTCCCATCGACGTTGCGACAATGGATGCTGAATCAAGTTCAGCATGACGGCTTCAGCGGGCTTACCAGCCCCGCATGATCCGCAGCTGATGCGCCAGGGTGGCGCGCGCCGTCTCGCGCGGGACTTCGAGCGCAATGGCGATCGGGCCGCCGATCAGGCCTTCGCCCAGCGCGGTGAGCACCAGCATCTGGGTGATCTGCCGCAGCGGCGCGGCGCGATATTCGCCGAGTTCCTCGACCAGATTGTGGACCGCGTCGAGAATCGGGGCCAGCCCCTCATGTTCGCCGGACAGGATCATCCACGACATCAGCGCGGCCATGCCCTGCTTCTCGAAGGCATCGAACACGGTATCGACGATCTCGCGCAGATCGCCTTCGGTCTCCCGCGCGCGGAGCACCTTGTCGCCGATTTCGGCAATCACCCGGCCGACCATCAGCTCCGCCATCGCGCGGCGCAGCTCGCCGGCCGACCCGAAATGGTGAAGGATGTTGGCGTGGGTGCGGTTGATCCGCTTCGCGACCGCCATCAGGGTCACCGCCTGGGGACCATCCTCGATCAGGATGCTCCGGGCCGCCTCCAGCGAGATCGCGCGCATCTGATCGGTGGACAGGCGCGGGCGGGTGTGCGGCATGGGCTGGTCCTGACAGGCTGAGAGACCAACGGGCATCAATGCGCGAAAACGCTAAGACGCTGGCCCCCCGTTGACTTCGCGGCGCGCATAGCATCGGGGCAGGAGGGCACCGCGCAGCTTTTTCTGTCGCCATTGGTAGCCGTGCTTGCGCCGGCTACCAATGGCGGCGATTGCCGTTACGGCATTCTACATTTGCTGGCAGGCCAGACACTTAGCGGTCAGGCCGCCATCGCCTCCTCGCGGTCATAACCGAGCAGCGCCGGATCCGGACGCCCCGCCGAAGCGAAGGCCGGACGGACATATTCGACGCTGTTCTCGACCGAATCGCGGGCCCGGCAGGCGCGCTGCCGGACGACGCCGGTGGGCCGGAAGCCGAGCTTCTCCAGCACCTTGCCCGAGGCCGGGTTGTCGACGAAATGGCCAGCCACCAGCTGCGGCAGACGCAGGCTGCGATCGGCGATGTCGATCACCGCGGCGCCAGCCTCGGTCGCGAAGCCGAGCCCCCAATAGGGCCGGGCGATCCAATAGCCGAGCTCGACGCCCTCGTCATTCTGGTCGAGCGCGATACCGCCGACCAGGCGCGGGGCGCCATGGGTGCGCGAGAAGATCAGGAAATTCGGCAGCAGGCCGTTGTCCCGCGACAGGAAGGCTTCGGCATCCTCCAGCCCATAGGGCCAAGGGGCACGCGCCAGCTTGCCGACGACGGCGATGTCGCCGATCGCAGACGCCAGCGCGGGCGCATCTTCCTTCCAGCCGGGACGTAATAACAACCGCTGGGTACGAGCGAACATAATCTGAGAACTCCCTCTCCGCCGCGCCCCGAAAACGCCTTTGCAAGCAAAAGGTTACAGGCGGGCGACAATTTTTTGAGGGAGACACGAAAAAGGGAGAGGTTGCGACCCTCTCCCTCATCGATCCGCCTTGGCGGATCACCGGGTCGCCCTCTGGGCGACCCGAATATGGGCTCGCCCGATGTTACTCGGCGGCTTCGGCCAGCACGTTGACGCTGACATATTTGCGGCCAAGCTTGCCGCTGTGGAATTCCACGCGGCCTTCACCCAGCGCGAACAGGGTGTGGTCCTTGCCGATGCCGACATTGCGGCCCGGATAGACCTTGGTGCCGCGCTGGCGGATGATGATGTTGCCGCCGACGACGAGCTCGCCGCCGAACTTCTTCACACCAAGGCGGCGGCCGGCCGAATCACGACCGTTGCGCGAAGAGCCGCCTGCTTTCTTATGTGCCATCTCGATCTACTCCTTGGGCTCTTCGACTCAGGCTTCGGCAGCCGCAGGCGCTTCCGCCTTAGCCTTGGCCGGAGCCTTCTTCGCCTTGGCCTCGCCGCCGATCGACAGGATCTTCAGGATCGTGTGCTGCTGGCGATGGCCGTTGCGACGGCGATAATTGTGACGACGACGCTTCTTGAAGACGATGACCTTATCGGCCTTCGCCTGCGCGATGATCTCGGCCGAAACCGTCAGACCCTTGACGTCCTTAAGGTCGGCGCCTTCGCCGGCCAGCAGGACATCGTCCAGCGACACGGTCGACCCGGCATCACCCGCGATCTTCTCGACGACGATCTTGTCTCCTGCGGCAACGCGATACTGCTTGCCGCCCGTGCGCACGATAGCGAACATGGCCCTCATCACTTCCAAATCTGTAAGCGCAAGGGAAACAGCTCGTGGCCATCGGCCCCACGCGGGAAAGCGGCTCGCTAAAGGGGGAAGGGCCGAAAGTCAACCATTATGCACCAGCGGGAAGCCCGATAAATCCGGGCTTAGCGCTGAACAGCCGATATGGGGACGGAGCCGAAAGCATCCCCTGCCCCTCGCAGCTTCCGAATCATGCCGATGCGGTTTCCCGACACCGGCCGATTCGCCGCCAGAAGTCTCTCAGTGGCGGTGTTCGCGGCGCAGATGGTAGCGGCCGTTGGTGAATCCGTCGAACAGGCCCGAGATCGCCGGATGGTCGACCTGCTCATCGCTGTCGTCGCGCACCAGATTCTGCTGGCTGACATAGGCGATGTAGCTGCTGTCGCCATTCTCGGCGAAGAGATGGTAGAAGGGCTGGTCCTTGGCGGGCCGGATATCCTCCGGAATCGCGTCATACCATTCCTCGGTGTTCGCGAAGACGGGGTCGACGTCGAAGATCACCCCGCGGAATTCGAACAGCCGGTGCCGCACGACGTCGCCGATGGCGAAGCGGGCATGGGAGACAGCCGGGCTGGTGATTCCCTGAAGCGGAACGCCGCGGGGCGGCGGTACGGAAATATTCTCGTCAAACACCCCCTCAATGTAGGGAAGTATCGTCCACATGCAAGCAGGGGCTTGGCAAGCGTGATTCCATCCGCTAACGCCCCGCCCCTATCGACTGGCAAGCGGCTCCACAGCCTCTTGCTCGCTCCTCTGCGGAGAGGTGCCGGAGTGGTCGATCGGGGCGGTCTCGAAAACCGTTGTGCCCGCAAGGGTACCGTGGGTTCGAATCCCACCCTCTCCGCCAGAGCCTCCTCCATCGCGAGGAGGCTCCACCCTTCCCGGTCATCGCTGGATACCGACAGACGCGACGCGCGGCACAGCGTGCGCATGGGCCTGCTGCGCCCTGCCCTTTGTCCAAACTAGACAATTGACTAGCAAAAGGCGGCGCAACATCCTGCCGCCACCGCCGCCGCGCGCTTCCGTTCCACGGCCGAAAGACATCTGCATGATTCGCCCGCTTCTCGCCGGACTGCTGCTGGTCGCCGCCCAGAATGCGCACGCCGAATCAGCCACGCCCTTCGTGCTCGAGGACGTCTACCGGCTGGCCGAGCTGTCCGAACCCTCCTTCTCCCCCGACAGCCGCGCGATCGTCTACACGCTGTCGCGCAACGACGCCGCGCAGGACAAGGCAACGAGCGACCTGTGGATCGTGCCATGGCAGGGTGGCGCGCCCCGCCCGCTCACCCACACCGCCAAGGCGAGCGAATGGCAGCCCCGCTACAGCCCTGACGGGCGATCGATCCTGTTCCTGAGCGACGCCAAGGCGAAGGCGCCGCCGCCCCCCGGCCGGGCCGATAGCGACGACGGCGAGGACGAGGAGGATAGCCAGCTCTGGACCATGCCCGCTGCCGGCGGCGCGGCGCGGCGGATCACCGCGATCCCGGGCGGGATCAGCGATTACTCGCTTTCCCCCGATGGCCGGCGGGCGGTGGTGGTGGCCGAAGTCGGGCGCCATGTCGGCAGCAAGGCCAAGACGCCGGCGCCGATCGAGATCGACCGGCTGTTCTTCAAATATGACGGCAGCGGCTATCTGGCCGATCGCACCCGGCACCTCTTCGTGGTCGACCTCGCCACGGGTCGCGCCACGAAGATCACCGAGGGCGCACGCGATCACTGGCACCCCGCCTGGTCGCCCGACGGCAAGCTGATCGCCTATGTGGCGAAGGACCAGGCCGGTGACGCCACCTTCAACTACGACATCTACGTCGTCGCGCCCGAGGGCGGCGCGGCGCGCCGGATCAGCGACTTTCCCGGCGCCGACAATGATCCCGACTGGGGCTCCGGCCCATCCTGGTCTCCCGATTCGCGCCAGCTCGTCTGGCTGGAGGGGGGCGATGACAAATGGATCTATTACAGCTCGGTCCAGCTCTCCGTCGCCGACATCGCCAGCGGACGGATCACCCGCCCGGCGCGGATCGATCGCTGGTTCTATTCGCCGCGCTGGGCGCCCGACGGCAAGCTCCTCGCGCTGATCGAGCAGGATCGCGACACCTGGCTCGCACGGATCGATCCGGCCAGCGGTGCGATCGCCTATCTCACCCAGGGGCCGCGCCTGGGCTCCGACTATGCGGTGGCGCCCGACGGGCGGATCGCGTTGCTCGACAGCGACGACCGGCACCCGGCGGAACTGATCGCGCTGGACAAGGGCGAACGGCGCCTGACCGACCACAACGCCTGGGCGGCATCGCGCGCGCGGGGCGAGATCCGCGACATCGCCTTCAAAAGCGGTGACGCGGAGATTCACGGCTTCCTCACCCTGCCGCCCGATTATGATCCGGCGAAGCGCTATCCGGTCATCGCCGACCTGCATGGCGGCCCGGTCTACCAGCACAGCCATGAGTTCGATCTCGACGCCCGGCTCTATGCGGCCGCGGGCTATGTGGTGCTGAAGATCAATCCGCGCGGGTCGTCAGGCCGGGGTTTCGACTTCTCGCGCGCCATCCATGCCGATTGGGGCCATCTGGACGTCGAGGACATCAGCGCCGGGATCAGCCATGCGATCGCGCTGGACATCGCCGATCCCGATCGCATCGGCGTGGGCGGCTGGAGCTATGGCGGCATCCTCACCGACTACATGATCGCCAGCGACAAGCGGATCAAGGCGGCGGTCTCGGGCGCCGGCGTCGCCAACATCCTGGGCACTTTCGGGGTCGACATGTACGTCCGCGAATATCTCAACGAGCTGGGCGCGCCCTGGGAGAATTTCGAGACCTGGCGCAAGCTCGCCTACCCGTTCCTCCATCCCGAGCGGATCAGCGCCCCCACCCTCTTCCAGTGCGCGGAGGCCGACGACAATGTGCCCTGTGCCGGTGCCCAGCAGATGTACACCGCGCTGCGCACGCGCGGCGTGCCGACCCGGCTGATCGTCTATCCGGGCGAGAATCACGGCCTGACCGTGCCCAGCTATCTGATCCACCGGATGCGCAGCAACATCGCCTGGTATGACCGCTGGCTGGGCAGGCAGGCTTCGGGCGGGCAGCCTCCGCACGACTGATCGCGCCCCCGCGCGCTCAGCCGGCGCGGTTTCGCCGGCGCAGCGCGAGCACGTAGATGATCAGCGCGACACCCGCGAACAGGAACCACTGCACCGCATAGCTGCGATGATTGTTGGGGATCGTCTCGATCGCCGGAGGCTGGCTGGGGACGAGACCCGGCACCGGTTCGTCGAGCACGACAAGCAGCGGCTCGGCCTTCGGATTGTCCGCCAGGACGCGGCGGACAAGGACGTCGTCGGGGATGATCAGCCCGTGGCCCTGCACCATCTGGCCGATCGCGGGCAGCGGCGGATGGGCATCGATCGCGGTCCAGCCCAGGTCGATCGCGATCAGCCGCCCATCGGCGAGCGAACAACCGGCGATGTTGCGGAAGCCGGTGCGGCCCTTCGCATCCGGGCCGCCCAGCATCGTTGCGCCCGTGGTGAGCTTGCAGGCGACATGGGTGCGGCGGAAGGCGAGCTTTTCGGGCGCCTCGCCGGTGGGCAGGCCGTCGATCGGCGCGGCGTGGCTCGAAGCGTGATAGCTGGCGAGCAGCGCCTCCTTCCAGCGCGCCCGTTCAAGCTGCCAGAGGCCGAGCATGATCATCGTGCCGATGGCCAGCGCGACGACGATCGTCGCCACGATCGGAATCCGCCGCATCAGGGCCGCCGGACGATCCGGCCCTCGCGGGCGGCGTTCTTATATTCGAGCGCCAGCAGCAGCCCCTTGGCGATCCGCAGCGAGCCCATGGTGAGGATCAGGGTCAGCGGTATCCAGAGCGCCAGATGGACGACCAGCGACGGGGACCATTTGAGCTCGACGATGATCGCGATCAGGCTGACGAGCGCGCCGATGATCAGGATCAGGAAGGCCGCCGCCCCATCGCCGACATTGAACGAGCGATAATCGAGCGCGCAGATCGCGCAGCGATCGGCGAAGCGCAGCAGGCCCGCGAACAGGGTCGGCGCGCCGCAGCGCGGGCAGAGGCCGCGCAGGGCCCCATCGAGCGGCGCAGGGCCGCTGGAGCGGGTCGATGTCGGCTCGGGGGGCGTTTCGGTCATCGGCTTTCCCTGTAGCTCCAAAAGAGAAGGGCGCGGCGCCAGGTCCCCCTGTCGCCGCGCCCCTCCTGTTCCCGTCCGGGTGGCGGATCAGCCGCCGTGAGCGGCAGCGCCCCAGCCGCCCCAGACATAGACGACGACGAAGAGGAACAGCCACACGACGTCGACGAAGTGCCAGTACCAGGCAGCGGCTTCGAAGCCGAAATGCTGCTGCGGGGTGAAGTGGCCCTTATAGGTGCGGATCAGGCAGACGATCAGGAAGATCGTGCCAACCAGCACGTGGAAGCCATGGAAGCCGGTGGCCATGTAGAAGGCCGCCGAATAGTTCAGGCCTTTGAAGGCGAACGGCGCGTGCGCATATTCATACGCCTGGATCATCGAGAAGATCGCGCCCAGGATGATCGTCAGCCACAGGCCCTTCTTCAGGCCCTCGCGATCACCGTGCAGCAGCGCGTGGTGCGCCCAGGTGATGGTGGTGCCCGAGCAGAGCAGGATCAGCGTGTTGAGCAGCGGGAAGTGGAACGCGTCGATCACTTCCAGGCCCTTGGGCGGCCAGACGCCGGCGGCGTGGGTGATGCTGTTCGGACCCTCGATGATCGAGACGACACCATCCTTGACGTCGAGCGCGACCGGGAAGAGCGAGAAATCGAACCACGCCCAGAACCAGCCGACGAAGAACATCACCTCGGAGGCGATGAACAGGATCATGCCGTAGCGCAGGTGGAGCTGGACGACCGGGGTGTGATCACCGGCATGGGCTTCCTTCACCACGTCGGCCCACCAGAAATAGAAGGTGGCGAGCACCCCGGCCACGCCGAGGCCCATCACCTCGGCGCCATAGGCCACCTTGTGCATCCACATGACAAGGCCACCGAACAGCGCGAACGCCGACATGGACCCCATGAACGGCCAGGGGCTCGGTGGAAGGATATGATAGTCGTGGCTCTTGGCTCCGGCCATTTCAGCATGCCCCTGATCGTTCGCCCTCAGGCGTATTGATGGTTCGTCCTTAACCGCCCACCCGTTCCGAATCCACAGCGGATTTGTCCGGGAAGAAGGTGTAGGACAGGGTAATTTCGTTGAGATCCCGCGTGTCCTTGTCCTTCAGGATCGCCGGATCGACATAATAGATCACCGGCATGCGGATCGTCTCGCCGGGCTTCAGCGTCTGCGAAGTGAAGCAGAAGCACTGGATCTTGGTGAAATACTGCCCCGCCTGCAGCGGCGTGACATTGAAGCTCGCGGTGCCCGTGATCGGGTGGTCGCTGAGGTTGGTGGCCGTGAAGAAGGCCATTTCGCGCGCTCCGATCGCGATCCGCTCCACCGTCTTCTCGGGCCCGAAGCGCCAGGGAAGATGCGGCGAGACATTCGCGTCGAAGCGGACGTTGATCAGCTTGCCCGCCACCTGGCCGGGGGCGACGCCGGTCGCGCTGCGCATCGTCGTGCCGCCGAAGCCGGTGACCTGGCAGAACAGCCGGTACAGCGGCACCGAGGCATAGCCCAGGCCGAGCATCGCGATCGCCAGGACGATCGCGATCAGCGCGACCTTCCGGTTGCGGTTCGCGGGCAGCGCCGTCGCGCTCATTTCACCATCTTCGCGATCGAGATCGCGTAGAACAGGATCACGAGCGCGCCGAGGATCAGAGCCATCACGACGGCACGCGACTTCTGCTTGCGGCGGAATTCGGTCTCTTCCTCGGGGGTCATGCCAGCACCTTGTCGGCGACGACGAGGCCGAAGATCAGGAAGAGATACAGGATCGAGAAGGCGAACAGCCGGCGCTCGGGCTTCATCTTCGCCTGCTCGCTCTCGCGGCTGAAGCCGACCTGGAGCGCGAGCAGCATGAAGATCGCCGACAACAGCGAGGCGCCGATGCCGTAGATCGCGCCGGTCAGCCCCATCGCCCAGGGGGCGACGGCGGCGATCACCATCGGCACGCTGTACAGGATGATCTGGATGCGGGTGGCGCGCTGGCCCGCCACGGCGGGCAGCATCGGCACGCCGGCGCGCGCATAATCGGAATTGATGAACAGGGCGAGCGCCCAGAAATGCGGCGGGGTCCACAGGAAGACCAGCGCGAACAGCAGCACCGGCAGCATCTCGACCCGGCCGGTCGCAGCCGCCCAGCCGATCAGCGCCGGAAAGGCGCCGGCGGCGCCGCCGATCACGATGTTCTGCGGGGTCCGGCGCTTCAGCCAGACCGTGTAGACCACCACATAGAAGAGGATCGAGACGAGCAGGATCGCCGCCGCCAGGACGTTGATCGCCAGCCCCATCAGGATGACCGAGAAGGCGCCGAGGCCGACGCCGAAATGGAGCGCCGACTGACGGTCCATGCGCCCGGCGGGTAGCGGACGGTTGGCGGTGCGCGCCATCATCGCGTCGAGATCGGCTTCATACCACTGGTTGAGCGCTCCCGCCGCACCCGCACCGAGCGCGATGCAGAGCACCGCGGTGAAGCCCAGCACGGGGTGGATCGCCTCGGGCGCCGCCAGCAGCCCGCACAGCCCGGTGAACACCACCAGGCTGAGCACGCGCGGCTTGGTCAGCGCGAGGAAATCGCGCCAATCGGCCGACTGGGTGGCAGTGGAGTAAGCCTTACTCGCCATCGTCTTTCACTTGGTCCCTAACGGAACCGCCGCTTTGACGGATGTCGAAGCGGCGGCCCATTTTGTCACTGCAGCCGTCGATCAGTGGTGCTGATCGTCGCCGATGTGCGGCAGCTGCTCGAACTGGTGGTACGGGGGCGGGCTCGACAGCGTCCACTCGAGCGTGGTGGCACCTTCGCCCCAATAGTTGCCCTCGGCCTTCTTGCCCGCGAACAGCGACCAGAAGACGTTGATGAAGAAGAAGATCATGCTGAAGGCCATGATCTCGTAGCCATGGCTGGCCATCGAGTTCCACTTCTCGAACGCATCCGGATAATCCGGGATACGGCGCGGCATGCCGTCGAGACCCAGGAAGTGCATCGGGAAGAACAGCACGTTCACGCCGATGAAGAACAGCCAGAAGTGAACCTGGCCCAGGAACTCGTTGTACATGCGGCCCGACATCTTGCCGAACCAGTAGTAGAAGGCCGCGAACAGCGAGAACACCGCGCCGAGCGACAGCACATAGTGGAAGTGCGCGACGACATAATAGGTGTCGTGCATATAGTTATCGATGCCGCCGTTCGCGAGGACGACGCCGGTGACGCCGCCGACCGTGAACAGGAAGACGAAGCCGATCGACCACAGCATCGGCGTCTTGAAGCTCATCGAGCCGCCCCACATGGTGGCGATCCACGAGAAGATCTTGATGCCGGTGGGGACCGCGATGACCATCGTCGCGGCGGTGAAGTACATCTTCACGTCGACCGACATGCCGGTGGTGAACATGTGGTGCGCCCACACGACGAAACCGACGACGCCGATGGCGACCATGGCATAGGCCATGCCGAGATAGCCGAAGATCGGCTTCTTCGAGAAGGTCGAGATGATCTGGCTGACGATGCCGAAGCCCGGCAGGATCATGATGTACACTTCGGGGTGGCCGAAGAACCAGAACAGGTGCTGGTAAAGCTCCGGATCGCCGCCGCCCGACGCATCATAGAAGGTCGTGCCGAAGTTGCGATCGGTGAGCAGCATGGTGATCGCGGCCGCGAGGACCGGAAGCGCCAGCAGCAGCAGGAAGGCGGTGACCAGCACCGACCACACGAACAGCGGCATCTTGTGGAGCGTCATGCCCGGAGCGCGCATGTTGAAGATGGTGGTGATGAAGTTGATCGCGCCGAGGATCGACGAGGCGCCCGCGATGTGCAGGGCGAAGATGCCCATGTCGACCGCCGGGCCCGCCGAACCGCTCGTCGAGAGCGGCGCGTAGACCGTCCAGCCGGTGCCCGCGCCATGGCCGGTGCCGCCCGAGACGAAGCTCGAACCGAGCAGCATCAGGAAGGCGGGGATCAGCAGCCAGAACGACACGTTGTTCATGCGCGGGAAGGCCATGTCCGGCGCGCCGATCATGATCGGGACGAACCAGTTGCCGAAGCCACCGATGATCGCCGGCATGACCATGAAGAACACCATGATCAGGCCGTGCGCGGTGATCAGCACGTTCCACATGTGCAGCGCGGTGTCGAAATCGGGCGCGCCACCCATGAACACGGTCCAGGTATGCAGATACTGGATGCCCGGATGCGCCAGCTCGGCGCGCATCAGACCCGAGATCGCGCCGCCGACGATGCCGGCGAAGATCGCGAAGATCAGGTAGAGGGTGCCGATGTCCTTGTGGTTGGTGGACATGAACCAGCGCTGGAAAAAGGCCGGCTTATGATCGGCATCATGATGCGCATGATCGTCATGCGCCTCGAAATGCGATGCGGTTGCGGTGGTGTCGGTCATGGGATCGAGCCTTAGTTCTGCGCAGGCGCAGGCTGGGACGAATTGGCGTCGGCTTCGGCCGGCGCGGCTGCGGCGGGAGCGGCCTCGGCAGCGGCGGGCGCTGCGGCAGGGGCCGCCTCGGCGACTGCGCCCTCACCCGGCATCTTGCCACCCTTCGAGTGGACCCACTCGGCGTACTTCTCCTTCGAGACCACCTCGACCGCGATCGGCATGAAGCCGTGGCGGGCGCCGCAGAGCTCCGAGCACTGGCCATAATAGAGGCCTTCGCGCTCGGCCTTGAACCAGGTCTCGTTCAGACGGCCGGGGACGGCGTCCATCTTGGTCCAGAAGGCGGGAACCGCCCAGCTGTGGATCACGTCGTTCGAGGTGATGATCAGCTTGACCACCGAATTGACCGGAACCACGACGCGCTCGTCGACCGCGAGCAGGCGGGGTTCGCCGCGCTTCTTGGCCTCAGCGTCGGGCAGCATGTTCGAAACCAGCTCGAAGTCGCCGTTGTCCGGATACTGATAGGTCCAGTACCACTGGTTGCCGATCACCTTGATGGTGACGTCGGGCTTGGGCTGCGAATATTGATTCGCGAGCAGCCGGATCGAGGGCACCGCGATCACCAGCAGGATGATCACCGGGAACAGCGTCCAGATGATCTCGATCAGCGTGTTGTGCGAGGTCTTCGACGGGACAGGGTTCGCCTTCGCGCGGAAGCGAATCACCGCGTAGATCAGCAGGAGCAGCACGAAGATCGAGATGATCGTGATGATCGGCATCAGCAGGACGTCGTGCATCCACAGCGCCTCGTGGCCGATCTCGGTCACCTGGGGCTGGATCTTGAAGCCGCCCGGGATGGGCTGGCCGATGTCGGCCTCGGGCGCGCGATGCTGAAACGCCGGTGCGGCGGGCTCTGCGGCGGCGGCGGGTGCCTCCGTCGCGGCCGGCGCGGGGGCAGGTGCGGCTTCCTGCGCCTGGACTGCCAGCGGAACGGCAGCCAGCGACAGCGCCATCATTATAGTCTTCAACGTCTTCATCTTACCCCCGTGAAGCGCAGTGAATCCGCGCCTTGCCTGTTGGAGCGGGCCCTATGAATTCGAGCGCCTTATAGGC
>CAUTRN010000041.1:0-61678 GCA_963540925.1 uncultured Sphingomonadaceae bacterium
ACGCGATGCAGCGTAGTCTCGTGGGCTCGGAGATGTGTATAAGAGACAGCACCCCCGCTCCGGCCCCTGCCGCAGCCGCTCCCGCCGCGGCACCGACCAGCGCGCCGCTGCCGGCGGTCCGTTCGATCGGTCCGGGCGGCTTCCAGCGCCAGACCCCGGGCGAGGCCAGCGCGCCGATCCCGCCGGCGCCGCCGCGCCGCCTGGTCCCGGCCAAGCCCTCGGCCGAGGTCGCGGACAAGACCAGCCTGCTCGAGCTGAACGACAAGGTCTGCAAATGGCCGCTCGGCCATCCGGGCGAGCCGGACTTCCATTTCTGCGGCGACGCGATCAATCCGGGCTTCCCTTATTGCCTCGAGCATTGCTCGATCGCCTATCAGGCCCAGCTGCCGCGCCGCGACCGCCGTCCGCCGCCGCCGCTGCCCTTCGGTGGTCCGCGCGTTCGCTAAAAGCGATTTCAAGGCAGATGAAACCATCTGCCGGCTCGGAAATCGCGGCAAGGACCAGCCGCTTCGGCCAGCGCGACCGGATTGGAGAGGAGTATCGATGATGCAACGAACCGCTCTGCTGACGCTGGCCGCCCTCGCCCTCCCGGGCTGCATGACCAATAGCGCATCGACCGGCGCGGCCCCGCCACCGCCGGTCGCCGAGGCCTGTGACGCCACCGCCGCCCAGGCCTATGTCGGCAAGCCTGCCGACGCCGTCGCCGAACAGGCCCGCACGGCAGTCGGCGCCAACACCGTGCGCATCCTCGGCCCGAACCAGGCCGCCACGATGGACTTCCGTCCCGACCGGCTGAACCTGGAAACCGACGCCACCGGGATCATCCTGAAAGCCCGCTGCGGCTAACCTGCGCTCACCGCCAGCTCTGGAACCACATCCAGTGCTGGAAGGCGCCGGGCCCCGACAGCGGCGCGCCCGACAGGATCGGGTAAAAATCGCGAAACACCAGTATCGCCGCCGCGAACAGCGCCAGCGCGCCCAGCCGCGCCGCACGATGCGTCCAAAGCCGGTCGATCACCCCGGCCAGCGCGGCGCACAGGAACAGGCTGGGCAGCAGATAATAATGGTAGAACATCACCGGCTTGGGGATGATCAGCCACATGCCGAGTGAGACCAGGAAGCCTGTCGCCGCGATCGCCACGCCAGGCGCCTTCCATCGCAATCCCGCCCACAAAGCAGCCGGGATCGCCGCCAGCCCCGCCCACATCACCACCGGATTGCCGAGCAGCAGCACGCCGCGATAGATGCCGTCGACCGGCTCGTAGAAGAACCAGATCGGCCGCAGGTCGAGCAGCCATTGCCAGGGCACGCTCGAATAGGGGTGCGGCGCCATCGGTTGGCGCTGGATTGCCAATATTTCGAACTGGAAGCCGATCAGCCCGGACAGCGCCAGAGGCTGTTCGGCGCAGAACAGCATCGGCGTGAAGGTCGCCAGATAGGCGAGCCCGGCGAAGGGGCCGAGCCAGCCGGCCGCCTCGATCGTCGAAAGCCCGCGAAACGGACTTAGCGTCCGATCGGTCAGCCAGTCCCACGGGCTGCGCTTCTGCCGGATTGCGCGCATCATGCTCCAGCCGAACAGGGCCAGCGCGAGCAGGATCGCCAGCAGGATCGCGGTCCATTTGCACCCGCCGGCCAACCCGAAGAACAGGCCTGCGAGCACGATCCGCAGCCGGTTGCCGCGCTCGGCCTGCAGCGCCGCCGCGACCATCCACAGCGCCAGCATCAGGAAGCCGACCAGGAAGATATCGAGCATCGCCACCCGCGCCATCATGAACAGCAGCTGGCCGAGCAACGCCAGCGCGCCGGCCATCGCCCCGGCCCGCACGCTGCGCATCGTCCAGCTCGTCGCCATCGTCAGCCCGAACAGGGTGATCGCGCCGAACAGCGCGCTCATCGCCCGCCAGCCGAAGGGCGTGTCGCCGAACAGCCGGATCGACAGGCCGATCAGCCATTTGCCCAGTGGCGGATGCTCGATGTTGGTGGCGCGGACCAGCCCGAACAGGAATTGGCCGGTGGGGACGTAGAAGCTCTCGTCGAACACCAGCTTCGCCGGGTCGCCGATCCGCCACAGGAACAGCGCCAGGCCGATCGCCGCGATCAGCCCCGCCGCGCGCAGCCCATCCGGGCTAGGCGCCCATGTTCCTTGTGGTTCGTGCCCCCGCACTGCGTTCATAGACCCCCGTTCGCGCTTATTGTTGCGGCGCTGTGATGACAGGACGGAGACAAGTCGTTCAAACCCCGCTGCCCCCTTCCCTTCTGAGCCCGCATCGCCCTATAGTCCGGCGCAATGTCCGACGACGATCTCTTCGCCTCCGCTCCGTCCACCAGCTCCGGCAATTACGATGCCTCGGCCATCGAGGTGCTGGAAGGGCTCGAACCCGTCCGCCGCCGGCCCGGTATGTATATCGGCGGCGTCGACGAGCGCGCCTATCATCACCTGGCTGCCGAAGTGCTCGACAATGCGATGGACGAGGCGGTGGCCGGCCATGCCAATCGGATCGAGATTTCGCTCCAGCCCGGCAACCGGCTGACCGTGATCGACAATGGCCGCGGCATCCCGGTCGATCCACACCCGAAATTCCCCGACAAGTCGGCGCTGGAGGTGATCCTCTCCACCCTGCACTCGGGCGGCAAATTCAGCGACAAGGCCTATACCACCTCGGGCGGTCTTCACGGCGTCGGCGTGTCGGTGGTCAACGCGCTGTCGACCGAGACGGTGGTCGAGGTCGCGCGCAACAAGGAGCTGTTCCGCCAGCGTTTCTCGCGCGGGCAGACGCTCGGCCCGCTGGAGAAGCTCGGCGCGGCGCCCAACCGGCGTGGCACCAGCGTCTCGTTCAGCCCCGATCCCGAGATTTTCGGCCCCAGCGCGCATTTCCGCCCCGGCCGTCTGATGCGGCTCGCCCGCTCGAAAGCCTATCTCTATGCCGGCGTCGAGATCCGCTGGCGCTGCGACCCCAGCCTGATCGGCGACGACACGCCGAGCGAGGCAACCTTCCAGTTCCCGGGCGGCCTGGCCGACCATCTGAAGGAACAGATCGGTTCCCGCGAATGCGCGACCAGCCAGTTCTTCACCGGCAAGCAGACCTTCCCCGACGCCCAGGGCTCGGTCGAATGGGCGGTCGCCTGGCCGCTCTGGTCCGAGGGCTCGTACAGCTATTATTGCAACACCATCCCGACCCCCGATGGCGGCACCCATGAAAATGGCCTGCGCGCCGCGCTGGTGAAGGGCATTCGCGGTTTCGCCGAGCTGGTGGGCAACAAGCGCGCCAAGGACGTGACGGCCGACGACGTGGTTACCGGATCGGAGCAGATGCTCTCGGTCTTCATCCGCGACCCGCAATTCCAGAGCCAGACCAAGGACCGGCTCACCTCGCCCGATGCCGCGCGCCTCGTCGAAAATGCGGTGCGCGACCATTTCGACCATTTCCTCGCCGACAATATGGATCGCGGCAAGGCGCTGCTCGCCTTCGTGCTCGACCGCATGGACGACCGGCTTCGTCGCAAGGCCGAGCGCGAGATCAAGCGCAAGACCGCGACGTCGAGCCGCAAGCTCCGCCTGCCCGGCAAGCTCACCGACTGCGCCAACGACGCCCCCGACGGCACCGAGATCTTCATCGTCGAAGGCGACAGCGCCGGCGGCTCGGCCAAGCAGGCGCGCGACCGGAAGACCCAGGCGATCCTGCCGATCCGCGGCAAGATCCTGAACGTCGCCTCGGCCAACAGCGCCAAGATCGGCGCCAATCAGGAAATCGCCGACCTGATCCAGGCGCTGGGCTGCGGCAGCCGCGACAAGTGCAATGTCGACCTGCTCCGCTATGAGCGGGTCGTGATCATGACCGACGCCGACGTCGACGGCGCGCATATCGCCACCCTGCTGATGACCTTCTTCTTCCAGGAAATGCCCGACGTCGTGCGCGAGGGGCATCTCTATCTGGCCCAGCCGCCGCTCTACCGCCTGACCGCGGGCACCAAGAGCGTCTATGCCCGCGACGACGAACATCGTGCCGAGATCGAGGCCAAGGAGTTCAAGGGCAAGAAGGTCGAGGTCGCGCGCTTCAAGGGTCTGGGCGAGATGAACCCCGGCCAGCTGCGCGAAACCACGATGGATCCGAAGACCCGCACCCTGCTGCGCGTCATGCTCCCCCAGGAATATGAGGAGCGCGCCAGCGTCCGCGACCTCGTCGACCGGCTGATGGGCAAGAACCCCGAGCACCGCTACGCCTTCATCCAGGCCAATGCGGCGAGCGTGGATGAAGACGTCATCGACGCGTGATTTGATTTAGCCCCCAGCGCCGGGCGCTCCGATGTCCAAGATCCTCCCTATCGCGCAGCGATGGGGAGGGGGACCGCTCGAAGAGCGGTGGAGGGGTCCCCCCACATTGAGGGTAGCGCTGATGGAGAGGTCAAAACCCCTCCACCATGCTTCGCATGGTCCCCCTCCCCACGGCTGCGCCGTAGGGAGGATCTGAATATCCCCTCCTCGCAAAATCCTATTGGCCTTCGCCGCCTCACCCCGCCACAGTCTCCCCACAAACAGAAGGGGGAGCAGCATGGCCAGCGACAGCGGCATCGAGGTCGACCGTTTCCGATCGGGACCCGACGGCTATTCCGAGTTCGTCCGCGCGCGCATTCCCTGGGCGCAGCTGGTGCCGCTGGCCGGCGACGGCAATCCCTTCGCCCGCCTCTCCCCCACCTGGCCTTCGCCCAACGTCAAGTTCATCGAGCTGCCCGCCCATCTCAGCCAGGCGCCCCACCCCGCCCCCGAGCCCCAGATCGTGCTGGTCCTGTCGGGACGGATCGAGGTGGAGACCAGCGACGGCACGGTGAAGAACTGGGGCAAGGGCGACTATTTCATCGCCGCCGATCATGACGGCATCGGCCACGCCACCCGCACGCTGGAAGGCCCGGTGCTGCTGCTGTTCGTGCCGCTCCCCACCACCGACATCGACAGCTGGACGATCGACGCATGACATCGAAGCTTCCCAAGGCCCTCGCCTTCGACGTGTTCGGCACCGTCGTCGACTGGCGCAGCAGCATCGCCCGCGAGTCCACGCCTTGGCTGGAGAAGCTCGGCCGTGTCGATCTCGATCCGCACGCCTTCGCCGATGGCTGGCGGGGCCGCTACATGCACATCATGCGCAATTTCCAGGCGAGCGGGCGCGCCTTCGTGGTTCTCGACATCCTCCACCGCGAGATGCTCGACGACTGGCTTGCCGAGCTGGGCATCGATCCCGCCTCGATCGGCGAGGACGGGCTGGCCGAATGGAACCGCGCCTGGCATCGGCTCGCCCCCTGGCCCGACAGCTCTGCCGGCCTCGCCCGGCTCAAGACACGCTTTCCCATCGTCACCCTGTCCAACGGCAATGTCGCACTGATGCTGGCGATGGCGCGCCACGCAGGCTTGCCCTGGGACGCGATCCTGGGGGCCGAGTTCACCCGCAGCTACAAGCCCTCGGCGCAGACCTATCTGGGCAGCTGTGCCGCATTGGGACTGGAGCCGGGCGAGGTCTGCCTGGTCGCCGCGCACCATAGCGACCTCGCCGCCGCCCGCGCGCTGGGGATGATGACCGCCTATGTCGATCGTCCGCAGGAATATGGCGGGGCCCCGGCGCCCGATGCCCACGCTGCGCAGGCCTGGGATTATGACGGCGACAGTTTCCATTCGCTGGCCGACAGTCTTGGCTGCGAGTAGAGGGCGTCCCTCGGCAAAAGGATCAGGAAAAACTCGACCAAGGTCTTACGGTGCGGGCCTTTGCGAGGGCTAATGACTCTGTTACCATTGCTGCGGGGATTGCCTCAGGCGAGTATCAGGGTCTTATGCGTATCCATCATATCATCATGGCCGGTCTGGCCCTGTTCGGCGCGGGGGCGTCGGTTCCGGCCTCTGCCGCGGTCATCGCGTCGGTCAGCGCCGCAGGTCAGGCGACCGCATCGCTGAGCGGCTATAATTTCTACATGGACAATCTGAACAGCTCGGCGAACGGGCTGCAGAACCTCAGCTTCGCGGGCTCGTCGATCACCGGCACCGCACTGAACGGCTGGGTCAATGTCGGCAGCGCGAACGTCTATGGCGGCGCGGGCGGCACCGGCCAGTTCGGCACCGTCTATGGCGACACCACCTATCAGCTGTCGCAGGGCGTGAACTATTTCGGCCTGTGGGGCTCGGCGCTGGACGGCAACAACACCGTCCAGATCTACAACAACGAAACCCTGCTCGGCACCTACGCGCTGCAGTCGCTGCTCCAGAACAGCGCCGGCTTCAACAACGGCTATTATGGCAATCCGTTCGGCGGCGGCAATGGCGGCGAACTCTACGCCTTCTTCAATTTCCAGAGCGACACCGCGTTCAACCGGGTGACCCTGCTCCAGAATGGTGGCGGCGGCTTCGAGTTCGACAATATGACGGTCGGCCTGAAGTCGGCGGCGATCACCGCGCCCGAGCCCGGCACCTGGGCAATGCTGCTGCTCGGCTTCGGCGCGATCGGCTGGCAGATCCGCCAGCGGCGTCCGGCGACGGCAATGCGGCTGCGCGCCGCCTGACAGCCTGACATGGCATAGCCGCGCTGCTAGGCTGCGGCATGTCGCTGTCCCCGCATCGTCCGGTCCATCCCACCCACGCGCTGCTGATCGTCGATGTCCAGCCGAGCTTCACCGTCCCCGAGCCCGTCGTCGCCGGGATCCGCGCGCTGACGCAGCGCTTCTACACCCTCGCAACCGTCGAGCGGCATGACGAAGCGATCACCCCGTTCGAGCGCCAGCTTGGCTGGAAACCGGGCGCTGCCGACGACAGCCTGGTCGAAGCCGACCGCGTCTTCATCAAACATGGCTATCTCGCACCGCCCGCGCTGATCGATCATCTCCGCGCACGCGGGATCGAACGGGTGCTGGTCTGCGGCATTCAGGCCGAGACCTGCTGCCTCGCCGCGGGCTTCCAGCTGTTCGACGCCGGACTGCACCCGACGCTGCTTGCCTGGCTCAGCGTCGGATCCTCGCTCGACCGCTCAGGGAAGCTGGGCGCCAGCCTGTGGCAACATCATTTCGACAGCGTCCTGCACGGCGAGGACGAGCTGAACCTGCCCGGCTGAGACGCCCGGCGGGTTCTCAGCGCTTGTCCGCCAGCGCGCCGCCATCCTTCTCTTCCTCCAGCAGCACCGCCGAGGCACCCGTCGCCGACAGGCGGACCTTGTCGCCCTCGACACCGGCGACCAGGCCGACCGAGATATAATGATGGTGGTCGCCGTGCGAGCCGCTGTCGGCCTTGGTCATCTTGATCCGGTCGCCATCGACCTTGTCGACCGTTCCCACATGGACGCCGTCGGCGCCGATGATGTCCATATGCTCGCGAATCTGGCTGAGGTCGGTCATGGCATGTCTCCTTGTCCCCAAGGAACGCGCCAGACCGGAGACGGGTCCGACGCTATCGCGCGCTTCGGTGCATCCGCCGCACGGCCCACAGGCAGAAGCCGATGCCGTACAGGGCGAAGCCGCCGGTCAGAGCCAGCGAGACTTCGATGAGCTGCCCCCGCCCGATCAGACCAACCCAGAGGTTGAAGGCGATCAGCAGCCCCGTCAGGCTCCAGAGCACCGGCATATGGCGTTTCACGACAGGGTCGGCGAGGTTCATGGCATCCTCCGGATCGCTCCGGTGAGCCTCTCATATCCGGCCGGTTTCCGCAACGGCCGGCCAGAGAACGGCGGACAGTGAATGGCCGCCCGCTTCCGCCCTTGGGGCAGAAAACGAGCGGCCCGTTTATCAGAGCGCCTTGCCGATCAGCACTTCGGCGATCTGCACCGCGTTGAGCGCAGCCCCCTTGCGGAGGTTGTCGTTCGACAGGAATAGCGCCAGGCCATGGTCGACGGTCGGATCGCGGCGGACACGGCCGACATAGACCGGGTCCTTGCCCGACGCTTCGAGCGGATTGGGCACTTCGGTCAGCACCACGCCGGTCGCCTGGCCAAGCAGCTCATTGGCCTGCTCGACCGAGATCGCGCGATCGAACTCGGCGTTGATCGAGAGCGAGTGGCCGGTGAACACCGGCACGCGCACGCAGGTGCCCGACACGGGAAGGCCCGGAATCTCGAGGATCTTGCGGCTCTCGTCGCGCAGCTTGATCTCTTCCTCGGTATAGCCGTCCTCGGCATAGACATAGTTCAGCGGCACGACATTGTAGGCGATCGGCACCGCCCACTTCTTGACCTCGCCAAAGTCGACCGCATCACCGTCCTCGGCCAGCGCGGCGCAATTGTCGGCCCCGGCCACGACCTGCGAGCGCAGCACCTCGACGCCCTCCATGCCGCCGCCCGAGACGGCCTGATAGGTGCTGACGATCAGCTTCCTGAGCCCGGCCGCCTCGTGCAGCGGCTTCAGCACCGGCATCGCCGCCATGGTGGTGCAGTTCGGATTGGCGACGATGCCCTTCACGATCTGCCCCAGCGCATGCGGGTTCACCTCGGCCACCACCAGCGGCACTTCCGGATCGCTGCGCCAGGCCGAGCTGTTGTCGATCACGATCGCGCCGGCCGCCGCGGCCTTGGGCGCCAGCGCCTTCGAGGTCGAGCCACCCGCCGAGAAGAAGACGATGTCGAGCCCGGCGAAATCGGCGGTGGCGGCGTCCTCCACCACGATCTCCTGGTCGCCGAACGCCACCTTGCTGCCCGCCGAGCGCGCCGAGGCGAACAGCCGCAGCGAGGCCAGCGGATAATTCCGCTCCGCGAGGATCGCCCGCATCATCCCGCCGACCAGGCCGGTCGCGCCGACGATGCCAACATTGGGTTGGGCGGGAAGCTTGGGAAGGGCAGTCATGGCAATAGGTCTCCTGTTGGATGCGGAGAGCGGGGCCTGACTGGTCTGTTCAGAGGCCCCGCGCTTCGGCGGGGCTCTGTCCGGCTGCTGCTATCGGTTCCCCGAGAGCACGCGCCGAACCGCCCCGCTGTTGCGGGTCGGGGTGGTGCTAATCGGTTTAATCAGCATGGACATCGCCGGCGTCCCTAGCCGCGCGCCCGGGCGCTGTAAACTGCCCGATGACATTAGCTTATCTTTTGCGGGCGATGGATGCGCTTGGATTGCGCGGGATGGCGGTTGGGATGGAAGAATGATGCTCCCGCAAATCCATCGTCGCTCCGGCGGAGGCCGGAGCCGCCACGGGATTTGCCCGGTCCTGGCCGCAGGAACCACAGCCGGCTCCGGCCTCCGCCGGAGCGACGCGGTTGAGAGCGTGGATCACGCCATCGGCGGCGTCAGCGCCTCGTCGCGCAGGCCGCGCCATACCCGCACCGCCTGCAAGGTCTCGGGCAGGTCGTGGACCCGCAGGATCTGCGCGCCCGTCGCCGCGCCCTGCAGCGCGAGCGCCACCGAACCGCCCAGCCGCTGGTCGACCGGCGCTTCATCCGACAGCGCGCCGATGATCCGCTTGCGGCTCGCGCCCAGCAGGATCGGGCAGCCGAGCCCGTGGAACAGCGCGAGCCCGTTGAGCAGCTGGAGATTGTGGCGCAGCGACTTGCCAAAGCCGATGCCCGGATCGGTGATGATCCGCGAGCGGGCGATGCCGGCGGCCTCGGCGGCGGCGATCCGCGCGGCGAGCCAGTCATAGACCTCGATCAGCGCGTCGTCATAATGCGGGCGCTCCTGCATCGTCTGCGGGTCGCCCTGATGGTGCATCAGCACCACCGGGCAATCGCGTCCCGCCAGCAACGGCGCCGACGCGGGATCGTAGAGCAGCCCCGACACGTCGTTGACGATCGCCGCCCCCGCTTCGAGCGCCGCTTCCATCACCGCCGCCCGGCGCGTGTCGATCGAGACGACCGCGCCGGCCGCCGCCAGCGCCCGGACCACCGGCACGATCCGCGCGATTTCGTCGGCTTCTGCAACGGGCTTCGCGCCAGGCCGGGTCGACTCCCCTCCGACGTCGACGATCGCCGCCCCGCTCGCCAGCGCCGCGCCGGCCGCTGCCGCGGGATCGCCGATGTGGCGGCCGCCGTCGGAGAAGCTGTCGGGGGTCATGTTGAGGATCAGCATCAGCTGGGGCTGGTCGTAGCGCAGCGACCCGCCTTCCAGCTTCGCCGCCGGGCGCAAGGCGGTGATCCGCCCGATCGTCAGCCGCGCCGACGCCGCCTGCTCCTCGCCGAGCCGCGACAGGAAGACTTCCAGGTCCGACAGCGGCACCAGCCGGGTCGCCACCCGCCGCCCGCCCAGCACCGCGATCACCTCATAGGCCGAGAACCAGAGCAATCCGCCCGCCAGCCGCGCCACCGCCCCGTCATGCCCAAAGGGCGAGCCGACGAAGCCGGTCGGCTGGAAATAGAGGCGGGCGTCGCGCGGGATGCTGGTCATTTCACCGTGTCGGGCTCGGAGTCGTCGTCGGACAGGTCGATAGTGGAGACGTTCAGCCCCGCCAATCCATTCGGTCCCGCCGCATCGATCCGGTCGAGCAATTTGCGCGCCGGATTGTTCGCCGAGGCATGCGGGTTGAAGGCCAGCGACATCAGCGCCGTCCGGGCCTCCTTGAGCTTGCGGTCCCGCAGATACTGGTTGACCACCATCATCCGGACACGGCCGTCCTGGGGCACGAGTTCCAGGCCCCGACGGAGCGCCGTAACCGCATTGGCGGTCGGCTCCTTCCCCTGTTCGCGGAAGCTCGAATAGAACAACACCAGTGGCCAGGCCGCATTGGAATCGACCTGGTTGGCCTTGAGTAGCCAGCTTCGCGCGGTGCGCCAGGTGATTTCGTCGAACCGGTTGTTCTTGGCGGCCCAGGCCATGATCGCCCGCGCCTTGAAGATCATCGCCGGCACATTGTCCGGTGCCGCCGTCAGCGCGCGCGAGGCGGCCGCTTCCGCGGCGGCGAAATCGTCCGCGTCATATTCGGCCTCGGCCAGGATCACCTGCACGTCCGGGTCGTTCGGCCAGGCGGCCGCAATGCGGCGTGCCTCGGCCGCCACCTTCGGCGCGGTTTCCGAACTGACCGACCGCTGCGACTGCAGACGGATCGGCATCATCGCATCCTCGCCCGGCGACAGCCTCCGGATACGGATCGCCTCGGGCGCCGTGTCGGCGACCTTCAGGGGCAAATAGCCATAGCGGTTGCGCTGCAGATAGGCCTCGACCTCGCGATCGAGCGCCGCAAGGTCGCCGAACGCCGCCTTGGCCGCCTCTTCGCTCGATTTGCCGGTATTGATGGCGTTCAGATAGGCGATGAGCTGATCATTCCGCGTATCCGAGAAGATCAGATAATGGGTCAGCAGCCAGGCGCGGGCATAGAAGGTGATCCGTTCGTCGCTGCTCATGGCGGAGGGCCGCGCGGTCAGCAGCTTGCTCGCCGGCATCGGATAGTCGCCATAGAGCGACAGGGAGCGACTGTTCGCCGGCAGGCCGATGCCGACTTCTCCCTTGGTATCGAGCTTGGCGTTGGCGACGAACTCGGCGAAACCCTCGACATACCAGGCCGGATAGGCGGCACCCGAATAGCCCAGCATCAGATGATGGGCATATTCGTGGAAGAGGATCGTGGTGGCATTCAAGCTGAGCGGATTGGTGCCCGCATAGCGCGGTACGAACGCTACCGACCCCGAAACCCGCCCATTGTAAAAGCCCGCGACATAGCGACAATTCTTGTCGGCCTTGGCCTGGTCCGCCTTGTCCAGGCCGCCCTTGCAAAGGGCGCTCACCGCGCTGACGCTGTCGACCAGGAAGATCGTCAGCGGGTTGGGATCGTCGCCCTCGAAATCGGGGAAGGCGAGCGCCTTGCGGGCGGCCTGGTCGAAGCGCTCCAGATTGTTCGCGAATTTGCGCGCCGCGTCGGGTGAGCCTTCCGAATAGATGATGAAATGGGGGCTGCGCACCTGCAGCCATGCGGCCTGCAACGGCGCCCCCATCCACAGCGCCGCCAGCGCCGCCATCCATTTGCTGAAGCGCATCTCTCTTCCCCCGAAGCCGATCGCCGCCCTCCCCAGGCCGACGATCCCGACATCAAGGAAAAGCGGGGCCGAATCCAGCCCCGCTTTGCTCCATTCCGAATGCGATTCCGGTCAGTCGCCCATCTGCGCCAGATGGCGCTGGCGCATCGCGTCGATCGGCTCCAGCCCCTGCGGGGTCTCGATGTGCCAGAAGCTCCAGCCGTTGCACGACGGCGCGCCCTGCAGCTTGGCGCCCAGGCCGTGGATCGAGCCGGTCGCGCCCTCGGGGCCCGCCAGCACGCCGTCGGCGCGCACCATCGCCTGCCAGCGGCGCTTGGTGTCGGTCAGCATCGAACCCGGCGGGATCAGACCGCTTTCCACCAGCACGCCAAAGGCGATGCGCGGCGCGGCCTTCTTCTCGGGGATCGACATCATCGCGCTCTCGTCGAGCGGCAGGGTCGCGGCGATGCGCTGGTTGGCGACCTTGATATATTTGTCCTCGCGCTCGATGCCGATCCAGCGGCGGCCCAGGCGACGCGCGACAGCACCGGTGGTGCCGGTGCCGAAGAAGGGATCGAGCACCAGATCGCCCGGCTCGGTGCAGGCGAGCATCACGCGATAGAGCAGGCTTTCGGGCTTCTGGGTCGGGTGCGCCTTATGGCCGTCATCGTCCTTCAGCCGCTCGCCGCCCGAGCAGATCGGCAAGGTCCAGTCCGAGCGCATCTGGATGTCGTCGTTCAGCGCCTTCATGGTGCGATAGTTGAAGGTGTATTTCGCCTTCTCCGCCTTCGAGCACCAGATCAGCGTCTCATGCGCGTTGGTGAAGCGGGTGCCCTTGAAGTTCGGCATCGGGTTGGCCTTGCGCCAGACGATGTCGTTGAGGATCCAGAAGCCCTGGTCCTGAAGGGCAGTGCCGACACGGAAGATATTGTGATAGCTGCCGATCACCCAGATCGTGCCGTCGTCCTTCAGAATGCGGTGCGCCTCGCGCAGCCATTCCTTGGTGAAGCGGTCATACGTCGCGAACGTGTCGAACTTGTCCCAGTCGTCGTCGACCGCGTCGACCTGGCTGCCGTCGGGGCGATGCAGGTCGCCGCCCAGCTGGAGATTATACGGCGGATCGGCGAAGATCATGTCGACGCAGCGATCGGGCAGCGCGCGCATCGTCTCGATGCAGTCGCCGCGCAGAATCTCGTTCAGCGGGAGGCGTGCAGGCGCTTCGACGGTCCGCGCCTCGGCCACGCGCTTTGCCCGGCGCACGGCCGGAATCTTCTCGAGAACACCCATTCGAAAAACACCCCCTGTGGAATGCCGCTTAGGTGAATCACCAGGACTCTTCGGTCAAGTTCAATGTTTTATGCCCCGACTCTGTGACAAGAGTCGAGCAATGAGAACGAAAGGAGTCTGCCACTTC
This sequence comes from uncultured Sphingomonadaceae bacterium, assembly GCA_963540925.1. Classification (GTDB taxonomy): domain Bacteria; phylum Pseudomonadota; class Alphaproteobacteria; order Sphingomonadales; family Sphingomonadaceae; genus Rhizorhabdus. The sequence goes on from CAUTRN010000041.1 coordinate 13,307, forward strand.
ATCTTGAGTCTCAACGAGTCGAGGGGACTCAACAGCTTGTGGTGTGGCCCTCGGGACTCACCCTTTCGAATTCGAATGAAAAAATCGGAACAGGGGAACGGCGCCTCGCGTTCTCGCCGCCATGAAAGCGGTTTCGTCCTGGAAATTGCCTCCCTTGCTGGTCTGCGCGATTGTCGCGCTGGGCGGTGGCCTCGTCGCCGGCAAGGTCACGGTCGGCGGGATGCGCTCGCCCCAGACGTCGGTCGCCAGTTCCGCCCTGTTCGGCCGCGCCGAAGCCGCCCAGTCGGCCAGCTCCGATCAATATCAGGGCACCGCCAGCTATGGCGGCTATGACAGCGGCACCAGCTCCGCCTCCTCCTGCGCGAACTGTTCGGAACGCGATCTCGGCTATCGCTGGGCGGCGCTCGCCGCGATCCGCTATCCGCGCGAATGCCCCGACAACAGCTGGGGCTTCCGGCGCGGTTGCCTCGATTATGTCGGAGGGATCTAAACGTCCGGTTCCAGAGCGACCACGGACGTGCTCGAAAACAGCGAATATTGGGCGACCGGCGCGAAGCTGCGGCGGTGGATCGGCGACGGCCCCAGCTCGGCCAGCGCCGCCATATGCGCCGGGGTGCCATAGCCCTTGTTCCTGGCCCAGCCATAGCCGGGGTGGAGCCCGTCATAATCGACCATCATCCGGTCGCGCTCTTCCTTGGCGATGATCGAGGCCGCCGCGATCGACAGGCACAGCGCGTCGCCGCCGATCACCCATTGCGAGGGGCGGTTCCAGCGCGGGCAGCGATTACCGTCGACCAGCACCATCGCCGGCTCGACCCCCAGCGCCTCCACCGCGCGCTCCATCGCCAGCATCGACGCCCAGAGGATGTTGATCTCGTCGATCTCCTCGACCGTGGCGACGCCGACGCCAACCGCCGCGACCCGGCGGATCTCCCCGCACAGCCCGGCGCGCGCCTCGGCGCTCAGCTTCTTCGAATCGTCGATGCCGCGCGGCGCCTTCTCGCGATCGAGGATCACCGCCGCCGCAACCACCGGCCCCGCCAGCGGTCCCCGCCCCGCCTCGTCGACGCCGGCCAGCGGCATGGGATGGGAGAGTTCGAGCTGGAAGGTCGGGCCGGGCATGGCTGCTCTGTACCGATCCACCTGTTCCCTGCCTAGCGCCTACCCCACTTCCAGCAGGAACAGCCCGAACCATTGCCGCCGGTCGAACCAGACCTCCACCGGCCGGAAACCCGCGCCGCGCGCCAATGCCTGGAAGTCCTCCACCGAATATTTCCAGCTCTCCTCGACATGCATCGCCTCATGCTGCTCGAAGCGCACCAGCTGGCCGTCGATGCGGACCTCCTGGGTACCGATGCTCACCAGGTCGGCGCTCACGCTGCCGCGCTGCGCATCGAAGCGGACGCGATGCTCGAACAGCCGCACGTCGAAATTGCCCGCCAGTTCGCGATTGGCGCGGCGCAGCAGGTCGAACATCAGCTCGGCGTTGAGGCCCCGGCTGTCGTCATAGGCCGCCTCCAGGATCAGCAGGCTCTTGCGCAGGTCGACCCCCACCAGCAATTGCCCGCCCGTCCGCAGCTCGACCGCCCAGCGCGACAGCAGCTCCAGCGCCTGCGCCGGTTCGAAAGTGCCGATCGCATTGCCCGGGAAATAGGCGACCCGCCGGCCACCGCCGGCATTGGGCGGCAGGTCGAAGCCCTGGCGCAGATCGGCGCGCACCGCCTCCACCCACAGCGCCGGATGCTCCCGCTGCACCCGCCGGGCATCGGCGAGCAGCGGATCGCGGTCGCGGTCGACGATCACATAGGCCCAGGGGCTGTCGAGCGCGGCCAGCAACCACTCCATCTGCAGACTGAACGCCGATCCGAAGTCGATCAGCTGCGCGTCGCGGCCGATCGCCTGGGCGATCGCGGCGCCATGGTCGCGCAATATCTCCAGCTCCACCCGCTGGAGGTAATATTCGGGCAGCGCGCAGATGCCGTGGAAGGCCGGAGACCGCCGATCGAGCAGCATCTGCCCGGCGATATTCTTGGGCGACCGCGCAAGCCCCGCCATGAACAGCGCGCCGAAATCCGCCTGCGAAGGTCCATGGTCATGATAGGCGGCGATGTCGCCACGCTGCCGCGGCGCTTCGCCCGAACGCAGTTCGGTCAAGCATGCCTCCGCCCCGGCCGGAGCTTCCCTCCAGCCTGCCGCCCCCGACAGCATCGATGCTAACAGAACATCCGTTTCGGCGACAGTTGTCCGCACCAATGTTTTTAAGGATGGCAGCCCCCGACAAACGAACCAAAATGAAACGGTTGTTGCCAACTAGCCTAAGCCCAACCCCCACATTATCGTGCTTTCCGACAAAGAGCGGCGGCACCGCCGCGGGAGGAGAGAGCATGCATTTCCATCACGTCTGTGTGATCGTGAGCGACCTAGAACGCGCGGTCGACATGTGGACCACGCTGTTCGACTTCACCGTCGACAGCCGCTTCACTGCCCCCGATGACGCGATGGCCGCCGCCCCGGACTCCACCTTCCCCAAGCTGATGGAAGACATCTGGGGCATGCCCGGCACGCGCACCAAGCTGGCGCTGCTCAGCTCGCCCGGCGGGGCCAAGCTGGAACTGCAGGAGGCGCTCAACCCGAAAATCCGCGAGCTGCCGCGCGAATATCACAGCTATTATTACACCGGCATCCGCGAGATCGCCTTCCAGGTGCAAGGCATCGACGCCTGGTTCGACAAGATCAAGGCGGCCGGCTTCGAGCTGCAGACCGACTATGTGTGGAACGTCAGCGGCACCGGCCGCACCTTCCAGTTCTACGATCACGACCATCACCTGATCCAGCTGTGGGAAGACCCCACCAAGACGGGGTGGTGAGGCCGGCGTCGGCGCTCCGTCCGGCTCGCTAGTCCCTGAGGAAGATCTGTTCGATCGGCAGGCCGAACGCGTCCGAAATGCGGAAGGCGAGCGGCAGCGAGGGGTCGAATTTCCCGTTCTCGACGGCGTTGATCGAGTTGCGCGAGACCTGGACCCGCTCGGCCAGGTCCGCCTGGCTCCACTCCTTTTCGGCCCGCAGAACGCGGATGCGGTTGTTCATGCCGTCCCTCCGCTACGACGCCTCATTGCTTCGCTCTCCACCAGATCGCGGTCATCACGAGCGTGCCGACCAGCTGCAGCAAGGTGACCCCGATGAAGCCCAGCATCATCGCGAAGACGACGACGCTGCGATCCACCGTCATCCCCGGCCCGGGCTTGCCATAGGCAATGACGAAGGCGGTCGCGAAATCCTTGAACGGCGCCACCATCAGCAGCAGGGCGAACGCCATCGTTCCGGCGGTCATGCCATAGCGCACGGCGAACCTCTGGCTCGCCCGCTGCACCTCGTCCAGGCTGCGCTCGACCCGCAGCGACAGCAGGATCGCCCAGACGATCACCGATAACGACGCCGCCGTCGCCGCAAGGCTGACCAGGCCGTCATCCACTTCCTTCAGCCACGGCAGGGATCCGAAGAAGGCCCCCACGACGACGACGGGGGGAAGATACCACCACAGGTTGCGATCCAAGCTTCTCATGACCCCTCCTTCAGGGCTGGCGAATGGCAATGGCAGGGACAGAATCATGGGTCCTTGTCATTTTGCACAGTAAACTTGTCATATGGACGAGCATTTGACAAGCGTACTTGTCATTGGCTGCGCATGATATGGCCTGGACGCCAATGGCGCATGGCGGCGGCTGTCGAACGGGAGATGGGGGCGGTGACGGTCGCTCGGGCAGCAGCTATGGATAATCGCTGGGGTCCTTGAGCCCTACGCGCCCGCCTCGACCGCCAACTCTCCAATGATCTTCATCGCTTCGGCAAAGCCGGTATTCGCCGCCGGGACGCCCGCATAGATCGCGGTCTGCATCAGCACCTCGCGCAGCTCATCCTGCGTGAAACCGCCATGGGACAAACCGCTGCGGACGTGCAGGGCGAACTCCTCCCACCGGCCAAGGCTGGCCGTGATCGCGATGACGAGCAGGCGCCGGGTGCGGTCGTCGAGGCCCGGCCGTCCCCAGATCTCGTGCCAGGCGATGCGGGTGATCATCTTCTGGAAATCGGCGTTGAACGGCGTTGCTCCAGCCAGCGACCGATCGACCCAGGCATCGCCCAGGATGCGCCGACGGTTGACGAGCCCCGCCTCGAACAGCCGGTCCGCGGCTTCGTCGATCGCCGCATCGCTCGACAAAAAGCCGGTGATGGCGGCGGCCAATGCGCGCGGTTGCTCGATCGGCGGCAGATGCGCACCGCCCAGGCCGGCATGTTCGGCACCGGCGATGCGCGCGAGCAGATGCTCGCCATGGCCGGCATAGGGCGTCGAGACGTCCAGCGCGGCCGTGACCACCAAGGTCGGGACCGCGATCGCATCGAGGCGGTCGAACAGGCCCATGTCGCGGATCGCCGCGGCGGCCCCGGCATAGCCGTCGTCGGCCTGGGCGCGGATCGCCCGCTTCAGCCCGTCGGCGACCTCGGGATGTCGTTCGAGGAAGGGCGGCGAGAGGAAGCGGCCGATCGCCATGTCGGCGATCGCACCGGTGCCCTCGCGGCGGACGGTCTCGATCCGCGCCGCCCAGGCGGCGCGATCCATCGCGGCGGAGGTGCAGATCAGCAGCAGCGCCGACACCCGGCCGGGATGGTCGAGCGCCAGCTGCATCGCCATCATCCCGCCCAGCGACACGCCCGCCACCGGTGCCGTCTCGATCCCGGCATCGGCCATGACGGCGACGACGTCGCCCGCCAAGGTCGCGAGATCATAGTCGCCCGGCGGCGCGTCCGACGCGCCATGGCCACGGCTGTCGATCCGCAGCAGGCGGTAACGCGACAGCAGAAAGGGCAGCGCCGCATCCCACAGGCCCATATCGGTGCCGATCGAGTTGAGCAGGACCAGCGGCGGCGCATCCTCGGCCCCGTCGAGCCGCCAGTAGAGGCGGACGCCGTCGCGGGTCGTGAAAGCCATGTCCTATCCCTTCAGGCCGGCAAGGAGGGCTTCGACCAGTGCCTCGCTCTCGCCGATATCCGCGCCGAGGCCCGTCGCCGCGAGATTGCGGGCGATCACCGCCTCGTCGACCTCCAGCCCCTCCGCGACATCGGCCATCGCCGCCGCGCTTCCCCCCGCCAGCAAGCAGAGTTCGGCGAGCACGGGGCCCTCGGCCTGCCATCCGCCCAGCCCGCGCTCCTGTTCCTGCGGCAGTCCGGCGAGGATCGATGAGGCCAGCCCCGGCGCGCGCAGCGCGGCCGACAGCGCGACCTGGCACCCGGTCGGGTTGCGTTTGTGCGCCATCGCCGACGATCCGCCGCGCCCGGCGACCTGGGGCTCGCGCGCCTCGCCGATCGCATTCTGGGCGAGCAGCGAGATGTCGCGCGCCATCTTGCCGAGCCCCCCGACGAGGATCGCCAGCGAGCAGGCGATCGCGGCGATGCCCTGACGACGCGCCTGCCAGGGCGGCCCATCGGCTAGCCCCAGCTCCGCCGCCATGTGCGACGCGACCGCCGCGCCCTTGCCGTCCAGTCCCGCCCGCGTGCCGGCGGCGCCGCCGAACTGGAGCCGGGCATGGGCGTCGACATCGCGATCGAAGGCTGAGGCGGCCTCATCGATGCCCGCCACGGCCTGCGCCACCCGCAGGCCGAAGCCCAGCGGCAGGGCATCCTGCAACAACGTGCGGCCGATCGCCGGCGTGCCGGCATGGCGGCGCGCCAGCGCGGACAAGGCCCGCCGGATGCGATCGACATCGGCCCGCAGCGCGTCCCGCGCCCGAACGATCTGCATCATCAGCACGGTGTCGGCGACATCCTGGCTGGTCGCCCCATGATGGACGAGCGATGCGATGGCCGGGGGCAGCCCGGCCCGAAGGCGCGCGACCAATGGGATGGCGAGCGTCCCCGCCAGAGCCGCGTCCTCGGCCAGGGCCTCCGGATCGATCACCAGCGCATCGCAGGCCGCGGCGATCGCGGCAGCGGCCTCCTGCCCGATCACGCCTTCCGCCGCCTCGGCCCGCGCCAGCGCCTTCTCGAACGCCAGCGCATCGGCGATGACCGCGCGATCGGAGAAGATCGCGATCATGGCGGCGGTGCTGGCCGGCCGGGTGCGGAGCAAATCGGTCACAAGGCGAAGAACACCGTTTCGCGTTCGCCGCCAAGGATAATGTCAAACCGCCAGATGCCCTCCCCGTCCGGCCGGGCGATCAGGGTCTGGCGCCGGTCGGACGGCACGAGGGCTAGGATGAGGTCCTCGTCCTGGCCTTCGCCGCCCTCGAAATAGAGCCGCGTCACCACCCGGTTCAGCAGACCCCGCGCGAACAGCGATATCGCGACATGCGCCGCCTGCAGCTCGCCCCCCGGCGCGGGCACCCGGCCCGGCCGGATCGTCCGGAAGCGATAGCCCCCCTCGGGATCGGTCGACGACCGCCCGAAGCCGATGAAATGTGGATCGAGCGCGACATCGTCGCGTGCATCATCGGGGCTGGCATAGCGACCGGCGGCGTTGGCCTGCCAGATCTCGACCAGCGCGTCGGCGACCGGCTGGCCCTCGACGTCGAGCACCCGGCCGACGATCTCGATCACCTCGCCCTTCGGTGTTCCGGTCGACGAGGGCATGGCGAGCACATAATGCTCCAGTGGGAAGAGATCGGCGCGGGCGCCCAACTCCAGGGTCCCGACGAGATCGGCACCGCCTTTCCATGGCAGACCATAATGGAAGAAGGGCCCGACGGTCTGCGATGGGGTTTGCCCGAACAGCGAGGGCGCCTGGTTGTCCTGTCGCGGGCCGGGTTCGCGGGCTTCGAGCGGGATCGTCTCAGGCGTCATGGTCACCCCCTTCGAAAGGCGTCTGGTCCCGTCCACGGAGCACGATGTCGAAACGATAGCCCAGCGCCCAGTTCGCCCGCGTCGTTCCGATATCGAAGCGGGCGACGAGGCGCTGACGGAATGGCATCGGCACGGCGTTGGCGATCGGGTCGATCTCGATCAATGGATCGTCGGGGAAATAGAGCTGGGTGACGAGCCTGGTCGCGAAGGCCGGCCCCAGCAGCGACAGGTGGATATGCGCGGGCCGCCATGCATTGTGATGGTTTCCCCAGGGATAGGCGCCGGGGCGGATGGTGACATAGCTATAGGCCCCCTCATCATCGGTGACGACGCGGCCGGCGCCGGTGAAGTTGGGATCGATCGGCGCGTCCCAGCCATCCTTGTTGTGGATGTAGCGCCCCGCGGCATTGGCCTGCCAGATTTCGATCATCGTCCGGGGCACGGGGCGCCCGCGATCATCGAGCACCCGACCGGAAACGATGATCCGCTGCCCGATCGGGGAACCGGCATGTTGCGAGGTGAGGTCGGCGGCCGTCGCCCCCATCAGCCCGCCCCACACGCCAGCGGGCCCGGTCATCTCGGTCAGGGTCTGCGGGATGGCGATCGGCGGGCGGGTCGGTGCCCGCAGACCGGTCGAGCGATAGTCGGGGTGGAGAAGCGGCGGTGAGCCGGCATCCTCGGGCGAATAGGGGCGATCGGCGATCAGGGAGCTGTCCATCAGAAAATCCCGAAATATTCGCGGTGTTCCCAGTCGGTGACCGCGGCCTGGAAGCGTTCGAGCTCGAACCGCTTGATGAGCAGGAAATAGTCGACGAACTCGTCGCCCAGCGCCGAACGAATCATCGCGCTGCCATCGAGCGCGTCCAGCGCCTCATCCAGGCTGCGCGGCAGCGGCTCGGCGTCGTTGCCATAAGGGGTCTCGACGGGAGCCGGGGGCTCGGCCCCGGCGGCGATCCCCGCCAGGCCCGACAGCGCCTGCGAGAAGATGTAGAGATAGGGATTGGCGGCGGGCTCGCCCGAGCGGTTCTCGATGCGGGTCGCTCCCGGCGACAGCTGATCGATGATCCGCAGCATCGCGCCGCGATTGTCGCGCGCCCAGGCGATCCGGTCGGGCGCCAGCGAATTGGCGCGGAAGCGCTTATAGGCGTTGATGGTCGGCGCCGCGAAGGCGGTGACCTCGCGCGCATGGGCGAGCAGCCCCGCCAGATACTGCCGGCCGAGCGGGGACAGCCCCTGCTCGCCCGCGAAGAGATTGTCGCCGTCGGCGGACGCGAGCGACTGGTGGAGATGCCAGCCGCTCGACATGGCGTTGGGAAAGGCAGGGCGGCACATGAAGGTGGCATGATAGCCGTGCCGCTGGCTGATCTGCTTCACCGCGCTACGGAACAGCACCATGTCGTCGGCCGCGTCGAGCGCCGGACTTGCCTTGAAGACGAACTCGCACTGGCTGGGTCCGAACTCGATCTCGACCGAGGTCAGCGGCAGGCCGAGCGCCGTCACGTCGCGCCGAAGGGTGTCGATGATCGGGCTGAGGCTGTCGAAGCGCTGGTCGGTCAGGTAATTATAGCCCTGGTGCAGCAGCGACACTTCGGGCGGCCGCCCCGGCTGCTCGCCATCGGTGAGCGCGGCATGGACCGCCTCGGCGCGGAACAGGTGGAACTCCACCTCGAGCCCGCAGACGAGGTGCCGCCCCGCCTCGGCCAGCCGCTCGGTCACGCGGCGCGCGACATGGCGGGTCGCATAGGCCACCGGCGTGCCGTCGGCATAATAGAGGTCGCACAGCATCATCGCCGTGCCGGGCGCCCAGGGCAAAGGCCGATAGCTGGCGGGATCGGGCACCATCACCACGTCCCCTGCCCCCTGCACCCGCGCATTGCCGATCCCAGCGCCGGGGGTGAAGATGGGGACAGCGGTGCGGTGCGAACTGTCCTTGAGCAGCAGGCTGGAGGTGATCGACACCCCGTCGCGCAGCGCCGACGGCACCGCCAGCGCCGTCAGCGCCTTGCCGCGCAATATTCCGTGCAGGTCGGGAAAGGAGAAGCGGACGAGTTCGATCCCGTCGCGCTCGATCCGCGCCGTCACCTCGTCGGCCTGCCGGCGGGCCTCCGCGCTCCACAGGCCGTGACGCTCGATGAAGCCCATCAGTCGACCGTCGCGCCGATCGCCGCCCAGCTCGCATTGTCCTTGCGGGCGCGGATCGCGTCCTCCCAGAAAGTCTGCCAGCCCTCGGCCGGGCCGATCCCGTCGATCGTCGAAGGGCCCCGCACCGCGCGCGCCTCGGCCTCGTCCAGTTCGAGGAACACGCGCTCGCCCGCGGCGGCCTTGCGGATCTCGGCCAGCAGCATCTTGCGATAGGCGACGATGCCCTTGTCGGTGGTGCCGAGATGCTCGCGGGTGCGATCCTGGATGCGCCCCTGGGACTCGACCGCCCACTGGTCGTGGACGTTGATGTCGTCGCCCATGCCCGTGTAGGTCGAGAATTGCTGCTCGTCCCAGTCATAGCCATAGTCGTTGTGGCGGCCGACGCGGGGCTTGTAGTCGGGCAAGGTGTAGAGCTTCTCGCGCTGCTCGCGCATGCTCTGCTTGTCCACCGGGTCGGTGTAGCTGGTGAAGATCGCATACCAGTAGCAGGTCTCGTCATCGACCGGCACATGCCACTGGGTGATCGTCATGGTGCTCGACATCGGGATGTTGAACGCCTGCGGGAAGACGAGATTGGTGATGCGGACGTGCATCCGCCCTTCGCCGAGACGGCGCAGCGCGGTGAGCTGCAGGCCCGCCTGCGACTTCTCCACGCTGATCTCCGGGCAAGGATATTCGCGCAGGATCCTGGTCATCGGCAGATCGCTGTTCGCCGAGTCCGCGCGGAACTGGCGGCCGTAGGAATCCTCGCCCACCTCATCCTCGAAGAAGCGGTGGAGGAAGGAGGCGTGGGCGGGGTCGATGCCCACTTCCAGCGCCTGCAGCCAGTTGCACTCGATCAGCCCCTTGAAGGCGAAGACATGGCTGTCCGGCGCGATGAAGCAGTCGAGCTCGGGAAAAGCCGGGGCCGGCCCCTCCCCCAGATAGCCGAAGATGATGCCGCTGCGCTCGCACACCGGATAGGAGCGCAGCGTCACCCGCTCGCACAGCCGGCTGCCGGCGGGTTCGGCCGGCGTCCCCAGGCATTTGCCGGCAACGTCGAACAGCCAGCCATGGAACAGGCAGCGCAGCCCGCCATCCTCCAGCCGGCCGAAGGCGAGATCGGCGCCGCGATGCGGGCAATCGCGATCGACCAGCCCCAGCCGATCCTGCTCGTCGCGGAACAAGACGAGGTCCTGCCCCATGATGCGGACGGGCCGGATGCGGCGCTTGTCCTCCAGTTCGGTGGCCAGCGCGATCGGCTGCCAGTAGCGCCGCAGCAACGCCCCGCATTGCGTGTCCTTGCCCGTGCGAGTGACGAGGCGATTCTGCTCTTCGATCATGGCGGCCTTCCCGGAACGCGGCGATGGGGCGGCGAGGTGCCGCCTGTGTCTATGTCTCGACGATGATGGGTAATGGCGGCCCGCGCTATTGCTCGAAACGACACGGGCCGTTGCAGAACGGTGAGCACCGGCCGACCGGTTTCACTCCTCCGCCCGCGCGGCGAAACGCTTCGCCAACAGCGCGCAGACGATCAGCTGGAGCTGGTGGAAGATCATCAGCGGCAACACCATCGTCCCTGCCATGACGGCCGGGAACAGCACCTTCGCCATCGGCACGCCGGTGACGAGGCTCTTCTTCGAACCGCAGAAGATAATGGTGATCCGGTCCTCGACCGGAAAACCCAGGCGCTTCGCGGCGAAGGCGGTCGACAGCAGCGCGATCGCCAGCAGGACCGAGCACAGGCCCAGCAACAGCAGCAGTTCGGGCACCGAAGTGCGCGACCACAGCCCGCCGAGCACCGCCGCGCCGAAGGCCGAATAGACCATCAGCAGGATCGAGCCCCGGTCGATCGGACCCAGCCAGGCCTTGTTGCGCCCCACCCAGCCGCCGATCCGCGTGTGGAGAAGCTGGCCGAGCAGGAAGGGCAGCAACAGCTGGGTCGCCAGGGTCCCCACCGCGCCGCCCGACATCTGGCCGTGCGTCGCCATCAGCAGCCCCACCAGCGCCGGGGTGAGCAGGATGCCGAGCAGGTTCGAGGCCGAGGCCGAGCAGATCGCGGCGGGCACATTGCCGCGTGCGATCGAGACCAGCGCGATCGACGACTGCACCGTCGACGGCAGGCAGCAGAGATAGAGGAGCCCCGTACCGAAGGCGGCGTCCGGCGCCAGCGCATTCGCCACCGGGCGGAGCGCCAGGCCCAGCGCGGGGAACAGCAGGAAGCTCGCGGCCAGCACGGTCAGGTGCAGGCGCCAGTGCAGCAGCCCGGCCACCACCGTTTCGCGCTGCAGGCGCGCGCCGTGCAGGAAGAACAGCAGCATCACCGCGACATCGGCGATCGCGTCGACGGCCGTCGCCGCCTGGCCCCGCGCCGGAAGCACCGTCGCCAGCGCGACGGTCGCCAGCAGCAACAGGGTGAAGCGGTCGACCGCCCCCATGATTTTCCGGATCACAGCCCCTCCCCGCGCAACCTGGCTTCAGAAGCCCTGCGCCTCATGGCCGGCGACCAAGGTGCCCGACGGCGTGGTCGGCGGCAGCGCCGGCTCCTCTCCGGGGTTGCGGAACTGCGGCAGGCACTCGACCCGTTCGTCATAGCGCCCGGTGTAGAAGAAGGGCACCGAGATGCGCTCGGTACCGGCGGGGTGGATCACCCGGTGCGGCGTCGAGGGATAGGTCTTGTTGGTCAGCACCTCGAACAGGTCGCCGAGGTTCACGATGTAGCTGCCGCGGATCGGATCGGCGTGGATCCAGCCCCCGCTCACCCGGTCGAACACCTGCAGGCCCGGCATCGCATCCTGCAGCAGGAAGGTGAGCGCGCCGAAATCGCTGTGCGCGCCGGCCTCCGCCCCTTCGGGCGGATAGCGCGCCAGCCGGACATTCGCGAGCGGTTCCTCGCAGAAATGGGCAAAATGGTCGCGCGACAGGCCCAGCCCCTCGGCGAGCAGTTCCATCACCTCGGCCGCCAGCGCATGCATCTGCTCGATATAGGCGACCATCACCTCCTGGAAGCCGGGCAGGTTGGCGGGCCACTGGTTGCGGTCGGTCATCCCCGGCACCCGCTCGCGGGCGTAGTAATATTCCTCCTTCACCGGCGCGCCGGCACCGCCGTGGAGCGCCTTGCCGCCCATCCGGCCGTAGCCGAGGCCCGAAGAATGCTTCTGCTCGATCGCCAGCTTGGTCTCGACCGGTTGGGCGAAGAAGCGCCGCGCCTGATCGACCACCTCGCGCATCAGCCCGGTCGGAACGCTGTGGTTGACCAGATAGAAAAAGCCGTTGCGCAGGCAAGCCGCGCGCAGCGCCTCGACGATGGCGGCGCGCTCGGCGGCGGTGCCGCCCCTGAGCGGGGCCAGGTCGATCAGCGGCAGCGCCTCACGATCGACCTCGCTGGCGCGGGGATCGGTGGCGTCGGTGTTGATGGTCATGTCCGTCTCCGGTGGGCCAGATGGAAAGATATGCGCGGCTCAGCCGGCGTTGATCCAGAGCGCCTTGGTCTGGAGGAATTCCTCGAGATGATCCTCGCCATATTCGCGGCCGATCCCGCTGGCCTTGTAGCCGCCCGAGGGAACAGTGGGATCGAGCTCGTTATAGCAATTGACCCAGACCGAGCCGGCGCGCAGCGCGCGGCCGACCCGATGGACCCGGCCAATGTCGCGGGTCCAGACCGCCGCACCAAGACCATAGGGCGTCGCATTGGCGCGCTCGACGACCTCCGCCTCCTCGTCGAACGCCAGGATCGAGAGCACGGGACCGAAAATCTCCTCGCGCACGATCACCATCTCGTCGGTCGCGTCGGCGACGATCGTCGGCGGCACGAAGAAGCCATTGTCCCATTCGGGCCCGGAAAGGCGTTCACCGCCCGCGATGATGTTGGCACCGGCAGCCCGCGCGGTCTCGATATAGCCAAGCACGCGATCGAGCTGGCGCTGGGACACCAGCGGGCCGAGCTTCGTCTCGGGATCGCAGCCGTCGCCAAGCCGCAGTTCGGCGGAGAGCCGCGCGACCTCGGCCGCGAAGGCATCGGCGATCGGGCGCTCGACGAACAAGCGCGAACCCGCGCTACACACCTGGCCGCTATTGCCGAACGCCGCCATCACCGCCGCCTTCGCCGCGGCTTCCAAGTCGGCGTCGGCGAAGACGATGTTGGGCGATTTCCCGCCCAGTTCGAGCGAGACCTTCTTGAGGTTGCCGGCGGCCGCCCGCATCACCGACTGGCCGGTCAGGGTCGATCCGGTGAAGGCGATCTTCTCGACATCGGGATGCTCGGCCAGCGCCGCCCCGGCAGTGGCGCCACGGCCGGTCACGACGTTGACGACGCCCGCCGGGATACCGGCGTCGAGGCAGAGCCTGCCGATCAGCAGCGGCGCCAGGCTGGCATCCTCGGCGGGCTTGAGCACGATGGTGCAACCCGCCGCCAAGGCCGGCGCGATGTTGAGCGTGGCCGACCAGGCCGGAGAATTCCACGGGATGATCGCCGCGCAGACGCCGAGCGGCTCCTTGAGGGTCGAGACGGCCATGCCGGCCTTCGACGGGGTCAGCGTCTTGCCGTGGATCGAGAGAGCGAGGCCGGCATTGTAGCGCAGGATGCCCGCCATCAGCGCGATGCTGCCGCGCGTCCGCCACAGCGGCATGCCCATGTCCAGGGTGTCGAGCATCGCCAGCTCGTCGCCATTCGCCTCGATCAGGTCGGCGAGCCGGAGCAGCAGCGCGTGGCGCTCGGCGGGAAGCGCGGACGACCAGCCGCCTTCGAAGGCCCGGCGCGCGGCCCTGACGGCGGCATCCACATCGGCGGCATCGGCATCGGGGATGGTGGCGAGAAGATCGCCATTGGCCGGGTTCCGGCTTTCCAGCACCGCGCCACTCGCGGCGGCGACCCATATTCCGTCGATCAGCATCGCGCGGGTGGGGTCGCTCAGGAAATCGGGTCGGTTCATGTTCTGCCACGCCTCGCGATGATGATGCCGGCAAGGGGATGGCAGAATTGCGTGTTGACCAGTTATGCCGATTTCAACACCGGGCGTTGCGTTTCATGCATCGCCATCGGCCATTTCGACGGTATTTTCGCCGAACCGCTCCAGCGCTCCGCGCAGATGCTCGGCGAATTTGGCGGCGGCGAGAGGCAAGGTCCGCCCCTTCAGTTGGCCCAGGTTCACCGGGCCGGTCGCACGCTGCATGTCGGAGATCGGGCGCACCGCGAGGCGGGGGTCGTTCTTCCATTCGAGCGCGCCGATCTCGAGGTTGAAGCCGATGATGTGGGTGCCCTCGACGATGGTCGGCAGCATCGCGAAGGAGTTGGAATCGAACATCATGCTCAGCCGGCCGGCCGCCGAATGGAGCACCTTCTCCAGCGCCTCGCGCCCGCCCAGCGCGGGCGCGGACAGGGCGACGTCATAGGAACCGCATTCGCTGAGTCGTACCGAGGGCTGCCAGGCGAGCGGGTGATCATGCGCCATCACCGCGACGAGGCGCTGCTCGATCGAAGCGATCGACTGAAGGTCGGCCGACATGGAAGGCTGGAAAATCAGGACGAGATCGCATTCGAAGTCGCTGAGCGACTGGAGCGCGGCGCGATGGTCGGTCACCACGACCGAGAAGCGGACACGCGGATATTGCCGGCGGAAGATGTTGATCTCGCGCGCCAGGAAGATCTGCGACGCCTGGCTGCACGCGATCGTCACCTCGCCGCGCTGGAGCCCCGACAATTCGCCGATCTGCGAGGTGACCCGCTGAAGGTCGGCATTCTGGCTGCGGATCCACCGCATCAGCAACTCGCCGGCGGCGGTGAGCTTCATGCCCGAGGCGTAACGCTCGAAGATCGGGGTGCCTAGATCGTGCTCGACGTCCTGGATGCGGCGCAGCAGCGCCGAGGAGGTGATGTTGACCCGCTCCGCCGCCTGCCGGACCGAGCCTGCGCGGGCGACCTCGTCGATATACCGCCACACCCGCATGTTCCGAAACGCCATCACCGCCTCCAGTGCTGCAAGAAACGCACCTCAATCATCCGATATTGTGCAATTTCGTCAACACCAAAATGGAGGAAGCTCAATCGGCGGCCATCAGCGCGAGCGCCGTACGGGCATAGACCTTGGCGCAATCGACCAGATCCTGCTCGATCACATGATCGTCGATGCCGGCGTAGAGTTCGGGCTGGGGTCCGTAGCAGATCGCCGGGACGCCCAGTTCGCGCCAGCGGCGCGCGTCACTGCCGGGCAGGCGCACGACGAAGGGCTGTTCGCCCACGCGGAGCGCGCAGGCGGCCTGGTGGACGGCCTGGGACAAGGGGTCCGCGACGCCTGTCCAGTTGGCGTTCCAGCCCTTGACCCGCGTGATCCGGATATCCGCGCCGGGGGGGACACACGCTCGAACGAGCCTCTCGACCTCATCGACCGGAAAGCCCGGCGGCAGGCGGATGTCGAGCGCCGCTTGGGCGCTGGTGGCGATCTGGCTGCGGACGCCGCCGGCCTGCATGGCCCCGACATTCACCGAGAGCCGGAAGCCGAGATTGCCATCACCGCCGCTGACCCCCGGCAATTCGGGGGGACAGGTCGCAAAACGGTCGTTGAGCCGATCGACCTCGACCAGGAAAGTGGCCAGTGCAATCGCCGCCGTTCCTCCTCGCCGTGCGCCGGAGGAATGGCCGCCATGGCCGACCGCCTCGACATCGAGCCACAACAGGCCCTTTTCGGCGACCGCCAGCCCCATATAGCCGGGCCCCTCGCCACTAACGAGGAAGTCGCCCTTCAGCTCGGGCCGCTCGCCGAGCAGGAACACCGTGCCGCGCTCGCCGAACATCACCTCGTCCGACACCGCGGTCAGGCTGAGCCGGCCGGGAAGCGCGGCAGCGCGCCGGTGGATCAGCGCCGTCACCAGCGCCATGGCGGCCAGCGCGCCCTTCATATTGCCCATGCCCAGGCCGTAGAGGCGGCCGTTCTTCCGGGTCAGATCGAAGGGCGGCACCGACCATAGCCGTTCGTCGCCAGGCGGCATGGTGTCCATATGCGCGTTGAACACGACATGGCGGCCGGGCCGCCGCCCGCGCACATCGCTGACGACATTGGGCACATCGGGATCGGCCGCGACGATCTCGGCCGGGACACCCCTGCCCTTCAGCCAGCCGGCGATCGCATCGGCCACGCCGCTCGTCGGGCCTGGCGGGTTGATGCTGTCGACCGCGACCAGCGTGGCGCACAGGGCGATCAGCTCTTCGCGCGCGGCCTCGATCTCGGCATCGAGATCCCGGATCGGCCCCGTCGTCATCCCGCGACCTCTTCCGGGGTCCGGCCGACGATCTGGCGGTACATCACCGGATCGGTGGCGCCCTCGGTCCCGAACAGCAGGACCACGCTGGTCTCGTCGATCGACAAAGCCGCCTTCAGGTCGGGATGGGCGCCGATCTGGAGCAGCGCGGCAAGTCCGGCCACGGCGGATTCGCCCGCGACGACCGGCTGGTCGGGCGCCACGGGATTCGCCAGCACGCGCATCGCCTCGGCGGCCGCGTCATCGCCGATCGTCAGAAAGGCATCGGTCCCGGCGCGCAGGATTTCCCAGGCGAGGATCGAGACCTCTCCACAGGCAAGGCCCGCCATGATCGTGTCGAGATCGCCATGGACGACCACCGGCTCGCCGGCGACGGCGCTGCGGAACAGGCAGGGTGCCTTGTCGGGCTCGACCACCGCGAACAATGGCGCCTGCGCCTGGAAGCGCTCCCACAGGGTCGCGCAGACCGCCGCGGCCAGCCCGCCGACCCCGCCCTGGACGAAGACATGGGTGGGCGTCACCCCGACCGGCAACTGGGCCAGCGCCTCCTCCACCATCACCCCATAGCCCTGCATCACGTCGCGGGGGACATCGACATAGCCGGGGTAGGAGGTGTCGGAGACGACATGCCAGCCATGGGCGGCGGCGTCGGTCGAAGCCTGGCGAACAGCATCGTCATAATTGCCGGCGACGCGGCGAACCTCGGCGCCGTAGCTGGCGATCGCGTCGCAGCGCGCCTGGCTGACATGCTCATGGACATAGATGACGCAGCGGCAGCCGAAGGTCCGCGCACCCCAGGCCACCGAGCGGCCATGATTGCCGTCGGTCGCGCAGGTAACGGTAAGCTCCGAACAGATCGCGGCGAACTGGCCGCCCGCGATCTGCGCGGCATCGGCGACCTCACCGGTCTTCTGGCGGATGATCGACTGGAGCAGGCGCATCACCGCATAGGCGCCGCCGAGCGCCTTGAAGCTGCCCAGCCCGAAGCGCGACGCCTCATGCTTGTAATAGATCGCCGAGACGCCCGCGCGCTTCGCCAGCCCGCGCAAACCGAGCAGCGGGGTCGGCTCATAGCCCGGCCAGGAGGTGATCTCGCGCTTGGCCACCTGGAGGGCGCGGTCGGACAGGATGCCGGCCCGCTCGGGCGACACATAGGGCTCTGAACGGTCGCGTCCTTCGATCAGATGGACGGTCGGGCGATGGGCGAGCGGGTTGGGATCAATGGTATCGGACACGTCCTACCTCTTCTTTGGGACGCCTCCTTATCGGCGGCAATTCCGGCCTCCGTCCACGGGGGCCCCGGCGCCGCGAACGGCCTCCGCATCGGCCAAAAGGCCATCTCCGCCGATCGAAAACCGAGACATTATCCTTATATTTCAGACGACTAAATGCCCGACAGCCGCGCAGCACAGCGACCGAAACGGGCGGCGTTGTTTATCCCGCACCGTCCGCCCTCAAGATTGGCAATACCCTTTTGAACAGGGTCCGCCCAATCAGCGAGGGAACATCCGACACAATACACCGCGAAGAGGACCGAGCTGTGAGCCAGCCGACTGAAGACGATCTGCTCGAGGCAACGGCGATCGGCTTGTCCGAAATCCCCCTGATCGACTTTAGTGCCTTTGCCCAAGGAACGCCGGAAGATCGCAAGCGCATTGCCGACGAGATTACCCATGCCTGCGAGACGATCGGCTTCTTCTACTTGACCGGTCATGGCGTTCCCGAGGCGCTACGCGCGAATATTTTCGATCGCTCGGCCCAGTTCTTCCATCTGCCGATGGAGGAGAAGCGGAAATCGCGAGTCACCCCCGATTGGAACCGCGGCTGGATCTACCAGGCGGACCAGAGCAAGCTGGACGCGGGATCGCGGGTTTTCGAGCAATATCGGATCCAGCGCGAGTTCGATCCCAACGATCCCGATCTGCAATCGGGCGATCCGCTGTTCCAGCCCAATCGCTGGCCCGAGCAGCTCCCCGGCTTCGATACCGACTGCCTGGCCTATTATGCGGCGATGTCGGACCTGGCCGCACAGTTGCTGGAGGCGATGGCGATCGGCCTGGGCCTGCCCGAGGACCGCTTCGTCCGCTATTTCCAGAAACCGATCTGCCAGATCAGCCTGATGTATTATCCGGCGCTGCCCGCAGGCGTGGGCAACGAGATCAAGAATCTCTCGGCCCATACCGACGAAGGCCCGGTCGTGATCCTCGCGCAGGACGAGACCGGCGGGCTGCAGGTGAAGAATCTCGACGGCCAGTGGCTGGCGGCACCACCGGTGCCCGGTGCCTTCACCGTCAACATCGGCAACATGATGATGTGGTGGTCCAACGGCCGCTTCAAATCGACCCTGCACCGGGTGCGCAACACTTCGTCGCGCGAGCGTTTCTCGGTGCCCTTCTTCTGGAATGCGGACCCCGAGGTGGTGGTCGAGCCGCTGCCCGAGCTGGTCGAGCGCGACAAGGGCGTGGCCAAATATCCGCCGGTCCATGTCGGCCAGCTGATGTCGCGCTTCTACACGTCGAAGGTCCACCTGCCCTATGATCCCGAGGCGGTGAAGCCGGCCAAGGGCGCGACCGACCCGTCCTGACGGCAGCCGCTCGGATGCGCCACTCCCCTCTCGGCAACAGCTATTCCAACAAGTGCCGCCCGGCGCTGCACGGCGCGCGCGGTGCGATCGCCAGCGCCCATCCGCTCGCAACCGCGGCGGGGCAGGAAATGTTCATGGCCGGGGGCAATGCCGCCGACGCGCTGATCGCCGCGCAGGCGGTGCTGGCGGTGGCCTGCCCCGAAGCCTGCGGGATCGGCGGCGACATGCTCGCACTGGTCGACGACGGGAAGGCCGTGACCGCCATATCGGGGGTGGGCCGCGCACCGATGGCGATGCGGCAGGCGACGACCGACGGCGCCAACAGCATCACCGTGCCCGGCCTGGCCGGCGCCTGGGAAAGCCTTTCGCGCGGCTGGGGCCGGCTCGGGCTTGCCGCCTGCCTCGCCCCGGCGATCCGGCTGGCGGAAGGCGGGCTGGCGATGTCGGACACCCTGGCCGCCGCCGTGGCGGGTCATCGGCACCGACTGCTGGCCGGTGGCGCCGGCGAATGGGCGCTGCTCGGCACGGCGGTGGGCGACACGCTGCGCCAGCCCGCGCTGGCCGCGCTGCTGCGCGCCATCGCCGCACGGGGCGCCTCCGCCTTTTACGAGGGTGAGGCGGCTCATGCGATCGAGCGCGCCGTCGCCCGGCTCGGCGGAGCGCTCGACCGTCAGGACCTCGCCGCGCACCGTACCGACATGGCTCCCCCGGTCGAAGTCGCCTGGGGGGACTGGACGGTCGCGGTCCAGCCGCCGCCCACTCAGGGCAGCCTGCTCGCCATGGCGCTGAAGAACCATCAAGCGCTCGGCCCGATCGCCGAGGATCGCCGCGACCATGTCTGCATCGAGCTGACAGAGGCCGCCTTCCAATATCGCAGCCGCGCCGCCGAGGGCGAAAGCCTGCTCGACATCGCACTCGACATCGACGTCGAGAAGGCCAGCCTGCGCGGCGGCCCCCGCGCCTATCTGCACACCGCCGGCGTGGCGGCGAGCGACGCCGGCGGCCTGTCGATCTCCTCGCTGGTCAGCGTGTTCGACGATTTCGGATCCTGCGTGTTCGTGCCCGAACTGGGCATCACCCTGAACAACCGCGCGGGCGGCTTCACCGACGGTGCCAATGCCGCGGCGCCCGGCAAATATCCGGTCCATACCCTCGCCCCTGCCCTGCTCCGGGGGCCGGGCGGCACCATCGCCCTCGCCACCCCCGGCGCCGACGGGCAGGTGCAGACGCTGTTCCAGGTGATCGACCGTTTCGACCGGCGCGGCATGCCGCTCGACCAGGCCGTGGCCGCGCCGCGCTGGCGCAGCGAAGGTGGGCTGCTGCTGATCGAGGCCGACCATGAGGGCCTCGCGACCCTCGAAGCGCTCGGCCATCGGGTGAAACCCTTGCCGCCGGGCGATGTCCGCTTCGGCGCCGTCGTCATGGCGGGCCAGATCGGCGGTCAAAGCTTCGCGCTGAGCGACTGGCGACGCGAGTGCTGGAGCGGCGTCGCCTGAACGCCGGTCAGTTCGCGCCGATGTGATCGAGCAGCGCGGTGGTGAAACCGGCCGGGTCCTCGACCGCCGAGATATGTCCCGCGTCGAGCAGCACCAGCCGGGCGCCGGCGATGCCCTGAACGAGAGCCTCGCTGTCGGCGGGCGGGGTCGGCACGTCGCGTTCGCCGCACAACACCAGGGTCGGCACGTCGATCCGCCCGAGATCGGCCCGGAAATCGCCGTCGCGCAGCACCGCGCAGCAGCCGGCAAAGCCCTGATCGGGCGTGTCGACCAATATCCGGTGGAAGCGCGCGACGGTGGCCGGATCGCGCTCGCGGAATTCGTCGGAGAAGAAGCGCGTCATCGACATGTCGGCGATCGATCGCGTCCCGCCCGCCGTCACCGCGTCGATCCGCGCCTGCCAATTCTCGATCGTCCCGAGCCGCGCCGCCGTGTCGGCGAGCGTCAAGGTCGCCAGGCGATGGGGCGCATTGAGCGCCAGCCATTGGCCAACGGTGCCGCCCAGCGACAAACCGCACCAATGAACCCGGTCGAGGTCCAGCGCGTAGAGGATAGCCAGCGCATCGCGGGCCAGTTGCTCGACCCGGTAGTCACCGTCGGGCGCATCCGAGCCGCCATGACCGCGCGCATCGTAGCGGACGACGTGGAAGCGGTCGGCCAGCGCTTCGGCCTGGGCGTCCCACAAAGTGAGGTCGCAGCCCACCGAATGCGCGAACAGGATCGCCGGGGCGCCGGCCGGGCCTTCGGCGACGACGTTCAGCATGGTCCCATCGAAACTCTTGATCTTCACCGCCGCCAACCCCTCCGGATCCTCTGGAAAACAAGCGTGGCCGGCCTCATCGACCAGCCACGCATCGTCATGGAAAGCGCCCGCGCGGGCGCCGCCTCAGTAGCGGAACTGGCCGGTCAGGCCGATCGTCCGCGGGCGGAAGCTCTGCAGGTAGAAGAGCGACCCGCCGATGCCGTCATGGTTGCGCGACAGCGCGGCACGCGAGTTGGTCAGGTTGTCGACGAACAGCGAGATGTCGAACTCCCGGAAGCGGGCACCGGCGCGGAGCGACATGAACGACGTGTCGGGCAGCGCCCGCAGGTCGGGGTCGAAGCCGAAATTGCCGGGCACGTTCGGCGCCGACTTGTCCCAGGCGAAGCTGTAGTCGAAGCGCGCATAGGCGGTGGTCGAGTCCGTCACCGGATAGTCGAGCTGGCCGAACAACGCGCCCGTCCACTTCGGCCCGCCGAAGCGCTGGCCGTCCGCGACGAGGCGGTTGGTGCCGATCGCCTGGTCGGAATCATAGGAGATGTTGGTATAGGCCAGGTTCGCGCCGACCTGGAAACCGGCCACCGGGGTCGCCGCCAGCGACAGCTCCATGCCCTTGCCGGTCGCGCTGCCCAGATTGCCCACATAGTTGAGGTTGCAGAAGGGCAGGTTGATCGACTGCTGGATGTTCTTCCACTTGATCCGGTAGACCGACAGGTCGACGGTCAGCCGGTTGTTGAGGAAGCGGTTCTTGGTGCCCGCCTCATAGTTCCACAGCGTGTCGGACTCATAGTTGGTCGGGCTGCGGGTCAGGCCGAGCAGGTCGAGATCGCGGGCGCAGAAGAAGGGGTTCACCTGCGGCTGCGCGCCACCCGGACGGAAACCCTTGGACGCGGTGGCATAGACCATGTTCGTCGGCGTCGCCTGATAGGTGACGGTCACCTTCGGGGTGAAGCTGTTCTCCTTCGCCTTCGATTCCACCGTCTCGCGGACATTGCCGACGATCGGCCCGTCGACGGTGTTGAGGAAGTAGAAGATGTTGCGGGTATAGCGCGCCGAGACCGAGAGCTTGAGCTTGTCGGTGGGCTTGATGTCGACATTGGCGTAGCCGGCATATTGCTTGTCGTTCGCGTCGGTGGCCTCGCTATAGCTGTAGCGCCCCTCCAGCGTGGGGAAGCCGCCGCAGCAGGGGAAGCCGACCCGGATGCCCGAGCTGGTGAGGTTCTGGAACCCCTGCTTGGTGCGCGAATAATAGCCGCCCACCGTCCAGTCGATCAGCTTGTTGTTCGCCGAGAAGAAGCGGGCCTCCTGCACCAGGTTGGTCTGCTTCGACGTCAGGTACAGATCCGAATTCTCGGGATCCTTGTTGTTGAAGATGCCGAACGGGCTGCCGGTCCGCAGGAAGGACTGGTAGGTGGTGTAGCTGAAGCGCTGGTCGAGATCGCGCTTGAAGTAGGAGGTGTTGGAAACGAAATTCACGTTTCCGAAGCTGTACTCTACCTTGAGCGCGGGCAGGATGAACCGATCGTTGGTCGGCTCCAGATGATAGGTGCCGCTGACATAGTCGTTGTTGGCGACGTCGCCATAGCCTTCCCAGAACTGGTCCTGCGAGCGGACCTTCAGCTTCTGATAGAAGATCGACGGGGTGATGGTGAGCTCTTCGACCGGGCGGAAGGCGACCGCCAGCTTGCCGACATAGGATTGCTGCGAGTTGATGTCCTTGCGGATCACATTGTTGGTCTGGGGCGTGACCTGGTCGACATAGCCGCCGTCCTTGCGATACCAGCCGCTGGCCCGCACCGCGATCTTCTCGCTCAGCGGCGCGCCGATGGCGAAGCCGGCCTCATAGCTTTCCGCGCCCTTGTCGGTGGTCGACAGCTCGGCGCGGCCATACATCTTCAGGTCGCTGAAATTGGGCTGGGGGGTGATGAAGCGGACGGCGCCGCCCTCCGCACCCGCGCCGAACAGCGTACCCTGCGGGCCGCGCAGCACCTCGACGCGATCGAGATCGAACACGCGCGGATAGGGATTGCCGCCGAGATAGCTGACGTTGCGGATCTGGATCGGCGTGTCGTCGATATAGATGGCGGTGGTGCCCGATCCCACTTCCGACGAGACGCCGCGGATCGAGATGTTGGTGCCGTTATTGGCGTTGACGCCCGATGCCGCGGTGAAGTTGAGCGCCGGGGTCAGGCGCGAAAGATCGTCGATCTTGCGGATGCCCTGGCGGTCCATGAGCTGCTGGGTGAAGGTCTGGATCGAGATCGGAACCTTGCTGACGCTTTCCTCGCGGCGCTGCGCGGTGACGACGATATCGCCATTGTCGGCAACGACCGCCTCGGCATCCGGCGCGACCGCTTCCGCATGAGCGGACGACGCAAGGCCGACGACCAGAGCAACGGCCGAAATCGAGGACAGGACGCCAAAATTCCGCTTACCGGCGCTCGACAGATAGGTACCCATATTTCCCCCTTGGAAGAGCTGAACGATGCCGGCGGGCCTGTTTGGCCTTCTCGCCGGCATGACATGGCGTTCCCTGCGAACGATCGGGGACTCCTTCTGATGAGAGTTCCACCAATCCTCCGTCCGGACCGGAAGTCTGCGCACCGATTGCGTGGTGCCGCTGCCTGCATCCCGACATCGCCAGACTGTCTGAGGTTCGGTCCAGCGCGCCATTGCCGAAAACGAAGGGGCCCGTTGCAAAAAAATGTCAGCGCCTATCCTATCGGGGCCGCCGGTGCGTACAAACGCCCTCCCGCCGCGAAGGCCGCCCGCCGCGCCTCGCTTTCGGCAACGCGGTAGCGCGGATAGAGCAACGCCCGGCGGTGGCGGAAGTCATTATCGTCCACGCCAACGATGTCCGGAGACGCCCCCATCTTGTCGATCGATGCGCAGAGCCCGAACGCCATGTCCCCGCAGGAAGCCGATGGCGTCGCGCCCGTCGCGCGGCCTGGCTCGGAACTGCTGATCAGCCTCATCGCCTATCTGCTCACCATGCTCAGCATGGCGTCGATCGGCATATTGCTGCCGATCGCGGGCGACCTCGCCCGCACGCTGGGCGTGCCCGCTTCGGAGATCGGCGCGACGATCGCCTATTTCTCGATCCCATCGGCGCTCGGATCGATCCTGGTGGGCCAATTGTGCGACCGGTTCGGTACGTCGCGCATCCTGCTGGCGGGCGGCGCGCTGGCGATCCTCGCCGACCTGTCGCTGTTCCTGGCGCCATCGCCCGCCCTGCTGGCGGTAGGCACCTTCATCACCGGCATCGCCTTTGCCGCCATCGTCGTGTCTGCACCGGCCCTGCTGATCGCCCGGCTCGACGGCACCGCCAGGTCGCGCGCCCTGTCGCTCTGGTCGACCTATGCGGCGGTGGGGATCTCGGCGGGCCTGCTGCTGGGCGCGCCCTTCGCCGGGCAGAGCTTCTGGCGCCAGGCCATCCTGCTCCATGCCGCGCTGCTGCTGGCGGCGCTGGTCGCGGCGATGGTCTGTTTCCGTGGCATGGATGACGGCCCGCGTCCGAACAGCGGCGCCGCCGCCAGGTCAAGCTGGGCGATGCTGCGCCACATCCCGGTGCTGCGGCTGGCGGTCGCGATGGCGCTGCCCAATGCGATCTCCTACGGCACCAGCCTGCTCGCCCCCTCCTACATCACCGCCACCCACCATGTGAGCATCGCCTCCGCCGCGACCGCGGTGGCGCTCGCCAAGATCGTCGTGGTGCTGTCGGGCGGCCTGTTCTCCGGCTGGGTGCTGGCGCGTGCGATCAGCCCCCGGGCGATGTTCGTGGCGCTGGT
Source organism: uncultured Sphingomonadaceae bacterium (assembly GCA_963540925.1). Taxonomy (GTDB): domain Bacteria; phylum Pseudomonadota; class Alphaproteobacteria; order Sphingomonadales; family Sphingomonadaceae; genus Rhizorhabdus. The sequence goes on from CAUTRN010000041.1 coordinate 38,141, forward strand.
CGTGCTCGGCCTGGTCGGCCAGCTCGCGCTGTTCCATCCGCAGAGCGGGTTTGCGCTGGCGCTGGCGGGGCTCGGCATCTGGCTGTTCTGCTATTCGGCGATCGCGGCGATCATCATGGCGCTGCTGCCCGTCATCTTCGACCGGCCATCGGCGATGGGCGCTGCGAGCGGCCTTGTCAGCCAGGCGACCTCCTGCGCCTCCTTCGTCGCACCAATCCTCTATTTCACCCAGCAAAGCTGGTCCTTCTTTCCGACGATCTGCGCGATCGGCATGGCCGCCGCCGCTATCATCCTCCCCTCCCGTCCGCGCCGCGAAGACGGAGCCCCGGACAGCTAAGTCGAAAGGCGATCATGGCAACCGCCACCTGCCCGATATCCGATCTCGATCCCTTCTCCGCCGAGTTCCGCGCCGATCCCTTTCCCCGCTATGCCGAGCTGCGCGCGCTGGGCCGGGTGGTGTGGCTGGAGAAGCACCAGATCTGGTGCGTGCCGCATTATGCCGACATCAAGACCGTGCTCACCGACTGGCGCAGCTATTCCAATGCCGGCGGCGGCGGGCTGACCAACTATTTCAAGGTGAAGCCGTGGCGGCCGCCCAGCCTGATCCTCGACGTCGACCCACCCGAGCATGAGCGCACCCGCAAGGTGCTGATGAGCGTGTTCTCGGCCCCCGCGATCAAGGCATTGAAGGGCGGCTTCGAGCATGTCGCCGAAGACCTGGTCCGCGCGGCGATCGCCAAGGGCAAGGTCGAGGCGGTCGAGGAGTTGATCGTGCCCTTCCCGCTCCGCGTCTTCCCCGATGCGGTGGGCATGCCCGAGCTCGATCGCCAGACGATGATCAAATATGGCGGCATGGTGTTCGGCGCCTTCGGGCCGCTGACCGACTGGTATCATGAGCTGATGAAGGACGCGGCCGAGGTCAGCGCCTGGATCGACGCACGCTGCGAACGCGACGCGCTGTCCCCCGACGGCCTGGGCGCCGAGATCTATGCGGCGCACGACGCGGGCACGATCAGCTATGGCGAGGCGAAGCTGCTCGTCCGCTCGCTGCTGTCGGCCGGGGTCGACACGACGATCGACTCGCTCGGCCTCGCGCTCAAATGCCTGGCGGAGTTTCCCGACCAGTTCGCGCTGCTGCGCGACGATCCTTCGCTCGCCCGCAACGTGTTCGAGGAAGCGACGCGCTATGATGCGTCGAGCCAGTCGCTGTTCCGCACCACCGCCTGCGAGGTCGAGCTCGCCGGGCAGCGGATCGGCGCGCATGAGAAGGTCTTCCTGCTGCTCGGATCAGCCGGACGCGACGCCGCCAAATGGCCGGAACCCGACCGCTTCGACATCCGTCGCAAGATCGTCGGCCAGATGGGCTATGGCTGGGGCATCCACGGCTGCGTCGCGCAGATGATGGCCCGGCTGGAGGGCGAGGTGCTGTTCGGCGCCATCGGCCGCCTCGTCGGCGGGATCGCGCTGGCCGGCAAACCGGAGGTTCGCCTGCATCCGGGACTGCGGGGATTGAAGAGCCTGCCGCTGGCGATCGCGGGCCGCTGAACCGGCGGCCTTCGCGCTACGCCCTGTCTCCCAGCCCGCGCGGGAACAGCATCAGCACCAGCGCCAGGGCGACCGCCGCGGTGCCGACATAGATCGGCCAGCTCTCGATCATGAAGTAGAGCGTCGCCGCGAAGAAGCATCCGATCGACGCGATCTGCCCGATCAACCCGGCGGCGACACCGCTCTTGGCGGGATCGTCGTTGAGCTGGGACAGGACGACGAAGCTGGTCGCGGAGATGCCGCCGAAGGCGAACAGCCACAGGATCATCGCGCCCGTCGCCAGGGCCATGCCGCTGAACGGAACATAGAGGAAGAACTGGGCGAGAATGCCGACCGCGGCGATCACCACCAGGATCCGGATACGTTCCTTGCTGCGGCTGAGCAGCCAGCCCATGCCGACGCCGCCGAGCAGCATCGCGACGATCTTGGCAGCGGCGATCGCGGTGGCCGACGAGGCTATGCTGACGTCATAGACCCGCGACAGATAGCCGGGCGCCGCCAGGCTGCTGCCATAGGAGACCGATGCGGCCACGCCATAGGCGGCGCAGAGCCGCACCATCGGCAGGTTGCGCAATATCGAGAGGATGGCACCGAAGGAGCCGCTGCCGTCCCGGCTCGCCTGCGCCGGCGGGTTGGGCAGCACGATCGCCGCCGCGACACTCGCGAACAGGGTGACGGCGATCAACACGAGCAGCGCCAGGTCCCAATAGGCCATGCCGGCGAAGGGCGCGCAGAGCAACAGCCCGACCGCATAGCCGGCCGGCCCATAGGTCGACCAGAGCGACATCGCCCGGATTCGTTCGTCGCCGGACAGCGCCGTCATCAGCAGCGCGGGCACCGCCGTGATCACGCCGGTGTTGGCGATACCCGCCACGAACAGGCCGATCTCGAGCACCAGCAGCGAATGCGCCTGGTAGATCAATATATCCGCGACCATCGCCAGCAGGGCGGAGAGCATCAGGGTCTGCTTCGGCCCCATCCGGTCGACGATCCCGCCGCTGAACACCGAGAGGAAGGCCGCCGGCAACGAGAAGAGCCCGATCGCGAAGCCCAGCTCGGTCATCGACGCGCCCAGCAGGGTGGCCATCTGCGCCATCAGCGGCACGACCACGCCCACCGTCGCCATGCTCGCCAGGGTCAGCGCATAGGCGACGATCGAGACCGTCGACGCGCCGAAGCGACCATTGCTGGGTTCGGCATCCTCGGGCAGCCGTATCGATGCCATGGACGGCATGCCTTTCCTCTGTGCCCGGCTATGTCCAGCCGGGCCGCCTATCGAATCCACCGACAATGACGACAGCGGCAAGCGACCGCCATTGCTTGAAATGGAGGGGGTCGTTGCGAAATCGGGAACACCCTGCCCAGCCCCGCTGCGGCCGGCATCAGGCCGGCGTCGCGACCTTCATGAGCACGAGGCCGCCCAGGATCATCGAGACCGCGATCAGCCGGAGCATGCCCGCGGCTTCGCCCAGCACGAGCACACCCACCGCGAAAGACCCGACCGCGCCGATCCCGGTCCACACCGCATAAGCGGTGCCGAGCGGCAGCGATCGCATCGACCAGCCGAGCAGCGCGAAGCTGATCAGCATCCCCACGATCGTCGCGACCGACGGCCAGAAGCGGGTGAAGCCCTCGGACTGTTTCATGCAATAGGCCCACAGGACCTCGAACAACCCGGCGATGACAAGCGCAATCCAGGGCACAGAACACCTCCTGAAAAGGTGCCGGGCCGTCCCGGGCTTCTACCCAACAACATGGGGGAGGACGTTGCCTCGCGGGTGTCGCTTTAGCCGAACGGCCGAGGACATCAACCGCCTCGTCCGATTTCCCTCACTGGTAGAACAGGGGAGCCAGGCGAATGGTCTGGATCGCGATCGGGTCGTGGAAGAGCAGCATTTCCACATCCTCCTCGTGGCGCAGGGCTTCGAGCCGGGCGAGCGACGCAGCGGCGGCGACATCGTCGCACGCCTGGCCGGGCAGGATTCCCTCCTCGAAATTCTCGATCAGGTCGCCGGCGTCGAACGGCAGCAATATCCGCTGGCCCGAGGGCATGGTGAGCAGCGCCGACTGATGCCCTTCGGTATGCCCCCGCGTGTCGAGCAGCGCGAGGCCGGGCATCGCCTCCCAGTCGCCGTCGCGCAGCTCCCAGGGCAGTTCGGGCGCGCCGAAATCGTCGAGGCTGTAGCCGGGGCCCGCCTTCCCGCTGAACGCCAGTTCATGCTCGCGCCGCTGGATCGAGAAGCGGGCGTTGCGGAAACGGTGCAGCCGGTCGCCATGATCGAGATGGAGGTGCGAGAGAATGACATGGTCGATGTCGTCCACGCCGATGCCGATCTGTTCGAGCTGGGTCTCCAGCAGATGGTGGGGGTGCACCACCGGCGGCGCCCAGCCGTGGCGCAGGAACATATGGTGCCGCAACTCGGGATCATTGGCATAGCCGGGGTTGATTCCGGTATCGAGCAGCACCCAGCCCGAGCGCGTGTCGACCAGATAGGCGCAGATCGGCTCCGCCATCACGAAGCGATGGCCGCGATCCCGGGTCGAGATCGTCTTGGGCAGGACCTCATAGCCGCAGAGCAGCACGTACAGGCGCTTCACGTCGGTCATCGTCTCAGGCTCGTCCTTCATGCTCTTCGGACCATGGCCGGGGGTTCCCCGCCATGGTGCCAACAGAAGGACTATCGGGCCAGGTGGCCAGTGTGAAAAGCGAAGGGGGGTGTCCCCTATTTTGCACTACCGGTGGCCGATGCGGGCTGCGAAGGTCCATGCTTGGCCCGAAAACGGCGCAACGAAGGGGTTTCATGAGCAACGGCTCCGCGCCAGCACCGCCGCCACCGCAGAAGGCCGGCTGGCTGATCACGCTCGCGGTCTACCTGATGTCCATCGCCTGCATGGCGACCGTCGGCGCGGTCGTGCCGTCGATGGCAGCGCTCGGTACGAGGTTCGCCGCGTCGCCCGCCGAGATCGCGCTGGCCCTGTCGATGTTCTCGCTGCCATCGGCGCTGCTCGGCATCCTGGGTGGATGGATCGACCGCTTCGGCTATCGCTGCACCCTGCTGGTCTCCAGCGTCCTCGCCGCGATCGCGCATATCTGCCTCTACGCGGCGCCTTCGTTGATCGCGCTCGATCTCGCCTTCCTGCTGTCAGGCATCGCCTATACCGGCATCTCGATCGCCGCCCCCGCCTATCTGATGAACGTGCTCGACGGCGCCGAACGGGCGCGCGGCGTCTCGATCTGGGCGACCTATGGCCCCGCCGGCTATGCGGTGGGGCTGGTGCTCGCCGCCCCCTTCGCCATGGGGGAACATGGCCTGACCTCGCTGTTGCTGGCGCTCGGCCTCCAACTGCTGGGGACCGGACTGGCCCTAGTGGTCCTGCCCGCCGATCGCCCGCCCGATCCCGAAACCGACGCCGGGCAGCCATCGGCGCCGCCGCTCGGGATCCGGCACATACTGGCCAATCGCCGATTGATCGCCCTGGCCTTGGCGGTGGGGCTGCCGACCGCCATCTCCTACGGCACGGGGATCGTCGCCCCGTCCTACATCGCCGAGATCCACCATGTGACGATCGCATCCTCGGCGGTGCTGGTGGCGATTGCCAAGATCGTCGCGATGATCGTCGGTGGCGTGGTGGTCGGCCAGCTCCTCGCGAAGGATATCGACATCAACCGCCTGTTCGCGATGGCAGGTCTGCTGGGCGTCCTCGCACAGGCCCTGCTGTTCTTTCCGGGCGGCGCGGTGGAGTTCGCCATCCTCGGCCTCACCCTCTGGCTCTTCGCGGTCAGCGGCATGCTCGCGAGCGGGATGATGCTGATCCCGGTCCTCAGCCCCGATCCCACGCGACGCGCGCTCGCCACCGGGCTGACCTGCCAGGTCGCCTCGCTGCTCTGCTTCGTCAGCCCTCCCCTCTATTTCCTGCTACCGTCCTGGGCCTTGCTGGTAGCCTTGGCGGCGGCAGGGCTGCTGCTGGGCTATGGCCTGCTGCTCTATTGCAACACCGGCTTTCGGGAACGCCCGCGCGGCCAATGATCTCCCGTGATCGAGGGCGCTGACGGCTCGCCGTCAGCGCCCCGGCATCCGGGCCCGCACGATGCGGGTATCTCCGATCGGTCCAGCCTCAGGCGATCCGAAGAACGAATTTGCCCGTCGTCGTCCGGCTTTCGAGCTTGCGGTGGATTTCCGCGACCTGATCGAGCGGAACCACGTCGCTGATGTCCGCACGCAGATAGCCGCTGCGGTAATCGTCGAAGACGGCATCGATCCGCATCTGCACCTCTTCCGGCGTCTCCAGATAGTTGAAGCAGTCGCCTCCACAAAAGCGGATCGAGCGGTAGAAATAGAGAAAATAGGGATCGATCGGATCGGGCCGCCCGCCCGCCATGCCGTAGAAGACGATCGTGCCCCGGTTGTTGACGCATTCGAGATCGGCGGGGATCGTCGTCTTGCCGATCGCATCGAGGATCAGGTTCGCCCCGCGCCCGCCGGTCAGCGTCATCACCTCGGCCGGAAAATCCTGGCTGGTATAGACGATGACATGGTCGCACCCATTATCGAGCGACACCTGCACCTTGTCCTGCGACGAGACCGTCCCGATCACCACGGCGCCATATTTCTTGGCCCATTGCGTCAGGATCATGCCCAGGCTGCCCGCCGCCGAATGGACGACGACATACATGCCCGGCCGGATCGCGACATAGTCGTGGATCAGATAATGGGCGGTCAGGCCGCGCACCGTCATCGCCGCCGCCGTCTCGAACGAAATGTCGTCGGGCAGCTTGAACAGCAGGTCCTGCGAGACCGCCGCATATTCGGCGTAGGAGCCGCTCAGGAACTGCATATAGGCGACGCGATCCCCGGGCCGGAAGCGCGACACGCCCTCGCCCACCTGCTCGACCACGCCCGATGCCTCCAGGCCGGGGATGTACGGCGTCTGCCGCGGCGTCTCCTGGAACAGGCCGCGACGCTCGACCGTGTCGACCATGTTCACGCCCGCGCAGGCCAGCTTCACCAGCACCTGCCCGGCCGCCGGCTCGGGCCGCTCGACCTCCCTCAGCTCGAGTCCGTCCACCGAGCCGATCTGTGATACGACAACAGCCTTCATCGCTTATTCTCCCCCTGTCCGGATGATCGAAGACGGGCCGGATGCGTGCGCGCTTCCCGTGCTGGAAGGCGGAGGTCCGGGCCTGGTCCTGATCGTATGGGCGGGGCGTCAGGGTTCAATGACAAAGGAATCGGGCATTTGTTGCCCGGCCGACAAAGAGGATCGGCGCCGCGCGGCGAGCGCGTTCAGCGCACCGGAGACGAGGCCTCGATCCAGCTTTTCATCCGCGCCTCGATCGCGTTGAGCAACCTGAGCGGCGCGCCTTCCAGCTTCCGTCCCGTCCGCGAGACGAGGCAGACGGTGGTCTCCTCCAGCCGCTCGTCGATCAGCGGAATGCCGACCAGCGAACCATCGCGCAGCTCGTCGATCGCGGCGAGCAGCGGCAGGACGGTGGCGAATTTTCCGGTCTTGGCCACCTGCCGCATCATGCTCACCGAATTGGTGGTCATCGCCTCGTTGAGGAAGATATGTTTGCGCACCCCGGCATTCTCCAGGATCTGGCGAACCCTGAATTCCTTGGGCGCGAGGCAGAGCTCGTGCGCCTGCAATTCGTCGAGCCGGATCGACGTGAACCTGGCGAGCGGATGGCTCGGCGCCACCACCGCCATCAGCGCCTGCGCCAGCGAGGTGCGCAGCCGGATCTTCGGTTCGGACGGCAGCTGCAGCACCAGGCCGAGATGCACCTCGTCCTCCACCACCCGCCGCACGATCTCCGCGGTGGAGTCGATGTGGACGCCCAGCCGCACCTGTGGATGGCGGGTGCGGAAATCCTCGATCACCGAGGCGATCGTCTGCCCGAGGAACCCCTCGCCGATCGCCAGATCGACCCGCCCGGTGATCGCCGAGCGCAGGTCCGCCACCTGCGCGAAGAAAGCGTCACGCTCGGCAAGCTGGTTGCGATAATAGTTCACCGCCAGCTCGCCTGCCTCGGTCAGCCGGATGACGCGGCGGCCATGCTCGATCAGCGAGGTGCCCATCTCGCGTTCGAGCTGCGCGATCTGTCGGCTGATCGACGAGACCGCGATGCCCATCTTGTCCCCCGCCGCGCGCATCGAGCCCGTGAGGGAAGCCTCGTGAAGATAGCGGAAGGCTGATTCAGACATGGCGGCTCCGTACAGGCCGGGAGAGAAGCACCCGCGATCTCGACGCCAGCATCATATGCACGAAACCGGGCGTGAAAAGGTCAGGCATCGAGCACCACGTCGCCGACCGGAACCGAGCAGCAGGTGAGGCAATTGTCCGGCCCCAGCTGATGCTGGACCGCGCTGACCGTGGCCCCCGACAGCAGGCCGATCGCGCAGCTCTCGCACTGGCCCACCCGGCAGCCGCTGGGCAGCGCGATCCCCGCCGCCAGCCCCGCATCGAGGATCGATCCCGACGATGCCGTCCAGGGGAAGGTGCGTCCGCTGCGGGCCAGGGTGATGGTCGCGTCGGCCAATGGCCCGGAAGGCAACGTGGGTGTCTCGAAAACCTCGCGCTGCACATCCCCCGGCGCGGCGCCGAGCGCGGCCAGCCGCTCGGCTGCCGCGTCCATCAGCCCGGTCGACCCGCACAGGTAGAAGAGCGGCCGCTCGCCGCTTTCGCCAGATGCGGAACGGATCGCGTCGTCGATCCATTGCGTGCGCGAGGCCGAGGGATCGGCGCGCGACAGGTGCAGGCGATAGTCGAGCTGCGGCAATATCGCGGCCAGCGCGGACAACTCCTCGTGAAACGGCGCCTCCTCGATCGACCGCGCCGCCAGATGCACCGCGATCCGGGGCGGCCGCACCGGGCTGGCCGCCGCCGCGCGGAGATAGGACAGGAAGGGTGTGATGCCGATGCCCCCGGCGATGCAGACGACCGGCCGCGCCGTATGCAGCGGCAACACGAAACGGCCTGCCGGCGCCTCCAGCGCCAGCGCCGCCCCCACCGGCACGGCGTCGTGTAGATGCGCCGACAGGCCGGGCGGCCCCCCTGCCCTGCGGCGCACGGCGATGCGCAGGCTGCGTTCCACCGAATTCCCCGGCGACACCAGCGAGTAGAAGCGCGAGAGGCCCGCCGCCTCGGCGGTCACCCGGACATGCTGGCCGGGCAGGAAAGCCGGCACCACGCCGCCATCCACCGGTTCCAGCGTGAACTCGACCACGTCACCCTTCTGACGCGCCCGGCCGGTGACGCGGAACATCCGGCTGCCCGCCCAATGGCCGAGCGAGGACAGGTCGTCGCGCTGGATATCGCACCAGGTCTGCCGGGTCGCGGGCACCCCGCTCACCGGGTCTCGTTCGCCCGCGCCCAGGATCGCGTTGATATTGCTGCTGCCGGGGCCCCATAGCGGCAGGTCGTCGCGAGCGCAGGCATCGGAACCGCGCCACCAGCCGAACTCGGCGATCGCGACATCGTCCTGCAGGTCCGCGTCGATCTCCACCCGCATCCGTACCGATCCCGCCGCCGTCCGCACCCGGCACCAGTCGCCCTCGACGATCGCCCGCCGCTTCGACAGAGCGGGCGAGAGCGCGATCGCCGGATCGGGGGAGCGGACGCGCAGCGACGGAATGTTGCGCAGCGAACTATGGGTGAAATAGCCGGACTTGGCCGTGGTCAGGCGGATCGGCAGGGCCGGGTCCGGCCGCGGCGGCTCCGCCCAGCCGGCGACGGCGGGCTGCCCCTGGGCCAGAAGGCTTTCCGAATGGAGTTCGATCCGCCGCGATGGGGTGGCGAAGCCCTTCACCCGCCCCGGCGCGACCGGCGAACCATAGGCCGCGACCGGCTGGTCGAGGTCGATGGCGATGCCCGACGGCGCCGCCCGCAGCGCCGCCACGTCGATCCCGACGGGTTCGAGCATCCAGTTCCACGCATCCTCGATCGGGCCGTGCCAGCTCGGATGGTCGAACCCCAGCCGTGCCGCCAGCGCCCTGACGATCGCATAGTCGGGGCGCTGATCGCCCGGCGGATCGATCAGGCGGGGGCGGAGCTGGACATGGCCCGCCGCCCGCTCGGACGTGTCGAAGCCCACCCGCAGCGCCGCATGTTCCCAGGGCACCGTCACCGGCAGGACGATGTCGGCCGTGTCGGCGGTGGGGTTGAGGAACAGGTCGCAATGAACCTGGAAATCGAGCCGCGCCAAAGCGGCCGAGGTGCGCGCCGCATCAGGATGGCTGGCGAGCAGGTTGGTGCCGAAGCCGAACAGCGCGCGGACCGGATAGGGACGCCCCTCCTCCACCGCCGTGCAGAGATCGGCGAGGGTGACATAGCCGTGGCGTGGCGGCCCCAGCGGCAGGTCTTCCACACCAAGTGCGGGGATGTCGGGCCGGGGCGCGGGCAGCCGCCGTGCGCCGGCGCCCCGATACCAGCGATTGCCGCCCGGCTGGTCGACATCGCCGCGCAGCGCGAACAGGGCGTCGATCGCGCGGGTCGTCTGGGTCGCCTGCGGCCCCTGCGCGGTCCCGGTCCAGAGGAAATAGCTCGCCCGCCCAGCCGAGGCGAGCATCGCATAGAAATCGGCGACATCGACCATCGACAGGCCGGTCGCCCGCGCGACCGCCTCGATCGTCCAGCGCGACGCGCTGTCCGCGAGCAGCGAGAGGCCGCTTCGGCAGTGCATGAGCCGTCCGCCGGGAAGCTCCACCACATCGTCGAACAGCAGCACCGGCGCGAAGCCGATCTCCGACGGAGGACGGCTGGTATCGACGGCCCGGATCACGCCATCGGCATCGATCGCGACATAGTGGTCCGGCGCGCCGCCAATGACGTCCGCGCGCAGCTTGCGGCCGGTTTCGGCGTCGACGAGCAGGGCGGCATCGGTCCAGTCGCGAACGAAGGCGGCGTCATAGCTCCCCCCCGCGATCAGGTGGCGGACCGCGCCGAGCGCCAGCGCGGCATCGGTGCCGGGCCGAAGGCCGAGCCACAGATCGGCCTGCTGGCCGCTCCCCGCCCGCTTCGGATCGATCACGACCAGCCGCGTGCCCGGCCGCCGCGCGCCGATGACATTGGCCTGCGCCAGCCAGGTCCGCGCGGGGTTGTGCCCCCACAGCACGATCAGGTCGGCGCGGGCATAATCGGGCATGCCGAGCGGCGCGCCGAAGGTCAAGCTATGGCCATAATCCTTCTGGAAATTGCACAGCTCGACGGCCGCGACGAGGTTGGGCGACCCGAAGGTGCGGACGAAAGCCTCCACCCATTCGATGCTGTCGGCGATGCCCGAGCCGCTGGGCGTGGTCGACGCGAAGCACACCGCCTCGGGACCGTCCTCGCGCGCGATGGCGGCCAGCCGGCTGGCGATCTCGTCGAGCGCCTCGTCCCAGGAGATCGGCTCCCAGCCGGGGTCGGCGCTGCCCTTGGGCCGGGTCCGGCGCAGGGGCGTGGCGATGCGGTCCGGCGCCATCGCCAGTTCGGGCGCCGCCCGGCCCTTCGCGCACAGCGCTCCGCCGGTGGGATGATCGGGATCGGGCTCCACCTTGGCAAGGCGTCCGTCGACGACCGTGTAGAGCGCGCCGCAGCGCGAGCGGCACAGGGTACAGAAGCCCGGAACGACCTGCGTGTCGGGCGCCATCGGCATCAGCGAGCCGGACCGCCAGCGAGAGCCATCCGTGCGGACAGGCCGACACCATCGGGATTCACGTTTCCCCCTTCGCTGACACGCGATGTCATAGGTTTCACCTTTTCGGACGATGTCGTTCTGGCGACTCCCAAAGCATCACATCAGTAGAAGCCGAATACAAGTTCGAACGAAAATTCTATCCAACCAATTGGATTTCATGAATTTTCCCAGCGTCGCCACACGTCGACGGATCGGCATCCGACAAAGTCGCCCGGCTATTTTCCATCGCTCCGCAAAGTTTGTCCGCGAGGCAACGGAGTTGGGATTGTGTTGTCATTGACTCAAACGCTCAACATTCCGCAGGTTGTGATCAGCGTTGCCAATCAGAAAATCTTCATCGTCGATCAGATCATCTGCAAGAAGATGACGGCAGGACGACATGTTGGCACCGCCCTATAAGGGGGTCTTCGATCATGAAAATCGCGCGGGCATTTTCGAAATTCGGTGGGCATATCGCACTATCAATGCTTGCCTCCACGTCAGCCTTCGCTGCCGTAGGCGGGTCAGCTCCGATCGTTACTTCGCCTTCAGGCAGTGAAACGACCGAAGGGGACGGCGATATCATCGTTACCGCCACCAAGCGGGGCGAGGCCACGGTGATGAAAATCCCCCTGTCGGTGCAGGCGTTCGGGGGCGAAGCGCTGGAGCGGCGCGGCGCCCTGGAGTTCGACGATTTCTCGCGCCTCGTGTCGGGCCTTCAGGCGTTCGACCAGGGCCCCGGCAACAAGCGGCTCATCCTGCGCGGGATCAATTCGGGCGGTGCGGGCACCGTCGGCGTCTATGTCGACGAGATCGTGCTGACCGGCGAGAATTCGCAGGGCACCGGCGGCCTGCAGGCCGATCCGAAATTGTTCGATCTCGACCGGGTCGAGGTTCTCAAGGGACCGCAGGGCACGACCTTCGGCTCCAGCTCGCTGTCGGGCGTCGTCCGCTATCTGATCAACAAGCCGGATCTGACGCGCTTCGGCCTCGACGGCCGCATCCAGGCGACCCAGCAGCGCTATGCCGGCATCGGCACCAATCTCGACACCACGGTGAACCTGCCGGTGATCGAGGACGTCTTCGCGCTGCGCGCCTCGATCTTCTACCAATATCGCCCCGGCTATATCAGCAACCGGTTCGAGAAGGATTATAACGACGACACGACCTGGGCCGGCCGGGTACAGGCGCGCCTGAAGCTCGGCGACGCGACCCTCGACCTGTTCTACCAGGAACAGGATGTCGACGCCGGGCTGAACTATTTCAATCTCACCGACTATGCCGGCCGGCCTGTCCCCAAATATTATCAGTCGGGCCCTGAGCGGCTGGGCTTCGACGAGAATATGCGGCTGCTGAACGCCACGCTCAACTATGACCTGGGCTTCGGCACGCTGACCGCCACCGGATCGCACACCCGCCGCAGGATGCAGTTCACGCGGCCCGCCTCGCAGGTGATCGCCTCCGCCGCCGGTTCGAGCAATCCGGAGGACCCGAGCCTTCGCAGCGTCATCCAGCAGCCGCGACTGAGCAAGGTGGACGCCTTCGAGCTTCGCTTCGCATCGAACTGGGGCGGCCCGGTGCAGGCCCTCGCCGGCGTCTATTATCAGCGCGACAAGCGTAATTTCGCCAGCATCGTCAGCACGGTGAACGCCAGCGGCTATGTCGGCGGCGGCGGCCTCTATGGCATCACCCTGCAGGATCGCCGCCTGTACACCCAGATCACCGAAAAGGCCGCCTTCGGCGAACTGACCTGGCAGGTCACCGATCGCTTCAAGCTCGTGGGTGGCTTGCGCGTCTTCAAGTTCGACAATGAATCGCAGCCGACGGTGAACGTCCGCCCGCTCGGCCGGGCGGGCACGGGCCCCGGCGTGGTGACCAAGGCCAGCGACTCCTCGGCGATCGGCCGGGTGATCGCCTCTTATGACGTCAGCGACGAGCTGATGGCCTATGCGCAGGTGGCGCAGGGCTATCGCCCCGGCGGCACCAACGATCCGGCGGCCGCGGCGCTCGGCGGCGTCACCGTGCCCGCCGGGTTCAACTCCGACAAGCTCGTCAACTATGAGGCCGGACTGAAGCTGAACACGACCGACCGGCGCTTCGCTCTCACCATGGCCGGCTTCTACATCGACTGGACCGACCTGCAGACCACATTGTTCACGCCCACGGCACCGGGCGGCAGCACCCGCTACACCTACACCGGCAACGCCGGAAAGGCGCGGGTCTATGGCGCCGAGCTGGAGGCGACGGTACGGCCCGTCACCGGCCTCGCCATCGGCCTGTCGGGCTCCTATTCCAACGCGAAGCTCAAGCAGACGATCGAGGGCAGCGGGGTAGCGGGCGACCGCATCCCCTATACGCCCAAGATCGCCGGCAATCTGTCGGTGGATTATCGGTTCGACCTGACCGACAGCGTGGCCGGCTTCGTCGGCGCCGACGAAAGCTATGTCGGCAACCGCGCGACGTCCTTCCCGCGTATCACCGCCATGTATACGCCGCTGTCGTCCTATTACACGACGAACATCCGCGCCGGCGTCGAGTTCTCCAACTATCGCCTGACCGCGACCGTGAAGAACCTCTTCGATAATGATGAGATCGTCGACGTCTATTACATCCAGGCGCCGATCACCATCAACGGCTTCCTGAGAAATCCGCCCCGCATGGTCACGCTGGAGTTCGCGGCCAAGTTCTGACCTGCGCCGGTGCGGCCTTTTATAGAATGATATGGAGAAGTTCTTTGATGAGTAAGCGGAATCGCGTGGGCTGGAGAGGATATATGCCCGCGATCGTCACCCCCTTCGCGAAGGATGGCGCGCTGGATCTGACGGCATTGGGCGGCATGCTGGAGTGGCTGCACGGCGAGGGCATGCATGGCCTGGTACTGGCCGGGACGACCGGCGAATGGACGAGCATGAGCGCCGACGAGCGGGTCCGCCTGTTCCGGGCGGCGGGCGCGCAGATGGGTGGGAAGCTGCCGCTCGTCGCCGGGTGCAGCGCCTTCACCGCCGCGGAGTCGATCGCGCTGGCCGAGGAGGCGAAGCAGGCCGGGTTCGAAGGGCTGCTGATCACGCCGCCGCCCTATGTGCGCCCCAATGACGAGGAGATCGTCGACTTCTTCCGGACGATCTCGGCCGGCACCTCGATGCCGATCTGCATCTACAACTGGCCGCCGGGTACGGGGATCGACATGAGCGTCGACCTGCTCAAGCGGCTGGCCGAGATCGATGGTGTGGTGGCGTTCAAGCAATCGACGGCCAATCTCGCCTCCTTCGCCCGCACCGTGTTCGAGCTGAGCGATGTCGTCCGTGTGTTCGGCTATATGATGGACGAGATGGGGCTGACCCTGCTCGTCTCGCGGGGCGGCGACGGGCTGATGGGCGCGGGCGGCGTGCTGGGGCGCACCCAGCCCGACTTCTACAACCATGCCTGGGCGGGCAGGCTCGACGAAGCCCGCGAATGCGGGCGCCGCGACCGGGCCTGCATGGACGCCTGGTACACGCCCGACCTGATCGGCCGCTTCGGCTCCGGCCCGGCGATCCTCAAGGCCGCGCTCAACGCACGGGGGGTGCCCGGTGGCCATGTCCGCGCGCCGCTCCACGATCTCAGCCCGGAGGATGCCGAGCAGGTGAAGGCCACGCTGCATGGGCTCGGCTATGTCTGAGCAAGGCGCCTGCGCCTTGAACAGATAAGAGACCGGCGCGGAAGAAGGCACGGAAAAGTGCGGCTTGCCCAAGGGCCCGGCATCCGGAAAGATGCCGGTTCCGGCGGTGGCGCACGCCATGCACGCGGGACGAGATCGGGGGCGATTGTGAGATATCCGGAAGCAATCGGCAGGGCACGGTGCGCAGGCGCCGGGGACCATGCCGCATGAGCGGCAACGAACCCGGCCGGCGCGGCCATGGCCATCGCTGGCTGCTCATCCTGCCCTTCCTGTGGCAGATCGGGATGGTCCCCTTCGTCAACGACATCGCATGGCGCCCCTGGTCGCTGCCCTTCCCCATGGTCTGGCAGATGATGGGCATCGTCCTGGCCTCGATCGTGATCGCCATCGTGTTCCACCTCGACCGGCGGATCGAGCCGGACGATGAGGACGCAGCGCCGCTCGACGGGCCGGTCCATTGATCCTCGCCTTCACCCTCGCCGTGGTCCTCGGCACGATGGCCGGCGCGCTGCTCTACGGCCGGCGCCAGGCGCGCGCCGCCGCCGGGCCGAACGGGATGACCGAATGGGCGGTCGGCGGCCGGCGCTTCGGCATGCTGATCTTCTGGTTCCTCAACGCCGGCGAAATCTACACCACCTTCGCCGTGCTGGGGATTTCAGGGTTTGCCTGGGCCTATGGGGCACCGGCCTATTTGTCCTTCACCTCGGTCTCGCTCGCGGCGGTGATCGGCTATGTCCTGATGCCACGGATCTGGACGGCCGGAAAACGCGACAACCTCGTCACCCAGGCCGATTTCTTCGCCACCCGCTATCGCGCGACCTGGCTGGGCTGCGTCGTCGGCATCGCCGGCATCGCCGCGCTCGTCGTCTATGTCCAGATCCAGATCACCGCGCTCAGCCTCATCATCCGGATGACGCTCGGCGGCGGCGTGTCTCCCACGATAGCGGCGATGCTGGCGGCCGGGATCATGCTGGCCTTCGTCTATTTCTCGGGGCTGCGCTCCGCAGCCTTCGCCGCCGGGGTCAAGGATGTCCTGATGGTGATCCTGATCGCGGGGCTCAGCTTCACGGCGGCGTCGCGGGTGGGCGCCGCCTCGATCTCCGATCTGTTCGCCCTGGCCGAAGCCCGCCATCCCGGCTTCGGCAGCTTTCCGGGCCTCCAGCCGGAAGCGGGCCTGAGCTCCACCTGGCTGATGACCTCGGCACTGAACGTCGCGCTGGGGACGTGGATCCTGCCGCACATGTTCCAGCTCTGCTTCGCGGCGGGCAGCCGCGCCACCATCCGCCGCAATGCGATCTGGCAGCCGCTTTACTCGCTGTCCTATTTCTTCGTCATCCTGCTCGGGCTGGCCGCCCTGGTCGGCGGCACCCAGCCGCCGGGCGGCGATCCCAATGCCGTGCTGCTGCAGTTCGTGTCGGATCGCTACCCGCCCTGGGCGGTGGGCCTGTTCGCGGGGACCGCCTGCCTGCTGGCGCTGGTGCCCGGATCGGTGCTGCTGCTCACCGCCAGTTCGATCTTCACGCGGAACATCATACGCCCGCTCCGCCCCGATATCGGCGAGCGCGCCATGCTGATCGTCGCGCGCGCCTCGATGATCGTCTTCGCGGGGATCGCGGTCTGGCTCACCCTGGGCGCCAATCGCTCGCTCGTCACGGTCGGCCTGTCGGCCTATGCGGCGATCGGAATGCTCGCTCCGGGCGTCTATCTGGGCTTCTTCTGGAAGCGCGCCCACGCCCGCGGCGTGTTCGTCGGGATCGTCGCGGGCTATTGCGCCTTGCTGCTGCCCGCGGCCCAGACCTTCTGGGACAGCGCCTTCCCGCACTGGGAACATGGCCTGCTGGCAATGGCGGTCGACGCGGCCGTGACCGTCATCGCCTGCCTGATCCTTCCAGACGGAAACAGGCCCACAGGCTCAACCGCTTGAAGGAAACGCTGGTGGGCCCGGCAGGACTTGAACCCGCAACCTAGCCGTTATGAGCGGCCAGCTCTAACCAATTGAGCTACAGGCCCCAACCAGCGCGAGCCCGGATAGCCGAGCCCTTGGCGGGCGGCAAGCGGGCGTGAGTCCACTTCGCTATGGATCTCACATCGGCAGCAGCGGCCCCACCGGCTGCGACCGCGCCGCCTGCACGATCACCGCGGCGCACGCCGCCGGCTGGCTCAGGAATGGCGAGTGCGAGGCGTCGATCATATGCGGCACCACGCCCAATCGCGCGACCACGTCCTCGCTCATCGCCTGGCTCTTGGCGCGGTCCTGCTGACAGCGGATATAGCTGCGCGGCGGCTGCGCGGCCCAGAAGCGCGGCAGGCTCAGCGGCACCTGGACGAAATCCACCGGCGCCGGGCTCAGTTTCGAGAAGGCCCAAGCGGCGTCCTCGGCGGTGCAGTCATGGTAGAAGAAGTCGCGCGCCAGCCCGGCGTCGACACACGCCATCCGGCCGCGCGCATCCGGCCGGATGAAGCGGAGCATGCCGGTGTCGTCGGACATCAGCTGGGTGATGCCGCCTTCCTCGCCCGAGGGCCGTCCCCCGGTCGCCTCGATGATCGCCTTGCCCTCGACCGGCAGGCCCGCCGCCAGATAGACGAGATGGCCCACCTTGTCGGGCGCGGCATCGGCGGCGATGCTGATGTCGTAGCCGCCGCCCGAATGGCCGACGAGCACGTCGCCGCCCCGCATCACCGCCAGGATCGCGTCACGCCGCGCCTCGACCGTCACCTCCTCGTCGGCGCGCTCGCCATGGCCCGGCAGGTCGATCGCCACCGCTTCATGCCCCAGCGCCTCCAGCTCGGGCACGACCCGCTCCCAGCACCAGGCGCCATGGAATCCGCCATGGACGAGAATGAAGCGCATGATCCCTCTCCCTTTCCGCCCCCCTTTCCAGAGAGGCGGAGCATGTCGTTCCCGTCATGCTGAAATTGATTCAGCATCCAGATACGCAACACCGCCCATCTTGCTCGGACGTCGAGTATCTGGATCCCGGATCAAGTCCGGGATGACGATGCTGTCGAGGAAAGCCCGCCCCCCTCTCCAGCGCCCCTCCCTGACAGGGAGTGGTGTTATGTCGTGTATCTAGACAGCGCCCTGCTCGGCTTGACCGCCGCGGCCACCGAGCGGGAGGCTCAGGTGGAAGCGGGTCTCGTCGATCTCGAGCATGCCGCCGCTGGCGATCGCCAGGTTGCGGACCAGGCGGAGCGCGAAGCCCAGGCCGAGCACCGGCGCGTCGGGCCAGTTGCCGCCGGGGTTGTAGCCCGGATCGAGCAGCATCTTCTCGTCGCGGCCCTCCAGCGCGCGCGGGCGCAGGATGGTGAGCAGCAAATGGGTGGCGCGGCGCGGGTCGCGCTGCAGGTCGACGCTGATATGCTCGCCCTCGCCCGCCATCGCGATCGTCGCGGCCAGCAGGCGCGACAGCATCCGCTCGACGGTCGGCGCGTCCACCGCCACCGGCGGCAGGGTCGAATCGATCCGGAAGGCCAGGCCGCTCGCGCGCTCCTTGGCCACTTCCTCATAGCTGGCGTGCAGGCGGGTCAGGATCGCGGCCGCGTCGACTGCGGCAGGCCCCGGCGGCGCCTCGGCGGCGCGCGCCGCCGTCACCATGTCGAGATCCTCGACCGCGCTCATAAGCTTGCGGCTCTGCTCCAATATCTCCTGCGCGCGGCCGCGATAGGCGGTGGCGGCGGGGCCGCGCACCTGGCCGTCAATCATCTCGGAAAAGCCGATGATCGCGTTGAGCGGGGTGCGCAGTTCATGGACGAGATGTCGTAACGAGTCGTCGATGCCCGCTTCAGGCGCGGCCCGGCCGCCGCCCATTTCCGACGCATTCTCGTCGGTCCGGGGGCGCCGCGCGGTGCCGCGATAGCCGCTGAACCGGCCATCCTTGGGATCGAAGAAGGGGACGGCGGAAATGCGCCACTCGCCGGCGGCGGGCCCCTGCCCGGCGATCGTCAGCCGCGCGTCGCGAAACGGGGTGCGGCTGCGATAGGCGCCCGCGGCATGGCCATCGACGCCATGGTCGGTCTGGTGCGCCGCCACCGCGATCGTCTCGCCGATCACCGGCCCGCGCGGCACGCCCTGCACCCAGCAGATCACGCCGTCGACGCCGGTCTCGAACCGGAAATTCTCGACCCGCCCGCTCGGCAGCACCGGATCGGCCACCGCCTCGCCGTCCTCGGCGCCCCCCGCCTGGGGATAGCGGCTGCGGAACGTCTCAAGACGGGACAGGAGATTGCGGATCTGATCGTCGCCGCTCGGCTCGGGCAGCGGCCCGGCCAGATCCTCGACGATCGGCGATTCGTCGGCGACGGGGGCCAATGGCGGCGCTGGCGGCGGCGCGATGGCGGGCTCGGCCTCTTCGGGCTCCTCGACGTGGAACACCGGCACCGCCGCGACCGGCTCGCTCACCGGCTCCTCGTGCGGCTGGCTGGCGATCAGTTCCTCGATCGGCGCGGCAAGCGGCGCGATCGTCGCCTCCGGACTCTCGATCGGGCCGGAGATCAGGAAGTCGCTCGCGCCGAAACCCTCCAGCGCCTGCTCCACCTCGCCACCCAGATCGCGACGGTTGCGCAGCAGGTTGCGCGCGCTGGGGCTGAGCCGCGGCAGCAGGTCCAGCCACTGGCGCGGGCCCAGGATGACATGGCCCAGCATGGGCGCGGCGATGTGCGGCAGGTCCTCGGCGAACAGCAGCACCAGCTCGGGCGGCACCCGCCGGCCGGCGAGCCCGCGCCCGGCGGCGAGCCGCAGCTCGACCGGGATTTCGGGGCGGGCCGAGCGGAGATAATTATAGGCGTCGATCGCGCGCGGGGCATCGACCAGCGGGTCGTCGACATGGTGCCCGCGCCCTTGCGCGAGCACGTCGACGACCTGACGCCACAGGATCGCCCGCGCCTCCGGCGTGGGCGTCGGCTGCGACAGCAATGTGGCCAACATGTCGTCGAAACGCAAAAGCCCGCCTCCTTGGCGGCCGCGACATCCCCATCGCGGCCCCGTGCGCAATATTAGATCGCATCGCGGCGGAGGCAAAGGGCGTTTGATCGCTCTGCCCGTCGCTATTTTAATTGCACCCTATCGTAACTTTATTCTAAGAACAGATGGTCTTCGTGAAAGGTTTCTGCATGTCTGGCCCGTCTCTCGATCAAATCGATCGCACCATCCTGCACGAGCTGCAGGAGGACGGCCGGATGACCAATGTCGACCTGGCCCGCAAGGCCGGCCTGACCGCCCCGCCCTGCCTGCGCCGCGTGCGCGCGCTGGAGGAGGCCGGGGTGATCGAGAGCTACCATGCCCGGCTCAACGCCGCCGCGCTCGGCTACAGCATCACCGTCTTCGCGCTGGTGTCTCTGCGCAGCCAGGCCGAGGAGGACCTTCGCCAGTTCGAAGCGCATGTCCACGCGCTGCCCGAGGTGCGCGAATGCCATATGCTCAACGGCGAGATCGACTTCATCCTGAAGATCGTCGCGCATGACCTCCAGGCGTTCCAGCAGTTCCTCACCTCGCAGCTGACGACCGCGCCGAACGTGGCGAGCGTCAAGACCTCGCTGACGATCCGGACCTCGAAGGACATTGCCGGCATTCCCGTCGACGGGATTTGAGAGTCTTTTGTTTTAGCCCTCAGGCGCCGGGCGCCGGACATCCGTCCGGCTTGGCTTTCCTCGCATAAGCTCGGGCGCGCGTTCGCGCTTGCGGATCCCTGACGGGCTCCGACGATCAGCTCATCGCCGGGACACGCCAGTGTCCCGCAAGGCCGAACGGCCGCCGCGGTATCCCCGCGGCAGCCAAGGCGGACGGATGTCCGCCGCCCGGCGCTTGAGGGCAGATAATTACGCCGTGGGCGGCTTCTCGGCCCAGATCTTGCCGTAGGCGGCGAGCGCGGCGTAGGGGCCGCCGTTGACCGCGCCGAAGGCCGCGACCGCGCCGGCCTTGTCGCCGGCCTGGGCCAGCGCCATGCCGAGGCGGAAGTTCGCCTGGTTGGCGTCGGCGCCCGGCTTGGCCAGCGCCGCCTTGTAGAGCTCGGCGGCCTTGGCGAAGTCCTTGTAGCCATAGACCAGGTCGCCCGCGGTCATCGTCGACTTGAAGGTGCCCTTCGGACCGTTCGCCGCGGTGATGGTGGCCGGGATCGAAGCCTTGTCGGCCGCGATCTTCGGCTGCGACAGCGCGATGATCTCACGGGTGTTCTGGCTGGTCGACGCGTTAAGCTTGCCGTCCTTGATGCCCTCGTTGAGGACGTCGACCGCCTCGTTCGGGAAGCGGAGATACACGGCCAGCGCATAGTCCAGATAGTTGGACTGGGCCGACAGCGGCAGCACGCCGGCCGCGCGCGACAGGCGCAGCAGGTCGAGATCGGGCTCGCCCGAAAGGCCGGCCATCTGGCGATAGATGAACAGCGAATCATGCCAGTTCTGCTTCACCGGATAGGCCGAGAGCCAGGCGGTGGTGATCTTCAGGAACTCGTTGGGCAGCTTGCCGCGCGAGGCCATGTCGGCACCACGGCCGAACCAGTCGGCCGGAACCGGCTGGCCCGAAGCCGCGCGCTGGTCGATCACCTTCTGCAGGGTGGCGAGCGCCTCGGCGGTCTTGCCGCTGCGATACTGGGTGTCGGCGAGGATCGCATAGGCGTCCTGCTCGGTGCTGCCGGCGGCGATCGCGCGGCTCAGCGAGGCCTCGGCCTTGGGATAGTTCTTCGCCTGATAGGCGAACTGGCCCTGGAACCAGTAGAATTTGGCGCGATCGGCGTCGCTGAGCTTGTTGGCGGCTTCACCGGTGGTGATCAGCTCGTCGAGCGCGGTCGACAGCTTGGCCTGGTCGCCGCTGATCTGGGCGATGTTCAGGCCGAACTGGGCGGCGACATATTGCTCGTCGGGGGTCTTCGCGGCGCCCTTGGCCTGAGCGAGACCGGCCTCGGCGGTGGCGACGTCCTTCTTGTTGATGGCTTCCTGCACCGGCGCCAGCGCCTTACGGAAAGCGTCGCTCATCTTGACCGTGGGGGCCTCTTCCTTCGCTTCCTTCTTGGCGGCGAAGCTGGGGGCGGTCGGGGCGACGGCGGCGAGGGCGATGCCAAGCGCCGCGAAAAGCGCATAGCGAGACGTGGAATTCATATGCTTCAGGCCTCCTAGGATGACAGCCGAAGGGGGGCAGCCATCGATAAAACACGCCGGTTGACTAATCGGTCCCACGGTATCGCACAAGCGCAGGTGAAACGATCCGGCCTTACTCGTCGCGCTATAGGCACGGTTCGCTGAACCGCCATTGAACCGGCGCCGGATTTTGGAGACGGTTGATCGGGCGCAGGCGCACCGCTAGGGCTGGGCCATGCTCCTTCTTCTGTCGCCCGCCAAGTCGCTCGATTATGCGAGCCCGATTCCCGATTTCCAGACCCCTGGTCTCAAGACGAGCGCACCGCGCTTCGCCGACGAGGCGCTGGCCACCGCGCTGGCCGCAGCCAAGCTGGGGCCGAAGAAACTCGCCAAGCTGATGAGCATTTCGGACAAGCTCGCGACGCTCAACGCCGAGCGCTATGCGGGCTTCGCCGATCAGGAGGAACGCGCGGCGATCTACGCCTTCTCCGGCGACGTCTATATCGGCTTCGAGGCCAAGACGCTGGACGAGCCGGCGATCGGCTTCGCGCAGGACCATGTCCGCATCCTCTCGGGCCTCTATGGTCTGCTCCGCCCGCTCGACCGCATCCGCCCCTATCGGCTGGAGATGGGCACGCGCTGGGCGCCGGGCCGCAAGAAGAATCTCTACGCGCTGTGGGACAGCAAGGTCTCCGACGCGCTGGCGGCCGACCTGCTGGCCGAGGGATCGGACGTGATCATCAACTGCGCCAGCAAGGAATATTGGCACGTCGTCGAGCAGGCCCCGCCCAAGGGCGTGCGCATCATCACCATCGATTTCCGCGAGGATGGGCCCAAGGGCCTGACCTTCAACAGCTTCGGCGCCAAGCGCGCGCGCGGCATGATGGCGCGCTACATGGCCGAGCACCGGATCGGCGAGCCCGAGGGGCTGAAGGGCTTCGACAGCGACGGCTATGCCTTCTCGCCCGAGGGCTCCGACGATGCGACCTGGCGCTTCGTGAAGACGCGCGCCTGAACGGCGCGGCGTCGCTGCGGTTCGGACCATGGTCCGGGCCATAGCCGGGCCCGCTTCCCCGCCCCTCTTTCCCACCTGATTTCCGGGTGCATGGGGTTGACCGGCGAATTTTCGATTTTTCGGATCACGGACGGCGCGGCGAGGCATGACAGGCATGGCCGGTGGCGCGGCTATCGACAGGGCGACCATGTCGCACAGGCGAGCCCGGCCGGGACCAGCTTCCCCGGAAGCAGCCTCCCCAAAGCCCGACTCCCACGCCGGTGGCAAGGTGCAGGCGGCGACGAGGCGGGCGATGGCGGCGGGGCTGGTAGCGCGCAGATAGCGGCGGATGCCCTCCACCCAGGCCGAGCGCAGCCCGTGCTTCCAGCCATTGCGATTGCCGCGCGGCGCCCCGCTGCCCTTGCCGCCATGCATCCGGCAGCGCCGCCGGCCATGGATTGCGGGCGAACGGCACGGCGCGCCCGAGCGGGTGCGCGCACCACAGCGTGGCGCCTGCGCCAGGATCGACGGCTCCATCGAGACGCCCTCCCCGCTCAAGGCGCGGGCCCCGCCCTGTCTCTTATACACATCTCCGAGCCCACGAGACTACGCTGCATC
>CAUTRN010000042.1:0-59110 GCA_963540925.1 uncultured Sphingomonadaceae bacterium
GGGAGGATCTTAGGGCATCACACCTTCGCGGGTTCCTGGCCGAACAGGATGCGGCGGCGCTCCTCTTCGGTCGGCTGGGGCAGGTCCTTGTAGCGGTCCCACACCGCATAGGCGCGGATCGTGGCCGGGCGCGCCGCGACCGCCTCGAACCAGCGCTTCAGGTTGGGGAAGTCGTTGAGGTCCTGGCCCTGCCGCTCATAGGGCACGATCCAGGGATAGATTGCCATGTCGGCGATCGAATAGTCGTCGCCGGCCACGAAGGCGCGGTCGGCGAGGCGCTTGTCGAGCACGCCGTAGAGCCGCGCGGTCTCCTTGGTGTAGCGCTCCTGCGCATAGGGGATCTTCTCGGGCGCATACATGTTGAAATGGTGGTTCTGCCCGGCCATCGGCCCCAGCCCGCCCATCTGCCAGAACAGCCATTGCAGCACCTCGGCGCGGCCATGAAGGTCCGCGGGGACGAACTGGCCGGTCTTCTCGGCGAGGTAGAGCAGGATCGCGCCGGACTCGAACAGCGAGACGGGGGCGCTGCCATCGGCGGGCGCGCTGTCGACGATCGCGGGAATGCGGTTGTTGGGGGCGATGCTCAGGAAGCCCGGTTCGAACTGCTCGCCCTTGCCGATGTTGACGGTGTGGACGGCGTACTCGACGCCCGCCTCTTCCAGGAAAAGGGTGACCTTATGGCCGTTGGGCGTGCCCCAATAATAGAGATCGATCATCGCATCCTCGTGCAGGCGTTGAGGATGTTACAGATCGGTACGGGAGACGCGGGAGTCAAGAGAAAACCCCTCTCCCTGCAGGGGAGAGGGAGGGGCCCGCAGCCGCAGGCTGTGGGAGGGTGAGGGCACGTGGGTCGCAAGAATAACGGCTCCGTCGCCAGCCTCTCGCGTGCCTAGCGGCTGCTGCGCAGCCGGCTTCGCGACGCACTGCGCCCCTTCCCATCGCTGCGCGACGGGCGCCTTCCCTCTCCCCAATTGGGAGAGGGAAAAGGCCAGAAGGGAGAAGGGTTTTACCCCCTCGCCCGCGCCTCGACGGTCTGCTCGAGGATCGTCAGCGGCATCGCGCCTTCCAGCAGGACCTGGTGGAACTGCTTCAGGTCGAAGCGGTCGCCCTGGATCGCCTTGGCTTTCTCGCGCGCCTTCACCCAGCTCATATGGCCGACCTTGTAGCTGCACGCCTGGCCCGGCCAGATGCAGTAGCGCTCCACCTCGCGCAGGGTGCGCGGGCGGGCGAAGCCGCTGGCGGCGACCATATAATCGGTCGCCTGTTCGCGGCTCCAGCGCTTGAAGTGGATGCCGGTGTCGGTGACGAGCCGGACCGCGCGGAACAGGAAGCTCTGGAGGAAGCCGGCCTGGCCGAGCGGATCGTCGGCATAGAAGCCGAGCTCGTCGGCCAGCTGCTCGGCATAGAGCGCCCAGCCCTCGACATAGGCGCCAAAGCCCGCATTCTTGCGCAGCATCGGCAGATCCTTCACCTCCTGGGCCAGGCTGATCTGGAGATGGTGGCCCGGCACGCCCTCATGGAAGGTCAGGCTCGGCAGGCCGTAGCGCGGCCAGTCGGCGACGTCCTTCAGGTTGATATAATAGATCGCCCCGCGCGAGCCATCGAGCGCGGCCGGGTTGTAATAGCCGTTGGCCGCACCGTCCTGGATGAAGACAGGCACCCGCTTCACCTCCAGCGCCGCCTTGGGCAGGGTGGCGAAGGCTTCGGGAAGCTTGGCCTCCATCTTCGTCACGATGCCGTTGATATAGGTGATCAGTTCGGCCCGGCCCGCGTCGCTGTTGGCGAAGAGCTGCTTGGGGTCGGCGTTGAGCGCGGTCAGCCGCTCGCCCACCGTGCCCTGGGTCATGCCCTGGCCCTTGAGGATGGTGTCGAGCCGGGCGCTGATCTCGGCGACCTGGTCGAGGCCCATCTTGTGGACCTCCTCGGGCATCAGGGTGGTGGTGGTCATCGCCATCAGCGCGTCGGCATAATATTCGTCGCCCTTGGGCAGGCGCCAGCAGCCGGCGTCGGAGACGGCGGCGCGGCGCAGGCCGGCGACCAGCGCGATCTGCCGGTCCATCGCGGGGAAGACTTCGCTGGTGACGATCTTCTCGGCGGTGGCACCCCAGTCGCCCGGGATGGCCTTCTGCCCGGTGCGGCGGACGAGCGATTCGACCAGCACGGTCTCGACCGCGGGCTTGCCGCGGAGCGCCTTGAGCTGGCCCAGGGTCAGGTCGAGCGCGAAATCGGGAGCGAAGGCGCCGAAGCGGACATCGTCCTGCTGGAAGCGGGTGCTCTCGTCGAGGGCGCGGGCGAACTCGCGCAGGCGCGACACATAGGCGTCGGCATCCTCCTTCGTCTCGATCACATGCTGCGAATCGAGGAAGTCGGGGATGCGCTGATAGGGGCCACTGAGCTGGCTGAGCGTGTAGGGCACATAATAGTCGGCCGACTGGCCATAGCCATATTTGCTGCCGCCCTTGGTGCGCTGCTCGAACAGATAGACCAGGATGTCCTGGTTGAGCCGGGCGGCGGGCGACAATGCGGCGCGGTCGATCGCCTTCAGGTCGGCGAGCGAGGCCTTGTCGGCGGCGAGGACCTTCGCCTGGCCAGCCTTGCTGTAGCTGTCGAGCTTCGCCTTGGCGCCGGCGCGGCCCCCCTTGTCGAGGCCCAGGCTGGTCGCCAGTTCGGGGCTGTCGTCGAGCTGCCGCTCGAAGATCGCCTCGGCCAGCGCGGCGAGCCGGGCATCGGCGGGCTGCCCCGAAGCGGCCGCCGCCTGCGCGATCCGCGGCACCGCCGCCGACAGCAGCGCGAGGCTGGCCGAACCGAGAAATTGACGTCTATCCATGCAACTCGTCTCCACGCGGGATTGTTGCCGGGAACCTATCCCCGTGGGCGCCAAGCGCAATGCTGTAAGAAAACGGTGCCGGGAGAGGACACCGAAGGAGCCTCCTGAGATTCCAGCTTTCGCTGGAATGACGGGGGAGAGCTGGAATTGAGAGCGCCCGAAATTCCGACGAAGAGATCGGCGCCGGGGCGCGCCAGCGTCCCGCAAGGCCGAACGGCCGCCCGAGCTTATGCGAGGAAAGCCAAGCAGGCCGGATGGCCTGCGCCCGGCGCCTGAGGGCAAAAACAAAGAAAGTGGGGAGCTTCTGTTGCCCGGCGCTCCCCGTGCCGCTGGATTCCGCTTCTGTTGCCCGGTGCGGACCGAACCGCGCTAAGCCTTAGTAACTTTGTCCGTGAGGACTCCGTTACGCGGCGATCGCGAGTGCCTCGTTATCGTTAGCACTTGTGAGTTTGAACGGTTTAACGGCTCATTCAGGCCGGGTAAAAACATCGCCTTTGAACACACGTCGATCCTAGTTCGGCCCCGTCATGAACACCGGAAATCCTAAGGAAAACCGAGGTTTGTGGTGGAGCCGCCGGGTACCGCCCCCGGGTCCGCTGCATCTATTCTACGACATCATTTATCACCATAGCCGGGCGAACCCGGCACCCCCGATATAGGCATGGTGATCGCGGATTTGAAGGGGCTTAAAACCGTCATGCCAGCGAAGGCTGGCATCTCGGGAGCAGCGCAGCGCGTGAGCCTCCTGAGACCCCGGCCTTCGCCGGGGTGACGGATAAGGGAATCAGCCCTTCTTCTTCAGCTCGGCCAGGATCTCGCGCAGCAGCACCACATCCTCGGGCGGGGCGGGCGGCGCCTTGTCCTCCACCTTCTCCTCGGGCTTGTGCTCGATCTTCGAGATCGCGCGCACCAGCAGGAAGACGATGAAGGCGACGATCAGGAAGTTGACCGCGACGGTGATGAACTGGCCGATGCCGAACAGCGGCACGCCCGCCTTCTTCAGATCGGCATAGCTGGTGACCGAGCCGGTATAGTCGGCCGGGATCGCGCCGAGCAGGATGAAGTGGCTGGAGAAATCGAGCCCGCCGGTGATGTAGCCGATCACCGGCATGATCAGATCGTCGGTCAGCGAGCTGACGATCTTGCCGAAGGCGGCGCCGATGATCACCGCGACGGCGAGATCGACGACATTCCCCTTGTTGATGAAGGCTTTGAAATCCTTGAACATAGCTACTCTGCCTCCTCTGTTGGCCGTGGCGCGATCATTGCGGACATGCCATAAAGGTCAAGCCGGGCATTGAAGTCCACCGCCCACGGCCTACCTACGCGGATAATACAGCCGCTTTCAGGGAAAGATCCGCCGATGACCTTCGACCGTCGTTTCTCCGCCGCGCTTCTCGCTCCGGTCGCCGCGATTGCCGTGTCCGGCTGCGGCATCAACAGCGTGCCGACCGCGCAGGAGGAAGCCAAGGCGAAATGGGCCGACGTGCAGACGCAATATCAGCGCCGCGCCGACCTGATCCCCAATCTCGTCAACACGGTGAAGGGTTATGCGACCCAGGAAAAGACCGTGCTGACCGATGTGACCAACGCCCGCGCCCGCGCCACCGGCATCCAGCTGTCCGGCGACGACCTGCAGGATCCCGCCAAGGTGAAGGCCTTCGCCGACGCCCAGGCGCAGCTCAGCGCCGGGCTCGGCCGGCTGCTCTCGGTCGCCGAAAATTATCCCGAGCTGAAGTCGAGCGACCAGTTCCTCGCGCTCCAGAGCCAGATCGAGGGCACCGAGAACCGCATCGCCATCGCGCGGCGCGATTACAACGAGTCGGTGCGCGCCTATAACGTCCTGATCCGCACCTTCCCCACCGCGATCGGCGCGAAGGTGTTCCATGGCGCCCAGCCGATGCAGCCCTTCGAGGCCAGCGCGGGGTCCGACAAGGCGCCGACGGTCCAGTTCTGAGGACGTGACCTTCTTCTCTTCTTCTCCCCTCCCTCTCAGGGAGGGGCCGGGGGTGGGTAGCGAGCGCAGCGAGCTTGCTTCCCCGTCTCTCTCGACGGGATCAGGGAGGCTCGCTTCGCTCGCCCCCCACCCCAAACCCCTCCCTGGCAGGGAGGGGCTTATTTGGGTGGCCCTGGCCCTCCTCCTCGCTTTCTTCCTCGCCTTTCCCGCCGTCGCGCAGACCTTCCCGCCCCTCACCGGCCGGGTCGTCGATCAGGCGCGCCTGCTCAGCCCCGACCAGCTCACGGCGCTGGATGCGAAGCTCGCCGCGCTGGAGCAGCAGAGCGGGCATCAGGTGGTGGTGGCCACGGTCGCCAGCCTCGAAGGCTATCCGATCGAGGATTATGGCTATCAGCTCGGCCGCGCCTGGGGCCTGGGCGACAAGAAGGCCAATGACGGGCTGATCCTCCTCGTCGCCCCCAATGAGCGCAAGGTGCGGATCGAGGTGGGCTATGGCCTGGAGCCGATCGTCACCGACGCGCTGTCGAAGGTGATCATCCAGCGCAGCGTCCTGCCCCGCTTCAAGGCAGGGGATATGGCGGGTGGCATCACCGCCGGCGCCGATGCGCTCGTCCAGCTCCTCCAGCTTCCGCCCGACCAGGCGCAGGCGCGCGCCCAGAAACTGGTGGCCGAGGACCGCAAGGCCGGCCAGGGCGGCAGCGTACCCTTCGCGCTGATCTTCTGGATCATCGTCATCCTGTTCGTCGTCGGATCGAGCGTGGCCAACCGCTTCGGCGGCGGGCGTCGCTATCGCGGCGGTGGCGGCGGCCCGATCATCATCTGGGGCGGCGGCGACCATTGGGGCGGTGGTTCCGGTGGCGGGGGCGGCTGGGGCGGCGGCGATGGCGGCGGCTTTTCGGGCGGCGGCGGGTCGTTCGGTGGCGGCGGCGCCTCGGGAGACTGGTGATGGCGCAGGACATCCGCATCAGCGAGGCCGATATCGACCTCGTCACCCAGGCGGTGACCGACGCCGAGAGCCGTTCCGACGCCGAGATCGCGACGATCGTCTCCGAACGCTCGGACAATTATAACGACGTGCCGCTGATCTGGGCGGCGCTGGTCGCGCTGCTGGCGATGGCGGTCTACGCCGCCTTCCCGGACTTCTATCTGGTCCTGCTCGACCGGATCACCGGCGGCTGGCACGTCTGGACGATGCGCGAGTGGATGACGATCCTGGTGTTCGCCACCGCGATCAAATTCCTCGCCACCCGCTATATCGTCGCCTGGTGGCCGCTGCGCATGGCGCTGACCCCGGCGAAGACCAAGACGCGGCGTGCCCGCGCCCGCGCGGTGGCGCTGTTCAAGGCGTCGACCGAATATCGCACGCGCAGCCGCACCGGCGTGCTGATCTACCTGTCGCTCGCCGAGCATCATGCCGAGATCATCGCCGACAAGGCGATCGTGGCGAAGGTCTCGCCCGACGAATGGGGCGAGGCGATGGCGTTGCTGATCGCCGAGCTGAAGCTGGGCCGGCCCGGCGAGGGCATGGCGGCAGCGGTGGGCGCGATCGGCACGGTGCTGGCAAAGCATTTCCCGCGCACCGGCACCGATCCCGACGAAATCCCCAACAGGATGATCCATCTGTGAGCGATCCGATCGAGACGATGTGGCAGGGCCGTTTCATCACGGCCAAGAAGGAAGGCCGCTGGGAATATGTGAGCCGCGCGCGGGGGATCCGCGCCGCGGTGATCCTGGCGATCCACGACGGCCATGTCCTGCTGGTCGAGCAATATCGGGTGCCGCTGAAGGCGAACTGCATCGAGCTGCCCGCCGGGCTGATCGGCGACCATGACGATGGCGAGGCCGACGACCTCGCCGCCGCGCGCGAGCTGGAGGAGGAGACCGGCTACCGGCCGGCGAAGATCGAATCGCTGGGCGAGTTCTGCTCGTCCCCCGGCATGGTCAGCGAGACCTTCACCCTGGTCCGCGCGACCGGGCTGGAGAAGGTGCATGACGGCGGCGGGGTCGAGGGCGAGAACATCACCGTCCACCGCGTCCCGCTGAACGGCGTGGCGGCCTTCGTCGCCGAGCAACGCACGCTCGGCAAGATGATCGACGTGCGGATGCTGCTGCTGCTGGCGAGCGGGATATTGGCCGAGGCGGAATGATCGTCATCCCAGCGAAAGCTGGGATCTCAATTCTCTTCGTGCGGCAGAAGAAGGCAGTGAGATTCCAGCTTTCGCTGGAATGACGGCCTCCGATCCAGCGATCAGAAGCTGATCGGGCCGACCACGAAATTGTCGGCATAGGCCTGGAGCTTGAGCTTCTTCTCCGGCCCCGCGACGACATGGGCGGTCAGCCCCTCACGATCGGCATAGGTCTTGGCGGCCTCCAGGGTCGGGAATTCGAGCTTCACCTGGCCGCGCGTGTCGCCCGAGCCGGCCCAGCCGGTCAGCGGATCGGGACGCTTCGCCTCGGTCGGCTCATATTCGAGCGCCCAGCTGCCGGTCCGCGCGCGGCCCGACTGCATCGCATTCTTGATCTGCTGATAGATACGCGCGTGCGCCATGGTGATCGTCCGAAAAAGCCCTTGCTCTGACTTTGCCTTGCCGCAGTGCGGCAACCCCCGTCAAGAACCCTGGCCGCTATAAACGCCGTCAGGACGACCGTTCCATCGCCTTCTTGGTGCGCAAGGTGGGATCGGCGGCGGCGGGACTGTCGGGCCAGGGGTGACGCGGATAACGGCCACGCATCTCCTTGGCGACCGACGACCAGCTCCCCGCCCAGAAGCCGGGCAGGTCCTTGGTGGTCTGGATCGGGCGGCCAGCGGGCGAGGTGAGCCGCAGGGTCAGCGGCACCCGGCCTCCCCCCACCATCGGATGCTGCGCCAGCCCGAACAGCGCCTGCGGCCGCACCTCCACGGCCGGGCCGCCGTCGGCCGCATAGTCGATCGGATGCTTGCTGCCGGCAGGCGAGGCGAAATGCTCGGGCGCCAGCCGGTCGAGCTCCTGCCGCCCGTCCCAGCCGAGCAGGCCGTAGAGCGCATTGCCGATTTCCCCCGGCGAAATGTCCGACAGGCGGCGCTTGCCCTCGACCAGCGGGGCGAACCAGTCCTCGAGGGTGACCATCAGGGTGGCGTCGGAAAGGTCGGGCAGTTCGCCGCCCTGCTCCGCCGCGAAGGCCGCGCGGGCGCGCAGCCCGGCGACGCCGTCGGGCCAGGCGAGCAGGTCGAGCCCGCGCGTGCGGACGGCGTCGATCAGCGCGGCGCTCATCATCGCCGGCGAGGCGGTCTCGTCATGGCCCGAGGCGAGGACGATCGCGCCCAGCCGGCGCTCGCGGCGCGGCTCGACCGCGCCGGTCGCGGGATCGAAGCGGGCGGTGCGGCGCACCTCGATATGATCGGCGAACAGGCGCTCGACCTCGGCCCCGTCGATCGGCGCCGCCGACAGGATGCGCGCGCCCGAGGCCGCCCCCTGGATCTCGGCCACCGCGAGCCATTCGTTGCGCGCGAGCGGCGAGGTGGGATCGAGCCGGAAGCCCCTGCCCCCGGTCGCGATCCAGTCCTCGCCCGAGGCCGAGCGGCGCCGTGCCACCCGGTCGGGATAGGCGAGCGCCACCGCCGCCGCGATCATCGAGTCGTCGCGGCCGGTGGCCCCCACCAGCCGCGCCCAGCGCCCGGCGAGCTGCTTCGCCCCCTCGGCGCGCTTGCCGCGCTCGCTGCGCCAGCGGCGCAGACGCAGTTCCAGATCGGCATCGCTGCCGCCCAGCCCGCGTTCGGACAGCAGCACCGCCACTTCGGCCGCGGTCTCGACGAAGCCCTGCTCGGCGGCGCGGACCAGCATATGGCCCAGGCGCGGCGGCAGCGGCAGACCGGCGATGGCGCGGCCATGCGCGGTGGGCCGACCATCCTCGTCGATCGCGTCGAGCCGGGCGAGCCGCTCGCGCGCCTCGGTGATCGCGGCGGGCGGCGGCACGTCGAGCCAGCGCAAGCTCCCCGGATCGGTGACGCCCCACAAAGCGCAGTCGAGCGTCAGCGCCGACAGGTCGGTCTCGAGAATCTCGGGCGGATCATATTTGGGCAGGCCGGCGGTCGCCGCCGCTTCCCACAGCCGATAGACGACGCCGGGCTGCTGGCGTCCGGCGCGACCGGCGCGCTGGGTGACCGCCGCCTGGCTGGCGCGCTCGGTGACGAGGCGGGTCATTCCCGCCGCGCGATCATAGCGCGGGCGGCGGGCGAGCCCCGAGTCGACGACGATGCGCAGGCCGTCGATGGTGATGCTGGTCTCGGCGATCGATGTGGCGAGGACCAGCTTGCGCCGCCCGGCCGGCGACGGTGCGATCGCGGCACGCTGCTCGGCGGGTTCGAGCGAGCCATGGAGGCGGTGGAGGTCGACGTCGGGCGGCAGCCGGTCGAGCCGTTCGGCGGTGCGCTCGATCTCGGCGACGCCGGGCAGGAAGGCGAGGAGGCTCCCCTCCTCCTCGGCCAGTGCGCGGCGGATCGCGGCGGCCATATCGTCCTCGATCCGCTTCTCGGCCAGGCGGGGGGCCGAGCGGATCTCGATCGGGTAGCTGCGCCCCTCGCTCTCGACCAGCGGGGCTTCCCCCATCAGAGTAGAGAAGCGGCCGCCGTCCAAGGTAGCCGACATCGCAACGAGGCGCAGCTCGGGCCGCAGCGCCGCCTGCGCGTCGAGCGCGAGCGCCAGGCCGAAATCGCTGTCGAGGCTGCGCTCATGGACCTCGTCGAACAGCACCGCCGAGACGCCGGGCAGGTCGGGATCGGCCTGGATGCGATTGACAAAGATACCCTCGGTGACGACGAGGATGCGGGTGCCCGCCGACTGCTTGCTGTCGAGCCGCGTCGCATAGCCGATCGTCTTGCCGACCGCCTCCCCCGCCACCGCCGCCATCCGCTCGGCTGCGGCGCGCGCGGCGAGTCGACGGGGCGAGAGCAGCAGGATCTGGCCGGTGCACCACGCCTCGCCCAGCAGGGCGGGTGCTACCGCCGTCGTCTTGCCGGCGCCGGGTGGCGCCACGAGCACGGCGTTCGGCCCGCCGCGAAGCGCGGCGATCAGATCGGGCAGGACGGCGTCGATCGGAAGCATCGGGTGGGTGTGCCCTCTTACCCCCCTCCCTTCAAGGGAGGGGAAGGGGGTGGGTATACGATGCCGAGGGGCTCGATGCCCCTCGGCGGAGTTCTATGGGACGATGTCGGATCGCTCGCTAACGCTCGCGACCCACCCCCAGCCCCTCCCTGACAGGGAGGGAAGAAGCGGGGAGAAGCTGGATCAATAGGCTCGCGCCACCGCGAACTGGGCGGCTTCGACCAGCGCGGCCTTGGCCTGGCTGGCGGGGAAGCTGGCGAGCGCGTCGATCGCGCGCTGGGCATAGTGCCGCGCGCGGGCGGCGGTGTCGGCGAGCGCGCCGGTCGAGCGCAGGATGCCGGTCGCGCGGACCAGGTCCTCGTCCTCGTTGCGCAGACCCTCGATCGCCTCGCGCAGGAAGGTGCGGTCGTCGGCCTCGGCGCGCGCATAGGCCAGGATCACCGGCAGGGTGACCTTGCCATCGCGGAAATCGTCGCCGGCATCCTTGCCCATGGTGGCGCCGTCGGAGACATAGTCGATCACGTCGTCGACCAGCTGGAAGGCGATGCCGAGATAGCGGCCATATTGGTCGAGCGCCTCCTCGACCCCCGGCTCGCGCTCGGCGACGACGGCGGCGATGCGGCAGGCGGCGGCGAACAGCACTGCGGTCTTCGCGGTGATGATCTCCAGATAGCGTTCCTCGCTGGTCTCGATCCGGCGCTGCGCGGTGAGCTGGTTGACCTCGCCCTCGGCGATCACCGCCGAGGCGTGCGACAGGATGCGCAGCACGCGCAGCGAGCCGTCCTCGACCATCAGCTCGAACGAGCGGCTGAACAGGAAGTCGCCCACCAGCACGCTGGCGGCGTTGCCCCAGATCATGTTGGCGGTGCTGCGGCCGCGGCGCAGGCCCGACTGGTCGACGACATCGTCGTGCAGCAGGGTCGCGGTGTGGATGAACTCGACCGTGGCGGCCAGCTTGTGGTGGCGATCGCCATGATAATCGAGCAGCTTGGCGCAGGCGAGCGTGAGCATCGGCCGCAGCCGCTTGCCACCGCCCGCGATCAGGTGGCCGGCCAGCTCGGGGATGAGCGGCACATCGGACTGCATGCGCGCCAGGATGACGCTGTTGACCGCATTCATGCCGGTCGCGACCAGAGCCATGATCGGGTCGAGCGAAGGTTGGGTATCCCGGCGGATCGGGGTGACGGTCGCGGTCATGGGCCAGCCCATGGGCTGCGGAGGCGTGAAAGGCAAGACCGTAGCGCCCGCAATAACCCGATTCGGGCGCGTACCGTCGACTCGTTGCGGCGCCCCTTCCAACTGAGCGCTTGCCAAGCGGGGCGTCGATCCACGATAGGCGGGCCCTCCTGAGTTCATAAGGGCGCCACCGCATGGCCGATGAGATCCTAAATCGCTACCGCGAGAGCATCGACAATATCGATGCGGCGCTCATCTTCATGCTCGCCGAGCGCTTCAAGGTCACCAAGGCGGTGGGCGAGCACAAGGCGAAGACCGGCCTGCCCCCCGCCGACCCCGGCCGCGAGACCGTGCAAATCGAACGGCTGCGGACCCTGGCGAAAAGCGCCAATCTCGACCCGGATTTCTCGGAGAAATTCCTGCGCTTCATCATCGACGAGGTGATTCACCATCATCGCCGTGCCGGCGCTGAGGGGTAAGCGCGACGGCGCGACACCAACGCTCCTCCGTCATTCCAGCGAAGGCTGGAATCTCGTGAGGTTGGAGCGCTCGCATCTCTCCTGAGATTCCAGCTTTCGCTGGAATGACGGAGGAGAGCTGGAGAACGCATAGCCTTCAGATCCTCCCTATCGCGCAGCGATGGGGAGGGGGACCATGCGCAGCATGGTGGAGGGGTTTCCCAGTTTGAGGCCAGCGCAGGTTGAGAGGTCGCAGCCCCTCCACCACGCCTGCGGCGCGGTCCCCCTCCCCACGGCTACGCCGTAGGGAGGATCTTTAGTTCAGCCCTTCAGCCATCTCGGCCAGCTCCAGCCAGCGCATCTCGGCCTCTTCCTTCTTCGCCCGTGCCGCCTCGATCGCCTTCATCAGCGTGTCGAACGTCTTCGGGTCCTTCGCGTAGAGGTTCGGATCGGCCATCGCCGCCTCGTCGCGGGCGATCGCGGCTTCCAGCTTCTCGATCTCCGCGGGCAGCAGGTCGAGGTCGCGCTGGTCCTTGTAGCTGAGCTTGGTCTTCGCCTTGGGCGCGGTTCCGGCCGGCGCATCGGCCTTGGGCGCAGCGCGCTTCGCCTCCACCTTCTGGCTGCGCTGCTTCTCCCAATCCTCATAGCCGCCCGCGACGATGTCGACCTTGCCCGAGCCGTCGAGGCCCAGGGTCACCGTTACGGTGCGGTCGAGGAAGTCGCGATCGTGGCTGACGATCAGGACGGTGCCCTCATAGTCGGCGATCACCTCCTGGAGCAGATCGAGCGTCTCGAGGTCGAGATCGTTGGTGGGCTCGTCGAGGACGAGCAGGTTCGACGGCCGGGCGAACTCGCGCGCGAGCAGCACGCGGGAGCGTTCGCCGCCCGAAAGCGTTCCTACTTTCGCGTCGGCGATCGACGGTTCGAACAGGAACTCCTTGAGATAGCCATGGATGTGCTTCCGGACGCCCTGGACGTCGATCCAGTCATTGCCGTCGGCGAGCACTTCGCGGACGGTCTTTTCGGGCGCCATCAGCTTGCGCTGCTGGTCGATGACGATGCCGTCGAGGGTCTTGGCCAGCTTCACCGTGCCCGAATCGGGCGCCAGCTCGCCGGTCAGCAGCTTGAGCAGGGTCGACTTGCCGGCGCCGTTCGCGCCGACCACGCCGATCCGGTCGCCACGCGTCACGCGGAAGGTGAAGTCGCGGATGATCGTGCGCTGATTCTCTCCGGCCCCGAAGGTCTTGCTGACATTCTCGGCGTCGATCACCACCTTGGTCTTCACGTCGTCGGCGGCGATCGCGATCTTCGCGGTGCCGGGCGGGCCGAGCATCGCCTTGCGCTGGGCGCGCATCTCGTAAAGCTTGGTCAGGCGGCCCTGGTTGCGCCGCCGCCGCGCGGTGACGCCGCGCAGCTTCCAATGCTCCTCGATCTTCAGCTTGGCGTCGAGCCGCTCGGCGTTGCGCGCCTCCTCCTCATAGACCCGTTCGGTCCACGCCTCGAAGCCGCCGAAGCCGACCTCGTGACGGCGGATGCCGCCGCGATCGAGCCACAGCGTCTGGCGGGTCAGCCGGGTGAGGAAGGTACGGTCGTGGCTGATCACCACGAAAGCGCCGGTGTAGCGGCTGAGCCAGCTTTCCAGCCATTCGATCGCCGCCAGGTCGAGATGGTTGGTCGGCTCGTCGAGCAGCAGCACGTCGGGCTCCATCGCCAGCGCGCGGGCGATCGCGGCACGCCGCCGCTCGCCGCCGCTGGCGCTCGCCGCCTCGCGCGAAAGGTCGATACCGATCTGGCTGGCGATCGCCTCCACCTCATGCGCGGCGGGCGCATCGGGGCCGGCGAGCGCATAGTCGCGCAGCGTGGCATGGCCCGCCAGCGACGGTTCCTGCTCCAGCAGGATCACGCGAGTCCCCGGAACCACGGTGCGCAGCCCCTCGTCGGCGTCGATCCGGCCCGCGAGCAGCTTGAGCAAGGTCGTCTTGCCCGCGCCGTTGCGGCCGATCAGCGCGAGCCGATCCCGCGGTGCAATATTGATGTCCAGGCCGCGGAACAGCCAGCCATGGCCCTGAACGAGCCCGAGATTCTGAAAGGCGAGAATGGGTGCCGACATGTGTCTTCGCGATGCAACAATGATGGGAAATCTGCGGGAGCACGAACATTCATGCCCTATTCAAGCCCATGACCCTATGCCAATAGCCCATGTCAATGCGTAAACCCCTTGCCGCCATGGCTTTGGCGATGCTCGCTTATGCCTCTTCCCCCGTTTTGGCGGAACGGAATCGCGTGCCCGAGCAGGATGCGCTGCGCAACGGCGTGCGTTCCGGGGAATATCTGCCCTATCAGGAAATGCGTGCCCGCGCCCAGGGCCGGGTCGATGGCCAGATGATCGGTTCCGAGTTCGATCCGGGAACCGGCCGCTACCGTTTCAAGTTTCAGCGCGGCGGTTCGGTGATATGGATGGACATGGACGGCCGCACCGGCCGCGAGCTGGGCCGGGTCGGTCAATAACAATTCCCCTAGGGGATCAAGTGAAGGGGAAGCGATGCGCGTCCTGATCGTCGAGGATGAACCGAGTCTGGGCCGCCAGTTGCGCGCCACCCTCGAAGGGGCCGGCTATGCGATCGACCTGGCCACCGATGGCGAGGACGGGCATTTCCTGGGATCTACCGAAACCTATGACGCGATCATCCTGGACCTGGGCCTGCCCGAGGTCGATGGGCTGACCGTGCTCGACCGCTGGCGCCGCGAGGGCAAGGACACCCCCGTGCTGGTGCTGACCGCGCGCGACAGCTGGTCCGACAAGGTGGCCGGGCTCGATGCCGGCGCCGACGATTATCTCGCCAAGCCCTTCCAGACCGAGGAGCTGATCGCCCGGCTGCGCGCGCTGATCCGCCGCGCCTCGGGCAATGCCTCGTCCGAGCTGACCGCGGGCGACGTGCGCCTCGACACCCGCAGCGGCAAGGTGACCCTGGCCGGCGAGCCGGTGAAGCTGACCGCGCAGGAATATAAGCTGCTCAGCTATCTGCTCCACCACAAGGGCAAGGTGGTGAGCCGCACCGAGCTGATAGAGCATATCTACGACCAGGATTTCGACCGCGATTCGAATACGATCGAGGTGTTCGTGACCCGCATCCGCAAGAAGCTGGGCCAGGACGTCATCACCACGATCCGCGGCCTGGGCTATTCGCTGGATGACCCGGCTTAACAGGTCGCTGGCCTCGGCGCGGGCCTGGCTCCTGAAACGCCCCCCGCTGGCGGGCCGGTCCACCGGCTCGCTCACCCGCCGCATGATCACGATCGCGGCGCTGTGGATCAGCGTGCTGCTGGTCGGCGGCGGCTTCGCGCTCGATCGGGTGCTGAGCGAGGCGGTGACCCGCAATTTCGACGCGCAGCTCGAATATGTGCTGAACGCGATGATCGGTTCGGCCGAGATCGGCCCCGACGGCGAGGTGCGCTTCAACCGGCCGCTTGGCGACCAGCGTTTCCTGGAGCCCTATTCGGGTCTCTACTGGCAGGTCTCGGGCCAGGGCCATGAGCCGTTCCGCTCGCGCTCGCTCTGGGATCGCGCGCTGCGCCAGAACGAGCCGCCGCACGACCAGACCCTGCATGTCGCCGACAGCAAGGAGTTCGAGGACGAGCCGCTGCGCGTGCTCGACCGGCAGGTGCGCCTGCCCGGCTCGCAGACGATGTGGCGCTTCCAGGTGGCGGCGAGCCGCATCGGCCTCGACGACCAGATCGCGGTGCTGCGGCGGACCTTGGTCCGCTCCTTCGCGATCCTGGGCCTCGGCCTCCTCATCCTCGCGGCGCTGCAGGCGACCTTCGGCCTGTGGCCGCTGCGCACCCTGCGCCGCGCGGTGGCGGCGGTCAGCTCGGGCATCAGCTCGCGGATCGAGGCGAAATTCCCGAACGAGGTGCAGCCGCTGGTCGAGGAGCTCAACGGCCTGCTCGCGCATAACGAGAACCAGGCCGAGGAGGCGCGGCGCCATGCCGGCAACCTCGCCCATGCGCTCAAGACCCCGCTGACCGTGCTGATGAACGAGGCGACCGCGGGCGGCCCCGAACTGGCCGAGACGGTGATCCGCTCGACCACGACGATGCGCCGCCAGGTCGACCACCACCTCGCCCGCGCCCGCGCGGTGGGCCGGCGCGCCAACGCCCAGGCGCGGTCGGAGGTGTGGCCCTCGCTCAAGGCGGTCGAGCGCGCGGTCAACCGCATGCACCGCCACGTCACCGTCGACCTGGCGGGGGACCGCAACGCCGTCGTCCATGTCGAGCGGCAGGACCTGGACGAGATCGTCGGCAACCTGATCGAGAATGCCGCCAAATATGGCCAGGGCCGCGTGTTCGTGACGGTCGCCAGAGTCGTCTCGGACATCAAGGCTTCGCGCAAGGTCGACCAGGTCGAGATCATGATCGAGGATGACGGCCCCGGCATCCCCGAGGCCGAGCGCGGCAAATTGTTCGAGCGCGGCGCGCGGCTCGACACCGGCAAGCCCGGCACCGGCCTGGGTCTCGCCATCGTGCGCGACGTGATCGGCATCTATGGCGGCACGATCAGCCTGGAAGAGAGCGAGGATCTGGGCGGCCTGCTGGTGCGGGTGAGCCTGCCCGGCGGCGCCTGATCTTTCCTCCGTTCTGGAGTTAATATCGATAGACGGCCTTTTCGGTGCCGATACAACCTCTTGCTGGGGGATGACGTAG
Organism: uncultured Sphingomonadaceae bacterium; assembly: GCA_963540925.1. Classification (GTDB taxonomy): domain Bacteria; phylum Pseudomonadota; class Alphaproteobacteria; order Sphingomonadales; family Sphingomonadaceae; genus Rhizorhabdus. The sequence goes on from CAUTRN010000042.1 coordinate 16,201, forward strand.
CGTCATCGTGCGGAGCATGGGGGACAGATGTCGACACCGACGCAGAACACTGCGTTCTCGCAGCGGGTAATCCTGTCTGGCGATGAATATCTCGATTCGCTGGTGCGGGGGGTCCGCTGGGCGCCGACGGGAAATGGTACCACGCTCACCTACAGCTTTCCGGGGGCGACCAGCAGCTGGGCACCCTCCTATAGCCAGCTCAACGAGCCCAGCGGCGTGCAACCGCTCAACGCCGCCGAGATCGAAGCGGCCCGCAGCGTGCTGCAGACCTGGGCGCGCTACATCAACCTGACGTTCAACGAGACGTCCGACACCCCCACCAATGTCGGCGACATCCGCTTCGCCTATACGACGGTCAACGAACCGAGTTCGGCCGCCCATGCCTATCTGCCCGCCGACATCCCCGTGGGCGGAGACGTGTGGCTCGACCGCGCCGATATCGACGGAAGCTTCGAGCCGGGCAGCGGAGGCTATTTCACGCTGCTCCATGAAGTCGGCCATGCGCTGGGCCTGAAGCATCCTTTCGAATCGCTCGGGGACAATGCGAACATCCTCGATCCGGCCTTCGATTCGGTCAGCTACACGATCATGTCCTATAATCTTTATGAGGGTATCTCGATCGGCGACCATGCGCTGACCATCCTGCCGACCACGCCGATGATGCTCGACATCTACGCCATGCAGTTCCTCTACGGCGTGGGCTCGCACAATGCCGGCGACACCCGCTATGACTATTACGAGGATCAGGATTATTTCGAAACGATCTACGACACCGGCGGCAACGATACGATCGTCTGGCATTCCGACGAGCAGTTCGCGATCATCGATCTGACCGGCGGCTATTGGAGCTCGCTCGGCAATGCGCTGCTGACCTTCGACATCCATGGCGATGTCGTGAAGGCCGACATCTACAATGTCATGATCTTCCCGGACTCGGTGATCGAGAATGTCGTCAGCGGCGGCTCCGACGACGATATCTACGGCAATTCAGCGGCCAACCACATCGATGCCGGCGGCGGGCACGACTATGTCTGGGGCGATGCCGGCGCCGACACGGTGCTGGGCGGCGACGGCAACGACCATCTCTACGGCCAGTCGCCCTATGGCGGTTCGGATGGCGCCGACAGCCTGTCGGGCGGCAACGGCGCCGACTATCTCCAGGGCAATGCCGGCAACGACACGCTCGATGGCGGCGCCGGTTCGGATCGCATCAATGGCGGCGCCAACGACGACATCATCCAGGGCGGCAGCGACAACGACACGATCAACGGCAATCTCGGCGCGGACACGATCGGCGGCGGCGACGGCAATGATTCGCTGCGCGGCGGCCAGGGCGACGACATGATCAGCGGCGGTGCCGGCCACGACGTCCTGTCGGGGGATCTGGGCGGCGACATCCTGACCGGCGGCGACGGGCGCGATCGCTTCCTATTCAGCGGCACGGGATCGCTGACCAGCCGGCCCGACCGCATCACCGACTTCCAGAGCGGCACCGACTGGATCTCACTCGGCTTCGTCCCGATGGCGCTGCTCACCGGGTCAGCGCAGGGCGACGCGACGACGGCCGCCGGCACCGCCCAGCAATTGTTCAACGGCCGCGACGGCAATGGCGAGGTGGCGGTGCTCACCGTGGGCGGCGACACCTATGTCTTCTACGCCAGCGGCGGTGGATCGAGCGTGGATTCGGCGATCATCCTGACCGGCGCCAATGTGGCGCTGACCCTGGCCGACTTCGGCTAGAGCGATTTCCAGGCAGATGGAAACATCTGCCGACTCGGAAATCGCGATAAAAACAACGGTCTAGAGCGGCCGATCCGATGCAATCGGATCGTAAAACGCTCTTGGCGGGTCTGGCTAGAGGGTCTTCCCCGCCCGGCCCGCCAGCTCAACGACATATTGCCAGGCGACCCGGCCCGAGCGGCTGCCGCGCTGGGTGGCCCAGGCGATCGCGTCGAGGGGCTCGAAGTCGAGGCCGTAGCGCTCGGCATAGCCGCGCACCATCGCGACATAGGTGTCCTGGTCGCAGACGTGGAAGCCCAGCGACAGGCCGAAGCGATCGGCGAGCGCGAGCTTGTCGTCGACCACGTCGCGCGGGTTGATCGCGCTGTCCTGCTCCTTCAGGTCGCGCGAGACGATGTGGCGGCGGTTGGCGGTGACGTGGAGCCGGGCATTGGCCGGCCGCGCCTCGGCGCCACCCTCCAGCATCGAGCGCAGCAGGCGCGGCCCCTGCCCGCCAGAGGCCTCGTCAAAGCCGAGATCGTCGATGAACAGCAGGAAGGCGCGCGGCACGTCGGCGATCAGCGCGAACAGATGCGGCAGGTCGGCGACCTTCTCGCCGGTGATCTCGATCAGCGCGATGTCATGCCCCTCGTCGCGCAGCTGGCCGACGGTCGCCTTGACCAGCGCCGACTTGCCCGCCCCGCGCGCGCCCCACAGCAGCACGTCATGTGCGGCGGCACCGGTGGCGAGGCGGCGGGCATTCTCGACCAGCGCCGCCTTCTGCGTGTCGACCCCGGTGAGCAGATCGAGCGGCACCGGCGCGAAGGCGCGGGTCGCGGCCAGGCCATGGTCGCGCCAGACATAGGCCGGGTGCGCGGCGGGATCGGCATGCGGCGCCGGCGGCGGCGCGAGGCGTTCGAGAGCGTCGGCGATACGGGCGAGGAGGGCGGGATCGGTCATGGGGCGGGGGATAAAGGCCTTGCGGCTACCATTCAACCAATCGTCGCCCCGGCGGAGGCCGGGGCCGCCACGAAGAGCGCGATGAGGCGGCGGCAAGAGCCCGTAGCGGCTCCGGCCTCCGCCGGAGCGACGATATTCGCTAAACCTCGATCCCGTACTGCTTGAGCAGGTCGTACAAGGTCGGCCGGCTGATCCCGAGCATCTTTGCCGCGCTCGAGATATTGCCCTCGCTGCGCGCGATCGCGCGGGTGATGGCGGCGCGGTCGGCGGCTTCGCGGACGGCTTTCAGGTTGAGATAGCCGCCATCCTCGCGGTCCGGGGTCAGGTCGAGATCCTCGGCGGTGACAAGCTTGCCGTCGGCCATGATCACCGCGCGCTTGAGCTTGTTCTCCAGCTCGCGGACATTGCCGGGCCAGCTCCAGCCGTCGATCGCGGCGAGCGCGTCGGGGGCGAAGCCCTTCACGTTCGATCCCATCTCGCGCACCAGCTTCTTGAGCAGCGCGCGGCCGATCAGCAGCGCGTCGCCGGGGCGCTGCGCCAGCGGCGGGATGCGCACCACGATCTCGGCGAGGCGATAATAGAGGTCCTCGCGGAAGCGCGTCTCGGCGATCATCAGGTCGAGATCCTGGTGGGTCGCGCAGACGATGCGCGTGTCGACCGGGATCGCCTTGCGGCTGCCGATCCGCTCGATCACCCGCTCCTGCAGGAAGCGCAGCAGCTTCACCTGAAGCGGCAGGGGGATGTCGCCCACCTCGTCGAGGAACAGGGTGCCGCCCTCGGCCAGCTCGATCTTGCCCTCGGTGGTCTTGATCGCGCCGGTGAAGGCGCCCTTCTCATAGCCGAACAGCTCGGCCTCGAGCAGATTCTCGGGGATCGCCGCGCAGTTGATCGCGACGAAGGCGCCGCCGCTGCGCTTGCTCGAATCGTGGAGCTGGCGGGCGAGCACCTCCTTGCCGGTGCCGCTGGCGCCGAGCAGCATCACCGACACGTCAGTGTTCGCCACCCGCTCGATCGTGCGCACCACCTTGATCATCGAGGGATCGTTGGTGATCAGCGCGCCGCCGTCCTCGTCGCCTTTGGCCTGCAGCCGGGCATTTTCCTGTTCGAGATCGTGGAGCTCGAAGGCGCGGGCGACGATCAGGCCCAGCTCGTCGATGTCGACGGGCTTGTGGTAATAATCATAGGCGCCCGCCGCCACCGCGCGCAGAGCCCCTTCCCGCGCGCCATGGCCCGAGGCGACGATCACCTTGGTGTCGGGCTTGAGCGAGAGGATCGCGTCGAGCGTGGCGAAACCCTCGGTGGTGCCGTCGGGATCGGGCGGCAGCCCCAGGTCGAGGGTGACGACCGCCGGCTCATAATGGCGCAGCGCGTCGATCGCGGCCTGGCGATGGGTGGCCGAGATCACCTCATAATCCTCATAGGCCCAGCGCAGCTGCTTCTGCAGCCCCTCGTCATCCTCGACGATCAGGAGACGCGGTTTGGCATTGGCGATCATGCGGCCACGCTCCCGGTGGGCAGGCCGCCGCCGAACAAAGCGGTCAGCGGCAGGATGATGGTGAAGCGGCTGCCCTCGCCCTCGCGGCTCTGCACCTCCAGCCGGCCGCCCATGCCGACGAGCAGCGCGCGCGCCTCATAGGCGCCGATGCCGAAGCCGCCGTCCTTGGTGGAGGAGAAGGGGTGGAACAGCCGCGAACGGATGAATTCGGCCGACATGCCGCAGCCCTGGTCGACCACCTCGACGGTGGCCTCCAGCCCGCGCCGGCCGATCACCACCTCGACCGCGTCGCCGTCGCCGCTGGCGTCGATCGCGTTCTGGACGAGATGGCCGAGCGCCTGTTCGAAGCGATCGGGATCGACCGTGGCCATCAGGTCGTCGCGGCCGCGGATGCGCACCCGGTAATTGTCGGCGCGGCCGCGCACCACCTCCTCGGCCAGCAGGCGCAGCGAATGGGGGGCGGGCTCGTCGGGGCGGGCGCGATGGTGCTGCGACAGGCGGGCGAGCAGATCGTTCATCTTGCCCACCGAATTCTGGAGCGTGTCGATCATGTCCGCGCGGAACTCAGGCTTGTCGGCATGGCGTTCGGCGTTGCGCGCGAGCAGGCTGAGCTGGCTGACCAGATTCTTGATGTCGTGCATGATGAAGGCGAAACGCCGGTTGAATTCGTCGAAGCGGCGGGCATCCGAAAGCGCCTCCTGTCCCAGCGCCTCCGCCAGATAGCTCGCCACCTGCCGCCCCGCCACCCGGAGCAGGTCGAGATCCTCGTCGTCGAGCAGCCGCGGCTCGCGCGGGCGCTGGAGCAGCACCGCGCCCACCAGCCGATCGAAATGGATCAGCGGCACCAGCACCCAGGCCTCGTCCTCGGCGACCATCCATTCCGGGATCAGCGGCAGCGCATCGGAGACCTGGCCCTGGCGCAGCCGCTGCAGCTCGATCACCTCGCCGGCCGCTTCGAAGGCGCGGGCGAGATCGGGGCCGGCGGCGGCCAGCGGCACGTCGAGCGGCTGCCAGTTCCAGCGCGCCGAGCTGTCGAGCCCGCCATCGGGCCCGCGCATCAGCAGCAGCCCGCCGGGGCAATCGAAGATGTCGGCGATCGCCTTCACCGTCCGCTCGGCCAGCGGCGGCGCGTCATCGCCCGCGCTGCCTACCGTGTCGGTGAAGCGGCGCCATTCGAGGCGATAATCGTAGCGATGCTGGAAGAGCTGGCGCCCGAGCGCCTTCTTGAGCCGCTTGCGATAACGGGTGGACGGAAAGAAGGAGAGCGCGAAGAGAAGGAAGGCGGCGGCCAGGGTGAGCTGCGGCAGCCAATTCTCATAGCCGATCACCGCGAGCAGGCGGGTGGCCGCCACCATCACCGCCAGATAGGCGCCACTCACCACCAGGGTGAAGGTCTGGAACCCGGCGGCGCGCGAGGCGCGGACGCTGTCGAGCGTGGCGAGCCGGCTGACCGTGACGAGCAGCGGCGCGATCAGCACCATCATCATGCCGCGCAGCGCGAACAGACCCATCGGCCAGCCGTCGATCAGATAGGCGACGGTGGCGAGGTTCAGGTCGAACGCCCACATCATCGCCAGCGCCAGCATCGGTGTGCCCAGCCCGTAGCGGGCCTCGGGCGAAGCGGCGGTGTAGACATTGTGGAGCAGGCAGAGGCCGCCGATCGTGGTGGCGATGCGCAGCGCCTGGCCGCCCTGGAACAGGCCTGCCTGGATGCGCGGGCTGCCGGTGAAGGCGAGCGGCAACAGCTTGATGACGATCGCGGCGAGGATCAGCGTGCCGACGAGCGCATAGACGCCCAGGATCAGCCGGCGGCGCTGGCGCCCCTGCATCAGGGTGGGCGGCTGCAGCACGAACAAGAAGCCCAGCCAGGCGGCATCGGCCAGGCTCTTGGCCACGCTCGACGCTATCCCGCCCGGTCCATATTGGGCGACCAGCCCGCACCACAGGGCGGTGAGCGCACAGGCGATGGTGAGCGCGATGCGCCGCGCGCCGCCCGAGCGGGTGGTGGCCTGCCAGCAGACCAAAGCCACGAACATGAAGGCGGCCAGCGCATGGCCCCACTGGATGCCCGCGAAGACGATCGGCTGCGGCAGCGCCGCGGCATAGACCGGCGGCAGATCGGTCTGCTGCGCCAGCATCGCCGCTTCGAGACTGCGCGCCATGACGGTTACCGGGCGCCTTCAGCCCAGATCAGCACGCGCAGCGTCTGCAGGATGATCAATATGTCGAGGAACGGGCTGTAGTTCTTCGTGTAGTAGAGATCATATTCCAGCTTGTGGCGCGCATCGTCGAGGCTGGCGCCATAGGGATAGTTGATCTGCGCCCAGCCGGTGATGCCGGGCTTCACCATGTGCCGCTCGGCATAGAAGGGGATCTGCTTCTCCAGCTCGGCGACGAATTCGGGGCGCTCGGGGCGCGGGCCAACGAAGCTCATGTCGCCCTTCAGCACCGTCCACAGCTGGGGCAGCTCGTCCACCCGGATCAGGCGGATGATCTTGCCGATGCGGGTGACGCGGGGGTCGCCCTTCTGCGCCCAGATCGGCGCGCCGCCGGCCTCGGCATCCTGGCGCATCGAGCGCAGCTTGAGGATCTCGAAGGTCTCGCCATAGCGGCCGACCCGGATCTGCCGATAAAAGGCGGGCCCCTTGCTCTCCATCTTCACCAGCAGCGCGGTGACCAGGATGATCGGGGCGGTGATCGACAGGATGAAGGCGCTCACCAGCAGGTCGAAGCCGCGCTTGAGCACGCCCGACAGCTGGCGCCCCGACGAGAAGCCGTCGGAGAAGATCAGGGTCGACGGGCGCACCGTGTCGAGATCGATGCGGCCGGTCTCGCGCTCCAGGAAATCGGAGATGTCGGTGACGTGGACGCCGGTGGTCTTGAGCCGCAGCAGCGCGTCGACCGGCACGGTGTTGCGCCGCTCGTCGAGCGCCAGCACGACTTCGCTGGCCTGCCACTTGTCGACCCATTCGGTGAGGCTGGGAATGTCGGTGCGCGACACCGCGGTCTCGATCAGCGCCGGGGCGTCCTTCATGTCGACGCAGCCGACCAGCATGAAGCCGCTGCCGGGCCGCCGCTCCAGATCGGCCACGCGCTTGCCGCGGCGCCCCGCGCCGAGCAGCAGCACCCGCCGCTTGAAGACGTCGGCGACGAGAACGCCACCCAGCAGCACCCGCACCGCCATCAACAGCGCGAAGGCGAGCAGCATCGAATAGAAGGTGTTCGACCGCCACAGCGACAGGCCGGGCAGCAGGAAGCGCATCAGCGAGATCAGGATCACGCCCAGCGAGATCGCCACCATCAGCCGCGCGGCGGCGTTGCGCAGATTCTGCAGCGCTTCCGGCGCATAGGCGCCCACCCCGATCATCGACGCCTGGATCGCCAGCGCGAAGGTGATGAGCTGGGGCACACGGCCCCAGACCGAGCCAGGATCGGTGCCGATCTGGCTGAGACGCAGCACCCAGCCGGCTTCCGCCACCAGCACCAACACCGCAAAATCGGCAGCGCACAGCAGCAGCACCGGATAGGCTACATAATGTTTGAACAGCCTTACCATTGCCTACGCCGCGCTACCGGTTTCGTGCCCCCGTACATGAAACCCCCTTGCCGCCAGTCGCATAGCTTCGGATAACGGCGACATCCCTTCTGGACCATGGAGCCAGCCATTTCCACCATCTTGATAAGTCCGGTCATCCTGTCGGGCGGCTCCGGCACCCGGCTGTGGCCGCTGTCGCGCTCGCGCAAGCCCAAGCAGCTGCTGGCGCTGACGGGCGACCGCACCATGCTGCAGATGACCGCCGGACGCTGCACCGACCGGGATCGTTTCGGCCCCGCCGTGATCGTCACCAACGCGCTACACTCGAGCGAAATCGCCACCCAGCTGGCCGACGAGGCGCCCGCCGCGATCATTTTGGAGCCGGCCGGGCGCAATACCGCCCCGGCGATCGCGCTGGCCGCGCTGGAAGTGCCGCCCGAAACCCCGCTGCTGGTGATGCCCAGCGACCATGTGATCGAGGACGTTGCCGCCTTCATCGCCGCGGTCGAGCGCGCGATGCCGCTGGTCGAGCAGGGCTGGCTCGCCACCTTCGGCATTACCCCCGACAAGCCCGAGACCGGCTATGGCTATATCCGCCGTGGTGATGCGGTGGCGCCCGGGGTCCACAAGGTCGACGCCTTCGTCGAGAAGCCCGATCTGGAGCGCGCCAAGGCCTATCTGGCCGAGGGCCAGTATAGCTGGAATGGCGGCATCTTCCTGTTCCGCGCCGATGCCTATCTGGCCGCGCTCCAGGCCTTCGAGCCCGAGATGCTCGCCGCCGTGCATGCGTCGCTCGACGGCGCGGTGCGCGAGGGCCGGCTGGTGCTGCCCGCCGCCGAATCCTTCCTGTCCGCCAAATCCGAATCGATCGATTATGCGGTGATGGAGCGCGCCGAGAAGGTGGTGGTCGTCCCCGTCGAGATGGGCTGGTCCGACGTCGGCAGCTGGGACGCGCTGCACGAGCTGGGCGCGGGCGACGCGCAGGGCAACGTCACCCAGGGCGAGGTGGTGACGATCGACACCCATGGCTGCCTGATCCGCAGCGAGGGCCCGCTGGTCACCGCCGCCGGGGTGAGCGACCTGATCATCGTCGCGACCCATGACGCAGTCATGGTGCTGCCGCGCGGCCAGAGCCAGGAGGTCAAGAAGGTCGTCGAGGCGCTGAAGGCGATCGGGCACGAGACCCTCGACAAGCCCTTCTGAACCGGGGATCACGCCCGCAATCGACAAGGAGGAGAGAGCAATGGCCGGCAAACGCGCGCTGGGATCGAGCGGTCTGCAGGTGTCCCCGCTGGTGGCAGGGGGCAATGTGTTCGGCTGGACCGCCGACGAGCCGACCAGCTTCGCGGTGCTCGATGCCTTCGCCGCGGGCGGGGTGACGATGATCGACACCGCCGACTGCTACTCCTCCTTCGTCCCCGGCCATGTCGGCGGCGAATCCGAGACGATCATCGGCCAATGGATGAAGGCGCGCGGCAACCGCGACCGCATCCAGATCGCCACCAAGGTGGGCGTGCAGGAGATCGAGGGTCGCAAGGGCATCGACCACTGGATGATCGAGCGCGGGGTGGAACTGTCGCTGCAGCGGCTGCAGACCGACCATATCGACCTGTATTACGCCCATTTCGACTTCGAGACCATTCCGCAGGAGGAGACCGCCGAGGCATTCGACCGGCTGGTGAAGGCGGGCAAGGTGCGCGCGATCGGCGCGTCCAACTTCACCCAGGCGCGGCTCGATTCGGCGCTGAAGATCGCGGGGGCGGCGGGCGAGACCCCCTATTCGGTGCTCCAGCCGCATTTCAACCTGATGGCCAAGGAGCATTTCCCGCCCGACTATCGCGCCTATTGCCAGGCGCACGATATCGGCGTGCTGCCCTATTATGCGCTGGCGGCGGGCTTCCTGACCGGCAAATACCGCACGATCGAGGAAGCGCGCGCCAGCCAGCGCGGCGAATCCCCGGCGAAGTTCTTCAACGCGCGCGGCGAGAAGGTGCTGGCCGCGCTGGCCCAGGTCGCCGAGGAGAGCGGCGCCAGCCAGGCGCAGATCGCGGTCGCCTGGCTGATCGCAACGCCGGGCGTGACCGCGCCGATCGCCAGCGCCACCAAGGTCACCCAGGTCGAATCGCTGATCGCGGCGATGGAACTGACGATCGCCGACGAGCATATGGCGCTGCTGAACGCGGCGGCGAACGAGCCCATCGACTAAATCTTCCGCAACACCACGGCGTCATCCCAGCGAAAGCTGGGATCTCACTGCCTTTTCCTGGCCCTGTTGCCAGCGGGACGAAGAAAAGGGAGATCCCAGCTTTCGCTGGGATGACGGACATGGGCGTAGGGCACGGCTCGCGGAGCGAGCCGATTTCGGGCTGCGGACGGCCCCCGGCCGTCCGCTGATCGCCCTCAATCCCCCACGAACGAAAAGGGCGCGAGGCCGCGTTCGCGTTCGTTGATCGTCAGCACCCTGCCGGCCGGCGGCATGGCGCGCTGGACGCAATCGGGGCGCTGGCAATGGGTGCAGCCGAGACCGATCCGCTCGGCGGTGCCGGCCAGGTCGATCCCCTTGGCGAGCGCCAGCGTGCCGGCATGCTCGGCGGCAAGACCCAGCGCCACGACATGCTCGGCCTGCGGCACCGAGGCCGCGCCGCCATGGTGGCGCACGCTCTGCGCCATGGTGAACCAGCGCGAGCCGTCCTCCAGCTCGACGAGCTGGCGGATGATCCGGCCAGGCTGGTCGAAACCATGGTGGACCGCCCAGAGCGGGCAGCGATGCGCCGCCTCGACCAGCGCCGATCCGCTCGCCCCGGCATAGCCCTTCGATAGCTGGCCGGCGCGGTCGATCCGCAGCATGAAGAAGGGCAAGCCGCGGCTGCCGACCCGCTGCAGGGTGGTGAGGCGATGCGCGACCTGCTCGAACCCCGCGCCGAAGCGGCGCTGGAGCAGCTGCACGTCATAGCCGGTCGCCTCGCAGGCGCGCAGGAAGCGGCCATAGGGCATCATCAAGGCCGCCGCGACATAGGAGGTGACGTGGCGGCGATAGAGCCGCTCGGCCGCGCGATCGCCGAACGCCGCGCCCGCCACCAGCGCGTCGATCCCCTGGCGCATCTCGTTCTGGGCGAGCTGGAAGGCGGCCTGGAAAGTGCGCGCGGCGGGATCGAGCAGTTCGGAGAGCTGGAGCTGGCGGGCATGGAGGTCGAGCCGGCGGAGCCGGTCGGGCATCACGTCGAACGGCAGGATGCGGATGGCGAGCTGGTGCTTGACCCGCAGCCGCTCCCCGATCGCGCCATAGAGATCGCCCGAGCCGATACGCAGTTCGTCGGCCAGGGTCTCGGCCTCGGCGTCGAGATCGGCGAAATGGTTGCGCCACCGCTCGATCTCGCGCCGCACCGCGCCGACCGGGCCCATCGCCGGCTCGGCGGTGGCGGCGCTGCCGCCTTCGCGCCAGCGGTCGAACAGCCGGGCAAAGGCCTCGGCCGCGGTCGGGGCGTTATCGAGCCAGGCGGCGAGCTCGGTGCGGTCGATCGACAGATCGGCGAACAGCGGATCGGACAGGCGCCGCCGCATCGAGGCTTCACCGCCGCCGGGCTCTTCCTGCGCGAGGCTGCGGATGTCGAAGTCGAACAGCTCGGCGAGGCGCAGGATCAGCGCGGCCGTCAGGGGCCGGTGATTTCCCTCGATCAGCGCGAGATAGCTGTCCGAGATACCGAGCCGTTCGGCCATCGCGATCTGGGTGAGCCCATGGTCGCGCCGCAGCCGCTTGATCCGCGGCCCCGCCAATATGCCCTGCTTCGCCATGTCGCCCCCAGATCCGTCCCAGCGCGATCGATAAGTAAGAATCTTACAAGATTACAACAGCAGCTACCAGTAGCGCGACAACCCGACAAGAATTTCACTCTCCTAGCCATGGCCGGCGACGGATTTCTGACGCATCTCCCGCCCGAACCTTGGCGCTGGCTGAGCTGCCCCACGCAGCTTGTAAGCGTCAGGCCCGAGCTTTTCCTGGGGAGGAAGAGAAACGCCCGCCAGACCGTAGCGTCTGGCGGGCGTTGTCCGTTCCGGGACATCCCGGCCTCCGGAAAACCCCGTAAAGACCGTTGCCTCGAAGGGGCTTATCCGCCATCAGTGCGGGCAGGACGCTTACGAAGGATGACCATGCCGAGCCAACCTCCTTCAGGAACCCGCGTCCTGATCGTCGAGGATGACACGATTATCGCGATGACCGCCGAGGATATGCTCGACGCGGTCGGCTGCACCACGGCCGCGGTCGCCACCAGCGTGGCCGAGGCGCTGGAGCGCGCCGGCGATACCGAGTTCGACATCGCCCTGCTCGACCTGAACCTGGGCAGCGAGAACAGCCTGCCCGTGGCGCGCAAGCTGCGCGAGAACGGCAAGCGCTTCGTCTTCGCGACCGGCTATGACGGCCTGCCCGTCGACAGCGGCTTCGCCGACGCGCCGATGATCACCAAGCCCTATCGGCTCGACCAGCTGGCGACGGTGATCGCCGAGGCGCTGGTTTGAGCAGGTGACGTCATCCCAGCGAAAGCTGGGATCTCACTGCCTTCCTGCGACGATAAGAAAAAAGAGCTTCCAGCTTTCGCTGGAATGACGTGTTTTTTGGGGCATCCGCTCCATAGCCGTCATTCCTGCGAAGGCGGGAATCCATGTCTGTTTTCTCACTCGATGGCATCTGGCTGGTGAGAGACATGGACCCCAGCCTTCGCTGGGGTGACGAGAAGTGTGGGAAGGAGACGCGGCTTGCTTCGCAAGCCGAGCTCGCGGCTGTGGAGTGCCCCCGGCACTCCGCTATTCGCGGCTCACTTCTTCAACACCGTCAGCGCCGCGCTCGTCATCGCCTCGACCGCCGTGCCGATCACCGCCGGCGCGTCGGGCGCCCAGAAGGGGCTGTGGATCGACGGCAGCTTGGTGATGTCGCCCTTGGCGGCTTCCCACTTGTCCTTGGGCACGCCGCCCACCCAGAGCAGCAGTGACTGCGCCGACTTGTCAGCCAGATAGAATTCGCTGAAATCCTCGCCGCCCATCTGCGCGCGGGCGGGGACGACCCGGTCCTTGCCGAAGCGCTCGGTGAACAGCGCGCTCATCTGCGCGGTGATCTCGGGCGTGTTGAAGGTGGCGGGGGTGTACTGGTCCTGGAAGGTCACGACCGGCATCCGGTCGTCGGGCAAGCCCGCGGCGATCGCCTCGCCCTTGGCGATGCGGGCGATACCGTCGAGCAGATGCTTGCGGACCTCGGGCTTGTAGCTGCGCACGGTAATCTGCAGCTTGGCCTCGGGCGGGATGATGTTGTGCTTGGTGCCGGCCTGGAAGCTGCCGACGGTCACCACGCCCGATTCCAGCGGATCGGTCTCGCGCGAGATCAAGGTCTGGAGGGTGGTGACGATCCGCGAGGCGAGCACGATCGGATCCTTGGCGAGGTGTGGATAGGCGCCATGGCCGCCCTCGCCCTTCACCAGCACGTCGACCGAATCGACATTGGCCATCGCATAGCCGTCGACGATGCCGATCGTGCCGGCGGGAAGCTGCGCCGAATCATGGAAGGCGATCACGGTCGAGGGCTTGGGGAAGCGGGTGTAGAGCCCGTCCTTCAGCATCGCGCGCGCGCCCGAGCCGATCTCCTCGGCGGGCTGGGCGATCATCACCAGCGTGCCCGACCATTGCCCCTTCATCGCCGCCATGCGCCGCGCGGTGCCGATCCAGGCCGACATATGGGTGTCGTGCCCACAGGCGTGCATCACGCCCACATTCTTGCTGGCATAGGGCAGGCCGGTCGCCTCGGTGACGGGCAGGCCGTCCATGTCGGCGCGCAGCAGCAGCACCGGGCCGGGGCCGTTCTTCATCACCGCGACCACGCCGGTGCCGCCGACGCCGGTCGTCACCTCGAAGCCCGCCTTCTTCGCCTCGGCCGCCAGGATGCCGGCGCTGCGGCCTTCCTTGAAGCTGAGTTCGGGATTGGTGTGGAGATCGCGATAGATCGTCGTCAGGCTGGGCAGGTCGGCCTTGACCGCGTCGGCCAGCGGATCGGCGCGCGAGGGGCTCGCCGCGACAGCCGCAACCAGGGCGATCAGGGGCAGGTGCTTCTTCATTCTCAACCTCAACCTTTCGGGACCAGTTCCATGATGTCGATCGTCGATTCCCAGCGCGGATAGGGCAAGGCGATGCGCCAGCGCTGCGACGAGACGCGCTCGACGATGCCCACCATGTCGCGCTCGGTGTCACGGCCATAGGGAAGCGGGCGGGTCTCGTCACCCAGGGTCATCGCGCCGAGGAAGATCATCCGCCGCCCCTCGTCGGGGAAGATATCCCCCACCGGGCGCTGCGAGCCGTCGAGCTTGACGAAGTGGAGCCGCCCCTCCTCCGTCGCGATCCGGCAGGTGAAGAAGGGATAAGCGATATAATCCATCAGCCCCTTGGTCTGCGCGCCCATCTTGATCACGCGGCAGCGATAGTCGCCGACCGGCGGCAGCGGATCGTCGAGCGAGAGATCGGGCTTCAGCAGCGCGCCCTGCGCGGCGATCTGCGGGCCGGCACCCGCGGCGGTGGCCTTGTCGAGCCCGGCGATCCAGGCGATCCGCCAGCGCGCCAGCCGGTCGCGATCGGCCGAGGTGGCGATCAGGCGCCAGTCATTGGGGCGCGGCTTGGGCGCCTTGGGCTGCTCGATCGACTTCGAGCCGCCACAGCCCGCCAGCGCCAAAAGCGCGGCTCCGGCCAGCAGGACTCGTCGCGGTGCCGGCAAGCGATCGCCTCCTCAAGCCGATAAAGCCGCAGCCTGCCCGCCCCTAACCGGCTTGGCAAGCCTCGCTTTTCCGCCAAATCGGCGCGGCGGCACGGGAAGGCGCGGCAACCCTACCGTCAAGGACGAACGAAGCGAGGAAACTCCCCGACACACGTCGCTCCGGCCTCCGCCGGAGCGACGCATATTCGGAGCGGCTAGGATAGCAGGCCTATTGCGCGGTCCAGCCGCCGTCGATCGACATGTTGGCGCCAGTGATCCCCGCCGCCTCGTCGCGACACAGGTAAAGCGCCATCGAGGCGACCTGCTCGACCGTGACGAACTCCTTGGTCGGCTGGCCGGCGAGCAGCACGTCGTTCATCACCTGCTCGCGGGTCATGTGGCGCGCCGCCATCGTGTCGGGGATCTGCTTTTCGACCAGCGGGGTCCAGACATAGCCGGGGCTGATGCAGTTGGCGGTGATGCCGAAGGTCGCCACCTCCAGCGCCACCGTCTTGGTGAGCCCGGCCAGGCCGTGCTTGGCGGTGACATAGGCCGACTTGAACGGCGAGGCGGTGAGCGAATGGGCCGAGGCGGTCTGGATGATCCGGCCCCATTTCTTCGACTTCATATAGGGCACGGCCAGCCGCGTGGTGTGGAAGGCGCTGGTGAGGTTGAGCGCGATGATCAGGTTCCACTGGTCGACCGGGAACTCCTCGATCGGCGCGACATGCTGGACGCCGGCATTGTTGATCAGGATGTCGACCCCGCCAAAGGCGTCGGCGGCCTCCTTCATCATCGCCTCGATCTCCGCGGCCTTGGTGAGGTCGTGCCCGCTGTAGAGCGCCTTGCCGCCGCTCGCCGCCTCGAGCCCCTTGCGCTCGGCCTCGATCGCATCGGCGTCGCCGAAGCCGTTGATCACGACATTGGCGCCCTCCCCCGCCAGCGCCTTCGCATAGGCCAGGCCAATGCCCGAGGTCGAGCCGGTGACCAGAGCGGTCTTGCCCTTCAGAAACATAGCAATCTCCGTGAAAAACTAGCGGGGGATCAGGTCGAAGGCTGCGGTCTGCCCGTCATAGATGTTGCGGGCGATGAGCGCCGAGCGGGTCATCGTCTCGGCGATGGCCGCGCGGCCGGCGGCGATATGGTCGCGCATCGTGCGCTGGGAGAATTCATAGTCGCGCGAGCCACCCTCCCAGGCATTGGCGCGGTAGATCAGCTGGACGAGGTTGAGGCTGGCGCTGTGGGTGCAGGCGCGCAGCGCCACCACGTCGGGATCGTCGGCCATCTCGGGCGGCAGCTTGTCGAGCAGGGCGGCAAGCTGCTGCTGTTCGCGCCGCCGCTTGATCATCTCGTCGGAGATCTGGCGGGTCCGGCTGGAGTAGCGGATTTCCTTCTCGCGGGCCATGACGTCCATGATCGTCTGCGGCCGGCCGGCCAGCGAGGGGAAGAGATCGACCTGGAAGACGAGCATGTCGCCCTGCTGGTTGTCGACGACATGGCTGAGCGGGGTGTTCGAGACGAGGCCGCCGTCCCACCACAGCTTGCCGTCGATCTCGACCGGGGGCAGGCCCGGCGGCAACGCGCCCGAGGCCATCACATGACGCGCGTCGATCCGGTCGCTGCGATTGTCGAAATAGCGGAAATTGCCGCTCTCCACCTCGACCGCGCCGACCGAGAAGCGCATCGGCCCGTCGTTGAGCAGGTCCCAGTCGATCAGCTCGTCGAGCGTGTCGCGCAAAGGGGTGCTGTCGTAGAAGCTGAGCCCGCCGGGCGATCCCGATGGCAGGAAATAGGGCGGCGGGAAGCGCGGGCGGAAGAAGCCCGGCACGCCGAACATCGCCACCATCGCGGCGGCGGTCTCGTGCAGCGCCTCGCGCCCATAGTCGCCGTTGAGCACCGCCAGCGCGGGGAGCGCGCCGGTGACCCGATCCCAGAAGGCGTGGAGCCGTTCCAGCCGGCGCTCGCAGGGGTTGCCGGCGATGATCGCGGCGTTGACCGCGCCGATCGAGATGCCGGCGACCCAGTCGATCTCGATCCGCGCCTCGTCGAGCGCCTCGAACACGCCGACCTGGAAGGAGCCGAGCGCCCCGCCACCCTGCAGGACCAGGGCAACCTGGTCGGGAAGGGGGAGACCTTCGGCGGCGGCGCGCTTGACGGGTTCGACATCGGCCATGCCCCTATCTTGGGGCCGATGCTGCACCGCATCAAGGGCGACTCGACCACCCCATACGAAAATATAGCTCTGCTTCGGAAAGGCCCCGTTCAGACAGGAAGACCGCTACGATTCCCGTCAGGTCTCCGGCGGCTCGGTGCGTTCGTAGAAGCGCACCCACACCCCGCCCAGCGCGGTGATCGCCAGCCAGGCGATGCCGCCCAGCCGCCAGTCGCCACCGATGAGGATCATCTCGACCACGAAGAGCATGAAGATGAAGGCCGAGGCGAGCGCGAGCCACGCATAGGAACGATAAGGCCGCCGAATCCGACCCTCGAGCCATGGCCCCGAAGCCATGGCCACGCCGCCGAGCAGGCCAACGAGGAAGGACAGCCAAGAGAAACCCCCGATCGCGAAAGCGAGGACCATCGCCAAAAGCGGATCGCGCGCGCGATGCCAGAGCCGCGAGCGGCTGAACCTCCTCCCCTTCATGGCCGAAACGATTAGCAGTGATGCGCGGCATGCGCCATAACTAACACGCATGAAAAATGGCCAATCCCTTACGGAATTGGCCATTTTTTACATTTGCGGTGCCGGGTGCGACCCGGGCTCGTCCCGGATCAGTAGGTGCCCGAGAAAGCCCGGTTCAGATAGTGCGGACCCTCGCTCTGCTCCTCGTCCTTCCAGGCCGTCTGGGCTTGCGACGCGGTGCGGTTGAGCTTCACCGACTTATCGGTCACCTCGGCGATCCAGCCGCACGGCACCGAATGATGGTGGCCGCCGGCATCCTTGTCGGTCTTGGTGAGCAGGATGCGGTCGCCGCGGATATGGTCGACCGTGCCGATATGCTGGCCGTCGGAACCCAGCACCTCCTGATGCTCCTGCACCCGGTTCAGCGACTGGCGCTGGCCTTGGCGAGTCTGGCGCCAGCTACCGAAGTCGCTGTGGAAGCGGCTCTCATTCTCGCGACGATAGTCGTCATAGTCGCGGTCGAGTTCGGCGAGCTGGCGACGGCGCCAGGTGCGATAATTCGGGTCCTGGCCCCAGCCGTCATGCTCGCGACCGCCGCCGAGGCCCCAGGTGCTGGTGGCACCGGCACCACGGCCCGCGCCATAATCGGCCCCCGCGCCGCTACCCGGCCCGAAGCGACTGGCATAGCCATAGCCGCCCCGCGGCGAAGCATAGCCCGAATGACGATAGCGATCGTCGTCCGAAGACCGATAACGCTCGTCATCGCGATCACGATCATATTCGCTGCCATAGCCGGCATAGCCGCTGCGCTCATATTCGCGCTGGCGGACACGCTCGTCCCAGCGACGGCGGCGCTCGGCCTCCTCATCGCCGAACCACGACCTCACCTCGTCACCGGCGCGATCGAAGAAGCCGCGATCCTCGTCATAGTCGCTGGGGCGGCCATATTCCCAGTCGCGCGACCGATAGCCGCGATCCCGGTAATCATCGCGCGAGCGCTCCCCATAGGGGCGGCTCCCATAATCGCGATAATAGCGGCCGCTGCGTTCATAACCCATGGCATCCTCCTGGAGTTACACAAAGACAGGCCGGGCTATCCGCTGGGGTGCGTTGCCCGGCTCAGGTCCCGTCAAAACCGATGGCGAGAGGCCGCCGTTCCGCCCGATTGAGGCCAGCGGGGAGTCGGCAGCGGCGAGCGGTTCGACGCAGGCGAAACGGGCGTTTGTCGCTTGATTCAGATCAGTTTTCCGTGCCGCCAATCGCGGATCGGTGCCGATCGCCCGGTTTCCGGGACCTGCTTCGAAAGCCATCCTCGTCCTCACCCCCGCATCCGCGGGAATGATCCATATATTGATACGTACAAATATATCGGCCGCTCCGCTACCTATCAAACTTCTGAGCATTTTTAGCGCATTATGCCGATCAATCGGTTTGACCATCCCGATATTCATCAGCACATATGTATCAACAAGAGTGGGGAGGATCATCGCGCATGCACGGGACCGAGCGTTTCTACGGGTGGCGCATGGTCGCGCTCGCCTTCCTGGCGTTCAATGTCGGGCTCACCGTCGTCATCAACGCCTTCGGCCCGGTGCTGCCCGAATTGCAGCGCGAGTTCGGCGTGTCGCGCGCCAATGCCTCGCTCGCCTTCGGGGTGCTGATGCTGTCGATGGGGGTGCTGGCGCCGCTGATCGGCAATCTCGCCCAGCGCTTCACCCTGCGCCAGCTGATGATCACCGGCTGCTTGCTGCACGCGACCGGATTCTCGCTGCTCGCCTTCGCGCGCAGCATGGTCGAGATTTTCCTGCTGTTCGGGCTGCTGGTCGGCCCGGCCTGCTGCCTACTCGCAGTGATCTCCGCCCCCACATTGATCAGCCGCTGGTTCGAGCGCGATCGCGGCAAGGCGCTGGGGATCGGGCTGGTCCAGATCTTCGGCATGGTCGCCGCCCCGCTCGCCGCCTGGCTGGTCGTCGAGGGCGGGCGGCAGATGCTGTTCCTGGCGCTGGCCGGGCTGTTCCTGCTGATGATCCCGGTGATGCGGCTGGTGATCGAGCGGCCCGAGGATGTGGGCCAGCAGCCGCGCCGCACGATCGATGCGGGCTCCGCCGCGCCCACCGCCTCCGCTGATCCGCTGCTGTCCAGCCGGGCGATCCTGCTCGATCCCTCCTTCTGGCTGATCAGCCTGGCGATCGGCGTCACCGCCGCCGGGGGCACCACCCTCACCGCGCATGGGCCCGCCATGGCGATGGCCAATGGCATCGACCCGGCCACCGCCGCGACGATCCTGACCGGGGCGGGCGGCGGCGCGCTGATCGGCGCCTTCGCTTATGGCTGGCTGATCGACAAGGTGGGCCCGTTCCGCGCGCTGGTGGTGGTGATGCTGCAGGGCGCGCTCACCTGGTTCCTGTTCGCGCAGAGCGGATCGGCGATCGCGATGATCCTGTGCGCGGGCGGGATCGCCGCCGCGATGGGCCCGGCGATTACCCTGCACAGCGCCTGCCTGAACGAGCTGTACGGCACCACCTCGTTCAGCCGGGCGATGGGCTACAGCTATTTCACCAAAATCCCCTTCCTGTTCGGCGCGGCGCCGCTGGCGGGGGCGTTGTTCGACCGGTCGGGTGATTATGCCTCAACCTATGCGATGCTGATCGGCGCCCTGCTCGCCGCCGCCGGGATCGCGCTGCTGCTGGCCTTGCTGCAGGGGAAACGGGAGATCCTCTAACCTTCTTCGTCATCCCCGCGAAAGCGGGGATCCATATTCTCAAAGGCCAGAGACTCTCACGATCCAGAGAATATGGATTCCCGCCTTCGCGGGAATGACGGATGAGGAGCGGTCATCACCAGGCGCGCCGAAGCTCAACACACCAGCCGATAGCCGCGCCCCTCGCGCACCAGCCGGCCCGCCGTCGCGCCCGCCCAGTGGGTGCCGATCACCAGCACGCCGCGATCGGCCGCATCGGCGAATATCGCCTCGCGGGTGCGGATCGCCTGGGCACCGTCGAAGTCGATCCCCAGCCCCCAGTCGGTGTGGACGAGCTGGCAGGGATGGTGGGTCATGTCGCCGGTGATCAGCGCCTCCTCGCCGCCGGAGCGGATGCGGATGCTGACATGGCCGGGCGAGTGGCCGACGGTGGGGACTAAGCCCACCTCCTCGCACACGGCGTGCTCGCCCTCGACCAGATCGATCAGCCCCGCCGCGGCGACCGGCGCGATCGAATCGTCGAAGGCGCGGCGTTGGATCTCGGCCCAGCCATTCTCCTCCGGCACGCCCTCCCCCGCGCGCCAATAGTCATATTCGGTGCGGTCGAGCAGGTAGCGGGCGTTGGGAAAGGTGGGCACCCAGCGGCCGTCCACCAACATCGTGTTCCAGCCGATATGGTCGACATGGAGATGGGTGCAGAGCACCGCGTCGAAACTGTCGCGCGAGAAACCCGCCGCCTCCAGATCGTGCAGGAAGCCGGTCTGCAGGCGGTGCATGAACGGCCAGGCCTCGCGCTCCTTGTCGTTGCCGACACAGGCGTCGACCATGATGCGCTTCGCGGGCGTGTCGATAATCAGGGCGTGGATGCTCAGGATCAGCTTGCCCTGCGGGGTTGCGAAATGCGGCTGGAGCCAGGGGATCGCCCCGATCGCCTCATGCGTCGCCTCGGCGAACAGGAAATCCGGATCAAGGATGTCGATGGACTCCACGATCTTGGTGATCGTCGCCGCGCCGATCGTCCAGCGCTGCACCGCCTGGTCCGCCATGTCCCGCTCTCCTCTCCGAGTGGGATTCGATCAGAGTCGGGCGGATCGCAAGAGGGCAAGAATGGACGGAGCCACGCCCGCGTTCTGAGGGACCGCCGGAAAGCAGACGACAGTCGTTTCCACCACGACCGTTCGTCCCGAGCCCCTCGACTGCCTGCCAAGGCAGGCGCTCGGGATGAACTTCATCCCATGGGGATGAAGTCGAGGGACGTTGGCATGCGGGAACGTGTCTCGACTTCGCTCGACACGAACGGAGGGAGGAGGAGGGCCGAATATCCGGCCCGCAAACTTTCTTCAGCCAACGATTTTTGGGCAGTTGCATCGGGCCCCGCTCCTCGCTAGAGGAGGCGCCCGGTGTGCGGGGCTGTAGCTCAGATGGGAGAGCGCTGCAATCGCACTGCAGAGGTCAGGGGTTCGATTCCCCTCAGCTCCACCAACACACCGCCTTCCCCTTCAAAGCAACTGAAGCATCGGTGCCCGAGCCGTGGGCAACGTCACGAGGCGAGCCCGCGCGATCGTCCGCATCGCATCCGCCGGACGCATAAGTTGCTAATGCTTCGCATATTCCCTAATAGCGCCCCGACCTAGGAATTTCGATGCGCGGGCCCTGCGGCCGCGCGGCGGGAGTGTGCATGTCGCGGGCGGTGGCCAATATCGATGTCGGGGCGCTCTATGCCCAACATGTCGATTGGCTTCGCGCCTGGCTCGATCGGCGGACGCGCTGCCCCGAGCGGTCGGCGGACCTCGCGCAGGACACCTATTGCCGGTTGATCGAGCGATCGGGCGACATCGCGATCGGGTCGCCGCGCAGCTATCTCGCCACCTTGGCCCGCCGCCTGCTGATCGACGACGTCCGCCGCCGCGAGGTCGAGCGCGCGATCCTCGACGCCTTCGCGCTGCACGGCGCGGCCGACGAGCAGGCCTCGCCCGACCGGATCGCCGAGGCGACCCAGCTGCTCGACCGCCTCGCGCAGATGCTCGATCGCCTGCCCACCCAGGTCTGCGAAGCCTTTTTGCTGCGCCGGCTGGAAGGGCTGAGCCAGAGCGAGGTGGCCGATCGGCTCGGCATCTCGGTCAGCACGGTGAAGCGGCACATCGCCCAGGCCTATCTGTGCTGCCTCACCATCGCCTATGCGGACTGAGTGACCCAGGCCCAGCCCAGCACGGAGGCCCTCGAGGCCGCGGCGGAATGGGCGGCGCGGCTGGACGGTGGCGACGCGACCGAGGCCGATCGCGCGGCCTGCAAGGCCTGGTGCGCCGAGCACCCCTCGCATCTCCAGGCCTGGCTGACCCTCCAGGCGTTCAACGACCGGCTGGAGGGTATCGGCGGGGTGGAGCGCCATGCCCTCCACAGCCTGCAGGCCGGCCGCCGCGCGCGCCGCCGGCAACTGGGGCGCGCGGGGCTCGGCGTCCTGCTCGCCGGGCTGATCGGCTGGGGAGCGACGACCAGCCCCGCCTATCGCGCCTGGTTTCCCGATTATCGCACCGCGCCGGGCGAGCAGCGCCAGGTGGCGCTGGCCGACGGCAGCCAGCTGCTGATCGACACCGACGGCGCGGTGAATGTCGAGATGGACGGCGCCGATCGCACCGTCGACCTGGTGCGCGGGCAGATCCTGGCGCGGGTGGCGAAGGCCGAGGGGCGCCGCTTCGTGGTGCGCACGCCCGAGGGCAGTGCGACCGCGCTGGGCACCGCCTTCACCGTGCGGCGCGATCCGGAAGGCACCTTGGTGACGGTGCTGGAATCGCATGTCCGCGCCTGCCCGGCCGATGCCGGCGACGATCCCGCGCGGTGCCGCGACCTGGGGCTGGGCGAGCGGGTCCGGCTCGTAGCGGCGAAGGTCGCCCCGCTGTCGCAGATCGATCCCGCGCAGGCGGCGCTGTGGGCCAGCGGCTGGATCGAGGCCGACGACCGCGAGGTGGCCGAGGTGCTGGCCGAGCTCAACCGCTACCGCACCGAACCCGTCCGCTTCGATGCGGGCGCGCTGAAGGGGTTGCGGGTCAGCGGCGCCTATCCGCTCAACGATCCCGATCGGGCCTTGAGCGGGCTCGCGGCGGCGGCACGCCTCAAGGTCGATCGCGCGCCCGATGGCGGCGTCTCGGTGCGCCCGCGATGAATTTCGCCGCCGGCTGAGCCATTTCGAAATCTCGTCCGTCCCTCGGGTGAAAGCACTATCAGGGCGGGCCCATCATCATGCCGAACTTCCTCCTTCCCCTCGCACGCGGCGCCGCCGCGGCCGCTCTCCTGGCCGGGAGCGGCGCCATGCTGGCCGCGCCGGCATCGGCACAGGCGCGCGCCGCCGCGCAGGACTTCGACATCCCGGCCGGATCGCTGGGCGCGGCGCTCGCCCGGCTCGGGCGGCAGGCGGGCACGATGATCGCGGTCGATGCGAGCCTGGTGCGCGGACAGCGCACCGCCGGGATCAAGGGCCGCTACACGGTCGCCGAGGCGCTCGACCGGCTGCTCGCCGACAGCGGCCTCGTCGCGCAGCCCGACGGGCGCGGCGGCTATCGGCTGGCAGGGCCGAGCAGCCAGGCCGAGGCGGCCGAGCCGCCCGTCGACGCCTCGATCATCGTCACCGCGCGGGTCAACAATCGGGTGACGGTGGGCAAATCCGACGCGGTGCTGATCGAGACGCCGCAGTCGGTGTCGGTGGTCGACTCCACCTTCATCCAGACGATCAACACCAAGACGATCAGTGAAAGCCTGGGCTATACCCCCGGCCTGGCGACCCAGCCGGCCAGCTTCGCGCGCTCGGCCGATAACGTCTATCTGCGCGGTTTTCCGGTGAACACCGCCGACGGCAGCATCCTGCTCGACGGCCTCAAGCCGCAGGCCGCCACCTATGGCGGCGGCATCGAACCCTATTCGCTGGAGCGGCTGGAGGTGCTGCGCGGCGCCACCTCGGTGCTGTACGGCCAGCTCGGCCCGGGCGGCGTGATCAACGCGGTGAGCAAGCGCCCCTCCTTCACCCCCTCGGGCGAGATCCGCGCGCAATATGGCAGCTTCGAGCGCAAGGAACTGGCCGCCGACTATACCGGGCCGCTGTCCGACAGCGTGGCGGTGCGGCTGACCGGCCTCATCCGCGATTCCAACACCGACATCGACTATATCAAGGACGACAAGCGCTTCATCGCGCCCGCGCTCACCTGGAAGCCCGGCGCCGATACCGAGCTGACCCTGTTGGGCAGCTATCAGGAAATCCGGATGAACTTCGCCGCGCCGCTCAGCGTGCAGCTGGTGACCGGACAGGGCCTGCCCAACGGCCCGATCCCGCGCGACCGCTTCGTCGGCGAACCCGATTTCGATCGCTATGACGCCGACCAGTGGACCGCGGGCTATCGCTTCACCCACCGCTTCGCCGGCGGCCTGCGGATCGACAGCGCGCTGCGCTATTATCGCGGCAAGCTGGCCTGGGACTATCTGCAGGTCGGCGCGGTCACCGCGGCCGGCGACCTCGCCCGCACGATCAGCTATCGGCGCGAGAAGACCACCGCGCTGTCGACCGACAACCGGCTGTCCTACAGCCTGGGCACCGGGGCGATCGAGCATGACCTGATGGTGGGCGTCGACGTCTATCTGCCCACCTATCGCAACGACCGTTTCCAGAACGGCACGGTGACCCCGATCAACATCTACAACCCCGTCTATGGCGCGGTGCCGGTGGTCGACGATCGTCAGAGCCGCAATCGCGGCGCCGATGTGCGCAGCCGCCAGATCGGCATCTATTTCCAGGACCAGATGCGGATCGCCGACCAGTGGATCCTGGTGCTAGGCGGCCGCCAGGACTGGAGCCGCAACCGCACCAAGCTGCGCGCGACCGGCGTCGACAGCCAGCAGAAGGACGACGCCTTCACCTGGCGCGCCGGCCTCGTCCATTCGGGCGACAACGGCCTTGCGCCCTATGCCAGCTATGCGCGCTCCTTCGCCCCGCAGATCGGCACCACCTTCGAGGGCGAGCGCTTCGTCCCCAGCCGGGGCGAACAGTTCGAGGCGGGCATCCGCTACCAGAAGCCGGGCTCGAAGCTGCTGCTGAGCGCGGCCGCCTATCAGCTCACCCAGACCAATGTGTTGACCCCCGACACACGGCCGCAGGCCACCGGCTTCAGCGTCCAGACCGGCGAGGTCCGCGTGCGCGGCATCGAGGCGGAGGCGCAGGCCGAGCTGGTCGACAATCTCAGCGTCCTGCTCGCCTATGCCTGGTTCGACGCGAAGATCACCAAGTCGAACACGCCCGGCGAACAGGGCCAGCGGCCGACCTTCACCCCGCGCCAGACGCTGTCGCTGTTCGCCGATTACCGGCTGGAGGCGGTGGGCCTGCCCGATGTGAAGCTGGGTGCCGGCGCGCGCTATATCGGCAAGAGCAACATCGTCGGCGCGACCTTCGACAACAAGGCCTACACCCTGGTCGACGCCATCGTCGAATGGACCCCCGGGCCGTGGCGGCTGGCGTTCAACGCGCGCAACCTGTTCGACAAGAAATACACCTCCTGCCTGTCGAGCGGCGTGAACGCGTGCCGCTATGGCGATCCGCAGATGTTCACCGGCACCATCGGCTATCGCTTCTGACTCCAGCCGTCGGGGCAACGGCATGCACGCCACCCCAGCCGCCGAGGCTCGACCGCCGAAGCAGCGGTCGCGCTGGTGGCGGCTGCACGCCTGGCTGGGGCTCAAGCTGTCGCTGTTCCTGACGGTGATCTTCCTGTCGGGCACCCTCGCGGTGCTCGGCAACGAGATCGACTGGCTGGCCGATCCGGCGATGCGGGCCTCCCCCGCAGCGGGCGAGCAAGCCAGCTGGGGCACGATCGCGAGCAGCGCGCTGCGCGCGCTACCCGGCGGGCATATCGACCTGATCGAACGCGGCCCCGATCGCTGGTTCGCGACGGTGGTGGTGATGCAGGCGCCCGACGGCCATCGCCGCCGCGTGCTCGTCGATCCCGCGAGCGGGCGGGTGCAGCGGGTCGCGGGCTTCGGTGGCGCCCAGCGCTTCCTGCGCGATTTCCACCGCCGCTTCATGCTGCCGGTCGCGATCGGCCTGCCGCTGGTGACGAGCTTCGCCTTCGTGATGCTCGTGTCGCTGGTGACCGGACTGGTCAGCTACAAGAAATTCTGGCGCGGCTTCCTGCGCACGCCGCGCTGGCGCGACCTGCGCACCGCGAGCGGCGACCTGCACCGGCTGGCAGGATTGTGGAGCCTCTGGTTCATCGCGCTGATCATCGCCACGAGCCTCTGGTATCTGGTCGAGCTGTTCGGCGGCGCCGCGCCGGTCCTGCTACCGCTCGACCGCGCGGCGAAGGGCGCGCCGCCGCCCGCCCTCGCTCAGCCGGCGGGGCCCGAGCTCGACCGGCTCGCGGCGACGGCGCGGGCCGCCTATCCGGGGCTCGACATCCGCCGCGTCCAATATCCCTTTCCGGGCGTGACGGCGGTGGGTTTCCAGGGCGAGGCGCGATCGCTGCTGACCACCGAGAAAGCGAATGCGGTGTGGGTCGATCCCGCCAGCGGCCGGCCGGTGAAGCGCTTCGTCGGCGAACGCCTCTCCGCCCATCAGCGCCTCTCGGAAATGGCCGATCCGATCCACTTCGGCAGCTGGGGCGGTCTGGCGAGCAAGCTGCTCTGGTTCCTGTTCGGCGCCCTGCTTACCGGCCTGTCGATCACCGGTGTGATCATCTACGCGACGCGGCTGAAGGGCGCCTGGGTCACAGCCGCGCGCGGACTGTCGGGCTGGGGGCTGGCCGCGATCGCGCTGGTCGCCGTCGCTCTCTGGCTGACCCCCGCGATCCTGCTGGGCTGATCCCCAGCGCCTCCCCGCTCAGGGGATGACGATCTCCGCGCCCGTCTTGATCCTGTCGAGCGCGATCAGGCTGCGGAAGCTGGCGACCGCCTCATTGCGCGAGAAGAGCCGCTTGGTTGTCGCCTCATAGGCCACCATGTCGGGCGAGACGATCACCAGCACGAAGCTGATCCCGCCGGTCACATAATAGCATTGCTGCACCTCGGGCGCGGCCTCGAACAGCGCGCGGGCGGCGTCGACGGTCGGCGGCCGCTCGTTGATCAGCTGGACCTCGACGATCGCGGTGATCGTCATCTGCACCGCCCGCGCATCGACGATCGCGACATTGGCGGCGATCACCCCCGACGCCTCCATCGCCGCGATCCGGCGCTGAACCGCGGCCGCCGACAGGTTGACCGCCTCGGCGATCGTCCGCTGCGGCGTGCGGTTGTCGCGCTGGAGGATCCGCAGGATCGCGCGGTCGAAACTGTCGAGAGTCGTGCGGCGGGTTCGCATAAACGGGTTTTTGTTGCATTTTAGGCTGCGATCAAGAGCGCATAACTCTCTCCCGCGATGCTATTCCTTGTGTCCGAACAGCAAGGAAGTTTCGTGGACGTCGCCATCGCCACCCCATCGGGATCGAACCGCACCGGCCTGGGCGTCGCCTGCGGCGTCGGCGCGGGCGCGCTGTGGGGGCTGGTGTTCCTGGCGCCCGAGTTGGCGCGCGCCTTCTCGCCGCTGCAGCTGGCGATCGGCCGCTATCTCGCTTTCGGGCTGATCTCGGCGATCCTGATCGCCCCGGGCTGGCGGAGTCTCAGCGCCTCGCTCACCGGGCGCGAATGGCGGGCGCTGGGCTGGCTCGCGCTGACCGGCAACACGCTTTATTATGTGCTGCTGTCGACCGCGGTGCAAACCGGCGGCATCGCGATGACCTCGCTCGTCATCGGTTTCCTCCCGGTCGCGGTCACCATCGTCGGCAGCCGCGACCAGGGCGCGGTGCCGCTGCGCCGGCTCGCTCCCTCGCTGCTGCTGTGCGTGGCCGGCGCGATCTGCGTCGGCTGGCAGGCGCTGGCGCTCCCGTCCTCGTCGAGCAACGGCCTCGTCGGCCTGCTCTGCGCGATCGGCGCGCTCGCCTCCTGGTCGACCTATGCGGTGTTCAATAGTCGCTGCCTCGCCCGGCTCCACGATGTGAGCGTCCAGCAATGGAACCTGCTGACCGGCCTTTCCACCGGTGCCCAGGCGCTGCTGCTGGTGCCGCTGAGCCTGGCGATCGAGCCGATCGGCCATAGCGCCGCCGACTGGACGACCTTCGCCTCGGTCTCGATCGGCGTCGCGATCTTCGCCTCGATCGTCGGCAACGCGCTGTGGAACCGGATGAGCCGGCTGCTGCCGCTCACCATGGTCGGCCAGATGATCCTGTTCGAAACCTTGTTCGCGCTGGTCTACGGCTTCCTCTGGGAGGGGCGGTTACCGCATCTGCTCGAGGTCGCCGCCTTCGCGCTGGTGGTGGCGAGCGTGCTTTCCTGCATCGCCGCGCATCGCCGGCCGGGGCCCGAGCTAGCCGAGTCCGCTCACGCCTGACCGGCAGATGCCAGCGCCTCGTTGAGCAGTTCCAGCGCGAACATCGCGAAGGCGCCCATATTGGCGACCCGATCGGTGCTGCCGGTCTCGAACGTCCGCACCAGTTCGATCCCCGGCCCGACCACCGCGACCGCCGTCCGCCCGGTCGGCGCGCCGCGCGGATGCGTGCCCGGCCCCGCCGAGCCGCTTTCGGCGATGCCCCAGTCGGCACCGAAGCGGTCGCGGATCGCCTGGGCCTGGAGCAGGGCATAGGGCTCGGTGACCGACTCCATCCCGCGCACCTGCGCCTTGGTGAGCCCGAGCAAGATCTCGCGCCCCTTGAAGGAGTAGATCACGCCGCCGCCCACGCAGAAGCGGGTGGCGCCGGGGACGGTGAGCAGACCGGCCGAGATGAGCCCGCCGGTGGCGCCATCGGCGACGGCGATGGTCTGGCCGCGGTCCAGCAGGCGCGCGGCCGCGCGGGCGCCGAGCGGCGCCAGAGCCTCCAGCATCAGGCGGGCAGGTCGAGCGGCGCCATCTCGCGCTTCACCTCGCCGATCTTCTTGCCGCCCTCGAAATGGCCGAGGCCATAATCGCCCTTGATCGTGGTGCGCTGCATCCGCCGCTCATATTTCGGGTCGCAGCCCTCGACCGAGTGGAGCAGGCGGGCATTGTCCCAGATCAGCATGTCGTTGAGATGCCAGTCATGCCAATAGGGGTTCACATTGGCATAGAGGGCCTGCAGCGCCTCTTCGAACAAGGCCTCGCCCTCGGGGTCCTCATGCCCCTCCACCGCGACCGCCGAATAGCCGCAATAATGGGCGCACATGCCCTTCTTGTGCTCCCAGATCATCGGGTGGGCCGAGCGCGGGAAGATCGACGCCTCGGTGACGTTGCCGCGCATCCCCTCGGTATCGCCGAAGGTCTTGAAGTAGCGGCCGAAGCGCATCTGGGTGAGGCGCACGTCGAGCGTGTACATCACCTTCAGGTCCTTGATCCGCTCGATCAGCGCCGGATCGAGACTGTTGTACAGCTCGATCCCGTCGTTGAAGCCGGTGCGGCCGCCCTCGGGCGCGATGATCACCGGGCGCAGCACCCCGGCATAATTGAGCTCGTCATTATAGGTATGGTCGAAATGCCAGGGCAGGAAGGATTCGAGCTTCTTGCCGTTCACCTCGGTCAGGCCATGGTCGTGGCCCAGATCGGGGCGCGGCAGATAATGCATGTCGATCACGCCGAGCAGATCGTCCTTGTCGGCGCGCGAGGTGCTCTTGGTCGGGTGGTCCTTGAGCGGGCCGAACACCTCCGACAGCGCGACCTGCATCTTCGGGGTCGGCTCCATATTCTCGAAGATCAGCAGGCCGCGATCCTCGAACAGCGCGTTCAGATCGGCGCGCAGCGCCGGATCGAAGATATTGTCCCAGGTGACGCCATCGACCTTCGAACCCCAGCTGAACTGCGGACCGATATCGCGGATCTTCACGCTCCCCATATTTCCCACTCCCGATCTGGATTCCATCCATTATCGGGAGCAATTCTGCATGGACCGGCGCCCGGTTTCAACAACTGTGTACCCACTACACGCCAGCTGGGCTCTCCGCGCCATCCCTGCCCTTTAGGATAGGCGACCCGCCCGGCCCCTTCCTTCGCACCAGCCGCCATATTAGCTTCCCCGATCCGATGCCCCCGCGCGCGGCGCCAACGACAGGGGTGAGGCCGAAGGAGGGAGATCAGGCTCGCCATGGCTCAAGCACGCCCCGCATATGCGTCCCCCGCGACCGACTGGAACGGCCGCGCGCTGCCCGGCTTCGTGCCGATCCCCGATGGTGCCGACGGCGTCGAGCGCGCGATCTGCTCGCATTATTTCCCGTTCGAGATCGAGCCCTCGTCGGCCGCGCCGCTGACCGGGGCGATCGACAGCTTCAGCATCGGCGCGGTGCAGATGACCCGCATCTTCGCCAACGGCTCCTTCCATGGCCGGCGCAAGCGGGTGCAGCCCCGCGAGCCCCATTATTACATGCTGGGCCTGATCGAGGAGGGCGGGTCGATCGAGATCGACAGCGGCCGGATGGTGACGATCGCGCAGGGCGACCTCTATCTGATGAACTCGCGCGACCGCTTCGAAAGCCGGCAGACCGGCCCCAACATCAACCTGGGGGTCGCCTTCGACGCGGCGATGCTCAAGTCGCGCTTCGCCGAGGTCGACGACTGGTGCTTCCGCCGGATCGACACGTCCGAAGGCACCGGCGCGGTGCTGCGCGGCATGCTCGAATCGATCTGGAACCAGCGCCACAGCCTGGACGGGGGATCGGCCAACGGGCTGATGGCCGCCGCCGCCAACCTGCTGGGCGCCACCTTCGCCCCGCGCCGCGACGTGCCCGCCTCGCTCTCCCAGTCGAGCGCGATGCATTTCCTGCGGCTGCGCGAGCTGGTCTCGGCGCATCTCGACCACCCCGAGCTGTCGGTGGATTTCCTCGCCGAGCGGCTGGGGCTGTCGCGGGCGATGATCTTCAAACTGATGGCGCAGGCGAACATGACCCTGGGCGCCTTCATCATGGAGAAGCGCCTCGAATGGGCGCGCGCGCTGCTCGCCGACACCGGCGCCAAGCAATGTTCGGTCTCCGAGATCGCCTTCACCACCGGCTTCCAGGATCTGTCGCATTTCAGCCGGCGCTTCGCCGCGCGCTATGGCGCCTCGCCGCGCGCCTTCCGCGACACACTGGCCCGGCCGCCACGGTAATTCCCGAACAACAATCGGTATAGCCTCGGCCAAGTCGCCACCGCCCGCCTCCCCTAACCTGCTCCCGACAGATGCCGCGAACCGATCCGGTCGCGACGCATAGACCGGGAGATGGATGATGACGGTGGCCACCGATTTCCGGCCGATCGGCCAGTCGTTCGAGGAGCTGTACGGCTTCCTGAACCGCGCCCGCAGCGAGGAGCCGATCTTCTTCTCGGACGAGCATCAGGCCTGGGTCGTCACCCGCTATCACGACATCGCCAAGATCCTGAACGACTCCGATCACTTCACCGTGGCCGACGTGCTGCAGGCGATCCAGCATGGCAGCTATGACCCGGCCGCCAGCGCGGTGCTGGCGCAGGGCGTCGACTGGAACCGCACCAAGCATATCCAGGCCGACGACAGCCCCGATCACAGCCGCTTCCGCTCGGCGATCCAGAATGTCCTCACCCCCAGGCGCATCCGCTCGCTGGAGAAGGGCATCCGCGAGACCGCGATCCGGCTGATCGAGAAGGTGCGCGCCGACGGCCGCTGCGCCTTCGTCCGCAGCTTCGCCTATCCCTATCCGTTGCTCACCATCTTCCAGCTGATCGGCTTCGACGAGGGCGAGGAGGACCTGGACCAGCTCCAGCGCTGGAGCGACAATATGTTCCGGCTGTTCTTCCAGCCGCTCCAGCCCGAGGAGCAGGTGCGCTGTGCCGAGGATTCGGTGCGTTTCCAGGGCTATATCCGCGCCAAGATCCACGCCCGCCAGGCCCAGCCGACCGGCGACCTGATGAGCGAGATGCTCGCCTCGATCGCCGCCGGCACCACCCAGCTCAGCGAGGACGAGCTGGTGCTGATGTTCACGATGAGCTTCATCGGCGCAGGCCACGAGACCACCAAATCGGCGATCACCAGCTCGGTCTATCATCTGCTCCGCCAGCCCGAGCGCTGGCAGGGGCTGGTCGACCAACCCGAGACCATATCCGAGGTGATCGAGGAATGCCTGCGCTACGACACGCCGGTGCTCGCCTGGTACCGCACCGTGGCGCAGGACCAGACCGTGGCCGACATCGCGATGAAGGCGGGCGAGCGGGTGGTGCTGATGCTCGGATCGGCCAACCATGACGAGAGCCGCTTCGAGGACGCCGCCGACTTCTGCCCGGCGCGCGGCCGCTTCACCCGGCACATGACCTTCAGCGTCGGCAAGCATTTCTGCATCGGCGCCCCGCTCGCCCGGCTGGAGATGCGGATCGCCTTCGAGGAGATGGCGAAGCGGCTGCCCAACCTGCGGCTCACCGCCGGCCAGCCGATCGCCTATGATCCCAGCTTCGCCGGCCGCACGATCAGCGAGCTCCTGCTCGAATGGGACGTCGCGTGAGCCATCTGGCGACGATCCAGGTGCTCGCCGCGGTGGAAGGCGGGCGCAGCGCGGCGCTGGCGGCGCTCTCGATCCATGTCCTCGAGGCGCATCGCCATCCGGCGGTCGTCCGGCTCGCGCTCCACGAAAGCACCGAGCAGGAGGGCGAGTTCGTACTGATCGGCGCGGTCGACGCGGCCGATCCCGACGCCGTCTTCTGCCGCCCGCACCGCACCTATCGCGAGGTGCAGCGGCTCCAGCTCACCCAGCTTACCCATGGCCGGGGGCCCAAGGCCGACCTCACCCTGCCCGCCCCGCCGGGCCAGGCAGAGACGACGCTGTGCTTCGTCGCGCTGCTGCCGATCAAGCCCGGGGGGATCGAGACCGCGATCGACCTGATCGCCGACGAGATGGCGCCGACCCATGCCGAGCCCGGCGTGCATCGCTTCATCCTGACCGAGACCGACGACCTCGACGACACCATTCCGGTGATCGAGGCGTGGCGCGATGCCGACGACTGGCGGGCCCACCACCAGACCCCCTGGTGCCGCACCGTGTTCGAGCATCTGCCGCCGCTGCTGCGCGATGAGATGACCGTCTACTCGCTGCGCCCGATCGACGCCGGCGATCCCGCCCTCGGGCGGCTGTGACCCGCCCTTTCCCACCGACCCGAGCTTTCGGAGTGACCCGATGACCATCAAGCTGCGCAGCGGCATCTTCTTCCCGCCGATCCACCCGCTCGACGAGGACCCGACCCTCTGCATCCAGCGCGATCTGGAGCTGATCGAGTTCCTCGACCGGCTGGGCATGGAGGAAGCCTGGGTGGGCGAGCATCATTCGGGCGGGTTCGAGCTGATCTCCAGCCCCGAGCTGTTCATCGCCGCCGCCGCCGAGAGGACCAAGCAGATCCGGCTGGGCACGGGCGTGATCTCGCTGCCCTATCATCACCCGCTGATGACGGCGAACCGTATCACCCAGCTCGACCACCAGACCAAGGGCCGGCTGATGATCGGCGTCGGCCCCGGCCTGCTGCCCGGCGACGCGATGCAGCTGGGAATCGACCCCAAGACCCAGCGCGACCGGATGATCGAGGCGCTGGAAGTCGTCCTGCGCCTGCTCGACGGCGAGCGGGTGACGATGAAGACCGACTGGTTCGAGCTGGTCGAGGCGAGCTGCCACTATCGTCCCTATAGCTGGCCGCGCCCGGAATTCGCGGTCGCTTCGGTCGTCACCCCCTCGGGTGGGCGGCTGGCCGGCAAGCATGGCCTGTCGATGCTGTGCCTGGCCGCCACCAACACCGCCGGCGGCTTCGACGCGCTCGCCACCAACTGGAAGCTCGCCGAAGAGGCCGCCGCCGAGCATGGCAAGAGCGTCCACCGCGAGAATCTGCGCCTCGTCGGCCCCGTCCACATCGCCGAGACCCGCGCGCAGGCGCGTGCCAACATCGAGTTCGGCTTCCGCCAATGGGCCGACTATTTCAACACGGTCAGCCCGGTCGGCTATCAGTCGAAGGACGCCGACGGCGACCCGATCGACTTCCTGATCGAGCGCGGCGACATCATCGTCGGCACCCCCGACGACGCGATCGCGATGATCGCGCGGCTGCGCGAGAAGCAGGGCGAGTTCGGCTGCTTCCTGCACAACGCCCATAATTGGGCGGACTTCGACGCGACCAAGAAGAGCTACGAGCTGTGGCAGCGCTATGTGATGCCCGAGGCGAACCGGATCAACGAGCGCCGGCGCGAGGCCTTTGCCTATGCCACCGACCCGGCCAATTCGACCCGCTTCCTCGGCGCATCGGCCGCCGCGGTCCAGCACACGCTGGACAAGTACAAACGCGACGGGGCCGGTGCCTGACCCATGGCAAACCCGAACCCGAGCGACAGCCTGGTGGGCTTTGCGGGGCCGGTCGAGGACCGGCTGGCGATCCATGAGCTCAACCTGGCCTATGGCGACGCGGTGACCCGGCATGACCTGGCCGTCTTCCGCACCCTGTTCGCCGATGACGCGGTCTGGACCCATCCCGAGGTGGGCAGCCGGAACGGCGGCGACGCGATCGCAGGCCTGATCGCCGAGGCCTTCGCCGCCTATCCGATGGTGGTGCTGACCTCGGCGCCGGGCGCGCTGCGGGTCGACGGCGATCGCGCCGAGGGGCGGGTCTTCATCGAGGAGGTCGTCACCACCGCCGATGGCGGCGGCTATCGCTGCCGGGGCCGTTATCTCGATCGCTATGTCCGCCATGGCGGGCGCTGGCTCTACGCGCGGCGCGATTATGCGCTGCTTCACAAAGATTGAACCCACGGCAAGTGGAACGAGAGGGGAGAAGGATGATGAGGAAGGATCTGACGGCGCTGCTGCTGGGGGCGAGTGCCCTGCTGCCGGCCGCCGCACTGGCGCAGCAGGCGCCTGCCGCCGAGAGCGGGGTGGACGACAGCGGCATCGCCGACATCGTCGTCACCGCGCAGAAGCGGTCGGAATCGCTCAACAAGGTGGGCCTGACCATCTCCGCCTTGTCGGCCGACGACCTCGCCCGCCAGCGGGTGTCGACCCTGGCCGACGTCGCCGCCGCGGTGCCGGGCCTGTCCTATAATGTCAGCTCGAACAACACGCCGGTCTTCACCTTGCGCGGCATCGGCTTCTACGAGACCTCGATCGCCGCCTATCCGACGGTGAGCGTCTATCTGGACGAGATTCCGCTGCCGCTGCCGATCCTCTCCACCCTCACCGCCTTCGACCTGGAGCGGATCGAGGTGCTGAAGGGGCCGCAGGGCACATTGTTCGGCCAGAACTCCACCGGCGGCGCGGTCAACTATATCGCCGCCAAGCCGACCGACCATTTCGTGATGGGCGGCGACATCAGCTATGGCCGCTTCAACATGGTCGAGGGCAATGGCTATGTCGGCGGCCCGCTGGGCCCCAATCTGCGCGCCCGCCTGTCGGGCCGGATCGCCCACAGCAGCGACTGGCAGAAGAGCTACACCCGCAACGACACCACCGGCGCGACCGAAAGCTATGCCGGCCGCCTGCTGGTCGACTGGGACGCCTCCGACCGGGTCCGCTTCCGGCTGAACCTCAATGCGTGGAAGGACAAGACCGACCCGCTGGCGCAGCAATATACCTTCCCGCTGCCGCAGCAGCCCGCCTTCGCGCGGCCCGACGTGCTGGCCTATCCGACCGCGCCCGAGCGGCCGCGCGCGGCCGACTGGTCGCCCAACACCCGCCCCCGCGCCAACAATCGCTTCTATCAGGCGGCGCTGCGCGGCGAGTGGGACCTGAGCGACGACGTCACCCTCACCTCGATCAGCTCCTATATCGACTTCAAGCTCGACCAGGTGCCCGAGGGCGACGGCATGGCCTTCAACCTGCTCGATGTGGATACCGACACCGGCTATATCCGCAGCTTCTCGCAGGAGCTGCGCCTGTCCAACGGCGCGGGCGGGCCCTTCCGCTGGGTGCTGGGCGGCAATCTGGAACGCACCAACGTCTATGAGCGGGCGATCAACAATTTCCGGGATTCGTCGACCTTCCCGGCGCTCGGCATCGCGCGCGGCGGCTTCTCCAGCCGCCAGAAGCTGCGCAACTATGCCGGCTTCGCCAATGCCGAATATGAGGTCTCGTCGCGGCTGACGGTGAAGGCGGGCGGGCGCTACACCCAGTCGAACCGCTCGGCCACCAATTGCAGCTTCGACGCCGATGGCGGGCTGACCAACGCCTTCTTCACCACCCTGTCGGGGCTGCTCTCGGGGCAGGCGGTGCCGGCGCTCGGGCCGGGCGACTGCTTCACGATGGACGCCAATTTCCGCAACGGGCCGCCGATCCAGGGCAAGCTCAACCAGAACAACCTGTCGTGGCGGGTCGGTGTCGACTTCAAGGCCAGCGACCGGATGCTGCTCTATGCGAACGTCGCCAAGGGCTACAAGGCGGGCAGCTTCCCCAATTATGGGGCGGCCACCTATCTCCAATATATCCCGGTGCGGCAGGAATCGGTGCTGGCCTATGAGGCGGGCGTGAAGTTCCGCAGCGCCGACCGGCGCTTCCAGGCCAATGCCGCCGCCTTCTATTACGACTATCGCGACAAACAGCTGAAATCGAAGCTGATCGACCCGGTGTTCGGGCTGAACGACGCGCTGGTGAACATCCCCAAGTCGCGGGTGAAGGGCGCCGAGATCGACATGACGATGGTGCCGACATCGGGGCTGACGATCCGCGCGGCGGCGACCTTCACCGATGCCAAGGTGCAGCGCTATGTGGGCGTCAACGCGGCGGGCGTGATCGACGACTTCGCCGGCGCCAATGTGCCCTTCACCCCGAAATGGCAGGTCCAGACCAGCGCCGACTATAGCTGGGACATGGGCGGGGTCTCCCCCTTCGTCGGCGGCACGATCAGCATGCGCGACGACGCCTATTCGATCGTCGGCGGCGAGCGCGTCTTCTTCGGCGGACGCCAGCTCTACGCGATGGACGGCTATGCGCTGGTCGACCTGCGCGCCGGCATCGCCGCGCCCGACGACAGCTGGCGCGTGTCGCTGTTCGGCCGCAACGTCTTCAACAAATACTATATCCAGAATGTCGTGACCGCGTCGGACTCGATCGTCCGTTATCCCGGTCGCCCGGCCACCTATGGCGTCACCGTGGCCTACAAGTTCCGCTGACCAAACCCCGCGGATCCCTGCCGGGTCGCTTCCTCGGAAGCGGCCCGGTTTTCTTTTCAGCCCTTGTCGCGCAGCCCCAGCCGGTCGGCCACCTCCTCAACCGGGGTGCCGGGCGCCACCAGCAGCCAGTCGCCCGGCATGGCGCCGTCGACCACCACCACGCGGCCCTTGGGGCAGAGCTTCAGGCAACGCGTCTCGATGACCCCGAAATCGGCCTTGCGGCCCTTCTTGCCATTGCCCAACGCGCGCAGTTCACGCGCCAGCGGCTTGCGGCCGTCCTTGCCGAAACCGCCCTTCACCTTCTTCGTGCATTTGGCGCAGACCAGCACGGCCTTGCGCCATTCCGATCCCACATGATCGCGCATCAAAAGCCCTCAAACGCAAAAAGGGGGACGGCATTTCTGCCGCCCCCCTTCGAAGCTGGTTGCTTCAATCGGCCAATCAGCCGTTGATCGCATCCTTGAGCGCCTTGGCGGCGGTGAAGCCGACCTTCTTCGACGCCGCGATGGTCAGGGTCGCGCCGGTCGCCGGGTTACGGCCTTCGCGCGCCGGGCGGCTGGTCACCTTGAACTTGCCGAAGCCCGGCAGCGAAACTTCCTCACCCTTCGTGGCGGCATCGGTGATCGCCTTGAGGGCAGAGTCGATGACGCGCTTGGCAGCGGCCTTGTCGATACCCTGTTCAGCGGCGACGACGCCGGCGATGTCGGCAGTGTTCATGATCACTCCTGGTCTTGCTTGATAGAAACCGTTTTGCACCGGAAACCGGCGCAAGGCGCCCCTTGTGCGCGGGCTTTTTTGCCGGGGCAATTGGAAACTGGCCTGAATTCGCGAAAAAATCAGGCCAGCGGGGTTTTCCACAGGATTTTGTCGACGAAACGCCCCTCTGGAGCGGCGCATGGCGGAACTGCCGTGGTTAATCCTCGCCCGAAACCGAGCTGACGAGCAATTTGTCGATGCGCCGCCCATCCATGTCGACCACCTCGAAGCGCCAGCCCCGATAGTCGAACGACTCACCGGTGACCGGCAGATGCTTCAGGCGCCACAGCGCGAAGCCCGCGGTGGTGGCGAAATCGCGGTCCTCGGGCAGTTCGATCTCGAGCCGGGTCGCCAGCGCGTCGGCGGTATAGGTGCCCGAGACCAGCCAGCTGCCATCCTCGCGCTCGACGATCGGCGGGTCGGTGTCCTCGTCCTGGTCGGCCGCGAAATCGCCCGCGATTGCGGCGAGCAGATTGGCCGGCGCCACCAGCCCTTCGAAATGGCCATATTCGTCGTGGATCAGCGCCATCGGCACCTCGGCCTCGCGCAGCGCCTTCAGCGCGTCCATCGCATCGACATGATCGGGCAGCACGATCGCCTTGCGCAGCAGCGCACGCAGGTCGATCGCCTCGCCGCGCAGCAGCGCGCCCACCAGGTCGCGGGCGTGGATCACGCCCAGGATCTGGTCGACCGAGCCGTCGGCCACCGGCATGCGCGTGTGCGACAGGTCGGCCAGCTGGGCGCGGATCGCCTCCGGATCGTCGTTGACGTCGATCCACTCCACCTCGGTGCGCGGGGTCATCACCTCGCGCACGGGGCGGTCGGCGAGGCGCACCACGCCCGAGATGATCGCGCGCTCGCTCTCCTCGATCACACCGGCCGACGAGGCCTCGGCGACGATCAGGTGCAGTTCCTCGGCGGTGACGTGGCTCTCGGCCTCGCGGGTAAGCCCGAGCAGGCGGAAGACCAGGCCCGTGGTCTTGTCGAGCAGCCAGACGAAAGGCGCCGTGAGCCGCGACAGATGGAGCATCGGCACGGCGAGCAGCGCGGCGATCGGCTCCGGATTGCGCAGCGCGAACTGCTTGGGCACCAGCTCGCCGATGATCAGCGACAGGAAGGTGGTGAGCACGATCGCCAGGCCGAAGCCGATCTCGGGCGCGCTCGCCGCCGGCACGCCGAGCAGCACCAGCCGGTCGCCCAGCGGGCCGCCCAGGCTGGCGCCCGAATAGGCGCCGGCGAGGATGCCGATCAGGG
Organism: uncultured Sphingomonadaceae bacterium; assembly: GCA_963540925.1. Taxonomy (GTDB): domain Bacteria; phylum Pseudomonadota; class Alphaproteobacteria; order Sphingomonadales; family Sphingomonadaceae; genus Rhizorhabdus. Next base: position 55,079 of record CAUTRN010000042.1, read on the forward strand.
TGATGCCGATCTGGACGGTCGACAGGAATTTGCCGGGATCCGCCGCCAGCTCGATCGCGGTGCGTGCGCCGCGGCGGCCCGCGCGCGCCATCGCCTCCATCCGCGCCTTGCGCGCGGACACGATCGCCAGCTCGGACATGGCGAAGACACCGTTCAGTGCGACCAGGGCGACGATGATCACCAGGTCGAACCATGGGAAGGGAGATAGGGGAACAGGTTGCGGCATGGCGCTCAGGCTCTAATGCCCCGAAAAGCGGATTTTGCCAACGGTCTTCCGCGGATCAGCGTCGATCCTTGAAGAAATCCCGCAATTGCTGGGCCGCTTCGGCCTCGCCGATGCCACCATAGACGTCGGGCCGGTGGTGGCAGGTCGGCTGGGCGAAGAAGTGCGGGCCATGCGCCACGGCGCCGCCCTTCGGGTCGTCGGCGGCATAATAGACGCGGCGCAGGCGCGCGTGCGAGATCGCCCCCGCGCACATCGCGCAAGGCTCCAGGGTGACATAGAGGTCGCAATCGTCGAGCCGCTGCTGGCCAAGCCGTGCGCTGGCGGCGCGAATCGCCTGCATCTCGGCATGGGCGGTGGGATCGGTGCCGGCGCACATCGCATTGGCGGTAGCGGCGACCACCTCGTCCCCGCGCATGATCACCGCGCCCACCGGCACTTCGCCGGCGGCGGCCGCCTCGGCGGCCAGATCGAGCGCCAGGCGCATGGGAGGGGGGAGCGGAAAGCCCATCCGGCTCCATCTACGGAGCGGCGGGCGGGAAGGCTAGCGAATCGGGACGTGCTGGGGGAACAGCAGCAGCGCCAGCGCGAAGATCACCCCCGGCACCCAGCCCAGGACCGTGAACAGCACGGTGAGCCAGAAGCCGGTGGTGAGCCCCCTGGCGAGGAAGACGCCAAGGGGCGGCAGCAGGACCGCCGCGATGATCGCCCAGGGGGAGGGCGGGTTCTGATCGGGGTAAGCCTGCTGCCGCATGGTTATTCATCCGTTTTCGAAGCGGGCCTTAATTGGCCTTCTCGACGCTCACGGTCGGAACCTTCACCGCTTCCTTGGTGGTGCCGACGTCGATCTTCGGCACGGTCACGTCGGTGGCCTTGCTGCCGACGCTGACCTTGGCGGTGTCGACGTCGAAGGCCGGCGCCTGGCCGCCCGACACGCTGACCTCGGGCGCGCGCGCCTCCTGGGTCTGGTTGATGTCGATCAGGCCGAAGGCGAAGGCCGCGATGATCGCGAGAATCGCCACGATGGCGACGATCAGGCCGGCCCGCGCACCGCCGCCACCGCGACGGACGACGGTTTCGCGATATTCGGTGCGGGTGGCGGGGTCATATTCCCGGTGAACGGTGGGCATGGTGACTCTCCTGGTGTATATGGGACGGATCGGAAAACGTCCGGCCGGTGCAAGGGTTGCATCGAGCGCAGGGACGAGAGTCTATTCTGGTTGACGAATCTGCCGATCGCCGTTATCCGGCGCCACTTTCCGGGCAACCCGAAACATTCAGGACGAAGAACAATGTCGCGTATCTGCGAGCTGACCGGCAAGGGCCGCCAGGTGGGTCACAATGTGTCCCACGCCAACAACAAGACGAAGCGGACCTTTCTGCCGAATCTGCAGAACGTGACGCTGATCTCCGATTCGCTGGGCAAGGGCGTGAAGCTGCGGGTTTCGACCCATGGTCTTCGCTCGGTCGAGCATGTCGGCGGCCTGGACAACTGGCTGCTGAAGACCAAGGACGAGCTGCTGTCGCTCCGCGTGCGCCGTCTGAAGCGTGAGATCGCCAAGAAGCAGGCCATCGCCGCCTGATTCGCTTCCCGCCCCGGCGGGAATGGCAAACGATGGAACCGGGTCGCATCAGCGGTCCGGTTTTTTCGTTTTTGTTTTTGTTTGTTTAGCCCTCAAGCGCCGGGCGCCGGACACCCGTCCGGCTTGGCTATCCTCGCATAAGCTCGGGCGGCCGCCACGGCTCGCGCTGCGAGCCGATCTCCGCCTGCGGACTGCCCCCGGCAGTCCGCGGACCGGCTTCGATCCTTGCGGGACGCTACGCGTCCCGATGCTGGTCTCATACGCAGTTCTAAAGGGGTTCGAAGAGGCAAGCGCGTGCAGCGCGTCCGAGCGTTAGCGAGGATAGCCAAGTGCGCGGATGCGCACGCCGGCGCCTGGGGCCAAACAAACTCAGCTATTGCTGAAGTTCAAACTTCAGCAATAGCGTCCGCTCGATCGCGAGCTGGTTGTCGTCCGAGATCAGCCAGATGATCGTCCGCCCGCCCTCCCGGGTGACGCTGATCCCCTCCATATTGTCGACGTTGAGCGGCGGAGCCAGCTCGCCGATCGGTTCGCCGACCACCACCGCGCCCGGCGCGATCTTCGCCGGATCGACGATCGCGAGCGCCGCCGAGAAGCCCTGGAGCGTGCCGAATCGGCGATTGACCAGCACCACCCGGCCGTCGGGCAACTGCGCGGCATCGGTCGGCACGAAGCCCTTGGGCGGCTTGTAGCCGAACTGGAAGGGAACGTTCTTCGGGTTGGTGGGATCGCCGGGGAACATCAGCGCGGCATGGGTGCCCGGACCCACCGCCTTGCCCTCGGCGAAGACGAGGAAGCGGCCACCCTCCAGGCGGACCATCGCCTCGGGCCCCGAATTGGCCGACCAGTCCTTCATCGCCGGAGGCCAGGCGATCGAATGGAGCTGCGACAGGTCCGCCGGATAGCGCAGGATCGCGTTGCGATATTCGAAGCCGACCCAGACGTCGCCCTGCGGCCCGATCGTCATCGATTCCGAATCGCGGTCGTGCCGCCCCATGTCATAGGCGGGGAAGGCCGGCAGCTCGCCGAAGCGGACCTCGTCGATCACGCCGGGCCGGGCCATGCGGAAGCGCAGCGTGTAGCCGCCGTCGGACAGGGCGAAGAAGCGATCGCCCTCGACATGCAGCGCCGAATAGCCGCCGAAATTGGGCTGGCGGCTGGTGAGGTGCCAACCGCCAAGATAGAGCAGCCGCCCGAAGCGGCGATGCGCGGGATCGTTCGGATCGATCGGCAGCGCGGAGGCCGCCACCTTCATGTCGCTCGATTCGGGGTAGCTCGCCGCGCTTGGCATCAGACAGAGCAGCAATGCCGCGAACGCCTTGTTCATGGCTCGCGGATAGCCGCCCCCCGGCCAATCCCCAAGGGCTTTGCGCCCTGACGCTACGTCGCCCCGACGATCCGCGAAGCTGAACCTAGGCCAACAAGCGCGTTCAGCCTCGGCTCACGCGAATCGTGGAATAAGGGCCTCATCGATCGGGCCCTGTTCGGCCCTTCGGGTGCCCTGGCCCCCCGGCTGGACGCCCGATCGAGAAGGAGGTTTGTATGTTGCGCAAGTTTCTCACGGCTGCGACGGCGTTGGCCGCGGCGGTGACCGCCGTAGCCCCGGTGGCGGCGGAGGCCCAATATTATGGCGGTGGCCGCTATGAGCAGGTCCGCCACCGTGATTACGACCGCGGCTATTATCGCGATCGCGACCGTTATCGTGGCGACCGCGGCTATTATCGCGATCGCGGCTATCGTGACCGTGGCTATTATGGCCGTGGCGGCCGCTGCCGCGACAAGGGCACGGGCGGCACCATCATCGGTGCGATCGCCGGCGGCCTTCTGGGCCACGAGATCGGCAATGGCCGCTACGACCGCGGCGACGGCACCGCCGGCGCCATCGTGGGTGCGGGCGTCGGCGCCCTCGCCGGCCGCGCGATCGACCGCGATTGCTGATCGCCCCATCCCCTGAGGTTTCAGGGCTGAGTTTCCATAGCTAACCAGATCCCCGCGTGGCGTTGTGGGGAGGAGGGTCGTCGGTTCGCTGGAGGAGCCGGCGGCCCTCCACTTTTTTTTGCTGGCCTCAGGCGCCGGCGTGCGCATCCGCGCACTTGGCTAGCCTCGCATAAGCTCGGGCGGCCGTTCGGCCTTGCGGGACATTAGCATGTCCCGACGACTATCTCTTTTTTTGGCCTCAGGCGCCGGCGTGCGCATCCGCGCACTTGGCTAGCCTCGCATAAGCTC
>CAUTRN010000043.1:0-58375 GCA_963540925.1 uncultured Sphingomonadaceae bacterium
GCGAAGCTCGGCCAGCTCGTCCGTATCGGCGGCCCGCGTGCGATCGGCGCCATGAAGGCAGTGCCGAGCGCAGCGCCGGCACAAGCCACAAAGGGCTGAGCAGCGCCACTGTCGCGGGCCGGGTTCCGGGCCATCCGTAGGATGGTCCGGATCTCCCGCCCGCGTCCCCTACGAGGATCTCGAAATACCCCGCCGGGATATTGTCGAACCGCCCAGCAAAAGTCGCGTCCGACCGCCCGATCGAGCGTGACCCCGAAAAGAAATGACGGGGCTTCGGGGGGGCGATGTGGTCGTCGATCGCTTCCAAACTCTGCTCGTGTCTCCAGCATTCCTCTCACCCAGGACCCTGCTCTGCTCTGAGACCGCCAGAACGGTGGGAATGGAGCCCGCCTGACCATCAGGTCGCCCATAGGGCGTCCCAGCGACGAGCACGGCGGAGCCGCGCGCAGGAGGCCGGCCCGCCTTGGCGGGCCGCATCGCCCGCGCGAGCGACCCGGCCCCTTCCCTTTGGCCGGGTCATCGAGTGCGGCGATCCTCCAACAGCAAAAAAAGAAAAGCCGGCGCGAGGTTCGCACCCCGCGCCGGCCAGCGTCGCTCACCGAGTCCGCACCGCTTGGCTGTCCGCCCTGAGCATGGTCGCCGGCACCCCCGCCTTGCGCACCTCGCGCGCCAGATGGGCCTGCAAACCCGAGCCCTTGCACACCACCGCTTCGACCGGCCGCAACGCGATCATCCGCTCGTTGCGCACGAATCCGGCCCGATTGCCGAGCCTGCGATCGAGCCCGAACGCCACGAGCTGGACGCCGGTCTTCGCCGCCCAGGCCGCCGCGATCGCGTCGCAGCCCTTGGCCTGGGCGGTCGTCGCCAGCACCATCGCCGGAACCCGCGCCTTGATCCCGTCGAGGATCGTCCAGAGCTGGCGATGATCTTCCCAGTCCTGCCCGCCCGAGAAGATCACCACGGGCCCTGTCGGGGCATGGGCTTCGCGCTTCCGGCTGGCGCGCGCGGCGAGATAATCCTGGGCCGCGATCACCGAGGCGGTCCGCTTGCTCGACACCAAGGATCCGCGCGCCGTCGACCAGGGCCGGCCGGTCTCGGTCCGGAACATCTCGGCGGCATGATCGCGCAGGCAGGCGAGCGCCTCCTCGGCCTCGTCGAGCGAGCGGCACAGCGTCTGCGCGTCCTCGAGCTCGCCCATCGCGACCTCGCTGCCGTCGGCGCCGCGGATCAGGCCCTTGACCTGCTGGGCGGCGCGATCGGCCTCGCCCGCGACTTGGTCGGCGACCTTATGAAAGGCATGGACGATTCCCCAGCTGAGGCGCTCGGCAAAGGGTTCGAGCCGGCTGTCGCGCAGCGCGTCGAACATCGTCGTCACCATCAGTTCAACCGCGCGTTCCATCGCCAAAGGATCGGGCATGTCGGCGTCGGTCTCTTCGTCGGCGCGGCTGATCCGGAACCCGTCAATGCTTGGGGTGAAGGCGGTGGCGAAGCGATCCGACGGCTCGGCATCGGTGCCGGCGAACAGGTTGGCGATGTCGGCGAAGCGGGTGTTGGCGGTCATGGATAGCCTCCTCGGATGGAGTTGAAAGAGGCTTTCCCAACGGCACGGGCTCTGAGCGACGGGGTCAGGGAGCGCCGAAGGCGACCGCGCTTGCGCGGCGATGGGGGAAACGATTTTCTCGGGCGGCCACCCGCTCGCGGAATCCTCTGTCGGCCGTTCCGCCCGGGAAAATGGTGGGGCCCCGTCGTCCTTGAGGCCGGCGCTGTCCCCGTGCCATGCTAGGACTCCCAGCAGCTATTTTATCACGGAACCGTTCGGCTGGGCGCCCTGGCACCGACTCGGGCTCGATGCCCGATTCGGCGCCTGACCTGTCCCCATGCGGTGCCGGCGGACCTTCCCGCTCACGGCCCCTTGGGCTCGCTGTTTTCGGGCGGCAGATAGGCTTCGAAGGGATCGCCATCGTGAAGATGGCCGAAGGGCGTCATCTGGAAAAGCTCACCGTCCCAACCCACCGCGCAGATCACATAGCGCGGCACACCGGTGGCGGCATCGCGGCATTCCATCAGCGCCAGGCAGTCATCGGCGGCGGCCCTGAGCAGGGTGTAGAAATTGGCCCGAAAGGCCTCGGGGATGGCCATGGCGTTTCTCCTTCGAATGGGGAAGAGGCGACGCCCGGCACCGGTGTAGAACCGGTCCGGGCGTGCTGGATGTCAGTGGGTGCGCTGGTGGGCGGGCCGGTCGGCCACCTGGTCGCGCTGACGGAAGGCGTGGATTGGCGTGCCCGCCTCGCGGAGAAGCTGGTAGAGATTGGCTTGAAGCCCGGATCCTTCGCACAGGATCGCCTCGACCGGCTTCAACTCGGCCAGCTTGCGGTTGCGGGTGAAGGCGGTCTTCCGTCCGGTCCCGTAGAGGCCATAGGCCACCACCGGAACCCCGACCCCGGGGCGCGCCGCCCAGGCGGTCGCGATCGCATCCGCGCCCTTGCGCTGGCCCGTCGTGACCAGGGTCATGTGCGGGATGCGGGCATGGACCTCGTCGAGCTTGGTCCAGAGTGCTTGATAATCATGCCAGGTCGCCGGCCCCGACAGGACGACGATCGGCCCTTGGGGCAGATGCCGCTCGCGGGTCGCCAGCTGGCGCGCGCGCAGGAAGTCGAGCGCGGCGATCTGGCTCGCCGTCGAGGCCGAAGACGCCTTGGTGCCGCGCGCCGGCGACCAGGGACGCCCGGCCTGGGCGCGGTACATCTCGGCGGCATAGTCGCGCATGCATTCGACCGCCGCGCGCTGCTCGGCGACCGACTGGCACAGGAGCTGCCGCTCCTCCATCTCGCGGTTGAACACCTCGCTCATGTCGGGATGGCGGGCCATCTCGCCGACCTCCTCCGCGAGACGGTCCTCCTGCCGCTCGAGCTTGCCGGCGACGAAGTGGAAGCTGTTGACGAACCCCCAGGCGATATCTGCGGCGAGCGCCTCGAGACGGGTGTCGGCGAACAGGTCGAACAGGGTGGCGACGATCGCGCCGCAGTCATGCTGGGCGGCGAACGGATCGGGCATGTCATGCTCGGCGGGTTCCTCGCCGGGGGCGATGATGGTCAGGCCAAGCGGCTCGCCGAAGGCGGCCTGATATTCGGGGGTGGCGACCTGCTCGGCATAGAGCTGGGCGAGGTCGGCGAAGCGGCTCACGCGGCCGCAGGCCGGTGACGATGTTGGTGACGATGCCATGGCTGGCTCCTCCAGGGGATGCTGGACAAAAAGAACGGGGCAGGACGTCGTCGCCCTGCCCCGCTCCGTTGGACGCGATGATCGACGCCGTCAGAACGGCATGTCGTCGTCGCTCTCGCCGGCGCCGGCGAGCGAGCCGTCATGGCGCGCGGTGCTGTCACCGAAGCCGCCACGGCCCTCGCCCTCGCCGAAGTCGCGACGCGGCGAACGGGTCGCCGGCCCGAAATCGTCGCGCCGCTGCGGACGCCGCCAGGCGACGCGGTAGCCCTCGGCCTCGGTGCCGAACAACGCGATCGGCAGCGGTTCGACGAGGCTGGGATCCTCGAGCGAACCCTGGAGGAACGCCTCCCCGCTCGCATTGGAGACGGCCTCCCACAGCGCGCCGATCTGGACCCAGCGACCGCCCACATTGCGCACGACGACCTCATAGACAGGCGCCCGGTCATTGGCGCTGTCGACCGGCCGCAGGCCGATCCGCGGCAGGTCGATCGTGCGGGTCGCGATCGATCCCATCAGACGGCCCTCGACGCTCTTGAATTCACCGATGTTCATGGTCTCAACTCCTGAATGATGCCGCCTCGGACCATTCCTCGGCGACACCCCTCAAAAGCCCTCTCTCCTCTGCAACGGCGTCCTAGCCCCCCACCCGCCGCCCATTGCCTGGCCCACGCTCCGCGCTGGACGCCGCGGAAGGGATCGTGACCCGAAGCGCCGGACCAAGGCGCAGCCGCAGATCCGGTCGAGCGCTGGCGAGATAGAGCCCGGTGCCCGCAAGCGCGGGCATCCGCTCTTATCGCCGCTTCGCCGAGGAACAGCGGCGTCGGCCAGCCGTTGACCCGGCTTGACCTCATGGAAGTCGTCATGGCCGAACACCCGCATAAAATCCTGCCCGGGGAACAGAACCGTAATTCGGCGCATGCGCGGGCCAATGCGTCCGAACCGCCCGCCATGGCACATGACGACCAGATCTGGAACCAACGCGGCACGCTCACGCTCGAGCGCGAGGACGACGCCGGCGACGTAATTCTTCCTCCGCTTCCCAAGGACGAACAGGATAGTGGTCCGCTCCGCCTGATCCTGCGCCGCTTTCTCGCAACGCCGGTCGACCTGCGCTCCCGGTGCACGCTGCGGCTCGATAACGGCCAATCCTACAATGATAGCGACATCGCCGAGCTCCTGGCGCGGGACGATTGTCCGGTTGCCCTTTGAGAAGATCGCATCATGAGCAAGCAGCGCGCCGACGAACCGGAATTCAAGGCCTATCAGGGGCCGGTCGGGGGATGGGGCTCGGTTCGGTCGCTTGCCGAGATCCTTCCGCGGGAACATGTCGCACCCGATGCGCTCCGCCAACTCTCCCGGCAGAACAAGCCCGATGGCTTCATGTGCGTGAGCTGCGCCTGGCCCAAGCCCGCCGATCACCATCCGGCCGAATTCTGCGAGGAAGGCGCAAAGGCCACCGCCTGGGAACTGACCAAGCTGCGCACTACGCCCGAATTCTTCGAGGAACATAGGCTAGCCGATCTGCGCGGCTGGAAGGATTATGATCTGGAGCAGCATGGCCGGCTGACCCACCCGCTGCGCTATGACCCCACAACCGACAAATATGTCGCCTGCAGCTGGGACGAGGCCTTCGACGCGATCGCCGCGGCGATCAAGCCACTCGATCCCAAATCGGTGGTGTTCTACTCGTCGGGCCGGACCAGCCTGGAAGCGTCCTATATGTACGCGCTGATGGCGCGGATGTTCGGCAACCAGAACCTGCCCGACAGCTCGAACATGTGCCACGAGTCCACCTCGGTCGGGCTCAAGGCGGCGATCGGCGTGCCGGTGGGCACCACCCAACTGAAGGATTTCGAGGCGTGCGACGCCATCCTGTTCTTCGGCCAGAATGTCGGGTCGAACGCGCCGCGCATGCTCCATGACCTGCGATCGGCGCGGAAGCGCGGGGTAGAGATCATCACCTTCAACCCGCTGCGCGAGCGCGGGCTGGAACGCTTTACCGACCCGCAGAACCCGATCGAGATGACGACGGGCAAGGAAACCCAGATCTCGACCCAATATCACCAGGTCCGCGCCGGCGGCGACATAGCCGCGATGATGGGCATCGCCAAGTTCCTGATCGAATGGGACGCGGCCGCCCTCGCTGTCGGCGAGCCGCCGGTGCTCGACCATGATTTCATCAAGCAGCACACCAAGGATTTTGAGGCCTTCGCCGACAAGGTGCGCGCCACCGAATGGACGGAGATCGAGCGCGATTCCGGCCTTGCCCAGTCGGCCCTTGAAGAGGCGGCGCGCGTCTATGCCAGGAGCAAGGCGGTCTTGGGCATCTACGGCATGGGACTGACCCAGCATGTGAAGGGCGTCGAGAATGTCCGCATGCTGGTGAACCTGCTGCTGATGCGCGGCAATATCGGCAAGCCGGGCGCCGGCCCCACCCCGGTGCGCGGCCATTCGAACGTCCAGGGCCAGCGTACCGTCGGCATCACCGAGAAAACCGAACTGGCGCCGGTCGACAAGCTCAAGGAACTGTACGGTTTCGATCCGCCTACCGAGAAAGGCCTCGACACGGTCGCGACCTGCCGCGGAATCATCGATGGATCGGTAAAGGCGTTCATCGGCCTCGGCGGCAATTTCCTCCGCGCCGTGCCAGAAACCGGCCCGATGGAGGCCGCCTGGACGGACCTCGCACTATCCGTTCAGATCGCCACCAAGCTCAATCGCAACCATCTGTTTCCGGGCAAGGTCACCTATCTGCTGCCCTGCCTCGGGCGGATCGAGGAGGATGTGCAGGCAAGCGGTCCGCAGGCTGTGTCCGTCGAGGACTCCACGAGCTGCATTCATGGGTCGCGCGGCAAGTCCACGCCAGCGAGCCCGCATCTGCTGTCCGAGCCGCGCATCGTCGCCGAGATCGCGCGGCGGATCGTGCCGCCCAACCCGCGGGTCGACTGGGAGGCGTGGGCGGACGATTATACCAGGATACGAGACGCGATCGAGGCGACCTATCCCGAAATCTTCAAGGACTTCAACGCACGGCTGTTCACCCCAGGCGGCTTCTGGAAGGGCAACAAGGCGGCCGAGCGGATTTGGGAGACACCGAGCAAGAAAGCCGAGTTCCTCGCGCCGTCGAGTCTCAGCGCCACGGGCTTCGACGAGGCCGAAGGGCGCTTCCGCCTCGTGACCCTACGGTCGAACGACCAGTTCAACACCACCATCTACGGCTATGACGACCGCTTTCGCGGCGTGAAGGGCACCCGCGACGCGCTGCTCGTCAATCGCGAAGACATGGCGGCGGCGGGCCTCGCCGAGGGCCAGATCGTCGCGCTGGAAAGCGACGCCGGCGATGGCGTCCAACGCCGACGCGACGGCCTGATCGTCCACGCCTATGACATTCCGCGCGGTTGTCTCGGCGCCTATTATCCCGAGGCCAATGTGCTGATCCCGGTAGAACATCATGCCGAGCAGAGCCATGTGCCGGCGGCCAAGACGGTGCCGGTACGAATTTGCGCCTGAGCGCCAAGGATCATCTGAGCGTGTAGAGATAGGCCGAGATGTCACGCGCCTCCTGCGCGGTCACGCGCTGGTCGGGCATCGCATTGCCGGGAACGACCTGTTGCGGATGTCGCACCCACAGCGCGAGGTTCGCCGGATCGTTGCTCAGCCGGCCCGCGATGACGGCGCGCAGGGCAAAAGCCCGCAGGGAGGGACCGACCCGACCACTGGCCTCGCTGATGCCCGGTATGACATGGCAGGCGCCACAGCCATATCGCGCGATCACCGCCTGGCCGGCAGCGACACGGCCGCCGGTCATTGCCTCCGCCGCGCGGTGGGCCTGAAGCTCGCTTTCGCGGTGCTGGATGATCCCCGACGCCAGCGCGCCCACGACGCCCAGCCCGAGCAGGATCGCGACGAGCTTCAGGCTATCAGGCAAGCCGCACCTCCCGCTCGTCGCGCAACAACATGTGGATGATCGCCAGCGCGGCCGCGGCATGGACCATCCCGCCCGGGACCCACATCAGCAGCCCGGCCAGCTGCTGGTCCTCGACCGGCGAAAGTCCGAAGGGAGCGAGGCCCATGGCCTCGTAGCGCGGATACCAGGGACTCGCCGCGAAGGCCATCAGCGCGCCCAGCGCCCCCGCCACCAGCGAGGTTGCGAAAAGGCACATCGCCGCGGTGCCTTTCGCCGTGGTGCGCGCGATCATGGCCGTCCAAAACAGGAACGACGAGACCAGGAAGCTCAAATGCTGAGCGGCGTGCCAGCCTTCGGCAGCCAGAGCTCGATCGAACAGCGACGGCACGTGCCACAACCAGAGCGCCGCGGCCTGGACGATCGTGGCCGTGACGGGGCCGGTGAGCGCCGACCAGGCGGTCCGGACGGCCGCCAGAGCGGAGAATGCACCGAGCAGACGCCTTCCACCGGAAGGAAAGGCCCACAGCATCGGCCCTAGCGGCCGCGACAACACCAGAAGCGGGGCCGCGGCCAACATCAGCAGCTCATGCTCGAACATATGCGCAGCAAACGAGCGCTCGCCGAGCTGATGGAGGGGAGACACCACGGCCCCGGCCAGCAGCAGCCAACCGCAGAGGAACAGGGCACCGCGCCGGGTCAGCAGGGCCGCCCCTGTCGTGGAACGGCGATGGAGCCTGCGCCAGCCGATCAGGAAGAGGACCAACGAAAGGATCAGCGGAGCCGTGACCCACGCATCCCAGGTCCAATCGGGCGCCGGGGCGGCATAGTCCGCGACATGGGCTTCGCCCGGGCTCGCGGCCGCCAGCGCGACGAGGGCGAGAGAACCCCTTACACCCATCGCGGCATCCAATAGACAAGCCCATAGATCGGCACCCAGGCGATGACGACGAAGGTCCAGTAATTGGCGTCGTCCTCGACGTCGGCGAACTGGTCGTCACCGATCTTGTGGGTGAACAGCCAGATGGCCTGCACGCCGGTCTCGCCCAACTCGGTGAAAAGGTGGATGGTGTGGAGGATCATCAGCATCCACACCACCGATCCATAGGCATTGTCGTGCCAGCTGACGTTGAGATGGGCGAACTCGACGCCGCGGATGGCAAGAAGGCCCGTCACCAGCAGCGTCATCAGCACGGCAAGCCAGCGGCTGGGAGCCGCCTTCTTGCCGGTCGAGGCGCGCAGCAGGAAGAGATTGGGGATCTCGGACAGCAGCAACGCGCCCGTGAAGAGACCACCCCAGAGCAGATCGGGCGTCGTCGTCCCGACCGGCGGCCAAGCCGGCGACTGCCCGGCCAGATAGAGATAGCAGGCGCAGGCGAGCAGGAAGACCATGCCCTCGATGAGCATGAAACCGATATTGCCCCACCACACCAGATGGGCGGGCCCGGTGGCGCTGCCCGGCAGGGTCGAGAGATCACCAACGACGCTTGGGGAAGACTCTTCCATCATCCCTCCTTCGCGAACGGCCCGTCGGTCGCGCGCGGACGCGTCGGCCAGAACCAGCAGGCGACCGCGCCGCCGACCGGGATCGCGCCCCACACCAGCGCCCAGGGGGTGAAGATGCTGCCGACGAACAGCGCCGACAAAGCGACGCCCGCGACGAGCGGCCAGATCGAGGGCCCGACGCTGTTCTGGCGGTAGAGTGGCTCGGCCTCGACCACCGAGGTTACCACTATCTCGCGGCGGTCGGTGGCGAGCCCTTCCATCACCGCGAGCCCGCCGGGCTTCCACAGCGGTGCCAGGTCATCGACAACTGGGGTCCAGTCGAAATTATGCTGCGGCGGCGGCGAGGCGGTCGCCCATTCGAGGGTCTCGCCGCCCCAGGGATCGGCGCCGGCGGGTACGCCCCGGGTGCGGCTGAGCAGGGCATTGGCGACGAAAATGAGCCCGCCCAGCACCGCGATGGCCGATCCGATCGTCGCGACGAGGTTGAGGTCGGTCCAGCCGATGTCGGCCGGATAGGTGTAGATGCGCCGCGGCATGCCGAGCAGGCCGAGCAGATGCATCGGAAAGAAGCCGAGGTTGAAGCCGCCGAAGATCAGCCCAAAGCTGAGTTTGCCCCATCGTTCGGACAGCAGCCGGCCGGTTGCCTTGGGATACCAGAAACTAAAGGCTCCGAGCAGTGGGAAGATCGCGCCGCCGACCAGCACATAATGGAAATGGGCGACGACGAAGTAGCTGTCGGTGAGCTGCAGGTCGAGCGGAGCGGAGGCCGCCATCACCCCCGACAGGCCGCCGATCACGAAGGTGAGCAGGAAGCCGACGACCCATAGCAAGGGCGTCGCGAAACGGGGTCTTCCCGACCAGATCGTCGCGATCCAGCAAAAGATCTGGATGCCTGCCGGCAGCGCGATTGCCATGCTGGCCGCGGTGTAGAAGGCATTCCCCACCCGCGGCAGACCGACCGCGAACATGTGGTGGACCCACAGGCCGAAAGCGAGGACGGCGATCGCCGCCATCGACACGATCATCGCGCTATGGCCGAACATCGGTCGCCGCGCGAACACCGGCACGATCGCCGAGACGAAGCCCACCGCCGGCACGAAGATGATGTAGACCTCGGGATGACCGAAAAACCAGAAGAGGTGCTGGAACAGGATCACGTCGCCGCCGGCGGCCGCTGCGAAGAACTGGGTCGAGACCAGTCGGTCCGCGATCAGCATGCTCGTCACCAGCATCACCGAGGGCAGCGCGAGGATCGTCATCAGCGATGCGACGAGCATCGCCCAGAGGAAGAGCGGCATGCGCCGCAAGCTCATCCCCGGCGGGCGCATCTTCAGGATGGTCGCGGCGATGTTGACCGAGGCGGCCAGCGCCGCGACCTCGGTGAAGGTGATCATCTGCGCCCAGATGTCGGCGCGGTGGCCGGGAGAATAAGTGGGACCGGACAATGGCGGATATTCGAACCAGCCTAGATCGGGCGTGATGTTGAGGGCGTGCGGCACCCAGAGCATCAGCACGCCGCCCAGATAGAGCCAGTAGCTGAACGCGGAGAGCCGCGGGAAGGCGACGTTGCGCTGGCCCAGCATCAGCGGCACCAGCCATAGCGCCATCGCCTCCATGACCGGCACCGACACCAGGAATAGCATCGTAGAGCCGTGGAGCGAGAAGGCCTCATTATATTCCTGCGGGCCCATCCGCGCCATGCCCGGCTGGCTGAGCTGAAGGCGCATATCGAGCGCGAGCATGCCGGCCAGGAAGAGCATGGCGATCGTCGTGCACACATAGCGCGCGGCGATCCGCTTATGGTCCACGGTGGTGAGGAAGCCCCATAGTCCCGGCGGGTCGCGCCAGGACTTGGCCAGCTCAGCTCGCCGCTCGGGGGTCATCGCAGGGTCACCAGATAGGCCGACACCGCATCGGCGTCGCGCGGCGCCAGCGGGATCGGCGGCATCATCGTGCCGGGCTTCGCGGCGCGGGGTTGGAGGATCCAGCCCTCGATCGCCCCGCGCGTCATCGGCAGCGCGCCCGCGGCAAGCGACCGGCGCGAGGCGAGATGGGTGAGATCGGGCCCCGCGCGGCCCGCCGCCGTCGTTCCCCGCACGCGGTGGCAGGCTGCGCAAGCGCCTTGCGCGACGATCTTCCTGCCGCGCTCGAGGTCGGGCGCAGCCGCCGCGGTCGCCGGTCGGCGCTGCTTCGCCAGCCAGGCGGCGAAGTCCTCCGGCTTCTGGACGAACACGTCCAGTGCCATATGGCTATGTTGTACGCCGCAGAACTCGGCGCACTGGCCGCGGAACCAGCCAGTGCGGCGCGGCGTCAGCGCCATCCGGTTGGCCCGGCCGGGTACCAAGTCCATCTTGCCAGCGATGTTGGGCACCCAGAAGCTGTGGATGACATCGGCCGACCCGAGCGAGACGAGGGTGGTGCGGCCCAGCGGCAGATGGAGCTCGTTGGCGGTCTCGATCCAGCCGCCGCCTTGCGGGTCACGATATTCGATCCGCCACCACCATTGATGGCCGGTGATGCGCACCTCGAGCGCTCCGGCGCGCTCCGCTCGGGCCAGGCTCCAGTCGGTCAGGAAGCTCGCCGTGGCGAGGACCGCAAGCCCGCCCGTGATCAGGATCGCCCAAGCCCACAGGCCCCGGCCGAGGCGGCGATCGCCGGCCTCCCCGCCGGGGCGCTCGTCGATGAGGCGACGTGCGCGCCAGATGCTCCAGCCGAGGAAGAGGAGCACGCACCCATAAGCGATGCCGCACACCCAAAGCATCAGCGTGAACAGCGAGAAGAGCTGGTGAGACTGGAGTCCGGCGGGATCGAGCGGGGTCTGCGCGCCCGAACATCCCGCGAGCAGCAGCATGGGAAGACACGTCGGGCGTCTCATGGCAGCGGGCCCCGCCATGTCGCGCCCTCCGCCTCGCCACGCTGATCGGCGTCCTGCCGCCGGCGATAGGCGGGATCGAGCCCGGGAAGCTGGGCGACATAGGCCGCCAGTTGCCACAGCTGCTCGGGCGGGATCCGGGCTCCGAGCTTTCCATGGGCCGCGATCGAAGCGTAGACCTGGTCGACACCCGAACCGCGGCGCCATCTCATGTCGGCGAGGTCCCGCGGCCCTTGCGCATCCCCGCCATGGCAGCCACCGCAGCCATACCAGGTGAAATAACGGCCCCCTTGCGACACCTGAAGCGCATTGCCGTGAAAGGCGGGAAGGCGCGGGTCGGTCGAGGATGTCGGCGCCGTTATGGGCTGATCGGGATCGAGCAGGCGGCGTTCCTTGCCGCAGCCGGCGAGCAAGCCGGGCAGCGCGACGGCGCACAGCACGACACGGATCACCGAGCCGAGCGACAATAGGGGACGGGAATGGCGTGGCTGCATGCCGGGGGCGATCTTGCGAGAAGGGTGGAGCCTCTGGGCTCCAACTCATGGAGCACCGAAAAGCTGCGCTGCGCTTCGATATAGGTTAACCGGACGATCGAAGCTCATTCGCCACGTCGCCGGCTTCTACCGTGCGGTCGTTTCTGGGACGTCCCTTCGACCGGGCTCGGCATCGGTCACCGTCGGGCCAGATCGCGGAGTCGTCGCCGGGCAAAACTCCGGCCCGCGAGAACTCTTTGCGCGTCAATGGGTTGTTGGTCGCATAAGGAGATACAGCATGTCCGAGACCGCCCCGATGATCCATGAAGATGCCCTGCCGGGTCATGAGAGCGAGTTGGCCCCCAAGCCCGCATGGCAGCCGCGCTTCAAGGGATCGGACCGGCTCGCAGGCAAGGTCGCCATCATCACCGGGGCCGACAGCGGCATCGGACGAGCGGTAGCGGCGCTCTACGCCCGCGAGGGCGCCGACATCGCTATCGTTTATCTGCTGGAGGATGACGACGCCGCCGAAACCCGGCGCATCGTCGAGGCGGAAGGGCGGCGGGCCATCACGATCCGCGTGGTCGATCGCGACGATCGCGTCGGCGAGTGATTGTTCGACCTTGTCATGGTCGAGGCCAAGCCGGGACGCGATCTCGGTGATTGAAAGATCCTGGATGCGGTGCATCCAGAAGACCCGTGCAGCGACGCGCGGCATGGAGCGCAGCGCCGCGCGATAGCGGCGCCGTAGGCGAAGATCGGACATGACGGATCTCCTCGATGGGCTCCGCTGCGGCGAGGCCGCACGGGTTGGAGGTCAAGCGGCGCGGGCGAGCAGGGTCCGGGCCTTGCCCTCGAGCTCGAGCCGGGCATCCTGGTGCGGGCGGGTTCGTGCCACCGCGGTGATGCCCTGGACGAAATCGTAGAGCGACGCCGGTGGATGGCCTTCCTCGGCGAGCACCGTCTGGATGACCCGGTTGGTGTCGCTCTTCGTGAAGCCGCGCCGCCGCAGAAAATCTTCGCGATCCTCATCGGTGCGGGCGACGATCCGCTCGCGCGCGGTCTTCACCCCGGCGATGAAGCCGCCGGGCGATGAGTCGGCGAATTGGGTGAGCGCGGGCGCCGCCTCATGGGCGAAGCGGTTGGCGGCGAATTTCGAATGACGGATGCTGATCTCCTCGAACTGCTCGACGCCCCACAGATTGCGGTTCATGCAAACCCCGCGAAGGTAGAAGGTCGAGACGCCGAGCGTTTTCGCCCCCACCTCGGAGTTCCAACAGTAGAAGCCGCGAAAGAACAGGTCGGGATCGCCGTTGGGCAGCTTGCCCGCCTCGATCGGATGGGTGTCGTCGACCAGGAAGAGGAAGACGTCGCGATCCGAGGCATAAAGCGTCGTCGTGTCGCGGCCGATGTCGACATAGGGGTTGTAATGCATGCTGCCCCAGTCGAGCATGCCGGGCACCTTCCAGCGGGTATCGCCGACCCCGTCGCCGGCGAACTTCATCACCGCCTCGACCAGCTCATGGTCCCAGATCCGGCCGTAATCGGGGCCGGTGGCGGCCCGCAGCTCGGCGCGGCGGCTGCCATCGGCCTGCTCGACATCGAGAAGCTTCACCTGCTCGCCACGATGCGCGAGCAGGCCGTGCTGGACGTTGATCCCGGCGAGCGCCGCCGGGAGGGTTCGCAGATAGGCGGCCGGCGCCCCGATCAGGCTGCACATCTGGCCGAACGACCAGTGGGTCGGCGCCAGCGCCGCCTCGCTCTCGGGGACGATCAGCGACAGCCGCTCGGGATCGCCGGCGCGCGCCTCGACCCGGATCACCTTGCTCTCGACGATCCGGGTGTGCGCGGCCTGGGCCCTGGCGAGCACCGCGGCATGAAGCGCGGTGAGCGACAGATATTTCTCGTCATCGGGGCGTGAATACCATTCGGACGAGACGCGATCGACATTGGTGCCGCGCGAAATGTCGACCTTGAATGCGCCCGGGACCGGGCGCTCGGTAGAAGCCGTCACCAACATGGCAAATCTCCTTGAAAGGATGGGGGCGGAGACCGCGCGATCGCCGCCTCCGCCCCTCCCCCACCCGCTTCCCTCCGCCGCCCTGGGGCCAGCGGATGGCAGTGCCGACCGCCATCGGGGCGGCCCGTGTTCGTCAGGCATTGCGCAGGTCGGATGGGATCGGCTTGCCCTCTTCGTCATAGGTTCGCGGATCGGCGGCCGCTATGGCCCAGCCGAACATCGAACCCGCCTCCATGGCAGCGATCTGAGCCGGCGAGGCCTCGAACAGCTCGTTGAACCCTTCGACGGTCCAGCCCTCGGGAAGCCGCCAATAACCGCTCTCGCCGCGCCGCAGGACGATCGGCCCATCGAAACCGGGAAGCCGGGTGGCGCACATCCGCGGCAAGCTGTCGAAAGCCGCGACCAACCCTGCCGCGGCATCGAGCGAGGAAGCGCTCAGACGACCCAGCCAGGTTGGGCCGAGCTGGTTGCGGACCAGACGCAGCGAAGCCGCGAAGGGTTCGCGTTCGTCAGCACCGGTCCGCCACATGTCGAGGAGCGCCCGCTGCCAATATCGGCCGCGCCGCGCCCTCATGTCGAGCAAGGCCCGCCACATGTCGATGGTCGGGAGGTGGCGCTTGGCGGGTTGGTTCGCGCCGCCGGTCATTTGGGATAGGTTCCAAGAATGGCGAAGGGCGGAATGCAGGGATCGCCTGAGCAGAAATAAGCCCGCACCGCCTCGATCGACCCAAGCGAGCGGACCTCGGCCTCGGTGGCGACCAGCAGGTCGCTGTCGGTGGCCATATAGACGCGCGGTTCGCTGCGACCGTCATAGACGAGGCGCTCGGCTTCCCACAGGCCGGGCAAGGCGCCGCACCAGCGCCGGAACGGCAAGCGGTGTGCGATGCAGAAGGCCTCGATCTCGTCGAGGCTGCCGCAGATCGCCGCGTCACAGACCAGATCGATGGGCTCGCGCCCACTGATCTCAGCGATCACGAACGGCGCCCCTTCGGGCCTCGTCAGGCGCTCGCGCGCCACGATGGCGGTGAAGGCGGCGATCTCGGCCGGGAGCAGGATGCCGCCGATGCGGATGGCGGCAGGGACGCAGTCTGACATGATCAGTCTCCTGGTAAAAGCATGCCCTTCGCGCGGCCGGTCGCCGGCGGAGCGCGTTCCTGGGAAGGTGCGGAAAGAGCGGCCGGGCGCAGATTGGGACGCCCGGCCGGCCCTCGTCAGGCGGCCTGGTCGAGCGAGGCGTCGCCCTCGACAGGTGGCGGGCTCGCCGGGTCGCTCTCGCCGGTTGCCGTCAACGGCCCGGTAGCGCTGGTCTCGTCATCGCTGTCACCGCCCGCAGGAGCGGATTGCGGCGCGAAGCGCATGGCATCGGGCACCCAGGCGAGCGCGCGCGCCTTGACGTCGGCGTCGACGATCAGCTGACCGGCGAACAGGCTTTCGGCCGAAGCCGCCAGGTCATGCTTGCGGGCAGCGCTGTAGCGCGAGCGGAGCTCGGGACCGCCGATGTCGTCCATCAGCGCCAGGATGGCGGGCTTGCTGATCCGGTCGAAATAATTGCCGGCGGTCGGCCGCCACCAGGCGGCAACATCGATATCGAGGCTGGTTCCGAGATGATCGAGCAGCGCCGACCCGGTCTTGCCGGCCGGAACCGCATGGAGGGTGCGCGCGATCGCCCAGCCCAGCCAGGCCGCCCGGGCCCCGTCGTCGAGGGCGCAGAAGGCGTCGTAACGGGCGGTGACGTCTTCATGCTCCGCCCAACTACGGTCGAGACCGTCGTCGAGCTTCGACCACGCCACGGCCGCAGGCGCGATGCTGACGAAGCCATGCGCCCGCGGCGTCGGTGCATGGGCACGCAATTCGGTCGGAAGCCCAGAGGACCCCATGGCGCGTATCGCCGCTTCGGCCATGAAGAAGATGCCGAGATCGAGCGCGAAGTGCGGGTCGCTCGCGACATGGAGCGCGAGCAGCTCGGTCCTCATCATCGCGAGTTCGTCGCCAAGCCGCTGGCTCACCACCGGCTTGGCGGCCGCAACGGCCGCCTCGGAGCCATCCCCCTCATCATGGCTTTGGCCATCGGCGCTGCCCTCAGCATCGCCGCTGTCCTCCGCTTCGACCGGGGCGACATAGAGCTGGTCGTGCAGCTCGGGCACGCCATCGGGACCGATCACGACATAAGCGAGCGCCGAGGCACGCTGTTCGTCACTGATCTCTTCGGGACGATCCTGGAGCCCGCCAAGTTCCTCCTCAAGCGTGTCGAGTTGCACCTGCTGCTCGTCGCTATAGTCGCCGGCAGCGTCGGCCGCCTGCTCGATGGCCGCGATCTTGGCCTTGATCGCCGTGCAGCGCCTGGTCTCTACCTCGGTGAGCGGTACCGGCGTGCCCACGACACGTCGCAAGCCATAGGTTTCGCTGAAAGTCGGCTGACTGGCGGCCACCGTGCGGATCGCCGCATAGCCCTCGCGCTGGCGAATCTCCTCGGCCGCCGCCGCCAGCCTCGCCGCGACGAGCTGATCGAGCAGCGCGCCATCGGTCCACAGCTCGTCGGTCGCGTCACTGAACAGGTCGGTCTCGACCGTGCCGCCCGCTTCGATATAGGCCTCCCGGCCGACCAGCAGTGCCCTGGGGTCGCCGCCCTTGTAGCTCCCGACCGAGAGCTGGCGCCGGATCTCGGCGGGATTGTTGCCGCCCCAGGCCTTGGCCAGGTTCTCGAACACGCCAGCCTGACGACCGATGTCCGCGGTCGAGGCATAAGCCATCGCCACATCGAGGGTGATGGCGCCCTCCCGCAGCGCGTCGAAGATCGGTTCGGCGAGCCCGGCAAGCCGCAGCCGCCCCTGGACGAAGCGCTCGGTCAGCCCGAAGCGCCGGGCGACGTCCGCGATCGTCTTGCCCTCGGTGTCGATGATATCCTGGAAAGCGCGGCAGGCGTCGGCCGGATTCATGTCCTCACGGAAGAAATTCTCCGAGAGGCTGATCTCAATCTCGTCCTTTCTGCTCGCGACCACCATCAGCGGGATCTGATAATCGGCGGGGAAGACCCCCTTCTCGATCAGGGCATGGGTGCGATCGAGGCGGCGGCCGCCGGCGGTGATGCGATAATGGCCCTTCTTGCGGGAGACGGGCACGCCGATGAGGTTCTGGAGAATGCCGCGCTCGGCGATATTGGCCTCGAGCTGGGCATCCTTGGCTGGATTGGAGCTGGTGCGGACATTGGATGGCGACTTGGTGCAATTGGCCGCAGCGACGAGGATGAAGGATCGGTTCATGATGGACACTCCGTGAGCGGGGGCGTCCTGACCATCAGTCCACCGACCCGCCCCCCTCGCCCGCCCCCTTCCCTCCTGTCCGGAGCAGATCGTTCCAGTCGTTGAGGTGCGCCGGTGGCCATAAGGTCTCGATGAACCGACCGGCACGTGCATGAGCCTCGCGGCCCCGGATGTCGGCAAGGGCGCCGGCGCGATCATTGTCGGGAAGGAGAATGAGCCGTTCGACACTGTCGGGGATCTCGACATGGCCGAAACGCTCGCCGCTCAGTGTCGCCCAGACCGGAATGCCGAGCAACATCATCGCGGCCAGCGCCGTCTCGATCCCCTCGGCAAGGCCCAGGCAGCGGCCCGCCGGAGCCAGGACCACCGCGCCGCCGAGCGGCCGGCCCAGCATGCGCCGGGGAGCGGCCAGATCATCTGCAAGCCGCAGGCAGTCGCGATCGAGAAAGGTGCGCTGCACCGCGACCACAACCCCGCGCTGCTCGATCGCAGCCAGCATGGCCGGCCGCCAGCTGCGTCCAGCACCGGCTCCCAGCGGCACCCGGGGGTGAAAGCGCAAGGCTGCCGGACGCAGATCGATGGCGCGGCCCTCGAGATAGGCGGCCGCCCGGCTTGCCGCGAGCGGGCGGGCGCTTGCCCACAGCCTGCAAGCCGAACGGCCGAGATCGGGCTCTCGCCCGACGCGGCTTGGAAGGGCTTGGCGAACACTGTGCCGACAGAGCGTCGACGGCTCGAGCGTCCCGATCGCGCGCAGAATGTCGGTGCGCTCACAGCCAGCAAAGCATTTGAACAGCAAAGCCGACCGTCCCAAGCGGATCGAAAGACTCGGGGTCCGGTCGTCATGAACGGGGCAACGGCACATCGCCTGGCCGGTGACCCAGCGCCCGCCCAGGAGATCGGCAAGAGCGGCACCGCGCCGTTCAAGGGCTGAGGGTTGATGGTCGAACATGGGAGTCTCCCGAATGGCCCTTCCCGCATCTTCCCCCTCCCTCCTGCTCGGGTAGATATCCTCCAACTCCCCGGACGTATTTCCGTAACGGAAATGCGCTATTTTGGATCATTTTCCTGCGGCTCGTGGTTGGCACGGCGGTTCCGAAAGGTGATAGTGGACATTGGGGCCGAATGGCCCTGCTGTAGGGACGCTCGCGACGGGGGGAGCAAGCTATCGGTGAGGATGCGCGGCTGGGCGCCCATTGATCATGGGAGGCTTCCATGTTGATCCGATCACATCTCATCGATTTCGCCAGCGCCTGCTCTCGGATCACGGCCGAGAACGAACTGCATGATCTGCTTGTCGACGCGACCGCTCGGCTGGGCTTCGAGAAGTTCGCCCTTAACCACCATGTCGATCTGGTGCGGCCACCGCCCGATGCGGTCGTCCTGATGAATTACGACCCGGCTTGGATCGAACAGGCGCTCGTCAACGGCTATCATCTCGATGATCCCGTGCATGCGGCGAGCGCGAAATGTGCCGTGGGCTTCGCGTGGCAGGACATCCCGCGGCTCATCGCGATGACCCCGCGTCAGCGCACGATCCTGGACCAGGCCAAGAGGTTCGGCCTTTCCGACGGGTTCACCGTCCCGGTCCACATCCCTGGTGAATATCGCGGCACCTGCTCTTTTGGCGGAAGGGATGTCGAGATCGATCTCGCGTTGGCGATGACGACACAGATGGTCGGCCTCTGCGCTTTCGAAGGCGCGCGCCGCCTGAAGGTGCGGAATTGCGGAGATCCCGCCGCCATTCCAAGGCTAACCCAGAGGCAGCTCGACTGCCTGCCGCTCGTCGCTTCCGGCAAGACCGACTGGGCCATCGGCCGGATCCTGGGAGTCTCGCCCGCCACCGCTCACCAGCATGTCGGCGAGATGATGCGACGCTACGCCGTCGCATCCCGGACCCAGTTGGTGGTCAGGGCGCTGTTCGACGGGCAAATCGTCTATAATGCCGCACTGTACGGATGACGCCATCCTCCAGGCAGAGGAATTGAGCCTTGCCGTGGAAGCCGGGATGCTGCGCCTGACATCCAGGAGCGAGCATCATGCCTTATTGTGTATCCGGTCTGACCGACACCCGCGAAGATGTCGCGCTTGCCAACATGTTCCGTGAGCGCAAACGCGTATTCATCGATCTTCTTCAATGGGACGTCCCGGTCCTTGCGGACAGTTTCGAGGTCGATCAGTTCGACACGGCGAGCGCCACCTATCTCCTGCTGGCGGGACCGGACGGTTGTCATAAAGCCTCGCTGCGCCTGCTACCGACCTTGGCGCCGAACCTCCTCGCGTCGATCTTTCCCGAACTGTGCGACGGCGCCCCACCGCGAGCGGGCGACATATTGGAGATATCGCGCTTCTGCCTTTCACGCGATCTCCGCGCCGTCGACCGCCGTCGCTTTCGCAACGCTCTGGTGACGATGGCCGTGCGGTTCGCACTCGACCGGGGCGTGCGCGGATATTGCTGCGTCGCCGATATCGCCTGGCTTGAGCAAATCCCGAGCTTTGGCTGGCGCTGCCGCTCGCTCGGCGTTCCTCGCCGGCTGGCTTGCGGCGTGACGGGCGCCATGCTGATCGAGATCGATGAACGGACCCCGGATCGGATGGCCGCGGCGGGCACCTGGATGCCCGAACTGGTTGATCCGCCGACCTGGTCCGCCGGCAGCCTTGCCCCGGAGAGTGATCATGTCCTGCACTGATCCTGCCGTGCTGGCGTCGTCGGTCAGACGGCTGGCCGAGCAAGGCTACTGCATTCTCGACGCGCTGATGCCCCTGCACGCGGTCGACCATCTGGCGGCCGATCTCGCGCCCGTCTTTGCCCGGACGCCCCGCGCTGAAGGCGCGTTCTACGGCAATGACACGCGACGGTTCGGCAGCCTGCTTGTCCGGTCGGACGAGACCGCTGCGTTCGTCCAGCATCCGATGATCCTCGCGATCGTCGAGGCCGTTCTGGGCCCCTGGTGTGATCGGATCGCGCTTAATCTCACCCAGGCGATCGAATTGCTGCCCGGCTCCATCGAACAGGTCCCGCATCGTGATCAGGACATGTGGCCCTGCAGCCGCCTCGTTCGGTCCGACCTCGGCGTCGAATTCCTGGTCAACGTGATGTGGCCGTTCACGCCCTATGGCGAGGCCAATGGCGCCACCCTCGTCTGGCCCGGGAGCCATCGCCGGCAGGACGAGCCGCTCATCGATCGCACCGAGGCCCTGCCCGTGGAAATGCCGCCCGGTGCGGCCCTGATCTTCCTCGGCTCGACCCTCCATGCCGGCGGCGCCAATCGGACGCCCGCACCGCGCCGCGGCATGATCATCAGCTATACGCTGGGCTGGTTGAAGCCCTATGAGCTTCCGTGGCTCGCTTATCCCCCCAAGGTCGCCGCGAGCTTTGCTCCGGACCTCGCCGCCCTCGCCGGCTATCGCATCCACCGGCCCAATCTCGGCAACTTCGAAGGCCGCTGTCCCTCATCCCTGTTGGAAGTGGGTTCGGCAGAACGCGGCGCGATCGATGCGCTGGGGCCGGAGCAGGTCGCGCTTATCGAGGCCTATCGGAGCGGCCATGTCCTCGCACCGGCAGGATCGGAGATCGTGCGCCTATGACGGCCGAGCGCCGCCCGACCAAGGTCGACCGGACGGCGCTCGCTCAATTTCTCATCCACGCGCAAATGCTGCAGCTTCGCCGCTTCGCTCCCTGGGGCATGACGCCTGGTGCCTGGGACATGGTCATGACGCTCTATCTGCGAACCCCGCGCCGGGCCGTGACGTCGAAGGCGCTGTGCCTCTCGTCCGGCGTTCCCACGCGAACCGCGATCCGCATCATCGACCGTCTGGTGGCGCGCGGCCTGTTGGGGCGGCGGACGGATCCGAGCGACCGCCGCCAGATCAATCTTGAGCTGTCGCGGCTGGCGATCCGGCTCCTCGATGCCCATTTCGACGAACTGGCGGCGCTGGCCGAGCAAGGCCTCACCCAAGCAGAGAGTCGTCGACATGACCACGCCACCAATGACGATGGTCGCTCCTCTTCGGATCGGTCTTGAAGCCGCCGACCGGGCAAGGCATGGTGACCATACGGAGCGGAACTGGCCGGCGGCCGCCCGTAGGATAGTCCTGCCAGGCATCACACACGCCCGACCCGGCGGTCGGTCGGCCAGACATGCGCCCATGCTCGTGGTCCACTGCCACGGGGCGACGTCCGGCATCCCCTCGCTCATCGATCCCCCCGCAAGGGCTCGACGCCGGTTGCCTGGATGGCGACCCCATGCGCGACAGACATCATCTACCCGCGGTCCCGATCGGCTGCTCACCCACCCAGTCGGCGGGCTGATTTGGTGGACGAGACCGAAAAGGACAAGGACAGTCCGCTCGACGATGCGACCGATCGCGAATGGCGCGAGGCTGTCGAGTGCACCTATCGTAGCGCGGCGCCCAGGCTCACCCGACTGCTGCGATGGCGGCTGCGGGCGAACAGCGACGCGCAGGACATCGTGCAGGATGCCTTTGCTCGTCTGGCGGCGGCGCGCCCGCGGGGCCCGCTCCGCAATCCCGAGGCCTATCTTCAGCGCATCGTGCGCAATCTGCTGATCGACCGCGGCAAGCGGGCATCCACGCGCGCGGTCCATCTCTCGATCGACGAGGCTCCGGTGCTGGCGGTCGCCCCGGACCAGAGCTATGCGATCGAAGCGGACGATGTAAAACGTCGCTATCGGGCCGCCGTCGCCGCGCTTCCGCCCCGCACGCGCGAAGTCTTCCTGCTTCATCGTATCGACGAGCTCGATTATCGGGAGATCGCCGTTCGCCTGGGAATCAGGGTCGGGACCGTACAATGGCATATGGCGCAGGCGATCCTGCGGATCGGTGAGGCACTCCAACCATGAGCGACGAGCCCGAGGGCGATGAAACCGGTAGCGGCAACCCGCTCGCGCAGGAGGCGGCGACCTGGTTTGCTCGGCTGCGAGGCCCGGACGCCGAACGCCATCGGCCGGCCTTCGAAGCCTGGCTGCAGCGCGGAGCGCTTCATCTTGCCGCCTATAATCGCGCCGCCGAGATCTTCAACATGGGCAAGCTGCTCGCTGAAGACGAGGACATGGCGGATTCCGGTGAGCCAGCGAACCAACCGCGCGAATGGCGCTGGTCGATGCTCGCGGCCCTGGTGGCGATCGCTCTCATCGCGCTTGCCGGCCTCTGGCTGCTCGCCAGCGATCGGCTCGTGCCCCCGGTCGAGCGCGGGCTGCCGCTGGCCTCCGCGCCGCCGTCGGGCATGCCGATACAGGTCGCCACGCGGCTCGGGGAAATACGGCGCTTCGGCCTGTCCGACGGCTCTCAGGTCACGCTCGATGCCGATAGTCTGCTCACCTTCGCTTTCGACGGCAAGCACCGCGACCTGCGGCTCGAGCGCGGGCGGGCGCGGTTCGATGTTGCGCATGATCCGCGACCGTTCGTCGTCGCGGCCGGTGGCGGCACCGTCACCGCGCGCGGGACGATCTTCGATGTCAGCCTGAGCTCGGCGCGCCAGGTCGCGGTCCATCTGCTGCGCGGCCGTGTCGACGTCATGCTGCCGACGCCCGGCGCCGTCCGGGCGCCCCGGCTCGTCTCGCTGGCTCCTGGCGGAAGGGTCGCATTTGCCGCCCTCCCCCCGCCGCCCGACGGGCAGGACGATCTGCGCTGGACCGAAGCCATGGCCGATTTCGACGGGACGCCGCTTCGCGATGTCGTCGCGCGCGCCAATGCCGTCTCGCTGGTGAAGATTCACCTGACCGATGCCCGGACCGGAGCGATCCGGCTTTCGGGCAGCTTCCGCATCACCGATGGGGCAGCGCTGGCGGAGCGACTCGCCGCCCTGTTCGACCTGAAGATCGAGCGACGCGGCGGTGCGGACATCTTGCTTCATCCCCGGCAGACGGCGCCCTGAAGTTTTTTTTGGCCAACGACCCAAGTCTGAGCGTCGCCACTCGTCGAAGCCCCCGAACCGCCGCGCCATGTCCGGCGAGCGGAAGACAAGGGGGACGAAAATGGGAACGCTTCTGGCCGCGCGGCGGCTTTTGCTCGGTGCCGCCATGCTGGGATATCTGGCTGCGGGCTCACCGGCGCCGGCCGCCCCGGATCGCAAACTGGCCTTCGATCTGCCGGAACAGGATCTTGGCGACGCGTTGCGCCGGGTTGCCCGCACGTCGGGCCGCGAGATCATGTTTTCCTCGGACCTTGTCGAGGGCCGGCGATCGCCCGCGCTGAAGGGCAGCTTCGCCCCGGATGACGCCGCGCGCCGGCTGATTGCCGGAAGCGGCCTGACCCTGGACATCCGCGAGGACGTGGTGTTTGTCCGGGGGCGAGCGCAGCCGTCATCCGCCCAGGGGGCATCGTCGGACGAACAGATCGTCGTGACCGGGTCGCGGCTGCGCGGCGCCCCCTCCGCATCCCCGACCCTGCAATTGTCGGGGGCCGAAATGATTGCGGCGGGTCGCACCAGCCTTGGCGACGTCATCCGCGACATTCCGCAGAATTTCAGTGGCGGGCAAAATCCCGGCATCGGGTTCGACGTGCCGACGAGCAGCGGCGAGAATATTGGTGCGGGCACGGCGATCAACCTGCGCGGGCTGGGTCAGGACGCGACGCTGACACTGCTCAATGGCCACCGCCTGACTTATGGCGGCTATCGGCAGAGTGTCGACGTTTCCTCGATCCCGGTCGAGACGATCGACCGGGTCGAGATCGTCATCGACGGCGCGTCCGCCCTCTATGGCTCGGATGCGGTCGCGGGTGTCGCGAACATCATCCTCGAGCGCGATTTCGAGGGGCTGTCGACCAGCGCCACCTTCGGAGGATCGACCGACGGCGGCTATTCAAACCAGCATGTCGCCGTCGTCGGCGGCGGGCGCTGGCAGGGCGGCGGCGTGATGCTGGCCGGCAAGTTCGATCGCAACAGTGCGATCGAGGCGGAGCAGCGCGCCTATGCACGGCCTCTCAACCCGGGGCTGACCCTCTATCCCTTCATCAAGCGCCACAGCCTGCTGGCGAGCGGCCACCAGACGCTCGGGCGCGACCTGACCCTCGAACTCGATGCACTGTACGACAAGCATCGAGACTTTCGCTCCTATTCGATCAGCGGGGTGGCGGGATCGCCCTATTACGAAATCGCGAGCTCGGCCTGGTCGCTGTCGCTGGCACCGGCGGTGCGCTGGCAGGCATCGCGCACCTGGGAGGTGGTCGTCAGCGCCGTCTATGGCATCGACCGCGCGCATTATGGCACGGACCTGTTCACGAGCGGGATCGGCGCCAGGACGCTGAGAGGATGCTATTGCAATCAGTCGCGGGGGCTCGAGGCGAGCGCATCGGGCGATCTCGTTGCGCTGCCCGGCGGTACCGCCAAGCTCGCGCTGGGCGCCGGTCTGCGCCGGAATGATTTCCATGCGTTTCGGACGACCGGTGCGCCCCAGGACATCGATGTCGCGCAGGACGCTCGCTACGCCTTCGCCGAGATCGGCCTGCCCCTCGTCGGACCCGCCAGCAACGTCCCTCTGATCAGGCGCCTCTTCCTCAGCGCCGCGCTGCGCTATGAGGATTATCGCGGGGTCGATCGGGTCGTCACGCCGAAGCTGGGCCTCGTCTATGCGCCATCGCCCGACATCGAGGTGAAAGGCAGCTGGGGCAAATCGTTCAAGGCCCCTACCCTGTTCCAGCGATACAGCGACCAGCTGGTCACCTGGTCGACCGCGGCGAGCCGCGGCGGCAGTGGATTTCCGCCGGGATCGACGGTCCTGATGCTGAGCGGCGGCCAGCCCGCGCTCCGGGCCGAGCGCGCGACGACGTGGAGCGCGACCCTGGCGCTTCATCCGCGGGCGGTGCCGGGTCTCACCCTGGAGATCGGCGGTTTCGACATCCGCTATCGCGATCGGGTGAGCACGCCGATCGCCTTGCTGCCCCAGGCGCTGTCCAATCCGGCCTATGCCGACCTGGTCGACCTCGCTCCGAGTTTGAGCGACATTGCCGCGGCCCTGGCCGGACGGGGCTTCCGCACGACCCTGACGGGCATGTTCGATCCGGCGCGGGTCGTGGCGATCATCGACAATCGGGCCGTCAACCTGGCGGCCCAGCATGTGCGCGGGATCGACGCCTCGGCCCGCTATGCGCGCGAGGTCACGGCCGGCGGGACAGTGAGTGCCGATGTGGCGATCAGCTATCTCGACAGCGAGCAGAAGCTCAACCCGACCGAAGCCTATCGTGCCTTGTCGGGCACCTATTTCAACCCACCCCATTGGCGTGCGCGGGGCGGCGTCGGGTGGACCGAGCCGCGCTTCGGCCTGCGCGCGGCCGTGAACCATCTCGGCGGTGGCGACGATAATCGCTTCGTGCCCGCTTCGCGGATCGGCACGATGACGACGGTCGATCTTTCGGGGCGCTTCACACCTGCCGCCAGCGGCTGGTTCGGCGATGTCGACATCTCGGTGTCGCTGTTCAACCTGTTCGACACGGCACCGCCCCGGGCCCGATCGACCTTCGTGTTCGAGCCTCCCTATGATTCCACCAATGCGTCGCCCCTCGGGCGTGTCGTCTCGATCGGGATCAGCAAGCGGTGGTAAGGCGTCTACCGGGCGCCCGCCACGCGCGCAGGCCCTTCGAATGCGGCGCCATCCGCAGCCTGGGCCGGACCCTGCTATCCGCCGCGATCCTGGCGGGAGCCGCCCGTGCAGAGCCGCCGGTGTCGCTGACCGACATTGTCGAGATGCGATCGATCGACAGCCTCGCCCTCTCCCCCGACGGCAAGCGCATCGCCTATCGGGTCGTATCGCCGTCGCTGTCGCAGAACCGCAGCCGCATCAGCTGGTACTGGGTCGAGCTGTCGGGCACCGAACCGCCCGTAAAGCTCGGCGGCGAGGCATTGCCGACCTATATCCCACTGTTCGACATTGTTCGCGACGGGCAGGTCGCCTGGACGCCAGACGGTGCCGCGTTGATCGTGACGCAGCCTGGCGCCGACGGCATCCAGCTGCATCGCCTCGGGCGTGATGGAAAGGACCAGCGGCTGACCCGCGAGGCAGGCGATGTCCAGTCCTTCACGCTGAGCCACGATGGCACGCGGATCGACTATGAAGTGGCCGCTCCGCGTCTCGCGATCGCGGCGGCCCAGGCCCGCGAGCGCGACAGGGGAATCCGCCTGGACGCGGCGATGATTGCCGAGGGGCTCCGGCCAACGGCGAACTTCGCGATCGGCGACCGGCTGACCACGATCCGCCGGACCGGTGCGGGCGAGGCTGGAGAAGCCTTTGCCGGACCGGCCGTTCGCAAGCAGCTTGCCCTGACCGGGCCGCCCGGCGCCCCGGCCGCGCCAGTGTTCGTCCTGAGGGGTGGGGATATCGGCCGTTCGCTTCCGGCCCAGGGCGGCCGCTACCGGGTCGGCCCGCATATCCTGGCGGGGACGGCCGACCGGATGGGTCGGTTCGTCGAGATCGTCGCGACCGCGGCGGATGGGGTCGCCCGCCTTTGTCCCTCCGACGTCTGTACAGGCAGCAGCGACGCCGTTCGCCAGATCGTCGTCCGTCCCGGATCGGGCGAGGTCATCCTGCTCCACGAGAGCGACTATAGCGGCCGCAGCGGCCTCTATGGCTGGACGATCGACAGCGGCGCGATCCGAACGATCCATGCGCCGGACGAGAGCCTCGACGGAGGTTCGTCCGCTGGCCCCAGCGGCTGCCTCGCGACCAGCGATGCCCTGCTGTGCGTTTCGGCCGGCCCCATAACGCCACCCCGCCTCGTTCGGATCGATCTGGCGACGGGCGGGATGCGCAGCCTGGCCGAACCCAATCATGAGCTGGCGGCGCGTCGCCATCCGCACGCCGAGCCCCTCCGTTGGCTAGATGCGGACGGGCGACCGGCGACGGGCATCCTCGTGACGCCCGCCGACCGCTCCGGTCCGGTCCCGCTCGTCATCACCACCTATAATTGTCGTGGCTATCTGCGGGGCGGGACCGGGCTGGTAACGCCCGAGCCCTTGATCGCGCAGGCGGGTATGGCCGCCCTGTGTATCAACAATGACAATGGCGAGGTGCTGCGTCGCTCCCGAAGCGCGCCGATGCCGCCCGTCGCGCTGCATTTGCGAGCCCTGGCCAGCTATCGGGCGATCATTGCGCAGTTGAGCGCGCAAGGGCTCGTCGATCACGCGAGGGTCGGAATCTCGGGTCACAGTTTCAGCGCCAATGTCGTCGCCCTTGGATTGGCCGAGACGGACCTGTTCGCGGCCGCCGTGCTGGGGACAGGCGTGACCCTCGACCCGGCCACGGCCTTCCTGTCGACCGCTTCGGTTCCGTCCTGGCGCAGCGGTCTCTACTCCCTGATGGGATTGCCGCATCCGTTGGATGACCCCGACGGTCTGTGGAACCGCTGGTCGCCGTCCCGCAACGCCGCGCGGATCCAAGCGGCGACGCTGTTCCAACCTCCGGAAAATGAGTATATGCTCGCGCTGCCCCTGTTCGCTGCGCTTCAGCATGAGGGGGTGCCATCGGACCTCTATGTCTTCCCGGAGGAGGGCCATATGGTGGGCCGACAGCCTGTTCATCACTATTGGCGCGCACAGCGTTCGGTCGACTGGTTGCTCTATTGGCTGACGGGGGGGCGACGCCACCTCCCCGGTCTCGACGAGCAATATGCCCATTGGGACGAGCTGCGCCGGCGGGATCCCCGGCGGGTGCCTAGCTTGGGCGCCGAATGAACAGAGTGGGCGGCTGAGCCCCCGTGCGTTGAGACGGGTCATCACCGGCGCCAATGATCGCGATATCCGCCTCCTCGGGGATCCGATCCGGAGACGGGCCCCTGGTATCACCCGCATTCCAGCAAGACACGCCGCCCCACAGATCCAATATCTCGGTAAGCTTGATGTGCGAGCGCCCCCCCCATCCATGTCGGTCCGCTCTGCCATTTGAACGCGCCTTGGGAGGTTCGAAGCCCGCCGCTCCTGGGAGAGGAGGGTTCAGGCCGTTTCGCCGTCACCGGCCTGGCCTTCGATCGCCAGGTCGAGCTCGCGGATGAGATCATCGAACTCCCGCGTCGCCGAAATCGGATATACGCTACGCAATACGGCGCCCCATATGGCCAGATCGCGCTCCGTGAGCAAAGCGACCGCGACATAGCGCTCGCGCTTCTTCATCCCTGTCTCCACGCATTTCAAAGCCTGGAGCGTCACAACGATGATGGGATGCACGCGTGCCCTTCGTTTCGGAGGGCGGGGATAATCTGGAAGCTGGCGACAACAGGCGATGGCGCTCGGCCCGCCGGCGGTGGCCAAAGGGCGGCTCAGTCCGCGCGATCGAGAAGCTCGCGCACCTTTCCCGCCAGGGAGGCGAAGGTGAAGGGCTTCGAGAGCAGGTCGACGCCGGGGGGCAGCCGCCCGTCGCGCAGGATCGCATCGCGCGTATAGCCCGAATTGTAGAGGACCTTGAGCTCGGCCTGGATCTCGCGCGCGCGCTCGGCAAGCTCGCTGCCCGACATCTCGGGCATGATCACGTCGGTGAGCAGCAGGGAGATCGGTCGCTCCTGCCGTTCGAGCAGGCGGAGCGCGGCGGCCCCGTCATGCGCCTCGATCACGCGGTAGCCGAGCTCGCGCAGGATGCCGACGGTATAGGCGCGGACGTCGTCATCATCCTCGACCACCATCAAGGTTTCGTCGGGGTGACCATGCGGCGCCTGTTCCTGCGCGGCCTCTGTCGGCTCGGACAGAGCGGCGGTGACACGCGGCAGGAGGATCGAAACCGTCGTCCCCAGGCCGAGCGCCGACGCGATTTCGACGGCGCCGCCCGATTGCTTGACGAAGCCGTAGACCATCGACAGGCCAAGCCCGGTGCCCTTGCCGATCTCCTTGGTGGTGAAGAAGGGATCGAACACCTTGGCGATCGTCTCCTGCGACATGCCAGATCCGCTGTCCTTCACATGGATCGCCACATAATCGCCGGCCGACAAGTCGGCTTTCTCCCCTGCCCCGATAGTGATGTTGGCCGCACATATGCTCAGCGCGCCCCCCCCTGCCATCGCATCGCGGGCGTTCACGGCGAGGTTGAGGATGGCATTTTCGAGCTGATGGGGATCCGCCTCGATTCGCCAGAGGTCGGGACCGGCGGCGATCTCGACACTGATCGTCTCGCTGATCGTTCGGGTCAGCAGATCCGACATGCCGCTGATCAGCCGCGCCACGTCGATCGACTTGGGATCGAGGGGCTGCTGGCGCGAGAAGGCGAGCAGTCGCTGGGTCAGCGCCGAAGCCCGTTCCGCCCCTTTCAGCGCATTGTCGAGCGACCGCTTGGCACGCGGATCGGCGCTCGTGTCCAGCCGGCGCAGCACCGTATCGATATTGCCGATGATGATGGTGAGCAGATTGTTGAAATCATGCGCGATGCCGCCGGTCAGATGCCCTACCGCTTCCATCTTCTGTGCCTGTCGCAGCGTCTCCTCAGCCTGTTGGCGCTCGGCGACTTCGGCCTCGACCCGCATTTCGAGCGTGTCGTTGAACTCGCGAAGGCGGGCTTCCAGGTCCTTCGCGGTCGTCACATCATAGATCACGCCGACCAGCCGATACCCGTCACCGTCGCCGTCACGGATGATCTCACCGCGGCGCGCGATCCAGCGCTTGGTACCGTCGTCGGTCCGTCGCAGCTGAAACTCGGCCGACAGCGTCGCGTCGGGCGACATGACCGCCCCCGGCGTCGGGATCAGGGTCTCTCCACCGTCGAGGGTGACCGCGTTGACCGTCTGGACCGGCAGGACGGTGGTGGGGTGAAGACCGAGCAGACGGCAGAAGGTCTCCGACACCGACACCGTCGCAAAGCCATCGATATATTCGAAGGTGCCGACGCCGCCCGCCGTCTGGGCGATCCGAAGTTTCTCCTCGGTCCGCTTGCGATCGGTGACGTCGACCAGCAAGCCCGTGAAGCGCACCGGCTGATCGTTGGCATCGACGAGACACTGGCCGCGTCCGTGCACCCAGATCGTTCCACCATCCCCGGTGATGATCCGATATTCCTTGGAGAAGGTCTCGGCACCGGCGAGCATGCCGGCGACCGCGATCTTCAACCGCGCACGGTCGTCCGCATGGATGGCCTTGAAAAAGCAGGCCGGAGGCAGACCCTCACGCCCTTCCGCTGGGTCGAGGCCATAAAGATCGGCAAAACTGGCATCGACGCGAAGCCGGTCCTCGAGGATATCCCAATCCCATGTTCCGCTGGATCCCGCTGCCGCCAGGATCGCCATGTCCTGCTCGTCCTGCAGGGTCGGATCAGTCATCGTCACCCACGACGCGCTCGATGAACTCGTCGAGCAATTCCTTGAGGGTGGCGAGCGAGGGGATGTCCATCAACATGGCGATATAGCCGCGGATATCGTGTCGCCGGACCGCGAAATCGATAT
The DNA here is from genome assembly GCA_963540925.1 of uncultured Sphingomonadaceae bacterium. Taxonomy (GTDB): domain Bacteria; phylum Pseudomonadota; class Alphaproteobacteria; order Sphingomonadales; family Sphingomonadaceae; genus Rhizorhabdus. Next base: position 30,626 of record CAUTRN010000043.1, read on the forward strand.
AGAGGAACAGCACCAGCCCCTCGCCCGCGGTCTCCTCATTGACCTGGAAGAGGGTCGCGCCATTGCCGCGCAGGACTTCGGGAATGGTCATGCTCAGCGAGCGCTTGAGCATGTTCGCCATGGTCGCCAGACAGCCGTTGAGGATGACGTTGCCGGTCTCGGCCAGCGCTTCCACCTCCATCTCCAGCACCTCTTGGGGCGACAGCTCTCCCCCGGTCACCGCGCGAACGAGATCGAGGCTGTTCGTTTCCGGGAAGATCAGCAGCGCCCGGCCCGAAAAAGGTCCAGTGAAGTCCTGCCGGACGGCGATGAGCTCGCTCGTCTCGCGCTCCTCGATCAGCCGGGCAGCCCGGACGTGACTGACCACCTCGATCGACGGAACCGACAGGTGGACCTGGTCGCCCACCATCTTGCGCAGGCTCGAGGCTGCGCGGCTGACGCCGATGTTGACGATCTCGGTGAGGGCGTCGCGCTCGAGCTCGGCAAGCGCCACCGACTCCGGGATCATGAGCGGTCGCGCAATCGGAGCGAGGCTCCCGAGATGAAACCCTCCAGCCCCTCGGCCGTCACCGGCTTGGCGACAAACGAAGCGTTCAGCTGGCGGGCCCGTGCGATGACTTCGTCCTGGATGTTCGCGGTGATGATGGCGATCGGCATGTCGGGATGCGAAGCGCGCAGTTCGGCCGCAAGTTCCAACCCGTCCTTCTCGGTCATGTTGAAATCGATCAGCGCGAGATCGACTGGTTCGCCGGCGATCACTTCCAGTGCCTGGGCGGCGCTCGACGCCTCGACCTTCTCCCAGTCGGGCTTGAGCTCGGCAAGCGACTTGGCCGCTACGATGCGGGCCAGCTTGCTGTCGTCGACGATCAGGACCTTCACGGGCAGTATCACTCCGGCTGTCATGGGTTGAGCTTCATATCGGCTTCGATCGAAAGATCGATCAACCTGGATTAATCGTGAAGAGGCTACGCAACCGGTCACGAAGGAAAGGATCGGCCGGAACCCCTTTTACGGGCGTCTGCGCGGCGATCAATATCTGGATCAATGCCAGATGGATCCGCGTCGCACCGCCTATGTCGGCCATTGCATCGGGGCTCGATGTGATGGCCTGGAGCAGCGGCTCGGCATCCTCGACCCGACAGATGCCTTCGAGGAAGATGGTCTGGTCATCGATCCGGATCGTCATGCCACCAGCTCCGGCAGATCGAGCACCAGCAGGAGCTGACCATCCCCCAGCAAGGTGGTTCCGGCTATGCCAGGGAGCCCGCCGAGCAAGCCTTCAGCCTCGCGCACCCTGGCATCGATTCGCTCGCCAAGGCCATCCACCCGTAACGCGACCGCCTGCCCGTTCGCTTCGGTGACGATCAGCCGCGCCAGCTCCCCCGTCAGCGCGGGCTGCCCCATGAGATTGGCGAGATCGAGCAGCGGCACGGTCCTGTCCCGAAGCACACAAGCGCGGCCCGTGCCCACCGCCTGGATCGCTCCCGCCGGGATACGTGCGGTTTCGACGATTTGGTCCAGCCTGATGCCGAAGCGCTCTTCCCCCGCTCGCACGATCAGCAATCGCGTCGTGATCATGTCGAGCGGCAGCCGCAAGGTCATCGTCGTGCCGTGGCCCACGCGGCTGTCGATGTGGAGCTGTCCGCCGAGTTGCTCGGCCATCGTGCGAACCGAATCCATGCCTACGCCCCGGCCCGATACCTCGCTCACCTGCGGTGCCGTGGAGAAGCCCGGCCGAAGGATCAGCCGCAGGGCTGCCGGGTCGTCCATTGCGGCGGCATCGTCTGGCGCGACAAGTCCACGATCGACCGCCAGAGCGCGGATCGCCTCGGGATCGATGCCGCGCCCGTCATCGCTCAACGCGACGTGCAGTTCGTCCCCCAGGATCGCAGCGGAGAGTTGCAGCACCGCCTCCGTCGACTTGCCTGCCGCGGCCCGCGCCTCGCGCGGCTCGACCCCATGGTCGATCGCGTTGCGCACCAGATGAAGCAACGGCTCGAAGATATGGTCGGCGATCGCCTTGTCGATCTCAGCAGACTGGCCGGTCATCTCGAACCGCACTGGCTTGTCCAGGCTTTGGGCGATCTCGCGGACGAGACGCGGCAACCGGCGCAAAGCGGGCGCGAGGGGCACCCGGCGGACGGCGCTGACCATATTGTGCAGACCCTTGCCGATGCGCTCGAACTCGGCCTGGGTCGCGCGCAGACGCTCGGCAAGGACGGGGTCGCTCTTCACGGCCAGCCGAGCGAGATGGGCAAGGCCGTTGGTCGCCACCACCAGTTCGCCGACCTCCTCGGCGAGCCTGTTCAGACGCGCGGTCTCCACGCGGACTGTCGCCCGCGTTTCCGACTTGGCCTCGACCCGGGCCGGCGCGACCTGCGCGAACAGGATCTGGTCGGGGACCAGGCGAAACGCAGTGCGGACCGCCTCCAGCGGGGCACGGCTGGCGCCTTCGAGGATCGAGATGCACCGAAAGGGATCGAAGCTCGCTATCGTCGGCCATTCCGTGGCCGGCCGGATAGCGAGATCGACGAGCTCGGGGACCGCTGCGACCAAGGCGAGCGGGTCATCTCCGCGAAAGAAGCAGTCGGCGTCGGGAGAATAGCGGAACAGGATCAGCGGCACGTCGGTGCTATCGACCAAGGCCGCGAGAGACGGTGCCAAGGTCCCGGTCCAGGCCTGATCCGCGCCGTCGTCGGCTGTCCCCGCCGCACCGGACGTCTCGCCGCCGCTCAGACGCTCCCGCAGCTTGCTCGCCAAGTGCGGCGCATCGGCGCCGATCTGCCCGCGCGCCTCCAACTCGTCGATCCAGCGATCGACGAGGTCGATCACGCCGAACAGGTCGGTCAGCAGCGACCGATCGACGGGGGCCGACGATCGAGCGCAGTTCATCAGCCGGTCTTCGGCGGCATGAAGCAACTGCTCGGCCGGCTTCATGTCGAACAGGGCCACCGACCCCTTTAGCGTGTGGACGGCGCGGAACAGCGCATCAAGCGCCGCATCGTCGCCGGCATGGCTGTCCAGCCGGTCGAGGGCATCCTCGGCGGCCCCGACAAGGTCGCGGCCTTCGAGGAGGAATTGCGCGAGCAGCTCGTTCATCGGGGCCGACGATAGACGATGGCGTCGCGCAGGCGAACCATCTCGAAACGATCGCTGATCCGCGCCATGGATTCGCTATGGCCCAGCGCCAGATACCCACCGGGAGCCAGCGCCTCGAACAGGTGCTGCGCGGCCAGCGAGCGCGACTGCTCGTCGAAATAGATCAGCAGATTTCGGCAGAAGATGATGTCGAACCGACCCTGCGCCATCACCGAGCCGCGCTCGACCAGATTAGCCGGGGTGAAGATCACCGATTCGCGCAAATCGTCGATGATCTTGCGCCCCTGGCCGGTCTCGGCCTCGAAATAGCGGTTGAGCAGGTCCGGCGGCAGCTTGGACAGCGCCCGCTGCGAGAACAGCCCCTCCCGCGCCGCCTCCAGAGCCGCGGAGTCGATATCGGAGCCGACGATCTCGATATGATAGGCATCGACCATGGGCCAATGTTCGAGCAGCCAGATGGCGATCGAATAAGGCTCGTCCCCGGTAGAACAGGGCATCGACCAGATCCGCACCAGATCGCCGGGCCGCTTGGCCTGGACGACTGCCGGCAGCATCTCGTTCGCCAGGGCCCGGAGCTGATGGTCCTCGCGAAAGAAATAGGTCTCGTTGATCGTGAAGGCGTTGATCAGCGTCTGTCGCTCGGCGGGATCGCGGGCGAACAGGGCCAGATAGGCCGGCAGATCGGGGGCGCCCGTCTGCCGGATGCGATCGAAGACACGCCGTTCGACATAATAGCGCTTGGCTTCACCGAAGATCATGCCGGTGGTGCCATGGATCAGCGCCGTCAGCCGGGCGAACTCCTCCGCCGAGAGCGAGATGTCGCGGGACGTCATCGCGGCAGCATCGCGGACAGCCGGTCGGCGATCGCGTCGAGCGGCTCGACATGATCCGCCCCACCCCTGGCCGCCAGGCTGCCGGGCATGCCCCAGACCACCGAACTGGCCTCGTCCTGCGCGATGGTACGGCCGCCCGCAGCGCGCAACGCCGCCATTTCCTCGGCGCCGTCAGAGCCCATCCCCGTCAGCATCACCGCGATCAGCCGCTCGGGTGGGACCGCCGCCATGGCTGTCTCCACGAGCCGGGCAACGCTGGGATGCCAGGCATGATCAGGGCTTTTCGGTGCCGCCATCGCGAGGAGATTGTCTCCGCGCCGGGAGACGATGAGGTCGCGCTCGCCCTTCCCGATATAGACATGGCCCGCGAGAAGTGCGGTCGGCGCGTCGACCTCGAGGACCTGCAGCGCCGCGATACCGTCGAGCCGGCGGGCGAGCGCGCCGGTGAAGCTCGCCGGCATATGCTGCGCCACGAGGATTGGCCAGGGAAGGTCCGCCGGGAGCGCCGTGAGGATGACGTCAAGCGCCGGGGGGCCGCCGGTCGACACCCCGACGAGGATCAGCCCGCCCGGCTCGCCCGCCTCGGCGACCGGTGCGACGGGGACGTGGGGTCTCGCCATCGGACCCCGCATCCGGTGGCGGCGGGGAGCGGGAATACGCCGTCGCTCGCGCAGCCGCTCGGCCAGCCGGGCGGCGCGCGAGACCTTGGCGGCCGACGCCGCGCGCACCGTCGCGATCAGGTCATCGGCGATCGCCTCGATCTCGAGCGAGATCGCGCCCTGTGGCTTGGGGAAAAAGTCCACCGCGCCGAGCTCGATCGCCTCGAGGGTCGCATCAGCCCCCTGCTCGGTCACCGAGGACAGCATCACCACCGGTGTCGGCCGCTCCAGCATGATCCGGTCGAGGCAGGCCAGGCCATCCATGCCCGGCATCTGGACGTCGAGCGTGACGACATGCGGCTGGAAGCGGTGCAGCATCTCGATCGCCGCTTCGCCGTCGCGAGCCGCCTCGATCTCGAAATCCTCCTCCTCGAGGAAGAGGTCGGTGAGCAGCCGGCGCATCAAGGCGGAATCATCGACGATCAGGAGCCTGATCATCCCCGGCCGGCCCCGCCATCGCCGAGCAGGAGCGACCGCTCGATCTGATCGAGCAGAAGGCGCGGGTCGAGGATCAGCGCGACCGCCTCCCCGCCGCCGGGGAATATGGTGCGTTCGACGATGCTGGCCCCAACGCTCGCGTGCGGCGCAAGCTGTGCTGCCGTGCGCTCGATGCCCCGGACGCGGTCGACCTTGAGCCCGGCAACGACATCGTCGAGCCGCAACAGGATCACCTGGCCCCGCCCCGTCAAGGCGGTGCCCAGTCTTGTCGCGAGATCGATCAGGGGGATCGCGATACCCCGCCGGCTGAAGATGCCGAGCAGGAACGCCGGAGCGCGTGGGACGGCCGTCAGCCGCTCTGGGACTGTGAGGATTTCGGACACGACTCCAAGCGGCAGGCCGAAGCGTTCAGCGCCGATGTCGAAGATCAGAAAGGGATCGCCCGGCGCTTCGGCCGCGATCATCTCCTCGCCGCCCTGCCCGGCATCGCCCCGCAGGGTCTCGACGATATCATCGCGGAGCAGGGTGTCGGGCGACAGCAGCGACAGCAGCCGACGCCCCCCGTCCCGTCGGACGATCGCCTCGATCCGCGTCTCGGCGCTGCCTCGGCTCAGCGCGACGGGAACCGGATCGATCTCGCTCTCCGGAACGTGCAACACGGCCTCGATCGCATCGACGAGCAGGCCGACGAAGCTGCCGGCGACACGGACGACGAGGAGCCGTTGCGTGCGGCCGAGATCCGGCAATCCCAATAGTCGCGCCAGCGACAGCACCGGCAGCACGCGATCCCGCCACCCGATGCTGCCCGACACCACCGCGTCCGCCTGCGGAAAGAGGGCGAGCGAGCGCGGCCGGGGCATCACCGCCGCGATGGCCGCGAGCGGCATGCCGAAGCTCTGGTGGCCGATCGTGAAGGCCAATATCGTCCGAAGGTCTTCGGCGGCGCGCTGACGGGCGGAGCGCACCCGGGTGCCCCGCGGCGAAGCGCCGGTTGTCGCAGCGCCGCCCATGGCTTGCGCCACCAATGCGTCGAGATCGAGGACGTCGGTCTCCCCGCCGTGCTCGACCCGATCGACGCGGTCGACGGCAATCGCGACAGGCGGGATCTTCTCGATCAGGATCAGCCGCTGTTCGGGTCCCGGTTCCAGCGACAGCAGCCGCGCCGCCGACAGCACCGGGGTCGCGATCCCACGCAGCTTGGCGACACCGAGCAAGGTGTCGGGCATATGCGGAACGCGGGTAAGCCGCGCGGGACGCCGCACCTCGCGCACCAGCGAGGCGGGCAGGAGCAGCGCCCGCCCGCCAGCCTCGAAGCGCAGCGACGCCCCCCGATCGTTCACTGCGCGCCAGACTTGCTCTGGAGCGCCGCGGCGAGCGAGGCGATCTCCTCGATCGCCGCGGCGAGATCCTCGGCGCTCTGTGACTGCTGACGCGCGGCAGAGCCAGCCTGGCCGGCAGCGGCCGACGCCTGCTCGGCCGCCGCCGCGATCTGCTCGGTGCCGCCTAAAATTTCGCGAACCGAGCGCAGCACATTGTCGGCAGCCGCCTCGATGGCATCGCTCATGTCCCGCGTCGTCCCGATATCTTCAGCCACTGCGGAGAAACGATCGACGAGCGCGCGGTTACGGGCGATCTCACCCTCGGCCGCACCGACGATCTGATCGAGATCGCGGCGGATCACCGCGATCGCATCCTGAACCGCGCGGATCGAATCCTTCGCGTGATCAGCGCTTTCGGCGGCTTCGCCCGACAATTTCCGGATATCGGCCGCGACGGTGGCGAAGCCTTGCCCATTTTCGCTCGCGCGGGTCGCCTCGACCGAGCCGCTGACCCCCAACATGCTCGTCTGCACCGCGAGCAACTGGAGCCGGTCGCCATTTTTCTCGATCTTGCGCGCGGTTTCGCCCAGGGTCGCGAGCAGGTCAAGCACCGTACGGGTCTCGCCCAGCGCCGCCGCCACCCCCTCGGTGAGCTTGCCGACACGGTCGCGGCTCTCGTCGACCGACAGGGCGATCGCGGCGATCCGCTCAGCGCTGGCCCGCGCCCGCTCCTGCGCCAGTTGCGCGGCGCGCTCGATCTGCGCCATCGCGCCATTGGCCTGCATCGTCGCGGCGGCCTGCACCTGCGCACCGCGACCGATCTGGTCGACCGCTACCAGGATTTGCGCCGCCGCGCCGGACAGCTCCTGGACCGTGGCCGACAATTGCTCCGCCGCCGCCGCGACCTGTTCGATCGCTTCGGCATTGCTCTCATCGTTGCGAAGAATCTCGGTGAGATCGCCAAGCGACTGGGCGGTCTGCTGGCTCTGATCGAGCGAACCGCTCTGCTGCTCGACCGCCTGCTGCGCCTCGGCCGCAGCGGCGGACTGCTCCTCGGCGGCACTTGCCACCTGCGTTGCTCCCCGCTCGGCCTCGCGGGCGGCGCTGTCGGCCTCCAGCGCGGCCGCCGCGATCTCCTCCGCACCATCCGCCAGCGCGAGCAGCTCCTGTCGCGCCCCCTCGATGCGCCCCACCGCATCGCGGCCGGCCTTGGCATCGCTGTCGGCCGACAGCGCGGCGGCACGGACCCTCTCGGCAATCACCCTGATTTCTTCGGTGATGCCACTCGCGAGACTCTGCATCTCGGCGGCGCGCGCTTCCGACGTCTCGGCGAGAACGCGCACCTCGTCGGCGACCAAGGCGAAGCCCTTGCCGTCCTCGCCAGCGCGTGCGGCCTCGATGGTGGCGTTGAGCGCCAGCATGCTGGTCTGCTCGGAAACATCGGCAACGCCGCGGCCGATCGCGACGATCTCGGACACCGCCACTTCGAGGCCCGCTATCAGCGACACCGACCCGAGCTGCCGACCGGCGTTGAGCTCGATCGCCGCAATAGAGGCGTCGATCTGCATCGCCGCTTCGAGAAAGGCCGCCTGGAGCAGGTCGATATGCCGACGCGATTCGGCGGCACGCTCGCGCGCCTCGCGGAAACTTAGGCCCAGGCTGTTGATCAGTCCCAGCGATTCCTGCGCCGCGCCGGCGGCTTCCTCCGCCCCGCTCGCGATCTGGTCCATCGCGCGCTGCAACTCCGAACATGCTGCCGCGGCTTCGCTCAACCCGCTCGCCAATTCCTGCGTCGCTTCGTCGATCAGGCCAGATGCCGTAGCGGCGCGCTTGCGCTTGCGTCGCGCAACCGGCAAAGGGGACGGCAGTGCTGGCGGTTCCGCAGCGGTCTTGCGCGGTGCGCGCGCCCTGAGCGAGCTGGTCTTGACGAGCGCCATGGGTAACCTTTCGGGCGGTGGGACGAACAGGCATAAGCGACCCGCCGCGGGAGCGCCAGCAAGTGCAGGAACGGCCAGGAAAAACGATCGTTCCGCTTGGGAAACTTTATACCTCGCGAGGTCAGCGGCTGGATGGTGGAACGCAAGATCGATCTCAATACGATCACCCTCTGGGGAGAAGATATCCACTTCCAGATTCATCTGGACGGCCAGACCGCGCGCATCGCCATTGCCCGGCCTCTGCTGTTGTCGATCCGGCCCGATCCGAGCGATCACTATCTCAACCCCGAGCGCCTGCTTCTTTCTAAATTCTATGATGTCGTGCCAGCGATCGATGCCGCCGCGCGTTCCACAGGCGGGGCGATAGGTCGCGTCACCATGGACATCCCGCCGCGCCCGTGAGGCGGGGCCGGATGACAAGGCGGCTCGAACTGCCGCAACCTCCTGCCCGCCAACATGCTTAGTCTTTGACATTTGGGATAGCGAGATGGCGCGAGCTGGCGACAAATGATCGGGGGTCGCCGACGCCCCGCAGCACCGCATTGCTGTTAGCCATGCGTCGAGCGCTGCTCGTCCATAATGACGAGGCCCGAACCACCCGTCCCGCGCTCCGCGGTGAGGATGGTCCTGCGATCGGCCGGCATGGACACCGAGGAATTCGCGCATGGCGAGGTTCACCTGAGCGCCGCGCTCCGGCGCCCCTGTGACAGGATCATAGCCGCAGGCGGCGACGGGACGGCTGCCCCTGTCGTGTCGGAGATCGTCGAGACCGACAGCCCATCGCCATCCTGCCGCCCGGAGGCCTCAACCACATCGCCAACGCGGTGGGCGTCGATGGCGAATGGGAGGACTTGCCGGCGCGATGTAAACTGGAAGCCTGCAGCGGCTCGACCGTTGCGAAGGCGACGGCCCGTGGGACCGCAGTCGCTTCGTCGAGGCGCTGGGTTCGGGGGTGCTGACCGACTTCGCCTGCCGCCCGTCATCCGTCGTCGCATTGTCGGCGCCGGGCCTGGCGGACCCAGGCGGGCCGCCGCGACCGTCTTGGTTGAGCCATACCCTAAGAAATTTGCGAGCGCTTCCGATGGACGGAACCCGATCATCGCTTGCGAGTTGTGCTGCCTGGTCGGGGCATGACCCTCTTTGCCCTTCCCCGTGCAGGCCCGCCGGAAATTTGTCCGGCGGGCCGCTCTTTCGCCAGCTGGCCGAGGCGACGCCGCCGACCCGGCGGGGTTGGTTCTTGAGCTCGACCGCGACTATCGGCCCAGCGCGATCGTCGAGGCCTGCCGTACTCCCGCATATCCCTGGTGATCTCGACATGATCTGGATCAGGCTTTGGAACGCGCCTGTTTGGCGTGCGTTCGGCTGGTCCAAGAGCGTAGAGGAGGAGCGGTGCCGGACGCCCGCAATCGCTATGTCGTCGTCCATGAGGAGCAGAGCCCGTTGCGGCGTCGCTGGGTTCTCAAACGCGACGGAGCGAAGCGCGCTCTCAGGCGGTTCCTGACCGAGCAGGATGCGATCAGACAGGCGGCCGTCCGCTTCGGCATCAAGGATATCGTTGTCCTATGTCGCGGCGACGCGCACTCGGCTTGCGAGGCAAGCTCTTCGCCCACAGCCGGCCAGCCGGGCTCGATCAAGGGAATGCCTGATCGCGCATCTCAGCCCCAGCGATGCCGCCTCCCCGACCGCGGGGTCCCGGGTGCGAACCTCCGGCTAGGTCCCCCCAGTCGGGGCGGGGAAACGGAAACCGACGAACAACCAGAGCCTGCGCATCGCGATCCATGATGCGAATGGCACGCTGGCTATTGCCCGCGTTGCTCCGCTGGCTCGGCCAGACAACTCCGGACATCGCTGCTTGCAAGAATTCGAGGGCCTCTTGAAGCAAGCCCGCCACGGCGCTTAGGTTCGACCGCAGAACCGGCTTCGAGGACCGTGCCAGCTGGTCCGCAGGCAAATCTGTCCGCGATCTGTCCAGAACCCGCCTTGCCGGAATGTCGGTCAGGACCTCCTCACCAATCGTCTGCCGCGTCGCCGAGCGACGATGCTGGACGACGATCCCCTTCGGTGACGAGGTTGTCCGGCTGGACCGCCGCAACCATGGTGGCCGGTCCGCCCCAGGGCTCAATATGGCCTCAACTCGTCCGCCCGCCGACGATATTCGTCCGCCATGCGAAGATGCGCGTGCGCGCTGACATGACCCTGCGCCTGTGCGGCCTTGATGAGCTCTTCCTCAGCCCGCTTCTTGAAATATTCCCGATCCTCGACAACGCTGCGCGCCATCGTCTCTCTCCCAAACAGCGCCCCCGCCGCTAGGTAAAAATTAGGAGAGAAGCCAGCGAGTTCAATAACCTCGATCAGCCCCGGCGCCGTGCAAATGATTGCAACCACCGCCTTGTCGCATTCGGCCCCGATCGTTCGAGACCTGGAATGTAAGGCGCAACATCTGATCGGCGGCGATGCCATGTGTCACCGCGAACTGGTGGACCTCATAACCTTTCCCGCGAGCCGTCCCGACCGATTGCCGGAGATCTGGCAGACCACCTGCGCGCCAACGGGCCACCGACGCCTTCGCGGTGGGCTCAGCCGCGATCATCCGCCGCCTTGCTATGGCAGGGCTTGTGGAGATCGCCTTCGGAGCGGTCGGCCAGCGGCACGGGTCGCTTCATCGTTGAACGTCACTTGGTGCCATCCGGCGACGAGCAGCTTCAGTCGAACGTCCATGGTTCCGTCCCTCGCCGCCGCATCCGAACCTCGATATGCCATCCTTGGTCCGGGGCGCCGCGCCTCAGTGCGATGGCGGCTTTGGATGTCCCGGCACCAGGTGAAGGGCAACCTGATCGAGATTCGCGCAATCGACCCAGGCTCCGCATCCGGGACATATGAGCAAGCTGTCGGCACTGTCCCGCCCGGGCTCGAGGGGCGTAAACGCGCCATTCCGATCGTAGATTCCGATGATCCTCATGTCAGTCCTTTCCGGTTCGCCGGACGGGCGCCTGAGCGAGGCTGCCAGGCGGTGCACACACCATCGCGACGGCCGACGATATTCGCCACCTGTCGCCATCCTCGCACAGGATCGAAGGAGATGCCCTGATGTGCATCATCCCACAATCGTCATCCTGCATGTGGGGCGGCACCATCCTGCTGGCCAAGCCAGGCTGAGCCTCATTTGCTCTTCCGGCCGCTACGGGCTATCGAAAATTCTGTGCGGCCGAGGCGCCGCGCCGCCATTCACGATGACGACCCCGCCGCCTGGGTTCATGCCGGACCGAAACATTGACGTCCCGAGCTGTGCTCTAAAGCCTGCTGCTGGCGACGAACGCTCCCAGGGACGAACCCCGGCAAAACATCCGGATCGCCCTTCGACATCGCGCGGGGAAAGCGAACGCGCGGCTGCGCGCAGTTTTGCGGCGAGCCGGCACTGGAGGGAGCCGGCCCGCCGCGCGAGAGGCGAACTTCCCTGAGAGGGGACGGTTATGAGCCAACTCCTCAGCAAAATATCACATATGTTGTGCGGCGGCGAGCGGTCGGGGAACAGGCGGGACGACCGGGCGTTTCACGATCTCCCCCGCTCGCGCCGCCTCCCTAAGCCCAAACTTGCCCGGGAGGCGGCGCACCCGGGCGGCCCCCTACCTGGCGACGCTGCGGCTCACCTCAACGCCCCCCGCCCCGCCCCCTCCGGACAATCCGGCCCGCTCACCGCGCCCTGGCGGGAGCCGTTTCCGGAAGGGCCAGCAGAACCGGCAGGACAGCGGCCGCGACGATCGCGATCATGATGCCGGGCATCATCGCCATGCCGGTCTCTCCTATCAGCAGCTGGGCAAGAAACGGCGTCAAGCCGCCGAAGATCGCCGTCGCGCTCGTCGCGCCCAGGGCCAGACCCGTCAGCCGCCCCTCGCCGGGAAGCAGCTCGGCGGTGGTGACGGCGCCGATCGCGCTGACGCCACCGGCGATCGCGGCCAGCAGCGCGGCCCCGAGCAGCACTCCGGCCGCCGAGCCATCGGCCATCAGCCAGAACAGCGGTATCGCAAGCGTAGCGCTGCACGCCGCCAGCCCGAGCAGCACCGGTCTGCGGCCCACGCGATCGGAGAATAGGCCGGCCACCGGCGTCACCAGGATGACGAGCAGCGCGGCCGCGGTGGCGATCCACAAGGCCGCGCTCTCGCCATGGCGGCCGGCCGAGGTCAGGAAGACCGGGACATAGGTGATCCCCAGATAATAGGTGATCGAGCCCAGGGCCGAAATCGTGAAGCCCTGAAGCACGCCCCGCCGATGCCGGGTCAGCATATGATGCAGCGGCCGGGCTGGCACGGTCTTCCGGGCACGCTGATGCTCGAAATCTGGGGACTCCTCCATCACCGAACGCGCAATCCACAGGCTCCCGGCCAGCGCCGCCCCGAGGAAGAAGGGGATCCGCCAGCCCCAGGCATCGAGATCGGCGCTACCCATCAGGCTCGTCGTCAGCGCCGAAACGGCCACCGCGAGCAGCGCCCCGACCTCGCTCGCGGCCGATGCCAGCGATGTGATCAATCCCCGCCGTCCGACCGGCGCGCCCTCGAGCAGATAGGCGACGACACCGGTATATTCGCCGCCGACCGCGAACCCCATCACGCATCGCAGGACAAGCAGCAGATAGCCCGCGAGCGGCCCGATCGCCGACCGGGTCGGCAACAGCGCGGTGAGCAGCATTGCGACGGTCGTGATCGCCACCGACAGCAGCATCATCCTACGCCGGCCGTGGCGGTCACCGACATGGCCGAAGACGAGCGCGCCCAATGGCCGCATCGCATAGGCTATCGCAAAGGTGGCGAGCGTCGTCAGCAGCGAACCCGCGCCCGCGCCGAAGAAAACTCGCGACAAGATCGTGGCAAGATAGAGATAGAGGGTGAAATCATACCATTCGACGATGGTCGACAAAGCCGCGATCGCCATGGAACCCCGGGATATGGGGCGATGGTCGACGGGCGGCGTCGTCAGGGTCGGTGGGTCGTCTAGAATCATGGACGGCTCAAGCTAGGCCTCCCGTGCAGCTCGGGACAAGAGGACCGGCTCCGTCGATCATGACCGGCGCACGCGCTTGCGCAGCCCGCGCCGCGCTGCCGCCAAGGTGGTCGAGAACAAGGCGCCCGCGATGGTGCGCCGCTACCATTTTGGCGGACAACGCCGGATCGCCGCGACGGAGGCCGACAGCGCGCCGTCCCGGCGCACGCCATGGTCCGCTACGGACCCGCAAGCGGGGTCAGGCCGCCTCGATCGCCTGAATGATCGCGGCATTGAAAGCCGGGATATCGTCAGGCTTGCGGCTCGTGATGAGGTTGCCATCGACCACCACCTGTTCGTCCACCACCTCGGCACCGGCGTTGGCGAGATCGGTCCGGATCGAGGGCCAGCTGGTCACCCGACGACCGTCGATCACATTGGCTTCGGCGAGCAGCCACGGGCCATGGCAGATCGCGGCGACGGGTTTCCCGTTGGCGAAGAAGTCGCGGACGATGCGCAGCGCGTCCTCCTCCAGGCGCAAGGTATCGGGATTGGCGACGCCGCCCGGGATGACAAGTGCGTCGAAACCGTCGGCACCGACCTCGGCCATTACCGTATCGGGCGTGATCGTCTCGCCCTTTTCGGCGTGTTCCATTCCCTGGATCGGCTCCCGGCCGATCGAGGCGAGCGTCACCGTCGCGCCTGCGTCGAGCAGCGCTTCGCGCGGCTGGAACAGCTCGGATTGTTCGAAAGCATCGGTGGCGATGATCAACACCTTGGCACGCGACAACTCGGTCATGGGGTCCTCCTGTGACGAGCCCGAAGAACGATGGACGACGGCGGCCGTTCCGAAGGATCTCAATCGCACCATGGCCGAGCGTTCCCGCGGGGGTCGGCGAGCAGCGGCTGCGGGATCGCGGGCTGGACGGCGCCGCGCCCCACGGCCGTGACGAGCTTAAGCTGTGGGCGTCCCCTGGAAAATCCTTGAACAGCAACGCTTTGCGCGATGCGGCGTTCTCGCCTCGACATAGGAGATCTTGCCGATGACGACACCGCTCGATGCGAGGATACCGCCACCTGGCCAGGATGGCGATCGCGGTCGCTGGGGCGTCGCGCTGCGGGAATTCCTGCGGTCCCCGTCGCTGGTTGGCTCGGCCTTTCCCGCGTCGCGCTATCTGATCCGCTCGTTGCTGGCTCCGGTCGACTGGTCGTCGGTGCGGCTCGTGGTCGAATATGGGCCTGGCACCGGCCCCATCACGCGGGCCGCGCTGGCGCGGATGCGCCCCGACAGCCAGCTGCTCGCGATCGACATCTCTGAAGGCTTTACCCGCTATCTGCACCAGACAGTCGATGATCCGCGCCTGATCGCGGTGAGCGATTCGGCCGAGGAGGTCGAGCCGCTGCTCGCTGCCTTCGGCCTCGGTCGGCCCGATGTGATCGTGACCGGCCTGCCCTTCTCGACCCTCGAGCCGGCCGTCGCCACGCGCATCGCCGATGCCAGCGTTGCGGCGCTTGCCGGCCGGGGCTGTTTCCTCGCCTATCAGATGCGCCGGTCGATCGAGGCGCTGCTCGGGCCGCGCTTCGGGGAGGTGCGGCACGCGCGCGAGTGGCGCAACCTGCCGCCCTGTCATCTTTATTGGGCGACGCATCCGCGGCGCTGAGCCGCTTTGCCGGACCGCGCAGACCGCGATGTCGCTCTAGCCGGGCGGGACAGCTCCCGGCCACCATCAAGCTGATTCCAGGCAGGACGGGCAGATCTGCAGGCCAGGCAGCACGGACGAGCCATCATGAAACGCACCAGCAATGCCTGGAGCGGCGAGGACGTGGCGTTCGAACGGAGAGCTGTGGGACAGGTCGCGGTGGAGAGCCCAAGCGCTTCGGGCGCCATCCCACCGGGGAGGCCAACATCTGTCATGGCAGCCAGCCGATGGGCCATCGCCAGGACGATGAGGTTGCTTGCTGACGATCTTGTGACCGGACTGAGCAAGTCGCCCTCCCGCCAATGCTTCATCGGAGTGCCATCGCCGGTGGCCCTATCGATGATGCGCCACCCTAGCTGCCCTTGCATGATGTTCCATATTTGTTCTATCTGACCTGCCGGCTGACACGGCCGATTCGAACAGTAGTGGAGCTTTGCGATGCGGCATGATCTGCGTCTACGTGCGGCTGCGCGCGCGATTTTCGAGACCGTCTATCCAACAGAGGATTGGTCCCCCGACCCTCTCGGTGTAAACGAGACGCTCTACCGCTGAGCTAACTGCCCGGAGCGGTGGCGTTTACAGCATCGCTTTCGCCGTACAAGTCTTCATGCTCATCGTGACACCGCCTTTTCATCCCCCTTTTTGGGTCCGGCAGCGTTTCAGGCTGCCGCGCGCCTGGCGAACGGCCGATCTCGCGGCCGAGGGGAGATTGGACAAATAGCGTGCTTCAACGCCTAACGAAGGAGCTGAACCGTCTGTCGCGCCGAGATCACCAGGCCATCTTGTAGAGACGCTCTGGACAAAATCCGTTGCACGAAATGGGGGGAGGACGAGCGCGACAGGTCAATCCACAGGAGTGCCTAAGCGCGTTGGACCGTGCGCGCCCAGGCTTCTGCGTCGACGAGGCTCATGACATGCAAATAGCTGCTCGAGCGGACCGGGCCGGGCGCCGACAGCTGATCGCGCAGGGTGGGCAGATCGATCAGTCCCGCCCGTGCCAGCACCCCCTCTTCCAGAAACCGCCCGATCATCGCGCGATCACGCTCGAGCAGCTGCATGACGAAGCTCGAGGGCGTGCCTTTGGTACGCCGTTCGATGATCGCGCGCGGCAGCAGCCTCGCGAAGGCACTGCGCGCGAGGGCGCGGTCGCGGCCGCCGCGATACCAGTGCCAGGTCGGAATCCGCAGACAGAGCTCGATGATGGGCTGCGACATCAAGGGGGCGATCATCGGGTGGTCCTGCTCGCGACCATAGCCTTCGAGATGATTTTCGATACCACGGATCCAGGCGATGTGCATGTGCTTGCCTGGAGGGATGGTGCGATCCCCCTGCGTCCAGGGATGCGGCACCACGGCGCGGGCGAGCCCCATGGCTTCGGCGGACAGCAGGTCCGGAGCCCGGACTGGACGATAGTCCGGCGGCGACAGGGCCCGTCGCAGGGCGCGAGCCACCACGCTCGTCAGCCCCTGATCGCAGAGGCGCGCGATGTCGATGGCGGTGGCCAGAGCGCCCCGCCCCGGTCCTTCCGCCTGCAGCCGGTCGACCACGGGGGTGACTGACCGCATATAGCAGAACAGATTGTCACCGCCGGCGCCGGTCATATAGCCATCGCACCCGACCGCCTTGCCAATCTCCCGCTGGATCTGGTCGCCCGATTGCGCGAAGGCGCGCGCCGTCGGCCGTGGCACATGAGCGGCCGCGGTGATGGTCAGGTCGACCGCCGCCATCGTCTCGAACCGCTCGATGAGCGGCCATCCAAGAGCCTCCGCAAGCAGGCGGGCAGGCTCGCGCTCGTCGCCGCGCGCATCCTCGGTGGCGATCGTGACGCAGGTTGGCTCTGCGCCGGCGGCCTTGAGCGCAGCCGCCACGATCGAACTGTCGAGCCCGCCCGACACGCCGAGCAGGGGCCGGCGCACGATTTGGGACCAGGCGCGCACACAGCGCAGGATCTCCTCGCGGAGGCGTTGCTCGGCCTCCTGCGGGTCGTCGAGCCATTGCGATCGCGCGGCAAATTGCCAGGGCGACCAGAGCGGCGTCACCGACGGCGCCGCGCCGCTCATGGTCAGGCGCGTGCCGCTGGTCATCTCGGCAAGCCCCTCGATACAGGTCGCGGGTGGGCGGGCATTGCCATCGAGCAAGAAGGCCGCGAGCGGTGCGCTGGCGACCGTGATCGCCATCAGCCCGCTTATGCGCAGCACATCGAGATGCGAGACGAGCAACGTACCATGACCGCACTGCCCGTGATAGCAGGGCGCCATCGGCGAGGGGTCGCGCACCACGTCGACCACGCCATTGTCGGGATCGCCCAGGATCGCGACATAGGCCCCCCAAAAGGCCTCGATGAGCCGCTTGCCCCGCGAACCGACGATCAGGCGGCGATCCGCATCGTCGATGTCTGCGACGAGGGCTGCATCATCCCTGCGGTGGAACAGCGAACCGAGGATCAGGCCATGGTCTCCGACGGGCACGCGGCGTGTGGCGCGATCGATGAACAGCAGGACGCCGGGCCGTCGCACCTCCTCGAGCCCCGCCGCGGCGAGCCGATCGCGCAGCGCCGGATCGACGGTGGCCTGGCCGGTCGGAAACAAAGCGAGGAAGCGCGGTCGCATTCAGATCACCAGGATGGGCGTGAAGGAGCCGACATGATCGACCCGGTCGTTGAGCACGACCCCGTCGAGCTGCACCCAGCAATGCGCGGCGAAGGGACGCGCCATCACCCCGAAAACGAGATCGGGTCGATGTCCGGCGCGCGCCAGCGTAGTGGCCAGCGCGATCGACCGGGGGAGACATTGGTTTTCGGGGCTCAGGATCAACCTGGTGCGTTCGTATCCAGCCTGGATCGCCGCCAGCGACCCCGGCGCCGGATCCCGCCGACACCGGCGACGCTTGCTCGTCCGGAAGCGCCCCAGCAGGATCCCAAGCCGTCCCATCCGCAACCAGAGCATCGTCAGCAGCAGGGTCCACAGCGCCTGCAGGCATCGCGCCAGCGACGGCGAGACCGATGGTAAAAGCTCCGTCCGCGGCAGCCGCATGCCGCAGCCCTGCGATGCGAGCTCGGCGCCCCCAGGCACGAGGACGCCTTGCGCCAGCAGGGCCTCGAGAGCCTGCTCCTCCTCGCGGATGGGCGTGGCGCCTTCCAGAAGGGTGAAAACGGCGCGCTCGGCCAGAGGGCCGAGGCAGAAATAGCGCTGCGAGCGATGGTCGAGAAAGATGACGCGATTGCTCGCAACGCAGTAGGACAGATGATCGGCGAGCCCGAGCCCCATGGCAGCCCCCTCAAGCTAAAACCGGCGTGCGGGTGAGCGCACGCCGGTCCTCGTCAGTGCCTGGCGTCAGTCGTCGGCGAGGCCGGCGCCGCCCGGCAGGCCGCCGACGGTGTCGAATTCCTGCGGCGTCGGCGGCCCCTTGGTCTCCGCGCGGACCGCGCCGAGATCGATGATCGCGTCGTCGTGACGTTCCGTTTCCCGTTTCATGACTCGTTCCTCATCATTGCCGTGACCATTCACGACAGGAGGAAGGCTATCGGTTTCGAAGAGGGTGCGGCGCGAATATATGGCTATCAACATAATCGCATATATGCGGGCTCCCGGTCCCCGATCGGCCCGGACCGACGCCCGCGCGCGAGACCGTCCGATATCGGGCGATCAGAGGTCGGGGCCAGGATAGTACAGCGCCTCCAGGATCTGGGGGACATGTTCGATCCGACGCCGGTGATAGGCGATAATGCGCCGACGGACGCGCGGATGGACGCTCAGACTGTTCCTCCGCACGAACAGCGCATGTTCGCGACTCAGATCGCCGAACAGCCGCGCCTCGGCGATGCGAATCAGATGGAGGCGGGCGTTGGCCGCTTCGATCTGGCAGAGAAACTCGCCATTGCCGGTGGCCCTTCCGATCGCCGCGAAGAGGCCGCTGATCGCCAGCGCCTGATCCGTCGGCGCGGCATCGGATCGGGGCGTCACGCAAGCCTGCAGCGCCAGCTGCAGCACCGGCTCGCGCGTGCTGTGCACCGCGGCCAGCAGGTGCTGCGCATTCCAGCCATAGGCATGGATCAGCTGCTCCGCATCGGGAAGAAGAGGTTGAAAACCACCTTCCCCATGCGGTTCGACGAGCCGCTCTCCGATGAGGCGATGCAGCGCTTCGCGCACCGGCGTGGTGCTGGCCCCGAAGCGTTCGGCCATGCGCTGGAGGTCGATCCGGGCGCGGGGCTTGAAGCCGCCCGCCAGCAAGGTTTCCCGAAGCCCGCGATAGACGCGATCCTGCGTGACCGCGTCGGGGGCCATCACTGTCCGCCGGCCGCGACCCCGCCGGGCGCCCGCCACCAGCTCGGCGTGAGCGTCGCCGTCACCTGCTGGATGTTGCGGCGGGCGATCAGGTCGATGCACTGCCGCTCGAGTTCGCCGAGATCGCCGACGCTGAGCTGATAGGGAAAGTCCATGTGGTGACCATGGAAGAGCAGCGGAATCAGGATATGCCCGACCGACAGGCCCAGCGCATAGGCGCAGTGGAGATGGTCCTCGAGCTTCGCGCTGGGATTGCCGCCCTCGATCTCGCGAAGCCATCGCGTTCCCATTCCCAACTCCTGGGCCAACTGCCTCTGCGTGATCCCGCCGCGCTTGCGTGCCTGCTCGATGCGCCGGCCCGACTGCTCCTTCACGAAGGAGATCAGGAGGGTCCGTGACACGGAAGCGGCTTCGTTGAGCGGCATGATGCATCTCCATCGGGAGAATTCGCCCGCCAAGGCCTTTTCCATCTCACTGGCTAGGTGGACATACCACATTGGTCAACAAGGATCGGGTGCCAGCTTGGCATTGAAATAGCTTGCTAATCAGGAGCGGCCCGGCTGCTGACATCATCAGGCGCGGTCCCCGCCAAGGTCGCGTGGATCGCGCGCAACCGCTTGGCCGGCGCGGTCGCCGCCCGCGACAGGGCAAGGATATAAAGGTCGCCGAGCAGCGGGGCCTGGATGACATCGGGTTCCTCCCCGACCCGCCGGGCTATGTGCCGGGCAACCTCGCCCAGATGAACCGGAGCTCCAAGGAAATGGGCTTCGGGCCCGATCAACTCGCGCAAGGGCGCCCGCGCCAGGGCTGTCACGACGTCCCGCGGATCGAGCGCATCGAGCAGACAGATGGCGATGTGAAGCGTGGCCCCCCAGGACAACAGAGATCGTGTTGCCCGGATCGTGTGACAATGGGCCTCGATGAGCAGGTCCATGCCGGCCGGTGACAAGGCCAGCCTGAAGGATCGGGTCGGTCGCTGCATGGTCTGCCTCCCTTGCCATTCCGCCGTGAAGCGCTCGCTGGCCGCGGGCGGCAGTTTCGTGCCGCTTTCGCCGGTCCACTGCCGGATGCGCGCCCACAGGTCGCATTGGTCGATTTCGGGCCGATGACCGCCTGCCTCTGCCCAAGCGGCGCCCGCCTGCCCTCGCGCTTGTCTCCCCCTTCCCTTCCGACGATGACGACGTTCGCACCGTTCGCCGCGGCCTTCCGCAGCATCGGCTGACCGGACCCACCGCCAGATGCGCGCAAGCGCCGCGAGGAGACGTGCATGTCACGCTTGGCCTGTTGCTGCCTGCCGCTCGCCCTGCCGGGCTGCACGCCCCTTCCCGCCGAAGCCGGCCGACCGGCGCTCGCCGCCCCTTCGCCCTCGCTGGCGGTGATAGCGGCGGCCACCGGCTTCGCGATCGTCCCGCGCCCGAGGATCGAACGGGTGCCCGCCTCTCCCGGCCGGGTGCCGATCGGCAAGGGGACGAGCCTTGATGCGCGGTTGTTCGAACCGGCACGCGATCGCGCGCGGGAGATGACCGATGCCCGTCGCTAAAGGCTTTTGTGCGTGGCTTCTGCTCGCCGGGACGGCGGCAGCCGGACCGCTGACCGACCGGTCCTCGGCTGCCGATGCCGCGGCCAAGCCCCCGTCGGCTGCGGACGCAGCCGCCCTGGCGGAGACCCGGACCATCGCCGAGCAGCGTCTACGCCAGACCTTCACCAACCTCAGCTTCGAGGATTTCGGACCGGCGCCTGTGAAGGGCCCCTTATATCAGGCGATGGCGGGCGGGCGCATCCTCTATTTCGCGCCCGAGAGCGGCCATCTGCTGTTCGGTGCGATCTACGACGCCGCCGGCGTCAACGTCACCGCCCAGGCCCAGGAGAGCCGGATCGCAAGCCGCCTGGCGGCGATCGACCCGACAAAGGCGCTCATCATCGGTCCCGACGATGCGCCGCCGGTGATCGAGTTCACCGATCCCTTATGCCCCTATTGCCAGGCGCTCGAGCGCTATTGGGCGGCGAAGGCGGCCGAGGGCAAGTCCGTGCGCCGGCTGATCTACTTCGTCAGCACGATCCATGGCGGGGCGGCCGCCAAGGCCGAGCATATCCTGTGCTCGCCCGACCCGGTCGCGGCCTTCAAGGCGATCTATAGTGGTGCCGAGCCGGCGAAGCTCCTCACCTGCAAGGCCGGCGCCGACAAGGTCGCCGACGACGCGCGCACGGTCGCGGCGCTGGGCGTCTCCGGCACGCCGACCATGGTGATCGCCGGCAAGCTCGTGGCGGGGTTCCAGCAGGGGGAGCTCGAGGCCTTTCTCGCTGCCCATGAGGGGGGCGGACATGGCGCAAAGTGATCTCGGCCCCAGCCACAGCCGTCGGGCCTCCTCGGCCCGCCTACCCAGGTTGGTGTCCCGCAAAACCGATGGCGGTGTCCTGATGGAGCCGTCCCGTGCCGCCGTCGGTCGGCATCGGTCCTCGCGATGCCGACGGTCCCTCCCGTGGACGGCTCAACCTTCAGGGAGTCCTGCCATGCCCGATGCCCTCCGTCCGTCGCGCCTCGCGATGGTTCGCGCCGACCACTGGCCGAAGCTCATATTCCCTACCGCCCGTGCCGGCGACCTTGCCCTGCTGGCCGTGCTGGCCTTGTTCGCGGGCAGCACCGCGAACGCCTTCCAGGCTCCCGCCGCCGGGGACCTTGGCTATGACATCTACGACATCGTGGTGAACCAGGGGGTCAAGGGGCCGCTCGGTTTCGTCGGCGGCGTCGCGGCCTTCCTGTTCGGGGTCTCGCGGCTCTTCTCGAACATCATGATCGGCATCCCGACGATCGTCGCGGCGGTCTGCCTCATCAAGGCGGATTCGATCCTGCAGACCTTCGGCATGACGATCTGACCGACCGGCGGCGCGGCCCCTCGCGGCTGCCCGCCCTGCCCGCTGGCCGGCGATGGTCGCCGGTCGGAAACCCACGGCGCCGCGCGCCGTGATGAAGCAAGGGAGAAGGACGTGGACGAGCGTCTTCCGCAATTCCTGCACAAGCCGGTCCAGATCCTCTGGTTCGACGCGCAGGAGTTCATCCTCGCGATGTCGACCATCTTCGTCGCCGTGATCGTCGGCGGGCTGGTCGGGTGGGGCCTCATCGGCGCCCTTCTCCTGTTCATCCCGTGGAAGCGGACCAAGCCGCGCGGCTTCGTGCCGCACCTCGCCTGGCGCTGGGGGCTGGTGCGCTTCCGCCATTATCCGGGTCCGACCCAGACCCGCTTCTTCGAGTGACGAAGATGGGCTTCTTCTCCTCCCGCCGTGACGCCGACCTGATCGGCGATGCGCCACCCAGCTGGGGGATCCACCGCTATCTGCAGGGATCGTCGAACCTGTTCGAGGAGAATAGGCTGCTGAAGTTCGCGATCGCCGGCCTGTTCGGGATCACGGCCGTGCTCGGGGCGGTGGTCTACAGCTCGAACCAGAACCAGCGCACCGTGATCGTGCCGTTCGGGGCGAGCGGCGACCTCTATGTCACCGGGAACCGGCCGTCGGCGACTTACCTGAGGACGATCACGCGCAACATCGTCGCCCTGTCGGGCACCTATTCGGCTTATTCGGCGGATCCGCAATTCCAGGAACTGCTGAGCCTTGCCCACCCGACGGCGTACAACAGCCTGCGCGACAGCTTGAACGCGATCCTGGCCGAGCTCGCCACGAACCCGACGCTGTCGATCGCGACCTATATCCGCCCCGACCAGCCCGTCACGACGACACCCCAGGAGATATTGGTGCCGGTCGAGAAGGTCCGCGTGATCGGCGGCGTGATCCGCAAGTTCCGCGGTCAGCTGCGGATCCGATACGCGATCGAGAATGGCCGCTTCTGGCTGACCGCCCTCACCGAGGAGAATTTCAGTGCCGAGACCCGGTAGCCGCAAGCTCGCGTTCCTGCTCGGCGCGACCCTCGTCCTTCCGCCCAACACCCTAGCGGCCCAGCAGGTCGCCGCCCTCCCCGATCAGACCAGCCATATCCGGCTGTCGAACCGCGACTTGAACCATATCGTCTGCGTCGGTGGCGACGTCGAGGACGTCAAATTTTCGGCCGAGAAGGGTCTCAGCGTCGAACGCGGCGGTCCCGACGCCTGGATCAAGTTTCTGGTCAAGGAGGTCGACGACATGGGCGCGGTGGCGCGCAGCTATGTCACCGCCCCGGCCGAGTTCTTCGTCACCTGCAACGGCGCGGTCTACCCGCTCTATGCCGAGCCGTCCGATATCCCGGCGCAGACCGTCACGCTGGTGCCCGGCAGTGCCCAGCGCGCACGCTCGAACGCGGCGCTGCTGGGCCCCTTGGTCGAGGAAGAGCGCGCGGTGTCGATCACGCTGGCGCTGCTGCAGGACCGGGTGCCGGCTTCCTTCTCCGAGGTCGCGCCACGCAAGGAGCCGCTGCTGCTCGCTTCGCTTCCGGCCGCGCGCCTGGTCGAGCGGCGGCGGCTCGCGATCGAGGGATCGGGGCTGTCGGCGAGCGAATATGGCGTGATCGCGACCGCGGCGGCTGAGCTCGACGAGCGGCTGTTCCTCGACAGCGGGCTGGGGCCTGACATTTTCGCGGTGACGCTCGATCGCCTCAGCCTGGCGGCAGGCGAAAGCGCGCGCCTCGTCGTCGTGCGCCGTGGAGGCCGGCCATGAGCCGCCCGGCAGGTTCGCCCGAGCCATCGGCACCCGAACCCGGCGCCGAACAGGACTCAAGCGCTGGCGCGCCCGCGACCGGTCCCGCGCTGCTCGATCTGCGGGCGCGCTGGGCGCAGCTCACCTCGCACCAGCAGCTCCGGGCGAAGCAGGCCGGCGTCGCCGCCGTCATCGCGCTGACCGGCTATGGCTTCTACATGGCAAGCCGCGCTGACGCGCCACCGGTCGAGGCTGGTCCTGCGCCCACCAGGCTCGACATGGGCGCGGGGCTGCGCGGCGACAGCCTCGAGGTGAAAATCAACGGCGATCTCAAGAAAATCCTCGACGGGCAGAACCTGCTTGGCGACCGGGTGACCGCGATCGAGGAAGGCCGGATCGGTCCGGGTGCCAGCACCGCGCTTACCCCCGGAGCCGGTGGCCTCGATGACGCCGACGGACTTCCGCCCGCGCTCCCCGGCGAGCCGCCGGCCTATCCGCCGAGCCCCGATATCGGGACCGCGGCGTCGACCATCCCCGAACCCCCGCAGCCGCCGGCGGCGCCCCCGCCTCCGCCGGTCGAGCGCCAGGTCGGTGCGATCGGCGCGGCGACCAGCAGCGCCGGCGCCGACAAGGGAGATGCGGCGTCAAAAAAAGCGCGGCGCACGATCTATTTACCACCTGGTTTCATGCGGGCGCGGCTGCTGACCGGGATCGACGCGCTGGCGAGCCGCGATGCGACGAGCAACCCCGAGCCGATCATCGCGCGGGTCCAGGCCCCGGCTGTGCTGCCCAATGACGTGAAGGCCAATCTGTCGGGCTGTTTCGTGATCGGCAACGCCACCGGCAGCCTCGCCAAGGAACGGGTCGAGGTCCAGCTGATCTCGATCGCTTGCGTCGACTTCGACGAACATGCCGTCGTCGACCAGACCCTGAAGGGCTTTTTCGTCGACGCCGACGGCAAGAAGGGGCTGTCGGGCAAGGTGGTGACCCGCGCCGGCGCCACGCTCGCGCGGTCGTTCATCGCCGGCACGATCGCCGGCATCGCCCAGTCGGTCGAAGGGACGTTCGGCGACGTCTCGACCTCGGCGCTCGGATCGGTGCGGACGCTCGATGCCGGCGACGCCGCTAAGACCGGTATCGCCGGCGGCCTCAGCAAATCCTCCGACAAGCTGACCGACTTCTATCTCGACCTCGCCCGCCAGGCAGGACCCGTGGTCGAGGTCGGCGCGGCCAAGGAGGTAGTGGTCGTCATCCAGGAGGGCGTCGCCCTCGAGATCAAGCCGTCCGTCGGGAGCAAGTTCTGATGCGCCAGCCCAGCTCCATCCACCGCCCTGCAGTCCTCGCGGCCCTGCTGCTCGTCTCCCTGCCCTTGTCGGGCTGCGCGACGATCGGCTCGCTCATGTCGCCCTATAGCGAGACATTCTCGTGCAAGAATGACGACCATGGCCAATGCATCCACCCGGACCAGGCCTATGCCGACGCGGTGAACGACCGCGCGTCGCGGTCGACGCCGGCGGTCACCAACGACAAGAAGCTGCTGCAGGGTCAGGCCCGCAAACCCACGACCTCCCCCGCTACGCCCGGCGCCTTCGCTGGCTATCGCGACAGCGTCTATCGCGAGCTCCAGGGGCTGATCGACGCCCCCGTCACGCCGATGCTGCGCCCCGCCGAGACGGTTCGCACCCTGGTGCTGCCCTATGCCGACCGGCAGCGCCCCGACCGGCTTTACATGCCGCGCTATATCTATTCGATCGTCGATCGACCGGCCTGGGTGGTCGGCGGCTATCTGGTCGATCCGCTGCCCGCCGCAGCCCAGGCGCCCGTGCTCGGGCAGGTTCGCGAGAAACCGTCCGACGATGGCGCGGCAGCACCGATGACGAGCATCGCCGCGACCGTCGATCCCAAGGCACCGCGGCCATGAGCGCCTCGCGTGCCCGGCATGGCAGCGGTGCGAGCTTCGCCGGCTTGCGCCAGGCGGTCCGCCGCGATCGCTTCTCCGACCATCTGCCGCTGGTCGCCTGGGACGAAGAGAGCGAGGCCTTTCTCTGCATCGACGATGGCTGGGGCCATGGCTGGGAGATGGTGCCGAGCGCCTATATGTTCGCCCATGTCCAGGCCGCCCTTCAGGGCCTGCTCAACATCCAGTTCCCCGACGGCACCGTCCTCCAGCTCCACACGCTCGCCGATCCGCTCATCGACGATGCGCTCGATGCTTTCCTGGCGCTCAAGGTTCGCGACGATCCTTTGATCCAGGCCTCGGCGCGCCGCGCGGCCGCCTATCTCGACGCCGGCCGCCATGGGCTCGACGCGCTGCGCGGTATCCCGGTGCGCGACTTCCGGACCTTCCTCTCGATCAAGACAAGGAAACCGCTCGGCCAGGATCTGCGGCGCCAGGTTGAGGAGCAGCTCGCCAAGCTCGGCATCCGGCGGCTCGCCCCGGAGGAGACGGTCGCGCTCTACCGCCGGATCTTCAACGGGGTGGCGAGTGCTGCCCCCGGCGTGTTCACCGATGGCGCTGCACTCGGTGCGCCGCCGATCCGCAAGCAGATCATCGATGCCGGACCCGACCTCGTCTTCGACGGTCCCGAGGTCTTCTTGGGGGCACAGGTCGCGCGCTGCCTGACACCGAAGGCGCCCGCCCGGCGGATCACCGCCGAGCGCGCCAACCGGTTGATGGGCGGCATGCGCGGGTCGGCCGAGGACAGCGACCAGATCGGCGGGCCGTTCCTCTACACGCTCAACATCCTGTTCGATCACAGCCAATTCGAGATCCACAAGCGCGCCCAGATCCTGTCGGCGCAGAAGGCGGCGGGCAGCTTCGCGGTCGAGGTCGGCAAGCAGATCGACGAGATCAGCTGGATCCTCGACGAGGCCGGCAATTCGAAGTTCGTCCGCGTGATCCCGACCTTCTGGGTGTTCGGGCGCGACCGTGCCCATGCCCGCGAACTGGCCGCACGCGCCAAAAGGCTGTGGGAGAGCGAGCCGCTGCCCTTCGCGATGCAGGAGGAGAGCTATCTGCTTCCGACCCTGCTGGTGATGAGCCTGCCCTTCGGCCTCTATCCCGACCGGACCACCTTGCGGCTGCTTGAGCGCGATTTCCGGATGCCGGTCAAGGCGGCGGTGCTGATGGCGCCGGTCCAGACCGACTTTCGCGGCGGCGGGCGCCCGGCCCTGCTCTACACCGGCCGCAAAGGCCAGCTGATCACGCTCGACCTGTTCGACCCGCGCATCAACAATTACAATTTCATCGTCTCGGCGGAGAGCGGCGCCGGCAAGAGCTTCCTGCTCAACAATCTGTGCCAGCAATATTATGCTCAGCGAGCGCTGATCCGCATCATCGATATCGGCGGCAGCTACCGGAAGCTCTGCACGCTCTGCTCGGGCCGCTATATCGACATCGGCGAGGAGCGCTTGGTCCTCAACCCGTTCGACATGGGGCTGGCGCTCGACGGCGACGACAAGCAGTCGGCGATCACGATGGCGGTCGCGATCGTCGCCGAGATGGCCAACGCCTCGACCCGCAAGGGCGTCTCGACCTCCGAATGGAACCTGCTGAAGTCGGCGGTCCAGTGGACGATCGACAGCGGCCAGGCCGACCGCGGCATCGACGCGGTGCGTGACTGGCTCGGTCGCTATCCCGACAATACCGCGAGCGACCTCGACAAGGTCGAGCATCTCGTGCCGACGGCGCGCGAGCTCGCCTTCAACCTGCGCGATTTCGGCTCGGACGGGGCCTATGGCCATTATTTCAACGGCCCCTCGACGCTCGACATCCGCTCGGACGAGTTCGTCGTGCTCGAGCTCGAGCGGCTGAAATCGCTCCCCGACCTGTTCAACGTGATCGTGATGGTGGTGGTCAATGCCGTCACCCAGGAGCTCTATCTG
>CAUTRN010000044.1:0-57363 GCA_963540925.1 uncultured Sphingomonadaceae bacterium
AGGCGGCACGGCCGCCGGCGACACGGGCATCATCGCAGCGATCCGGCCCTATACCGAGCCGGCGCCGCTCGCCGCGCTGTTCCTGGGGATCAGTTCGGGCTTTCCCTTCGCGATGATCGGCGCGACGCTCACCACGCGGCTCGCGCAGGACGGGATCGACAAGAAGGCGGTGACCGCCTTCACCCTCGCCTTCCTCGTCTACAATCTCAAATGGCTGTGGGCCTGGGTGGTCGACGGGGTGCGGCTGCCGGTGATCGGCCGGCTCGGCCAGCGCGTCTCCTGGATGCTGGTGATCGGCGTGCTGGTGATCGCCGCAACCGTCCATCTGGGCCTGGTCGATCCCAGGGCCAGTCTGATGCAGACGGCGATAGCCGCGATCCTGGTGGGCGCGGCCGGGGCCACCTTCGACATCATCATCGATGCCTATCGGATCGAGCTGCTGGAGGCGCGCCAGCTGGGCGTCGGCGCCGGCATGTCGCAATATGGCTGGCGGATCGGATCGGCCACCGCAGGCGGCCTCGCGCTGGTGCTGGCCGACCGGATCGGCTGGAGCGGCGCCTATATCGCCTGCGCCCTGTTCGCGCTGCCGGCGATGGGCGCCGCGCTGATCATGGGCGAGCCCGAACGCCATCGCGAGCCCGCCGCACGGCGCGGCGCCGGCGAGGTGTTCGCGTCGATCGTCGGCCCGCTCGCCGAATTCTTCCAGCGCAAGGGCGCGCTGCTCGTGCTGCTCTTCATCTTGCTCCACAAGATCGGCGATACCCTCGCCAATCTCACCTTCCGGCTGCTGTTCGACAGCCTGGGCTACAGCAATGACGAGATCGCCATCTACGATGTCGGCTTCGGCTTCTGGGCCTATCTGATCGGCATCTTCATCGGTGGCCTGCTCTATTCGCGGCTGGGGATGAAGCGCTCGGTGCTGATCAGCCTGGTGCTGATGGCGGTGTCGAACCTTAGCTTCGCCGGGCTCGCCGCGAGCGGCCACAGCAACTGGGCGATGGCCGGCGCGATCGGCTTCGAGAATATCGCCAGCGGCATCGGCGGGGTCACCGTGGTCGCCTATTTCTCGGCGCTGTGCGACCTGCGCTTCACCGCCTCGCAATATGCACTGATCTCCGCCGCGGCGAGCGTCGTCGGCCGCGTGCTCACCGGCACCAGCGCGGGCGCGCTGCTCGAGTCGATCGGCTATGTGAACTTCTATCTGCTCACCACCCTCGCCGCGCTGCCCGGCATCATCCTGTTCTGGCTGATGATGCGGGCGGGGCTGATCGACCAGTCGATCGGCAGCGCGGGGGAAAATTAAATCCCTCTCCCATTTGAGGAGAGGGGTTAGAACCTATTCCGGCAGGAAATCCGGCACCGACAGATAGCGCTCGCCGGTGTCGTAGTTGAAGCCGAGCACGCGCTTGCCGGGCAGTTCCTTCAGCTTCTGGGCGATCGCCGCCAGGGTCGCGCCCGAGCTGATGCCGACCAGCATGCCTTCCTCGCTCGCCGAGCGACGGGCATAGTCCTTGGCGTCGGCGGGATCGACCTGGATCACGCCATCGAGCAGCTGGGTGTGGAGGTTGGCGGGGACGAAGCCGGCGCCGATGCCCTGGATCGGGTGCGGGCCGGGCTGGCCGCCCGAGATAACCGGCGACAGGGTCGGCTCGACCGCGAACACCTTCAGGTCCTTCCAGCGCTCCTTGAGCACCTGGGCGGTGCCGGTGATGTGGCCGCCGGTGCCGACGCCGGTGATCAGGATGTCGATCGGGCTGTCCTTGAAGTCGGCGTAGATTTCCTCGGCGGTCGTGCGGACATGGACGTCGATGTTCGCCGGATTCTCGAACTGCTGCGGGATCCAGGCGCCGGGGGTCTGCGACTGCAGCTCCAGCGCGCGCTCGATCGCGCCCTTCATCCCCTTCTCGCGCGGGGTGAGGTCGAAGCTGGCGCCATAGGCCAGCATCAGCCGGCGCCGCTCCACCGACATGCTCTCGGGCATGACGAGGACCAGCTTGTAGCCCTTCACCGCGGCGACCAGCGCCAGGCCGATGCCGGTGTTGCCGCTGGTCGGCTCGATGATCGTGCCCCCGGGCTTCAGCTTGCCCGAGCGCTCCGCGTCCTCGATCATCGCCAGCGCGATACGGTCCTTGATCGAGCCGCCCGGATTGCTCCGCTCGGACTTGATCCACACTTCCGCGTCACCGAACAGCCGGTTGACCCGCACATGCGGGGTTCCGCCGATCGTCTCCAGTATCGAAGCAAATTTGGTCATGCTGCCTTCTCCTGACCTGGCACGTCCTCAAAGGATTTGGGCGGGTCGAACGTTCGAGCCCGCAATATCTCCGGGAATAGTTTCGCCCACAAGATCGCGACGATGATCGTCCCCACCCCACCGGCGACGACCGCGGCGACCGGTCCGATCAGCGCGGCGAGGAAACCCGATTCCGCCTCGCCCAACTCGTTCGAGCCCGAGATGAACAGGGTGGAGGCGGCGCCCACGCGGCCGCGCATCTCGTCGGGGGTGTAGAGTTGGATCAGCGACTGGCGGACATAGACCGACACCATGTCGGCTCCGCCCAGCAGCGCCAGGCAGCCGAGCGCCACCGGCATCGGCGCGACGGTGAGATAGGACAGGCCGAAGGCGATCGTGCCGATCCCGAAGATCGCCACCGCCACCAGCAGCTTGACGCCGACATTGGTGCGCAGCGGCCGGCGGCCGAGCCAGAAGGCGACGATCGAGGCACCAACGGCGGGCGCGGCGCGCAGATGGCCCAGCCCCTCCGATCCGCTGTGGAGGATGTCGCGCGCATAGATCGGCAGCATCGCGGTTGCGCCGCCCAGCAGCACCGCGAACAGGTCGAGCGAGATCGCGCCCAGCACCAGCCGGTTGCGCTTCACATAGGCAAAGCCCTCCAGCGCCTGCGACCAAGGATTGCCGCGCGCGGGCGTGGCGCTGCGCGGCACCGGACCGATCAGCATCAGCAGGATGAACGAGGTCGCGAGCAGCACCGCCGCCACCGCATAGGCGAGCGGCGGGTGGAAGGCATAAAGATAGCCGCCGATCGGCGGTCCGGCGATCGCGCCGACCTGCCAGGCGAAGGAGCTGAAGGCGATCGCCGAGGGCAGCACCTCCTTGGGCACCAGATTGGGCGACAGCGCCTGCAGCGCGGGCGCGGCAAAGGCGCGCGCCACGCCCAGGAAGGCGGCGATCAGGAACAGTTCGGGCAGGCTCTCGGCATCGAGCCACGTCACCAGCGCCAGGGTCACCGCACAGCCCAGCTCCAGCGCGGTGGTGGCGCGGGCGATGAAGCGGCGGTCGACCCGGTCGGCGACCAGCCCGGTAACGAGGGTGAGCAGCAGCAGCGGCAGGAACTGCGCGACGCCGATCAGCCCCAGATAGACCGCCGCCTCGCGCGGCGGCATCGTCCGGCGGGCGACGTCGTAGACCTGCCAGCCGATGATGACGACCATGCCGTTCAGGGCGATGGTGGAGAAGAAGCGCGCGAACCAGTAATTGCGGAAAGCGGGGATCGACAGGGGCGTTGCGGGCTGGGCCATGATTTCCTCTAGGCGCTTGGCCCCACCCGGTTCAACCGTCGGCGGGCCAATTTCTACTATATTGGTAGATATTTTAGATCAGGACGAAATCCGGCGGCAAATCTCAAGGCAAGGTCACGAAACTGTCGAGCACCCGCTTGCGGCCGGCATGCTCGAAGTCGATTTCAAGCTTGTTACCCTCGATCTCGACCACCGCTCCATAGCCGAATTTGCTGTGGAAGACGCGCTGGCCCAGCGCGATGTCCTTGCGCGACGGCTGCGCGAAGCTGACCGCCGAGGCTCGCGACTCCACCACCCGCGATCCCGCCTGCGGCTTGCCGAGCCCGCCCGAGGCGGTGGCGCGCTGCCAGCCGGGCCCACGCCCGGTGCTGCGGCCGACATGCGCGAAGGGATCGGCATGTTCCGACCATTGCGCGCGCCACAGCGACTCGCCGCCCGACATCGTCGTCTCGCTCTCGATATGCCCCGGCGGCAGTTCCGCGATGAAGCGCGACGGGATCGACGAGGTCCATTGCCCGTAGATGCGCCGGTTGGCGGCGTGGAGGATGGTGCAGCGGCGTCGCGCCCGCGTGATCGCGACATAGCCCAGCCGGCGCTCTTCCTCGAGGCTGGCAAGCCCGCCCTCGTCCAGCGAGCGCTGCGAGGGGAACACCCCCTCCTCCCAGCCGGGCAGGAAGACCGTATCGAACTCCAGGCCCTTGGCGGCGTGGATCGTCATCACCGTCACCTTGGCGGTATCGGCATCGGCGTCATTGTCCATGACGAGGCTGACATGTTCGAGGAAGTCGGCGAGATTCTCGTAATCCTCCATCGCCCTGGCCAGCTCGTTCAGATTCTCCAGCCGGCCGTCCGCCTCGGTCGACTTCTCGTTCTGGAGCATCGCGACATAGCCCGATTCCTCGAGGATCTGCCGGGTCAGTTCGGCATGCGGCAGATCGCTCAGCCTGTCCCGCCAGCGGGCGATATCGCCCACGAGGTTGCCGAGCGCGCGGCGCGCCTGCGGCGTCAGCTCATGGGTGTCGAGAATCCGCGCCGCGGCGAGCATGATCGGGATGCCCTCGACGCGCGCGAGCTGGTGGAGCTTCGCGACCGCCTTGTCGCCCAGGCCGCGCTTGGGGGTGTTGACGATCCGCTCGAAGGCAAGGTCGTCGGCCGGCTGGCTGACGATGCGGAGATAGGCGAGCGCATCGCGGATCTCGGCGCGTTCGTAGAAGCGGAAACCACCGACGATGCGATAGGGCATGCCGATGCCGATGAAGCGCTCCTCCAACTCGCGGGTCTGGAACTGGGCGCGCACCAGGATGGCGACCTCGTCGAGCTTGCCGCCACCGCGCTCATGGGATTCGATCTCGTCGCCGATCCGTCGGGCCTCCTCGGGCCCGTCCCAGATGCCGATGATGCGCACCTTCTCGCCCTCGCCTTCCTCGGTCCACAGCTCCTTGCCCAGCCGCCCGCCATTATGCGCGATCAGGCCCGAGGCCGCCGCCAGGATATGCGGCGTCGAACGATAATTCTGCTCCAGCCGGATCACCGCCGCGCCGGGAAAGTCGCGTTCGAAGCGCAGGATGTTCGCCACCTCGGCACCGCGCCACGAATAGATCGACTGGTCGTCGTCGCCGACGCAGCAGATATTCTTGCGTTCCTGCGCAATCAGCCGGAGCCACAGGTATTGGGAGCTGTTGGTGTCCTGATATTCGTCCACCATGATGTAGCGGAAGCGCTGCTGATAGTCCTCCAGCACGTCGCGGTGGGTCTTCAGGATCACCAGCATGTGAAGCAACAGGTCGCCGAAGTCGCACGCGTTCACCGCGCGCAGCCGCTCCTGATATTGCTGGTAGAGTTCGCCGCCGCGGCCGTTGGCGAACTGCTCGGCCTCGCCGGCGTCGATATCTTCCGGCGTCAGGCCGCGATTCTTCCAGCGGTCGATCAGCCCGGCCAGCTGGCGTGCCGGCCAGCGCTTCTCGTCGAGATCGGCGGCGGCCAGCAGCTGCTTGAGCAGGCGCAACTGGTCGTCGGTGTCGAGGATGGTGAAGCTGGAGGTTAGCCCCACCAGCTCGGCATGGCGGCGCAGCATCCGCGCGGCGACCGCGTGGAAGGTGCCGAGCCACGGCATCCCCTCCACCGCCTGGCCGAGCAGCCGGCCCACCCGCTCGCGCATCTCGCGCGCGGCCTTGTTGGTGAAGGTGACCGCCAGGATCTCCGACGGCCAGGCGCGCCGGGTGGCGACGAGATGGGCGAGACGCGCGGTCAGCGCCGCGGTCTTGCCGGTGCCGGCGCCGGCCAGCACGAGCACCGGCCCTTCGGTGGTGAGGACCGCCTCGCGCTGCGGCGGATTGAGCCCGCGCAGATAGGCGGGTTCGGGTACGGGCACTTCCTGAGTCACCCGCGAACAGTTAGGGAACGGAAGCCGCCGGGGCAAGCGCCGGATGGGCCGGCCGCATCCTGGGCTCCGCAAAACGGGTGTCCCGGCCGGCGCCGGGGGACGCCAGCCGGGACAGCGGAAGCAAGCAGTGAAGTCGCGCACCGGGCTTTGAGGAGAAGCCTAGGTCACGCTTGCGGCGGAAGCACCGGGGCCTCCGCCTCAAACGATCAGGCGCCGACCTTCATATTGTTGCTGACGTTGCTGAAGGTGGTCGAGAGCTGGTTGCCCAGCGCGGTCATGGCGGTGATGGCGGCCACCGCGATCAGAGCGGCGATGAGGCCATATTCGATCGCAGTCGCACCGCGCTTGTCGCGCATCAGGTTAATGAACTTCTGCATGGACGAACCCCTTTCTGCCGTCGTTGTGCAACTTTGGTCTAAGCCCCCATCGATTAAGCGCACGTAACGAGCTAAGGTTAAATCCATGGTCACCAATGATAGCGAAACGATCTTCTGCCGATCTTCGGAACAGCAGATAGCGAGTTAAGCGAAGATCGACTGGAGACGTCGATTTTATTCACAGGAATGACAAGGCTGATCGCCACAGGGCCGATCAGCATCTGGCAAGATTTATGATAGGAATATGAAGTAATGGTCGAGCGTCTTCCGGGTCACACCTTCCTCGTCGCCGCCGGCATCGCGTCGGGCGCGCTGTGGCTGCTCGCCAGCCAGGTCGCGAGCATCTTCACGGTCTGAGATGAAGGCGCCGGCCGTGGGTCGAGCGACTCTCGCGGCCAAGGCCCCTGGTGCGTCCGCCGCCCATCATGCTTACAACGATAAATGGCGGATTTTCGTTACCTTCTTGGGCGGCCCTTTTCATGGTGTCCCCACAAATGCCCCCAGATTATTTTTCTCGCCGGATCGAACGCGATGGGTGAGGCGTCACAAACAGTCGAGCAATTTTTGATTGAGGCCACCAGCAATGCTGGTGGCCTCGAACTAGAAATCAACCCAATCTACACTATTATTTCAGAAAATATCAATGGACACCCGTGCTGTCGATATAAGCTCGACGCACGCCACCGATGTAAAATTCGAAGCGATTGTTAACGCGATCATAAACCGTGTAGTCGTTGGCATCATATGCCTCTACCGGGTTGGATCCGTAGCCGGCCGTCCACGTCGAATAGCGCGTGTTGTCACGCGCAATGCCCATGTACCAGAGCGCACCACCGTCCACGTCGAATCCGGTGTTGCTGTTGAGCGACAGCGTGTTCACATGCGTATTGTTGGCCGCGAGAATGCCGCCGCCCCGGTTTAAGCGGAAGTCGGTGCCTTCAATAAACGTACGATTGTTTGCGGCAAAGTTCACCAAGCCCGTTCCGACATTATTGTAGACGGTGCCACCGTTGAGCTGGATGGTTGCGGTACCGAAATTCTGAACATAATAACCATAGCTGGAGTTCGAACAGTTCCAGGTGCCGTTCGCAATGAACCATCCCGTGCCGATAAGGCTGTCGTTGAGGTGTACGCCATAGCCGGTGTTGCCGTCGATCGACACGTTGAAGAGCTGGAACTCACGATTCTGGAGTGCAACGAGGCTGTTATCGATTTTGAGGCCATAGGCAGTTGCCGCGAGACCGCAGTTGATGATGTCCAGATTGTCGAGATAAACCCCACCAATCCCACCACCAAACAGCATGCCACCAAGGCCCATGCCGCCGATCTTACCACCGTCGATGAAAAGACCTGCACCGGGAAGGGCTGCCGAGAACGCGCAAGCCTTAATACCGGTGCCCTGACCATGCATGTCGATGTCCGTCAGGTAGACATAGTCCATTCCATTCAGGAATAAGCCGTCGAAGATTTTGCCGGTGCCGTCTTGACCCGAATAGGTAATACCTTCCAGTCGGGACCGCGCGATCCAGTTGCAACGGAGCGCGGCACCCGCAGTCATCGTGGTATTGCTGTCGATTTTGAAGTCCTGCAAATTCAGATGAATTGTTGAGCTCCCGACGGTCCCGATCGTGATGAGGTCGTTGGTCGTGTTGGCTCCACCATAAAGCAGAACCGAACCCGCTCCCTTACCCCTAATGGCGATTTCATTGGCAGTGCGAGTTAGCGCCGTGTCGAACCGGTATGTCCTCTGACCGAGTTCGCCACTATAGTTAGGACCGAGTGCATTGAAGAAAGCCTGGAGGGCCACCGCGTCGTTCGTGACGCCGTCCCCCACCGCTCCAAAGGTCTCCGGCGCGATGACCCCGTGGGTACGAGCCTCCGCATACACCTTAGACGCGACAGCGATCGCGTTAGTGCCCGGCAGGATTGCACCCGAACCGGTTACGAACCAGCTCGTCGACGCTTGAGTAGCGCCTTCCGTCACGAACACTTCCGTGCCACCGACGACTTCGCCGGCACCATCAAAATCGGCGGCCCTCGTCCACGCGCCTGATTGGACAAGCCAAATGCCGTTTTGGACTGGGTTGGTCTGATTTTTGACCAACACTCGATCGAGCGCCACTACCGACACGCCGTCAATCGTCTGCGGCGCGGAAAGCGTGATATTAACCGTTGTCGCGACCTTGACGGGATTCTTGGATGAAATGTCAGTCATTTTGAGTCCTTCGCTGTGAAGCCCGCGCGACCACCAAGCGACAAAAAAATGCGCCACGACCATGGTTGGCCGGGCGCATCACTGTGCTCGATGGAGGGATTATCCGATGTCCCGCAGAGCGTTAGCTC
The DNA here is from genome assembly GCA_963540925.1 of uncultured Sphingomonadaceae bacterium. Lineage (GTDB taxonomy): Bacteria > Pseudomonadota > Alphaproteobacteria > Sphingomonadales > Sphingomonadaceae > Rhizorhabdus. The sequence continues at coordinate 8,644 of CAUTRN010000044.1, forward strand.
TGCAGCCCGGAGAAGCCTTATATTGCGGGAAAAGGCGCCCCACGGTCATGGCGTGGAAGCCGGAAAGAGCGGGGTAGCTTAAACAACTATCCCACTCTCATTTGATGCATAGAGAAACCGCTCTCACACGTCAAGAACAAAAATAGAACAAATGCGTGGAAGCTGGCTGTGGACCACCATTATGGCGACGGACAAAAACTGATAAATCGACCTCGTCGCGGTCAATACCATGCCCATGATATTCGCGATGGCAGACTGCAGCCTGGCAGCGGATAGGCGCGAGCCACGAAAAATGTAGCGGAGAAGACGCAGGCCCACCAATACCCCTAGGAAAATGGGATTGAATGGGACGCGATGAAACTCGATGCCACCGATCGTATCGAAGACACTGAATTTTCAAGAGGCATGGAATGCGATTGGCTACGCTGACCGTCTGGTGGGTCCGCCGGGATTCGAACCCGGGACCTCTCGATTAAAAGTCGCTTGCTCTACCGACTGAGCTACGGACCCACCGACGGCGCCTCCCTATTGGGAGCCGGTCCCGGGGTCAACCCGCCCGGCGGATAAGTCGGAACCGCGCCTGGCGCACCGTGCGCCCGCTCTGCCCCACCCGCCAGTCGGGAGCGATACGGATCAGCGGCGCCAGCACGAAATCGCGCTGCTCCAGGCTGCGATGCGGCACGAACAGCCGGCGCCCGCCATGGCGCGGCCAGCGCCCACCCGACCAGAGCAATATGTCCAGGTCGAGCACCCGCGCCCCCCAGCGCCGCCCGCGCCGCCGGCCGAAGCTGCGCTCGATGCCCTTCACCAGATCGAGCAACGCCGGCGGATCGAGCCGCGTCTCGACGATCGCGGCGGCGTTGACGAAGCTGCGGCCGGCCGGCCCCAGCGCCGGCGTCGGGATCAGCGGCGACACCGCCACCAGCCGAAGCCCCGCCGCCTCCAGCGCCACCAGCGCCGCGCGCACCACGCCATCGGGCCCACCATGGCGGCCATGGCGCCGGTTCGAACCGAGGGCGATCGCATAGAGGCCGAACGTCATTCCCGCCGCCTATCGCGGCCGGCGGGGCTTTTACAGGGGAAAATCCCAAGGCGCGCGTCATCCCCGCGGAAGCGGGGATCCATATGCTCAAAGGCAAGAGACTCTCGCGGTTCTGAGGTTATGGATTCCCGCCTCCGCGGGAATGACGACCAACAGGGCATCCAGCGCCCGCAAAAGACATGATAGAAGGGGCGCGTGACGCTCCACGAACCCTCTCCCGATTGCCCGCTCTGCCCGCGCCTCGCCGGCTTCCGGGCCGAGCAGCGCGCCGCGCATCCGGACTGGTTCAACGCCCCCGTGCCGCCGCTCGGCGATCCCGATGCCTGGCTCGCCATCGTCGGGCTGGCACCGGGACTGAAGGGCGCCAACCGCACAGGGCGCGCCTTCACCGGCGACGGATCGGGCGCGATGCTGTTCGATGTGCTCGCTGACCATGGCCTGGCACGCGGCGGCTATGGCGGCGATGCGGGAGACGGCCTGGTGCTCGACGGCGCGATCATCGTCAACGCAGCGCGCTGCGTGCCGCCGGCCAACCGCCCGACTCCAGCCGAGATCGCCGCCTGCCGTCCCTATCTGTCGGGCCCTCTCGGGGCGCTTCCAAGGCTGCGCGCGATCGTCGCCCTCGGCCGGATCGCCCATGATGCGACGATCGCCGCATTTGGAGAACGCCCTGCCCGCTTCACCTTCGGCCATAGCGCCTGCCATCAACTGGCCGATATCGCCCTGATCGATTCCTACCACTGCTCGCGCTACAATCAGAATGTCGGGCGGATCACCCACAAGATGTTGTGGTCGGCATTTTCAAGCGCCCTGGCCCACCGCCCCGTCGAGCCGTGCCCGGAACGCGAATAACCCCCAATTTCGGGAGCGAATCAATGTAAAAAGGGGCTTGAATCAATGACTCGTTGGTGATTCTAACGAAGGATGAATCGCCTCCCCTTCATCCAGGTCATGCGCAGCGCCGCACTGCCGGCGGTGGCGATTCTGATCATCGGCTATTTTGCCGGGTCGGCGCTGGTGGGGCCCAACGGGCTGTTCGCACTCGGCGGCTATCGCGCCCAGCTCGATGCGCGCACCCACGAGCTTCGCCGCACCGAGGCGATCCGCGACAAGCTGCGCCACCACGCAAAACTGCTGGATCCGGCTCGGGTCGACCCCGATTTCGCCGACGAGCTGATCCGCCGTTCGACCGGCCAGGTGCGCCCCAACGAGATCATCGTTCCGCGCTGAACCCCGGTCGGATCGGGCGGATCGAGCCCTAATCGCACCGCGGATGACGTAATAAAATTATCCGACCGATAGCAGGATGCGTTGAAATCGGTTCGCGCGGCGGCCTATATGGCCCCAGTCACCCCCCTCCCCGGGACTAAGGAGCGATCCGCTTGGCGAAACCAGCACAGCCACGCGCCGCGGCGAAGAAACCCGCCGTGCGCAAACCCGCCGCAAAGCCGGCAACGACACCGGTGGCATCTGCCGCGCCGCCGGTCCCCAACCGCGAGCGTCCTGCCGAACCGCAGCGGTACGAGGCCTCCAAGGAGGAAATGCTCGAATTCTACCGGCAGATGCTTCTCATCCGCCGCTTCGAGGAAAAGGCCGGCCAGCTTTACGGCCTGGGCCTGATCGGCGGCTTCTGCCACCTCTATATCGGCCAGGAGGCCGTGGCCGTCGGCCTGCAGTCGGCGCTTGAGGTCGGCAAGGATTCGGTGATCACCGGCTATCGCGACCATGGCCATATGCTGGCCTATGGCATCGACCCGAAGGTGATCATGGCCGAACTGACCGGCCGGGCCGCAGGCATCAGCCGCGGCAAGGGCGGATCGATGCACATGTTCTCGGTCGAGCACCGCTTCTATGGCGGCCATGGTATCGTCGGCGCTCAGGTCAGCCTGGGTACAGGCCTCGCTTTCAAGCATAAATATGCGGGCGATGGCGGCGTCGCCATGGCCTATTTCGGCGACGGCGCGGCCAACCAGGGCCAAGTCTACGAAAGCTTCAACATGGCCGAGCTGTGGAAGCTCCCGATCATCTTCGTGATCGAGAACAACCAGTACGCCATGGGCACCAGCGTCAACCGCGCCTCGGCCGAGGACCAGCTCTATCGCCGTGGCGAGAGCTTCCGCATCCCCGGCATCCAGGTCGACGGCATGGACGTGCTCGCGGTGCGCGGCGCCGCCGAGGAAGCGGTGGAGTGGGTGCGCGCGGGCAAGGGACCGATCCTGCTCGAGCTCAAGACCTATCGCTATCGCGGCCACTCGATGTCCGACCCGGCCAAATACCGGTCGCGCGACGAGGTCCAGTCGGTGCGCGACAAGTCCGACCCGATCGACCATCTCAAGAAGGAGCTGGAGGCGCTCGGCGTGTCCGAGGACGAGCTTCGCAAGCTGGAGAAGGATATCCGCGCGATCGTCGCCGAGGCGGCCGATTTCGCCGAGCAATCGCCCGAGCCCGAGCTCGAGGAGCTCCATACCGACGTGCTGGTGGGACAATATTGATGGCTGTCGATCTGAAGATGCCCGCGCTTTCCCCGACGATGGAGGAAGGCACGCTCGCCAAGTGGCTGGTCAAGGAAGGCGACGCGGTGAAGTCCGGCGATATCCTCGCCGAGATCGAGACCGACAAGGCGACGATGGAGTTCGAGGCGATCGACGAGGGCACGATCGCCCAGATCGTCGTCCCCGCCGGCACCGAGGGCGTGAAGGTGGGCGAGATCATCGCCCGCATCGCCGAGGAAGGCGAGGATGCGAGCGCGGCCAAGGCCGAGCCCGCTCCCAAAGCCGAAGCCGCGCCTGAGCCCGCCGCCAAGGAAGAGCCGAAGGCCGAAGCACCCGCCGCCAAGCAGAAGGCGGAATCGGGCGCGCACGCTCTGGTCGCAGCAGTCGCCGACACGCGCGACGACCCGGAGGTTCCCGAGGGCACCGAACTGGTGAAGACCACGGTCCGCGAAGCGCTGCGCGACGCGATGGCCGAGGAGATGCGCGCCGACGGCGACATCTTCGTGATGGGCGAAGAGGTCGCGCAGTACCAGGGCGCCTATAAGGTGACCCAGGGCCTGCTCGACGAGTTCGGCGACAAGCGGGTCATCGACACGCCGATCACCGAATATGGCTTTGCCGGCATCGGCACGGGTGCCGCGATGGGCGGCCTCAAGCCGATCATCGAGTTCATGACCTTCAACTTCGCGATGCAGGCGATCGACCACATCATCAACTCGGCCGCGAAGACCAACTATATGTCGGGCGGCCAGATGCGCTGCCCGATCGTGTTCCGCGGCCCCAATGGCGCCGCCGCGCGGGTCGGTGCGCAGCACAGCCAGAACTACGCACCCTGGTATGCCGCGGTCCCGGGCCTGATCGTGATCGCGCCCTATTCGGCGGCCGACGCCAAGGGCCTGCTCAAGGCGGCGATCCGCTCGCCCGATCCGGTCGTCTTCCTCGAGAATGAGCTGCTCTACGGGCAGAGCTTCGAGGTGCCGAAGCTCGACGACTATGTCCTGCCGATCGGCAAGGCACGCGTCTGCCGCAGCGGCAGCGACGTGACGATCGTCAGCTACTCGATCGGCGTGGGCGTTGCGCTCGAAGCCGCCAAGCAGCTCGAAGCCGACGGCATCGACGCCGAGGTGATCGACCTGCGCACCCTGCGCCCGCTCGACAAGGCCACCGTCCTCGCCAGCCTCAAGAAGACCAATCGCATGGTCATCGTCGAGGAAGGCTGGCCGGTCTGCTCGATCTCGTCGGAGATCATTGCGATCGCGATGGAGGAGGGCTTCGACGATCTCGACGCCCCAGTCCGCCGCGTGACCAATGTCGACGTGCCGATGCCCTATGCCGCCAATCTCGAAAAGGCCGCGCTGCTCAAGGTGTCGGACGTGGTGGAGGCCGCGAAGTCGGTCACCTATCGCGGCTGACGCGGGCCTAGCTCCTCCGGGAAAATGCGAAAGAGGTTGTTAGGTGGCTTATGATATGGTCCACCCCGAGTCTGTAAGAGTCGGGAGTATCGTCCATGTCCGATGAGCAGAACCTTCTGACGGATCCGGACAAGGCCGCCGAACAGGGCGCCGGTGGCAGCACCGGCCGCCTTCTCTATATCGAAGACAATCTCGAGATTGCCGAGATCACCTGCATGATGCTGGAGGATCTCGGCCTCGAGATTGTCGTCGGAGGCTCCGCCGAGGAGGCCCTCCGCATCGTCGACGAACAGGACGCCCCGTTCGACATCGTCCTCACCGACGTGGTCCTGCCGGGCCTCAGCGGCGTGCAGCTCGCGCGGCGGCTCAACCGGCGCTGGCCGAAAATGCCGATCATCCTCGTCACCGGCTTCAGCGAGGAACTCGCGCTGGGCTATGAGGGCCGCTATGAGCTCCTCCGAAAGCCCTTCACCCGTGGTGCCCTCCTCGACTCGCTCCAGCGCTATCTCGACGGCCCCCTCCCCCAGCACGCCTGACGGCCTGCCGCTCGCCGACCCCGAACGGCTGCTCGCGCTCAGCTACGCGCCGGCCGCTCAACGCGACGCGCTTACATTGCTCTGGCAGCTCGACGAGCGGCTCGGCGCGATCGTCGCCGCCGCGCGCGAGCCGATGATCGGATCGATGCGGCTGGTCTGGTGGCGCGACGCGCTGACCGCGCTCGATACGCCGGGCACTCTCCCGCCAGCCGAACCGCTGCTCGCCCAGGTTGCGACCAAACTTCTTCCCGAGGGCCTCGCCGGCCGTTCGCTCTCCGAGCTGGAGGAAGGCTGGTCGGCGCTGCTCGAAGAGGAAGACCCCGGCGACACCCAGATCGTCGCGCATGGCGAAGGCCGCGGCGGGCCGCTCTTCGCGATGTCGGCGGCGCTGCTCGGTCATCTGCCCGAGGATGTCGGACTGGCCGGCGAAGGCTGGGCGCTCGCCGATCTCGGCCATCGGCTGAGCGACCTCGGCGCGCGGCGCATCGCCCGCGCCCATGCCGCCGCCCGGCTCGCCGATGTCGACATAAGCCGCTGGCCGCCGGCGCTGCGCCCGCTCGGCCTGCTCGTCATCCTCGCCCGGCGCGACGTCGCGATGCCGGCCGAACAGCTGCGACGACAGGGCTCGCCAAAACGGTTGCTTCGGGCCCTCGCCTACCGGCTGACAGGACGATAGGCTCCCCCCTCTGCAACGGGGGGAGAGTCGATATGTGGCGCTATCTGGCGGGAGCCGCAGCGGGTGTGCTGCTGGTCGTGGGCGGCTTTGCGCTGTGGCAGAGCATCGACGGCAGCCCCGCGATCGTGCCCGCCGCCCCGCTCCAGGCCGCCGCGCCGACACCGGCCACGGCCGCCGAGCCCCCCGCCGCGACCGAGAAGACCCGCGAGGAGAAACGCTTCGCCCGCTACGACAAGGACAAGGACGGCAAGGTCAGCCGCGAGGAGTTCCTCGCCAGCCGGCGCAAGGCCTATGCCAAGTTCGATACCAATGGCGACGGCAAGCTGAGCTTTGAGGAGTGGTCGGTGAAGACCACCGACCGCTTCGCCGGCGCCGATGCCGACAAGTCCGCAACGCTGACCCCGGCCGAGTTCGAGACCACCAAGATCGTCCGCAAGACGACCCGGCCCGCGCCGTGCGTGCCCGAGAGCGAGGGGTGACCCAGAACCTGGTCAAATAATCCCGGCGGCTAGAACCCCGCCGCCTTCGGCCAGCTTGGCGCGACCATCGCCAGCACGCGGAACAGGGTGCCCATCTCCTCCCCATTGGTGAGGCGATGGTGGGCGGCGCCGAATTCCTCGATCCGGTCGGGATGGTGGCGGGCCAGCGCGGCGGCGCGGGCGGCGATGCCGAGCGTGCCCAGGAAATAGCCCTGCGACACCGGCCCCTGGATGCGCGCGCCACCCAGCTTGCCGGCTCCGGCCAGCGCGGTGAAATCGACATGCGCGGTCAGGTCGTTGGTGCCCGGATCGCTGAACGGATCGGCATAGGCATGGGCGTTGAGCGCCTGGAGCGTGTCGCCGGCGTCGTAATTCTCATGCCCATAGTCGATCGCGAGGAGCGCCCCGCCCTGCTGCTTGATCCGCGTGGCGAGCTGCCGCGCGATGACGAGCCCGGCGGGCGAGGTCTCGTAGATGCTGCCCGCCACCGCATCGTGGAGATGCTCGGGCACGATCTTGTCGACCTCGTCGGTGCCGGGGACCGAACGCAGCCCTTCCCCGTCGCGTTCCAGCGCCACCATCCGCTCGCGCCAGCCGAAATAGGTCTTGATGAACTGGCGATAGGGCAGCGCGTCGAAGAACTCGTTAGCGATGATGATCATCGGCGCGTCGCTGGGCAGCGTCTCGATCGTGGTATGCCAGGTCGCGTCGGGCACCCGCTGATATTGCAGCTGGCGCAGCACCGGGCTGGTCTCGACGAAATGCACCTGGGGTTTGAGCCCCTGCGCCGAGATCGCACGCAGCGCATCGGCCGCCAGGGTTCCGCGCCCCGGCCCCAGTTCGACATAATGGACGACGGGCGCTTCGGAGCGGCGCCACAGATCGGCGAACCAGATGCCGATCAGTTCGCCGAACATCTGGCTGATCTCGGGCGAGGTGATGAAGTCACCCTTCGCGCCGAACGGATCATGGGACGCGTAATAATGCCCGTTGCACGCCTCCATATAGTCGGCAACGGAGATCGTCCCGCTCTCCCTGATCCGCCGGGTCAGCGCCTCGGCGAAATCCTCGGTCATCTGCATATCGCTCAATACTGCGCCGTAAAAACCGACGCTACCTAGGCGACTATGGTTAGCAAAAGCTTAGCCTGCGACCAATGTCTTACGGCGCGAGGCGGTGGCGATCAGCCAGACGCCGCCGATCAGCATCGGCACGGTCAGGGTCTGGCCCATCGTCAGGCCCCAGCTGAGCGTGCCCAGCTGGACGTCCGGCTCGCGGAAATACTCCACGATGAAGCGGCTCAGGCCATAGCCCAGCAGGAAGATGCCGACGAGCTTGCCGGGCTGGTTGCGCGCATCGGTGCGCCAGAAGGCGAAGGCCAGGACCAGGCCCAGCACGATCCCCTCCAGCCCCGCTTCGTAGAGCTGGCTGGGGTGGCGCGGCAGGCCATCGGGCGCGGCCGGGAAGATGATCGCCCACGGCACGTCGGTGGGACGGCCCCACAGCTCGCCATTCACGAAATTGGCGATCCGGCCGAAGAACAGGCCGAAGGGCGCGCAGCAGGCGATATAGTCGTGAAGGCGCAGCCAGTTCAGCCCGTTGCGCTTCGCCATATAGATCATTCCCAGCGACACGCCGAGTGCACCGCCGTGGAAGGACATGCCGCCCTGCCACAATTTGAAGACGTCGAGCGGGTTTTCCAGGATCGACGGCTGATAGAACAGCACATAGGCCAGCCGCCCGCCGACCAGGATGCCGACCGTCGCATAGAAGACGAAGTCGTCGGCATTCTGCCGGCTCATCGGCGGATTGGGCTGCTGGATCAGCTTGGTGAGATAATACCAGCCGAGCAGGATGCCGGTGATATAGGCGAGCGAATACCAGTGGACCTGGAGGAAACCCAGATCGAGCGCGATCGGGTTGAGACCCAGCTCGCTGAAATGGATCGCATGAGCGGCAACGTCGGCGGGCAGAGACAAGAGCGTTCCCCGAAAGGCTGGACTGCGCCTGCCATAGCGGGAGGTTGCGACAAGCGAAAGGCTGCCCGCTCAGCCGGGCGGAAGGCGCAGTTCCAGCAGGTTCCAGCCGTTCGCCGAGCGGTAGGACAGGATCTCGGCCCAGGCACGGACCAGCTCGAGCCCCGCGCCGCCGCCGCGCTCGGGAATCTCCTCGGGCGCGCGCACCTGGCGCGGGTCGAAGGCCAGGCCGGCATCGCCGAGCACGATCATCACCGCGCCCTCCTCGTCCAGCCCCAGCGCCAGCGCGAAATCGCCCTCATGGTCGAGCCCGCCATGTTCGACGACGTTGATCGCCAGTTCCTCGACGACGATCGCCAGCCGCGCCGCCATCGGCCCGACCAGCTTTGCCTCGCCGGAAAAGCGGGAAGTCGCCTCCGATGCCGCGGCGATCGCGCCATCGCCTTTGCAACGGATTGTTACCGAAACGGATTTCGAGTCACCCTTGGCCATAATTGCGCTATGTCACGACTCTCTGGTCATGGGGATGGCGAGAATCACATGCAAAGAGCGTTAGCGTTAATGTGCGGCCTGGTGCTGCTGGCCCAGCCGGCCTGGGCCGAGATCGGCCGCATCAAGAAGGTCGCGGGTCCGGCCTCGATCGAGCGCGGCGCGCAGAAGCTGACGCCGGCCGCCGGTTTCCAGCTCCAGCCAGGCGACACCTTGGTCACCGGCAAGGGCGGCCAGATGAGCCTCAGCTTCATCGACGACACGCGCTTCTCGGTGGGCCCGAACAGTCGCATCTCGGTCGACCAGTTCGACTATAACCGCACCACCCAGAGCGGCGCCTTCGTCACCCGGGTCAATCGCGGCTCGCTCGCGGTCGTCTCGGGCCAGATCGCCAAGACCAAGGATGCGATGAAGGTGCGCACTCCCACCTCGCTGCTCGGCGTGCGCGGCACCACCTTCATCGTCGAGGTGCCGAAATGATCGCGCTTCGCGCCGCGCCGCTGGCGGTCGCCGCACTGCTCGCGGGCTGCGCGACGCCGTCGGTCACCCTTCTGAAAAGCGCCGAGGGCAAGCAGGGCGCTGTCGCCCTGCTCGAGGAGAATGGCCGCCCGGTCGACACCCAGATCGACGAGCTCGACAGCCGCACCAACCTGTCGGGCAAGCCGCGCACGCGCTCGATCGATGCGAGCAAGCTCAACGCGCGGCAGCTGGCGCTGCTCGCCTCGCTGCCGCCGCCGCCGATGCGGCAGCCGCTCTATTTCGAATCGGGCACCACCCGGCTGACCACCCAGTCCGCGCCCGACATCGACAAGCTCAAGACCGAGATCGCCTCGCGCAGCGGCGTCGAGGTGCAGGTGACCGGCTATACCGACACGGTGGGGTCGATCGAGGACAATGACGCGCTGTCGCTGCGCCGCGCCGAGGAGGTCCGCGATGCGCTTGCCCAGCAGGGCATCGACCTGAGCCTGATGACCGCGGTCGGCCGCGGCGAACGCGAGCTCCGGATCAACACCGGGGACAATGTCGCCGAACCGCTCAATCGCCGGGTCGTCGTCATCGTTCGGTGAGTTGAGCCTCCGCGCTCCGTCATCCTGGCGAAAGCCAGGATCTCAGTTCTTCTTCGGGAGGCAGGCGACAGAAGAGACGGCAGTGAGATCCTGGCTTTCGCCAGGATGACGAGCAAGGGCCCTTTCACCCCGCCCCCAGATAACGCACCGCCATCACCGTCAGATCGTCGGTCGGATCGGTCCCGTCCTCGAACACGCGCACGGAATCGCGCATCGCGTCGACCATGCCGCTCGCCGTCGTCTGGCCCTTCAGCGCATCGAGCAGCCGCTGGTGGCCGAACAGCGCCCCCTCCCCATCCTGCGCCTCGCTGACCCCGTCGGAGATCAGCACCAGGGTCTCACCCGGCGCCAGCCGCAGCGGCTCGTCGGGATAGGGAAAGTCGACGATGCAGAAGGGCGGGCCGCCGTCGAGCTTGTGGATCGCGATCGCGCCGTCCGGGCGGATCAGCAGCGGGTCCTCATGGCCGGCGCTCATCAGCATCAGCTCGCCGGTCGCCAGGTCGATGATGCCGATCAACATGGTGACGTTCATCATCTCGCTATTGTCGCGCATCAGCTCCTCGTTGAGGATCGCTGCCGCGTCGGCCAGGCTGGGCATCCCGCGCAGCACCACGCTCTTCGCCAGCGCCTTGGACAGCGCCATGAACAAAGCCGCGGGCACGCCCTTGCCGGTCACGTCGCCCACCAGGAAGGCGGCATGATCGGCATCGATGCGGATTACGTCATAGAGGTCGCCGCCGATCGACTTGGCGGGTTCGAGCAGCGCGTCGATGTCGATGCGCGGGTCGAAGCTGGCCAAGTCGCCGCGCGGCGGCAGCATGCCCAGCTGGATCGAGCGCGCCGCCTGCAGCTCGGCCCCGGTCGCGGCCGAGGCGATCTGCTCCTGCACCAGCGCCTCGCGCAGCCGCTCGCGCTCGCGCCGCGCCTCGACGAAGGTCGCCGCCGCCACGCCGATCGCGGTCGCACCGCCCAGCAGCAGCGGCCGCAGCGGATCGATCAGCAGCGAGGCGAAGTCGAAGGCCAGCCAGCAGCCGACCGGGATCAGCAGCGCAACGCCCAACGGAACCCAGCGCCAGCGCCGTCGCGCGGCCAGCAACAGCACGAGCAGCGACAGCGCCGCGCCCAGCGTCCATTCGAGCGGCGCCGCCCAGGCCGGCCGGTCGAGCCAGCCGCCGCGCAGGATCGCGTCCACCGCTTGCGCCTGCACCAGCGTACCATAAGCCTCTGCGGCGAGCGGGGTTGCGACGATGTCGGGGGTGCCGGTGGCCGACAGGCCGATCAGCACGATCTGCCCGGCAAAGGCGTCGCGCGGAAAGCCCTGCCGCAGCACGTTGACCGCCGACGTGATCTGGGTCGGTGGAAAATGGCCGAAGCGCAGCAGCATGTCGCCGCCGGCATCGACGGGGACGCGCCGATCGCCGACGGTGATGTGGCGGGCGCCGGTGGCGATCTCCTCCCGGTCGAGTGCGACCCGCGCCAGTTCCAGCGACAGGCTCGGCATCGGCCGCCCGCCCACCTTCAGCAGCATCGGCACCCGGCGCACCTTGCCGTCGCTGTCGGGCTGGCCGTTGAGCAGACCATGGCCCAGCCCCGCGGACTCGAGTTCGGGGATATTGGCGATCGCACGCGGAAAGCTCGCCAGATGCGGCGGCAATGCCCCCTTGATCTCGGGATCGACGATCAGCTGGCCGGGGTCCTCGCCATCATCGGCCACCCCGGCACGGCCGAGCACCACCGGTGCGCCGCTGATCACCTGGCCATAGAGGCCATCCATCGGCGGCAGCGCATGCACCTCGGCGGCGGCGGCCGGGCTCAGCTCGGGATAGAGCGCCGCGAAGATGTCGGGCCGCACCCGATCGGGCTCCGGGAAGGTCATGTCGAAGCCGATCGCCTTGGGGCCGCGCGCCGCGATCTCCTCGGTCAGCCGCGCCATATGATAGCGCGGCCACGGCCAGGGGCCGACCTCGGCGACGCTCTCGGCATCGACCAGCACGACATGGACCTTGGTCTTCGACAGGTCGCGGGGCGCGCTGCGCTGCCACCAGTCGAACAACGGCCGCCGCATCGCCTCGCCCGACAGCGCGCTCAGCGCCGCCTCCAGCAGCAGCGCGACGACGCCCGCCAGCAGGATGCGGCGGTTCATGGGAGCGACCCGCAAGTTCCTCCCCGGAACGGGGAGGGGGACCGCGAAGCGGTGGAGGGGAAGCCGTCGAAGACGGCGCCTGCGGCACCGGCCCCTCCACCATCCTGCGGATGGTTCCCCTCCCCGTCCCGGGGAGGAATGGGAGGCAGCGCCACCGCCCCGGCCCCTACAGCCTCACTTCCAGCCCGTCATAGGCGCACAGCACCTCCAACGGGTCGTCGCGGCGGGTGAGCTCCTCATAGCGGATGCTTTCCTTGTGCATCCGCTGGATGTCGTCGTCGCTGTAGATCGGTTCATGGTGGAACAGCGCCAGCCGCTTCGCCTTCGCCTCATGGCAGATATCGATCGCGACGATGTTGGAGCTGTGCCCCCAATCCTCCTTCATCGAGACCGCGTCGGCGAGCGAATACATGGTGTCGCAGATGACAAGATCGGCGCTGCGGAAGAAGTTGGCGACGTCGGCCTCTCCCTCCATGCTCTCGATCTTGTGCTCGCTGTCGGTGGAGAAGACCGCCGCCTTGCCGGTGCTGTCGGTGAAGCGATAGCCATAGCTTTTGTGGCTATGATGCTGTTCCATCACCTCCACGTCGAGCCCGCCGATCGCATAGCTCTCGCCCGGCTCCAGCACCTTGAATTCGATCTTGGCGCGCAGCCAGTCGAACGCCACGGGAAAGCTGATCTCCTCCTGCTGGCGGCGGAAGGCCTGTTCCACATCGGCATGGCCCGAATGGATGACGATATGGCTGTTGGGATCGAAGGCGGGCCCGAAGAAGGGAAAGCCGCTGATATGATCCCAGTGCAGGTGCGACATGAACACGTTGAAGACGCGCTTGTGCCCCTGCGCCATCCGCCCGAAGGCGTTGATCCCGAACTCGCGCGAGCCGGTGCCGAAGTCGCAGACGATGAACGAGCCGTCGCCGGCCGAAGCCTCGATCTCGATGCAGGTGGTGGCGCCGCCATAGGTGGAGCCGGTGGCGAAATCGAGTTCGCTGTCGATGAAGGCCGAGGCCTCCGCCTCGTCGGCAAAGCTGCGCGGGCCGGCCGCGACCAGCGCGCGCGCGAGCTTGCTCTTGATGGCGCCCGCGCTCTGCGCCACCGCCAGCGATCCGCGCGTTCCCCAGAATCGGACCAGCATGGATGTCTCCCCTCGAAGACGGCTCAGGCCGCGAGCGCGGCCTCGACCGTGTCGGTCACTCCGAAAAGCTTGTCGTAGCGGCTGATCGCCAGGATCTCGCGGACGATCTCATTGGGCGCGGCGAGCAGGATCTTCACGCCGGCGCCGTCGGCCTTGCGCTTGGCGAGGGTCAGCGCGCGCAGGCCGCGCGACGACATATAGGCGATGCCCGAACAATCGACGACCAGGTTGGTCGACGCCGCCGCGGCATTCTCCACCGCGCCTTCCAGGCTGGTGCCGAAGGCCTGCGCGGTGCTCTCGTCGATCTTACCCTTGGGCAACGCGACGATCACTCCGCCACGCGCTTCCTCCGTCCACTCCATGAAGCAACTCCCCCTAATCGCCCGCAATGCTAGCGACTAAGTGCGACGCAGGGAAGTCGCGGAGTCTAGAGATCGAGCCGCGCGAGCCAGTCCGCGATCAGCTTGCGGCCGGCCGCGACCGCTACGGAACCATGGGTATCATGTTGTTCGCGGAGCTCGGCCACCGACAGGCCCGCCGCCTCGACATAGGGTTCGTCGAGCAGCCATTCCTCGATGCGCGGATCCTCGCCCATCTCCGGATGGCATTGCAGCGCGAGCAGCCGGTTGCCGCGCCGATAGGCCTGGTGGCGATATTTGTCCGACGAGGCGAGCAGCTCGGTGCCCTCGGGCAGGTCGAAGGTGTCGCCATGCCAGTGCAGCACCGGCACATCCTCGACATGGCGCAACGGCGAGGCATAGCCAGCATCGCTCAGCCTGATCGGCGCGAAGCCGACCTCCTTGACCGGCCCCTGATAGACCCGCGCGCCCATGGCCGCGGCGATCATCTGACTGCCCAGGCAGATGCCCAGGGTCGGCCGGTCGAGCAGGATGCGCCGGGTGAGCCGCGCGATCTCGCCCCCGATCCACGGATGGCGATCGGTCTCATAGACGCCCATCGGGCCGCCCATCACGACGACCAGATCGAACGGATCGAAATCGACCTCGCAGAAATCGGGCTCGGTCACGTCGATCCGCGTGACCTCATAGCCCGCCTCCTCGACGGGCAAACGGAAACCGGCAATCCCTTCGAACGGGGTATGGCGGACGACAAGCGCACTCTTCATGCCGCCAAGCCTAGCCGGAGCGTCCGCGATTCCAAGGGCAATGCTTCTTGGGGTGAGGAAAGCTAAACTCTATTAAATTAATAGAGTTTATGCCCGTCCCCACTCCCAGGAAAAGGCACCCATCTCGACCTTGTCACTCCGGATCAACTGGCGATATATTTTCCATTCCGCCGGTTGTTCCGCCTACAGTCGCGAACCAAAGCGGAGGGGTGCGATGATACGAAGCCTGATCATAGTGCTTGCGAGCATCCTCGCAGCGCCGGCCATCGCTAAGCAACCCTGCTTTGATCTCGCGATCATCGGAAAGTCTCCTACGTACAAAATACTGCGGGACGACCGCCCTGTCGACGACAACGAAATTGTACTAAGCCGGCCCGCACGCATATCTTTTACCGTCGAAAGGACATTGATAGGCACGTATAGACGGCAAATAATTCAAATAGAAGGATATTTTCATAATGACTATAATCCATCCATTCGACACTTCCTCCTTCTCCTAAAGAAGAAATCGAACGGAAAATTTGAAGAGATCGACATGAATACTCATATCGTTCGATTGGCCAGTGGAGATTATGCCATGCCGGTCGAGCGGCCATTCGATACCGAATGGCTTCAACCAGATGGCTATATCGCCGCCGATTATCAGGACCGGATGACGCAGTTGAGATATGCGCCGTCGGAAGCTTGGTGGTTGGATGACATCTCCGCTGACGAGCAGGAGCGGCTCGCGACGGATTTTCCGTGGACAACGGTAAGCCGAAATCGTGTCACGGCACCGCGCGGCTTGGAAGCGCGCGCACTGATCGAAATGATGCGCCCCCTCCGTTGCCAGCAGCAATAATGGCCCCTTGTCAATTCAACGGCGCCAATGTCTCATGGAACCTTGCTTTGAAATAGCGATTATTTCGGGTCCTTGGCCATTCGACTCTCCATGTTCCTATATGGAACACAAAGAGAACAAATGAGAGCCTACATTGTAAGCACAATCCCACGGCCGCGCTAAAGACGGCCGTCCGGAAATACGCCAATGGAGGTGCCGCCCCCGGGGCGCGGCCAAGGCGAGCGCCCCGGGGGCCCTGGAGCGCCTCAGTCGCCGGTCAGGATGCGGTCGACGAGTTGCTTCACCGTCGGCACGAAGCCGTTCGAGTAGAAGGGATCCTGCTTGAACTTGTAGGCGGCGTGGCCCGCGAACATCAGGTTCTGGTCGATCGGCCCGTCATGGGCGATGTCCTGCAGCGTCTTCTGGATGCAGAAGCTGCGCGGATCGGCGAGGCGGCCGGTGGAGTTGTTCTCATTGTCCTGCCACGCCGAGAAGGCGCACTGGCTGAGGCAGCCCATGCAATCGGCCTGATCCTTGCGGATCGTGGCCATTTCCTCGTTGGTGACGAAGACCAGCGTGTTATCCGGGGTCTTGAGGCCGTTGGTGAAGCCCAGGCCATACCATTCGCGCGCGCGGTGCAGGTCGCCCAGCGTCACCCAGAAGCTCTTGCCCTTCACGCCGACGTCCAGCTTGTACTGGTGGTCGCCCGCGGCCTCCATCGAGAAGGCGATCTGGCGCTCCGAGCGGCCTTCTAGGCTGCGCAGGAAGGTGTTGCGCACCGCCGACGAATAGAAGCCGGTCGGCGAGAAACGGTGGAGCAGCACGTCACCGGGCTCGAGCGTGGTCAGGTGATCCTTCCACTGCTGCGGGATCGGGCTTTCCTGGGTCAGCAGCGGACGCGTGCCGAACTGGAAGGCGATCGTGCCCAGCTCGGGATTGTCGATCCAGTCGTTCCAGTCGCGCAGATACCAGACGCCACCGGCCATCACGATCGGCACATCGTCGGAAATACCGCCTTCGCGCATCGTCTCGCGCAGCGCCTTGACGCGGGGATAGGGATCCTGCGGCGCCTTGGGGTCCTCGGCGTTCGACAGACCGTTATGGCCGCCGGCCAGCCAGGGATCCTCATAGACCACCGCGGCCAGCCATTCGGCGGCCTTCGAATAAGCGCGCTTCCACAGCGCGCTGAAGGCGCGGCCCGAGGAGACGATCGGCAGATAGTTCACGCCATAGGAGGCCGCGATCTCGCTGAGCTTGTAGGGCATGCCGGCGCCGCAGGTGACGCCCGCGACCATGCCGCGGGTCCGCTCCAGCACGCCGTGCAGGATACGCTGGGCGCCGCCCATCTCCCACAGCACGTTGATGTTGATCGCGCCCTTGCCGCCGGAGATCTCGAAGGCCCGCTTCACCTGCTCGACGGCACCCTCGATGCCATAGTGGATCAGTTCCTCATGCCGCGCGCGGCGGCTGAGCGCATGGTAGACCTGCGGAATGATCTTGCCTTCGGCGTCGTAGCTGTCGGCGTTGACCGCCGAAACCGTCCCGATTCCGCCAGCCGCGGCCCAGGCGCCCGAACTCGCATGGTTGGTCGCGGAGACACCCTTGCCGCCCTCGATGATCGGCCAGACTTCGCGCCCACCATAAACGATCGGCCGCAGACCCTTGAACAACGAGACCTCCAAATATGACGCCACCCAGCGCTGAATCCGCGCCCTATAGTCCCAAGGGGCAAAAAATGCGCGCAAAATCGAATAGCGGCTTCCGAGGAAGACCTTCAGCGCATCCCATGGCCATCGATCGCCCCCCAATATAGGGAGCCATATCGTTCGATCATCCCATTTTCGTTCAGATCCCGGAGCGCCAGCGCGCGATTGGCACGGCCGATCGCCTCGCGGAGCGCGCGATCCCCGGCCAGCTGTGCAAGCCCCTGCGCCAGCGCGGCCTCATCGCCCGGCGGCAGGATGAAGGGTCGATTCTCCGGCGCGGCCATCATCGCGATGTCGCCCACATCGGTCATCAGGCCGGGCAGGCCACAGCCCATCGCCTCCACCAGCGAAATGGGAAACTGCTCGCTGTCGGAACTGAGCGCGAAGATGTCGAAGCGCGCCATGCACCGCGACGGATCGCGCACGAAGCCCGGCAGGATCACGCGGCCGGCAACGCCAAGACGCGCCGCTTCGGCCTCGATTATCGGCCGATCGGGCCCCTCGCCCAGGATGACGAGCCGTGCATCGGCCGGCGCGCCCGCTGCGAAGATGCGCACGAGCCGCGCGAGATTCTTGACCGGCCTCAACCCGGCGACGGTGCCGATGACCAGGCCAGGTCCCGGTTCGAGCCCCGGAATGGGCTGGGGGTGCACCAGCTCCTCGTCGCTCGGCAGGCGGATGCCGTTGGGAATGCGTTCGATCCGCCGGGCCGGCTGCTTCCATATGTCGCGGGCGATCGCCTCCAGCCGCAGCGAGGGAACCACCACCCGCTCGGCGGTCGGCAGCATCAGACGGCGAAACCAGATGCGCGCCGGCTTCTGCCGCGCCGCCTCATCCTCGTTGAAACCGTCTTCATGATGGATCAGCGGCGGCAGGCGCCGAAGGGGTGCGAACAGGCGATGCGCGCCGACCACATCCATCGAGCCCCAATTATAGCTCAGCACCAGATCGAAGCCCGCCATGTAGCGCGCCAGCGCGGCATAGCGGCCAGGGCCCGGCTTGCCCTGCAAGGACGGCGCCGCCTCGCCCGGGAACGTCACCTTGATCGTCGGATCGATCGCCGCTCGCGCACCCAGCGCACCGGGCACCGCCGTGAGCACGACATGCTCGGCCGCGTCGTCGAACGCGTTCATCAGCCGCACCGCGCGGGCTTCCTTGCCCCCCAGTTCGAAGGTGGAATGGCAATGCAGGATACGCGCCGGTCGGATCATGCGATCACGCGCCCGCCTCGGCGGGCACGCCGACCCTGGCCAGCAACCGATCGATCGCCGCCTCCACCTCGGGCTCGAACAATGTGGGCGCATGGCCGATGCGGGGCATCTCCACCCGTTCCATCAGCGGCAGCGTCTCGACCATGCGGTCGGCGGTCGCAGCCGAGAGGATGTCCGAGATCGCACCGCGCACCAGCAGGCTGGGGATCGGCTTCATCGCATCGAGCAGCGGCCAGAGATCGGCGGGCGCCTCATTGCCCGGCACCTTGAAGGGCTCGGCGATCGCGCCGTCATAGTCGGCGACGATGCGGCCCGCATTGGTGAGCCGGCACAACCGCTTCGCCATCTCCAGCCATTGTTCCAGCGTATAATCGGGATAGGCGCTGTGGTGCACCTCGGCCAGCGAGCGGGCGGCGTGCAGCCAGGTGGGGTAGCTGCTGGCCTTGCCGACATAGGTCTTGATCCGGCCCAGACCCCCGGCCTCGATCGCCGGGCCGATGTCGTTGAGCAGCACGCCGGCCACCTTGCCCGGCTGGGTGGCGGTGATTAGGATCGAGAGCAGCCCGCCCAGCGAGGTGCCGAACAGGATGAAGCGATCCAGCGCCAGCTGGTCCAGCAACAGGGTCAGGTCTTCCAGATAGGTGGCGGGCAGATAGCTCATCGGATCCTTCGCCCGCTCGCTCTCGCCGCGCCCGCGCAGTTCGACCAGGATCAGCCGCCACTCGCCCGCCAGCCGATCGGCCAGCGCGCCGAAATCGCGCGCGTTGCGGGTCAGCCCGGGGATGCAGAGGATCGGCGGGCGATCATCCCGCCCGGCATAGTCCCGATAATGGAGGCGCAGGCCGTCCTTCGAAGTCCAATAGCCGTCCGTCCATTCCACCATGCTTGCACCTCGCGCCCTGCCGCCCCCATATCGCCGCATGACCATCGCCCCGCAAGCCGCCGCCTATCGGCCCGACCCGCAAATCGAAACGATCCGCGACGTGATCGCCGATCCCGTCGTCGCCGCCGACTTCCCGAAGACGATCCTGCGCTTCCGCAACACGCGCTGGGACAAGGCAGTGGGGCTCGATTCGCTGAGTGACGAGCAGTGGATCGCCCATTTCGGCCGGTTCGAGCCGCTGCCCGGCAACCTGCCCCAGCCGCTGGCGCTGCGCTATCACGGCCACCAGTTCCGCCACTACAATCCCGACATCGGCGACGGCCGCGGCTTCCTGTTCGCGCAGCTGCGCGACGGCGCCGGTCGCCTACTCGACCTGGGTACCAAGGGATCGGGCCAGACGCCCTATAGCCGCTTCGGCGACGGCCGCCTGACCCTGAAGGGCGGAATGCGCGAGATATTGGCGACCGAGATGCTCGAGGCGCTCGGCGTCGAGACCTCCAAGACCTTCTCGATCATCGAGACCGGCGAGGCGCTGCAGCGCAACGACGAGCCCTCCCCCACCCGCTCCGCGGTGATGGTGCGGCTCAGCCATGGCCATGTCCGCATCGGCAGCTTCCAGCGCATGGCCGCGCTCGACCAGCCCGACGCGATGCGCGAGCTGATCGGCTACACGCTCACCAACCTCTATGGCGAGCAGCCCGGCAATGCGGCTGCGGGCCAGCTGCTCGACCATGTCTGCCGTCAGACCGCGACGCTCACCGCCAGCTATATGGCGGCGGGCTTCGTCCATGGCGTGCTCAACAGCGACAATATCAACGTCACCGGCGAGAGCTTCGATTACGGGCCGTGGCGCTTCAACCCCACCTGGGCGCCCAATTTCACCGCCGCCTATTTCGACCAGAACGGCCTCTACGCCTTCGGCCGCCAGGCGCAGGCGATCCATTGGGACGTGGTCCAGCTCGCCAAGTCGCTGCGGCTGGTGGCCGAGGCCGAGGAGCTGGCGCCGCCGCTCGACGCATGGCCCGGCCATTATGAGAGCGCTGTGGCGGCGGCGATCTGCGGACGTCTGGGCATTGCCCCGCGCGGCGACGAGCTCGACCTGGCCCTGCTCGGCGCGATGGACGTGGCGCTGCAGAAGACCGGGATCGGCATCGACCGCTTCTTCTTCGACTGGCGCGGCGGCCGCCTGCGCGCACCCTCCCCCACCGACGAGGCCTATGCGAGCGAGGACTTCGCCGGCTTCCGCACCGCGATCGCCGACTATCAGCCCACCGTCGCGCTCAGCCACGAGTATTGGCAAGACGCCGAACCCTGCTCGATGCTGATCGACGAGGTCGAGGCGATCTGGTCGGCGATCGACACCGACGACGACTGGGCCCCGCTCCACGCCAAGGTCGACGCCATCCGCCGCATGGGCGAGGCGATGCGCGAGTAACCCTACCCCGTCATCAGCGCCGGATCGCGGAAGCGGGCGGCGAGATGGTCGATCCAGGCGCGGACCAGCGGGGGCAGGCCCACCCGGGTGGTGAAGACGAGGTGGACGATGCCCTGCTGGCTGCCCCAATCGGGATAGACGCGCACCAGCGCGCCGGAGCGCAGCTCGGGCGCGCAGACATGATCGGGCAGCAGCGCGACGCCGAGCCCGTCGATCGCCGCGGCCTTGATCGCCTGGAAGTCTCCGCAGCTGAGCCGGGGCAGATGGGTGGCGACATGGCCGGCGCCATCGGGTCCCTCCAGCTCCCACCGCACCTCGCCATCCTCGCCCGAGGAGCTGAGCGTCGGAAACTGTTCCAGCGCCGCGACCGGCTGGCCGGCGAGGCGGTTAGCGAGCGCGGGGCCGGCCACGAGGATGCGGCGGCTCTGCGCCAGGGTGCGCATCACCAGCCCGGCATCGGTATCGAGGCTGGTGCGGACCCTGAGCGCAACGTCGATCCGTTCGGCGATCAGGTCGACGGGGCGGTCCTGCGCGACGATCTGGACGCGCGCCTTGGGATAGAGCGTCAGGAAGTCGGCCAGCATCGGAGCGATGATCGCGACCAGCCCGGTGGGACAGGCGAAGCGGACCAGCCCGCGCGGCTCGGTGAGGCTCGCCTCGACGATCGCCTCGGCGCGCTCGGCGGCGGCGACCGCGACCAGGCACTGTTCATGGAAGGCGGCGCCCAACTCGGTGACCCGGAAGCGCCGGGTGGATCGCTCGATCAGCCGCACGCCCAGCCGCGCCTCGAGTGCCGCGATCCTCCGGCTGAGCTTCGACTTGGGGATGCGCAGCGCGCGGCCCGCCGGGGCGAAGCCGCCATGCGCCACCACCGCGCCGAAATAGCGGAGATCGTTGAGGTCCTCCATCTCCATAGTTCTATCTATGGAACGATGAGTGTCAATCTTGCCGACTACAGACCAGAACGTTCCACCGATATCTCCAATGCATCGGAGCAACGCCGCTCCGCACCGCACAGGAGAATGATCATGACCACCAAGACCAACACCAAGCTCAGCACCAAGCTTTCCGGCAAAGTCGCCGTCGTCACCGGCGCCACCAGCGGCATCGGCCTCGCCATCGCCCAGGAGCTCGCCGCCGAAGGCGCCAAGCTGTTCGTCACCGGCCGCCGCGAGGCGGAACTCGAGGCCGCGGTCAAGGCGATCGGCCATGGCGCCGTCGGCGTCCGCAGCGATATCGCCCAGCTTGCCGACCTCGACCGGCTCTATGACGTCGTCCAGCAGCATGGCGCCCAGATCGATATCCTCGTCGCCAATGCCGGCGGCGGCAGCTTCGAACCGCTCGGCGCGATCACCGAGGCCGATTTCGACAACACCTTCGGCACCAATGTGAAGGGCACGCTGTTCACGGTGCAGAAGGCACTGCCGCTGCTGCGCGACGGCGCCTCGATCATCCTGACCGGCTCGACCAGCTCGACCCGCGCCATCCCAGCCTTCAGCGTCTATGCCGCCACCAAGGCCGCGATCCGCAACTTCGCCCGCCACTGGATCCTCGACCTGAAGGACCGCCACATCCGGGTGAACACGATCGCCCCCGGCCCCACCCGCACCCCCGGCCTGCAGGGCCTGGCTTCGACCCAGGCCGAGTGGGACGCGCTGGAAGGCCAGCTCGCCGCCTCGGTGCCGCTCGGCCGGCTGGCCGACCCGCGCGAGATCGGCCGGGCGGCGGTGTTCCTCGCTTCGGACGATGCCAGCTTCGTCAATGGCGTCGAACTGTTCGTCGATGGCGGCATGGCGCAGATCTGAGAAAGTTCCCGCCCACATCAAAATGAATATCCGTTCAGGTTCAGCATTGGGGATGAATATCGGTTCATCCCCAATGTATCCTTTTTGACAGATCAAATACTCCTTCAGTCAACCTGCCTCAAATCCACCGCAACTCGTCCCGCATCGGTGGACCTCTTCAGTTCGGCCGATGGTTGTCTGGTCATGATGTACAAGATCAACCCCGTCCGCCCCGGCCTGACCGCGATTGCCGCTGTCCTGGCCCTGTCCTCAACCCAGTCGTTCGCGCAGGATGTCGCGCCGGCCGCTCCGACGGTCGTGGCGCCGCCCCCCGTCGTCACGCCGCCGCCGGCCGCCCCGACGGTCGCAGCCCCGGTGGCGAGCACCGCCGCGTCGACCCCCGTCATCAACATTCCCAGCACCACCACGACCACCGCTCCCACCACGGGCACCAGCGGCGGCGGCCTCTCGTCGACGTCGATCCCGCGTCTCGACATTCCCGCCGAGACCGAAGCGGCCCCGGCCCCCGTTGCGCGCAGCACCGCTCCGCAGCGCACGACCGCAGCCCCGCGCCCCGCGCCCGCGGCCCCCGTCGCCGCCGAGCGCAGCGCCCCCGCGACGCCGGCCACCCCGGCACCCACCGAGGTCGCGCCCGCCCCGATGCCTGCTCCGGCCCCGGCTCCCGTCGCCGCGGCCCCCGAACCGGCTCCGGCGCCCGCGCCTGCCCCGGTCGCCCAGGCTGACGCGAGCGACAACGACATGCTGATCGCCGGCGGCGTCGGTGCCGCGGTGCTGCTGCTCGGCGGCGGCCTGTTCGCCCTCAACCGTCGCCGTCGCGACGATGAGGAAGAGGAGGTTTATGTCGCCGACACCGTCGAGCCCCATCCGGCACCGATGCCGGTGGCGCCCGTGATGGCCGCGCCCATCCTGACGCCCGCCGCCACCCCGGCCACCGCCTATGCCGCGGAGCCCGTCGCTCCGGTGGCCCAGCCGGTGCAGCCGGTGATGTCGACCCCGATGTCGCCGTCGGTCGATCATTCGTCGTCGAGCGAGCCGTTCAACACGCTGCCCTCGGGCTTCGACATCTCGCGCTTCGGCCGTCACACCCAGGCCGCCTATCGCGGCCCGACGCCGGAGAACCCGTTCCTGTCGCTCAAGCGCCGCCTGAAGCGGGCCAGCTTCTTCGACATGCGCGAACGGATGGCGGAGCAGGGCGGCCAGCCGCAGCCCAGCTACAGCCAGGGTGCCACCCCGCAGCCTGCCGCAGCCGCCGCGCGTCGCCAGACCGAATATGTGACCACCAAGGCGCCGCGCCAGCCGCGGCCCGGGTTCCGGCCGGCCTTCCAGGGCTGAGGCACTTCCCCCCGAAGCGGACCTCGATCGACGTAAGGCAGTTCCGGCCTGAACGATCGGGGTCCTTGCCCAGCCCGGCCTGAGCCGGAGGCGCCGTTCCTTGCCAAGCCGCTTCCCGACGGGGGGAGCCGCCCGGCGAGGGGCGGCGCCGACCTGTGTGGAAGACCGCGTCACGCCCAAGGATCACGCGACCAGGCGGGGACTCTCCAGCTCCAGCAGGAAGCGCTTGACCTCGATCCCGCCGGCAAAGCCGGTGAGCGCGCCGCCCGAGCCGATCACCCGATGGCAGGGCGCCACGATCGAGATCGGATTGCGCCCATTGGCCGCGCCCACCGCGCGCGAGGCCGAGGGCCGGCCGATCTGGCGGGCGATCGCGCCATAGCTGCGCGTCTCGCCGAACGGGATGGTGAGCAGCGCCGCCCACACCTGCTTCTGGAAATCGGTGCCGCGGAAATCGAGCGGAAGATCGAAGCGCTCCAAGGTCCCCGCGAAATAGGCGCCGAGCTGGCGCGCGGTCTCCGCCAGCACGGGATGGTCGGACGCCTCGATCAGGGTGGCGAGACGGACCCGATCGGGATCGTCATCCTGCCAGAGGATGGCGACGAGGCCGGCGTCGCTCGCGACGAGCTTGAGGTCGCCGACCGGCGACGCGATGGTGGTGGTGAACAGGGTCATGGCGTGAATCCTTCCATCTGCATGGACTGAAACCTGACGGATCGCGGCCGGGAAGGCTCCCCGATCCTTGCGCTTATATCCGCCGCTACATCAGCATGCGGGCGAAGCCGTCGGCGGTGACCCGGTCGACATGGCGGCGATAGCCCGCGAAGTCGGGATGGTCGGGCGAGATCCGGCCGAGCGCGGGCCCAGCCCCCTCCTTCGCACCATCCTTCACCCCGTCCCGAAGCGGCAGCAGCGCGATCGGCATCGTCACCGGCATCAGCGAGGTGCCCTGCCCCACCTGCAGGGTGGTGAGCACGCCATAGAGCTCGCCCGCGATGGTGGGCCGGCCGAGGATGATCAGACGGTATTGGCCGAGTTCGTTGGTGACCAGATAGACATGGCCCGAGAGATTGGAGACCCCGACCACCCCCGACTGGGTGAACTCGGGGTCGATCCGCGCCGCCTCGCGGAAGCTCAGCAGCCCGCGCGCCTCGTCCCAGGCGATGCCGAGGCGGTGGGCGTAGACCGAGCCCGCCTCCCCCGCCGAGGGGCGCAGCGCCAGATAGTCGCCCTCCAGCCAGCTCACCGCCGGCCGCGCATAGGCGCCCAGCTCCTCGGGAGCGAGCGTAGGCGGCGCGGGCGGAAGGCCCGGTGCGGCCGGAGCCGGCTCGCGCAGGCGGATGCCGAGTGCCTCCTCGATCCGGATCAAGGTCATCAGGGTGAAAGAGCGGCTGCCCGCGAGCGCCTTCTCCAGGGTCGACAGGCTGATCCTGGCGCTGTCGGCGAGCCATTGGCGCGAGAGGCGGCGGCGCGCCAGCTCCTCGCGGATCAGCGCGCCGATCCGGCCGGCTTCCTCGTCGCCAATACTCTCCGACGCCATCGGCCGCCCTCTCGTACCCGTACAAACCCGCACATTGCGGCACGAAGCGCACCGCGGCAAGCGCCGGCTGTGCGGATCTGGCCGCAACTGACCGGACATCACGCTGCCTGTGCGGGCCGCCGGCATGAGAGATGGAGGATCGGTTCAACAGACAGGGAGACCGATCATGCGACATGCCCATTCCCACCCGAGCGAAGGGAGGCGGCCATGACGATCAGCCGCCGGTTCCTGGCGATCGGCGCGATCGGCGCCGCGCTCGCCATCCCGCTGTTCATCGTCTACCTGCTTGTGTGGGACCGGACGGCGACCGCCGAACAGGCGCACGCCAAGGTCAATGCCGGATGGGCGCGCGAGCAGGCGCTGCATGGCCCCTGGCTGGTGGTGCCCTATATCGACCGCCGGCTGGAGACGGTGGCGGGGAGCAACCCCACCAAGCAGGTGCTGGTCGACCGCGACGACGCGCTGCTGATCGCCCCCGACGATCTGAAGGTGGCGGCGACCCTGACGCCGCAGGTCCGCAAGCTCTCGCTGTTCGAGACGGTGGTCTACCAGACCGACCTGGCGGTGGACGCCAGCTTCGCCGCGCCGAAGCTCAGCCATGGCGATGTCGATCCGGCGCTGCTCGACTGGAGCCAGGCCTATGTCGTGCTGTCGGTGGATGATGCGCGCGGCTTCGGCGGCGCCATTCCGCGCTTCCGGATCGACGGGCGGCTGGTGGAGGCCGAACCCGGCAGCCGCGGCATCACTGTGGGCGGCGGCGCGTTGAGCGCGCCCGCCGGGCTGACCACCGCCCCCGCCGGCACGATCCGGCTGTCGGCGCGGCTGCCGCTGAAGGGCAGCCAGAGCTTCGGGGTGGAGGGCCATGCGCGGCGGCTGACGGTCGACCTCGCCTCGACCTGGCCGCATCCGAGCTTCGACGGCGGCCTCCTCTCGGACAGCGTGCTGCCCGACAGCCGCACGATCAGCGACAAGGGCTTCCGCGCGCATTGGTCGACCAGCTATCTGGCGCAGAACCGGCCGCTGGTGGAGCGCGCCAGCGCCGACCGGGCGACCGGCACGCGGATCGCCGAGGTGCGGCTGGTCGAGCCGGTCGACCTCTACAGCCAGGTCGAGCGCTCGCTGAAATATGGCATATTGTTCATCGCGCTGACCTTCCTGACCTTCTTCACCTATGACGTGGTGGGGAAGCGCCGGGTGCCGATGCTGGCCTATGCGCTGGTGGGGTTGGGGCTGGTGCTGTTCTTCCTGCTGCTGCTGGCGCTGGCCGAATATATCGGCTTCACCCCCGCTTATGCGCTGGCGGCGGCGGCGCTGATCGGGCTGATCGCGGCCTATTCGAAGGCGGTGCTGGGCGGAACTGCGAGAGCGGCGGTGATCGGCGGGGTGCTGAGCCTGCTCTACGGGACGCTCTACGTCCTCCTCCAGCTCGAGGATTATGCGCTGCTCGCCGGCAGCCTGATCCTGTTCGCGGCGCTGGCGGTGCTGATGTACGTCACCCGCCATGTCGGGGACGGCGAGGATGGGAGCGAGGACGGAGAGCCCGCGATCGCCTGACGGCGGCGGGTTCGCCCCGGACACCCCCATATGCAGCGGCCGGTATCGCGAGATGCCGGCCGTTTGCGTGTGCGGCAGGGGTGTGGCGGGAGCCTGCGCGGAGGACCCATCGGGACCCGGATTTCCGGGTGCATGGGGTTGTCCGCTGCTATTTTTATTTTTCCGCACGGGATCGGGGCTAGCGGACGGCTGGGACGACAGCGGCGAAACGGCCCCCGCCCCTGCCCCGGCGGCGATGATCCGCAACAGCGCCCCGGCCTGGCTCAGCAACAGCTCGCCGCCCGGCAGCCCCCGCCGCACCTCTTTTTGTGCGCGCGGAAACAGGTGTGCGGCGCGCAGGACCTGGCTGCTGTGCCGCAACGCGCGCCGGATCGCCTCCGTCCGTTCCGACCGGACGCCATGTTTCCAGGCATTGCGATTGCCGCGCGGCGCGCCGCTGCCCTTGCCGCCATGCATGCGACAGCGCTGACGGCCGGCGATCGCGGGGGAGCGGCACGGCGCCCCGGAGCGGGTGCGCGCGCCGCAGCGTCGGGCGGAGGCCAGGATGGCCGGTTGCATGGCGCTGCCTCGAACGGATGAGTCCTGAGGCGCAATGTAGGGGAGGTTATCCTACATGGAAAGAACATATAGAGAACAATGTAATTTTGACTATACCCTTATCGAACATTCGTCCGGAACAGAAAGAGTGTTCCATTAGGGTTGACTCCAAATTTCCGGACGCATACCAAGGCATGGTCTAGAACCTATTGGGACAGAATCATGTCGACCATCATCGGCTACGCTCGAGTCAGCACCGACGATCAGGATTGCGCCATTCAAGAGGCCGCGCTGAAGGCGGTGGGCTGCACCATCGTTCGATCAGAGAAGAAGTCGGGCACCACAACAGAAGGCCGGGCCGAACTGGATACCGTCCTCTCCTTCCTCCGTGCCGGCGATACCTTGATGGTGACGAGGATCGATCGCCTTGCCCGTTCGGTGGCGGACCTTGAAAGGATCGTCGCCCTTGTAAAGGAGCGCGGCGCGTTCCTACGGGCTACAGAGCAGCCGATCGACACTTCAACGCCAGCCGGTGTTGCCTTCCTTCAAATGCTAGCTGTGTTCGCGCAGTTTGAAACCGCGATCCGCCGCGAACGCCAGATGGAAGGTATTTCGAAGGCGAAGGCGGCTGGAGTCTATAAGGGGCGAAAGCCGTCTGTACCCGTCGATGAGGTTCGCCGACTTAAGGCTGAAGGGATGAAGCCAGCGCATATTGCCAAAGCTTTGGGGGTTGGTCGGGGCAGCGTTTATAGGGCGCTAGAAATCAGCTAGGCGGTGGACAGGTACGGCAGGGCTTAAAAAGGGGGATTTCGTGAAGCGCTGGAACATTGCCTTAGCAATTTTTGCATATGCCGTGCTTGGTATAATTCAGGCACCTGCGATCAGCGCCTCTCCCAAGGAAGCGTTTTCCCTGTCCGAGGACGAGGGGCTAATACTTGTGGATATCCGGCCGTATCCTGGAATCACTGATTTTCAGCTTGTCCGCGTCGACGAAGATAAAATGGAAACGGGGGAGAAGGTCGTTGTCAGAGTAGGTAGGGGCGACTTATGGGGCAGCAAAGGCGGGTTCTTTTTCACTCAAAAAATACAGCCCGGAACCTACATATTCCATAGCGCTTGGGCACGTAGCGGAATATATTTTGAGTGGTGTTTTGCGAAAAACGCACCCGTGTTCAAAATCGAATCCGCCACAGCGAATTTTATCTCTCGAAACCTCCTGATTTCCATATTCAGAATGATGGATGATAAGAAGATCGCCAAATACAACTCTGAGGATTTTTTGGGTCAAGCGAGGACCGCGCTCGACGAGAAGGGGTTGTCGCTTCCCATCAAGCAACTGGAGATCACCGGCTCTTATTCTGTGACCGATCCGGATGAGCCTAAGAAAAAATGCCCGTCGAAGGGAGGCGTTGCTCAAGGAGGCTAATTCCCCCGCTCCTGCCCATCCGTAGGAAACCATGTGTCCGGCCAGTCGCCGCGCCCCTCTCCGCACGTCCAATGCCCGCTGCAAAAATGGGCGTCGAGCAATGCCCTTATCTCCCGTACCCGGTCGCATGGCGCGTTAGGATCGGGTGCAAGGATCACAAACGGCGGGGGGAACATCGTGCGCGAGAAAGCGAGGTTGCGGCTGATCGCCTTCTCGTCGAGCTGCGTTCCGTTCCAACTGATGGCGCCAGCGGCACTCAAACCAACGCGAACCCCCATCTGCTCCCAATGAACGCCCACCGTTTTGGGGCGCCAATGCTTCAAGGGCGTCGGGCAGGCATAATCATAGGTGACGTTGGAATGACACCCGCCGAGCAGGGCGAGGCAAGCGATGAGCGGCCAGGATCGTCTCATTCTTGACCTGTAGCAGCCATCATGGATGGAAGCCGCACTTCCACCGCTTTGGATCAAATCCCAGGCCTACGGTTCAAAAGCTAGGAGCAGCCCTCCACGTCGTGCGGCAGGGAACACACCTATCTTTTGATACCCAGGAATGGTGGGAGGCTACACGGTCGCGGAAGTTACAACTTCTGGGTGGCAATTTTTAGTGTGGAGCGAGGCGCCAACCCTTCCGGCAAAGTTATGAAGGTTGAGTGGTCCCACGTTCTGCATTACGATGGAGGAACTTGTGGAGCATCGGCATTGGCCACCTATATCATAACATATGATCTAAGAGCGCCTGGGCGCAATTACGAAGCCGTATACTCGAAACTTAAGTCATATGGAATTTGGGCGCGGATAACCGAATCCACTTGGGCGGTAGTAACCGACCAATCTGCTGTGCAGGTAAGAGATGCCCTTATCGCGTTGACCGATCCCAATGACAGAATATTCGTGATAAAATCAGGCGTGGAAGCCGCATGGCGGAATGCCCGCTGTAAAAGCGAATGGCTAAAGAACCGCTTATGAGCCCAGACGAAGCAAATGGTGGATACACTCGCCTTCGAGTCATACGAGGGAGTATTGATTCATTATCTGTTTTTGAAATAACCGACTGGGAATTGGAAACTTTTGAAAAAGGTAGTCCGGGGTCGACGTTCTTCAATCTGGCATCGATACTTCTCTCGGTCGGATTCTCATTTCTTACGTGCCTTCTTACTCTAACCACGAATTCATCACGACTTTTTACAGTCGTGGTTGTAGTAACAGTCATATCATTAATTGGCGGGGCCGTCCTGCTTTTGCTTTGGTATCGCTTCGGGACTTCCAGCAAGCAGGTGTGTAAGCGAATAAGGGCGCGCGTGCCCGTGGCCGATCCAGTTCCTTTTATCCCACTGAAACAGGTGGAAGACTCTCCGGAAAGCGAAGGCTAACTCATCTGACGTGGCTTGATCTCATTGGGGCCGTCGCCGCGCGGCATTGCCAGTGTAATTTCAGTGTAATCCCCCATCACCACGCATACCCTTTCGTACCCCCTCGTTCGGCACGCGCTTGTTAGGAGCCCTTTAAAAACACCAACTTAGCCCTTCATCGCCCAAATTAACCCAATGGCGCCAAGGACTGAAAATCGCAGTGTCGGCGTTAGAACTTCGCCGGCCGCGAAAACGCCAGAACGGCCCGCTTCCCCCCTACCCCCGCAAAATCTTCTCCATCGCCTTGCCCTTGGCGAGTTCGTCGATAAGCTTGTCGAGATAGCGGATCTCGCGCATCAGCGGGTCCTCGACCGCTTCGACCCTGACGCCGCAGACGGTGCCGGTGATCAGGGTGCGGGCGGGGTTCAGCGCGGGGGACTGGGCGAAGAAGGCTTCGAAGCTGGTGCCGTTCGCCAATTCGGCGTCCAGGGTGTCCTGGCTGTGGCCGGTGAGCCAGCGGAGGATCTGGTCGACCTCGGCCTTGGTGCGGCCCTTCTTCTCGGCCTTGGCGACATAGAGCGGGTAGACGCTGGCGACGCTCATTCCGGAGATGCGGTGCTTCGTCATCGCCCTCTCCTGCAGGCCTCGCGCGCGCCGGAGAGGTTGGACAGGCAGCGGGACCCCGGGTCAAGCCCGGGGTGACGAGGAGGAGGAACGAGGAGGAAGAGGAGGAGGGCGGCGGGCGTTCAGCTCCGGCCGCCAGCCCCGCCTCAGTCGGTCAGGTCTTCCCACATGCCTTTCAGCTTCGCGAAGAAGCCGGTCGACTGGGGGCTTTCGTCGCCGGTCTCGGTCGAGCGGAATTCCTCCAGCAGTTCCTTCTGCCGGGCGGTGAGCTTGGTGGGCGTCTCGACGTCGATCTGGATGACGAGGTCGCCATGGCCGCGGCCGTTGAGGACGGGCATGCCGGCGCCGCGCTGGCGGATCTGCTTGCCGGACTGGATGCCGGCGGGGATGCGGATTTCGTGGCGGACCTTGTCGAGGCCGGGGACCTCGATCGCGCCGCCGAGCGCGGCGGTGGTGATGCTGATCGGGGCGCGGGCGAACAGGGTGGTGCCGTCGCGCTGGAAGATCGCATGGTCGCGCAGGTGGATGAAGATGTAGAGGTCGCCCGGAGGGGCGCTGCGCGCGCCGGCCTCGCCCTCGCCGGTCAGGCGGATGCGGGTGCCCTCGTCCACGCCGGCGGGGATGCCGACGTCGAGCGTCTTGGTCTTTTCGACCCGGCCTTCGCCATGGCAGGCGTCGCACGGATCGGAGATCATCTCGCCCGCGCCATGGCAGGCCGGGCAGGCGCGCTCGACCACGAAGAAGCCCTGCTGGGCGCGCACCTTGCCATGGCCGTTGCAGGTGCCGCAGCGCTGGGTGCCGGTGCCGGGCTTGGCGCCCGAGCCCTCGCACTTGTCACACTGCGCGGCGACGTCGACGGTGATCGACGCCTGCTTGCCGGCATAGGCTTCCTCAAGGCTGATCTCGAGATCGTAGCGCAGGTCCGCGCCGCGACGGGCCGCCTGGCGCTGGCCGCCGCGGCCGCCGCCCATGAACTCGCCGAAGATATTCTCGAAGATGTCGGAGAAGCCTTCGAAGCCCTGGCCGCCGCCGAAGCCGCCGCCCGCGCCGCCATTCTGGAAGGCGGCCTTGCCATAGCGATCATAGGCGGCGCGCTTCTGCGGGTCCTTCAGGCAGTCATAGGCTTCGCTGATCGCCTTGAACTTCGCCTCGGCCTCGTTGTCGCCGGGGTTGCGATCGGGGTGATATTGCATCGCCAGCCGCCGGTAGGACGACTTGATGATCTTGTCGTCGGCGGTGCGCTCGACTTCGAGCAGCTCGTAATAATCGATCTCGGTGCTCATCTTTCCCCCAACACGTCCCCGGGCTTTGCAGCGCCTCGGTGGAACGCATCACGACCCATGTACGCGAACTTCGGCAGAGTGCCACTCCGCCTTCGTTCGTCACCCCGGACTTGATCCGGGGTCCCGCTTCTTCGGCCTTTCGGCAGGCAGCGGGACCCCGGGTCAAGCCCGGGGTGACGGGTGAGGTTGGTCGAAGCCGGATCCGGAGCCCGCTCCCGCACGGTGGCGAGGGATGGCGAACTCCAGATCCGGATCATCCATCTTACTTCTTGTCGTCGACTTCCGAGAATTCGGCGTCGACCACATCGTCACCAC
The DNA here is from genome assembly GCA_963540925.1 of uncultured Sphingomonadaceae bacterium. GTDB lineage: Bacteria > Pseudomonadota > Alphaproteobacteria > Sphingomonadales > Sphingomonadaceae > Rhizorhabdus. The sequence goes on from CAUTRN010000044.1 coordinate 41,039, forward strand.
CCTTGGGCGCCTCGTCGGCAGAGGGCGAGGCGGCGGCCGCCTGCTCCTGCTCGTAGATCGCCTGGCCGAGCTTCATCGCGACCTGGGCGAGCGCCTGGGCCTTTTCGGACATCGCGGCGGCATCGCCACCCTCGACGGCCGACTTGGCTTCGACGATCGCGGCCTCGATCTCGGACTTCAGCTCGCCGCTGACCTTGTCGCCATGCTCCTGGAGCTGGCGCTCGGTCGAGTGGATCAGGCTTTCGGCGTTGTTCTTCGCCTCGGCCGCCTCGCGACGCTTCTTGTCCTCGTCGGCGAACTTCTCGGCATCCTTGACCATCGCGTCGATGTCATTGTCCGAAAGGCCGCCAGAGGCCTGGATCTTGATCTGCTGCTCCTTGCCGGTGCCCTTGTCCTTGGCGTGGACGTTGACGATGCCGTTGGCGTCGATGTCGAAGGTGACCTCGATCTGCGGCACGCCGCGCGGCGCCGGCGGGATGCCGACCAGGTCGAACTGGCCCAGCATCTTGTTGTCGGCGGCCATTTCACGCTCGCCCTGGAAGACGCGGATGGTGACGGCGTTCTGGTTGTCGTCGGCCGTCGAATAGGTCTGCGACTTCTTGGTCGGGATCGTGGTGTTGCGATCGATCATGCGGGTGAACACGCCACCCAGCGTCTCGATGCCGAGCGACAGCGGGGTCACGTCGAGCAGCAGCACGTCCTTCACGTCGCCCTGGAGCACGCCGGCCTGGATCGCGGCACCCATCGCCACCACCTCATCGGGGTTGACGCCGGTGTGCGGCTCCTTGCCGAAGAAGCTCTTCACGACCTCGCGAACGCGCGGCATGCGGGTCATGCCGCCGACGAGGATGACCTCGTCGATGTCGCCGGCCTTCAGGCCGGCATCGGCCAGGGCCTTCTTCAGCGGCTCGATCGAGCGCTGGATCAGCGGCTCGACCAGACGCTCGAGATCGGCGCGGGTCAGCGACTTGACGAGATGCTTCGGGCCGGTCTGATCGGCGGTGATGAAGGGCAGGTTCACCTCGGTGGTCTGCGCCGACGACAGCTCGATCTTCGCCTTCTCGGCGGCTTCCTTCAGCCGCTGCAGGGCGAGCCGGTCCTTGGTCAGGTCGATGCCCTCGGCCTTCTGGAAGTCGGCCGCGAGATGCTCGACCAGGCGGGCGTCGAAATCCTCGCCGCCCAGGAAGGTGTCGCCATTGGTCGACTTCACCTCGAACACGCCATCGCCGATCTCGAGGATCGAGATGTCGAAGGTGCCGCCCCCGAGATCGTAGACCGCGATCGTCTTGCCGTCATTCTTCTCGAGGCCATAGGACAGCGCGGCGGCCGTCGGCTCGTTGATGATGCGCAGCACTTCGAGGCCGGCGATCTTGCCGGCGTCCTTGGTGGCCTGGCGCTGGGCGTCGTTGAAATAGGCCGGAACGGTGATCACGGCCTGGGTGACGGTCTCGCCCAGATAGCTCTCGGCGGTTTCCTTCATCTTCTGCAGCGTGAAGGCCGAGATCTGCGACGGCGAATAATCCTCGCCGCCGGCGCGCACCCACGCGTCGCCGTTCGGGCCCTTGACGATGTCATAGGGCACCAGTTCGGTGTCCTTGCGGGTGATCGGATCGTCGAAGCGACGGCCGATCAGGCGCTTCACCGCGAAAATGGTGTTGTCCGGGTTGGTCACCGCCTGGCGCTTGGCCGGCTGACCGATGAGACGCTCGCCATCCTTGGCGAACGCGACGATCGACGGCGTGGTGCGCGCGCCTTCCGCATTTTCGATGACCTTGGGCTTGCCGCCTTCCATCACGGCGACGCAGCTGTTGGTGGTGCCCAGATCGATACCGATTACCTTAGCCATTCCAGTCCTTTCAAACCCCCATGGGCGATCCCGCGCTACCCCCAGTTAACGAGGCGAGCAGGCGGCCGATCGCAATGATTGGGGGCGATATAGGTGGGGATTCGATTGCTGCAAGCCACAACTGCCCCTAATTGCCGCATATGTCGAAGGAGTATCGAATGCGCCGTGCCATCCCCGCCCTGTTCGCCCTGATCGCGCTGGCCGCCTGCAGCCCGAAAGGCAGCGACAAGCCCGTGATCAGCGACGTGCGCGTGCGACTGGCCGCGGTGGCCGGTAACCCGGCGGCAGGATATTTCACGGTAAAGGGATCGGCGAAGGACGACCGTCTCCTCCGGATCGAAAGCGCCGTGGTGAACAAGATCGAGCTGCACGAGAATGTGATGGACGGCGGCATGATGTCGATGCGCCAGCTGAAGGAGGTGCCGGTGCCCGCCGACACGACCGTCACCTTCGCGCCGTCGGGCAGCCACGCGATGCTGTTCGGGATCGATTCGCGGATCACGCCGGGCACCGGCATCCCGATGCTGTTCACCTTCGCCAGCGGCACCCAGGTCGAGGTGGAGGCCAAGACCCTGAGTGTCGCCGACGAGGATGGCGAAGGCGGCGGCGACATGGGCGGCATGCACCACTGATGGCCACAGCCCCCGCCTCCCCCTTCGCGCCCACCATCCTGATCGCCGCGCCCGGCGGCGGCGCCAAGGCGCTGCGCCACCTGCTGTCGGCGCATCCGGCGATCAACATCGCCGCCGAGTTCGACTTTCTGGTGGAGGCGGTGACGCAGGACGGGCGCTTCATGAAGCGCGACGCCTTCCTGCGCTCGATAGAGTTCAACGGGCGCTTCAAGAAGCTGGGCTTCAACCTGCCCCAGGACATGAACTTCGCCGGGCTCGCCCAGGCGATGCTGGCGCAGGTGGCCGCCGCCAAGCCCGGCGCGAGCGTGGTGGGCTTCACCCTGCAGAAGGATTTCGACCGGATCCTGTGGCTGTGGCCCGATGCGCGCTTCATCCACCTGGTGCGCGACGGGCGCGACGTGGCGCTGGGCAACGCCCAGACGCGCCGCGCCGGCAATATGTGGCACGGCATCGAGGACTGGGCCGAGGTGGAGACGCTGTGGGACCGGATGTCGCACAAGCTGCCCTTCGACCGGCAGCATACGGTGCGCTTCGAGACGCTGGCGACCGACACCGAGGACGAGCTGCGCCGGCTGTGCGAGTTCCTGGGCGTGCCGTTCGAGCCCGTGATGCTGCAGCAGGCGCCGTTCCTGGCGCGTGAACGGCATGGCCAGTGGCGCAAGGCCGACCCCGCCGAAGTCTCCTTCTCCGAGCATCGCGCGGCGCGCTGGCTGCTCCAGAACGGCTATTTCCTGAGCGGGACGGTGCGCCCGCTATCGGCGATGCGGCGGGCGCGGCTGAACCTGCAGAACAAGCTGACCCTGGCGAACCGCCGCCGCGAGCTGCTGGGCACCGGGCTGTGGCTGAAGGGCGTGCTCACCAACCGCTTCGGCGGCCGCAAGGCCAAGGCGAAGATGAAGCGCCGCCAGTTCGACCTGCTGAGCCGCGCGGAGGATTGAGCCTCCCCGGGGCAGCTGCAATCGTCGCCCCGGCGGAGGCCGGGGCCGCCAGCGGCTCCTGCCTCACCCGTTCCGCACTTATCGTGGCGGCTCCGGCCTCCGCCGGAGCGACGCCAAAACTTTGATCAGTCCGGCTTCTTCGCCACCGCGACCAGCGCGGGGCGGAGCAGGCGATCCTTGATCATGTAGCCGGCCTGCATCTCCTGGATGACGGTGCCGGGCTCGGCATCGTTGGGCAGCTCGACCATCGCCTGGTGCTTGTTGGGATCGAGCTTGGCGCCGATCGCCTCGATCTTCGTGATGCCATTGCGCTGGAAGACGTTGTCGATCTCCTTGGCGGTCATCTCCAGACCGGTCAGCAGCGACTTGACGCGATCGTCCTCGCGCAGGTCGGCCGGGATCGCGCCGAGCGCGCGGCCGAGATTGTCGGCGACCGACAGCATGTCGCGCGCGAAGCCGGTCGAGGCATAGGCCGAGGCGTCGGCCTTTTCCTTTTCGAGGCGGCGGCGGACATTCTGGGTCTCGGCCTGCGCGTAGAGCACCTCGTTGCGCAGCTTCTCCAGCTCGTTCTCGAGCTTGGCGAAGGGGCTCTCCGCCGCTTCGTCCGCCTGCTCCTCGACCGCGGGATTGCCCTGGTCCTGTTCGCCGATCTGTTCTTCGCTCATTCCTGTTTCCGCTTCCCAAGGCGGCCGCGCCGCCCTCGTTTCGCGGGCTGATATAGTCAAACGAGACGGATCGACCAGTACCCGGATGCATTTTGCGCGATGACGGAGGCGGTTTGAGGCGCTAGGGGCACCCCCATGTCGATCCTCGACAGCCATCGCGAGGCGCTGGACCTCATCGCCCGCCGCTCGCGGACCCGCACGCTGATCGCGCGGCGGGGCGCCGACTTCGCCTCGAACGACTATCTGGGCCTGGCCAACGCCCCCGAGCTGCGCGCCGCCGTGGCCGCCGCGCTCGACCGCGGCGTGGCGATCGGCGCGGGCGGATCGCGGCTGCTGCGCGGCAACGACCCCGAGCATGAGGCGCTGGAGGCCGAGGCCGCCGCCTTCTTCGGCAGCGAGGCGGCGCTGTGGTTCTCCTCGGGCTTCGCCGCCAACAGCGCGATCTTCTCCACCCTGCCCGCCGGCCGCGACCTGATCGTCCATGATTCGCTGATCCACGCGAGCGCGCATGAGGGGCTAAAGCTTGGCCGCGCGAGCGCCGCGAGCGCCGAGCATAATGACGTCGACGCCTTCGCCGATGCGATCCGCAACTGGCGCGCCGCCGGCAACAAGGGGCGCGTCTGGATCGCGGTGGAAAGCCTCTACAGCATGGACGGCGACATCGCCCCGCTCGCCGAGCTGGCCGAGCTGGCCGAGCGCGAGGAAGCCTTCCTGGTGATCGACGAAGCGCACGCCACCGGCGTGTTCGGCCCCGACGGGCGCGGGCTGGCCGCCGGGCTCGAGGGCCGCGAGAACGTCATCACCCTGCGGACCTGCGGCAAGGCGCTGGGCTGCGAGGGCGCGCTGGTCTGCGCGCCGAAGGTGCTGGCGGACACGCTGGTGAACAAGGCGCGCGGCTTCATCTTCTCGACCGCCCCCTCCCCGCTCGCCGCCGCCGCGGTGCGCGCGAGCCTGGTGCTGCTGCGCAGCCAGCCCGAGCGGCGCGAGCGGCTGGCGAGCCTCGTCGCCTTCGCGGGCACGAAGCTGAGCCCAAGCGGATCGCAGATCCTGCCGGTGATCATCGGCGACGACGCGCGGACGATGGCGATCGCGGGCGAACTGCAACAGCGCGGCTTCGACGTGCGCGGCATCCGCCCGCCGACGGTGCCGCGCGGCACCTCGCGGCTGCGCATCTCGCTGACCCTCAATGTCGACGAAACCGCCGTCGCCGACCTCGCCGCCGCCATATCCGAGCTGACCGAGTAAACCTCCCCCCATGACCAACGCGATCGTCGTCACCGCCACCGACACCGATGTCGGCAAGACCATCTTCTCGGCCGGCCTCGCGGGCGCGCTCGACGGCTGCTACTGGAAGCCGGTGCAAGCCGGGCTCGAGGACGGCACCGACAGCGACACGGTGCGCCGCCTGTCGGGGCTGGCGCCCGAGCGCATCCTGCCCGAGGCCTATCGCCTCAACACCCCCGCCTCGCCGCACCAGGCCGCCGCGATCGACAATGTCTCGATCGACCCGGTGCAGCTGGAGCCGCCCGCCTGCGACCGCCGGCTGGTGATCGAGGGCGCGGGCGGGCTGCTGGTGCCGCTGAGCGGCGGGCTGCTGTTCGGCGACATCTTCGCGCGCTGGCGCTATGAGACGGTGCTGGTGGCGCGCACCAGCCTGGGCACGATCAACCACAGCCTGCTGTCGATCGAGGCGCTGCGCGCGCGCAATATCCCGATCCTGGGCGTCGCCTTCATCGGCGATGCGAACGAGGAGAGCGAGCGGACGATCGCGGCGATGGGCCGGGTGAAGCGGCTGGGCCGCCTGCCCCGGCTCGACCCGCTGAACGCCGACAGCCTGGCCGCCGCCTTCGCCGCCAGCTTCGACCTCAAGGACTTCGCGCCATGAGCGCGCCCGGCTCGCCCGTCTGGCACCCCTTCACCCAGCATGGCCTGGGCGAGGAGATCCCGCTGATCGCACGCGCCGAGGGGGCGGTGCTCCACGCCGCCGACGGGCGCCGCTTCGTCGACGCCATCTCGTCCTGGTGGGTGACGACGCATGGCCATTGCCACCCGCGCATCATGGCGGCGATCCGGGAACAGGCCGGCAAGCTCGACCAGCTGATCTTCGCGGGCTGGACGCATGAGCCCGCCGAGACGCTGGCGCGCGGGCTGGTCGACCTCACCCCGCCCGAGCTGGCGCATGTCTTCTTCTCCGACAGCGGATCGACCAGCGTCGAAGTCGCGCTCAAGATGGCCCTGGGATATTGGCTCAACCGCGGCGAGCCCCGCCACCGCATCGCGGTGATGGAGCACAGCTATCATGGCGACACGATCGGCACGATGTCGGTGGGCGAGCGTGGGGTCTATAACCGCGCCTATGAGCCGCTGCTGTTCGACGTCGCGAAGCTGCCCTTCCCGGCCGGCGACGGCGCCGAGACGATCGCCGCCTTCGAGGCCGTCTGCCGCCAGTCGCCGCCGCCCGCCGCGCTGATCGTCGAGCCGCTGATCCTGGGCGCCGGCGGGATGCTGATCTACGCCCCCGAGATATTGAAGGCGCTGCGCGACATCTGCACGCGCGAGGGCGTCCTCTTCATCGCCGACGAGGTGATGACCGGCTGGGGCCGCACCGGCACGCTGTTCGCCTGCGAACAGGCCGGGGTGGTGCCGGACCTGATGTGCCTGTCGAAGGGGCTGACCGGCGGCGCGGTGCCGCTGGCGGCGACGCTGGCGACCCGCGAGATCTTCGACGCGCATCTGTCCGAGGATCGCGGGCGGATGTTCTTCCACTCGTCGAGCTACACCGCCAACCCGATCGCCTGCGCCGCCGCGAACGCCAATCTGGCGATCTGGCGCGACGAGCCGGTGCTGGAGCGGGTACAGGCCCTCGCCGCCCGCCAGGCCGACCGCCTCGCGACGCTCGACCATCCCGCGATCGTCAACCGCCGCCAGCTCGGCACGATCACCGCGATGGAGATCGCCGACCCAAAGGGCGACTATCTCTCCACCCTCGGGCCCCGCCTGGGCGCCTTCTTCCGCGCGCGCGGGCTGCTGCTGCGGCCGATGGGCAACCTCGTTTATGTGATGCCGCCTTATTGCATCGAGGATGGCGATCTGGATGCGATCTATGCGGCGATCGGCGCGGCAGCGCGCGAAGTGGCGGGGTGAGCGGCAGGCCGTAGCCTGGTCCATCATGGATCAGACCGTAACGGCTTTTTCGATACCTGCCTGGTTTACGACGCGATGATCGTGCTCCAAATCTTCCGTTGATCGGGGGACAAGATGGCACTGCTCAGAGCGACATATACGGCTGAACTCAGCTCGGGTCTGCAGGACTACCTCCTCGGCGTCGGCAGCCTCGCCAACGGGGTTTCATCGAACCGGACCTCCCGATCCTTTTCGGTACAGGTCGAAACCCATTATACGTTGGCGGTCACCGGATCGGGCTTCTCTTATGCTGGCGACGGCGTGCCCTCGCGCGGCGTGATAAACTCCATCACCGCCACGATCGACGGACGGCCGGTGTTCGAAATGACTGGCATGGCCGTGGATGCGGCCTCCGTCCGTGCCTGGTTGATCACCGGAGACGGCAGCGCCGAATCTCCGTTGTTCCAGGGAAATGACACGATCACGGGAGGAAGCCGGGCCGACATAATCTCCGGCGGAGCGGGCCATGACGTGATGATGGGCGGCTCCCATCAGGACACGTTGGTCGGCGGCAGCGGCAATGATCATCTCTATGGGCAATCGCCTTCCGGCGGCGACGATATGGCCGACAGTCTGGATGGCGGCAACGGCAGCGATTATATTCAGGGCAATGCCGGGAACGACCGGATAACCGGCGGCGGCGGCTCAGATCGCGTCCAGGGCGGCGCTGACAATGACCTCATCGAGGGCGACGGCGCCATCGGATTTTCCGGCAGGGATGCCGACGGCAACGACACGATCAACGGCAATCTGGGTAATGACTCGATCGCGGGAAACAACGGCAACGACCAGCTACGCGGTGGGCAGGGCAATGACCTGATCTTTGGGGACGACGGGAACGACGTCCTTTTTGGAGACAAGGGCAACGACGTCCTGAGCGGGGGCCGGGGCCATGACGTGCTGACGGGTGGCGAAGGCCGCGACACTTTCATGGTCCAGACAAGCGATGATCTGTCGAGGTTCTATGGCGCCTATGGAGCCGGCCCCGTCAGCGATCCCTATAGTTCCGCAGGGCCCGGCGGCGCATACGACATCGTCACGGATTTCACGATCGGCGTCGATCGGGTGAATGCGGGAAACTCCCGTTTCCGCGACCACTACCTGGCCGGGAGCGCGGTCGACCTGCCATCCGCCTTCACTTTGGCGATGCAGCTCCTGAGGGATACGCCGCAGCCTTATTATACCGACTATAATGTCGCGGCGATCTCGGTAGGGGCCGACTGCTTCATCTTTTCGATTGTCGATTCCACCCCGACGACGATCAAGCTCCTGGGCGTCTCGGCCTTTGAGTTGCGGGACCGTACCAATGGCATCACCCAGACCGGCGGCAGTGGGAACGACACGCTGATCGCTGGCCAATATCAGGATCTCATGTCGGGCGAAGGCGGTGCCGATCGCTTCATCTTCCCTCAAGGAAGCTCCGCTCCATTGGATGCCGCGCCACTGGCCCACAGCTTCGACGGCCGGCCGCTGGACGGCGCTCCATATGACATCGACACCATCAAATTTTTCGACCATCTCGTCGATAAAATCTATTTGCCGGGCGGTATCGGCAGCCGCCCGGAAGAAATTCTGCGGCCGGCCCCGTTCGGCTCGATCGACGGATATTTCTCCGACGCGATGAGAGGGGCGCAAGCTCTGCTGGATGCGTCCCCCGGCACCCGCGAGGTCGCCGTCGTGAATTATGGGAACAGCACCTATCTGTTCTACAATGATTCCGGCGGGACGCAGATCAACTCAATCGTCCGACTTCTCACCTCTTCTCCGATCGATTCCGGCGATTTTCTGGGAAATATCTGACCGGCCCGATTGCCCGGCAGACAGCGACCTCGACCTTGTGTACGACGTTATCAAAGCTGGTGCCGAGGAGGTTTCCAGCTAGAGAAACGGCGCAAGGGCGAGGGAGAGGATCGGGTGAAGCAGGATCGGCAGAGGCGGCCCGGGCTCTCGCTCTATCGCGACCAGTGGACCAGCGGGCAGCGGCATGGCGCGATGGCGCTGATCTGCGTGGTGGCCTTCTTCAACCTGATCGACCGGCAGATCCTGTCGATCCTGATGGAACCGATCAAGAAGGAGTTCGGCGCCTCCGACACGATGATGGGGCTGCTCGCCGGCTCGACCTTCGCGATCTTCTATTCGCTCGCCTCGCTGCCGCTGGCGCGCGCGTCGGACCGCTATCCGCGTGGCGTGGTGCTGGCGATCTCGCTGGGGGCGTGGAGCGTGATGACTTCGCTGGGCGGGTTCGCGCAGAGCTTCGTCCAATTGGCCGTCACCCGTATCGGCGTGGCGGTGGGCGAGGCCGGATCGGGGCCGACCAGCTATTCGCTGGCGGCCGACCTCTACCCGCTGCGCCATCGCGGCAAGGCGATCGCCGCCTATGCCTGCGCGACGTCGGTGGGGATCGGCGGGGCGGTGATGCTGGGCGGCTGGCTGGTCGAGCATGTCGGCTGGCGGGGCACCCTGCTGGCGATGGGAGTGCCCGGCGTGCTGCTGTCGGGCGTGGTGCTGTTCGGCCTGAAGGAGCCGCCGCGCGGGATGGCGGATGGGCTGGCGGACGGCGCCTCCGCTCTTCGGGCCGACGAGAGCTACGGCTTCTTCGAGGTGCTGCGCTATCTTTGGGCGCTGCGCAGCTATCGCTGCATCATCCTGATCGCCTCGGCGGGCGGCGGCGCGGGCTATGCCTCGCTGCTGTGGGGCCCCACCTTCATGATGCGCATCCACGACATGAGCTCGACCGAGGTGGGGCTGTTGTTCGGCGGCGGCACCATCGCCGCGCTGCTGATCGGCCAGGCGGTGGCGAGCGTGGTGGCCGACTGGGCGGGCCAGCGCGACATCCGCGCCTATATGTGGGTGACGGCGGTGAGCTGCGCGATCGCGGCGCCCTTTGGCCTCGTCTTCGCCTTTGCCGGCAACAGCCTGGTGGCGATGGCGGGCTTCATGCTGTTCTACATCTTCCAGTCGCCGTTCAACCTGTGCTGCATCACCATGTCGCAGACCCTGGTGCCGCCCCGGATGCGCGGCATGGCCTCGACCGTCTCCAGCCTGGCCACCAATTTGTTCGGCTTCGGCGTGGTGCCGCTGGTGATGGGTGCTACCAACGACCTGCTGGCGCCGCAGCTGGGCGACCAGGCTATCCGCTATTCGATGATCCTCGCCGGGCTTATGGTGAGCATCGCCGTGGTCGGCGCCCTGCTGGCGACGATCTGGCTGAAGGCCGACTATGCCCGGCTGCACGGAGAGAAGACGCCATGAAGAAACAGATCGTCGCGGCCATTTTGCTGCTGGTGCTGCTGCTGCCGATGTTCGCCGGAATCGCGCGGATCAAGCGGCTGCCGAGGGGCGAGCGGCGCGAGGGGGATGGCGCGCCGGATCAGGGTGCGGATTCGTAAACCGCCTGTCCCGATGATCCGGATCGCGAGAGAATCGACGGGAAATCTCGGCTTTCCTAATTACGAAGATCCCGCACGGCTCTCTGAGCTGATCGATGGGATAGCCAAAGCGCTTGGCACAACCGCGCGACCATCGACCAGTTCGCCTCTTGAGCTCCTTGTCGGGTTCGAAGGCTATCCGAACCCGTTTCAACTATGGTGGGATGGGCTTACCTGCGAACTCGGCTGCTCCGAGCCGTGCGGGGTCGACATGGACGCCATCGCAAAGCTTCTTATGGCGAGCGGCGCTTTCGCCAGCGATTGAGCCGGTGTCTGATGAGAGCGCGGGGACAATCATCTCGACGGGTCCCAGAGATTGGGGCACCGTCAGCGCTCAAGCGGGAGGCGGTCACGATGAAGTGGGTCATCAGGTCTTTGGTCGCCTTCGCCTTGCTTCAAGCCGTACCCGCCTCTGCAGATAGCTGGCTGCCGCCGACGCAGGCAGTCTACGCATCCGCAAGCAAGAAGGTTCGCTTCACCGTTTACCCGCGCGAGTTGAAAGACCAGCTGGCCTATTTCTCCGATAAGGTCGACGGCAAGGAGCCAGCCGGGCAACGTTCCGGGGGCGAGCCGCGCGCTCGTGGCAAAGTGGAGCGACGCACCGGGGCGACCTGGACCACGATCTGGGAAGGCCCCCTGGCCAACGACGTGTCCCCCACGAGCGCGCTGGTCACCGACGATGGCGCCTATGTCGTGACCTTCGATAACTGGCACGCCATTGGCGTGGGTGAGAATGTCATCGTGATCTATCGTACCGATGGTTCGATCGTTCGCTCCTTGAAGCTCGCCGATGTGGTGCCTGCGGATTATATTCGTGCACTGCCCAGAAGCGTAAGCTCGCTTTGGTGGAGTGGAGAGCACAGGCTGACGGCCGATCGAAAGCAGGTGGTCCTGAAGGTCGTCATCCCGAACGGTTCGGGGTCGATCGGCAGACCGCGAGGCTATCTCGACGTGCCGGTCGATCTGGCAACCGGCCGCGTGGCACCCTTGTCTGGCCAGGCATGGGATGATGCGATGGCCGCCGCAGCCCCCTTGATCGCCGAATCCAAAGCGGAAGAAGCGGCCTGGCGGGCGCAAATGATCGCGCCGCTTGTGGCGCCGGCCAATGCCGACAAAAGGGAATGGGTGCGCTATTTGCATCAAGCCGCTGCGCGGCTCGCCCAACCTCGGAAAGGAGGGATGGGCTTTGGTTCCGAGTGGATCCTCCCAGCGACGAGCGATCCCGATTTTGAGCGCGAGGCGAAGAACATCCATGAGGTCTTCACGGAGTGGGACGAGGAGTCGGATCTGTCTTTCGCCAGCCCGGCAGATTCGACCGCATTAGTCCGAATCTTCAAGGATGGCGTTCAAGCGGGTGCACCCGGTCGCCTGCGGGGCTCCCGTCTCTTCATTGCATTGCCGGCGGCCTTGAACGCTCCGGTCAACGCCGATTTGCAGCGCACCGGGGCGACGATCATTTTGTTCGATCCGGCCACCCCGATCCCGCAGCGACCCGATATATTGCGGGAATTGGGCGTAAGGGAGGATCAGGTCGCCATCGAAGCGGAAAACGCCGCTGTCGCCGCACGCCAATTCAATGCCGAGGCGACGCGCCTGAAGGCGCTCGCTCCGCCAGAACCGAAGGTCGCAGCGGGCGAAGATGAGGAAACGCTGGAGGAGATGGCCGACAAGCTCCAGGAAGCCGCCGATCTGCTCGAAAGACAAGCCGATGGGGCTTCCAAGCCCGAATAGCCATCGGGAATTCCCGCCGCTGCGACGAAGAAAGCGACCAGCCGCTAGCCCTTAGACGGCGGGGGAAAGGTCCGCAATCAGGGGGCGATCGGCGAGAAGTGGAGGATCGCGCCGCCTCGATCTTAAGAAATCACCGTCAGGGTCCATGTCCCGGAGCGCCCCGAAGACATCATGCCGCGATTTGCGGAAGCACGCGCGCTCCCATAAGCAGGAATAGATGCTTTCGCGGTCACCCAGTTCCCGAAAGTATCGGGCTGTGAAACTCCACATCGCCGACGAGCAATATGACTGCGGCACTACTCTGCTTGAGCGGTGAATGGCTGGTCGGATGTAGAAGAAAGTGATGCCAGTGAACGGGAGCGTAAGGTGCGCGTGGTTCGCCGCATTCATCGCGGCATCGTCACTGCTATGCCCTTCAGCCCTTGCGCTCGATCCTCGTCGACCGATCGCCAGTTACCAGCATACGCGCTGGGGAGCCGCCGAGGGCGCTCCCGCCATCATTAACGCCATTACCCAAGACAGGTACGGATATCTGATCGTCGGGGCTGCAACGGGCCTCTACCGGTTTGACGGAGTTGCCTTCGAGCTTATCCGCCCGGACGATGCAGAATTGACGCAGGGGCGTGTCGTCCACCTCCTGCGAGGCAAAGATGACAGGATCTGGGCCTTCTACGACACCGGCCAAGTCGCGACCTATCGCAACGGCAGATTGAAGCGCGATCCGACGATCCCGAAAATCCCGGCCAAAAGTCCCGCAGGCGCCGCACAGACGCCGGATGGAGACCTCTGGATGGATGGCAGCGGAGCAGGGACCGCCATCCTGCGGCGCCATAACGGCCGTTGGCAGCCTTTGACGAAGGAAGCGGGGCTCAACCCGTCCGAATGGGCGAATATCTTCCTGGCGGCCCGTGATGGTTCGTTATGGATCTCAACCAACCACTCTCTTCTCATCAAACGAAAAGGAAGCGAGCGTTTCGAGACGCTGAAGCCCGCGATCTTGCGAACCGTCCTTAGTCAGGACCGCCGAGGGCAGATCTGGGCATCCGATAGCCATGGTACCGTTGCGCTCGACGCTCATGGGCGATCGATGGGACAGGTTTATCCGACCCCGACGTTTCAGAATTTTACCGCCAAAAGCCTCTTCGACCGCGATGGCAACCTGTGGATGGCCAACGGTCATGAGATTGTACGGGTTCGGACGCCCGGCCAGCCGGTTCGCTCTCCTGACGGGCGGATATTGCCGGCTGTGGAGCAGTTAGGCGCCAGCGACGGCGTCGGCGCGAATACGACCATGTTTGAAGATCGCGAAGGCAATATCTGGGTCGGTACGTCGCGCGCCCTGCACCAGTTTCGGGACGTACCCATCGTCCTGGAGCCGATGCTTGCGACGACATCCGCCGGCTCGCAGATCAACTTGTTCGCCGCCTCGGACGGGACGGTCTATATGGCGGTGGGCCAATCCCTGTTTCGCGCTCGGCCTGGTGCCGCGCCCGAGAAAATCGCTCGGCTCGCAGCCAGTGCGGATTGCCTCACCGAAACCAATGATGGGGCGATATGGCTATTCGAGTTCGATCGCGTCGTTCGACTTCATAAGGGCGTCGCCACCGAAATGGTGAGGTCCAAAGACCTCGCCGCCTTCGGTGTTTATGATGATGGAGGATGTGCGGCCGACAATCATGGCACGACGTGGGTATCGCGTTTCTACCCCGAAAATCCAAATAGCGGCCTCATTTCGGTGCGAGACCGCATTCTGCACTATCACCCCCAACCGGCAAGCCGCTGGCCCGTGGCGATCGCGCGCGGACGAGGCGGTACGCCGATAGCATGGCTGGCAAATGGGCAGGTGGTCGAGCTGGGCGCTGACGGCCGGTTCACGAATGTCCTTGCCCGATCTGTTCCGAAATCGGTCATCTATATGCTCGCGATGGGGACGAAGGGGCCGTTTCTGGGGGGCGGTTTCGGCCTGGCGCGAATATGGAACCGCCAACTGCAGATCATCGATGCGAACAGGTTTCCCTGGATCGCTTCGGCCACCGGGATCACGGAAAGCCCAGATGGCCGGACGTGGATGATCACGCCGGCCGGGATCGTCGTGATGGACTCGAAGGCGCTCGACATGGCCTTCAACGATGTCGGCGCACCGCTGAAGAGCAGAGTCCTGAGTTTCGAAGACGGGCTGCCCGAGATCCGCAGCCCACTGGCCAGGGTTGGCGTGGCGCGCGGCGGCGACGGAAGGATCTGGTTCGCCACATTCGCCGGCGTCGCGCGCATCGACCCGGCGGAGATCAAGCGCGATATAGTGCCGCCTCCCGTGCACATCGGCGCCCTGACGGCGGGGTCCCGTGTCTACCCCGATCCCCCTTCTTCGATCACGCTGGCGCCCGGCACGTCCAAGCTAGCGATCCGCTACGCGGGCCTCAGCCTGTCCGTGCCGTCGCGGGTGAAGTTCCGGTATCGACTTCAAGGCCTCGATTCCGGTTGGGTCGAAGCCGGGACCAGGCGAGAGGCATTCTACACAAATCTGAGGGCCGGAACCTATGCGTTCAGCGTGCTTGCTTCAAACAGCGACGATGTCTGGAGCAACGAGGCCACCACCCTCAAGATCACGATATCGCCAAGCTTTGTCGAGACGATCTGGTTCAAACTGATAGGCGCGGCCGGGCTGGGCTTGGTGATCTGGCTCTTGATCCAGGTCCGCACGCGCGTGGTTCAACATCAGCTCCAGGACCGCTTCGATGTCCGAAATGCCGAACGCGAACGCATCGCGCGAGCCCTTCATGATACTCTTTTGCAAAGCGTCCAGGGCATGGTTTACCGCTTCCAGTCGGTGGCGGACAGCCTGGGCGCTGAAACTGCCGATCGTAAGCGGATCGAAGAGGCCCTGGACCAGGCCGACGCGTTGATCGTCGAGGGTCGAAATCAAGTCCAGGCGCTGCGCGTTGCGGCGGATTCACCGCCGATCGCAGAGGCATTGCGTCAAACATTGCCGCGGTTGGCCGGAAACGGCCCACCGGCACTGCAGGTCACGGTGGTCGGGAAGGAGCGAGCGCTGAAGCCAGCCGTCTCTGCCGAGTTGCTGAAGATCGCCGAAGAGGCGGTTCGCAATGCCATTCGGCACGCCGCCGCCAGGTCGATTGACGTCTCGCTCGCGTTTGCCGGGAACGAGGTCACGCTCCGGATCCTGGATGATGGTATCGGCATAGCGCCGGAGGTGGCCCGGGCCGGACGGGACGGCCACTTCGGCCTGCCCGGGATGCGCGAGCGTGCCGAACAACTGCGCGGCAGATGTCTTATCGGGCCACGGGCGGGTGGCGGGACCGAAATCAGCGCCACGATCCCGGGCCGGTTCGCGTTTCAAAGGCATTTGCCCGGTCCAGTCGAGGGTATTCGACGCGTGTGGAGATATTTGGGGTTTTCCGCAGGAATGGATGACGGTGGAGGTTAGACGCCGGGCGATCGGCGAGAAGTGGAGGATCGCGCCGCCTCGACCTTCAGAAATCGCCGTCAGGGTCCATGTCCCGGAGCTCTCGGGAGATCGGCAGCCCGAGATTCGACCCGTCGAGCCATTGAACATCCATGCCCTTGTCCTGCCTTGCCAGCAGCAGATCGAGATGCGCGCCCTGCATGGCCAGCAGCAGCGCCTGGACCCCGTCCACACCATAGACCCTGCGCGATCGCGGCTTGTCGGGCCAGATGATCTCGTAGCGGCAGGCATAGTCCTGCCCGTCATAGTCCGGCAGGAAGAAGCGGCATTCGACCGGCGAACCGTCGACCGTGAAGTGCCGGGACAGGATTGGGCGGTCGATCATCTCTCCCCTTTCGCGATGAATGTGGGCAGCCAGCACATTGAGTAGCCCCTAGTTTTCTAGACGCCTTCCGCTTTCAAAATCCGCTGTCGTTCG
>CAUTRN010000045.1:0-54935 GCA_963540925.1 uncultured Sphingomonadaceae bacterium
GTCCTGCACCACCCGGGCCCAGCAGAGCAGTTCCACCCGCGCCGCACCCGCCCGTTTCAGTGCCTTGGCGCAGGCATTGGCGGTCGCTCCCGTCGTATAGACGTCGTCGACCAGCAACACAGAGCGGCCGGCCACCGCTGCCTTGTCGGGCACCGCGAAGGCGCCGCGCACCGCCTTCGCCCGCCGGTCGCGCCCCAGCCCGCGCAGGATCGGCGTCGCCTTGGTCCGCGCCAGCGCCTCCAGCCCCAGCGCGTGGCCAGTGTCGGCGGCAAGCGCCCTCGCCACCAGCGCCGACTGGTTATAGCCGCGCCGCCAGATCCGCCAGCGATGGAGCGGTACCGGCACCAGCAGCCAGCCCTCGCCCTGCGGCAGATGCCGGCGCATCTGCGCGGCCATGGTGTGGGCGATGCCGGGCCGCCGGCCATATTTGAGCTTGAGCGCCAGCGCCCGCGCGATCGGGCCATAGGCCACCGCGGCGCGCATCGCGTCGACCGCCGGCCGATCGGCATGGCAGGCGCCGCACAGCGCACCAGCGCCGGGATCGACCTCGAACGGCTCGCCGCAGCAGGCACAGTGCGGCGGGCCGAGGAAATCGAGCTGTGACCAGCAATCGAGGCAGAACTGGTGGACATCGGGGGTGATCACTCCGCAACCGGGGCAGCGCGGCGGCAGGGCAAAGCGCAGCCCCGCATCCGCCACCGCCCTGATCCCGCCCAGAAATGCCATGGCACCTTGTCACGCAGCCGGGGCGGCGGCACAAGCGCCCGCCATGGACGCTCCCGAGATTTTCGACCGGGCCCTGCGCCGCCGCCGCCGCGACCGGGCAGCCGCGGGCTTCGGCCATCACGACTTCCTCGTCGCGCATATGGCCGACGAACTGGCCGAGCGGCTGGCGATGGTGACGCGGGATTTCGCGCGGGTGCTGGTGCTCGGCTGCCATGACGGCGCGGTGATGGAGCGCTTCCGCGCGCCCGGCCGCCCCCTGGTCGGCGCCGACCCCGGCTTCGCCTTCGCGAAGGCGGCGGCGGGCGTGCAATGCGACGAGGATCGCCTGCCCTTCGCCGACGCCAGCTTCGACCTGGTCGTGGCGATCGGCACGCTCGACACCGTCAACGACCTGCCTGGTGCGCTCGCGCTGATCCGCCGGGTGCTGCGCCCCGACGGGCTGTTCCTGGGCGCCTTCGCGGGTGCGGGCAGCCTGCCCTGGCTGAAGGGCGCCACCCTGGCCGCCGACAGCGCGACCGGGGGCGTCTCGGCGCGCATCCATCCGCAGGTCGACGTGCGCTCGGCGGGGGACCTGCTCTCCCGCGCCGGCTTCGCGCTGCAGGTGGCCGATGGCGAGCGGCTCGACGTGGGCTATGGCGATCCGATCCGGCTGATCCACGACCTGCGCGGCATGGCCGCCACCAACATCCTGCTCCAGCGCAGCCGCGCCGCGCCGGGCCGTGCCTGGCTGGGCGAGATCTTCGCGCGCTTCGCGGCCGACGCGGGGCCCGACGGGCGTCTTCGGGAAGCCTTCGAACTGGTCTATCTGTCGGGCTGGTCGCCGAGCCCCGATCAACCCAAACCCGCGAAACGCGGGAGCGCGACGGCCTCCCTGGCGGAGGCCTTCAAGCTCAAGCACTGACCGGAACGGCAGGCTAACCGGCAACGACCAACAGGAGGGAATGCATGGCGGCGATCGAAGACTATCCGATCCATTTTCCGGAAGAAGCGCTCGACGACCTCAAGCGCCGGCTGGAGCTGGTGCGCTGGCCCGAGAAGGAGACCGTCGGCGACTGGTCGCAGGGCGTGCCGCTCGATCGGATGAAGGCCGTCGTCGACCATTGGCGCACCGGCTATGACTGGCGCCGCTGCGAGGCCGAGCTCAATCGCTGGGGCAACTATCGCACCGAGATCAAGGGCCTGCCGATCCACTTCATGCATATCCGCTCGCCCGAGCCGAACGCCCTGCCGCTGCTGATGACCCACGGCTGGCCGGGGTCGGTGCTGGAGTTCATGAAGGTGATCGGTCCGCTGACCGATCCGGTCGCGCATGGCGGCAAGGCCGAGGATGCGTTCCACCTGATCCTCCCGTCGCTGCCCGGCTATGGATTCTCGGCCAAGCCCGAGGGCAGCGGCTGGGGCGTGCGCCGCACCGCCAGCGCCTGGATCGAACTGATGCAGCGCCTGGGCTATGACCGCTATGTCGCGCAGGGCGGCGACTGGGGCGCCGCCGTCACCACCGCCCTCGCCTATATGAAGCCGGCGGGGCTGGAGGCGATCCACCTCAACATGGTGATCGCCTTCCCGCCCGACGCCAGCGACCAGTCCGAGTGGACCGAGGCCGAAAAGGGCGCCTGGGAGACCTATCGGGAGATCCTGACCACCGGCATGGGCTATGCCAACGAACAAGGCACCAAGCCGCAGACGATCGGCTATTCGCTGAACGACAGCCCGGTGGGCCAATGCGCCTGGATCTACGAGAAATTCCATGGCTGGACCGATTGCGACGGCGACCCCGAGACGATCCTGAGCCGCGACGAGATCCTCGACAACATCACCCTCTACTGGCTGACCGGCACCGGCGCCTCCTCGGCGCGCATGTATTGGGAAAGCACCGCCACCGCCTTCCTGCCGGTGCAGATCGAGGTGCCGACCGGCGGCAGCGTCTTCCCCAAGGAAATCCTGCGCGCCTCGCGCCGCTGGGCGGAGAAGAATTACGTCAACATCATCCACTGGAACGAGCTGGACAAGGGCGGCCACTTCGCGGCGTTCGAACAGCCGGCAGCGTTCGTGGACGAGATCCGGGCGTGCTTCCGGGGGATCGAGCGGAAGTAACCTTTGCAACGTCATTCCAGCGAAAGCTGGAATCTCACTGCCTTCTTCCAACGCCGGCGTTTGCGGCACGAAGGGAAGTGAGATCCCAGCTTTCGCTGGGATGACGTGCAAGAGGCCGAAAACAACGCCAGGCGACGAAAAAGGCGAATTTCCTTTCAACCGCGCTTTCACCCACTGGACTTCGCCGCCCGCTTATGTGTATCAGCGCCCCGCTATGACGCGGCTGAACGCCCTTCTCCTGCTTCGACTTACGCGCCCTTAGGCGCGCGATTTCGCTTGGGGTCGACAGGCCCGGCAAGCCACGGCGTCTAAGGGTCCAGAAAAGAACCCCGAAATGACCACCCTGCAGCAGGAGCAGGCCCCGTGACCAGAATGATCAAGATTTTCGACACCACCTTGCGCGACGGCGAGCAGTCCCCGGGCTGTTCGATGAACCTGGAAGAGAAGTTGCAGGTGGCCGCCCAGCTCGAGACCTTGGGCGTCGACATCATCGAAGCCGGCTTCGCGATCGCCTCGCCCGGCGATTTCGAGGCGGTGTCCGAAGTGGCGCGCCAGTGCAAGAAGGCGACCGTCGCCAGCCTGGCCCGCGCCGCCAACGCCGATATCGAGCGCGCCTGGGAAGCCGTGCAGCACGCCGTCGCCCCGCGCATCCACACCTTCATCGCCACCTCGCCGCTGCACATGCGGGTGAAGCTCAACAAGAGCCCCGAGGAAGTGCTGGAGGCGATCGACCGCACCGTGCGCCTGGCGCGCAACATCTGCCCCGACGTCGAATGGTCGGCCGAGGACGCGACCCGCACCGAGCCGGACTTCCTGGTCCGCGCGGTCGAAATCGCGATCGCCGCCGGCGCGCGGACGATCAACCTGCCCGACACCGTCGGCTATGCCACGCCCGAGACCTATGGCGCGATGTTCCGCGACGTGATCACCCGCGTGCCCAATGCCGACCTGGCGACCTTCTCCACCCATTGCCACAACGATCTGGGCCTGGCGGTCGCCAACACCCTGGCGGCGGTGATGGCGGGCGCGGGCCAGGTGGAATCGACCATCAACGGCATCGGCGAGCGCGCCGGCAATGCCGCGGTCGAGGAGATCGCGATGGCGCTGAAGGTGCGCCAGGACGTGATGCCCTTCACCACCAACGTCGTGTCGACCGAGATCACCCGCGCCTCGCGGCTCGTCTCGGGGATCACCGGCTTCCAGGTGCAGCCCAACAAGGCGATCGTCGGCGCCAACGCCTTCGCGCATGAGAGCGGCATCCACCAGGATGGCATGATCAAGGACAGCTCGACCTACGAGATCATGACGCCGGAGAGCGTGGGCGTGACCCACAGCAACCTGGTGATGGGCAAGCATTCGGGCCGCGCCGCCTTCCGCCAGAAGCTGGAGGAGCTGGGCTACACCCTGGGCGACAACGCCTTCCAGGACGCCTTCGGCCGCTTCAAGCAGCTCGCCGACGCCAAGAAGGCGGTCTACGACGAGGACATCGTCGCGCTGGTCGACGACGAGGTGCTGCGCGGGCATGACTCGATCCAGGTCAAGAAGGTCGAGGTCTATTGCGGCTCGAACGGGCCGCAGCGCGCGATCCTGACCCTGGAGGTCGACGGTGAGGAGAAGACCGTCACCTCGCGCGGCAACGGCCCGGTCGACGCGCTGTTCAACGCGATCCGCCTGATCGTGCCGCACGACAGCTCGACCCTGGAGCGCTACGAAGTGCAGGCCGTCACCGGCGGCACCGACGCGCAGGCCGAAGTCTCGGTGCTCCTCTCCGAGAATGGCCGCACCACGCGCGGGCGCGGCGCCCATCAGGACACGATGGTCGCCTCGGTCCGCGCCTATGTGAACGCGCTCAACAAGATGATGGTGAAGCGCGGCCGGGCCCCGGTGGACGCCAAGGCGGGCTGAACCTCAGGGTTCCTCCCCTGCTTTTGCAGGGGAGGGGGACCGCACGAAGTGCGGTGGAGGGGCTTCTTCGGGCGTTGCGCCTGCCCCTCCACCATCCTGCGGATGGTCCCCCTCCCCGTCCCGGGGAGGAATGAAGATGCATCCACCTCTTTCCCAGAGGTCTCCCATGCCGGAAATATCCCACACCGCCCGCTGGCGGATGGTCGGTTTCGCCCTGTCCGCGGTCGGCTCGATGCTGTTCGCGATCAAGGGCGTCCTGATCAAGCTGATCTACGTCTATCATGTCGACACCACCGCGCTGCTCGCGGTGCGGATGCTGCTGTCGCTGCCGGTGTTCGCCGGCGTGGGCCTGATCGAATGGCGCCGCCGCCCGGCCGCCGAGCGGCCCGATGCGAAGAGCATCGCGCTCGCCGCGCTGGTCGGGATCATCGGCTATCATGTCTCCTCCTGGCTCGATTTCCAGGGGCTGCAGACGATCGAGGCGCAGACCGAGCGGCTGATCCTGTTCACCTATCCCTTCCTGGTGATCCTGTTCGGCCGGGTGCTGCTTGGCCATCCCTTCCGCGTCCATGCGCTGGCGGGCGCGGGCCTCGCCTATGCCGGGCTGGCGGTGATGTTCGGCGCCGATCCGGCGCGGCTGACCCCGGCGATGCTGGGCGGCGCGGCGCTGATCGCATGCGCCGCGGCCACCTTCGCCATCTACCAGCTTTATGCCCGCGAGATGATCCTGCGCTGCGGACCGGCCCTGTTCACCGCGATCGCGATGAGCGCGGCGGGCGTCTCGGTGATCGCGCAGTTCCTGCTGCTGAGCCCCGATGCCGGCGCCGCGCTCGACCTGCCGGGCAAGGCGTGGGCGCTGATCCTCACCCTCGCCATCTTCTCGACGATCGTGCCCACCTTCATGATGTCGGCTGGCACCGCACGGATCGGCGCGCAGGGCACCGCGATCATCTCGACGATCAGCCCGGTGCTGACGATCGCCCTCGCCGTCTCGATCCTAGACGAACCCTTTGGCTGGCCCGAGGCGGCGGGCACGGTGCTGGTGATCGGCGGGGTCGGCCTGTTCACCCTGATCGAGAGCCGCAAGCCCTCCAAAGCCTGAGAACGCATTCGCGCCGTAACGAAAATCTGATAGGGCTCGCACCCTTCCGTCGGACTTTAGGAGAGACGATGTGACCAAGCCCCCGCTTCGCCCCGAGACGCTCGCCCTCCACGCCGGATGGCGCGCCGATCCGACGACGGGGGCGGTTGCGCCGCCGATCTACCAGACGACCTCCTACCAGTTCCAGGACACTGGCCATGCCGCGCGGCTGTTCGCGCTGGAGGAGCTGGGCAACATCTACACCCGCATCGGCAACCCGACGACCGCCGTGCTGGAAGACCGCATCGCCGCGCTGGAAGGCGGCGCGGCGGCGCTGGCGGTGGCCTCGGGCCAGGCCGCCTCGGCCTTCGCGATCCAGAACCTGGCCAGCGCGGGCGACAATATCGTCAGCGGCACCGACCTGTACGGCGGCACCTGGAACCTGTTCGCCAACAGCCTGAAAGCGATGGGGATCGAGGTGCGCTTCGTCGACCCCGCCGATCCGGAAGCCTTCGTCCGCGCCAGCGACGACCGCACCCGCGCCTGGTATGTCGAGACCCTACCCAACCCCAAGCTGGTGGTCTGCCCGATCGGCGAGATCGCGGCGCTCGGCCGTCCGCTGGGCATCCCGCTGATCGTCGACAACACCGCCGCGCCACTGCTCGCCCGCCCGTTCGACCATGGCGCCGCGATCGTCGTCTATTCGACCACCAAATATATCGGCGGCCACGGCACCTCGATCGGCGGCATGATCGTCGACGGCGGCACTTTCGACTGGGCCGCCTTTCCCGAGCGCCAGCCCCAGCTCAACACCCCCGACCCCAGCTATCATGGCGCGGTCTGGGCCGAAGCGGCCAAGCCGCTGGGGCCGATCGCCTATATCCTGCGCGCCCGCACGATCCTGCTGCGCGACCTGGGCGCCGCGCTGTCGCCGTTCAACGCCTTCCAGATCCTGCAGGGGCTGGAAACCCTGCCGCTGCGCATCGAGCGCCATTGCACCAACGCACTCGCCGTCGCGCGCTACCTGTCGGGGCGCAAGGGCGTCACCGCGGTGGTCCACCCCTCGCTCCAGTCGGGCCTTCAGCGCGAGCGCGCCGATCGGGTGATGACGGGCGGGCTCGGCGGGCTGGTCGGCTTCGAGCTGGCGGGCGGCAAGGCCGCGGGCAACCGCTTCATCGATGCGCTCCAGCTGTTCTACCATGTCGCCAACATCGGCGACGCGCGCAGCCTGGCGATCCACCCCGCCTCGACCACCCATTCGCAGCTCTCGCCCGAGGAACAGGCCGCGACCGGCATCTCCGACGGCTATGTCCGCCTGTCGGTGGGGATCGAGCATATCGACGACATCCTCGCCGATCTGGAACAGGCGCTCGACGCGGCGGGCTCGTAAACGTCGTCGCCCCGGCGGAGGCCGGGGCCGCCACGATGTTCGAACGCCTTAGCCGCAAGAACCTGTGGCGGCTCCGGCCTCCGCCGGAGCGACGAATGTCTCAAATCCCCGCATACCAGGCATAGTCGAAATAATCCTCCCAATAGCCGCCCTTGCCCTGCCCGACCTCGGACAGACTGGCGACCGCCTGGATGCGCTTCACATATTTGGCGTGCTTGTAGCCGAGCTGACGCTCGACCCGCAGCCGCAGCGGCGCGCCATTGCCGACCGGCAGATATTGGCGGTTGAGCGCCCAGGCCAGGATCGTCTGCGGATGGAAGGCGTCGATCAGGTCGATGCTCTCATAATAGTCGCCCTGCGCGTAGCGGTCGGCGCAGTGGAAGATCAGGTAGCGCGCGCTGGTCCGCAGTCCGGCCGCATCGAGCAGCAGATGAAGGGGCACCCCGCTCCACCGGCCGATCGCGCTCCAGCCCTCGACGCAGTCATGGCGGGTGATCTGGTTGCGATGCGGCATCGCCCGGATCTGCGCCATCGACAATGACAATGGCCGGGTGACAAGCCCGTCGATCGTCAGGCGCCAGTCGACGAAACCGGAGCGCAGATGCGCCTCATACTCCGCGCCCGCGGGCTGGCGCGTGCCGTTGGCGCGGAAGATCGGCGATTGATCCGCGGCGCTGAATTCGCGGGCCAGTTCGCTCCGGTCGGATATGATCCGCTGGGCGCGCATCGTTAGCCCCTCGGAGGACTGGAGCAGGCTCCGCACCCCGGGATTGGCATTGATCTTGTTGCAGCCCGACAACAGCAGCCCGCCCGCCCCCGCCGTCAGCGATCCGATCAACCTGCGCCGCGAGATCATTGGCCGCGCTCCTTGGGCAGGCGATAGCGGCCGGTGATCATCGAGCGGATCTCGTTGAACGGGCCCGCCAGCACCACCATCAGCAGATGGAGGAGGATGAACAGCGCGAAGCCGAGCGCGCAGAGGAAGTGGATCGAGCGTGCCGACTGGCGCCCGTCGAACAGGTCGAGCAGCCACGGCCAGGCGGCATTGACCGCGGGCGACATGGTGAGGCCGGTGAGGATGATTATCGGCAAAAGCCCAAAGATCACCGAGAGATAGGCCAGTTTCTGGAGAATATTATAGCGCAGTGCGGCGGCCCCCGTCGGGAAGCGCAACCGGGCGTGCTGCTTGATGTCGTGCCAGATGTGGCGCGGGCTCAGCTCCCGCCGATCGGGCAGCAGGTCGCGCCGGACATGGCGGTTGATCAGGCTGACGATCCAATAGGCGATGGTGCCGATCGCCAGCACCCAGGCGAAGAAGAGGTGCCAGAGCCGCGCGTCGGCCAGGCTATAGCTCGACGGGATCGTCGCCCACCAAGGAAAGGCGCGGCGCTTCTCGATTCCTTGCGGATCCTTCCACAGGCCCAGCACGCCGGTGGTGGTGATCTTGGTCTTGCCGAGGATCAGCACGCCGCGATCGCGGATCGCACCGATCTGGAGCCAGGCCTTGTCGTAGTTGGCTCCATATTCGCCCCAATAGAGGCGCGGATGGGCGTTGAAGATCATCAGCCCGCTCATCAGCATCACGAAGATGGTGAAGGCGTTGGTCCAGTGCCAAAGCCGGGTCGAAAGGCGATGCCGCTTGACGAGATCGCCGCCCCGCGGCGGGTCGGTCGCCATGCTCTCCTGCGTCTCGTTCATGGGATCATGCCTTAGCATGCTGGGCGAACATGGAAAATGATCCGTCAACCAGCCCCATTAGCCATTCATTAGCGATAATCCGCCATGATTGCCGGATCGGAACGAGTCGGATTCTGGGGTGAACACACCGATGGCCTTTGCCGGTGAACAACAGTTGGAGGATGCCCGCCGCCATGGGCGCCACCGCATCATGCTCGCTGCCACCTTCTATTCGGTGCATGGCGAAGCCAGTGGCGTGCTGCTCGACGTGTCGTGCGGCGGTGCGATGCTCAGCGCCTCCCCGCCCCCGCCGGTCGGCTGCCGGCTGCTGCTGGAGCGCCAGAATTTCGAGGTTCCCGGCGTGGTCCGCTGGGTCGAGGGCAATCGCTTCGGCATCCAGTTCGAAGAGGCAATCGCCGAGGACGTCGTCGACGGCCTCGTCACCAAGAGCGGGCCGAACAACGACCGCTGATCGAGCTATCGGGCGAAGGTCCATGGCCTCTATTCGGACGAGCGTGGCCGAAGGTTACACCCCTCCCCGAAATCGTCATGCCAGCGAAAGCTGGCATCTCAGGAGAGGATGTGCCGCGCTATTCTCCCGAGATGCCAGCCTCCGCTGGCATGACGGAAAATAGCGGCCAAGCCTACGCCATCATACGGGTCAGTGCCTGCGCGGTGAAATCCACCATCGGCACGATCCGGGCATAGTTCAGCCGGGTCGGCCCGATCACCCCGACCACGCCCACCACCCGGCCGTCGCCACCGCGATAGGGGGCAGCGATCACCGAGGATCCCGACAGCGAGAACAGCTTGTTCTCCGATCCGATGAAGATCTTGATCCCCTGCCCGCCGCGCGCATTGTCGAGCAGGCGGGCGATCTCCTCCTTGCCCTCGATCTCGTCGAGCAGCTGGCGGACCCGCTCCAGATCGGCCGCCGCCGAAGGATCGATCAGGTTCGCCTGGCCGCGCACGATCAGCACCGGCCGGGCGCTTCCGTCCTGCGACCAGACCGCGAGGCCCTGCGCCACCAGCGAGGCGGCGGCGGCGTCGAGCGCCAGGCGCTCGCGGCCCAGTTCGGCCTCGATCCGGCCTCGCGCTTCGCTGAGCGTCATCCCCGCGAGGCGTTCGCTGATGAAATTGCCCGCCTCGATCAGCGCCGTCGGCGGCACGTCGGCCGGAATGTCCACCACGCGATTCTCGACGCTGCCATCCTGGCCGACGATCACCGCCACCGCCTGCTGGCGCGACAGCGGCACGAAGCTGAACTGGCGCAGCACCATCTCGTTGGGCGGCACCAGCACGATCCCGGCGCAGGCCGACAGGCCGGAAAGCACCGCGCTGGTCTGCGCCAGCGCCTCCTCGATCGGGCCGCCGCGCGCCGCGCGCGCCTCGATCGCGGCGCGCTCCTCGAGCGAAGGCTCGGCGGTCTGCATCATCCCGTCGACGAACAGGCGCAGCCCGGTCTGGGTGGGCATGCGCCCCGCCGAGGTGTGTGGCGCCTCCAGCAGGCCCAGTTCCTCCAGGTCCTGCATCACGTTGCGGATCGACGCCGGCGACAGGTTGAGCCCCGCCAGCTTGGAGATGGTGCGCGAGCCGACCGGCTGCCCGCTGCCCAGATAGCTTTCAACGACGACGCGGAACACTTCCCGGGCGCGGATCGACATTTCGGACAGAGGCTGCGTGTTCACGAGTCGAGAGATAGTAAAGCCGGCCGCCGCGCTCAACAGGCTTCCAACTTCGTGCCTGCGGGCCTATGGAGCCGGCCACGCAACAAAGAGGATATTTCATGCGCCCTTCCGGCCGCGCCCCCGATCAGATGCGGGCGATCGACATCCAGACCAATTTCACCGTCCACGCCGAAGGATCGGTGCTGATCAGCTTCGGTGACACCAAGGTTCTCGTCACCGCCTCGGTCGAGGAGAAGGTGCCGCCGTTCCTGCGCGGCAAGGGCCAGGGCTGGGTCACGGCCGAATATGGCATGCTCCCCCGCGCCACCCACACCCGCGGCAGCCGCGAAGCCGCCAAGGGCAAGCAGTCGGGCCGCACCCAGGAAATCCAGCGCCTGATCGGCCGCTCGCTGCGCGCTGTGGTCGACATGGAGAAGCTGGGCGAGCGCCAGATCGTGATCGACTGCGACGTGATCCAGGCCGATGGCGGCACCCGCACCGCTTCGATCTCGGGCGGCTGGGTCGCGCTGCGCCTCGCCGTCGACAAGCTGCTCGCCTCGGGCGCGCTGGCCGAGGACCCGATCACCGCGCAGGTCGCGGCGATCTCGTGCGGCATCTATGAGGGAACCCCGGTGCTCGACCTCGATTATATCGAGGATTCGAACGCGCATGCCGACGCCAATTTCGTGCTGCTCGACAATGGCAACATCGCGGAAGCCCAGGCGACCGCCGAGGGAGCGACCTATGACGAGGAAGCCTTGTTGAGACTGCTCCGCCTGGCCCGCATCGGCTGCACCGAAGTGTTCGCCGCCCAGCGCAAGGCCACCGGCCGGTGAGCGCGCTGGGCCCCGATGGCCTGCTCCACCGCAAGCTGGGGCCCGGCAAACTCGTCATCGCCAGCCATAACAAGGGCAAGCTGCGCGAGATCGGCGAACTGCTCGCCCCCTTCGGCATCGAGACGGTCTCGGCGGGCGATCTGGGCGTGCCCGAGCCCGAGGAGACCGGTACGACCTTCGTCGCCAATGCCGAGCTGAAGGCGCGCTTCTCCGCGGATCTCACCGGCCTGCCCGCGCTGGCCGACGACAGCGGCCTGTGCGTCGAGGCGCTCGGCGGCGAGCCCGGCATCTTCTCGGCGCGCTGGGCCGAGCTGGAGGATGGCAGCCGCGACTTCGCCGAAGGCGCGCGCCGCATCCACGCCCGCATGCTCGAAGCCGACAAGGATGCCGGCCACGACGCGCATTTCGTCTGCGTCCTCTCGATCGCCTGGCCCGACGGCCATGTCGAAAGCTTCGAGGGCCGGGTCGACGGCGTGATCACCTGGCCGCCGCGCGGCGACCGGGGCTTCGGCTATGACCCGATCTTCCAGCCCCTCGGCCACGCCATCAGCTTCGGCGAGATGGACCCCGAGGCCAAGCACGCGATGAGCCACCGCGCCGACGCCTTCGCCAAGCTGGTGGCGGCGGTTTTCTAGTTTCTGTTCCCCTCCCTGGAAGGGAGGGGTTAGGGGTGGGTGAGCCGAAGGCTCGTCCTTCCCCATTCGGATTTCTGATGCAGATCGAAGAGAGCTCGCTACGCTCGCAACCCACCCCCGGCCCCTCCCTTCCAGGGAGGGGAGAAGATGCGCTCGCCCTCTACATCCACTGGCCGTTCTGCGTCTCGAAATGCCCCTATTGCGACTTCAACAGCCATGTCCGCGAGGCCGTGGACCAGGCCGCATGGCGCGCGGCGCTGCTCAAGGACCTGGCGCATGAAGCGGCGCTGCTGCCCGGCCGCCGGCTGACCTCGATCTTCTTCGGCGGGGGCACCCCCTCGCTGATGCCGCCCGAGACGGTTGCCGCGCTGATCGACGCGGCCGCCGGCCATTGGAGCGTCGCCGACGATATCGAGATCACCCTGGAGGCCAACCCCTCCTCGGTCGAGGCGGCGCGCTTCGGGGCGCTCGCGCAGGCGGGCGTGAACCGGGTCTCGCTCGGGCTGCAGGCGCTCGACGATGCCGCGCTCCACGCGCTCGGCCGCGCGCATGACGTCGCTGAAGGGCTCGCCGCGCTCGACACCGCGCAGAAGGCATTCGGCCGGGTGAGCTTCGACCTGATCTATGCCCGGCCCGACCAGAGCCCCGAGGCCTGGGCCGCCGAGCTGGAGCGCGCGCTCGGCTTCGGCACCGAGCATCTCTCGCTCTACCAGCTCACCATCGAGCCCGGCACCCACTATGCCACCCGCCTCGCCAAGGGCGAGCTGCATCCGCTCGATCCCGATCTGGGCGCCGACCTGTTCGAGCAGACCCGCGCGCGCACGGCCGCCGCAGGGCTGCCCGCCTATGAGATTTCCAACCACGCCCGCCCCGGCGCCGAGAGCCGCCACAATCTGACCTATTGGCGCTATGGCAGCTATGCCGGGGTCGGCCCCGGCGCGCATGGCCGGCGCGGCGGGCTGGCGACCACCCGGCGCAAGAAGCCCGAGAACTGGCTCACCCGTGTCGATGCCCTGGGCCATGGTATCGAACAGGAAGACGCGCTTTCCCCCTCCGATCGCGCGCAAGAGGCGCTGCTGATGGGGTTAAGGCTTGCCGAGGGCGTCGACCTGGCGCGGATCGGGGCCCTCGTCGAATACCCGCGCGAGGCACTGGTGGACGAGGCGGCGGTTACACGGCTTGCGGGCCAGGGGCTGGTCATCGCCCAGGGTGATCATCTCGCAGTCACGGAATCCGGAATGCTCCTGCTCGATGCCATTTTGGCCGAGGTAGTAACCGCCTGATTTTTCGAACGATTGCAACTTTCGTCGAATATTGCAAATTATGCATGCGCGTCGACTTGTTACGAAATTGCGTTGAGCCGTTGTCGTACCTATATGCTTGTTGCACCGCACAACAAAGCAGTGCGGACATAAAACATAGACAGCAGGTGGACAATGATCCGTTACGTGGAAGGCGCCACGACGGCGTTCATCGCGATTGCCGCTCAGGCGCTCGCGGTGGGCCTCGTTATCGCGCTCTAAAAAACGCATGTCGGCGTCCGGTCGCGAGACCGGACGCCGTCAAGCTTTTCAGGCTGTCTTATTTCTCTTCTTCGAAGCTCGCCGGAGCCGGCGACACCGCCTTCGATCCCGCCGGACTGGTCTCGATCACCTCCAGGGCGCGCTGGGCCACACCGTTGGCGCCGAAGCGGAACACCCCGTCGATCCCCCCAAAACCATTTCCGTCGCGCAGCGCATCGCCCGGGAAGGCCTGGCCGACCTTCCACTTGCGCGCGATCTTCACCACCAGCGCCATCGAGTCATAGCCGAGGCTGGCCAGCCGGAACGGCGACTTGCCGAACTGGCGGCGATAGGACGTCGCGAGCTGGCGATAATGCGTGTCCGAAACGCTGGCATACCAGGCGCCCGACAAAGCCGGCGAGGTCAGCGCCGCGCTTTCCGCCGCCCACAGCTCGGTGCCCAGGATGCGCGCCTGCTGATTGGAGATCTTGCGGATCATCGGCACCGCGGTGATCGCCAGCCGGGCATTGTCGGCGATCAGCACGCCTTCATAGCCCTGGTTGCGGCCGAGATCGGCGATCGCCTTTTCCAGCGAGCGGCTATTGCGCTCATAGCTCTTCATCGCGACCAGATTGGCGTCGGCATTCTCGACCGAGCGGATGATCGCGGTGGAGGCGTTGCGGCCATAGACGCCCGTCGGCACCAGCGCCGCGAAGCGCTTGATCCCGCGGCTCTTGGCATAGTGCACGACCCGGTCGATCGACTGGGTGGGTGAGAAGCCCATCACATAGACGCCGTTGCCGGCGACCGCCGCATCGTTCGAGAAGGAGATCACCGGGATCCCGGCCTTGCGCGCGGCCGGCGCGATGGCGCCGACATCCTCGGACAGCAGCGGCCCCAGGAACAGGCGGTTGCCGTCGGCGATCGCGCGGGTCGCCGCGGCAGCGGCGCCGGTCGCGGTGTCATAGGTCGTCATCCGCACCGATTTGTTGCCGGAGTCGATCAGCGCCATCGTCGCGGCATTGGCGATCGACTGGCCGACCGCGGCATTGCTGCCGCTCAGCGGCACCAGCAGCGCCACCCGATGGCGCGCCTGATCCTTGGGAATCTCGCCTTCGTCGGGCTTCTCCACCGGCGGCGGCGGTGTCGCCGGACCGGGCTTTCCCTTCGGGATCGCGTTACAGGCGGCCAGCAGGGCGGTGAGCCCAAGTGCCGCCGCTCTGATGAGAAACGCATATCGAGGTTGCCTGCATGCAACGGCCTCTGCCATCTGTTCCGCCTTATGAACCAGTTTTCAGACCAAGGCGCTGCCGATACTCAGGCATCCGAAGCACCTCTCCCCCCGGGCCTGTATATCGTTGCCACGCCAATCGGCAACTTGGGCGACCTTTCGCCCCGCGCCGCTTCGGTCCTCGCACGGGCCGAAACGATCGCGGTGGAAGATAGTCGGGTCACGGCCAAGCTGCTCCAGCGCATCGGGGTCAAGCGGCCCATGACACCCTATCATGACCATAATGCGGACAAGGTGCGCCCCGGCCTGATCGCGAAAATGGCCCACGCGCCGGTGGCGCTGGTCTCCGACGCGGGCACGCCGCTGATCTCCGATCCCGGCTACAAGCTGGTCCGCGACGCGCGCGCCGCCGGCATCGCCGTCACCACCCTGCCCGGCCCCTGCGCCGCCGTCGCCGCGCTCACCCTGGCTGGCCTCCCCACCGATCGCTTCTTCTTCCTCGGCTTCCTGCCGTCGAAGGAGAAGGCCCGCGCCGAGGCGATCGCCGAGGTCGCCGATGTCCGCGCCACCCTGATCCTCTACGAATCGGGCCCACGCCTGGGAGCGACCCTCGCCGCGCTGGCCGAGGGGCTAGGCGAGCGCGAGGGCGCGGTCGCGCGCGAGATCAGCAAGACCTTCGAGGAATGCGTCACCGGCTCGCTCACGCAACTGGCGGAACGCTATGCCGAGGCCGGCCCCAAAGGCGAGATCGTGGTGATCGTCGGCCCGCCCGGCCCGCGCGCCGCCGCGACCGAGGAAGATGCCGACGCCCTGCTCCGCGCCGCCCTCACCCACCTCCCCACCGCCAAGGCCGCGGGCGAGGTGGCGAAGGCGACCGGGCTCGACCGCCGCGACCTCTATGCGCGCGCGTTGGCGATCAAGGGCGAGGATTGAAGCGCGAAGCCGCCGAGCGCCAGGGCCGCAGCGGCGAGGCGATCGCCGCCTGGTGGCTGCGGCTGCAAGGCTGGCGGATCGTCGGCGAGCGGGTGCGGACCCGGCGGGGCGAGATCGACCTTATCGCGCGGCGGGGCAAGACGCTCGCCTTCATCGAGGTGAAGACCCGCGCGACCGAGCAGGCGCTGGCGCTCGCGATCGACGAGCATCGCCTGCGCCGCGTGGTCGACGCCGCGCATCTGCTGGTGCCGCGCTATGGCAAGGGTGCCGAGGATATCCGGATCGACGTGATGCTGGTGCGGCCGTGGCGGCTGCCGGTGCATCTCAAGAATGTGTGGCATGGGTGACATGCCTCTCCCCTCATTCTCCCCTCCCTCTCAGGGAGGGGTTGGGGGTGGGTCGCGAACGCAGTGAGCGTCTGTCCTCGCCTCTTGCAGGGACGCTCGCTTCGCTCGCGACCCACCCCTTCCCCCTCCCTTGCAGGGAGGGGCTTATTTTGGGCTGCCATTGCACCAGCGCCCCACGCTGCCTAGTTAGGCCCCCGCAACAATCGGAGCCTGCACATGTCGCTGAACGTCGCCGTCCAGATGGATCCGCTGGAGACGATCAACATCGCGGGCGATTCGACCTTCGCGATCATGCTGGGCGCGCTCGCCCGCGGGCATAAGCTCTGGCACTATGGAGCTGGCGACCTCTGCTACCGCGACGGCCGGGTAACCGCGCCGGCCCGCCCGATCCTGAAGCTGCAGCGCGTGGCGGGCGACCATTTCGAGGTGGGCGAACCCGTCGTCCTCGACCTGGCCGACGATGTCGACGTGGTGCTGATGCGGCAGGACCCGCCCTTCGACCTGGCCTATATCACCGCCACCCATCTGCTCGAGCGCATCCAGCACAAGACCCTGGTGGTCAACGACCCCGCCTCGGTGCGCAACGCACCCGAGAAGCTGTTCGTGCTCGACTATGCCCGCTTCATGCCGCCGACGATGATCACCCGCCGCCTGGAGGACGCCCGCGCCTTCCATGAAGAGCATGGCGAGGTGGTGGTGAAGCCGCTCTACGGCAATGCCGGCTCGGCGGTGTTCCATGTCGGCCGCAACGACGCCAACCTCGCCGCGCTCACCGAGCTTTTCGGCCAGGTCTGGCGCGAGCCCTTCATGGTCCAGGCCTTCCTTCCCGACGTCTCGAAGGGCGACAAGCGCATCGTGCTGGTCGACGGCAAGGTAGCGGGCGCGATCAACCGGCTGCCCAAGGCGGGCGAGATCCGCTCGAACCTCGCCGCCGGCGGCCGCGCCGACGCGACCGAGCTGACCGCCCGCGAAGTCGAGATCTGCGACGCGCTGGGCCCCGATCTGGCGAAACGCGGGCTGCTGTTCGTCGGCATCGACGTGATCGCCGGGCACCTGACCGAGATCAACGTCACCTCGCCCACCGGCATCGTCGCGATCGACCGCTTCAACGGCACCGATACCCCGGCGATGATCTGGGACGCGATCGAGGCCAAGATCAGCTAGCGGCCGCTACAAAAAGAAAAGGGGGAGAGGACATCGTGAGGATCTGGGGCGACAAGGCCGGCAATCCGGTGCGCGTGGCGATCTTCCTGGCCGAGAAGGGGATCGACGTCCCCTTCGTCTCGGTCGACCTGATGAAGCGCGCGCACAAGGCGCCCGACTTCCTGGCCCGCAACCCCACCGGGCTGGTGCCGGTGCTCGAACTCGACGACGGCACCTGCATCTCCGAGACGATCGCGATCTGCCGCTATTTCGAGCGGCTTCACCCCGAACCGCCGCTGATGGGCCGCGACGCCCGCGACGAGGCGATCGTCGAGATGTGGCAGCGACGAATCGAGCTGCACTTCTTTGACGCGGTGCGCGCGGTGTTCCGCCACAGCGCGCCCTTCGTGAAGGTGCTCGAGCCGGTCCAGATTGCCGAATGGGCCGATCTCAACCGGCCGCGCATCACAGAGGCGCTGGAATGGATGGACCGCCAGCTGGCGGACAACCGCTTCATCGCCGGCGATGCCTTCACCGTTGCCGACATCACCGCCCTGCTCGGTTTCCAGATCATGCCGATGATCGGGATCGAGGTGCCCGCGCACTTCGCATCGGTGCTGCGCTGGCGCGGCGACGTCTTCGCGCGACCGAGCGTCGCTTCGGTGATCGCGACCCGCTGACCGCAGCGGGATTAACCCACATCAATCCCTACAGATTTATTGCACTGCACCCACACTGGCTCGGAACATCGGGGAGTATCCTCGCGTTTGGTTGCTGCAAGCTGCCTCGTGAGGATTTTCCGATGGATGCAACCGTTTTTAGCCCATCTGAAGCTTCTGCGGACATCATTCCCCTGTTCGACGACCTCATCGAAAGTCGTGGCGAGGCTATAAGCGTCGCGCTGATCGGGACCTATGCCCCTCGCAGGTGCGGTATTGCTACTTTCACCAAAGACCTCGCGGACCAGCTTAGCGGTCGGCCAGGCTTCGACATGCGGATCTATGCGCTCGACTCTGCCTGTTCGGAACATCGTTACGAAGGCATCGCCGCCATCATCGCGCAGGATGACCGTGAGGACTATACGCGGATCGCCCGGCACATCAACGAAGCCGCGGTCGACGCCGTGTGGCTCCAGCATGAGTTCGGCATCTTCGGCGGCCCCGATGGCGAGATGGTGTGCGACTTCGTTGACCGGATCGCGGCGCCGCTGATCGTCACCTTTCACACCGTCCTCACCGCGCCCTCGCCGCGCCAGCGCGCGATCGTCGAGCATCTGATCTCGCGCGCCTCGCGGATCATGGTGATGTCGCAGCAAGGCCGCGACACGCTGGTCGCCGACTATCACGCGCCCGAGCGTATCGTCGCGGTGATCCCGCATGGCGCGCCCGATCGCCCCTTCGGCCGTGAAGAAAGCTTCAAGGCGAAGCTCGGCCTGGGCGATCGTCCCGTGGTGATGACCTTCGGCCTGCTCGGCCCCGGCAAGGGGCTGGAGACGATGATCGAGGCGCTGCCCGCGATCGCCGCGCGCCACCCGGATATCCTCTATCGCATCGTCGGCGCCACCCACCCCAATCTGATCGCCGAACAGGGCGAGCGCTATCGGGAAAGCCTGCAGGCGCTGGCGCGCACGCTCGGGGTCGAACGCCATGTCAGCTGGGAGAACCGCTTCCTCGACACGGCGGAACTGCTCGACCAGCTCGAGGCCTGCGACATCTACGTCACCCCCTATGGCAATCTGCAGCAGGCGACCTCGGGCACGCTGAGCTATGCCGTCGCGCTCGGCAAGGCGGTGGTCTCCACCCCCTATGTCCACGCCACCGAACTGCTCGCGGGCGATGTCGGCCTGCTCGTCGAGCCGCGATCGAGCGAGGCGCTGGCCGAGGCGGTCAACCGGCTGCTCGACGATCCGGCGCTGCTCGCGATCACCAAGCGCCGCGCCTATGAGGCCGGGCGCCGGACGATCTGGCCCCGCTTCAGCGCCGCCAGCGCCGCACTGGTCCGCCAGGCGTTGCGCCCGCGCCATCGGCTGCTGCCGCTGACGGCCACGCCGGGCCTCGGCGCCGTGTTCACGATGAGCGACGGCTGCGGCATGCTCCAGCATTCGATCGGCATCGTTCCCGATCGCAACCATGGCTATTGCCTGGACGACAATGCCCGCGCACTGATGCTGATGAACCTGGCCGGGCATCTGCCCGCCACCGAACGGCTGCGCTGGAGCCTGACCTATGCCGGCTTCGTCCAGCATTGCTGGAACCCCGATCGGCGGCGCTTCCGCAACTTCATGCACTTCGACCGCCGTTGGTGCGAGGAGGTCGGCTCGGAGGATTCGAACGGCCGTGCGCTGTGGGCGCTGGGCCACACGATCGAACATGGCTGCGATCCGGACATGCGCCGCTGGGCGCAGATGTGGTTCGACCAGACCGCCGGCCTGTTCGCCGAGATGGGATCGCCCCGCGCGATCGCCTTCGCGATGCTCGGCGCGGCGGCCACCGTCCGTCGGCTGCCCGATCACAAGCAGGCTCGCACGATCCTCGATCAGGGCGGGCGCACGCTGTTCCGCCTGCTCGCCCATGCCCGCCGCCCCGATTGGGCCTGGTTCGAGGCCGTGCTGGGCTATGACAATCCCCGCCTGCCCCAGGCGCTGATCGAGGCCGGCAAGCTGTTGGGGCAAGCCCGCTGGCTCACCGCCGGCATCGACACGCTCGAATGGATCGCCGAGCGCCAGACCGCGCCCGAAGGCCATTTCCGGCCGGTTGGTTCGGAGGGTTTTGGCCGCGAGCATGACCAGCTGCCGTTCGACCAGCAGCCGCTGGAGGCGCAGGCCGCGATCGAGGCGGCTGCCGCAGCCCATGCAGCGACCGCCGATCCCCGCTGGATCGAGCATGCCGAGATGGCCTATCACTGGTATTTCGGCGCCAACGACCGCGGGGTCATCCTCGCCGATATCGCGAGCGGCCGTTGTCGCGATGGGGTAACCCCGCGCGGCGCCAACGAGAATAGCGGCGCCGAATCGATCCTTGCGTTCCAGCTGGCCCACCACGCTCTGGCGCGGATGATCGGGGCGGCCCATACCGAAGCAGAGACGGGAGATGATGCTGAAGCCGGAGCCCGCGACACCGATCACCCCGCTACGCTTGCTTGAGACCCGGCTCCACGCCGATCCCTCACGCGTAGTCCTCCGTCCCTTCCATCTGGGATGGCAGTCCACCCAGGCACCGCCCGGCCGCGCCGAGCGCCTGGTGCTGGACATCTGCGCGCTCTCCGAAACCGAAGTCGATGCCGAATATTGCCGGGTGGTGCGCGATTTCGTCGAGCGGCACTGGCAGACCGAGCGGATGTTCGAGCAGCGCTACCAGGAAGTGCGCGCGGCGATGAAGCTCGACGACGGCAGCTTCTCGACCCCGCGCAAGCGGCTGATCGGCGCCTTCTTCTGCCACGAATATACCTATGCCGCCGCGGCGCTGATGAACCCTTCGATCGTGCCGCACCCCGACCAGTCGGGCATGGCGCACGGCGCCTGCCGTTTCGTGATGAGCCTGCGCGCTGTGGGCGAGGGCCATATCAGCTCGATCGCCTTTCGCGAGGGCATCGCCCTGCCCGACGGCACGTTCGAGCTATGGCCGCAGAGCAGCTTCGCCACGGCGGTCGAACTCGACGATGCCTCGCTCACCGATTGTGACACCGGCGTGCGGGTGCATCGCCATGCCGAGAGCAGCCTGTCGAATACCGTGATCTTCCCGATCACCGAGCAGCAGCGCGGCGGGCTGGAGGATCTGCGCCTCGTCCGCTTCGAGCATGACGACGGCAGCTTCGAATGGATCGGCACCTACACCGCCTATTCGGGCAGCTCGATCCGCTCCGAACTGCTGCGCACCCGCGACTTCCGCGATTTCGAACTGGAGCCGATCACCGGCCGCGCCGGCCGCAACAAGGGCATGGCGCTATTCCCCCAGGCGATCGACGGCCGCTACGCGATGGTCGGCCGCCAGGACGGCAAGAACCTGTTCCTGCTCCGCTCGGACAAGCTCGACTGCTGGGATGACGAGGGCGTGTTGCTGATGGAGCCCGAATATCCCTGGGAGTTCATCCAGATCGGCAATTGCGGCAGCCCGATCCTCACCGACGCGGGCTGGCTGCTCTTCACCCATGGCGTGGGGGCGATGCGCAAATATGCGCTGGGCTGCGCGCTGCTCGACCGCGACGACCCGTCAAAGGTGATCGGCCGCACCCGTGAGCCGGTGCTCACCGCCGAAAAGGCCGACCGCTCGGGCTATGTCCCCAATGTCGTCTACACCTGCGGGGCGATGAAGGTGGGCGACCATCTGCTGGTGCCCTACGGCATCTCCGACAGCGCGGTCGGCTTCGCCTCGGCGCATGTCGATGATCTGCTGGAGTTGATGGTTTAGGGCTTCGGAAGAAGACGAGGAAAGAAGGAAGAAGACCCTCGCCCAACCCTCTCCCTCAGGCGGGAGAGGGCTATGATAGCGGCGAGCGCTACGGCCTCTCCTTCTCCCGCTTGCGGGAGAAGGTCGGGATGAGGGTCTTCTTCTTTTTCCTTCTTTCTTCGCCTCACCGAGGCCCATTCACAAATCGACCCGCACCGCCGCCGACAAGGTCCGCCCGGTGATCGACCGCGCCCGGACGATGCCGTTGGCGGAGATCGTACCTTCCTCCACCTCGGTGATGCCTTTCACGTCGAACAGGTTGTTCGCGCTGATCGACAGGCTGATCGTCTCGCGCAGCCGTACCGAGGCGAAGGCGTTGACCTGATTATAGCCCGGCAGTTTCAGCCCGTCGTCGTCCTGCGCATAGCTGCTCGTCGTGCCGATCAGGTTCGCGCCGAAGGTGAACATCGCCGCCTGATATTGCGGGGTGACGCTGTAGACGAACTCGGCCTGGCGGCGCGGGCGGTTGCCCATATTGGCCGGGGTCACCATGTCGCGGGTGATCTTCGCCTTGGTCCAGGTGGTCGAGCCGGTCAGGCTGAAGCCGCCCTTCTGGTAGCTGCCCTCCAACTCCACGCCATAAGCGCGGTAGCGGCGGTCGAGGAAACGCTGGCTGGTCGCCTCGAAATTCTGCTCCTCGGCGGTGGCGTGGAAGAAGGTAGCGAACAGGTTGATCCCGCGCGTCCGGTATTTCCAGCCGATCTCGGCCTGGCGGACGAAGTCCACCGCCGCGCTCTTCTCGGCGAGCCCGCCATCGCTGGTCCGCACCGCCGGCCCGAACAAGATGCGATCGGCATTGGCGCGGCCGCCATGGCTGTAGCGGATGAAGGCCGACATGTCGGTGCGGAAGCGCCAGTTGAGGCCCGTCGACCAGGACAGATAATCGTAGTTATAGCGGACCGGCGCGCCGATCGCCGGGGTCGCGGTGGTGCGCGCCTCGGCGGCCGAGATCACCCCGTCGCCATTGACGTCGACCGACGAGAGCGCCGGGCCGCTCAGCCCCAGCTCGCTTCCCGCCACCCGGCCGCGCACCCGGCCATTGTCCCAGCGGAGGCTCCCCGCGAGGGTCCAGCGGTCGACCGCATAGCTGAACGCCGCGAAGGGCGCCGCGATGTCGTAGCGCACGTCATAGCTGCGGCGGCAGCAGTCGCCGAAGAAGGAAGCGCCATAGGCATAGACGCCGCGATCGGTCTGCGGCACGCCCGCGGCGGTGCGGATGTCGACCAGCGCCGCCCGCCCGTCGCCGCGCACCTCGGAGACTTCGCTGGTCCACAGCCAGTCGGTGTCGATGCGCTGCCGGGTGAGGAACAGGCCCCCGGTCAGGCTGAGCCGCCCTTTGCCCAGATTGATGTCCTTGATCGCGCGCAGGTCGTTGGTGATGTTGTCGAGCCGGTTGAGCCGCGTGTCGAACACGACATTCTGGGCGAGCAGCCCATTGCCGTTGAGCGCGGCCGAGTTGGCGATCACCGTGCCCGCGTCAGGGCCCGTCGCATAGCGCAGGGTGGCGCCCGGCCCGCCCAGCGCATTGGCGATCGTCGTGGCGTCGCCCACTTGGCCGGGAAAGATGCCGACGAAGCGGCCCGAGATGTCGGCGTAGCGGAAGCGTTCGTTGATCGTCCAGCCGTCGCCCGGCTCGATCCGCGCCTCCAGCCCCACCTGCTTGACGATCGGGTGCATGCCGTCGGCCATGTCGATCGTCTGGGGCCGGTTGTTCGGCCCCAGGGTCAGGTGCGCGCGGTTGTAGCGCGAGTTGAAACTGCCGTCCTTGACCGAGAAACCGGGCAGGCTGCTATATTTGGGATCGCTCTCGCTGCCGGTCACCCGCATCGGCACCGGTAGATAGGCCGGGGTCTTGTCATTCAGATACTTGGCGTAGATCCTTACGAAACCGCCTGAGAATTTCCGGGTGAGATTGGCCTTGATCTGGCCACCCTTGGCGGCGTCGTACCCGGCCTTTCGCGGCCCCTCGCCACGCCGGTAGAAGCCGCCGACATGCCAGCTCCAGTCGGCACCGATCCGGCCGCCATAATCGGCGTCGATCCGATAGTCCTCATAGTCGAGCCCGCTGCTGAGCTGGACCACCCCGCCCTGCCGGTCGCCTGTCTTCGACAGCAGGTTGATGACGCCGCCAGGGCTGTTCGACGCGAAGGTCGAGGTGGAGCCGCCCCGCACCGTCTCGATCCGCTGGACGTTGAGGTCGGCGCGCAGGAAGATGTCGGCATTGCCGAAGGTGATATCGCCAAACTGGACGATCGGCAGCCCATCCTCCTGGATCTGGAGATATTTGGACCCGCCCGAGGCGAGCGGCAGGCCGCGCACCGAGAGATTGGCATTGCCTTCGCCGCCCGAGCTTTCCGAACGGATGCCGGGGATGAGCCGGAAGATCTCGGCCGAAGAGCGCGGCGCGGCGATCTGGATCTGGCCGGGCCCGATCACGGTGGTGGTGATGCTGCTGTCGAGCCGGTTCTGGCTGCGCGGCACCGCGGTGACGATGGCGACATCGTCATTCGCCACCTGGCGGGGCATGACCGTCGCGGATGCGGTGGGTGCGGGCGGCACAGGCGCGGGTGGATCCGCTGTCGCCTGGGCCGATAGGGGCATTGCCGTCGACGCCAACAGAAAGGCTGCCAGTCCCCCAGCCGGATTCCCCATCGACCACTCCACTCGATACGCCCACGTCTCGACTGCCACGGATTTCCGCGCTTCGGGAATAGCAAAATCGATGGCCGGGGCCGCCGGGAGCGACGGGCTGTGGTATTATGTGGATCAGCGCAGCGAAGAGCGCACCGTAACGGAAGGCGGATCGGGCCCGACGCGTCTGGCGGGCGCCGGTTCAGGGTGCCGAAGCGCGGATCACCAGCTCAGGTTTCATCACCACCGATTCGCACGGCTCGACGCCGATCCGGCGAAACAGCCGGTCGACGAGATGGGCTGCGCCCTGCCGCACGTCCTGGCGCACCGTGGTGAGCGCCGGGGTCATCTGCGCCGCCATCGGCACATCGTCATAGCCGACGATGGCGACGTCATCGGGCACCGACAGGCCGCGCTCGCGCAGCGCGCGGATCGCGGCGGCGGCGATCACATCCGATCCGGCGACGAGGCCGTCCGGCGCCGGATGCGCGGCGAAATAACCGACGAACAGCGCATGGGCGGCCTCCGCGGTCAGCGACGCCGGCACATGGCCCAGCGGCGCCACCCCGGCCTCGCGATGCGCCTGGACATAGCCGGCGTGGCGCGCGGCGATCTCGGGCAAGGTCGTGGGGCCGGCAAAGAGGATGCGACGGCGTCCCGCCTTCAGCAGATGCGCCGCGGCCAGCGCGCCGCCCGCGACATTGTCGGTGCCGACCGAGCAATAGCCCTGCCCTTCGGTATATTCGCCCCACACCACGACGGGTGCGGCGGTCGCGCCCGTCCGGGCGAGCGCCGATTGCTGGTCCGACTGGCCGACGACGATCACCCCGTCGACCCGCCCCGAATGGACGAGCATGTCGAGCCAGTCGCTCTCGGTCTGGGCGACGCGGGTCAACAGCAGATCATAGCCGCGCTCGGAGACGCCGTCGGCGATGCCGCCGAGCATCGTGGTGAAGAAAGGATCCGAGACGAAGCGGCTGACCTGATGGCCCTGCGGAAAGACGATGCCGATCGCGTTGGTCCGCTTCAGGCGCAGGTTGCGCGCCATCTGGTTCAGCTGGAAACCATGCTCGCGCGCCAGTTCGTTGATCTTCGCCCGGGTCTCGGCGCTGATCATCTTGTTACCGGCCAGCGCGCGCGAAACGGTGGAGGCCGACACCCCCGCGAGGCGGGCTATGTCGGAAATGCTGCTGACCGCGCTACGGCCCTTGTCAGACATCGGCCGAAAGGCTCCTGGCCGGCAAGGCGGGCGACAGCCTCATCGCTGGATCAGAAGGCCCGTTCGAGCCGGTCTAGCAGACGCAGAGCCGGGCTGATCGGCACGCTGATCTCGGGAGCCTCGCTTTCGAGGCGACGGACCCGCGCATAGATGTCGAGGCTGGATTCGACCAGAGCGGCGGCGGTGGGCGGCAGGGTCGCCAGCGTCTCGCTATCGCTGGTCGCGGCGTCCCCCAGGCGGCGGGCCGAAGCGGAGGCCTCGGCAGCGCTCATCTGCCCCAGTTCGATCGCGCGCTCGGTGAGCAGCCAGGCGAGGACATGCATCAGCCGGGTGGTGATCTTGAGCGATTCACAGCTCATCGACACCCGGTTTACCGGGTCGAGCAATTCGCGGTCGAGACGGCCCTGATTTTCGAAATAGGCCCGGGCCTCGTCCGCGAGAAGCATCGCCTCGGTATAGAGGCCATTGACCAGCCGTCCGCGCAACCGAATCTCCCGGAGCCTCTCACTCGTGATGTCGGTTCATGACATATTCGACACGTGTCACAAACCCGAAAAGTGGGTTAACTGCCGGCATTTTCGTCCAAAACCGGGCCGTTTTCGGCCGGTTCTGGACGATGGGAAGCGGTCAGACGCTACGGCCGTCCAGCTCCGCCGCGAAGACGGCCAGCTGCTCGAGCATGACGTCGATCGCGGCCTTCTGCTGGCGCAGAACCTCGGCCTTCTCCTGGCAGCGCAGCGCGGTCACGGCGCGCTGGGCGGCGCCACCATCGTTGCGATCATAGAGGTCGAGCAGTTCGGCGATCTCGTCGAGGCTGAAGCCGACGCCCTTGCCGCGCACGATCAGCGCGACACGGGCGCGGTCGCGCCGCGAATAGATGCGCGTGGCGCCCTCACGAGCCGGAGCGATCAGCCCCTCTTCCTCGTAGAAGCGCAGAGCGCGCGGAGTAATGCCGAAGGCCTTGGAGAGCTCGGCGATCGAAAAGCTGTCCTTGTCCGACAGACCGTCCGAAACGATGGATACGCACTGTGATGCCACAATTACTTCCCCGAAAACGTGATGCCCTTACCTTTACGGCAGGGCTCCCGAGCGGGGCAAACGACCTTTTGCAAACGTTTGAGACTTTAGTCTAAACTTGGGTCGTTCCGGGCTCGATCACTCGGGTGAGCCCCCCATTCTCGCGCTCCACACGGCGATAGAAGCAGCTCGATTCCCCCGTATGACAGGCCGGACCGGCCGGCTCGCAACGTAGCCAGAGGGCATCCTGATCGCAGTCGATTCGCGCCTCCACCAGGCGCATCACATGACCGCTCGTCTCGCCCTTCTTCCACAGCCGACCGCGCGAGCGCGAAAAGAAGGTCGCCTCCCCGCTCTCCAGGGTCGCGGCCAGCGCCTCGGCGTTCATATGCGCGACCATCAGCAGGTCGCCGGTGAGGTGATGGGTCACCACGGCGGTGATCAACCCGGCGGCATCATAGCGCGGGTCCAGCCTGTTGCCCTGTTCGCGATCATGGTTGTGAGCGTCGGTCATGGGGCCGGCGATGCGCCAAAGCGCCCCTACTGGCAAGCTTTCGGCCAGCAAATCCGGGTGCAACGCAATATTTTGTGACAGTGGGGCGACAAACCCCAAGTCCGTCACTATATGCGGCGCCTATCGGCCACCGCGAGGATTCGCGATGCTCACCACGCATCCGTTTGATGATGACAAGCTGCGCGAAGAGTGCGGCGTTTTTGGTATTTGGGGCGCGGACACCGCCGCCGCCATGGTCGCGCTTGGCCTGCATGCATTGCAGCATCGCGGACAGGAGGCAGCCGGTATCACGAGCTGGGACGGGCATGGCTTCCATACGCATCGCGCGATGGGCCATGTCGCGGGCAATTTCGACAAGGACGAGGTCATTCGTGGCCTGCCGGGTCGGGTCGCCTGCGGCCATGTCCGCTACTCGACGACCGGTGAGACGGCGCTGCGCAACGTGCAGCCGCTGTTCGCCGAGCTCAGCTCGGGCGGCTTCGCGATCGCGCATAACGGCAACATCTCGAACGCGATGAAGCTGCGCCGCGATCTCGTCCGCACCGGCTCGATCTTCCAGTCGACCAGCGATACCGAGACGATCATCCACCTCGTCGCGATGTCGAAGTACCGCACCCTGCTCGATCGCTTCATCGATGCGCTCAAGCAGGTCGAGGGCGCCTATTCGCTGATCTGCATGACGCCTGAGGGTATGATCGCCTGTCGCGATCCGCTTGGCGTGCGCCCGCTGGTGCTGGGCCGGGTCGGCGATGCCTATGTCTTCGCCTCGGAGACGGTGGCGCTCGACGTGGTCGGCGGCACCTTCATCCGCCAGGTCGAACCCGGCGAGCTGGTGATCGTGTCGGAGCGCGGCCTGCGTTCGATCCGCCCGTTCGCCGAGATGCGCGCACGGCCCTGCATCTTCGAGCATGTCTATTTCTCGCGCCCCGATTCGATCGTCGACGGTTCGTCGGTCTATTCGGTGCGCAAGCAGATCGGCGCCCAGCTCGCGCTCGAAAATGGCGTGGACGCCGATCTCGTCGTCCCCGTGCCGGATTCGGGCACGCCCGCCGCGATCGGCTATGCCCAGCAATCGGGCATTCCGTTCGAGCTTGGCATCATCCGCTCGCATTATGTGGGCCGCACCTTCATCCAGCCCGGCGACCAGGTCCGCCATCTGGGTGTGAAGCTGAAGCACAATGCCAATCGCGCGCTGATCGACGGCAAGCGTCTGGTGCTGATCGACGATTCGATCGTGCGCGGCACCACCAGCGTGAAGATCCTGCAGATGCTCCGCGATGCCGGCGCGCGCGAGGTGCATCTGCGAATCGCCAGCCCGCCCACCCGGCACAGCTGCTTCTACGGCGTCGACACGCCCGAGCGCGCCAAGCTGCTCTCCGCGCAGATGACGGTGGCCGAGATGGCCTCCTAT
Source organism: uncultured Sphingomonadaceae bacterium (assembly GCA_963540925.1). Classification (GTDB taxonomy): domain Bacteria; phylum Pseudomonadota; class Alphaproteobacteria; order Sphingomonadales; family Sphingomonadaceae; genus Rhizorhabdus. Next base: position 28,405 of record CAUTRN010000045.1, read on the forward strand.
ATCGGCGCGGACAGCCTCGCCTTCCTGTCGATCGATGGCCTCTACAAGGCCCTTGGCGAGGATGGCCGGGTCGATGCGGCGCCCAATTATTGCGATGCCTGCTTCACTGGCGATTATCCCACCCGGTTGACCGACCAGGAAGATATGATGCCGACCGACCAGCTCGCCCTCCACGGTGAGCGCATCGTCGCCTGATCCCCTAGACGCACAAGGTTAGACCATGGCCCTGCCTCTTTCCGGCAAGCTTGCGCTCGTCACCGGCGCATCGCGCGGCATCGGTGCCGCGACCGCGGAGGCGCTCGGCAAGGCCGGCGCGCATGTGATCCTCACCGCGCGCACGGCGGGCGGGCTGGAGGAGGTCGAGGAGAAGATCCACGCCGCCGGCGGCAGCGCCACGATCGCGCCGATCGACCTGGCCGAGAATGAGAGCATCGCCCGCCTCGCCGAGGCGATCGGCGGGCGCTGGCAGGCGCTCGACATGCTCGTCCTCAACGCGGCGATGCTGGGCACCCTGGCGCCCGTCCAGGCGATCGACGCCAAGGAGTTCGCCCGGCTGCTCACCCTGAACGTCATGGCCCAGCAGCAGCTGATCGCCGCCTTCGACCCAATGCTGCGCGCCTCGGCGGCCGGCCGGGTGATCGGCGTCACCAGCAGCGTCGCCCAGGCCCCGCGCGCCTATTGGGGCGCCTATGGCGCGTCCAAGGCGGCGCTGGAGACGCTGCTGCTCGCTTATGCCGAGGAAGTGGCGAAGATCACCAATATCCGCGTCGGGATCGTCAACCCGGGCGCCACCGCCACCGCGATGCGCCGCAAGGCCTATCCGGGCGAGGATCAGGCGACCTTGAAGAGCCCGGCCGTCGTGGCCGACGCGATCCTGTCGCTGGTCCAGAGCGACTTCGAAACCGGGCTGCGCACCAAGATCGACGGTTGATCCCGAGCGCTATTTTGCCGATCCCTCCCGATCAGAGGGAGAGAGCAAGATGCGGATCGAGGATATCCAGGCCAATGCCGCCGCGCTGATCGCGGTGCGACAGGGCGGAGCGCCGATCGACGGCCTGCCCTTCCCGCCCGACAGCCTCGCCGACAGCTATGCGATCCAGGACGCCGTGGCCGTGGGATGCGGGCCTGTCGGCGGATGGAAGATGGCGCCGCTGCCCGAAGGCGGGGTCTGGTGCGCCCCGCTCCACGCCGACACGATCCGTCACCGCCCCACTCTCTCGGCCGCCACGCTGAAGCCCCAGTTCGTCGAGGTCGAGATCGCCTTCCGCATGACGCAGGACATCGCCCGCGGCACATCCACCGAGGCCCTGCGCGGCCAGATGGTGATGGTGCCGCTGTTCGAGGTGCTGAGCAGCCGGCTCGATGCCTTTCTCGACAAGCCGTTCCTGTCGAACCTCGCCGACGGCTATGGCTCGGCGCTGATCGGCCTGGGCGACGAAGTGCCGGGCTGGACCTCGGTGGACCGCGCGGGCCTGCACCTCAGGGTCGAGGCCGATGGCGAGACGATCCTCGACAAGGACATCGCCGACACGCTCGACTTCGCGGTGAACCTCGTCGCCAGCTTCGCCGAGGATTTCTGCGGGCGGATGGAGGTGCTGCCCAAGGGGACGGTGGTCACCACCGGGGCGATCAAGGCTTTCCCGGCGGCGGGGCGGATCGTGGCGGATTATGGCGCGCTGGGGGTCAACGAGCTGCGGTTCGAGGATTTATAGGATCCTCCCTACGGCAAAGCCGTGGGGAGGGGGACCGTTCGCGTAGCGAATGGTGGAGGGGTTATTCGGGACGTCGGACGAGGGCGAACGCGGAGGGGTTGCAAACCCCTCCACCAACCTGCGGGTGGTCCCCCTCCCCGTTCTTCGGACAGGGAGGAACTTTTCAGTCTTTCACCAGCGTCACCTGCGCCACATCGATGCCACCGCCGGCAAAGCCGCCCTCGCAATACATCAGGTAGAAGCGCCACAGCTTGACGAAGGCCTCGTCGAAGCCGTGCGGCAGCCGCCCCTCGGCGACCGCGCGGTCGAAGCTCTCGCGCCAGCGCCGCAGCGTCTCGGAATAATGGAGGCCGAAGCGGTGGACGCTCGACGCTTCCCAGCGCAGCCCGGCCTTCTCCGCCGCCGCGCGAAAACGGCTTTCGGAAATCAGCATTCCGCCCGGAAAGATATAGGTCTGGATGAAATCGGCGTCGGTGCGATAGCTTTCGAAGATCGCATCGTCGATCTCGATATACTGGATCGCGGCGCGCCCGCCCGGCTTCAGCGCGCGGGCGATCGCCTCCATATAAGCGGGCCAATATTTCTCGCCGACCGCCTCGACCATCTCGACGCTGGCGACCGCATCGAACTGGCCGGGCACGTCGCGATAGTCGCAAATCTCGAAGCGCGCATGATCGGACAGGCCCGCCTTCGCCATCCGAGCATCGGCCCAGGCCTTCTGCTCGACCGACAGGGTGATGCCGGTGACGTCGGCCTGATAATCGGCCGCCGCGATCTCGGCCAGGCCACCCCATCCGCAGCCGATCTCCAGCAAGGTCGATCCCGGCTTCAGGTTCAGCCGGTCGAGCAGCGCGGTCACCTTGCGGTGCTGGGCCGGCTCCAGCGGCTCGGCGGCCCCGATCGGCTCCTCGAACAGCGCCGAGGAGTAGCTCATCGTCTTGTCGAGCCACAACTCGTAGAAGTCGTTGCCCAGATCATAATGGAAGGCGATGTTCTTCCTCGCCTGGTCGCGGCTGTTGCGGCGGAAGGCGTGCCAGATCAGGTTGAAGAAGCGCAACGGCCCCTGGGCGCGGCCCAGTTCGCCCAGCGGGTGGCGGTTGCGCATGAACAGGTCGAAGATCGGCACCGGATCGGGGCTGGTCCATTCGCCCTCGGCCCAGCTGCGATACCAGCCCACCGAGCCGGTGGTGACGAGCCGGACGAGCGGGCGCCAGGTCTTCAGTTCGCAGATCGCGACCGGGCCTTTTTCGGGGTTGCCCAACACCCGGAAGCTGCCGTCGGGCAAGGTCGCCTCGATCGCGCCTTCCTCAAGCCCCAGGTCGATCGTGTCGAGCAGGCGCTGGAAGCCCGGCGAGAGCAGCCGGGCGAGCCAGCTGGCTCCCGTGGCGAAGCGCTTGTCGGCCCGGACAAGATGCTGTCCACGCGAAGGAGGTTGAGCATTCATGCGGGCTTGTCCGTCCTATCCCCAATCGGCGCGACACAATCTGTCACGTATATCTGGGGATACGGCGGAGGGAACAGGATTGTTGCACGCCCGCGTAGCAAAAAATCGTCAGATTTCCGCGTTCGCCGCCAGCGCCCGTTCGCGCGCCTCGCAATGGCCGATGATCGGCGACGGATAGCCCTTCGGCGCCAGCCCCGCCCCATGCGGATCATGGACCGCATCGTCCGTCACGTCGGACAGTTCGGGTATCCACTGGCGGATATAGCCACCGGCATCGAACTTCGGCGACTGGACCAGCGGCGCCATGATCCGGCCGAAGGGATTGGAGTCGAGCCCGGTGCCCGCCACCCATTGCCAGTTCACCGCGTTGCTGCCCAGATCGGCATCGACCAGCGTGTCCCAGAACCAGCGCTCGCCGCGCCGCCAGTCGATCAGCAGATGCTTGATCAGGAAGGAGGCGGCGATCATCCGCACGCGATTGTGCATGAAGCCGGTCGCCCACAGCTCGCGCATGCCGGCGTCGACGATCGGATAGCCGGTCTCGCCCTTCGTCCACGCCTGGAAATCGCGATCGGCCGCCTCCCCGCTGCGCCAGCGGAAACCGTCATAGGCGTCGCGGCCATTGGCGTCGCCATAATCGGGACGGATGTCGATGATGTTGGCGGCGAAGTCGCGCCAGCCCACCTGGCGCAGCCAGGGCTCGGCCTTGGCGTGCAAGCGGTGGGCCGCGCGATACCACAGCGTGGCGGGCGAGATTTCGCCGAAATGAAGGTGCGGCGACAGGCGCGACGTGCCTTCGACCGAGGGTCGGTCGCGATCCTCGTCGTAATTCTCCAGCACGGGCAGGAAATCGTCGAGCGCCTCGCGCGCGCCGGCCTCACCCGGCGTCCAGATATCGAAGCCGGTCGCCCAGTTCGGCCTTGTCGGCAGCAGATGCCAGTCGGACAGCCGCTCGCCCTCGATCGCGACATGCGGGGCGGAGATCATCTCGGGCGCGCGCTGCGGCTTGCCCGGCGGCATCTGCTCTTTCAGCGCGCGCCAATAGGGGGTGAAGATGCGATAGCGGCCATGGGCGCCGGTCAGCACCCCGCCCGGCGGCGCAAGGCGATTTCCGTCGTAAAGATCGAGGCCGACCCGCTTGCCGAGTTCACCCTCGGCCTGCTGCCACCAGGGCTCATAATGGCGCAGGGCATGGATCCGATCAGCGCCGATCGCCTCGGCGACCGCGAGCAGCTCGTCCACCGCCCTGCCCCGACGCAGGACGAGCCGTCCGCCCTTTTCGGACAGGGCATGGCCCAGCGCGGCAAGGCTGTGGTGCAACCACCAGCGCTGCGCCCCGCCGATCGCCCAGGCGCCCGGACTGTCGTCGTCGAGCACATAGACGCCCACCCACGGCCCCGCCGACGTCGCCGCCAGCACGGCGGCCTGGTCCGCCAGGCGCAGATCCTGGCGGAACCAGACGATCGATGGCGCGGTCAATTGCCCGGAATGGCCGGAGCGGTGGCGGGTGCGGCGCCGTTGGCCGGCTTGGCGGGATTGACCAGGGTCTGGACCAGCGCGCTGCGGTCCTGCGCCGGCAGCGCGCGGAGCAGCGCCAGCAGCCGATCGTTCTGGCGGGTACGGAACTCGCTCTGCAGGGTTTCCTCCTTGCGGAGCACCGGCTCGAGCTTGTCGACGTCGATAGTGGGGGCGCTGACGATCTGCAGCTTCTGCTGGCGGATCGTCGCCATCTCGGTCTGGATCTCGGTCGCGCGCGGATCGGGCGTTCCCAGCACCTTCGAGGCGATCGCCCGGCCTTCCGCCGACAGGGTGACGCGGCGCGACCCCGCCGGAAGCTGGGTGGGGGCCGGCACGGCCGCAGCCGCCGGCTTGGGCGCCGGCGACGGAGCGGCCTGGGCAACCACCGGAAGCGCGACCATCAGGGTCGACAGGAACAGGCCACGCTTCATCACTTCACCTCTTGGAATTGCCGTCAGCCGAGCCCCATCAGGCTCAGCACTTCCTTACGGCTTCGCTCGTCGTCGCGAAAGACGCCCATCATGCGGCTGGTCGTCATTCCGACACCGGGCGTGCGGACGCCGCGCGCCGTCATGCAGCCATGGCTGGCCTGGATCACCACGGCCACGCCCTGCGGCTCGAGATGGGTCCAGATGCAATCGGCGATCTCGGCGGTCAGCCGCTCCTGGATCTGCAGGCGGCGGGCGAAGCCATGGAGCACGCGCGCGAGCTTGGAGATTCCCACGACCCGATGGTTCGGCAGATAGGCGATGTGCGCATGGCCGATGATCGGCGCCATGTGATGCTCGCAATGCGACTGGAACGGGATGTCCTTGAGCAGGACGATCTCGTCATAGCCGCCCACTTCCTCGAAGGTGCGGCTCAGATGGAGCGAGGGGTCCTCGGCATAGCCCTGGCAATATTCCTTCCACGCGCGGCCGACCCGCGCGGGGGTGTCGAGCAGCCCTTCGCGGGTGGGATCGTCGCCCGACCAGCGGATCAGCGTGCGGATCGCTTCCTGTACGTCTTCCGGCACCGGCAGCTTGGTCGCGGGCGTGCCGTGCAGCGCCTCGTCGTCATCACCAAGTATCGACATTCCTCATCCCATCCCGTTCGTTCGGCGTGGGCCTAACGCATGGGAACGCGATATGTAAACGTCAGCGCGGCCACATCCGGGCAAATTCAGGTTCGCCATCGATAAGCTGATGTTTCAGCGCCCCGGCGACATGCAGCAGGATCAGCCCGATCAGCAGATAGCCGCCGATCTCGTGCATCTGGCCGAACAGGCCGTGCAGCGCTTCCTTCTGCTCCTCGGGCAGCTCCATGATGAAACCGATGCGCGGGAACTCGAACAGGCCGAACAGCCGCATCGGGATTTCGGGCGCGGCGCGCCAGGCGCTGTCATGCGCCCATCCGGTGAGCGGCATCCACAGCATGAACAGGTAGAGGCCGAGATGGGCGATGTGCGCCAGCGCGCGCTCCCAGACCGCCATGCCCCGTGAAAAAGGCGGCGGCTTGTGCCCCAGGCGCCAGAAAATCCGCAGCAGCACCAGCCCCAGCACGCTCATCCCGATCGACTTATGGGTGTCGATCGCGAAGCGGATCTGCTCGTCGGGCAGCTTTTCGGCGAGAAGGCCCAGGATCAGGTTGCCGATCATCAGCAGCGCGATCAGCCAATGGGCGATGATCGCCGGGGTGGTGTAGCGTGCTGTCAGCGCAGGTTCATCGGCCATTGCTAAGGCTCTCCGGAGCTGGTTGTTGCGGTGCGTCAATTTTCCGATCATAGAGCGGCGAGGGCCGGATTCCAGCGGCTTTACGCGCTGCTTTCGATGATCGGTCTCTTTACGGGAAGATTGGCCTCGCATGCTTTCGCCACCATCCATCGAGGCGCGCTTCAATGCCTTCTCGCCGCGCCTCAACCGGCCCGGCTTCACCCTCGCCTCGATCCTGCTCCACGGTGGCGCGCTGGTCGCGCTGGTCCTCCTCACGGTGCAGGCCTGGGAGCAGACCGGCATCCTCGCCTGGTCGGTCGGGCTCGTCTATCTGGGCTATGACAGTTTCCTGCTCGCCTTCGTAGCGATCCAGACCTTTCCGCTGCGTCATGTCGCGGTACCGCCTGCCCCGCCTGGCCCCGAGCCGCGCCTCGCCGTCCTGATCGCCGCGCATAACGAGGCGGCGGTGCTCGAGACCACGGTGCGCGCGCTGCTGGCGCAACAGGTGCCGCCCGACATCATCCTGATCGCCGACGACGGATCGACCGATACCACCCCGCAAGCGCTCGCCGCCGCTTTCCAGATGGAAACGCCCGACCATGGTGCGCTTGCCGGATCGCCGGTGGTGCCGTCGCTGCGCTGGCTGCGGCTGCCCCATGGCGGCAAGGCCCGCGCGCTCAACGCCGCGCTGGAGCAGACCGACTGCGACGTGGTGCTGACCGTCGACGCCGACACGATCCTGGCGCCCGACGCGATCGCGGCGATGCGCGCCGCCTTCCACCGCGAACCCGCGCTCGTCGCCGCCACCGGGCTGCTCCGGCCAATCTGCGACCGCAGCGTCGCCGGCCGCGTGTTCGAGTGGTTCCAGACCTATGAATATGTTCGCAACTTCATCTCGCGCTATGCGTGGATGCGGGTGGACGGGCTGCTGCTGATCTCGGGTGCCTTCGCGGGCTTCCGGCGCGAGGCGGTGGTCACCGTCGGCGGTTTCGATCCCGAATGCCTGGTCGAGGATTATGAGCTGATCCACCGCCTGCATCGCTGGTCGGTCGAACAGGAACTGGACTGGAAGATCCGGGTGCTGGGCGAGGCGCGGGCGCAGACCGACGCGCCGGGCCACCTCCTCCCCTTCCTGCGCCAGCGGCGGCGCTGGTTCGGCGGCTTCCTGCAGACCCAGTACTGGAACCGCGACATGGTGGGCAACGCCCGCTTCGGCCGCCTCGGCACGATGATGCTGCCGGTCAAGGCGTTCGACACGGTGCAGCCGTTGTTCGGGCTGGTCGCCTTCGCGCTGCTGGCCGATTTCCTGGCGCAGGGCCGGCTGATCATCGTCGGGCCGATCCTGATCGCGATGCTGTGCAAGGTGGTGCTCGACCTCAGCTTTCACTTCTGGTCGATCACCCTCTACCGGCGCTGGTCGGGCGGGATGCTGCCCGAAGGCTGGGGCCGGGTGCTGGCGACCTCCTTCGTCGAGCCCTTCACCTTCCAGCTTCTCCGCCACCTCGGCGCCGCCTGGGGCTGGCTCGCCTTCCTCACCCGCAGCTCGACCTGGAGCAAGACGCGCCGGGGCGGCATCCTCGCACGGGCCGACTGAGCCGATGTTCGACATCCGCGAGGATGATCTGAGCGGCGAGCAGACCAGGGAACTGCTGGCGATCCACATGGCCGGCATGCGGGTGAACTCGCCGCCGGATAGCGTCTTCGCGCTCGACCTGTCGGGCCTGCAGATCCCCGGCGTCACCGTCTGGTCGGCCTGGGCCGGCGACCGGATCGCCAGCATCGGCGCACTGCGGATGCTCGGCGAGGATCATGCCGAGCTCAAGTCGATGCGCACCCACCCCGACCATCTGCGCCGGGGCGCCGCGGCGGCGCTGCTCGACCATGTGATGGAGGTCGCCCGCAGCCGGGGCGTGCGGCGGCTGAGCCTGGAGACCGGCACCGGCCCGGCCTTCGAACCCGCGCTCACGCTCTACCGCAAGCGCGGCTTCGCCAATGGCGCGGCGTTCGGCGGCTATCCGTCGACCGACTTCAACCAGTTCCTGCACCGGGACCTGTAATCTCCGTCATCCTGGCGACAGCCAGGATCTCCCTTTCTGCGTCCCGCAGGCGACCCCGTCGGAAAGGCAATGAGATTCCGGCTTTCGCCGGAATGACGAGGATATGCGGTCTTATCAGGCCACGTCCGCCAGCGGCAGCCGCCCACCCACCTCGTGCAGGTTGAACGGCGTCGTCTGGTAGATCTGGTTGATCCAGTTGCCGAACAGCAGATGCGCGTGGCTGCGCCAGCGATTCTCGGGCGGCCGCGCGGGATCGTCGCCGGGGAAATAATGCGCCGGCACCGGCCCCGATCCGTCGCGAAAATACTCGTCGGCCAAGGTCCGCGTGTCATATTCCAGATGGTTGAACATGTGGAGCGCGCGGTGGTGCGGATCGGCCACCAGACAGGCGCCGCTCTCGTCGCTGTCGGCGAGCAGTTCCAGCCCGCTCGTCGCCGCCAGCACGTCGCTGCGCATCTCCGCCCAGCGCGACACCGGCACGCAGAAATCGTCGGAGAAGCCGCGCAGATAGGGCGAAGCCGGCGCCAGGTTGCGGTGCTTGAACACGCCCGACGCCTTGCGCTCCAGCGCGTGCTTCTCGATCCCGTGGAAATAATGGATCGCCGCCTGCGCCGCCCAGCAGATCGTCAGGCAGCTGTGGACATGGGTCTGGGTCCAGTCGAGGATGCGGCAGATTTCCGGCCAATAGGTGACGTGCTCGAACGGCAAATGCTCGACCGGTGCACCGGTGATGATGAAGCCGTCGAAGCGCTCGTCGCACACTTCCGACCAGGGCCGATAGAAGGCCGCCATATGATCCTGCGAGGTGTTGCGGGCGATATGGTCGGTCAACCGCACGAGGGTCAGCTCCACCTGCAGCGGCGTGGCGCCCAGCAAGCGCGCCAGCTGGGTCTCGGTGACGATCTTGTTCGGCATCAGGTTGAGCAGGCCGATACGCAGCGGGCGGATGTCCTGCCGCCCCGCATCGGTCTGGCGCATCACCGACACACCCTCGGCTTCGAGGGTCAGGCGGGCGGGCAGGTCGTCGGGAATCTTGATGGGCACGTCACGTCTTTCCTACTGGCTGGAAACGACGCGATATGGCTAGGTCCGTTTGGTTGCCGGATCGGCCACATCCTTCCTTGCGGAAGTGCCACCTTGCCCGGATCGGCAGGTTGGCGTTGGACGTCGGCCCAACTCTTGATGCTGTGTTGCTCTTATAAGGCTCGCTTCGCCTTTGCAATCGGGCTTTTCATCGGCGGTCAGGCCGCTGCGGCGCCGGGTTCGATGATGTCATGCTCCTCGGCCAGCGCCTGGACGAGCGGCTGCAGATTGCGATCGTAGCGGGCCAGGATGTCGGGCGCCCCCACCTGCGCATGGTGGGTGACCAGCGCCTCGCCGGTCCACAAATGGAGCGCGACGCCCGGCGCCTCCGCAACGATCATCGGCCGCTCGTCGGGGGTCTGCGGGTCCAGCGGCGCCATTTCCAGCGCCACCTGCGGCGCGGTCGACGGGGCGACGGCCAGGATGCGGCCATGCCACAGCGTTGTGATCGAGCGGTGAATATGGCCGGTGATCATATGGACGTTGCGGCGGTCGCCGATCGCGCGGTCGAGCATCCGCACCCAGGGTTCGGTCGGATGCGCGGTCATCCAGGGGATGCCGGTCTCGATCGGCGGATGGTGGAGAACGATCAGCACCGGCCGGTCGGGCGCCTCGGCGAGACGCGCCTTCAGCCAGCCCGCACGACGGTGGCAGAAGGCGCCGCCATGATGGCCGGGATCGAGCGTGTCGAGAACAATGATGCGCAGTTCGGCCTCGTCGATCACATATTGGACGAACCCGTCCTCCACCGGCAGGTCCGGAAAGACCTGCTTCATTGCGGCGCGATCGTCATGATTGCCGGTGGCGAGGTGGACCGGGAAGTCGCAGCCGTCGATCACGGCCTTCAGCTTCTCATAGCTGACGATGTCGCCATGCTCAGTGAGGTCGCCGGTGAGGAAGAGGTGATCGGGCTTGACCGACAGACCCTTCACATAATCGATCGCCATGCAGACGCGCTTGAGATTGAGCTCATCGGGGTTGCCGAGGTCGAAGCCGATATGCAGGTCGGTCAATTGCGCGATCAGCATGATACGCCCTCTCACTCCGCCGGGGAGCCGCCCCCGACCCTACTCAAACGCACGAGCAGTTGATCATCATGCATGCCTGTCGGCTGTGATGTGCACCACAGATAATCGCAAACATGGGTAAATTACGGGTTAAACGCCCGTCCCAGCGGCTTTCAGCGCCTTTTCGCGGATATGTTCGACGGACTTACCCCGCGCCCGATTGTCGCGCACCATCAGGGGCGCGAAATCGGTGCGGTGGTAATCGTGGCACATCGCGCAGGCCGAGGGGACCTCCTTATGCGCATCCTGCCCGCCATGGCATTCCTGGCACTTGGCCAGCTTCGGCAGGTTCACGTCGGCCGAGAAATGCGATCCCTTCACCGCGTGGCAGCTGGCGCAGGTCTCGGTGTCGTGCGCGGCATGGTCGAACCAGCCCTTGGCCATGTAGCGCCGGCTGAGCGCCACCGGGGCCACCGCGAACGGCGTCGCCGTATTGCCGGTCGCACGGACGGTGTGGCAGTCGAAGCAGGCGCCGCCCTTCGAGAAGACCGCCCGGATCGCCTGATCGGCATTGCCGATGTGCATCGCGCTGGTCTGGGCGAAGTTGATCCGCTGGCCCGAGGTCTGGAAGTCACCCGGACGGCGGCGTTCCTGGCCCTGCAGCGCCAGGGTGCGCGGCGCGCCGGCGCGGTAGAAGGCGCGGATGTCGGCCGCCACCTGCGCCGGATCGCCGTGCCGCAGGGTGCGGATCGTGCCGTTGATCTGGTCAAAGGCGAGCGAGTGGCAGGCACCGCAGGCCGGCTCCATCTTCACCGCCATGAAGCTTGCGCCAGTGGAGTCGCGGGTGTGGCAATTGGCGCATTCCAGCGGCGCGCCATAGCCCTCGGCCTTGCCCAGGGTCTTCGCCATCTGCGCCACGCCATTGGTGGCCGACAGGTGGATATCGTGCGGGAATTTCAGGCCATTATCCTCCTTGGGGTTCGCATCGAGCGAAACCCGGCGGAACATCGGCACGCCGCCTGCGCCCGCGAAGCGGATCGTCGGTTCGAACTGCGGATGGCCCTTGCCGAAGTCGGAGGCGTCCTTGAGCGCGGTGTCGAGCCGCTTGCTCATGTCATTGTGGCAATTGGTGCAGAATTTCTCGTCGGTCACCGGCATCGCGGTCTGGCCCTGATGCTCGGTATGGCACTCGACGCAGCGGCCCGGCTGGATGCCGAACACCCCGCCCACGGCCTGCTTGAAGCCGCCGACGATGCCGGGCGAACCCTTGGCCTCGATCAGCTTGGCCTTGTCGGCATGGTCGTGGACCTTGGTGTGGCAGGCCGCGCAGGCGGTGTCGCGCACGCTCTCGCCCGCCTTGACGTGGCAGGCCTGGCAATTGTTCTCGAGGCTCTTGTGGACCTGCGACAAATGGCCCGAGGTCCACATCTCGTCGGCGTGGAAGGCGATCTTGCGGCTATTGTCGGTAGGCTGGGTATGGATCGACGCCAGCGGCCAGATCAGGAAGATGGCGAGGACCAGCAGCACGCCCGCCCAGGCCATGCCGCGCTTGCCCGGCAGCACGCCCGCGAGCGAGAAGACCTTGGCCTCCTCCTTCTCCTCGGACGCGTTGGAAATCGCGCCGACCCGCTCGACCGTGACGACGATCGAACCCTTCTCCTCGCCCTCGCCCGGCTCGACCGTCAGCGAATGGCTGCCGATCCGGATGTTGGCGCCCGGCGAAACCGAAAAGCGCTGATGCTCGGTCTGCTTGCCGTCGACGACGAAGGGCATGCCCGCGGTCGCCGCGATCTCGACATAGCCGCCCGCCGCCTGGCGGAGCACGGCGTGGTTCAGCACCACCGCCAGATCGGGAAGGTGGATGTCACTGGACGGGCTGCGGCCGATGCTGAGCTCGGCCTTGTCCACCTTCTTGGGGCGGACGATGTCCCGCCCGTCGGCGGTGCGCGCTACCGTGCGAACGATGAAGCTCATCTGCGCGATCTCACCAACAATAGAAGACGGAGACGATGTGCACGAACAGCGCCGCGATCAGCGCGAACGTCAGTGGCACATGCACGTAGAGCCAGGCCTCCAGCAGCGCCTTGAGCCGCAGATGCTTGCGGATCCGCGCCAGCGAGGACTTCTTGCGCTCCAGCAGCACCTCGACATGGTCATAGGGGTCGTCCTCCCCCTCCTTGCGCGCCTGGTGGTCGCGCACCGCGTCGAGCGCGGCACGGGTGCCGCACTTGCCATAGCGTCCGGTGAGCCGGGCGATCAGCCCGCCGCCGAAGGGATCGTCCTCCAGCGCCATGCGGACCAGCGCCGCGCCTTCGGCGTCGAGCGGCTGCGCCGCCTCGTTGAGCTGGCGATCGAGCATCCGCAGATTGTCGAGCATCTGGATCTGGGTGGTCTCGCCCCGGTTGGCCGACAGCTCCTGCGGCAGAGTCGCATAAGCGGTGATGCCGAAAATGCCCGAGATGATGACAAACATCATAAGGGCATAGGCCAGGGTGTGGACATTCCATCCGAAGTCGAAGCCGGTGTGGAGCGTGGCGATCACGATCAGCGACAGGCCCAGATAGACATGCGCCGAGGTCCAGCTCTTGAGCGACCAGCGCCCCGCCGTGATCGTCCGCTTGCGCACGCCCAGCCAGGCCAGCCACAGGATCAGGCCGACCCCTATCGTGCCGGTGATATAGCCATAGATGCTGCCGCCATTCGGCTTGGGCTGGACATCGTTGAACATGTAGATGAGCAACGCCACCGCCGAGATCGCCAGGGCGATCTTGAGCCATTTATAGCCCTGGTAACGAAGAAACCCTTCATGCTCGGAGGCGCGCTCGCGACCCTTGGTCGCCTGCCGCATCGATTTGGTGGCCATCAGGCGTCGTCCCGCTGCAACCGGGCGACCGTCAGGAACTCCTCGGGAGCGACGCGGATCGCCGCTCCGGTTGGACAGGCGCGGACACAGCTCGGGCCGCCCTCGATGCCCGAGCACATGTCACATTTCGTCGCCCGTTTCGCCTTCTCGACGCCGGGCGTCGCATTGGCATAGGCCCATTCGTGGCTTGGTTCTCCCGGCCCAGGCCCCTGGCCGAAGAGGAACCACTTCCACAGGCTCGGCTTCTTCGGCGGCTCCTTCTCCATCCGGATCACGCCATAGGGGCAATTGCGCTGGCAATTGCCGCAGCCGATGCAGGTGTCGTCGATATAGACCTCGCCGTCTTGGCCGCGGTGGATCGCGGTCGGCGGGCAGTCGGCCATGCAATGCGGGTGCTCGCAGTGCCGGCAGCTGGTCGGCACGTGGAGATGCGCGAAGGTGCGCCCCGCCTCGCGGTCGAGCCGCGAGATGCCGTCATGGCTGTCGGCGCAGGCCTTTTCGCAATTGTCGCAGCCGACGCAGAGATTTTCGTCGATCAGCAGCACGTCGGTCGCCTCGCCGACGCCATTGTCGACCAGGAAGTTGGCGACCGAGCTGTACATGTCGACGACGGTGGCGAAGCTGTCCTTCTTCGCCTCGATGAACGAGGCCAGGTCCTCACGCTCGCCGATCGCCGTCTTCGCCTTGGCGAAGAATTGCGGCTTGGCTTCCAGCAGGCGCCGGAAGGCGTCGCCGTTGAGCTTGATCACCTCGGACTTCACCGCGGCGCGCACCGTCTGCTTGCGGATGCCGTTGTCGAACAGCTCCAGCTCGCCGACATAATTGCCGGCCGGCACATAGGAGAGGAAGATCGGCTTACCGCCGATCGACTTCTCGACGACCACCGATCCCGAGCGGATCACATAGACGTCATTGCCTTCCTCGCCCTCGCGGAACACCGCCTCGCCGGCACGGATGCCCTTGATCTCGGCAGTTTCCAGCACCTCGGACAGATCGGCCGACTGCAGGCCCGACTGCCACATCTGGAGCAGCTGGCGCTCGGTGGAGATGCGGGTGACCGCGCGCTTCACGCCCGGCACCGACGCCATCAGCTTGAGGATCGCGTTGCGCGGGATCTCGACCACCACCGTCTCGGCGATCGAGCGGATCGTCGAGCCACGGCGGCGGCCCGAGACGAGGCCGACCTCGCCGAAGATCGAACCTTCGGGGATGACGATGCCGGTGGAGCGGCCATCGGGCAGCGGAATGTCGACCGAGCCCTGGGCGATGCAGAACAGCGACGATCCCGGCGCGTTCTTCTCGAAGATGATCTCGTTCTTGCCGTAATAGCGGACGTCGGAGTCGAGCATGAACTCGCGCATCTGCAGTGGCGACAGATCGTTGAGGATCGTCACCTGGGTGCGGATGAACTCCAGCCACTGGTCCACCGACTTCTTCATCGGCAGGTTGACGAACTTGCTCTCCAGGATCGGCTCGTCGGCGGGCTTCAGCGCGGTGTTGCCGTTGATGAACTCGACGACGTCATAGCCCTGGTTCATGCAGTGCTTGATCAGCGGATAGCCCGCGAGCGCGCCGATCACATAGATGCCGGGGTTGGTCGATTCGAACTGCGGCGACAGCGTGGGGAAGGCCTCGCGGTCGGGGCTGGAGAACTCGATCCCGCATTCCTCGACGAATTTGCGCGGCGCGGCCGAGCCCATACGCGCGATCACGCGGTCGCAGCGGATGCGCGCCTCGCCGTCGCGGGTGTCGAGGATGATGTGGCCCGGCTCGATCCGGTTCGGCGAGCAATCGGGGATCACGCTCATCCGGCCTTCGTCGCGCGCCTGCATCAGCAGCTTGACGTTGGCGCCCTTGGCGCGGCTGAAATCCGCGGTGCGGTTGATGATGGTGACGATGTTGCCCTGCGCCACGTCCTGCGCGAGGCCCAGCGCATTCTCGATGCCGGCGTCGCCCGCGCCCACCACCATGATATGCTCGTCGACATATTCGCCGGGATCGTCGAGCTGGTACTGGAGCTGGAGGTAGTTCAGGTCGGCGCCGGGCACCTTCAGCAGGTTCGGATTGCCCTGAGTGCCGATCGCCAGGATGATCGCCTCGGCCTTCACCTCGGCGCCATCGGTCAGGGCGATAGTGAAATCGCCCTTCTTGCCGGTGATCGCCTTCACTTCGCTCTTCAGGCGGACGTTGACCTTGTTGGCGGCGGTCTGCTCGTCCCAGGTGCCCAGGATCTTCTCGCGCTTGCCCGCGTCGAAGTCGATGTCCGAGCGCAGCACCAGCTGGCTCGGCGTCGCCATGACGTGCTTGCCCTTCTGGTACTTGAAGATGGTATCGGAAAGGTGATCGGTCTTCTCGAGCAGGACGTGCGAAAGGCCCAATTTCGCCGCATGCGCCGCAGCGCTCAACCCCGCCGGCCCAGAGCCAACGATGGCAATCCGGAAGGTATCCGCCACTGCTTCCCCCTGCCCCTATCCGCGCCGCCAAGCGGCAATTTAGGACATAGCGGCTGAGCAGTTCCCACTGCTTTCCTCTACGTCCGCCCCAACACTACTCTACCAGCTTCGGCGCGATCCGCTAGACATTCGTTACAATAAGAGATCAAAGCCTATAACGCTCTATTCCGGAGACAAATGTGACGAAGGACACTGCCCCGAAAAAGGGTTTTTCACTGCCTTTCGCCCGCGTCGCGCTGATCCTCGCCGCGCTGGTGGCGCTGGCCGCGGTCGCCGTGGCGGTGCTGCGCGGGCGCTCCGGAGGGACTGAGGTCGCCGAGCCGGCCGCCGCCACCCAGCCCGTTGGCGACGTCGCCTCGATGATCGGCGGGCTCGAACAGAAGGTCGCCGCCGACCCCAAGAATGTCGGCAATCAGACGCTGCTCGCCCAGGCCTATTACCACACCGGCCGCTATGCCGATTCCGCCAAGGCCTATGCCAAGGCGGCCGAACTCGACCCGAACAATGCGGAGATCTGGTCGGCGCTCGGCGAGGTCCAGCTGCTTTCGGGGCCGGGCGGAGTCACCCCGGCGGCACAGGCGTCGTTCCAGAAGGCTTTGGCTTTGAATCCCAAGGACTTCCGGGCGCGGTATTTCATGGCTGTGGAGAAGGACCAGCAGGGCAAGCATGCCGAGGCGATCGACGACCTGATCGGCCTGCTGCGCGACAGCCCCGCCGATGCGAGCTGGATCAAGCCGGTCCGCGAGCTCGCCCAGCGCATCGCCGTCGACAACAAGATCGACATCAGCGGCCGCCTGCCCGAGCCCGCGCAGATGGCGGCGCCCACCGCCCCCGCCATGCCCACCACCGACGGTGGCGCGGTCGCCGCGGCGGGCATCCCCGGCCCCAATGCCGGCGACATGAAGGCCGCCAGCGCGATGACGCCGAGCCAGCAGGACGAGATGGCGCGCGGCATGGTCGCCCGCCTCGCCGCCCGGCTGCAGGAAAATCCGAAGAACGCCGATGGCTGGATCATGCTGATGCGCGCGCGCATGGTGCTGAACGACCAGGCCGGCGCCAAGGACGCGCTCGCCAAGGCCAAGGCCAGCTTCAAGGGTGACGCAGCGCAGCAGGCGCGATTCGCCGATGCCGCGAAGACGCTGGGGCTTTCGAACTGATTCGGGGGCCCGGTCGCCCCTCGCCGTCCTCCTGACGGCCACCGACAAGGCAAGCTTCCATTACCGTCATGCTGAACTTGTTTCAGCATCCACCGGGAGCCTTGGGACAGGCCATGAGCTTCTTGCACCGGCCTGCCCCTCTCCTGATCGGCCTGAGGGGCTTGGTGGATGCTGAAACAAGTTCAGCATGACGTGGCGTTTTGGACCTCCTTCAGGCTGTCGCCGCCCAAATCAAAAGGGCCGCCGGATCGCTCCGACGGCCCTTTTTGATATCTGATCGAAAAAGGATCAGGCGGCGTCGCCGCCGGCCTTTTCCTTGGTCTTCTTCGAGAAGACGCGAACCGGGTCCTTGCGGCCCTCGACCACGTCCTTGTCGACCATGATCTCGTCGACCCCGTCCATCGAGGGCAGGTCGAACATCGTGTCGAGCAGCAGCCCTTCGAGGATCGAGCGGAGGCCGCGCGCGCCGGTCTTCCGGGTGATCGCCTTGCGGGCGACCGCGACCAGCGCGTCGTCGGTGAAGCCGAGCTTCACGCCCTCCTTGTCGAACAGCTTCTGATACTGCTTGACCAGCGCGTTCTTCGGGGCGGTCAGGATCTCGACCAGAGCGGTCTCGTCGAGGTCCATCAGGGTCGCGATCACCGGCAGACGGCCGACGAACTCCGGGATCAGGCCGAACTTCAGCAGATCCTCGGGCTCGCACTGCTGCAGGGTCTCGCCCGTGCGGCGCTCCTCGGGAGCCGCCACATAGGCGCCGAAACCGATCGACTTGCCCTGAAGGCGGTCGCCGATGATCTTCTCGAGGCCCGCGAAGGCGCCACCACAGATGAACAGGATGTTCGTGGTGTCGACCTGCAGGAACTCCTGCTGCGGATGCTTGCGGCCACCCTGCGGCGGAACGCTCGCGGTGGTGCCTTCCATCAGCTTCAGCAGCGCCTGCTGGACGCCCTCGCCCGACACGTCGCGCGTGATCGAGGGGTTGTCCGCCTTGCGGCTGATCTTGTCGATCTCGTCGATGTAGACGATGCCGCGCTGCGCCCGCTCGACATTATAGTCGGAGGCCTGGAGCAGCTTGAGGATGATGTTCTCGACATCCTCGCCGACATAGCCCGCCTCGGTGAGGGTCGTCGCGTCCGCCATGGTGAACGGAACGTCGAGCAGCCGCGCCATCGTCTGGGCGAGCAGGGTCTTGCCCGAGCCGGTGGGGCCGACGAGCAGGATGTTCGACTTGGCCAGCTCGACATCGGCGCCCTTCGCGCCGTGGTTGAGCCGCTTGTAGTGATTGTGCACCGCGACCGAGAGGACGCGCTTGGCCTTCGCCTGCCCGATCACATATTGATCGAGATGCTCGCAGATTTCGTGCGGCGTCGGAACGCCGCCGTCCTTCTTGCTGACGAGCGCACCCTTGGTCTCTTCACGGATGATGTCGTTGCAAAGCTCGACGCACTCGTCGCAGATGAAGACCGTAGGGCCGGCAATCAGCTTGCGAACTTCGTGCTGCGATTTGCCGCAGAAGGAGCAGTAAAGCGTGCTCTTCGAGTCGCCGCCGGTCAACTTGGTCATATACTAGATCCTGACTCCAACCTGGATCACACCCATCCTAAGCATGTCCTCGCCTATCCCACAACCTTCTTAAGAAGCGATGATCGGGAAGGTTCCACCGATATGGGGGCCGCGCGCCGCTACGCAAGCGCCCTCCGCCGACGATCATATAACAGCCCGGCCAGCAATAGCAGCAAGGCAATCGCCGACAGGCGATAACCCCACGACTCGCCGGTCTGTCGGGCCAGACGCAGTTCCACCCCATGCTGGCCGGCGGGCACCGCAACGGTCGCGACCCCTTCCAGGGGCGCCGATCGGCCGGCGGCCGTCCAGGCCCCGCGATCGATTCGCGCCTCCCATCCGGTGTAGACGAATTGATGAATCGCGATCGTCGCCGGAGTCGCGGCGTCGACCGCCAGCGCGAATCCCCGCTGGCCCTGCCGGCTTGCCGTCACCCGGGCCTGCCCGGTCAGGACGATCGCCTCGCTGTCGCCGAAGCGTTCGCGCAGCGCCTCGACGTCGCCGAGCCGATATTCGGCCACCTCCTCGCGCAGCACCGAGGCCCAGGCAGGGCTTCCCATCGGGCTGGGCGAGGTCGAGTGGAGCAGCCGCGCGGTGAACAGCGCCGCATCGAGCAGCAGCAGGAGCGGTAGCCCAGCGATCAACAGGCGCCGGATCGTCCGTCCCGAGCTTCGCCAGGCGAGCCCCGTCAGCCCCGCCAGCATCAAGGTCTGGAGGCTCAGCATCCGCCAGGCGAACTGGATCTTCGACCAGGGCCATTCGGGCGCCCACAGCGGATGGGCCGGCGCGGTGATGGCGAGGAAGATCAGCAGCGACAGCGCGATCATCACGATCGCCGGCCGCGAGAGCGCGTTGGCGCGCCGAAGCAGCAGCGCCAGCCCCGCGAGCAGGATCAGGTGCATCAGCGCGATCGCGGTGACGAGCAGCCTGATCCCGGCATCGGGCCAGGGCTCCGTGGAGAAGAGCAGGTAATTCTGGGCCTGGTAGAGCCCGCCGAACAAAACCCTGGTGTTGATCGCGCCCGACTGGGTGAGCGCGGTGCCGAGATAGGCGGCGGCGAGCCCCGCCCCCAGCAGCGCCGCCCCGGCGATTCGCGCCGTCAGCGCCGCGGCATCGGCCCGGTCGGCGAGCAGCAAGGCATAGAGGCAGGTGACCGGCACCGCGAACAAAGCGGTGGGGGCGTGGCTATAGAAGAGTGCGGCGATCGCCAGCGCGAAGCCCGCCCAGGCGAAACGCGCCCGTGCCTTCAGGCCATGGGCGAAGGCGAAACCGAAGGGCAATGCGCCCATCGCCACCAGTTCGGCCAGCGCGCCGCGCTGATAGGCGTTGAGATAGGCATGGTAGGGCAGCAGCAGATAGGCGAGCGCGCCGACCAGCGCCCCGCCCCGCCCCACGCCCAAGGCGCGAATCCAGAGGAAGGCCCCCGCCCCGCCCAAGGCCTTGGCCAGCGCGAGCCCGGCCATCAGCCGGTGGGGAGCGAAATCCCCGCCCGGCAGCAGCGGCCAGAACAGCGCCCCCAGCCATTGCTCCAGCGGCGGATAGATGAAGAAGGCGGGGCTGCCGAAGCCATGGTCCATCGCGCCCAGCCAGCGCGGATAGAGATCGCCCTGCCAGACCGCATCGGCGAAGAAATGCTGCCAGCGGACGTGGAGGAAGCTGTCGCCGCTCATCGTCCAGGGCGCGAGCAGCGCCGGCACCATCAGCAGCAGCGCGACCCCTGCCAAAAGCAAGGGCGCGCCCTTTCCTTGCGAAAGGACGCGCCCGTACGATGTCATCGGCGATCGGAAGCGATCAGGCGGCCAGCGCCTCGTCGGCCGGGGTCGGCCGCTTGTCGAACACCTCGTCGATGATGCCGAAGGCCTTGGCCTCGTCGGCCTCCATGAACTTGTCGCGGTCCATGGCGGACTCGATGTCCTCGATCGTCTGCTTGGTGTACTTCGCATAGAGCGAGTTCAGACGGTGGCGCATGCGCAGGATCTCGCGCGCCTGGATCTCGATGTCGGCGGCCATGCCCTGGGCGCCGCCCGAGGGCTGGTGGACCATGATGCGGGCGTTGGTGAGCGCGACGCGCATCCCCGGCTCGCCGGCCGAGAGCAGGAAGCTGCCCATCGACGCCGCCTGGCCGATGCAGACCGTGCCGACCCGCGGACGGATATACTGCATGGTGTCGTGGATCGCGAGGCCCGCGGTCACCACGCCGCCCGGCGAGTTGATGTACATGAAGATGTCCTTCTTCGGATTTTCCGACTCGAGGAACAGCAGCTGCGCCACGATGAGCGACGCCATGTGATCCTCGACCTGTCCGGTCACGAAGATGATTCGTTCGCGCAGCAGGCGCGAATAAATGTCGAAGCTACGCTCGCCGCGGTTCGACTGCTCGATCACGACGGGGACCAGCGCGCCCGTTTCCGGATTGAGGAACTGGCCGGTCTCGAACGGATTCTGCATGGGGTAACTGGTCCTTTTGCTTTGCCTTGTCGCCCCAACATCGGCCTTTGCCGCGGGGGTTTCAAGAGGGTCCTGAAATCGCTGGCGCCAGGGCCTCCGATCGGCATGATGGTGGCATGCTGGGGGTTTCGAGATGGTGAAGCGCGGCGACGCGAAGATGCTGGTGCGGCGCGTCGGCGTCGGCGTGGCGGCGGGCGTGGTGGCCGCGTTGCTGCTGTTCCTGCTTTTCCTGGCCGCCAACCGCGCCGCGCTGGGCCGCGACCTGCCCGCCGCCGAAGCGCATGTGCGCGAAGCCTATGCCGCGGGGGTGCTCCAGGACGCCGATTATCTGCCGGGCGACACCGGCATCGGCCGGCACCAATATAATGACTGCCTGATCCTCTACATGGCGATCGACCAGCAGGCTCCGGCCGAGCAGTTGGCGGTCAGCCCGATCAAGCCGATCCAGCATCCCGACGAATCACTCTGCCACGCGCTGCGCCGCTATGTGGGCGGCGATACGACATCGGGCCGCACCGGCGCCTGGTATCACCAATATATCCACGGGCACACGATGCTGGCGCGCTGGCTGCTCCCGTCGCTGTCGGTCGAGGCGATCCGCAATCTCTATCACACCGGCCTCTCACTGCTCGTTCTCGCCGGGATCGCGGTGGCAATGGTGGGGCTGGCGAGCGGACGGCGGCGGGCGGAAAACCTGTTCTGGCTGATCGTCTTCCTCGCCTTCTCGCGGTGGTTCGGGCTCGAATCCTATGGCCAGTCGCTCAGCCATGGCCCGTCGGACGCGGTCGTGCTCGGCTATCTGCTCGTCCTGGCGACCGGATCGGCACGCGGCGGGCTGGCGCCGCGCTGTTCGCTGCTCGCCGCCGCCTGCTTCGGCGCGCTCACCGCGATCTTCGAATTTCTGACCGGCGGCATCCCGCTTGGCCTTGCGATCATCGTCGGCGGCCTGCCTTTCGCGCTGGCCGACAGTGCGCCGCGCGCGGTGCTCGAACGGGTGATCGAGGCCACGGCCGCCTTCTGCGCCGCCGTGGTCGCCTGCCTCGCCTTCAAGGTGATGCTGGCGCTCTGGGTGTTCGGGCTCGAATCCTTCCGCGAGAGCGCGGCGCAGCTCAGCGTGCGCATCGGCGTCGGCGCGGGCCCGTCCGACCTGGGCTTGCTCCATATGGCAAAGTCGCTGACCAAGGGTTTGAATTCGCTGGCTGCCGGCATGCATGTGCTGGCGGGCGCGATCCTCGCCACCGCCGCGATCGCCGGGCTGTGGGGCGCGCGCCAGCTCGCGAAATCAGGCGATCGGGTGGCCCGCGCCCGCGCCTTCCACCTGCTCGCCTCCAATGCGGTGATCGTCGCGCTGCTGGCGCTGCTCTGGCAGCATACCATCATCCACGCCTGGTTCATGGACCGAACCTTCGTCTGGACGATCGCTACCGGCTTCGGCCTGTTCGCGCTGGCGGTGATGCGGCGGCGAGTGGGCTGATCCTCTACCCTCTCCCGCTTGCGGGAGAGGAGCGAGACTTGGTGAGCGCAGCGAACCTAGTCGCAGCGGTGAGGGTCTTTTAACTGCCCTCCGAAGAAGAAGAAGACCCTCACCCTCCCACCGCTTCGCGGCGGGCCCCTCCCTCTCCCGCAAGCGGGAGAGGGATTCTGGCAAAACAAAAGGGCCGGACATTGCTGCCCGGCCCCTTCGCAAGGTTCCGTTGAAGGACCGTCCGATTACTCGGCGGCAGCCTTCTTCTTGGCGGGAGCCTTCTTGGCGGCCGGCTTCTCGGCGGCTTCGGCCGGAGCGTCCTCGGCCTTGGCGGCAGCGGCCTTCTTGGCCGGAGCCTTCTTCGCAGCCGGCTTCTCGGCGGGCGCTTCCTCAGCAGCCGCCTCGGCCGGAGCTTCCTCGGCCTTGGCCTTCTTCGGCGCGGCCTTCTTGGCGGCAGGCTTCTTGGCCGGCTCGTCATGGTCATGGTCGCAATCCGGACCATGGACATGGCCGTGATCATGATCGTGGTCATGGCCACAGCCCGGACCATGGACATGGCCCTTGCCGATCGTGTCGTCGTCGGCCTCGATCGCGGCTTCCAGCTCCTCGCGGGTCACTTCGCGGTCGGCGATCTCGGCCTTGTCGAACAGGAAGTCGACAACCTTGTCCTCATAGAGCGGCGCGCGGAGCTGCGCGGCGGCCATCGGGTCCTGCTGCAGATACTGGACGAAACGGTCGCGGTCGGCCGGAGCATACTGCATCGCGGCCTGCTGGATCAGGCGCTGCATCTCCTGCGCGCTCACCTCGACATTGTTCTGCTGGCCGATCTCCGACAGCAGCAGGCCCAGGCGGACGCGGCGCTCGGCGATCGCGCGATAATCGTCGCGGTCCTTCTCCATCTCGGCCTTGGCGGCTTCCGGATCGGCCTCATGGCTCGCTTCATGCTCGAGCTGCGCCCAGATCTGCGAGAACTCGGCCTCGACCATCGACGGCGGCACCGGGAAATCGTGGCCGGCGGCGAGCTGGTCGAGCAGCTTGCGCTTCATGTGGGTGCGGGTGAGGCCGTTGAGCTCCTGCTCGACCTGGCCCTTGATCAGGTCACGAAGCTGATCGATGCCCTGCAAACCCAGGGTCTGGGCGAAGGCGTCGTCGATCTTCATCTCGCCGGGGACGCGCACGTCGGTGACGGTGACGGCGAACTCGGCATCCTTGCCGGCCAGCGACTTCTCGCCATAATCCTTCGGGAAGGTGACCTTGAGGACGCGCTCCTCGCCCTTCTTCACGCCTTCCAGCTGTTCCTCGAAGCCCGGGATCAGGCGACCCGAGCCGATCTCGACCGACATGCCGGTGCCGGTGCCGCCCTCGAAGGCGACGCCGTCGACGGTGCCGACGAAGTCCATGACGACGAGGTCGCCCTCGACCGCCGGGTGGCCGTCCTTGGCGTCCTCATAGCTCTTCTGCTGGCTGGCGATGCGCTCGATCTGGCCGTCGATCTCGTCGGCCGGGGCCGGAACGGTCAGGCGCTCGAGCTTCAGGCCGTCGATCGAGGGCGCGGGCACCTCGGGCAGCACTTCCAGCTCGACCTTCAGCTCGACGTCCTTGCCGGGCTCATAATCGCCGCCGACCAGCTCGACCGAAGGCTGCATCGCCGGGCGCAGCTTCTGCTCCGAGACGAGCTGCTGGATGCCGTCCTGCACCGCCTTGTTCAGCACGTCCTGCTCGATCGCCGGGCCGTGCATCTTCTTGACGAGGTTCGCGGGAACCTTGCCGGGGCGGAAGCCGGGCATGCGGACCTGCGGCGCGATCGACTTGATCTCGGCTTCGACGCGCTTGGCGACGTCATTGGCCGGAATGGTCAGCGTGTAGGCGCGCTTCAGGCCCTCATTGAGCGTTTCGACAGTCTGCATGGGTCGGTTCCAACCTCTATCTCGAGAAATGCTTTGGCGGGTCCTGCTCCGCGCTGCTGAAGGCGAAAGCTGGTGCGGGCGAAGGGACTCGAACCCCCACATCTTGCGATACCAGAACCTAAATCTGGCGCGTCTACCAGTTCCGCCACGCCCGCAAATAAGGACCGTCGGTCGGCGCGCTCTATAGCAACATGGTGCCCGAGTACAACCCGGGCTTTCAGCAAGGAAATTTAGCGGCCGGGAAAGGACTTTGCAGGCCGGCTCAGCGTTGCGCCGCGGTCGCCGGGTTGGTCGTCGCCTGCAGATAGCGGAACCACCCTTCCCCGGCCCGCTCGCCCTTGGCCAGTTCCTCGGCCTTCTTCTGCTCGCGCCAGCGATTGGCCACCGCCTGCGCCTCGACCAGATCGTCGCCGCTCTGGCCGAGCAGGTAGCGCAGCAGCGATGGCGCCGCGATCAGCTGGTCCATCGCCTGGCCGTCGCGGCTGATCGTGCGGCCGTCGCTGACCTTGAAGCTGTCCCAGCTTTCGGCGCGACCCCACAGCGATTCCAGCCCGGCATAGTCGTGCGGCAGCCGCGCGACGTCGCCACCCGCCGCCTTGATATGATCGACGGTCCACAGCCCGGCCAGATAGTTGTAGCCGTCCATCGGCCAGAGATTGGCGCCCTTCAGGATGCGCCCCACGACCCGCTTGCGGTGCATCGCGATCAGCCAGTCGAGCACCGCCCCTGCGTTGCTCGACGCCCTGCGGAGCGCCGTGTTGAAGCCCAGCTTCTCGCCGGCGGCCAGCACCGTCAGCCAATAGCCCACATAGAATTCATGCTGGAACAGCCGCCCGCCATCCTTGGCGACGATCCCGAAATATTGGGCCGCCGCATAGATGGCCCCATCCATGTCGACGACGCCGTCGCGAATCAGGGTGGTCGGCGGGCGATGAAAGCCGACCGGCCCGGTGAAATGGCGACTGTGGAACGCCTCGAAATCGAACACCGCATAGTCGAGGATCTCGGCGCGACTGTAGAGCCGCTGCGACCCCGCGCTCGCGGTCTTCCAGGCGAGCGCCGCATGGAGAAAGGCCCAGGCGCCCTCGCGCGACGTCCACAGGCTGAACCAGGGATCGCCGACGATATAGTTGAGGTAGAGCCGGTTCTGGTCGAGGAAGCGATGGCCGAGAAAGGCGAATTCCGGGCTGCGGAACAACAGGCTGCCCCAGCCGGGAAACTGGTGCCCGTGCGCCTTGTCGATCTGCGTGGTGCCGAAATAGGGGCGTGAAGGGACATCGCCAGCATAGGGCACCGCCACCCGCAGCGGATTGGTGCCCTTCACCACGTCCCACAGCCGCCCGCCTTGCTGGAACCAGGACCGATCGGCGGGCAGCGCCTGATCGCCCGGCCCGTAATAATGGTTGCGGAACGAGACCGGCCGGCGGGCATTGCCCTTGTAGAGCGGCACGTTGCGGCCCTTTTCGAAGGCATGGACCGGATCGGAGACATAGCCGGTGAGATAGTCGAGCGCGATCGTGCGCCAGGCCAGCCGGTCGTGCGGGCGCTGCCCCTCGGGCTGGCCGACATAGCAGGCCACCGGCTCGGGCATGAGCTGGCGATCGTCGCGCATCCCGCCCGGCCCGGTGACGGGCGAGCGGCCCTGGATGTTGAACGGGGTATATTGCAGCCATAGCGCCGCGTTCGCCGCCATCGCATTGGCCGAATAGAGCAGCGCGCCATAAGGATCGCGCGTCTTGTAGGCGCGGCCCACCATCGTCGCATAGTCGCTCTGCGTCCAGGGCATCACCCGGACATTGCCGAAGCCATTGGCCTGGCCGTCATTGCCCGCGCCGCCCTGGAAGATGCGCAGATCGAAGCCGTTGACCGAGAAGTCGACATGGCTGCCGAACGGGATCGACAGGTCGAACAGCGGCACCGCGGCGCGGATCCCCGCCTGATCGTGATTGCCGGGGTCGCGGTTGCGCCAGATGATGCCCGAGCGCACCGTGCCATGCGGATACCAGCGATGCTCCTTGCTGATCATCGCGCAGCCGCGCCCGTCCAGCGGCCCCTGGTAGAGATGCGGCACGTCGGTGCCGTTCAGCGGGCCGCCATCGGGCCGCTCGATCATCGCGAGCAGCTTGTCGTCGCGGTCGTAGATCGCCCATTTGTGCGGCACCA
>CAUTRN010000046.1:0-52008 GCA_963540925.1 uncultured Sphingomonadaceae bacterium
ATTGTATACCGTCTGCAAGGTGTCAAGCGTTCCGGGACGGGCCGGCGCGGCTATCCGGCAGTTAATCTCCGGTGATCAGGCGGCGTCTTCCTCGACGACATGATAGCCCTGCAGGCGCAGGTCGCGCAGCAGCGCGTCGCCCACCTTGGTGACGTGCGCGGAAGCAAGCTTGGCGGCCTTCTTCTCGTCGGCGGCGATCACCGCCTCCAGCACGCCGGCATGTTCCTTCCAGCTGTCGATCGCGCGCGACGAGGCCTGGCTGGAAAAGAGCCAGTAGGTGCGGTCGCGCAAGGACCGCATGAACTCGGCGAGGTAGCGGTTCTTGCCCGCGATCGCGAGTTCGGCGTGGAATTTGTCATTGAGCTTGGTGAGCGCTTCCATGTCGCCGCGCTCGCAGGCGGCGTCGCCGTCGGCCAGCAGTTCGCGCATCAGCGCCATCTTGGCCGTATCGCGGTGGCGGGCGGCGTAGCGCGCGGTGACTCCCTCCAACTCGGCGCGCAGCTCGATCGTCTCGGCGATCTCCTCCAGGCTCAGCATCGCCACCCGCGCGCCCTTGCGCCGGTTGATCTCGATCAGCCCTTCATGGGAGAGGGTGAGCAGCGCGTCGCGGATCGGGTTGCGCGAGACGCCGAACATGTCGGCCAGCTGCGACTCCGGCAGCCGCTCGCCCGGCTTGAACCGTCCGGACAGGATGGCGTTGCGCAACGCCTCCGCCACGACGTCGTTCAGCGACCGATGCGCCTTGCCCAGCCCCTGCCACTCATCCGCTTTGTCGCTCACGTCTACTCTCTCGTGCACCTGAAGTTCGGGGAAGCCCAGCTGCGGTCATCCGATTCCCCAACCGGATATGTGTCCGCTGCAATCTTCCGATAGCCCGCATAACGCGCGGAGGCCATGGGAGCATCAAGATTTTGTATACTGCGGGCAGAAGAGAGGGGCCCCCGAGCGCAAGGCGATCCGGCGCGGGTCGCGCTGTCCGTGTCCTGATCGGAGATCGAGGCGGTGGAAATCTTGTCCGGGAGTCGTTGTCGGCCTGTGCCCGCTCTCCAGGCTCAGGGTTCGCCCAGATAGCGCGCGAAGGACGCATCCCAGGGCTTCGGGGCCGAGGCATGGTTCGCATCGTCGATCCGCGCGAAGGCGTTCTGCACATAGCGCACGCCCATCCAGCGGAAGGGTTCGATCTCCCAGCGTGGCGTGTGCTGCCGGTGGAGCGGGAGGTCTTCCAGCCCGGTCGCCCAGCCGCCGATCAGGCCGGCGAGCAGCCGCGCGCTCAGGAAGCTGGTGGTCACGCCACGGCCGGCATAGCCGTGCAACTGGCCAAGACCCGCTGACGGATCGAAGCTGACGGTGGGCATCCAGTCGCGCGGCACACCCAGGAAACCGCCCCATTGATGGGGGAAGTCGACGTCGCGCAGCACCGGCCACCATTCGCGGACGGTGTCGCGCATCCAGGCGAAGGTCTCCTCGTCGCACAGCGCCGCCTCGGGCATGCGCGAGCCGTAGAGATAGGGCGCGCCGCGGCTGCCATAGAGGATGCGGCCATCCTGCGTGCGGGTGAGATAGTCCTTGGTATGCGCCTGCGAGCTGAGGCTTTCGCCCCCCGCCCAGCCGATCTCGCGCCATTGCGCCTCGCTCAGCGGGCTCGACATCACGATCATCGACGACATCGGCATCAGCGCGCGATGGAAGGCGGGCAGGCCGGTGAGATAGGCTTCGGCCGCCGCCACCACCGCGCGCCGCGCGCGGACGGTGCCGGTTTCGGTGACGATCGCGGGCCGGCCGCCCGGCGCGATGCGCACAGCCGGCGAGCCTTCGTAGATGGTCGCGCCGCGCCGCTCGACGGCCCTCGCCAGCCCCCGCACCAGCCGGCCGGGGTGGATCGAGGCGCCCGCCCGGGTTTCCATCCCACCCGTCAGCTTGGAGATATGGACTCTTTCGAAGGTCTCGTCCGCGTCGAGCAGGCGGTTGTCCTGCGACAGGCCCAGCCGCTCATAGGTCCGGAAGGTGGCCTTGAGGTCTGCAAGCTGGGCCTCGCCGCGCGCGACGCTGAGCAGGCCATTGGCGCGGTAATGCGCGTCGATCCCTTCTTCCTCGCACAGCTGGCCGATGTCGCGGACCGCCTGCTTCTGCGCGCCGATCGTGTCGCGCGCGCGCTGCGGGCCGACCCGCTTCACCAGCGCGCCGACGTCCACGGGGAAGCGCGGCGAGCACCAGCCGCCATTGCGCCCCGAGGCGCCGAAGCCGCAAAAGGCCCGTTCGACGATCGCGATCTCCAGCGAAGGGTCGCCGCGGAGCAGGTGATAGGCGGTCCACAGGCCGGAGAAGCCGCCGCCCAGGATCGCGACGTCGACGGTGACGTCGCCCGAGAGCGCCGGGCGAAGGCTCATGTCGTCGCCGCAGGTCTCGAGCCAGAAGTTGCTCGACCGGCCGGCCTCTGCGCCGATCCGCAGCGAAGCGTCGTTCACGCCGGGTCGCTTTCGTCGAAGATGATGAAGACCTTGCGGCTGCGCTCGACGACGTTCCAGACGCCGGTGCTGCCCTTGGGGAAATAGGCGGAGTCGCCCGCACGCAGCCGGATGGGCTCGCCCTCGTCCGGCGTGAAGGTGGCATCGCCCTCCAGGAAATGGCAGAATTCGGCCTGCATCACCTGGCGCCGCCACCGGCCGGGCGAACATTCCCAGGCACCGCAGCGGCTGGTGGATGTCGCCGACGCAATCGAGCGCGAGCGGACCAGCGAGATGGGGACGCCGATCGGCGCCGGGACCGGTGCGGCGGGATTGGCTTCTGCGATGGCCTCTTCGAAGCGGAAGGCGACGGCTGGCATTCGGACGGGTTCCATATTGGCGTTTCGATGCCCGAAACTGGCCGCTGCCGGCCGCGCTGCATAGTGAGAAGGGGGTTTTGACCGGTGTCGTTCAGTCACCGGTTGCGCGCTCATAGCGGGTTGAGGACGCGGTCGAGGAACAGCCGCGTCCGCTCCTGCCGGGGCTCGGTCAGCACCTGCCGGGCAGGGCCGGCTTCGACGACGACACCGCCATCCATGAACAGCGCCACGTCCGCCACCTCGCGCGCGAAGCCCATTTCATGGGTCACGACGATCATCGTCATGCCCTCGTCGGCCAGCAAGCGCATCACCCGCAGCACCTCGCCCACCCGTTCGGGATCGAGCGCGGAGGTCGGTTCGTCGAACAGGATCGCCCTGGGCTTCATCGCCAGCGCGCGGGCGATGCCCACCCGTTGCTGTTGACCGCCCGACAACGCCGAGGGCCGGCTGGCGGCGCGATCGGCCAGGCCGACCCGATCGAGCAGTTCCAGCCCGAAGGCCGCTGCTTCCTCCGGTTTCTGGCCGAGGACGTGGACGGCGCCTTCGATCACATTCTCCAGCACGGTGCGATGCGGAAACAGGTTGGGCCGCTGGAACACCATGCTCAGCTTGCGGCGGATCGCGCGCAGATTGCCGGGGGTCACCGGATCGCCGTCGACCTCGATCGTGCCGGCGTCGAAGCTCTCCAGGCCGTTGATGCAGCGCAGGATCGTCGATTTGCCCGATCCCGACGGGCCGATCAGGCAGGCGACCTGCCCGGCGGCGACCGAGAAGCTCATGCCGCGAAGCACCTGGTTCGTCCCGAAGGATTTGGTGACGCCGGATATAGTGATCATTTGGTCGATATCCGCTTTTCGAGCAGGCGCACGCCCATCGCCAGCGGGAAGCTGGCGCACAGATAGAGGATGGCGATCAGCGCGTAGACCGTCCCGTTCTTGAAGGTGGAGATCGCGAGCAACTGGCCGGCGCGGGTCAGTTCGGCGATCGCGATGGTCGAGGCGATCGACGAATCCTTGAGCAGCATCACGGTGGTGTTGCCGAAGGAGGGCAGCGCGGTGCGGAAGCCGAGCGGGAAAACGATGCGGCGGAAGAGCAGCCAGCGGTTCATCCCCAGCGCTTCGCCCACTTCCACCAGCTGGCGGTCGACGGCTTCGAAGCCGCCGCGAAAATTCTCGGCCTGATAGACCGAATAGGCCAGGCTCAGCCCGATCACGCCGGCCGCGAAGGGCGGCAGGTCGATCCCCCATTCGGGCAGCACGAAATAGACGAAGAAAAGCTGGACGATGATCGGGATGCCACGGACGATGTTGATCACCGTCGCGCTCAGCATCCGCAGCGGGCGCAGCGCCGACAGGCTCATCGACGCCAGGATCACGCCCATCACCAGGCTGAGCGCCAGCGCGCAGAGGGTGAGGAGGATCGTCGTGCCCAGGCCGCGCAACAGCACCGGCAGGAACAATATCGTGTCGTTCAGGAATTCGCTCATGCCGGGTCCACCAATTGCCAGCGCCGCTTGATCGCCACGATCTCGCGCCCCCGTAGCAGCGCGATCGCCCGGTTGACCCGGCCGAGCAGTGGGTCGTCCTTGCGCAGGACGAGGCAGAGCTCCTCCAGCGCCGGTGCCCGGAAACCCTCGACGATCCGGGCGTCGCGCTTCGGGCCGACCCGCAGCTGATAGCGCAGGATCGGTTCGTCGCCATAGCCGGCGTCGAGCCGGCCGAAGCTCACCTCGCGCACGATGTCGGCCAGCCCGTCATAGGTCTTCACATCCTCGACGCCGGCCTCGTGGAGCTGGTCGACGAAGCGCGTGCCCACCTGGGCGCCGACCCGCAGGCCGCGCAGCGCCGTCAGGTCGGGATAAGCCCGGTGGTCGGCGCGCGGCACGACAAGGCCGGCGGGATAGGGGAAGACGGGATCGCTGAACGCGACGATCTTCTCCCGTTCGGGGGTGCGCAGCATGGCTGCCGCGATCATGTCGATCTTGCGGCCCACCAGCGACGGCACCAGCGCCGAGAAGGGGGTGATCGCGAAGTCGGGCGTCAGCCCCAGCGCGCCCGTCACCGCCTTGACCGTGTCGATCATCGCGCCGGTGAAGCTGTTGGTCCAGGGATCGACGAAGCTATAGGGCACCCCGGTGGCGGAGGAGCCGACGACGATCTCCCCAGGCTGCCGGACACGTGGCCCGCAGCCGCCAAGGGCGAGGCCCAGCACCAGCGGCAGAGAGAAGATGTCGCGTCGGCTGGGCTCCCCACCGGTCATGCCGGGGAAACCTCGGTCACCAGCAGCTTGATGTCGAGGAAATCGTCGAGCGCATAATGCGACCCCTCGCGCCCGAAGCCCGATTCCTTGATGCCGCCAAAGGGGGCGACCTCGGTCGAGATCAGCCCGGTGTTGATGCCGACCATGCCATATTCCAGCTTTTCCCCCATGCGGATCGTGCGCGAACTATCGCGGGTGAACACATAGGCGGCAAGGCCGGCGCGCGTGTCATTGGCGAGCTGGACGGCCTGTTCCTCATCGCGGAAGCGGATCAGCCCGGCGAGCGGGCCGAAGGTTTCCTCGCGCGCGAGCAGCGCGTCGGCCGGGACGTCGCCGATCAAGGTTGCGGGGAAATAGGAACCATCGGTTTCGCGTGAGATCGTGCCGGTGGCGAGCAGGGTCGCACCGCGCTCGATCGCGTCGTCGCGATGGCGCGCGGCCTTGGCGACGGCGGCATCGTTGATCAGCGGCCCCTGGGTGGCGGTGGCCGACATGCCGTCGTCGGCGTGCAGCGCGGCGACCGCCTCAGCCATGCGCGCGGCGAAGCGGTCGTAGATGCCGTCCTGCACCAGGATGCGGTTGGCGCAGACGCAGGTCTGGCCGCTGTTGCGGAATTTCGAGATCATCGTGCCGGCCACCGCCTGGTCGATGTCGGCATCGTCGAAGACGACGATCGGCGCATTGCCGCCCAGTTCCAGCGAGATCCGCTTGACCGTGTCCATGCAGCGCGCCGCGAGCAGCTTGCCTACCGCCGACGAGCCGGTGAAGCTGAACTTGCGCACCCGCTCGTCGCCCGTCAGCACCCCGCCGATCGCGATCGCATCGCCCATCACCACGTTGAAGACGCCCGGCGGAATGCCCGCTTCGTCGGCGAGGAAGGCTAGCGCGAGTGCCGAGAGCGGGGTGAGTTCGGACGGCTTGACCACCATGGTGCAGCCGACGGCGAGCGCGGGCGCGACCTTCCGGGCGATCATCGCCGCCGGGAAATTCCAGGGGGTGATCGCGGCGACCACGCCGACCGGCTGGCGGATCACCGCGATCCGCTTGTCGGGCAGGTGGCCGGGAATGATCGTGCCATAAGCGCGCTTGCCCTCCTCCGCGAACCATTCGAGGAAGGAGGCGGCATAGGCGATCTCGCCGCGCGCCTCGGCCAGGGGCTTGCCCTGTTCGGCGGTCAGGATGCGGGCCAGATCGTCCTGATTGGCGAGGATCAGGTCGTGCCAACGGCGCAGCAGGCGGCCGCGCTCGGCCGCCGTCCGGGCGGCCCAGCCGGGCTGCGCCGAGGCCGCGGCGGCGACGGCCCGCCGCGCGACATCGGCGCCGAGCGACGCGACGTCGGCGATGGTCATCCCGTTGGCCGGGTTGATCACCTCGATCCGGTCGGTCGCGTCGATCCAGCCGCCGTCGACGAAGCCGGCGCGGCACAGCAGCTCCGGCCGCTTGAGATCGCAGGCGAGGGTCATCGCAGGGCCAGCGCGCGCGCCAGCGCGTCCATGCCCTCGTCGACGATCTCGGGCGCGGCGGTCAGCGGCACGAGGATACGGATGGCCTCGCCATTGGCGCCGCAATTGAGCAGCACCAGCCCCGCGTCGAAGGCCCGCGCGGTGATCGCTTTCGCGGCGCCGTTGACCGGCGTGGAGGAACCATGGTCCTCGACCATGTCGAAGGCGACCATCGCGCCGAGGCCGCGGATATTGCCGATCGGCGCGAGTGCGGTGTCGCGCGCCATATGCTCGAGCTGGGTGATGACATTGGCGCCGAGCACCTGGCCGCGTTCGAGCAGCGCCTCCTCCTCGAACACGTCGAGCACGGCGAGGGCGGCGGCGCAGGCGAGCGGCGAGCCGCCATAGGTGCCGCCCAGGCCGCCGGGCTCGACCGCGTCCATCACGGCGGCGCGGCCGATGACGGCTGAGAGAGGGAGGCCGCCGGCCATCGACTTGGCGACGGTCATCAGGTCGGGCTCGACCCCGCTATGCTCGATGCCGAACATCCGGCCGGTGCGGCCGAAGCCCGACTGGACCTCGTCGGCGATCAGCAGGATGCCATGGCTGTCGCAGATCGTCCGCAGTGCGCGCAGCAACTCGGCGGGGGCGACATGGAAACCGCCTTCGCCCTGCACCGGCTCGATGATAATCGCGGCGACCTGCGCCGGATCGAGATCCGCCGCGAACAGCGTCTCGAGCGCGCGCAGCGTGTCGGCGGTGTTGACGCCCTGGTGCGCGACGGGGAAGGGCAGGCGATGGACGCCGCCCATCGGCGGGCCGAAGCTGCGCTTATAGGGATTGACCTTGCCGGTCAGCGACATGGTGAGCGCGGTGCGCCCGTGGAAGGCGCCGGAGAAGGCGATGATGCCGTTGCGGCCGGTGGCGACGCGGGCGATCTTCACCGCATTCTCGACCGCCTCGGCGCCGGTGGTGAGCAGGATGCTGCGGGTCTCGCCCGAGATCGGGGCGATCGCGTTCAGCCGCTCGCACAGCTCGACATAGGGCCGGTAGGCCATGACCTGGAAGGCGGTGTGCGTGTAGCGGTCCAGCTGGCGCGACACTGCCTCGATCACGCGGGGATGGCGATGGCCGACATTGAGGACCGAGATGCCGCCCGCGAAATCGATGTAGCGCCGGCCGTCCTCGTCCCAGATTTCCGAGTCCGCGGCGCGCGCGGCGAAGACGGGCAGGGCGGTAGCGACGCCCCTCGGCACGGCGGCGGCGCGGCGGGCCACCAGATCCTGATTGTTGGACACGTTGAATTTCCCCATGTGAGGGGAGGAAAGTCCGCCAGACGACCGGTTTTAGGAAGATGACAACAGGGCTCGAACCGGTGACCTGGAATCACCGCCCAGGTCAGGCGATCGCGACCGATTTCTCCAGCCAGCGGCGGAATTGGGTCATCGTCTTGCTCTGCCAATTGTCGCGCCGCGCGGTCAGCACATAACCGCCCAGATAGACCGGCGACCATGGCCCCAGGGTGATCAGGCTGCGATTGGCCAGGTCGTCGGCCACCAGCAACGCATTGGCCAGCGCCACGCCCTGGCCGCGCCGCGCCGCCGCCAGGGTGAGGTGGCCCTGGTAGAATTTGGGGCCGGTCAGCTTCTCGTCGGTGTGGAAGCCATGTTCGGCGAACCATCGCCGCCATTGATCGGTGTTGGCCTCGTGCAGCAGGTTGCTGCGCAGCAGGTCCGCAGGTTCCCGGATGCCGCCGGCGGCCGCGATATAGTCTGGACTGGCGACGGCGAGGACCTGCGGGCGGGCGACCTCCATCGACCGCAGGCTGCTATTCTGGTCCGACGCGGTGCCGTCGATCACATAATGGAGATAGGCATCGGCTTCGTGCGTCTCGAAATCGGGGGCTTCCTCCACCGGCTGAAGCTCGAACTCTAGGCCGGGATTCTGGCTGGCGAAGGCGCCGATCCGCCCGGTCAGCCATTCCGAGGCGAGGCCGGGCGCACACCATAGTCGCAGTCGATGCTCGTTCGGATCGCGCATCAGGTCGATGGTCGCGCCCGCGAGCAGCGACAGCGCATGGGCGACCTTCTGGTGATAGAGCCGGCCCTCTTCGGTGAGCTTGCCGCCCGAGCCCGCCGAGCGCTCGACCAGCCGCATCCCGGTCCAGCGCTCCAGCGCCTGTAACTGCCGTGTGATCGCCGCATGGTCGACCGACAGCTCGGCCGCCGCCCGCCGGATGCCGCCGCAGCTGCCGACCGCTTCGAAGGCGCGCAGCGCCGCATAAGGCGGAATGGCTTTTCGCTGTTCGGGCTTCAGTGCGACCACCTGTTTTCCCTTGGCAACGGCCGTTCAGCTTCGTCGGGGATTACGGGCCGGGCCCGTGCTCTTCTTCAAGAAGCCGCGACCCGTGGCTTTGTCAAGCAGCCGTCGCGACGCGTGCCGAGCATTGACAAGCGGCTGGCCCCCCGGCGTACAAAGCGGCATGAGCCTGCTGTTCGCCGAACTGCTGCGTGCCGGAAAACCGGCGTTTCGACCGGGGCTCGCCTAGGCGATGGACCGCCGGCTGCCGCCGCTTATTGCCTTGCGGGCGTTCGAGGCGGCGGCGCGATATGGCAGCATGCGCCAGGCGGCGACCGCGATGTCGGTGAGCCATTCGGTGATCAGCCGCCATGTCAGCAACCTCGAGGACTGGCTGGGCGTGCCGCTGTTCGTGGGCAGCCGCCGCGCCGTCGCGCTGACCCCCGAGGGGCGACGCTATTTCAACGCCGTCACCGAGGCGCTCGATCGCATCGCCTCGGCGACCGAGGAGATCCGCCCGGTCGCGCCGTGGCAGACGATCGACGTCTGGTGCGTGTCGGGCCTGGCGTCGCGCTGGCTGGTGCCCAAGCTGGCCGAGGTGCGCGAACTCATTCCCGATGTGGACATCACCATCCGGCCAACGCTGAACGTGCCCGATTTCGCGCGGGGCGAGGCGGACCTGTTCATCACCTACGGACCGGTGGACGTGGAGGGTCTCTGGGAGACCAAGCTGATGTCTCCCATCGTGATCCCGGTCGCGAGCCCGGCCTTCATCGAGGGGACGGCGCCGATCCGCGAGGCCAGCGACTTCCTGTCGGTGCCGCTGCTGCATGAAGTCTCCGCCGATTACTGGCGGCAATGGTTCGTCGCCAACGGTGTCACCAGCATCGCCGCGCTGAAGGGGCCACGGCTGTGGCATCTCAGCAGCGTGCTCGATGCGGCGAAGAACGGGCAGGGCGTCGCGCTGGCGCCCGAGATCGTGGTGCGCGGCGATATCCGCGAAGGCCATCTGCAACGGCTCGGCGGGGCCGATGTGCGGATCGGCAGCTATCATCTCTACACCAAGAAGGAGGCGGTGATCAGCCGCTCGCTCGCCAAATTGCGACAGTGGATCGTCTCCGAATTCTCGACGATCGAGGATTGATGGCGATCGTCCGGTGGGTGGACTGGTCGCGCTTTTGGTCGCTTCAGGGCACCAGCTTGGTTGATTTTTCCTGCTTTGCTCGGGCCGCGATAACCGACACCCTGCATGGTGACACGGGCAACAGCCTGGCGCCGTCGAGCGAATGGGGTGAACGATGAATCTTCTGCGCGCCTTCGGAGGGATCGGAAGCGGCCTGCTGCTGGCCTCCGCGACCTGGGTGATGGCCAAGCCGGCGCAGCCAGCGTCGCCGTCGGGCGACAAGCTCACCCTGTACCGCGACGCGATGGGCGTCCCCCATATCCTGGGCGATAGCTCGGCAGCGGTCATGTTCGGCGTCGGTTACAGCGAGGCGCAGGATCGCCTGGTCGGGCTGGAGCTGAACCGGCGCGCCTCGCAGGGGCGCCGGGCTGAGATATTGGGCGAGTCGATGCTCGCGTCGGACCGGACGGCGCGCAACCGCCAGCTTGATGCCGCCGAGTTGATGCGGATGTACCGCGCCATCCCGCGCGAGCATCAGTTGATGCTGCAGGCTTTCGTCGACGGCATCAACCACGCCATCGCCGAGATCGAGGCCGATCCCGAGCACAAGACGCCGATCGAGTTCGTCCAGTGGGGGATCAAGCCGACACGTTGGACCCTGCTCGACTATCTTGGCTATATCGCGTCCGTGCCCAATGGCCGGGCCGGCTATGAGCTGCAGAACATGGCCTTCCTGAACGCCATGGTCGCGAAATATGGCGAGACGCAGGGGCGGGCGATCTTCGACGACGTCGTGCCGATCTCCGACCCGGATTCGCCGCTCACCATCCCGCCGGGCGAGGATCTGGCGCCGCCGCAGCCGATGCCGGTGCCCACCCATTTGTCGGTCAGGCCGGCGTCGACCGATCTCGCCGCCTTCCCCGCACCCGAGGCGGAGGCGCAGGTCGAGGCGAGCCGCTGTCTGGTGATCGGGCCGAAGAAGTCGGCGACCGGCCATGTGCTGATGATGGAGGCGACGGCCGACGGGCCGGAGGCGCATGTCCAGGGCGGCGGTTTCGACAGCGCCGGTTTCAGCTTCGTCGGCTGGGGACCGCCGACGATGGGCCGGGCCGTGCAGCATGGCTGGCTGCTCACCTCGGGCCATGCCGACACCAACGACATGTTCGCCGAAAAGCTGAACCCCGCGAACCGCTATCAATATTGGTTCAAGGGCAAATGGGAGACCATGTCGCACCGGATCGAGACGATCCTGGTGAAGGGCGGCCCCGCCGTCCAGCATGAGGTGGCCTGGACGGTCCATGGCCCCGTGGTGAAATGGGATGCCGACAACAACCTCGCCTACACGCAGCGGCTGGCCCTGCGCGGCAAGGAACTCGACAGCTGGGTGGGCATCATCGAGATGGCGCGCGCCAAGAACATCAGCGATTTCGAGACCAAGGGGG
Source organism: uncultured Sphingomonadaceae bacterium (assembly GCA_963540925.1). Classification (GTDB taxonomy): domain Bacteria; phylum Pseudomonadota; class Alphaproteobacteria; order Sphingomonadales; family Sphingomonadaceae; genus Rhizorhabdus. The sequence continues at coordinate 11,389 of CAUTRN010000046.1, forward strand.
TCAACCGCATGGGTTGGAACCTGGGCGTTTGCTATGGCGGCGAGGACGGCAACATCGCCTTCTGGGAAGCCGGCGCCCTGCCGAAGCGGGCGCCCGGCGCCGATTCCCGGCTGCCCACGCCCGGCACAGGCGAATATGAATGGACCGGCTTCCTGACCCCGGCCGAGCATCCCCATATGCTCAACCCCAAGCAGGGCTATATCCACACCTGGAACAGCAAGGCGACGAGCTGGTCGCGCGAGGGCGACGATGCCCGGATCGGCGCCACCTATCGTACCTGGCTGGGCAGCCGGCTGGCGGCGTCGAACGATAAGATCACCTTGCTCGACATGCGTGAGTTCAACCGCAAGATGTTCAACGCGCTGGGCGCGCGGGACCGCACCCAGACCACGCCGGACTTCTTCGCGCCCTATATCCGCGCGGCGCTGGCGAAAACGGACGATGCGGAGGTGCGGCAGGCCGGCGAACTGATGCTCTCGTTCAACGGCCTGTACGAGGACCTGAACGGCGACGGCCGCTATGACAATCCGGGGCTGACCCTGTTCCGGACCTGGCTCACCATCGCGCCCGATGTCGTCTTTTCGCAGAGCATCGGCGACTGGTGGCGCAAGGTGGATGAAGGCCGCTACCACCGTTACCAGACCAGCCTGCTGTTGCGGGCCTTCCAGGGCAAGGATGCCGGCGCCCCGCTGACCTTCGACTATTTCGGCAAGCGCGACCGCGACCAGGTGATGATCGAGACGATCCGCCGCACGATCGACAAGGTGAAGGCGGGCTATCCGGGCAAGCCGATGAGCGAATGGCGCCTGCCGATCTTCTGGAAATATTATGATCCGTCGAAGATCACGCCCGACCGCCCCTCGCTGACGGGCGAGGATGAGGGCGGCAAGGCCCGCACCTCGGCCGCGCTGGGGCTGGGCCCGGCGATGGTGCCGCACAATGGCGGTGAGGGCTGGGTGGGCCTGATGGAGGTCAGCCCCGACATCCATACGCTCTATTCGGTGACCGAGCTGGGCGGGCAGAACCAGTTCATCAGCCCCGACGGCGCCGGCAATCCGCATCTCGTCGACCAGACGATGATGCACGTCCAGAGCCAGTTCAAGAAGACCGAGATGGCCCCTGACGCGGTGCGCGCCACGGCGGTGTCCTCGCAGCAACTGATCTACACGCCCGGCAAGGTCCGTTAATCGGTCCCTCGACGGCGTCGCCGTCTCTTCCATTCATGAAAGCGAGCTCGATATGAAGATATTCGGGGCATTGATGGCCTGCGTCTCCACCTTGGGGCTAGTGCTTCCGTCGATGGCCGGGGCGGCGGTGCCCAGGGACGTGGCCGCCGCATTCGACGCCGGGGTCAGCAGCGCGGACCAGATGGCGTGGCTGAAGACGATGGCTTCGGCCCCGAACCATCTCGGCAGCGCCCACAACAAGGCCAATGCGGAGATGCAGCTCAAGCTGTTCCGCCAATGGGGCTGGGACGCGCATATCGAGACGTTCGAGACGCTCTACGCGACGCCGGTTTCCACGGCGGTCGAGCTGATCGCGCCCGAGCATATCGTGCTGGGCGGGCAGGAGCCGGCAATCGGCGAGGATGCCGACACCGCCGATCTCAGCCGGGCGCTGCCGCCCTATGTCGTCTATCAGGGCGATGGCGACGTCACCGCCGACGTCGTCTACGTCAACTATGGCATGCCCGACGATTACAAGGCGCTCGCCCGCGCCGGGGTGGACGTGAAGGGCAAGATCGTGCTGGCGCGCTATGGCGCGGGCCTGCGCGGGCTGAAGCCGAAGCTGGCCCAGCAGCATGGCGCGGTGGGTTGCATCATCTATTCGGACCCGGCCGACGACGGCTATGCCAAGGGCGACGTCTATCCCCGGGGCGGGATGCGCCCCGAGGGCAGCGTCCAGCGCGGATCGGTGGGCGACATCACCATCTATCCGGGCGACCCGCTGACCCCGGGGGAGGGTGCCGGCCCCGACGCGAAGCCGATCGCCCGCGCCGATGCGGCGATCATCCTGAAGATCCCGGTGCTGCCGATGTCCTATGGCGACGCGACCAAGATATTGTCGCGGCTGGGTGGCCGCATCGCGCCCGCCGACTGGCGCGGCGCGCTGGGGCTTTCCTATCATATCGGCGGCGATGGCGGGGTGAAGCTGCGGCTGGCCGTCCAGTCCGACTGGAAGATGGTGCCCGTCTACAATGTGATCGCGACGATCAAGGGCGCCCGCTATCCCGACGAATGGGTGATCCGCGGCAATCATCGCGATGCCTGGGTGTTCGGTGCGTCGGATCCGCTGGCCGGACAGGTGGCGCTGATGTCCGAGGCGAAGGCGATCGGCGGGCTGCTGAAGACGGGGTGGCGGCCCAAGCGCACCATCGTCTACGCGAGCTGGGACGGCGAGGAGGCGGCGCTGATCGGCTCGACCGAATGGGCCGAGCAGAACGCGGCCGAGCTGAAGGCGAAGGCGGTGCTCTATGTGAACAGCGACGCGCCCAATCGCGGCATCCTCGATGTCGGCGGCAGCCATGATTTCCAGCATCTCGTCAACCAGGTCGCGGCCGACGTCCGCGATCCCGAAACCGGCGTCAGCATGCTGGTGCGCCAGCGCGCGGCGGCGCGGGTGGCGGCGGCCGAGGGCATCGGCCGGGGCAGCCCGCTCGCGATCGCGGCGGAGAAAGGCGGGGAACTGCCGATCGCCGCGCTGGGCTCGGGATCGGATTATACCGCCTATCTCCACCATCTGGGGATCGCCTCGCTGAACGTTGGTTTCGTCGGCGAGGGGCAGAATCGCGGCGTCTATCACTCGGCGTATGACAGCTTTCACCATTATACGACGTTCGACGATCCGGGGCTGGTGTCGGGCGCGGCGCTGTCGAAGGTCGTCGGCCGCATCGTCCTGCGCGCGGCGGACGAGGATGTGGTGCCGATGCGCTTCGGCGAGTTCGCGGACACCGTCGGCACCTATATCAAGGAGGTCCAGCAGCTCCAGCAGACCCGCCGCGACGAGGATGCCGCCTTGCGCAAGCTGGTCGAGACGCGGGCCTATCAGCTTGCCGCCGATCCGGCCAAGCCGATGGCCGATCCGGTGGTCGAGCCGGCCACGCCCTTCCTCAACTTCGCTCCGCTCCAGAATGCCCATGAGCGGCTGCGCGCCAGCGCCGATGCCTATGATGCCGCCTATGCATCGAAGGGAGCGGCGCTGGATCCGGCGCGGCGTGCCAGGCTCAACGGGCTGTTGCGCGATATCGACCAGTTGCTGCTCGATCCGCGCGGCCTGCCGGGCCGGCCCTGGTATCGCAACATGATCTACGCGCCCGGCGCTTTCACCGGCTATGGCGTGAAGACCCTGCCGGGGGTGCGCGAGGCGATCGAGGAGCGCCGCTTCGCCGATGCCGAAACCTATGTGGAGCGGATCGCCAAGGTGCTGCGCGACTATGCCGAACGGCTCGACCAGGCACGGGCGGTGATCGATCCGCGATAGCCGCATGCGGCGATCCCGCCGCCCTTCCATTTATATCCGAACCCTATCGCCAGCCGGAGTTCAGCGCTCCGGCTGGCGATTGGTGTCTTGGGACTTATGTCGGCTGCTTTGGTCGCTTTGAGTCACCAACCCGGTTACCTCTTCGCGCTTGTCGCGCGGCGGCCCAATGCTACCGTTTTGAGGCAATAAGCACTGGCGCCGCACCGGGTATGCACGATGCCCGGCTCGACAAGGAGCCTCGCCGCGGCTGGGGGCCGAGCGGCGAGACCGGAGCGACGACAAGAATGAATCTGTGTCGATCGGGCACGGGAAACGTCCGGCCCGAAACTCTTATGCAACATCATGTCCCGCAGGAGCACCGCCAGAGAGCGGACCGGCAGGACGATCCGGGGAGATATAAAATGGGGTTCAAGCGGAAGGCTGACTTTCGGGTTTCGACGTCTCTGTTGCCGATCGCGTTGCTGATCGGTCTTTCCGGCCCTGCTTTCGCCCAGGCGGCCGAAGCCCCGGCGGAAGACGGCAAGGTCGCCGACATCGTGGTGACGGGATCGCGCATCGCGCGGCCGATCATGGACCTGCCGACCCCGGTGGGGTTGGTGACCTCCGAGACGCTGGAAACCAACAACACCCAGTTCGACATCGGCCGCGCCCTGGCGCAGCAGCCGGCGATCGGCTTCTCGGGCAGCATGCAGCAGAACCAGCAGAGCGGCGCCGCCGGCACCCGCGGCGAGACCGCCGGCGGCCTGGCCGTGGTCGACCTGCGCAGCCTGGGCGCGAACCGCACGCTGGTGCTGGTGAACGGCAAGCGCCGCGTGGCGGGCAGCACCGACAGCGCGGCGGTCGACCTCAATTCGATCAACCCCAATCTGATCGAGCGGATCGAGATCATCACCGGCGGCGCCTCGGCCATCTACGGCTCGGACGCGGTGTCGGGCGTCGTCAACATCATCACCAAGGACAATTACAACGGCGTCAAATTGTCGCTGAGCGGGTCGCAGCCGACCGAGAGCTCGGAAGGGCGCACCTGGGGCGGCAGCCTGCTCGCCGGCAAGAATTTCAACGAGGATCGCGGCAACGTCACGCTGGCCCTGGACTATACCAAGATCAAGATGATCACCCCGCGCCACGCGGACATGCACAACAATATCCTCGTCAACAATCCGGCGAACACCGGCCCGAACGACGGCATTCCCAATCAGCTGGTGATGCCGAACGGCGAATCCTTCCGCTTCTCGGGCGACGGCGTGGTCGGCATCCGGGGCGAGACCGGCAGCCTGGGCGCCTTCACCTTCAACCCCGACGGCACCCGCCGCGCGCTGCCCACCGCGCTGTTCACCGACGGCAATCTGTTCGGCATCTTCAACAACTGCGGCGAATATTGCTTCCGCTATGACGACACGATCTCGATCGTGCCCGATACGCGGCGCTACAATGTCAGCGTCGGCGGCCATTACGACCTGACGGACTCGATCCAGGCCTATCTGAACGTCGACTATAACAACACGTCGACCATGGGCCTGGGCCAGCCGGTCCAGCAGTCGGCGATCCCGATCAACGTCGCCCAGAACGCCTTCCTCAATTCCGCGCTGCGCTCGCAGCTGCTGGCGGCGGGCGTCACCACCCTGCAGATGGACCGGTCCTTCTTCGACGTCGGCCTGCGCCGCAGCAAGGTGGACCGCAACAGCCTGTCCTTCACCGGCGGCTTCAAGGGCAAGGTCGAGACCGGCCTGTCCGACATCAGCTATGACATCTACGGCACCTACGGGAAGACCAAGGCCAAGTTCACCGGCTATAACCGCTTGATCACGGCCAATTATCGCGCCGCGATCGACGCCGTCGTCGATCCCGCCACCGGCCAGGTCCGCTGCCGGATGGACGTGCCGGCGCTGCAGTCGGCCAGCTATGTCCGCCCGTCGATCGTCGGCGGCGGCGCCTGCGTCCCGTTCAACCCCTTCGGCGCGATGTCGAGTTCGGAAGCGGCGCGAGAGTTCGTCCGGGCGACCACGGTGTCGCGCGCCTTCATCCGGCAGATCACCACCGGTGCGTCCTTCTCGGGGGATTCGAGCAAGTTCCTGACCCTGCCGGGCGGCGGCGCCGTCGGCATCGCGGTGGGCGCCGAATATCGCGAGGAGCGCAACGGCCGGACCAACGATCCGCTGATCCGGGGCGGCCTGACCACCCAGGCGGCGTCGCAGGACTATAGCGGCGGCTATCATGTCACCGAGTTCTTCGGCGAGCTGAACGTGCCGCTGCTCACCGACCTGCCCTTCGCCAAGCTGCTGTCGCTGGAAGGCGCGGTGCGCCACGCCTCCTACAGCCATTCGAGCACGGTCACCTCGTGGAAGGGCGGCGCGATCTGGGAGCCGGTCGAGGGGCTGCGCCTGCGCGGCACGCTGAGCCACGCGATCCGCGCGCCCAATATCTTCGAGGCCTTCCGGCCCACCGAAGGTCAGACCACCAACATCACCGACCCTTGCGCCCAGGCGCAGCTCAGCCAGAATCCGAACCGCGCGGCGAACTGCGCGGTGCTGGGGCGACCCGCCAATTTCACGCCGTTGAACGGCGGCCTCGGCGTCCAGTTCACCGTGTCGGGCAACCCCAATCTGAAGCCCGAAGTCTCGGACAGCTGGACGGCCGGCGCCAGCCTGTCGCCGAAATTCCTGCCCGGGCTGCAGATCAGCGTCGACTGGTTCGACATCAAGATCAAGGACGCGATCAGCTTCCTGAGCGGCCAGGACATCGCCAACAACTGCGTCGACCGCGCCGACGGCCCCGATCCCACCCTGTGCGCGCTGATCGTGCGCGAGGCGAACCAGGCGAGCGCGAACCGTTTCGCGATCACCGGTGGCACCAGCACCTATGTGAACACCTCGAAGCTCCAGACCTCGGGCCTCGACACGCAGATCTTCTACACCACCGGGCTGGGCGCTGGCCGCCTGTCGACCAACCTGTCGATGACCTATCTGCACCGCTTCCGCACCTTCACCTTCCAGGCGCGGCCGGACCTGTACAAGGTGCTCGAAGGTTCGCTGGGCTATCCGAAATATAAGGGCATCGCCTCGCTGAACTATGCGATCAACGGGTGGAAGATGGGCTGGCAGGGCCGCTACCAGTCGAGCCAGAGCATCAGCGACATCTCGCCGGGGATCAGCCGCGAGCTGATCTCGCCGCGCAAGACCGGTGCCCGTTTCTACAATGACCTCTCGGGCTCCTATCGCTTCGATCTGAACGGGGTGCAGGACGTGACGGTGTCGCTGGGCGTCACCAATGTCCTCAACGTCCATCTGCCGGTGATGCAGTCGGTGACGGCGATCTCCGCGGTCGGCGGCGGCTTCGACCAGTTCGGCCCGGTGATCCGCGCCGGGATCGAGGTGAACTTCTGACGATGCGATCCCGGTGCGCCGCTGGTGGCGGTGCACCGGGCTTTTTTCCGAAGCGGCAAGTCGACACGCAAAATGGCCATCGAAGCGACGAGGACAGGGCAGGCCCTGTCTGCTCGCTTGTTCTCATCAGCCGTCATTCGGCTGCGTGGCCCTGTCGCTGATGGCGGGGCCTTCGCCCTGCGCCACCAGCTATGCCGTTGCAGCGCAGCGACCATGTGCTTTCGCTGAGGGTCGAAGCTGGCAGCCGCGCAACGGCAAAATCACAGCTGGATCGGCGCGAAAATTCGAGCGGCCCGATATGCGCCATCCGCACAGCTAGGATCACATTCACGGTGCACCGCTGCACTGCGCGAGAACCGCGCAGCGTTCGATCTACCGCTCTTTTGTGAAGCCCTCAGATCTTGCTCTGCAAAACCTGGAAGAAATTGGCGCGCCCGGAACGATTCGAACGTCCGACCCTCAGATTCGTAGTCTGATGCTCTATCCAGCTGAGCTACGGGCGCGCACTGATTTCAAAGGGTTTTTCCCGAAGGGATGGCCCTTTCACCCTGCCGGCGATCCGTGCGATTGCGACGGGCCGTCGGTGGAGTGGCGCCTCTAGCGGGGGGATCGGCGCGCGTCAACAGCGTTCATGACATCTTTGTGCGGATATTGTCCGGAGGCCGGTTGCGGCGGGCCGCGCACCCGGACGGCGGCGCAGGCGCCGTCGCGGGCCATTGCCGTTCGCCGGAGCAGGGCCTAGATCAACCGCCATGACGAGCCGCCTTTCCCTGCCCGCGCTGGCCCTGTTCACGGGGCTTTCCGGGTGCGCCGACGTGACGGGCTATCCGTCGCTCGCTCCCCGTCCGATCGAACGCGAGGTGATGCAGGCCGACGCGGTGCCGCCGGCGCCGCCGGCCACGCCCGCGCCGTTGCCGCCCTCGGCCGATGTCGCCGCGGTTGTCGAGCGCGGGCGCACCGCCGATTCGGCCTTCCGCGCCGCGCTGGAAAAGGCGCGGCCGCAGATCGAGGCGGGGCGCCGCGCGGCCGAGGGCAGCGAGGCCTGGGTCGCCGCGCAGCAGGCCTATAGCGATGTCGACGCCACCTCCGCGCCGCTGGCCGAGGCGCTGGCCGAGCTCGACCTGCGCCGCCAGGCCGCGACCGATGCCAATGACGGCGCCGGGGCCGCCGCGCTCGGCGCGGCGCTCGATGAGCTCCAGGGGCTGTTCGATGCCGAGCGCGCCCAGCTCGCCGCGTTGATGCCCGCCTGATTCTCCCAGCAGGACCTACGGACAAGATGACTTCGCCCGCCAAGCCGCCCGTCGCGGGCCAGCGTCCGCACCAGTATAGCCGCCATGGCCATGTGATCGACGATCCCTGGTTCTGGCTGAAGGACCAGAAATATCCGACGATCGACGAGCCCGATGTGCTCGCCTATCTGAAACAGGAGAATGCCTGGTTCGAGGCGGCGATGCAGCCGCGGGCGGCGCTGGTCGACGAACTCTTCGCCGAGATGAAGGCGCGGCTGAAGGAAGACGACGCCAGCGTTCCCCAGAAGGACGGCGACTGGCTCTACTGGTGGGCCTACAAGCCCGGCGGCCAATATCGCATCTGGTATCGCAAGCCGGTGGCCGGCGGCGCCGACGAGGTGATCCTCGACGAACCGGCCGAGGCCGAGGGCCATGACTATTTCCGCTTGCAGGTGCTGAGCGTCAGCCCCGACGGCAAGCTGGCGGCCTGGTCTTCGGACCGCAATGGCGCCGAGCGTTTCGAGCTGCGGGTGCGCGACCTGTCGACCGGGCAGGATATCGAGACGGTCAGCGCGATCACCAATGGCGCGATCGCTTGGGGCGCGGATTCGAAGAGCCTCGTCTATACCGAGGTGAACGACAATTGGCGCACTTTCCGCGCGCGGCTCCACATCCTCGGCAGCGATCCGGCGACCGACCCGACCGTCTATGAGGAGACCGACGACATCGGTTTCAACGTCCGGATCGGCAAGACCCAGGACGACCGCTGGATCGTCGTCCAGACCGGCGATCACCAGACCACCGAGATCCGTCTGCTCCCCGCCGCCGATCCCACAGCCGGGCTGCTGCTGGTGAGCGCGCGCCGGGAGAAGCGCGAATATTCGGTCGACAGCGCCAACGGGTCGCTGTGGATCCTGACCAACGACGATCATGTCAATTTCCGCGTCGCGCGCGCCGATCCGGCCGCGCCCGGCGATTGGGAGACGGTGATCGCGGGCTCCGATCGCGTCTATATCCGCGGCATCACGTCCTTCGCCCGGCATCTGCTGCTCACCGAGCGGGTCGATGGGCTCGATCAGATCCGCCTGCGCGCCTATGACGGTGCCGAGCATCGCATCGCCTTCCCGGAGGCGAGCTACACCGCCAGCCTCGGCAGCAATCCCGACTATGATCCGGCCGCCTATCGGATCGGCTATGCGTCGATGGTCACGCCGCAGACGGTGTATGACTATGACCCCGGCTCGCACGCGCTGACCAGCTTGAAGGTGCAGGAGATTCCGTCGGGCTATGATCCGTCGCTCTACGCCACCGAACGGCTGATGGTGCCCGCGCGCGACGGCAAGCTGATCCCGATCTCGGTGCTCTATCGCAAGGGCTATCCGAAGGATGGATCGGGCAAGCTCTTCCTCTATGCCTATGGCGCCTATGGCCATGCCATTCCGCCGGGCTTCTCGACGATCCGCCTGTCGCTGGTCGATCGCGGCTGGGCCTATGCGATCGCGCATATCCGCGGCGGCGACGACCTGGGCTATGACTGGTATCTCCAGGGCAAGGCCGAAGCGCGCTGGAACACCTTCCGCGACTTCTCCGATGCGGCGAAGGGGCTGATCGACGCGGGCTTCACCAAGGCCGGCAACATCGCGATCAACGGCGGCTCGGCCGGCGGCGAGCTGATGGGCGTGGTCGCCAACACCGATCCCGACCTGTGGGGCGCGGTGGTGGCCGACGTGCCCTTCGTCGACGTGCTCAACACGATGCAGGACGAGAGCCTGCCGCTGACCCCCGGTGAATGGCCCGAATGGGGCAACCCGATCACCGACAAGGCGGCGTTCGAGCTGATCCTCAGCTACAGCCCCTATGAGAATGTGAGCGCCCAGGCCTATCCGCCGATGCTGGTGACGGCGGGCCTCAACGATCCCCGCGTGACCTATTGGGAGCCCGCCAAATGGGTCGCCCGCCTGCGCGCGACCCGCACGAACGATGCGCCGCTGCTGCTCAAGACCAATATGGGCGCGGGCCATGGCGGCAAGTCGGGCCGGTTCGACAGCCTGCGCGAGGATGCCGAGGCCTATGCCTTCGTGATGACGCAGATTTCCTAACCCCTCTCCCATTAGGGGAGAGGGGTTAAGGCTAGTCCCGCCCCGCCCTCATCGCGGCGCCCGCCGCGAAGGGGGCCATCGCGGTCAGCAGCAGCGCGGTGGCGCCGAGCAGCTTGAGCGCGCCCATGCCGTCGGGGCCGAGCGCGCCCGCGCCGAAGATCAGGATCGGGATGGCGAGCGGCAGCATCACGAGGCCCGCGAGTGCGCCCGCGCCGCGCAGGCCCAGGGTGAGCGCGCTCGTCATCACACCCAGCGCGGCGAGCGCTGGGGTGCCGATCGCCAGGCCCAGTTCGAGCCGGGCGAGCACCGCGCCGTCGAGCCGCAGCAGCGCGGCGGCGGGGAGGGCGGCGAGCATCAGCGGCGGGCCGAAGCCCAGCCAGTGCGCGGCGAGCTTGGCGGCGGCGACCCCCTCGTCGGACAGGCCGCGCACCGCATATTGGTCGAGCACCCCGCTTTCGGCATCGGGCGCCACCAGCCGGTCGACCGGCAGCAGCGCGGCGAGCAAGGCCGCCATCCACAGCGCCCCGCCGCCCACCTTGGCGAGCAACGGGCCGTCCGGCCCCACCGCGAAGGGGAAGAGGGTCGCCACCAGCAGGAAGAAGATCAGCGGCAGCAGCGCGCCGCCGCCCTGATAGGCGAGCCTTACGTCGCGCAGGATGATCGCGCCCCACAGGCCCATCAACGGGCTCCCAGAACGATGGGAGTTGCGTCGGGCAGGGCGATCGGCTGGTGGGTCGCCACCATCACGATCCCGCCCTTGGCGCGGTGCGTGGCCATCGCCGCGGCGAGCCGCTCGGTCGAAGCGGTGTCGAGGCCGTTGCCGGGCTCGTCGAGCAGCCAGATGGCGGCGCGGCCGGCGATCACGCGGGCGAGCGCGGCGCGCTTGCGCTGGCCGGTCGAGAGCATCCGCACCGGCACCGGCGCGAGATTGGCGATCCCCATATGGTCGAGCGCGGCCGCCACCTCGGGCTGGCCCACCCCGTCGAGGCTCGCCCAGAAGCCGAGCGCCCGGCCCAGCGGCAGCCGCGCATCGAGCGCCGCGGCCTCGCCTGCGAAGGCGATCCCGCCCTCGCGATCGACGGTGCCTGCGGAGGCAGGCAGCAGGCCGGCGGCGATCCGCATCAGGCTCGACTTGCCGGCGCCGTTGGGGCCGCTCAGCAGCGCCGCTTCGCCGGCCGCCAGCGCGAAGCTCAAGCCCTCGAACAGCAGCCGTTCGCCGCGCAGGCAGGCGACCCGATCGAACGCCAGCCGCGCCTGCATCAGCCGACCATCTCCTCGAGCGCGTGCATATCGTCGTCGGACAGGCCGAAATGATGGCCGATCTCGTGGATCACGACATGCGAGACCAGCGCCTCCAGGGTCACCCCGGTCTCGACCCATTCGTCGAGGATCGCGCGGCGATAGAGGTGGATCATGTCGGGCATCGCGCCCGAATGGACGACCGACTTCTCGCCGATCGGTACGCCGCGATAGAGGCCGGTCAGCTCGAAGGGATTCTCGATCCCCATCTCGGCGAGGGTCTCGTCATCGGCGAACTCGTCGATGCGCAGCACCACGTCGCCCAGATGCCGGGCGAATTCGGCGGGCAGCCTGGCGATCGTCGCACGGGCGATCGCTTCGATCCGGTCGGCATCGGGGGGGAGGGTTTGACCTTCACTCATCCAGCGCCGACATAAAGGCCGTAACCGAAACATGCCAGCACCAGACCTTGATCGTATCGCGCTTATCAGCACGATACGTGAATCAAGCGTCTCAACGAAGAAGGATGGGACCATGGCGATCGAACCCCTGAGCGACGAGGAGCGCGCCGACGCGCTCGATAGCCTGTCCGACTGGGACTATGACGACAGCCGCGACGCGATCAGCCGCCGCTTCACCTTCCCCGACTTCTCGGCCGCCTTCGCCTTCATGACCAGGGTCGCGCTCTATGCCGAGAAGCACGACCATCATCCCGAATGGTCGAACGTCTGGAACCGGGTCGACATCCTCCTCACCACCCACGACGCGGGCGGCCTCTCGCACCGCGATGTCGCGATGGCCGAGGCGATCGAGGCGCTGCTGGAGTAGCTGCGGTAAGGCCGCAAACGGAAAACGGCGTGAGGAGCTATGTCCTCACGCCGTTCCTGTTTCCATCAGCGCCGCGAACCGGCCGCGGCAGCCCGATCCAGCTTAGTTCGTCCCCATCATCGGGTCGCCGCCGGCCGAGAGGTCTTTGCCTTCCGATCCGACCGGGGGGCGGGCCATGTCCGCCTCGTCGACGAGATAGTCGTGCAGGACGCGGCCATAGGGCAGCGTCATGTCGGTGACGAGGTGGAGCCCGCCCTTCTGCTCGAGCACCGGCAGGTCCGCCATCGGGCAGTTCACCGCCGGGATCAGCTCGAGCCGCGCGGGGCCGGTCCAGGCGCCCTTCACGACGATGTCGTCGAAAGTGATACCCACAAGCTGGGCGATGGCCGCCGAGCCGTCGATATCGGGGATCAGCTTCAGGGTGACCTGGGTGCGCTTGAGCAGCGATTCGATTTCGCCGAGATCCTTCGGGCCGCCATGCTTGTAGACCATCGTTCCGCTGGCGGTGCGCTGGCCGGCGTAGGTGAGCACGCCCGTCAGCGTGTCGCTCGTCGTCTTGAGCTCGGCGATGCCGTACTTCATCGGATAGCCCCAGATCTCGCGGCCACCCGCGAGCGGCGGGCAGTTGTCGACATACATCTGGGTCAGGAAGTTGCACTTCTCGCCGTTGAAGGTGCAGGGAATCACCTGCGCCGCCGCCGAATAGGCGCCGAAGCCTTCGCCATCGGGCAGATCGAGCCACTGGACCGAGACGGTGTCGCCATCGGGCTCGAGCGGTTCGGGCAGCATCTTGCGGATCATCGCCGGATCGGTGCGATAGGAGATGATCATATATTGCCGCTTGAAGAACTTGTACGGCCCCGTCGGATAGGTCGGGCTCTGCAGCGGCATCGAGCTGAGTTTCAGCACATCCTGCTTGTTCATGGCCTTGCCCCCCTCAGCTCGCTGCGTCTTTGATATAGTCGAACAGCACCCGGCCATGGGGCAGGGTGAGGTCGCCGACATAATGTTTGCCGCCGACGATCTGCTTGATCGGCAGGTCGGCGACCGGCGCATTGACGTGCGGGATCAGTTCGAGACGGGCGGGGCTGATCCAGCTGCCCTTCACGGTGATGTCCATCAGATTATAGGCGACGAGCTGGCAGATCTTCGGGCTGCCGTCGACGTCGGGGATGATCTTCAGGTTGCACGACGTCTTCGTCATGCCCTTGGCCATCGCCTCGACCCCGCCGGGGCTCTCCTGCCACTTATAGGCCATCGTCCCCATCGCGATGTTCTGGCCCGCATAGGACAGCGTGCCGGTCAGCGTGTCGGACGCGACGATCAGCTTGGGCAGCGCATATTTCTTGGGAAAGCCCCAGATCTCGCGGCCCGCGCTGATCGGCGGCTCGTCGTCGAGATACATCTGAGCGGTGTAGTTGATCGGCTCCCCGTTGAAGGTGCAGGGGATGACGATGCCGCTCTCGGTATAGTCGCCGAAGCCCGAGCTGTCGGGCATCTTGATCCATTCGTAGAGGACCAGGTTCTCGCTGTTGGGCACCAGCGGTTCCGGCACCGCGGCGCGGAGCAGCGCCGGGTCGGTCTCGTAGGTGATGATCATATATTCGCGGTCGACGAACCGGTACGGCCCCAGCGGATAGCTGGGCGCAACCGCCGGCATCGACGGCAGCTTGAGGATTTCTTCTGGCGTCATCGTTCGGCTGTCCCCTCAGACGTGAAACGCAGACTGTAGAAAGCGGCCTATAGAAAGGCCGACTTGATGTCGGTGGAGGCGCGCACCCCGATGTCGTCGAAATGCTCGTTGAGCCATCGGCCGGCGCATTCGCGGCCGACGTCGCGCAGTTCCTTGAGGAACTTCCAGTCGGGGTTGAGCTTGCTGTTGACCCCCAGGCTGGCCATATATTCCTCGTCCTGGATCGAGTGGATCAGCATGCGGCGATGCTTGTCGTCGTCGAGCTGGCCGTCGTCGATCAGATGGCTGACGAAGGCGATCGCCCGCATCTCGCGCATCAGGCTGGAATTGAAGCTGATCTCGTTGAGCCGGTTGAGGATTTCCTTCGCCGTCTTCGGCACCTCGTTGCGGATCAGCGGATTGATGTGGATGATCACCACGTCGCTGGTCTCGCTGCCGTAGATCAGCGGGAAGATGGCGGGATTGCCCATATAGCCGCCGTCCCAATACGCCTCGCCGTCGATCATCACCGACTGGAACAGGAAGGGCAGGCAGCCCGAGGCGAGCACCTGGTCGGGCCCGATCTCGTGGTTCTCGAACATGCGGACCTTGCCGGTGCGCACATTGGTGGCTGACAGGAACAGCTTGATCGGGCAGCCCTCGCGCAACACGTTGAAGTCGATCGAGCTTTCCAGCACGTCGCGCAGCGGGTTGAGGTTCATCGGGTTGAGTTCATAGGGCGACATCAGCCGCGACAGGATGTCGAAGAAGGCGAAGGCCGGGCTGTTGTCCAGGCTGTGATTGCCCATCAGCTTGTCATACCAGGACGGCTGCAGCGGGCCTTTGGCGCCTTCGTCGCTGATCTTCTTCCAGAACTTCTCCAGTTCCTCGCGCGCGCCATCGGCGCCGCCGATCGTCAGGCCATAGCCCAGAACCGTAGCGTTCATCGCGCCGGCGCTGGTGGCGCTCACCGCGTCGAAACTGACCCGGCCATCTTCGAGAAGCTTGTCGAGCGCACCCCAGGCGAAAGCGCCGTGCGCTCCGCCGCCTTGCAGCGCAAGATTGATCTTTTTACTATTGATTCCCGGTATATAGGCGCCCGATTGCTGCGTTTGCTTGGTCGCCATAATACCCCCCACCTGACAGCAGAAATAAGGGTAATCTTTGCTGTAGTGCCAAGGCTTACAGCAGGCTAAATAGTTGTGCAAGATCGATTCGCCGCGTCGCAACATGGTCATCGCGTTGCAACATTTCAAAGCGACGAAGCGATCCCGACTAGTCAGGGCAGGGGATAGTCACATGCTCAAGGGACGCAGCGCCGTCGTTACTGGTTCCACCAGCGGAATCGGGCTGGGAATCGCAAATGTTCTGGCCTCGAAAGGCGCCAATCTCGTCATCAACGGCTTTGGTGAAGCCGCGGCCATCGAAGCCGTGCGGGCTGATCTTGAAGCGAAATATGGCGTTACTGTCGTCTATAGTCCGGCCGACATCTCCAAGCCTGACGACGTCAAGGCGATGATCGACCTGTCGGTCAGCAGCTTCGGCTCGATCGACATCCTGGTGAACAATGCCGGCATCCAGTTCACCTCGGCGATCGAGGATTTCCCGGCCGACAAGTACAACGCGATCATCGCGATCAACCTGGGCGGTGTCTTCTGGGGCATCCACCACGCCATCCCGCACATGCGGGCCAAGGGCTTCGGGCGGATCATCAACGTCGCCTCGGTCCATGGCCTCGTCGCCAGCCTGCACAAGGCGGCCTATGTCGCCTCGAAGCATGCCGTCGTCGGCCTCAGCAAGGTCGTCGCGCTGGAAACCGCGGGCAGCGGCATCACCAGCAACACGATCTGCCCCGGCTTCGTGCTGACCCCGCTGATCCAGAGCCAGATCGACGATCTCTCGAAGAACCAGGGGATCACGATCGAGGAAGCGGCGGCCAAGCTGGTCGAGGACAAGCAGCCCTCGAAGCAGTTCGCGACGCCCGAGCAGATGGGCGAACTCGCCGCCTTCCTGGCGAGCGACGCGGCGGCGCAGATCACCGGCGTGGCTATTCCGGTCGACGGCGGCTGGACCGCGCAGTAAGCGATTGAACTGAAAGAAAAAGGGCCTCGGGACGTGACGTCCCCGGGGCCCTTTTCTTATCTCGTCATCCCGGGGCTCGACCCGGGATTCTTCTTCGTTTCGATTGTGCCGCCGCCGGAAAAGGCAGCGGGACCCCGGATCAAGTCCGGGGTGACGGTCATGGATTGGATTGCGGCTGACTGAAGCCGCTCAGTCCCGCCGCCACCGCGCGAAGATCGCGGTCGGCAGCAGCAGTCCGCGCGCTTCCTCGCGCACGGCCATTTCGCCCACTTCCACGGTGCCGCCCAGATCGGCCATCGCCTGTTGCAGCAATTCGCCGATGGCGAGCGCCGACATGCGGATCGCGTAGACGGTCAGCACCAGATATTTGGAATTCTCGTCGAGCAGCGCGCGGCAGTCGGCGATCAGGCCGGGCAGACCCTCTTCGAGCCGCCAGGTCTCGCCATTCGGGCCGCGGCCGAATTTCGGCGGGTCGAGGAAGATGCCGTCATAGCGGCGTTCGCGGCGCACCTCGCGCGCGGTGAACTTGGTGGCATCGTCGACCATCCAGCGGATCGGCCGATCGGCCATGTCGCTCAGAAAGGCGTTCGCCTTGGCGGCATCGACCGATTTCTTCGACGCATCGACATGGGTGACCTTCGCGCCCTTGGCGGCCAGCGCCAGCGTGCCCACGCCGGTATAGCCGAACAGGTTCATCACCTCGTCGCCCTCGGCGGTGCGCTCGCGCATCCAGTCCCATTGCGGGGCCATGTCGGGGAAGAAGGCGAGGTGGCGAAAGGGGGTGTTCTGCGCGGTGAAGCGCACCTCGTTCCAGCGCAGATGCCAGCCGCCGCGCGGCACGTCGCGCGACAGATGCCATTTGCCGCCGCCATCCTCGTCCGACGCGCCGATGAAGTCGCCATCGGCCTCCCAGTTGGTGGAGACGGGCGCCCACATCGCCTGGGGCTCGGGGCGGATGAAGCTGAAGCGGCCATAGCGCTCCAGCTTGCGGCCATGGCCGGAGTCGACGAGCCCGTAATCGGGCCAGGGTTCGGTGATCAGGGTGAGGAGGTTCATAGTCCTACGCCAAAACCATAATCGTCACTCCAGCGAAAGCTGGAGTCTCAGGAGATGAGGAGATGAGGGCGCCGCAGGAGCCTCCCGAGATCCCAGCCTGCGCTGGGATGACGGAATGGGGAGAGCGGATGGCGAAGAGCGCGGGAGCGCTCACGCCGCGGCCTTGAGCGCGGGGCCCACCGTCGCCAGCGTCTCGCGGCCTTTCAGCAGGCGGGCGCCGGCGGCGCGGACCTGGTCGATCGTGCAGGCTTCCACCCGCGCCACGATCGTCGCCGGGTCGACCGGCGCGCCATGGGCCAAGGTCTGGAAGCCGAGCCGGTCCGAGCGGCTCTGCACCGATTCGAGCGCCATCAGGATCGTCGCGCGGATCTGCGCCTTGGCGCGGGCCAGTTCGGCCGGGGTCAGGTCGGCCGCGGTCTCGCGCAGCAGGTCGCGGGCCAGGTCGGTCGCGTGCTGCGCCTCGCGCCGGGCGGTGGCGAGATAGACGGTCAGCATGCCGGTGTCGCGCCACGCCGAGACCGAGGTGCCGATCGAATAGGCAAGCCCCCGATCCTCCCGGATCGACTGGAACAGGCGCGAGGAGCTGCCTTCGCCCGCAGCCTGGCTGAACAGCAGCAACGGATAATAGGCCGGGTCGTAATAGCTGACGCCTTCATAGCCGAACATGATGTGCGCCGATTCCAGCCGGCGCCGCTCGACGAAGCTGCCGCCCTGGTAGCTCGCCAGTTCGGGCACCGCGCGGGGCGCCGCTTCCATGTCGCCGAAGCGCGCTTCGGCCAGGTCGATCAGCTGATCGATGTCGATCTTGCCGGCGGCGGCCAGCACCATGCCGTCGGGCCGATAATGTTTGCGGGTCCAGGCCTGCAGGTCGTCCACGCCGATCGCGGCGATCGTCTCCTCGTCGCCCAGCACCGGGCGGCCGAACGCCTGGCCGGGCCAGGCGGTGATGTGGAAATGATCGTTGATGATGTCGTCGGGCAGGTCGCGGGCCTCGCCCAGTTCCTGCAGCACGACGTCCCTCTCGCGCACCAGATCGTTCGGATCGAAATGCGGCTTGCGGACCAGATCGGCGATCAGTTCGACGCCCAGGTCGACATTCTCGGCCAGCATCCGCGCCTGGAAGGCGGTCTGGTCGCGCGAGGTGTAGGCGTTGAGATAGCCGCCGACATTCTCGACCGCCTCGGAAATCTCCCGCGCGCTGCGGCCGCCGGCGCCCTTGAACACCATATGCTCGAACAGATGCGCCAGGCCGTTGACCCGGGCTTCCTCGTGCCGCGCGCCGCAGTCCACATGCAGGCCGAGCGCGAGCGTCTCGACTCCCGCCATCGGTTCGACGGCGACGGTGAAGCCGTTGGCCAGCTTGTGGAGGCGCGGGCCGCTCATCGGGTTCAGGCCGTGGCCGCCGCGGTTTCGGTGACGAAGCCCTCGATCGCGCCGATCTCGGCGGGGAGAACCGCATAGCGCTCCTGCCGCTCGAACAGCTCGCCGATGCGGGCGGGCAGGGTCGGCCGCACGCCGGTCGCGCGCTCCACTGCATCGCCGAACTTGGCGGGGTGGGCGGTGGCCAGGGTGACGATCGGCACGCTCGGGTCCAGATCGGCGTCCTGCGCGGCGGCCAGGCCGATCGCGCTGTGCGGATCGATCGTCTCGTTCGCGCGGTCGTGCGCCCAGCGCATCGCCAGCTGCATCCGGTCTGCGTCGATCCGGGTGCTGGTGAACAGCCCCGCGGCCTGCTCGCGCATCGCGGCGGGGATATCGAGCTTCTTGCTCGACTCGAAGCCCTGCATCGTCGCGGCCAGCGCGGCGCCGTCGCGGCCGTGCAGGTCGAACAGCAGCCGCTCGAAGTTCGAGCTGACCTGGATGTCCATCGAGGGCGCGGCGGTGGGCGTGACCGTGCCGACCGAATAGTCGCCGGCCGACAGCGCGCGATGGAGGATGTCGTTGACGTTGGTGGCGACGATCAGTTTGGCCACCGGCAGGCCCATGCGCGCGGCGACATAGCCGGCGAAGACGTCGCCGAAATTGCCGGTCGGCACCGAGAAGGCGACGGGGCGGTCGGGCGCGCCCAGCTGCACGCCGGCGTAGAAATAATAGACCACCTGCGCCATCAGCCGCGCCCAGTTGATCGAGTTGACCGCGGACAGGTTGAAGCGGCTGGCGAATTCCTGATGGGCGAACATGGCCTTCACCAACGCCTGGGCGTCGTCAAAGCTGCCTTCGATCGCGATATTGTGGACGTTGGGCGCCAGCACCGTGGTCATCTGGCGGCGCTGCACCTCGGACACGCGGCCCTTGGGGTGGAGCATGAAGATGTCCACCTTGGCGCGGCCGGCCAGCGCGTCGATCGCGGCCGATCCGGTGTCGCCGCTGGTCGCGCCGATCACGGTCAGGTGGGTGTCGCGCTTGGCGAGGAACTTCTCGAACAGCAGGCCCAGCAGCTGCAGGGCGACGTCCTTGAAGGCCAGGGTGGGCCCGTGGAACAGTTCGAGCAGCCACTGGCGATGGTCGAGCTGCTTGAGCGGCACTACTGCGGCATGGGCAAAGCGGCCATAGGCGGCCTCGCACAGGCTCTTCAGCTCGGCGTCGGTCAGCGCGCCGGCGACGAACGGCTTCATCACCGCGACGGCCGTGTCGACATAGGAAAGGCCGCGCATCGCCGCGATTTCGGCGGTGGTGAAGCTGGGCCACTGATCGGGCACATAAAGGCCGCCGTCGGAGGCGAGCCCCGCGAGCGTGACGTCTTCGAACCCTAGGCGGGGGGCCGAGCCCCTGGTGCTGACATATTGCATGACCGGCGGCCCTTAGCGGGCGCGCGGGGCGGCGGCAAGGATTCGCCCCCGCTGCGGACTAGAAAGCGATCCCCAGCGACACGCGGGCGTCCTGCGACGACACCTGCCGGGTCGTCGGCGTGGCGCGATAGCGGCCATAGGCGGCCCCCACCGACACCGGCCCGGAGCTGACCGGCGCCTGCACCGTCAGCATCGTCTGGTCGGGCACGATCGGGCGGTTGCTGGCCGGGGTGCGGGTGGGGTTGCGGCCGCCGAGCGCCGCGACCGACGGAGATGTGCGGGTCGTGGTGGTGCCCTGCGGACGGCTTATCTCTGCCGCGGTCGCATCGGTCAGCCCTGCCTGGGCGGCGTTCTTAGGAAGGCTGTTCAGCCGGAAATCCTCGCCCCAGTCGAGCACCGTGGGTTTCGGAAAGGCCGGCGCCTCGCTCTCGGCCGGAGTCGCCGGTTGCGCGGCCAGCGCGACGGGTGCCAGCAGCAGCGACAAGCCAAGCGAGAGGGCCTTGATCATACCCCCTCATAGCATCGTTCCGCGGTTTCCGCGAGATGGGCGGCCGGTCTTAGCCGCCGGCCAGGTCTTCCTCTGCCAGCGCGGGGAAGCGGCGCAAGGTTTCGGGCCGGGCGCGTTCATGGCGCGGCAGCGCGTCGATCGTGTCGAACCAGCCGACCCGGCTTTCGCGCCAGACATGGAAGCCGGGTGGCAGCATCGTCGGATCGTCGAGCGTCGCCATCGCGATGTCGAGGCTGTCGGGGGCATAGCTCAGCCACATCGCGATCGAACTGCCGCACTGTTGGCAGAACCAGCGTTCGCCGATCGAGCTGGACTGGTACCGGGCGGGCATCTCGCCTTCGAAATGCACATCGGCCAGCGGCAGGCTGGCAAAGGCCATCACGGGCGCGCCGCTGAAGCGCTGGCACAGGCGGCAATGGCAATAGCCGGCGTCGACCGGCTCGCTGTCCAGCCGATAGCGGATCGCGCCGCACAGGCAGCCCCCGCTTCGAATTCCGGCTTCGTCATGGTCATGGCGGGAGAATGGCTGGTCCATCGAGGTCTCCATCGGCTGGAGAGGCAACGAGGGAGCGGCCAAGCCTATCCCTCGCCCGATATGGCCTGTTGGATTCGCGGGACGAACGTCCGCGACCGGCGATCGGCGCGGGAGGGCAGGTGCGGTCCACGGCGCGCGCGCGGAAGCACATGACGAAGCGTTTGACGAAGATGGCGGTGCTTCACTATATGCGCGCTCCGACAGGGCGGCTGGATGGCCGCCTTTTTGCATTTTCGGAGCGCGTTCACTCACCCATCGGAAGGAAGAAGGAGTTTTTGCCATGACCATCACCCCGCTCATGCCGGTTTATCCGCGGTGCGGCGTGCGTCCGGTGCGAGGCGAAGGCTGCTATCTGATCGGGGAGCAGGGCGAACGCTATCTGGACTTCGCCAGCGGCATCGCCGTCAACCTGCTGGGCCATGGCCATCCCGAACTGGTGAAGGCGATCGCCGACCAGGCGGCGACCTTGATGCACACCTCGAACCTCTACGGCAGCCCGCAGGGCGAGGCGTTCGCCCAGAAGCTGGTCGACAAGACCTTCGCCAACACGGTGTTCTTCACCAATTCGGGCGCCGAGGCGGTCGAGTGCGCGATCAAGACCGCGCGCCGCTATTTCTATGCCGACGGCAAGCCCGAACGGCACAAGATCATCAGCTTCTCCAGCGCCTTCCACGGGCGGACCCTGGGCACCATCTCTGCCACCAACCAGCCGAAGATGCGCGACGGCTTCGAGCCGCTGCTACCGGGCTTCGAGGTGGTGCCGTTCAACGATCTCGAAGCGGCCCGCGCCGCGGTCGACGACGTCACCGTGGGCTTCCTGGTCGAGCCGGTGCAGGGCGAGGGCGGCATGACCCCGTCGACCCAGGAATTCCTGAAGGGGCTGCGCCAGATCTGCGACGAGCAGGGCCTGCTGCTGATCCTGGACGAGGTGCAGTGCGGCTATTGCCGGACCGGCACCTTCTTCGCCCATGAGCAGTATGGGATCACCCCCGACATCATGGCGGTGGCCAAGGGCATCGGCGGCGGCTTCCCGCTCGGCGCCTGCCTCGCCACCGAGGAAGCGGCCAAGGGCATGGTGGCCGGCACCCATGGCTCCACCTATGGCGGCAACCCGCTGGCGATCGCCGCCGCAGAGGCGGTGTTCAAGGTTGCGGTCAACGACGCGTTCCTGGCGAATGTCCGCGCCAAGGGCGAGCGGCTGCGTCAGGCGATCGAGCAGCTGATCCCCAATCATGACGCGGTGTTCGAAAGCGTCCGCGGCGTGGGCCTGATGATCGGCATCAAGATGAAGGAAGCGGTCGATGCGCGCGGCTTCGTCGCCCATCTGCGCGACAAGCACGGCCTGCTCACCGTCTCGGCGAGCGAGAATGTCGTCCGCATCCTGCCGCCGCTGGTGATCGAGGACAGCCACATCGCCGAGTGCATCGAAAAGCTCTCGGCCGGCGCCCGGACGTGGGAGCCCGCCGCATGAGCCGGAGCTTCATCGACCTCGCCGACGCTGGCGCGGATGGCCTGCGGCTGATCCTCGAGGAAGCGATCGCCCGCAAGGCCGCGCGCCAGGGCCTGCCCAAGGGCACGATCGACGCCGATGCGCCGCTCGCCGGCCGCACCCTGGCGATGATCTTCGAGAAGAACTCGACCCGTACCCGCGTGTCGTTCGACATGGCGATGCGCCAGCTGGGCGGCACCACGATCGTGATGGAATCGGGCAGCATGCAGCTCGGCCGCGGCGAGACCATCGCCGACACCGCGCGCGTGCTCAGCCGTTATGTCGACGCGATCATGATCCGCACCGACGATCACCAGAAAGCGCGCGACCTGGCGAAATATGCCGACGTGCCGGTGATCAACGGCCTCACCGACATGTCGCACCCCTGCCAGATCATGGCCGATCTGCAGACGGTGAGCGAGCATAAGGGCGCGATCGAGGGTCTCGCCTGGGCGTGGCTCGGCGACGGCAACAACGTCCTCCACTCGATCGTCGAGGCGGGCAGCCTGCTCGGCTTCCCGGTGCGGGTCGGCTGCCCCGAGGGCTATGATCCCGATCCGGCGGTGATCGCCGAGGCGCAGGCGCGGGGCGGCGACGTCACCCTGTCGCGCGATCCGGTCGCGGTCGCGGCCGGCGCCGACGTGATCGTCACCGACACCTGGATCTCGATGGGCCAGTCGCACGCCGAGGAGAAGCTGGCGGCGATGATGCCCTATCAGGTCACCGAGGCGCTGATGGCCGGCGCCGCGCCCGAGGCCGTCTTCCTCCACTGCCTGCCCGCGCATCGCGGCGAGGAAGTGGTCGACGCTGTGATCGACGGGCCGCAGTCGCTGATCTGGGACGAGGCGGAGAACCGCCTTCACGCCCAGAAGGCGGTGTTGCTCTGGTGCCTGGGCAAGATCGGCTGACAACACGGCCCGTCATTCCGGCGAAAGCCGGAATCGCATTGCCTTTGCTTCGGCAGCGGAGCGCAGGAAGAAACGAGATCCCGGCTTTCGCGGGATGACGGCGCCCGCGGGTTGAAATCCTGCCGGGCAAGACCGACTTGAGGCGACGATATGAGCACCGCTACGCCCTCCGACACGATCGACACCGCCCTGGGTTTCACCATCCCCGATCGCCATGCGCGCGGGAGGCTGGTGCGGCTGGGGCCGGCGCTCGACCAGATCCTTTCGGCGCATGGCTATCCGCCCGCGATCGAGCGGCTGCTGGCCGATGCGCTGGTGCTCGCGGCGCTGCTGGGCTCGACCCTGAAGCATGACGGTGGCCAGCTCACCCTCCAGGCGCAGGCCGAGGGTGGGGCGGTGACCCTGATGGTCGCCGACTACAAGAACGGCCAGATGCGCGGCTATGTCCAATATGACGTCGAGCGCTTGGCCGAGATTCCGGCCGATCCCTCGCTGTTCGCGCTGTTCGGGCGCGGCTATCTGGCGATCACCTTCGACCAGGCGGTGACCGGCGAGCGCTATCAGGGCATCGTTCCGCTCGAGGGCGGCTCGCTCGCCGAGGCGGCCGAGGCCTATTTCAGCCAGTCGGAGCAGTTGCCCAGCCTGGTGCGCCTGCACAGCCGCAAGCTGCCCGACGGCCGCCATGTCGCCGCGGGCCTGCTCGTCCAGCACCTGCCCGAGGGCGAGGAGGGGCGCGACCGCATCCATACCCGGCTCGACCATCCCGAATGGGAGCATGTCCTTGCGCTGGCGCAGACGGTGACCACCGCCGAACTTGGCGATCCCGACCTGCCTTTTGCCGAATTGCTCTGGCGGCTGTTCAACGAGGATGAGGTGCGCACCTTCCCGGCGGTGGCGATCAACGGCGGGTGCCGCTGCGATCCCGATCATATCCGTTCGGTGATCTCGCGTTTCCCGGCGGACGAGCGCGCGCAAATGGCCGACGAGGCGGGCGAGATCCATGTCGACTGCGAATATTGCTCGACGCGCTACACTTTCGCGCTCGCATCGATCTGATTGGCGCGCTTGCAGCTGCAACAATCATTTTGTCCCCTACGTAACGTAATATAACGAAGACAGACTTCGTCAGGATAGTGTTCGCCGGTCTTGCTGTATCGGCGGTTGGTCGAAAGGGCCTGTCCCGCTTCCGGGCTTTTGGAGAAGCGGGCGTGGACGGAATGGGGCTTGGAAACCGATGCGGGCTTGGGCGTTGCGTAGCGCAGGATTGATGGCGGTTTTGCTGGCGGCGGCCACGCAGCTGCCGGCCGTGCAGCCGGGTGGCGCGCCCGCGCCGGTTCCGCCGGCGGGCGCCACCGCGGCGCCGGCCGATCTGGCGCTGGTCGCGCTGAAGCAGCTCGAACCCGGCCTGTGGCAGCTCGACGTGCAGGGCCGTGCCTCGCGCACCATGTGCGTCGCCGAGCCCTCTGGCCTCGTCCAGATCGAGCATGAGCAGACCGGCTGCACGCGCTTCGTGATCGCCAACGAGCCGAAGACCGCCACCGTCCATTACAGCTGCCAGCGCACCGGCTGGGGGCGGACGACGGTGCGGGTCGATACGCCGCGCTCGGCGGTGATCCAGACCCAGGGCATCGCCCGCAACGCGCCGTTCGATTATCTGGTGCAGGCTCGCAGGGTCGGCACCTGCGGTGGTCAGGCCGAAGCCAAGCCACGCTGAAATCCGCGCCTTTCGGGTTTTGTCGGCCTGCCGGAAAAATCGTCCGATTAGACCAATGTCGAATCGCCCAGCCTGCCTATGGGGCCGGTTGGTTAATCCTTTGTTTAACCCCCCACGTGTAGAGAGGGGACGTGCCCTTCCCCTTGGGGTACATTCCTCCCTTAGCAGGCTTTACAGCCTCACTGGGCCGCCTTCGGGCGGCCCGTTTTTTTTGGGGGCCTCAGGCGCCGGCGGTCGCATCCGCGACCTTGGCTTCCCTCGCTAGCGCTCGGACGCGCTGCACGCGCTTGTCTCTTCGAACCTCTCTAGAACAGCGCATGAGACCAGCATCGGGACGCGTAGCGTCCCGCAAGGCCGAACGGCCGCCCGAGCTTATGCGAGGAAAGCCAAGCCGGACGGATGTCCGGCGCCCGGCGCCTGAGGGCCCAAACAAAACAGCCAGCGCTAGCTGGCGCTTTTCAGCTCCACCACGCCCTCAGCCGCTTCCTGCATGAAGGGCGGATCGGGGATCGCCGCGCGGCCCTCGACCAGGATCTGCGACCAGCGGTCGGACAGGGTCCGCATATAGGGGTCCTGATAGTCGATCCGGCGCTTGATGATCGGCAGCTTGGGGTCGTTGCGGATCACCATCACGTCGAAGGGCAGGCCCACCGACTTGTCGGAGCGGATCGTCGAGTCGAACGACAGCAGCGCCACCTTCACCGCCTCGTCGAGCGTGCTTTCATAGTTCATCGCGCGATCGAGGATCGGCTTGCCATATTGGCAGGCGCCGATCTGGAAGAAGGGGCTGTCCGCCTGGCACTCGATGAAGTTGCCCGCGTCATAGATCAGGAACAGCTTGAGCGGGCCGCCATTGATCCGCCCGCCCAGCAGCAGCGAGATGCCCGAGGAGACCCCGGCGGCGTAAAGCGCGGGCTTGAGCTGCGCGCCGGCCGCCATCACCGCTTCGCCCACCAACTGTGCCGCCTGGAACATGCTCGGCATATGCTCGACCTTGCGAACGCCCTCGTCGGGATTGCGCGAAGGCAGGCCCTCGGCGAGCATGCCGAGGACGAGCTGGGTGACCGATAGATTGCCCGCGCTCGCCACGACGACGAAGCTGTCCTTGGTGTCGGCCAGCACATGCAGCTTGCGATAGTTGGAGATGTTGTCGATCCCCGCATTGGTGCGGGTGTCGGCGATCATGACCAGCCCCTGGCGAAGCATGATCCCTACGCAATAGGTCATAGCAGCCCCTCCTCGACGCCGGTGCCCTTCCGGCTTTAGACGTTCCATATCCGATTGGATCGCATTGGAGGAGCGTCTTTTTATGCGCGCACCGGGGCGAGGCAGGGCAGGAAAGGGGTGACATGAATCGATGGATGACGAGCCTTCTCGCGCTGGCGGGGGCGGTGAGCGCGACGGGGGCGATCGCCGCGCCATCCTCGCCGGTGGCGCGTTGGCGCGCCGCGCACGAGACGGCGATCGTCGACCAGCTCGACCGGCTGTCGCGTATCCCCAGCGTCGCCGCTGATCCCGCCGGGCTGAACCGCATGGCCGAGACCCTGGCCGGCGAACTGCGTGCGCGCGGCTTCGACACCCGATTGCTGGAGACCGGGCCCGGTGCCCCGCCCAACCTGTTCGCGCGCCTCGACACCCCCGGCGCGCGGCGCACCGTGGTTTTCTACGCCCATTATGACGGGCAGCCGGTGAAGCCCTCGCAATGGACCTCCGATCCCTTCGTGCCGGTGATGCGCGAGCGCGGGCCCGATGGGACGAAAGATGTCGACTGGCGCAAGGCCGCGCCGCCCTATGATCGCGAATGGCGTTTCCATGGCCGGGCGGTGGCTGACGACAAGGCGTCGATCGTAGCCTTCCTGGCCGCCTTCGATGCGCTGAAGGCTGCGGGCCGGAAGCCCAGCGTCAACCTGCGCATCTTCTGGGAAGGCGAGGAGGAGGCGGGCTCGCCGCATCTGGCCGAAACCCTGCGCACCCATGCCGATCTGTTGAAGGCCGATCTCTGGCTGATCGGCGACGGCCCGCTCCACCAGTCGCGTCGCGCCACCATCTATTTCGGCGCGCGCGGCACTTTGGGGCTCGAAGCGACCATCTATGGCCCGGCGAGCCCGCTCCACGATGGCCATTATGGCAATTGGGTGCCCAATCCGGCGGCGATGGCGGCGCAGCTGATCGCCCAGATGCGTGACGAGCAGGGGCGTATCCTGATCCCCGGCCTCGCCGACGGCGTCCGCCCGCTCACTCCCGCCGAGCAGAAGGCGATCGCGGCGCTGCCGCCGGTCGAAGCCGATCTCGCCAAGACCTTCGCGATCGGCGGGCAGGAAGGCGGCGAAGGGCTCACTGCCAGCACGATGCGGCCGTCGCTCAACATCCGGGGCCTCAGCGCGGGCGGCACCGGCGCCACCGCCACCAACGCGATTCCGGCCGAGGCGGCGATCTCGATCGACTTCCGGCTGGTGCCCGACCAGAGCGTCGAGCAGGTGCGCGGCAGCGTCGAAGCCTTCCTGAAGGCCAGGGGCTGGACCGTCGTCCACGAGGCCCCCGATCTCGCCACCCGCCGCGCCCATGCGCGCATCATCCGGCTCGATTGGGAGGGCGGCTATCCGGGCCTGCGCACCGACATGAACCTGCCGGTGTCGCGCGCGGTGCTCGCCGCGGCGGAGCGGGCGGCCGGCCAGCCGGTGCTGGCGCTGCCGATGATGGGCGGCAGCGTTCCGCTCCATATCTTCGAGACCGCGCTCCACACCCCGCTGATCGGCCTGCCGATCGCCAATCACGACAACAGCCAGCACGCGCCCAACGAAAATCTGCGGCTCGGCAATCTCTGGGACGGGATCGACCTGTACGCCGGGATGATCGGCGGGCTCGACTGGTAGACCGGAGCGCGGTTTTGGCCTAAGCGCGGCTCCATGTCTGACATTGCCAACAACCAGGGCCGCCGCGCGATCGTGCTGCTGTCGGGCGGGCTCGATTCGATGGTCTCGGGCGGGCTCGCACGGGAGCAGGGCTTTCAGCTCGCCGCCCTCACCATCGATTACAACCAGCGCCACCGGGTCGAGCTGGAGGCGGCGGCGCGCGTCGCCGCCGCGCTCGGCGTCGATCGCCACGTCACCCTGCCGCTCAACCTGCGCGCGTTCGGCGGTTCGGCGCTGACCGACGATATCGACGTGCCGAAGGACGGCGTGATGCCGGGCATCCCGGTCACCTATGTCCCCGCGCGCAACACCATCTTCCTGTCGCTGGCGCTCGGCTTCGCCGAGGCGACCGGCGCGCGCGATATCTTCCTGGGCGTCAACGCGCTCGACTATTCGGGCTATCCCGATTGCCGGCCCGAGTTCATCGCCGCCTTCCAGCACCTCGCCGATCTCGCCACGCGGATGGGCGTGGAAGGGCAGGGCTTCACCATCCATGCGCCCCTCCAGCACATGACCAAGGCCGATATTTCGGCCGAGGCCGCCCGGCTGGGGCTCGACGCGGGGATGAGCTGGTCCTGCTATGATCCCACCCCCGACAACAAGCATTGCGGCCAGTGCGACAGCTGCCGGCTGCGCTCGAAGGGTTTCCAGGAAGCCGGCCTGCCGGATCCCACGGTCTACGCCTGATGGGCAGCTATGCGGTCAAGGAGATGTTCCTGACCCTGCAGGGGGAGGGGATGCAGGTGGGCCGTCGCGCGGTCTTCCTGCGCTTCGCCGGCTGCAATCTGTGGACCGGGCGCGAGGAGGATCGCGCCCATGCCCAGTGCCGCTTCTGCGACACCGATTTCGTCGGCATGGATGGGGACAATGGCGCCCGCTACCCCGATGCCGACGCGCTGGCCGATAAGGTGCTGGCGCTGTGGGGTGAGGTGCCCGGCCGCTTCCTGGTGATGACCGGAGGCGAACCGCTGCTCCAGGTCGACGACGCCCTCGTCGCCGCGCTCAAGGCGCGCGGTTTCGAGATCGCGGTCGAGACCAACGGCACCCAGGTCGCCCCCGAGGGGATCGACTGGATTTGCGTCAGCCCCAAGGAAGGCACCGAGATCGTCCAGCGGCGTGGTCAGGAGCTGAAGCTCGTCTGGCCGCAGCCGGGGATCAATCCCGATGAGCTCGCCGAATGGGACTTCGAGCATTTCCTGCTCCAGCCGATGGACGGTCCGAACCTGTCCGACGCGAGGGAGGCGGCGATCGCCTATATCCTGGAGCACCCGGTGTGGCGGCTGTCGACGCAGACGCACAAGGTTGTGGGAATCCGTTGATCCCAAGCCCTTGATCGTCATGCCAGCGAAGGCTGGCATCCATGTCTGTCTTCTTCAGATGCCATCTCGGGTGATGACAGACATGGACCCCAGCCTGCGCTGGGGTGACGCTCAAGAGTGAGTGGGGGGACTAACCAGCGATCTTGCCGCTGGCGCTCGCCGTTTGCTGGACCGTCGGCATGCACTCGGGCCGCATCTTCTCTTTCTTCCAGCAGGCGGCATCGATCCGCGGGAGTGTGATCGGCACATAGATGTAGCGCTGGGCGTGGATCATATCGCCCTTGGGGACCAGACTGTTGCGGAACTCGCGCATCCGGTCGATCGCGAGCTGGGTGAGCTGGCCGCGGTTGAGCTTGCGGGCGTCGCGGCCGATCGCGGCGGCGGTCTCGCAGAAGCCGAGCTGCGCGTGCATCGTCGAGAAGCCGTTGTAGGTTCTCGTCGTGTAGTTATCCATTTCCTTCTGCCAGGTCTTGCCCTTGACCCGCTTGAAATAGTCGCCGAGCGTCTTGTACGCCGCGTTCAGTTCGGCCGTGTCCTTGCGCAGCAGGTTGTTGTAGTTGGGCACCGTCTGCAGGATCGGCGAGAACTGGCATTGCAGCGCGGCCACGTTCAGGCCGGCGCGCATGTTCCAAAGCATATGGGCCTTCAGTTCGGCCGGGGTCGCCTTGGGCATGTCCAGGCCCAGGCCAGGCTCGTCGCCCTTCACCGGCGTGCCGGTGAAGCTGGGCGTCACCCAGAACAGATAGGCCGACGCGGGCGCCGCCTGTGCCACAGCCAACAGCGCCGCCATACCGGACGCCAACCAACGAAAACTCATTCCCTGCTCTCCCGAACCATCCCTGAGAGGCGCCCCGCTCTCCTCACACCCCTGTTGAATCCCCGATGAATCCCCGCTGAATCGTCGGATCAGTTGCCGTTGCTGCTGTTGCCCGGCTCGGCGGCATTGGCTTCGATCGCGCCGCCCGCCTGATCGAGCGTGGCGCTTTCCACCACGGTCATGTCGTTCATGGTGCCGTCGCTGGCGTTCATCTCGACGATGTTGGTCTCGGCGGTTTCCTTCTTGCCGCAGGCGGTGAGGCCGGCCGCGCCCAGCAGCAGGCTGGAGGCGAGAAGGATGCTGATCGATCGCTGCATGCGATGCTCCCTGAAACTATGATGTCGGCGGGGAGGATATACCCTGCGACTCGGGGGCTCAAGAGTCCGCGAATCGCTTCAGGCGGTGCAGCTGAGACCGGTCAGAAGCCCCGGAAAATGGCGCTTCAGCGCGTCGTCGACCTGGCCGAGCGACGCACTTATCCCCAGTTCCGTCATGCTGGTCACCGCAAAGTCGCCCAGCCCGCAGGGCACGATGCCCGAGAAATGCGAGAGATCGGGGCTGACGTTGAGCGAAAAGCCGTGGAAGCTCACCCAGCGGCGCACCCGCACGCCGATCGCGCCGATCTTGGCTTCCTGCGCACCCTGGCCCACCCACACGCCGACCCGGCCGGGCTCGATCCGCCCCTCGATGCCGAAGTCGGCGAGGGTGGCGATCAGCCATTTCTCGACCCCGGTGACGAAGCAGCGCACGTCGCGCCCGCGCTTCTCCAGGTCGAGCAGCACATAGCCCACCCGCTGGCCGGGCCCATGATAGGTGTAGCGCCCGCCGCGCCCGGCCCGGAACACCGGGAAGCGCTCGGGGGTGAGCAGTTCGTCCTCGGCGGCGCTGGTGCCGGCGGTGTAGAGCGGCGGATGCTCCAGCAGCCAGATCAGCTCCTTCGCCTCGCCCGCGCGGATCGCGGCGGCGCGCGCCTCCATTTCGGCCAGCGTCTCCGCATAGGGGGAAAGCCCGGGCGTCACGCGCCATTCGATGCTGTCATCGTCGAATGCCATGGGGCGCATATCGACGCTTTTCGTCGCCAATCAAGAGCAACGCATTGCGCTGTACCGCCGTGGCGGGATAGGCGGGGCCATGAAGCTGGGATCGGAGATGGAATGAAGGCCTTTTCGCTGGGGATGGTCTGGGAAGAGACGATCGCGTTCCTGCGCCGCGAAAGCGGGCTGCTGGTGCCCGTCGCCCTCGCGATCTTCGGCCCCGCCCAGCTGATGCTATCCGCGGGCATGGGCGCGATGGTGGCGGTTCAGGCCAAGGGCCCCCAGGCCTCGACCGGGCTGGAGCTGCTGCTGATCCCGGCCGGATTGCTGGTCCTGCTCGGCAATATGGTGATCACCCGGCTGGTGGTGGTTCCCGGCACCAGTGTCGGCGAGGCGCTGGCCGGCTCGGTGCGGCGTCTGCCGACGGCGGTGATCGCGATGCTGCTGGTCATGGCCACGGTGATGGCGGCGGCGCTGCTGATCATCATCGCGGGGACGATCGGTTCGACGATATTGACCGGCGGCCGTCCGTCCGCATCCACGATGATGCAGCTCGCGGTGCTGATCGCGATCCCCTTCGGCCTCGTCTGGATCAGGCTGCTGCTGCTGCCCTCGGTGATCGCCAGCGAAGCGCAGACGCCGATCGGCAGCGTTCGCCGCGCCTGGGATCTGGGCGCGGGCAATGTGCTGCGGCTGATCGCCATCTGGATGCTGGTGCTGTTCCTGGGGCTGCTGATCGCGACCGTCGAGCAGTTCGTGGTCGGCTCGCTCGCCGAATTGCTCAAGCTGGCGACCGGCGATGCCTCGCTGGCCAATGTGCTGCGGCTGATCGTCAACGCCGCGATCGAGGCGCTGCTGTCGCTCGGCTTCGGCGTCTATGTGGCGATCGTCTATCGCCGGCTCGCCGCCGGCTGAGCTAGCCCAGCACCGGAATATGCGGCGCCGCCTCGCGCGGCAGGATGCCGGCCAGACGGGGATCGGCGAAGGTCTCCACCGCGCGCTCGAACGGCACGAAGCCATGTTTGCGGTAGAAGCTCAGCGCGCCCGGATGGTCGAGCGTGCAGGTGTGCACCCACATCCGCACCGTATCCTTGCGCCAGCCCAGGCCGAGCGCCTGCGCCATCAGCCACGCGCCATTGCCCTTGCCGGCCAGTTCGGGGACGAGCCCGAAAAAGCCGATCTCGGTCTGCCCGGCCTGGCGGAAGTCCAGTTCGAGCAGGCCGATCTCGATCCCGCGCCGGTCCTCGACTGCATAAATCTCGACCGCGGGATCGTGGATGATCGCGGTCAGTTCGGCTTCGCTGATCACCAGGCGCGAAAACCACAGCCAGGGCTCGCCCACCCGGCGGAACAGCGCGCGATATTTCTCGACCGACGGCTCCTTCCACCGGGTCAGGCGGAAAGGGGCGGGCGGGGCCGGGCGCGGCTTCGGCCGCTCGACCATCTCCAGCGAGGTGACGATCGTCGCCACCATATGCTGCGGAACCTGGGTCAGCGGCATCGCGGCGGCCTCACTCCCACGTCGCCACGGGCGGCAGGCTCATCAGGATCGCGTCGATATTGCCACCGGTCTTCAGGCCGAACGAGGTGCCGCGGTCATAGACCAGGTTGAACTCGGCATAGCGGCCGCGGAAGTTGAGCATCTGGCGGCGGTCTTCCTCGCTCGCCGTCTGATCCATGCGCGCCCGCACGAGGCGGGGGAAGATGTCGAGGAACGCCTCGCCGACATCGCGGGTGAAGGCGAAATTCGCCTCGAAGCCGGCATCGTCCACACAGTCGAGATGATCGTAGAAGATGCCGCCGACGCCGCGATGGACCTGGCGATGCGGGATCCAGAAATAGTCATCGGCCCATTTCTTGAAGCGCGGATAATAGTCGGCGTCGTGCGGATTGCAGGCCGCCTGGAGGCGCGCGTGAAACGCCTCGGTGTCCGCATCATAGGGAATCGGCGGGTTGAGGTCGGCGCCGCCGCCGAACCAGCGCTTCGTGGTCGCCAGGAAGCGGGTGTTCATGTGGACCGCGGGCACATGCGGGTTGGCCATATGCGCCACCAGGCTGATGCCGGTGGCGAAGAAGCCGGGATTTTCCTCGCCGGCGCCATGGATGGTCTTGGCGAATTCGGGGGAGAAGGCGCCGCCGACCGTGGAGACGTTGACACCGACCTTCTCGAACACCCGGCCCTTCATCAGCCCCTGGACGCCGCCGCCGCCCTTGCCCTCGGGATCGCCGTCGCGATTCCAGGGGGTGTAGCCGAAGCGCGCGTCGCTCCCGGCCTCGGCCTCGATCGCCTCGAAGGCGACACAGATCCGGTCGCGCAGCGATTCGAACCAGGTCCGCGCGGCCGCCTGCTGCGGATCGAGCTGCAATGTCATTCGGGCCATCCTTTTGTCTGTCTCAGCGCCTCGCCGAGCGCGATGCCAGCGGCGACCGCGACATTCAAGGACCGGAAGCCGGGCCGCATCGCGATGCGCAGTCTGATATCGGCACGGTCGTGCACGGCGTCGGGCACTCCGGCGCCTTCGGATCCCAGCAGCAATATGTCGCCGGGCTCGAAGGCCGCTTTGTCCAGGGTCAAATCGGACCGGGTGGTGAGCAGCACGATCCGCCCGGTCGCCTGGGCCTCATAGGCCTCCCAGTCGGCATGGCGGACCACCTCCGCGGAGCCGGCATAATCCATGCCGGAACGCTTGAGCGCCCTGTCCGAAAAAGGGAATCCGCAGGGCTCGATGATGTCCACCGGTACGCCCAGGCAGGCGCCGAGCCGCAGGATGGTGCCGACATTTCCGGCGATATCGGGCTGGTGAAGGGCGATCCGCATCCCCCGGCTGATAGGCGAATGTGCCGCGATGCCGCAATAAACGGAAAATGGGATTGGCAAAGGCGACAAAGCGGCGCTATCAGCGCGCAGCCGCCGGGGATTTTGCGGGCGGTCGCGTATGCGCGGGGGCAATTGGCAAAACTGCACGATTTCCCGCATGCATGCGCCCATATCGTGGCAGCGCAAGGGTTCAGGAATGGCGACGCTCGAACATACGGAAACGGCCGGTGAAGGGGCCGAAGACGGCGTCCGTCGCCGTGACTTCATCAATCTCGCAGCGGTGAGCTTCGCCGGCGTCGGTGGCGCCGTGGTGCTGCTTCCTCTGATCAACCAGATGAATCCTTCGGCCGACGTGCTTGCGCTCGCTTCGGTCGAGGTCGATCTCTCGGCGATCAAGGAAGGCCAGGCGATCAAGACGATCTTCCGCAAGCAGCCGCTGTTCGTGCGGCACTTGACCGCCGCCGAGATCGCGGCGGCCGACAAGGTCGACCCGAGCTCGCTGCGCGATCCGCAGACGCTCGAGCAGCGCACCGTCGGCAAGAAGCAGTGGCTGATCACCATGGGCGTCTGCACCCATCTCGGCTGCGTCCCGCTGGGCGCCGGCGAGGGTGAGGTTCGCGGCGAGTTCGGCGGTTATTTCTGCCCGTGCCACGGTTCGCACTACGACACCGCGGCGCGCATTCGCAAAGGCCCGGCGCCGAAGAATTTGGAGGTGCCGAAATACGCCTTCAAATCCGATACCGTCGTCCAAGTCGGCTGAGGTAGACAGACATGAGCTTTCCCTGGGCAAATCATTACGAGCCTAAGAACCCGCTGATGAAGTGGGTGGACAGCCGGCTGCCTCTGCCGCGCCTCGTCTACAACGCGGTGGGCGCCGGTTATCCGGTTCCGCGTAACCTGAACTACTGGTGGAATTTCGGCGTCCTGTCGGGCGTCGCGCTGACCATTCAGCTGATCACCGGTATCGTTCTCGCGATGCACTATGCCGCCAACGGCCTGGTTGCGTTCGATTCGGTCGAGCACATCATGCGCGACGTGAACTCGGGCTGGATGCTGCGCTACGCGCACGCCAACGGCGCGAGCTTCTTCTTCATCGTGGTCTATCTCCACATCTTCCGCGGCCTCTATTACGGATCGTACAAGGCCCCGCGTGAGATGGTGTGGCTGCTCGGCCTCGTCATCTTCCTCCTCATGATGGCCACTGCCTTCATGGGCTATGTCCTTCCCTGGGGTCAGATGAGCTTCTGGGGCGCCAAGGTGATCACCGGCCTGTTCGGTGCGATCCCGGTCGTCGGCACGCCGATCCAGACCTGGCTGCTCGGCGGTTTCGCGCCGGACAACGCCGCGCTCAACCGCTTCTTCTCGCTCCACTATCTGCTGCCGTTCGTGATCGCGGGCGTCATCATCCTGCACATCTGGGCGCTCCACATCCCCGGTTCGAACAACCCGACCGGCATCGACGTGAAGGGCCCGCAGGACACCGTTCCGTTCCACCCCTACTACACGGCGAAGGACGGTTTCGGCCTGGGCGTGTTCCTGCTGATCTATTGCGCGGTGCTGTTCTTCGCGCCGAACTATATGGGTCACCCGGACAACTACATCCCGGCCAACCCGCTCTCGACCCCGGCGCACATCGTTCCCGAATGGTATTTCTGGCCGTTCTACGCGATCCTGCGCGCCTTCACCGTCGACTTCATCCTGCCGGCCAAGCTGTGGGGCGTGATCGCCATGTTCGGGTCGATCATCCTGCTGTTCTTCCTGCCGTGGCTGGACAATTCGCCGGTGCGTTCGGGTAACTACCGTCCGCTGTTCAAGAAGTTCTTCGTGCTGCTCGTCATCGACGTTCTGATCCTCGGCTGGTGCGGTGGCGCCCCGGCGGAAGAGCCCTACGTCATGATCAGCCAGCTCGCCGCGGCGTACTACTTCGCCCACTTCCTGATCATCCTGCCGATCATCTCGCGCATGGAACGCCCGCTGCCGCTGCCGAACTCGATCACCGAGGCGGTGCTGGCAAAAAGCGGCAACGCCGCGGCTTAAGGGGAAACAGAAACCATGGTTCGTCCCATTGCATTCCTCGCCGGCCTCGGCTTCGTCTTCGTCCTGCTGTTCTCGCTGGTGACGGGCGCGATCGCCTTCATCAGCGAGCCGCCGGCCAAGACGGTGGAGCACGAGTTCCATCTCCACCCGAAGCATGTCAGCTTCGCTTCGGATGGTCCGCTCGGCAAGTTCGACCGCCAGCAGCTCCAGCGTGGCTTCCAGGTCTACAAGGAAGTCTGCGCCGCCTGCCATTCGCTCCACCAGGTCGCCTTCCGTGACCTGAAGGATCTGGGCTTCACCGATCCCGAAGTGAAGGCGATCGCCAAGACCTGGCCGACCGAGGTTCCCTCGATCAACCCGGAGACCGGCGAGCCGGCCACCCGCAAGGGCACCCCGGCCGACAAGATCCCGGCCCCCTATGCCAACGAGGTCGCCGCACGCGCTGCCAACAACAACGCGCTGCCGCCGGATCTGTCGCTGATGTCGAAGGCTCGCCACGACGGCGGCGCCTATATCTACTCGCTGCTGACCGGTTATCAGGACCAGCCGGCCGAGCTCCTCAAGGAGTTCCCGGATGCCAAGACCCCGGCCAGCCTGCACTTCAACCCGTACTTCGCGAACCTGAACATCGCGATGCCGCCGCCGCTCGCGGCCGACGGGCAGGTGACCTATGCCGACGGCACCGTCGCCACCAAGGATCAGATGGCCAAGGACGTCGCGGCCTTCCTGATCTGGAGCGCCGAGCCGAAGCTCGAGAATCGCCACGCCACCGGCGTCGCCGTCCTCGGCTTCCTGCTGATCGCCACGATCCTGGGCTTCCTGTCCTACCGGAACATCTGGTCGGGCAAGAAGCACTGAGCCGAGGCGCAGTCGCTACGAGAAAGGGGCCGTCCGGGATGACCGGGCGGCCTTTTTCGTTGGGGCGGTGATCGACGGAGATCGTCATTCCAGCGAAAGCTGGAATCTCACTGGCTTCCTGCGACAAAGAGAAGAGAGATCCCGGCTTTCGCCGGGATGACGGATCGGGGGACCGCCATCATATGACCAACAACCGCCTAGGCCTGATCGGCGGCTCCGGCCTCTACCGCATGTCCGCGCTCGCCGATGGCGAGTGGATCGAGGTCGACACCGCCTGGGGCAAGCCATCGGACTCGCTGCTGATCGGCACGATCGCGGGCCGCGAGGTCGCCTTCCTGCCGCGCCACGGACGCGGCCACCGCATCGCCCCGAACGAGGTCAACTACCGCGCCAACATCGCCGCGCTGAAGGCGGCGGGCTGCACCGAGATCCTCGCCGTGTCGGCGGTGGGCGGCTTCCATGAGGATGTGCCGCCGGGCACCTTCGTGCTGGTCGACCAATATATCGACCGCACGATCCGCGGCGGCCGCAGCTTCTTCGGCGACGGGGTGGTCGCGCATGTCGCCTTCGGCCGGCCGACCTGTGGGCGGCTCAGCGAGGTGGTGGCCGGCGCGCTCAAGGAGGATGCCGGCGCCCATCGCATTGGCGGCACGATGCTGGTGATGGAAGGCCCGCAATTCTCGACCCGCGCCGAATCGCTGCTCCACAAGAGCTGGAGTTGCGACGTCGTGGGGATGACCGGCCTGCCCGAGGCGCGCCTCGCCCGCGAGGCCGAGCTTTGTTACGCCAGCGTCGCGATGGTCACCGACGACGACGCCTGGTCCGATCATCATGTCGAGGTGTCGGCGGTGATCGCGATCATGGAGGCGAACGTCGCCCGCGCCCAGGCGCTGGTCGCGGCGGTCGCCGGCGGCACCCAGGGCGGCCATGGCTGCCCCCAGGGCTGCGACCACGCCCTCGACGGGGCGATCATCACCGCGCCGGGCGCCTGGCCCGCCGCGACGACGCGGCGATTGGCGACGATCGCACCACGGCTGTTCGAGGCCGGGAAATAAGCCCTGGCCTGATCGTTGAGGACCCATGAAGCAGCTCTGCACCGAAACCGACTGGAAACTCCCCTGGGATGGCGGCTGTCGCTGCGGGAAGGTGCGGTTCCGGGTTTCGGCCCCGCCGCTGCTGGCGGCGGCCTGCCACTGCACCGGCTGCCAGACGATGTCGGCCAGCGCCTATTCGATGAGTCTGGCGGTGCCGAGCGACGGCTTCGCGATCCTCGCCGGTGAGCCCGTGATCGGCGGCCTCCATGGCGAGGCCCGCCATTATTTCTGCGGCTGGTGCATGAGCTGGATGTTCACCCGTCCGCAGGGGCTGGACGAGATCGTCAACCTGCGGCCGACGATGCTCGACGAGCATGGCTGGTTCGTGCCCTTCGCCGAGTTCTGGACATCGGAGAAGCTGCCCTGGGTGACGACAGCCGCGGTCCACAGCTATGCGACGATGGCCGCGCCCGAGGAGTTTCCCGGGCTCGTCGAGCAATATGTCTCGCGGGGGATCTGCCAGCCCGGCTGATCGCCGGGCCCGGCCGTCGATCAGGCCGGGCGGCGCTTCTGGATGTTGGTGACCTTCATCGTCATCACCATCTCGTCATTCTGGTTGAACACGTCGACCTTGAAATTGACGAAGCCGATATCGGGCTTCGAGCGCGGCGCGCTGGTCGACAGGATCTCCACCTCGCAGCTCAGCGTGTCGCCGGGGAAGACCGGCTTGGTCCAGCGCAGCTCGTCCACGCCGGTGCCGCCCACCGAGAAATAATCGTCGACCGACCAATGATCGACCAGCATGCGCATCACCATGCCGCAGGTGTGCCAGCCGCTGGCGGAGAGCCGCCCGAAGATCGGGTTGGCCTCGGCCGCCGCGTCGTTCAGGTGGAAGAGCTGCGGGTCGAACTTGGAGGCGAAGTCGATCGTCTCTTCGCGGGTGACCTTGTAGGCGCCGAAACGCTCGGTCTTGCCGGGCTGATAATCTTCGAAATAGCGCATGCGACCGTCCTTGCGGGGGCGGGCCAGGCCCGCCCCTCAAACTGTTTATACGTTGAAGCGGAACAGCATGATGTCGCCGTCCTGGACGACATAGTCCTTGCCTTCGGAGCGGTACTTGCCGGCGTCGCGCGCGGCGGCTTCCCCGCCCAGCGTGACATAATCCTTGTACGACATCGTCTCGGCGCGGATGAAACCGCGCTCGAAGTCGCTGTGGATCGCGCCGGCGGCCTGGGGCGCCTTCGAACCCTTTTCGACGGTCCAGGCGCGGGCCTCCTTGGGGCCGACGGTGAAGAAGGTGATCAGGTCGAGCAGCTCATAGCCGGCGCGGATCACACGGGCGAGGCCGGTCTCGCTGAGGCCGAGGTCCGACAGGAAGTCGGCGCGGTCGGCCGGGTCCAGCGTGACGATCTCGGCTTCGATCGCGGCCGAGACGATCACCGCCTTGGCGCCCTCGGCCTTGGCCTTCTCGAACACGCGGGCCGACAGTTCATTGCCCTCGGAGGCGGCGCCCTCGTCGACGTTGCAGACATAGAGGACGGGCTTGGAGGTGAGCAGCTGCGCCTGGGCGAACACACGCGCCTCGTCCTCGTCCCTGGGCTGGGTCAGCCGGGCGGGCTTGCCCTCGCGCAGCAGCTCGAGCGCCTGGCCGAGCACCGACGCGGCGACCTTGGCCTCCTTGTCGCCCTGCGTGGCCTTCTTGGCAAAGGCGGGGACGCGCTTCTCGAGGCTTTCGAGGTCCGACAGCATCAGCTCGGTCTCGACGGTCTCGGCATCGGCGATCGGGTCGACCTTGCCCTCGACATGGGTGACGTCGCCATCCTCGAAGCAGCGCAGCACATGGACGATCGCGTCGACCTCGCGGATGTTGGCGAGGAACTGATTGCCCAGGCCTTCGCCCTTCGACGCGCCGCGCACCAGGCCGGCGATGTCGACGAAGCCCAGCTGGGTCTCGATGATCTTGGCCGACTGGCCGATCTTCGCGATCTCGTACAGCCGCGGATCGGGCACCGCGACCTGGCCGACATTCGGCTCGATCGTGCAGAAGGGATAGTTGGCCGCCTGCGCCGCCGCGGTCTCGGTCAGCGCGTTGAAGAGGGTGGACTTGCCGACATTGGGCAGTCCGACGATGCCACAGCGAAAACCCATGATGTTCCTGATCCGGTATTGATGGCCGCCCGATAGCCGCTGGGGCCGGGAAAGGCCAGACTCGTCCGCACACCTTCTTAGCCCTCTCCCGCTTGCGGGACTGCTGCAAAACCCGTCATTCCCGCGCAGGCGGGAATCCATAACCTCCGAACCGCGAGAGGCTCCGGCTTCAGAGAATATGGATCCCCGCCTTCGCGGGGATGACGGTTGGGGTTTTGGTTTTGCAGCGATTCCCAAGTGGGAGAGGGAAGCAGGTAAAGAAGAAGGGCCCCGGAGCGAACTCCGGGGCCCTCGTCCCGCACCCGACTGGGCTCGTCAGGTTCTGGAGGGGGTGAAGGCCGGCAGCGGCTTGGGGGCGCTGACCGGCGTTATCTTCGGCGCCGTCCGGGGGGAGGCCGGCGCCGGGGCTTCCGGCTGGGGGGCAGCCGTGGGCACGATGGCGGGAGCGGACTTGGCGGCGCTGCCGCAGCTCCCGGAACTGGTCTGGATCAGCCTGGGCTTACCGGCGGCGTCGGCGCCGTCCGAGCTGTAGCTGACCGTCTGGGTGCAGCCGTCGGCCGAGGTGGTGCTTGACACATAGCTATACTGCATCACGCCCACGGGCTCACCCTGGGCGTTGGTCATGATGATGC
>CAUTRN010000047.1:0-51255 GCA_963540925.1 uncultured Sphingomonadaceae bacterium
GGCGTAGCCGGCGCTGACGCGCCGCCCCTCCACCGCTTCGCGGTCCCCCTCCCCGCTCCGGGGAGGAATGAACAGCCAGCCCTCACGCCCCCTCCTCCTTCCGCGCCGCGCGTTCGTTGACGAGGTTGATGATCGCCGCGGCGGTCTCCTCGATCGAGCGGCGGGTGACGTCGATCACCGGCCATCCCTGGTCGGAGAAGATGCGCCGCGCGAAGGAGAGTTCGGCGACGACCTTCTCATGATCGACATAGGCGGTCTCGGGCGACTGGTTGAGCGAGAGCAACCGGTTGCGGCGGATCTGGATCAGCCGTTCGGGGCTGGTGGTGAGCCCGACGATCAGCGGGTGGACGAGGGTGTAGAGCGACGGCGGCGGCGGTGATTCCACCACCAGCGGCACGTTCGACACCTTGAAGCCGCGATTGGCGAGGTAGATCGAAGTCGGCGTCTTCGACGATCGCGACACGCCGGTCAGGATGATGTCGGCCTCCTCCCAATCCTCGGAGGCGACGCCGTCGTCATGCGCGATCGTGTACTGGATCGCCTCGACCCGCGCATAATAGGCCGCATCGAGGATGTGCTGGCGGCCCGGCCGGGCCAGCGCCTCCTGCCCCAGCAGCTGCGACAGCGCGTCGATCACCGGGTCGAGCGCCGAGACGCTCGGCAGGCCGAGCGCATGGCAGCGCGATTCCAGCCGCTTGCGGATCTCGTTGTTGACCAGGGTGAAGATGACGAGCCCCGGCCGCTGCGCGATTTCGAGCAGGATCCGGTCGAGATGGCCCTGGCTGCGGACCATCGGCCAGAAATGCTTGATCGTCTCGACCCCCTCGAACTGGGCGAGCCCGGCCTTGGCGATATTCTCGAGCGTCTCGCCGGTGGAATCCGACAGGAGATGGAGGTGGAGGCGGATCATCGCGGGGCGCCTATCATGGGGGCTGTCATCAAACGGGGATGAGTCTGTGGAAAAGCATGAGGATGGGGCTAGCGGAACGTTGGGCACGCTTTCAAGCCACGGATTCATCCCCGCTGGCAGGGCTGGGATTCGAGGAATCGTCCACAGGGGACAAGTTCTGTCCACAGGCTGTGGATAATGGGAATGGGCTCAGGGACTCGGAACCGCGCCTCGATTCCGCATGAGTCAAGCTGTTGGCAATCGGGCCAACTGTGAATAAACCCCGGCTCCCAACGCCCTACTACCTCCACAGTTCCTTTTATAAGAATCTAGATAAGGAAGATGATGGCCGAGACGCGCCCCCTTCTCGCCGTGCTCAAGGGCGAGCGCCGCGATCCCCCACCGGTCTGGCTCATGCGCCAGGCGGGACGCTATCTGCCCGAATATCGCGAGCTTCGCGCGAGCAAGGGCGGATTCCTCGAGCTCGCCTATGACAGCGAGTCCGCCGCCGAGATCACCCTGCAGCCGATCCGCCGCTTCGGCTTCGACGGCGCGATCCTGTTCTCCGACATCCTCGTCATCCCGCACGCGCTGGGCCAGGACCTGCGCTTTGAGGCCGGCGAGGGGCCGCGCCTGTCGCCGACCCTGGTCGACCATGCGCTCGAGAGTCTCGTCGCGGTGCCCGAGCGGCTCGACCCGATCTACGGCACGATCCGCAAGGTGCGCGAGAGTCTGCCCGCGGAAACGACCTTCCTGGGCTTTGCGGGCAGCCCCTGGACCGTCGCGACCTATATGGTGGCGGGGCAGGGCAGCAAGGAACAGGCCGAGACGCGGCGCATGGCCTATCGCGACCCGGCGGCCTTCCAGGCGATCATCGACAAGCTGGTCGAGGCGACCGCCGATTATCTGTCGAAGCAGATCGAGGCGGGTGTCGACGCGGTGCAGCTGTTCGACAGCTGGTCGGGCAGTCTCGCCCCGCGCGAGTTCGAGCGCTGGGTGATCGCGCCCACGGTCGAACTGGTGAAGCGGATTCACGCGCGCCACCCCGGCACCCCGGTGATCGGCTTTCCGAAGGGCGCCGGCGGCAAGCTGCCCGCTTATGCCCGCGAGAC
Source organism: uncultured Sphingomonadaceae bacterium (assembly GCA_963540925.1). Classification (GTDB taxonomy): domain Bacteria; phylum Pseudomonadota; class Alphaproteobacteria; order Sphingomonadales; family Sphingomonadaceae; genus Rhizorhabdus. The sequence goes on from CAUTRN010000047.1 coordinate 2,002, forward strand.
CGGAGTCGATGCGGTCGGGCTCGACGAAACCGTCGATCCGGTCTGGGCCAATGCCAATCTCCCCGAAAATCTTCCCGTCCAGGGCAATCTCGATCCGCTCGCGCTGATCGCGGGCGGGCAGGCGCTCGACGATGCGATCGATGCGATCAGGGGGGCTTTCCCGACGCGGCCGCATGTGTTCAATCTGGGCCACGGCATCCTGCTCGACACGCCGATCGCGCATGTCGAGCAACTGCTGAAGCGGATCAGGGGTTAAGCCGTGATGCTGACGGGCTTCCTGGGCAATGCCTATCTGTGGGTGAAGGCGGCGCACCTCATCTTCGTCATCTTCTGGATGGCGGGACTCTTCATGCTGCCGCGTTTCTTCATCTATCATCACGCCGCGGCGCCCGGCTCGGCCGAGGATCGCGCCTGGATCGAGCGCGAGCGGCGGCTGCGCACGATCATCATCACCCCGGCGATGGGTTTCGTCTGGCTGTTCGGGCTGATGCTGGCGTTCGACCAGAATCTGTGGATGGTCCACTGGTTCCAGGCCAAGTTCGCCACCGTCTTCCTGCTGTCGGGCTATCATGGCTGGATGGTCGGCTATGGCAAGCGCATGGCCGCCGGCTATCGTGCGCCGAGCGACAAGGCGCTGCGCTTCATGAACGAGGCCCCCGGAATCGCCACCGCGGTGATTGTCATCCTCGTGATCGTGCGGCCGTTCTGATGCGCGGGGCGGTCGTCATGCTGGGCGTCGGGCTGTTGCTCCCGCACGCGGCGCATGCTGACGAGGCCCGGGATATCGCGGCTTACGAATGCATCGCGGCGTTCGGCGAGGCCTCCGAATCCGACGACAAGCAGATCGCCGAGCAGTCGCTCTACGGTGTCTATTTCTTCAATGGCCGGCTCGATCCCTCGCTAAGCGAGGTGCAGCGCCTGGACCGCGCACGGCGGGCTTCGGCCGGCATCACCGAGGAGAATATCGGCCCGATCCACCGGCGCTGCGCCGCCGAGATTCAGCGGGCCAACGACTTACACGATCAGACGGTCAGGGCGATGCAGGCCGTCGGCGAGGCCCGGGAGTAGGCGACACCCGAATCAGGTCTCTCCCCGCTTGACTTGGCGCCGCCCCGCGCTTACCTCCCGAGGCAGAACAGGCCCGCCATTCGAGCAGGGACCCTTTTCCCACCTATAGTGCCGATTCAGCGCGCGTTCCGCCGCTCTCGCCTCTAAGATCACGCCAGAACACCCAGGATTTCCGTCGATGCACCTGAAGGACCTCAAGAAGACCATCCCCGCCGATCTCGTCTCCATGGCCGAGGAGCTGGGCGTCGAGGGCGCGTCGACGATGCGCAAGCAGGACCTGATGTTCGCGATCCTCAAGGTCGAGGCCGAGAATGGCGAGCAGATCATGGGCGAGGGCACGATCGAGGTGCTGCCCGACGGCTTCGGCTTCCTGCGCAGCCCCGAGGCCAATTATCTGGCCGGTCCCGACGACATCTATGTCTCGCCCAACCAGGTCCGCAAATTCGGCCTGCGCACCGGCGACACCGTCGAGGGCGAGATTCGCGCCCCCAAGGACGGCGAGCGCTATTTCGCGCTGACCCGGCTGATCTCGATCAACTTCGACGATCCCGACGTGGTCCGCCACCGGGTCAATTTCGACAATCTGACCCCGCTCTATCCCAATGAGAAGCTGACGCTCGATCCGCAGGATCCGACGATCAAGGACAAGTCGTCGCGGGTGATCGACATCATCTCGCCGCAGGGCAAGGGCCAGCGCGCGCTGATCGTGGCACCGCCGCGGGTCGGTAAGACCGTGCTGCTCCAGAACATGGCCAAGGCCATCACCGACAACCATCCGGAAGTCTTCCTGATCGTGCTGCTGATCGACGAGCGGCCCGAGGAAGTCACCGACATGCAGCGCTCGGTGAAGGGCGAGGTGATCAGCTCGACCTTCGACGAGCCGGCCCAGCGCCATGTCCAGGTCGCCGAGATGGTGATCGAGAAGGCCAAGCGCCTGGTCGAGCACAAGAAGGACGTCGTGATCCTGCTCGACTCGATCACCCGCCTCGGCCGCGCCTACAACACCGTCGTCCCCTCGTCGGGCAAGGTGCTGACCGGCGGTGTCGACGCCAACGCCCTGCAGCGCCCGAAGCGCTTCTTCGGCGCCGCGCGCAACATCGAGGAAGGCGGATCGCTCTCGATCATCGCCACCGCGTTGATCGACACCGGCAGCCGCATGGACGAAGTGATCTTCGAAGAGTTCAAGGGCACCGGCAACTCGGAGATCGTGCTGGACCGCAAGGTGGCGGACAAGCGCATCTTCCCGGCGATGGACGTCGGCAAGTCGGGCACCCGCAAGGAAGAGCTGCTGGTCGACAAGGGCAAGCTCTCCAAGATGTGGGTGCTGCGCCGTATCCTCATGCAGATGGGCACCATCGACGCGATGGAGTTCCTGCTCGACAAGATGAAGGACTCGAAGACCAACGAGGACTTCTTCGACTCGATGAACCAGTAAACGGGGATTGCCTTGGGGCGGCTGACGGACTGGACCTATCGCCGCTTCTGGGCGCACGAGCAGCATCCCTATCGCCAGCTCGAGCAGCGCATTGCCGCGCTGGCCGGCCCCGGCATCACCATTCTCGACGCAGGCTGCGGCCACACCGCGCCCAATCTCCAGCCTTTGCGCGGCAGTGGTGCGCGGCTGATCGGGATCGACCTGGTCCCGCTCGCGCCCCAGGAAGGGCTGGAGCTGATCGAGGGCGACCTGGCCAAGCTGCCGTTGCCCGATGCCAGCGTCGACCTGATCTATTCGCGCTCGGTGATGGAGCATGTCGTCGACCCTGACTCGGTCTATGCCGAGGCGGCGCGGGTGCTGAAGCCCGGCGGCCGCTGGATCTTCCTCACCGCCAATCGCTGGGACTATGTCTCGCTGGTCTCGCGGATGACCCCGAACCGCTTCCATGCGTCGATCGTCGGCCGCTTCGAAGGCCGCGAGGATTTCGACGTCTTCCCGACCGCCTACAAGACCAATGATCGCGGCCAGATCAGCCACCACGCCGCCGCCCATGGCTTCGCGGTCGACCGCTTCGAGCGCCATGGCCAATATCCGGCGATGTTCTGGAAGGTCGACCCGCTCTTCCTGCTCGCCACCGCCTATGAGAAGCTGATCATGAAGATCGGCGCGCTCTCGGCCCTGCGCGGCTGGCTCTATGTCGAGCTGGTGAAGAAATAACCGGGACCGGCAAGGCGGTCGCGCGAAAGCGGATGGATCGCCGCCGCCGGGAAGGGTAGATCATGCCCATGGTCGCAGCCTGGCGCATCTGGACGAAAATCCTGCTCGTCGCGGGGCTGCTGATCGGCTGCAACACGCTGGCGCCCGCGCTCGCGGCGACGTCGGCCCAGACCATGTCCGGCGAAATGGGCAGCTGCCACGACAGCGACCGGAAGGGCGGACAGACCATGACGGTCTGCAAGGCCGCCTGTCTGGCGGTGCCCCATATTGCCGCCGATATCCGGCCCCTGATCGTCGACAGGGCACCGCTTCAGCCGACTCCTCTCCGAACCCTGGTGATGCGAACCTCTCCGCCGGACACGCCGCCTCCGCGAGGCTGACCGGCCGTCAGAGAGATTTTCCATTTCGGAGTGTGAATCATGAAGAAGATCATTTTCCTCGTGTCGACCCTGTTGTTCGCCGGCTCGGCCTATGCGGCCAGCCCGGAAGCGGTGGCCAGGGCCGCTGCTGCCTGCTGCGAGGCGCTGGCCTGCTGCGTCGAGGGGGCGGACTGCTGCCCGTAACGCCACGGCGTTGAAAGGAGGGGCGTCCGGCGATGGTCGGGCGCCCCTTTTTCTATCGGGCGTAGCCCATCGCATCACCGACGGTTTTTCGGTCACCCGCTATCACGCCCCCGATTCCGCCCTATCGGTGTTGGGGTCTAGGTAGTTTTTGGTCGCTGCCGCGCGTTCAGCCGCAGGATTCGCCGGAATTTCGGACATTGCAGCTGGTCGGGCTCGGGGCAGTCCGCCGCGTGGCGCAGGCCGTCGCGCAGGGTGGCCAGGGTGCGGATCATCGCATCGAGCTTGTCGGCCTGCGTGGAGAGCCTTTCCCGGTCGATCCGGGGCGCGTCGTCGGGTCGGACCATCGGCGCGATCTCGTCGAGCGAGAAGCCCGCGGTGCGGCCCAGTGCGATCAGGTCGAGCCGTTCGAGCACACCGGGGTCGAACAGCCGGCGCAGGCCGCGCCGCCCGATCGAGGCGATCAGGCCGCGCTCCTCATAATAGCGCAGGGTAGAGGCGGGCACGCCCGAGCGTTTCGCCACCTCGGAGATATCCAGATCGCGCATGCTTGACCTCAAGTCGACTTGAAGTGGCAAGCTAGACTTTTCCTGATTCGGAGACAAGCTGATGGACAAGGACGAGATCGATGCGCTGGCGGCGCGCGACGAGCAGCAGCGCGCCTGGAACGGGCCTTCGGGCGAGGCCTGGGTGGAGGAGGAGGCGTTGCTCGATCGGTTGTTCGAGCCTTTTGCCGAGCGGCTGGTGGAGGAAGCCCAAGCGGTGTCGGCGCGGCGGGTGCTCGATATCGGCTGCGGCACCGGAGCCACCACCCTGTCGCTCGCCCGGGCTTTGGTGCGGGATGGCGAATGCACCGGGATCGACATCTCGGCGCCGATGATCAGCCTGGCCCGGCAGCGGGCGGCGGCGGAGGGTCTGGCAGCGGAGGGACTGTCGGTCGGCTTCGAGGTTGCCGATGCCGAGACGTTCGCTTTCCCGTCTTCGGCCGTCGATCTGGTGGTGTCGCGCTTCGGGGTGATGTTCTTCGGCGACCCGGTGCGGGCCTTCGCCAATCTTGGCGGTGCGGTGGGCGAGGGTGGCCGTCTGGCGGTCTTTGTATGGCGCGATCGTGCGGACAATCCCTTCATGACCGCCGCCGAGCGCGCCGCAGCCCCGCTGTTGCCGCCGCAGCCGGCACGCGACCCCCACGCGCCGGGCCAGTTCGCCTTCGCCGATCGCGAGCATGTTGCCGCGATCCTCGCCGAGGCGGGCTGGGGCAACCCGAGCTTTGAGCCGGTCGATATCGCCTGCACCCTCTCGGTGGAGGAGCTCGAGCGCTACATGACCCGGCTGGGCCCGCTGGCGCGCAGCCTGCCGGGCCTCGACCCGGCGACACGCGGTCGGGTGCTCGCGGCGGTGCGGGCGGGGTTCGAGCCGTTCCGCGATGGCGAGGTCGTCCGCTTCACCGCCGCCTGCTGGCTGATCCGGGCAGCTTTCTTCGCCGGATCACGGTTACAGGCTCGACAGGTCGGCGGCATCGGCTAGAGGGGATTCATGCTCGACCTCTGGACTCACATCGTCGCCGATTTCTCGAATCTCGGCAGCCCCGCGGCACTCTCGGCCTTCGTCCAGGTGCTGATGATCGACGTGATGCTGGCGGGCGACAATGCGATCGTCGTCGGCGCGCTCGCGGCGGGCCTGCCCGCCGACCAGCGCAAGAAGGTGATCCTGATCGGCATCATCGCCGCGCTGGTGCTCCGCATCATCTTCGCGCTGGCGGTGAGCCAGCTGATGCAGATCATCGGGCTGGTGCTGGCGGGCGGGCTGCTGCTGCTCTGGGTGTCGTGGAAGATGTTCCGCGAGCTGCGCCATGCCGGCGCGCCCGAAGGCGCTGACCCCACCGAGCATGACGGCGTTCCGCAGAGCAAGACCTTCGCCGGCGCGGCCTGGGCGGTCGCGCTTGCCGACGTGTCGATGAGCCTCGACAATGTCCTGGCGGTGGCTGGCGCGGCGCGCGAGCATCCCGGCATCCTCGTCATCGGCCTGCTGCTGTCGGTGGCGCTGATGGGCGCCGCGGCCAACCTGATCGCCCGCTATATCGAGCGCTATCGCTGGATCGCCTATGTCGGCCTCGTCGTGATCCTCTACGTCGCGGTCAAGATGATCTGGGAAGGCTCGCACCAGGTCCTGCCGCTGCTGATCTGAGCGCTTCCGATCGCTGGAGTCGATGCGTCCTGAATCGGGCGCGAATCACCTTGCACCGAGTCGTAGGATTCCAGTCGGCGCGGCATCGCCGCTATCGGTGCTTCACACCCGAAAACCCGTGCCGGGAGCCCAACAGACGGCCTCGGCCGACTCGACTCCTGTTCCCGGTCAACGCCGGGATTTTGCAATGTTTTACTCCGATGTTCTTCTGTTAACTCAAATCATCATCGGCGTTTACGATAGTAATTCTTTTTTAATACTCAGTGTCGGATTTTTTTACAATCCTCACGCCACCCGTTCCAGCGAGATTTAGGTATTTAATACTATTTAACTGGATGTTTTGCATCGGCGTTGCTATAGGGCTGCTATCAAGGCGTCGATCAAGGGGGGCAAAAGGGCTCCACAGGCGCAGGACTTTGTGGGGTTTGGCGATGCGTAAGTTCCGTCCCATTTCGCTCGTGATCGCGGGCATGATTGCAGTGGCCGGTGCCGGGCAGGCGTCGGCCGCGCTGGTAGGTAATTCGATCTCCACGGGCATTGCCGCCCTGAAGGAGTGGAACGTCGTCGCGTTCAACAATCTCGATACGGCGCACCATATCGAGGGCCGCATCTTCGTCGGCAACAACCTGAACGCGACCTATAATTTCGAAGCGCAGGCAAAGAGCACGATCCCGACCAGCAATTACGGGACGCCGCTGATCACCGTGGGTGGCAATGCCAGCTTCAATGCGAACAACACCAAGATCGAAGGCACGGGCAGCCAGGTCCTCGTCGGCAAGACGGTGACCGGCAAGATCGAGGGTCGCAACGGCACCGTCCAGTCGGGCCAGGGCAACAGCGCGACCATCGTGAACAGCTCGATGACGGTGCAGCAGAACAAGGGCACCGACTTCACCAACACGCTGACCAGCCAGGCGGCGGACATCAAGAACTCGCTGCAGAGCCTGAGCCAGAACCTCAAGGCGCTGACCACCACCAGCGGCGTGAGCGTCGGCGGTGACTCGAACAACCAGAAGATCAACGTCACGGGCACCGGCCTGCAGGTCCTCAACTGGACCGAGGCGATGTTCGAAGGCGCCAGCGACAACCAGCAGCTCGAGATCACCATTCCCTCGGGCGCCACGCTGGTCGTCAACGTCGCCGGCACCGACATCGATTTCAACCGCAACTTCAACACTTTCTCGAACATGCAGAATGTGTTGTTCAACTTCTACGAGGCGACCACCGTCGACATCGGCCGCCAGTTCAGCGGCTCGATCCTCGCGGCCTATGCCACCGTCACCGCCGGCAACAGCGGCAATGTCGACGGCACGATCATCGGCAACAACGTCGTCCAGAACGGCAATGGCGAGATCCACAACGCCTACTTCCAGGGCGACCTGTCGAGCCTGAGCGGCGGTGGCAGCAGCCCGGTGGTGGCGCCGGAGCCCTCGACCTGGGCGATGCTGATCCTGGGCTTCGGCCTGGTGGGCTTCGCGATGCGCGCCCGCGGCCGCCGCACCCTGGTCGTCCAGGCGGCCTGAGGCTTCCTACCCGAACACCGGAAAGGCCCGCTTCGGCGGGCCTTTTTGTTTTTGGGCGAGCTGCTTCCCTCATCCATGCACGTCGCTCCGGCGGAAGCCGGAGCCGCCAGAGTGGCGCGAAAAGCTGGTCGCAAGAGCCTGTAGCGGCTCCGGCCTCCGCCGGAGCGACGATGAGCGGCTACGGCAGCAGGATCACCGAGCCGGTGGTCTTGCGTCCCTCGAGCGCGCGATGGGCCTCGGCCGCGTCCCTCAGCGGCGCGCGCAGCCCGATCTCGACGTCGAGCCTGCCCGCCGCCAGCATCGCGAACAGCGCCTCGGCCGAGCGGTCCAGCTCGGCGCGGGTGGCGATATAGTCGAACAGCCGAGGGCGGGTGAGGAACAGCGAGCCGCGGCTGGTCAGTTCCAGCGGGCTCACCGGCGGCACCGCGCCCGAGGCATTGCCGAAGCTGATCATCAGCCCGCGCGGCTTGAGCGAGTCGAGCGAGGCCGTCCAGCTCGCGGCGCCGACGCCGTCGAACACCACGTCGACCCCTTCGCCGCCATTGGCCGCCCGCACCTCGGCGGCGAGCGTCTCGAAGGGGCCGTGGAGCGCGGTCGCGGCGCCCAGCCCCTTCGCGATCGCCGCCTTCTCGGCCGAGCCGGCATGGGCGATAACCGTCACCCCGATCGCGGCGAGCCACTGGGTCATCAGCCGGCCGATCCCGCCCGCCGCGGCATGGACCAGCGCAGTCTGTCCCGCCTCGATCCGCGCGCATTGCGAGATCAGCGTCTCGACGGTCAGCCCCTTGAGCATCACCGCCGCCGCGACATCGTCGCCGATCGAGTCCGGCAGGCGGACGAGCCGGTCTGCGGGCACGTCGTTGCGGGTCGCATAGCTGCCGGTTTGTCCGCTCGCATAGGCGACCCGGTCGCCCACCGCTACCGCGGTCACGCCCTCGCCGATCGCCTCGACCACGCCCGCCGCTTCGGTGCCGAGCGGGGCGGGGAGCGGCTGCTTGTAGAGGCCCGAGCGATGATAGGTGTCGATGAAATTGACCCCGATCGCCCGGTGGCGGATGCGCGCCAGGCCGGGCGCCACCGGCGTGTCGGCCAGCGGCTCGGCCTCGATCATCTCGGGGCCGCCAAAGGCGCGGGCGACAAGGCGGTAATCGGTCATGGCAACATCTCCAGGGCGGGGGATCTTCAAAACGGGACCGGCGGCCGAAGGAGGACCCGCAGCCGCCGGAACATCAGGTTACGACACTAGCTTCTATCTCAGGCGAGATGCTCGGCGAAGAAGGCCTCGGTGCGGCCGTCGGCCAGCTTCGCCGCATCGTCGACCCGGCGCTTGCCCATCGTCGTCGCGAAGCCATGGTCGACCCCGGCATAGTCCCACAAGGTCACCTTGGGGTGGCTGTCGAGCCCTTCATGCATCTTGGCCTGCACCTCGGGCGGCACGAAGCCGTCGCTGCCGGCGATATGCTGCATATGCGGATGGGCGATGGCGTGGCTCTCGTTGAGCAGCCCGTCGAGCCCGACGCCATAATAGCCGACGCTCGCGTTGATGTCGGTGCGCGCCGCGGTCATATAGGCGAGCCGGCCGCCCAGGCAGTAGCCGACGGCGCCCACCTTGCCGCCACCCACCATCTTGCGCGCCTCGCGGATCGTCGCCTCGATGTCGCGGATGCCCTGGTCCTGGTCGAACTGGCCGAACAGCTGGAAGCCTTCCTGAAGCTGCTCGGGCACGTCGGGATCGAGCTCGATGCCGGGGCGGATCCGCCAGAACAGGTCGGGCGCGATCGCGAGATAGCCCTTCGAGGCCCAATCGTCGCACTTGATGCGGATGCCCTCGTTCACCCCGAAGATTTCCTGGATGACGATGATCGCGGCCTTCGGTGCGGTGGTGGGCTGCGAGGTATAGGCAAGGAATTCCTCGGCGCCGTCATCGAAGGTGTGGATCTCGGTATAGCTTTTCACAGCAGGCCTCCTCTTCGCTCATGGTCGAGCAACCATGACTTGGTGATGATTCCGCGTCCGCCCGAATAATGGCCGATCGTACCGCCGCTGCCTACCACCCGATGGCAGGGAACGACGATGGGGAAGGGGTTGCGCGCGCAGGCCTGGCCGATCGCGCGCGGTGCCGATCCGGCGATCCGCGCCAGCGCGCCATAGCTCAGCGTCTCGCCCGCGGGGATGGCGACGATCGCCGCGCGCAGGGCCGCCCCGCGTGGGGTGGCGGCGGGGGCGAGCGGCAGGTCGAAATCGTCGAGCGCCTTGGCGAAATAGGCGTGGAGCTGGCGCACCGCTTCGGCGGCCGGAGAGCCCGGCTCGGGGTTTTGTCCTTCCATCGTCGCCCTCTCGGCCGCCAGGATCGAGACGCCGTGCAGCACCGCATCGTCGGACTCGATCAGGATCGGTCCGATCGGCGAGGCGATGAGGGTCTTCGTCATGGACATGCTAACGAACAGACTCTAGCCATAGGCGCAGGATATCCACAATCTCCGGAGAGCAGCATGAAGATCAGCGTCGATGTGGACTGCACCCCCGAAGAGGCCCGCCGTTTCATGGGCCTGCCCGATCTCACCTCTATTCACGATGTTTATATCGACAAGATGAAACGCACGATCGAGGAAGGCGTCACGCCGGACACGCTCGAGCAGATGATGCGCAGCTGGATGCCGATGGGCGAGGCGGGCATGAATCTGTGGCGGAGCATGTTCGACCAGATCGCCCGTGCCGGCGGTGGCAGCAGCAGCAAATAATCCGGGCGCCGGCGCTCCGGCGGTCACCGACACCATCTTTGCCCTGTCGAGCGGTGCGCCGCCCGCCGGGGTGGCGGTGGTACGGATCAGCGGTGCGCGCGCCGGCGAGGCGCTCGACCGGCTGAGCGGAGGCAGGGCGCGGCCCGAAGCGCGGCGCGCGGTGCTGCGTGCCCTGGTCGATCCCGCCGATAGCCATCCGCTCGATCGCGCGCTGATCCTCTGGCTGCCGGGACCGGGCACCGCCACTGGCGAGGATATGGTCGAGCTTCACCTCCATGGCGGCCGCGCGGTGACCGCCGCGGTGCTCGCCGTGCTTGGTCGCCTGCCGGGGTTGCGCTCGGCCGAGCGGGGCGAGTTCACCCGCCGCGCCTTCGAACTGGGCCGGATCGATCTCAATGAAGCCGAGGCGCTGGGCGACCTGCTCGCTGCGGAGACCGAGGCACAGCGCCGCAATGCCATGCTGCTCGCCGGCGGCGCGCTCAGCCGGGCGATCGAGGGCTGGCAGGGGCGGGTGCTCTCGCTCGCCGCGCGGCTCGAAGCCCAGCTCGACTTTTCCGACGAGGAGGATGTCGCTCCGCTCGACCCCGGTTTCGCCGCCGAGATCGCAACCCTCGCCGCCGAGGTCGCGCGCTGGCAGGGCCGGGCCCCGGTCGAGCGACTGCGCGACGGGATAAGGGTGGTGCTCGCCGGGCCGCCTAATGCCGGCAAGTCGACTCTCCTCAACGCGCTCACCGGGCGCGAGGCGGCGATCGTCACCGCGATCGCTGGCACGACCCGCGACCTGATCGAGGCTCCGGTCGCGATCGGGGGTATTCCCTTCCTGCTGATCGACACCGCCGGGCTGCATCAGGGAAGCGGCGACGCGGTCGAGGCGATCGGCATCGAACGCGCAGGTCGCGCGATGGCGGCGGCCGATATCCTCCTCTGGCTCGGAGACCCGGTGGGGGCGCCGACAGGTGCTATCCGGATCGGGGCTCAGGCCGACCGCCGCTCGCTCGATCCTTCGGCCTATGACCTGACCCTGTCAGCGGAGACCGGCGATGGGATGGACGCTCTGACAGCGATGCTGATCGCGCGGGCGCGCATCCTGTTGCCGGGCGAGGGTGAGGCGGCGCTGTCCACCCGGCAGCGCGAGGCGCTCGACCGTCTTGCCGACGCCCTCGGTCTTGCGGCGGGCGAGCAGGATCCGATTCTGGTGGCCGAAGGCCTTCGCCTCGCACGGGTGGCGCTCGATGCGCTGACCGGGCGGGCGGGGACAGAGGACATGCTCGACGGGCTGTTCGGCCGTTTCTGCATCGGTAAATGACGATGTTCCACGTGGAACCTTTTTGACTTGAATCGCGCGCTCCCCTATCTGGGGAGCCATGCTTCAGAGCGGAGAAACATCCGACTACGACGTGATCGTGGTGGGCGGCGGCCATGCCGGTTGCGACGCGGCGGCGGCCGCTGCGCGGATGGGCGCGCGCACGGCATTGGTGTCGATGCGCCGCGATATGATCGGGGCGATGTCATGCAATCCCGCAATCGGCGGACTCGGCAAGGGCCATCTCGTCCGCGAGGTCGACGCCTGTGACGGGATCATCGGCCGCGCCGCCGATCGCGCCGCGATCCATTATCGCATGCTCAACAGCAGCAAGGGTGCGGCGGTTCAGGGGCCGCGCATCCAGGCCGATCGCAAACTCTACAAGGCGGCTATCCACGAGCTGCTTGAAGCCCAAGCTGGTCTCGACATCATCGAGGGCTCGGCCGAGCGGCTGATGATCGGCGGCGATGTTTCACGTGGAACGGTCGAGGGCCTGGTCCTCGCCGACGGCCGCAGCTTGAAGGCGAGGGCGGTCGTCCTCGCGACGGGAACCTTCCTCAACGCGAAGCTCCATTTCGGGATGGACTGTCGCAGCGGTGGACGGGTTGGCGAAGCGGCGGCGATCGGGCTGGCCGAGCAGTTGCGCGCGCTCGACCTGCCGATGGCCCGGCTCAAGACCGGCACCCCGCCACGGCTCGATGGGCGGACGATCGACTGGGCCGGGCTCGACCGCCAGCCCTCGGACGAAGGCGAGTGGACGATGTCGTCGCTCAGCCCGGGGCGCACCGTCCCGCAGCTCGCCTGCGCGATCACCCGCACCAACCAGCGCACCCATGACGTGATCCGCTCGGGGCTCGACCGCTCTCCGCTCTTCTCCGGCGTGATTACCGGGGTGGGGCCGCGTTACTGCCCGTCGATCGAGGACAAGGTCCACCGCTTCGGCGATCGCGACGGCCATCAGATATTCCTCGAACCCGAAGGGCTCGACGATCACACCATCTATCCCAACGGCGTATCGACCTCGCTGCCGGTCGACATCCAGCTCGCGATGCTCCGCACCGTCGCGGGACTCGAGCGAGTCGAGATTCTTCAGCCGGGCTATGCGGTGGAGTATGACCATGTCGATCCGCGCGCGCTGACCGCCGGTCTCGCGCTCGAAGCGCTGCCCGGTCTGTTCTGCGCAGGACAGATCAACGGCACCACTGGCTATGAGGAAGCGGCGGCCCAGGGGCTCGCCGCCGGGATCAACGCCGCCGCCTTTGCCGCCGGCCAGCCCGAAATCCATTTCGATCGCGCCACCAGCTATATCGGCGTGATGATCGACGACCTGACTCTGCAGGGCGTGTCCGAGCCCTATCGCATGCTCACCGCCCGCGCCGAATATCGCCTGCGCCTCCGCGCCGATAATGCCGACAGCCGGCTGACGGGGTGGGCCGATGGCATCGGCGCGGTGTCGGCCGAGCGGCGCGCGTTCCACGTGGAACGCGAAACCGCGCGCGCGACAATGAACGGTCGCCTCACCGATCGCATGGCCGGCTCGGCCGAGATGCGGGGGGCGGGCGCCGCCGTTGCCGCCGATCACGCCCGGCGGTCGCTCGCCGAATGGCTTCGCTTCCCAGAGGTCGGCGAGGCCCAAATCCTCGCGCTGGCCCCCGATCTCGCATCGATCCCCAATGATGTCCGCGCCGAGCTGATCCAGGACTGGCGCTACGCACCCTATCTCGAACGGCAGGATGTAGAGATCGCGCGGCTGCGCGCGGACGAGCGGATCGGCCTGGGCGGCATCGCCGACTATGGCAAGATCGCCGGCCTCTCGAACGAGATGGTCGAGCGGCTCAACAGCGCGCGTCCCGCCGACCTTGCCGCCGCCGGCCGGGTGCGCGGGATCACCCCCGCCGCGCTCGCCGCGATCATGGTCCACGCCCGACGACTAGCAGCATGACCGAAGACGAAGCCCGCGCCTGGATCGAGGCGCATGTTCCACGTGAAACACTCCCGGCGATCGAGCAGCTGATCGCGATCATCCTCGACGAGATGCCCCGCCAGAATCTGATCGCGGCCTCGACCGCCGATCATATCTGGGCGCGCCACATCTTCGACTCGGGCCAGCTCGTCCCGCTCGCGCCGGCCGGGGCGAAGCGCTGGATCGACCTCGGATCGGGGGCCGGCTTTCCCGGCATGGTCGTCGCGCTGATGATGCCCGATCTGCACGTCACCCTGGTCGAGTCCCGCCGCAAGCGGATCGATTTCCTCCAGGCGATGGCCGAGGCGCTCGGCATCGGCGACCGGGTGACCGTCGCCGGCCAACGGCTCGAACTGGTCGAGACGAGCGCCGAGGATGTGATCAGCGCGCGCGCCTTCGCCCCGCTCGATCGGCTGCTCCCGCTCGCCCATCGATTCTCGCGGAACGAGACGATCTGGCTGCTCCCGAAGGGGCGAAGTGCAGCCAACGAACTGGAAGCCGTCACGGGTTCATGGCAGGGTGATTTCCGGATCGAGCCGAGCCTGACCGATCCTGATTCGGCGATCCTGGTCGCCACCAAGGTTCAACCCATAGCCAGGGGTCGCAAGCCGCGATGACACGCCCATGATCCGAATTGCGATCGCGAACCAGAAGGGCGGGGTGGGCAAGACGACCACCGCGATCAACCTGGCGACAGCGCTGGCCGCCACTGGCTGGCGGGTGCTGCTCGTCGATTTCGACCCGCAGGGCAATGCCTCAACCGGAATCGGCGTCGGTCAGTCCGCGCGCGGCCGGTCGAGCTATGAGCTGCTCCGCCAGGACTGCACCCTGGCCGAGGCGGTGATCCCCACCCAGATTCCGCGGCTCGACCTGGTTCCCGCAACGGTCGACCTGACCGGCGCCGAGATCGAGCTGATCGATGTCGACAAGCGTACCCACCGGCTCCACAATGCGCTGGCGCAGGATGAGGATCGCTGGGACGTCTGCCTGATCGACTGCCCGCCCTCGCTGGGGCTGCTCACCGTCAACGCGCTGGTCGCGGCGAACATGATGCTCGTTCCGCTGCAGTGCGAATTCTTCGCGCTCGAAGGTCTCACCCAGCTGCTCCAGACGATCGAGCGGGTGCGCGCGCGCTTCAATCCGGGGCTCAGCATCCTCGGGGTGGCGCTGACCATGTATGACCGGCGCAACCGGCTCTCCGAGCAGGTGGCCGCCGATGTCCGTGATGTCTTGGGAGATGTGGTGTTCGAAACGGTGATCCCGCGCAATGTGCGCCTGTCCGAAGCGCCGAGCCATGGGGTGCCGGCCTTGATCTATGATCATCGTTGCCCGGGGTCCGAGGCCTATATCGCGCTCGCCCGTGAATGCATCACGCGACTGACCAAGAAAGCCCAGGCCGCATGAGCGCCGACCAGACCCGCCGCGGCCTCGGCCGCGGTCTCTCCGCACTTCTCGGCGAAGTGGCCGCCGAACAGCCGATCGCCCCGGCCGCCGCGCGGCCCTCGGGCGTGCAGATGATCCAGGTCGCGGCGATCGAGCCGAACCCCGATCAGCCGCGCCGCCATTTCGACGAGGCCGCGCTGGCCGAACTCGCCGCTTCGATCGCCGAACGCGGGGTGATCCAGCCGATCGTGCTGCGCCCGCATCCCTTCAGCGGTGGCTATCAGATCATCGCCGGCGAGCGCCGATGGCGCGCCGCCCAGCGCGCGCGCATCCATGAGATGCCGGCGGTGGTGCGTGAGCTGTCGGATTCCGAGACCTTCGAGCTGGCGATCATCGAGAATGTCCAGCGGCAGGATCTCAACGCGATCGAAGAGGCCGAGGCCTATCAGAAGCTGATCGCCGGCTATGGCCACACCCAGGAGGCGCTGGGCAAGCTGGTCGGCAAGTCGCGCAGCCATGTCGCGAACTTCCTACGCCTGCTCGAACTGCCGCAGCCGGTGCGTACGCTCGTCGCCGAGGGCAGTCTGTCGATGGGTCATGCCCGCGCGATCATCGGCCTGCCCGATGTCGAGGCGGTCGCCGCCGAGGTGGTGAGCCGTGGCCTGTCGGTGCGCGATACCGAGAAGCTCGCCAAAGCGGGGAAGGGCGGGGGCACCGCGCCCAAGCCCAAGGCCGAAGCACCGGTACGCTCGGCCGATGCCGATATCAGCGCGCTCGAACGCCATCTCGGCGATATCCTGGGTCTCAAGGTGTCGATCGAGCATGGCGAGAAGGGCGGCCGGATATCGATCGCCTATTCGACCCTCGAACAGCTCGACCTAGTCTGCCAGCGGCTGAGCGGCGAGCCGATCTGAGACGAAGTCTCAAGGTCGGCGGATGAGGTTCGCTACCTAATTTCCTGAAATGGCGTCGCCCCTGCGAAGGCAGGGGCCCATGTCTGCTTCTTCTCAGATGCCATCTGAAGAGAGCAGAGACATGGGCTCCTGCCTTCGCAGGAGCGACGTTCTTGTTTTGCGAAGTTGTGAAGTGCCTTCTGCGGGCTGGTAGGTGACCCTACCAAGCGCTTGATGTGGCGCTGATCTCACCGACAGCGGACTTCGATCTGGCTTATCAATGTTCCACGTGGAACGTTCGGCGAAAACGCTATCGCCGCCCCGCTGCCGCCACCCTGGCGATGGTCAGCAGCTCTTCATTGACCAGCACCATGCCCGCCGATCCCGAGCGCTTGTAGGACCGCTCTAGGGCCGCGAGGCGGGTGGTGGCGGTGGCGATGCGTTCGGGGGACCAGCGCTGGAGGAGTCCGGCAACCACCTTCTGGTCCTTCCAGAAGATCGCCTTGCCGGCGCCCGCCATCACCGAATCCACGCTCGACCCGTTCGCCACCTCGGCGCGCAGCGGCGCGATCTGGGCGAGCCGGCGCAGCACCGCGCGGACCGCGCCGATCGCTTCGGTCGGGCCGATCAGCGAGAGTTCGGCGGCGGCCTTGTCGGGGCGCCCGCCCATCACCGCATCGACGATCGCGCTCAGGTCGCTCTCATCATTGGCGGCGCCGATCTCGTCGAGCGCCATGGTGTCGGCGGGCTTGGGATCCTCGGGGGAGGCGTCGAGGAAGAGCGCGATCTTCTCCAGCTCACGCGCCATCAGCGCCCGATCGGCATTAGTGGCGGCGACCAATGCCTGCGCCGCGCGCGGGTCGAGCCGCAGCCCCAGCTCGCGCGCCAGCTCGGCGGCGACCTGGTCGGCGGCGCGGCCCTCGGGCAGGTAGGAGGCGAAGGCGAGGGCGGCCTTGTCGGCCAGCGCCAGCTTCACCAGCTTGGCGTCCTTGCGGAGGTTGCCGGCGACCAGCACCACCGGATTGCCTGCCGAGGCGGCCTCCATCAGCGCGCTGACGGCATCGATGATCGAATCCTCGGCCGGATCGACCCTGATGTGGCGGGCGCCGCCGAACAGCGAGATCGAGGCGGCCTCGTCGGCCAGCCGGGCAGGGTCTTCCTTGAGCTGCGAGGAGCTGAGGTCGATCCGCTCGGCATCGGCGCCTAGCGCCTTGTCGATGCGGGCTGCGAGCGCACGCGAGCCCGATTCATCGGGACCGTAGAGCAGGATCAGCCGGATCGCGGGATCGGGCTTGTCGAGCGCCCGGGCGACCTGTCCGGCGTCGGCTTTCATCTTAGCGGGTCATTGGCCCGAGCTGCGCCCAGCATAGGTGGCGAGGCGGGCGACAATCTGGTCGGCGATATTGTCCGACAGGCGCTCCAGCGCGGTCTGCTCGGCCGCGGCGGTGGCATATTCGGAACCGGTCACGTCGATGCCGGCATCGGCCGAGGCGGTCTGGTCGACCAGCACGCCGCCGGTCGCGGCGTCGATCAGGCGATAGCGCGCGCGCAGGGTGCGGCGTTCGCGGGTGATCGCATTGTCCTGGCGGATGCCGAGGCCGGTGATGTCGTCGTCCAGCTCGACCTCGAGCCGGTAGCGCGGCGTGCTCTCGCCCTGGCGGTGAAGCCGGTCGTTGAGCGCGTTGCGCACCAGCCAGCCGCGCTGTCCGCCGATCGAGGCGACCTCGACCGAGGTGAGCGCCGAGGCGACCGGCCCCGCACCACCCTGGCCATAGAGCGGCCGCAGGCCGCAGCCGGAGAGGAGGGTGGTAGCTGAAGCCAGGCAGAGCGCCGCCAGCGCTTTCCTACCCACTCCGTTCGTGTCGAGCGAAGTCGAGACACGGCCCCGCGTGCCAACGTCCCTCGACTTCGCTCGGGACGAACGGAGCGGGGAGGCGAGCTCCCGGATCGAGGTGACGAGGTCCCGGGTAAGGGAGGCGAGGCGGGCCGGGCGCTTCATGCGACGATGTTCACCAGACGGTCGGGCACCACGATCACCTTCTTGGGCGCGGCGCCCTCCAGCAGCTTGGCGATCTTCTCGGATTCGAGCGCCATCCGCTCCAGGGCCTCCTTGGCGGTGCCCTTGGGGGCGGTCAGCGTGTCGCGCAGCTTGCCGTTGACCTGCACCGCGATCGTCACCTCGTCGTCGACGAGCAGCGCCGGATCATGGTCGGGCCAGGCGGCGTCGGCGACGAGACCGGTCTCGCCCAGGCGAGCCCAGGCTTCCTCGGCCAGATGCGGCACCATCGGCGCGACCAGGCGCACCAGCGCGCGCGCCGCGGCGGTGCGGCTCGCCGAGGGGGCGGCCTTCTCGATCGCGTTGGTCAGGCCGTGGATCTTGGCGACCGCGCGGTTGAAGCCCAGCGCCTCGATATCGGCGGCGATGCCGGCGATCGCCTTGTGGAGCTGGCGGTCGAGATCCTTATCCTCGCCTTCGGCGGCCTCCGCAGCCTCGGTGATCCGCCACAGGCGGTTCACGAAGCGCCAGCAGCCCTCGATGCCGCTCTCGGTCCATTCCAGGTCGCGCTCGGGCGGGCTGTCGCTGAGCATGAACCAGCGCACCGCGTCGGCGCCGTACTGTTCGACGATGGGCCCCGGATCGACGACATTCTTCTTGGACTTCGACATCTTTTCGATGCGGCCCACGGTCACCGGCTCGCCGGTGGCGGTGACGACGCCGTTCGAGATGTCCTCGGGGCTCAGCCACTGGCCGGCCGGGTCCTTATAGGTCTCATGGGTGACCATGCCCTGGGTGAACAGGCCGGTGAACGGCTCCTTCACGCCGATCTTGCCGATCCGCTCCAGCGCGCGAGTCCAGAAGCGGGCATAGAGCAGGTGCAGGATCGCATGCTCGACGCCGCCGATATATTGCCCCACCGGCATCCACTGCTCGGCGATCGCGCGATCGAACGGCTGGTCGCCGGGCTGGCTGGCGAAGCGGATAAAATACCAGGAGCTGTCGACGAAGGTGTCGAGCGTGTCGGTCTCGCGCCGCGCCGGCTTGGAGCAGCTCGGGCAGTCGACATGCTTCCAGGTCGGATGGCGATCGAGCGGGTTGCCGGGGATGTCGAAGCTGACGTCCTCGGGCAGCACCACCGGCAGCTGGTCCTTGGGGACCGGGACGACGCCGCAATCCTCGCAATGGATGAACGGGATCGGGGTGCCCCAATAGCGCTGGCGCGAGACGCCCCAGTCGCGCAGGCGCCACACGGTGGTGCCGGTGCCCCAGCCCTCCGCCTCGGCGCGCGCGATCACGGCCGCCTTCGCTTCTTCCACCGACAGGCCGTCGAGGAAGCCCGAATTGACGATCCGGCCGGGGCCGACATAGGCCTCGTTCTCGATCGGCGCATCGGCCTCTTCGGGGCTCGGCGCGACGACGCGCTTGACCGGCAGCGCATATTTGCGCGCGAAGTCCAGGTCGCGCTGGTCGTGCGCCGGGCAGGCGAAGATCGCGCCGGTGCCATAGTCCATCAGCACGAAGTTGGCGACGAACAGCGGCAGCTTCCAGCTCGGGTCGAGCGGGTGCGTCACCGACAGGCCGGTGTCATAGCCCTTCTTCTCCGCGGTCTCGATCTCGGCCGCGGCGGTGCCGGTGCGCTTGCACTCGGCGATGAAGTCCTGCAGCGCCGGGTTGTCGACCGCCAGCGCCTGCGCGATCGGGTGATCGGCGGCGATCGCGGCGAAGCTGGCGCCGAACAGCGTGTCGGGCCGCGTCGTGAAGACGTCGAAGCTCGTCAGATTGCCCGCAGGCGCATCCATCTGGAAGGTGAAGCGCATGCCCTGCGACTTCCCAATCCAGTTCTCCTGCATCGTCCGGACCTTCTCGGGCCACTGGTCGAGCGTGCCGAGGCCGGCGAGCAGATCGTCGGCGAAGTCGGTGATCTTCAGGAACCACTGGTTGAGCTTGCGCCGCTCGACCAGCGCGCCCGAGCGCCAGCCGCGCCCGTCGATCACCTGCTCATTGGCGAGCACGGTCATGTCGACCGGATCCCAGTTGACCGCCGATTCCTTGCGGTAGACCAGACCCGCCGCATAGAGATCGAGGAACAGCGACTGTTCCTGGCCGTAATAATCGGGCTCGCAGGTGGCGAGCTCGCGGCTCCAGTCGAGCGCGAAGCCGATCCGCTTCAGCTGCTCGCGCATCGCCGCGATATTGGCGCGGGTCCAGGAACCGGGATGGACCTTCTTTTCCATCGCGGCATTCTCGGCCGGCATGCCGAAGGCGTCCCAGCCCATCGGGTGGAGGACCTCGAAACCCTTCATCCGCCGATAGCGGGCGAGCACGTCGCCCATCGTATAGTTGCGGACATGGCCCATATGGATGCGCCCCGACGGATAGGGGAACATCTCGAGCACGTAGCTCTTGGGCTTGGGGCTGTCGTCACGCGCCTGGAACGTGCCCTGGTTTTCCCAGACACCCTGCCAGTGCGCGTCGGCCTTCACATGGTTGAAACGCGCGCTCACTCGGAAATTCCTAGTCTATGCCTTTGCGGCTTCAGCCGCCGATGGTCGACCGGCGCATGTCGCGCGCCTTGGTCAGGATGATGTCCTCGAGCTTCTGGGCGGTCGCGGCCTGTACGGCGGAGTCCACCCAATTGCCGTTCGCCAGCACCTGGCGCTGCGGCGACACGCGCACCGCGTCGGCGCGCAGGTCGGCGTCGAGGATGGTGACGGTCAGCTTCATCCGCTCGGCAGGCTGGTTGGGGTTCACATACCAATCGGTCACGATCACGCCGCCGTTGGAATCGCTCTGCAGCAGCGGCATGAAGCTCAGCGCTTCCAGCGAGGCCTTCCACAGATAGGCGTTGACGCCGATCGTCGTCACCTTGGTCGCCGCCACGTCGGACGCGAGCTGCGCCTTGTTGCGACCACCGCCGCAACCGGCCAGCGCGGCGACAAGAGCAAGGGCGGCCGCGGTGCGCAGGGGCGCGGGGCGAAGGAAACGGCTGGTCATTTGGGGCAAGTCCTCGGGGCTCAATCTACGCGAGTGGGGCCGTTATAGACAGGTAGGTCGCGCCCGCAAGCGAGAGTATGGGTTTTGGGGGTTTGTTGTTCGGTGGGGTCTGCCGAAACGCCTTTCCGCGACCTGAATGGACGCAACCGCGATTCGGTCGGCTCCATTGCGTATTTCGCGCGTTATCGTTCGAACTGCCGCAACCGACTTGGATTTGTCACACAAGCGCCATATCGGGGCGGCCCAGCGCGGTTTCCAAGGGCTTCGAGTCTGTGGGGATTGTGCAACAGGGTTAGACTTTCGCCAAAAGCCATATGGCGCCGACTCAGGGCCGGTGTTAGTGGCAGGCTATATAAGTAACGCAATGAGTTACGCAGGATGAAGCGCAAGGGGGTCCAGACAGTGCTTTTCGGCACCGCATTCGCGGTGACGGTGGCGCTCGTCCAGCCGGCTCCGGCCGCCAAGACCGTCCCTGCGCCCAAGGTTCAGATCGACAAGAAGAAGGCCCGCGGGATCGGTTTCTTCGCCCCCGTCGCCGCCGATCCGCGGCAGGCGGCGCTGTTCGATCGGGTCGGCGGCACCTTCAACGCGCCCAGCTTCCGCTTCACGCCGTCGGGCGGCACCAGCAAGCGCGCCGTGACCGTCGCGATTCGCGCCCGCTCGAACAAGGCGGCGACCACCGGCACGCCGGCGGCGGCCGTGGCCAGCACCACCAATGTCAGCACGATCAACTTCGGCCTCGCGCCGACCGCCTACAGCCTGGGCGCGTCGATCGGCTGGAAGCATTTCGCGCTGTCGGGCGACTTCGCCCGCCTCGATGGCGGCACCGTGCCCGACAATCGCCAGATGGCCGATCTGGGCGTGAGCTATTCGGGCTCCAAGTGGAGCACCCGCCTGCTGTTCGGCGCCGAGCGCGCCACCGGCAAGACCAACCTGACCGGCCCGGACGAAGCCCTCTCGGTCGACCTGGGCGGCTCCTTCTCGCTCACCCGCAACCTCGAGCTGTCGGGCGGTATCCGCTACAAGTCGCAGCGCGAGCGCAGCGACCTGACCAGCGACCGGATGGACAGCCAGGCGATCTACGTCGGAACGGCGTTCCGCTTCTAAGCTGCTAAAGTTCCTCCCCGGGACGGGGAGGGGGACCGTCCGAAGGACGGTGGAGGGGAAGCCGGCTCTCGCAGACGCTCACAATATGCTGAACGACGGCTGCGATATCCTCGAGCACCAGTGCTGCGGGGACACGAATAACCTGCAAACCTTGTCTGTTTAGCCAGTCATCGCGCATCGCATCGTGTGCGGGACGATCGCCCATATCGTGGCTCGTGCCATCAACCTCCACGGCAATGCGCGTTTCGGCACAGAAGAAATCGAGAATATAGCGTCCGGCTGGATGTTGCCGCCGGAATTTGAATCCACCGGGCTTCGGTCGCAGCGCTCGCCACAGTAGCCCTTCTGGCAAGGTCATTTGCCGGCGCAATTTTCGCGCTAGCTCGACCGTCTCTCTAGGACCCGTGAGCATGGGATTTCCCCTCCACCATGCTGCGCATGGTCCCCCTCCCCGTACCGGGGAGGAATTAAGAGGGCAATCTATCGCTCGTTACCTTCCCCACGCATCGATCGCGGCCCAGCCCCAGGCGCCGAGCGCCATCGCCATCGTCCCGCGCGTCTCGTCGACTCCGCCCAGCGCGATCACCGGCAGCCTTGTCGCGCGCGCCAGCGCAGCGAAGCGCATCCGGCCGAGCGCGGGGGCGCCGGGGTGCGATCGGGTCGGGTGGAGCGGGGAGAGCAGGATCGCGATCGCGCCCGAGCGTTCGGCGGCGCGGATCTCGCGCAGGTCATGGGCGGGGGCGGTGCCGAAGCGGGGCGGGCCGGGGCGGCGGTGATGCGCGCCGTCGGCGCCCCAGCGCCGCGCCTTCCTTTCCCCGCCGGCGAGGAGCAGCACCAGCCCGCGCTGCCGTGCGATCCGTCCCACCTGTTCGAACAGCCGGCGCCGCGCCTTCTTCGCGGTCGCCTTGTGGCGGAAGATGATCCCCGATCCCGGCGGCAGGCGGCGGATGGCGGCGAGCAACCCGTCGCCCTGGCGCTCGTCGGTCATCAGCCAGAGGCGGGGAAGAAGCCCGGAGAGGGCAAGCTCAGGGTGGCGGGGCGGCATGACCCCTCCTATAGCGGAGCCCATGCCCATTATCGACATCGCTCCCCGATCGGTCGCTGCCCGGCTCGCCGATATCCGCTACCGGATCGACCACGCCGCCGGGCTCGCCAACCGCAAGCCCGACGAGGTGGAACTGATCGCCATCTCGAAGACCAAGCCGATCGAGGCGATCCTGCCGCTGATCGTCGCCGGCCAGGCCAGTTTCGGCGAGAACAAGGTGCAGGAAGCCGAAGGCAAATGGCCCGATCTGCGCGCCGCGCATGAGGTGAAGCTCCACCTCGTCGGCCAGCTCCAGTCGAACAAGGCCAAGGAGGCGGTGGCGCTGTTCGATGCGATCCATTCGGTCGACCGCCCCTCGCTGATCGAGGCGCTCGCCAAGGCGATCGACGCGAGCGGCCGTCGCCCCGACTGCTTCCTCCAGGTCAATATCGGCGAGGAAGACCAGAAGGGCGGCTGCGCGATCGACGATCTGCCGACGATCCTGAAACAGGCGCGCGACGCCGGGCTGCCCGTGGTGGGCCTGATGGCGGTGCCGCCGCTGGAGGTGGAACCCGCGCCCTATTTCGCGCTGCTCGCCAAGCTGGCCGATCGCCATGGGCTTGCCGGGCTCAGCATGGGCATGTCATCAGATTTCGAGACGGCGGTGATGCTGGGCGCCACCCATGTCCGGGTCGGCACCGCGCTGTTCGGGGAACGCGGATGACAAGCCAGGTGCGGTTCGAAGTCGAAGGGACGGTCGGCCGCATCATCCTCGATCGGCCCGAGGCGATCAACGCGCTCAACCTGGCGATGTGCCAGGCGATGCTCGACCGGCTCGCCGCCTGGGAAAGCGACGACGCCATCACCCTCGTCATCGTCGAACATGCCGGCGCGCGCGGCTTCTGCGCAGGCGGCGACGTCCGCGCGCTGGTGGCGGACGGGCCCGGCGACGGCGGCTATGCGCGGGCCTTCTTCCACACCGAATATCGCCTCAACCATCTGATGTTCACCTATGCCAAGCCGATCCTGGCCTTCATGGACGGGATCACCATGGGGGGCGGGGTGGGCATCTCGGCCCCCGCGCGCTGGCGGGTGGCGACCGAGCATACGGTCTGGGCAATGCCCGAGACCTCGCTCGGCCTGTTCAACGATGTCGGCACCGGCCATTATCTCTCGCGGCTGCCGGGCGCGCTGGGCGCCTTCATCGTGCTGATCGCGGCGCGGCTGGACGGCGCCGAATGCCGCTCGATCGGGCTCGCCACCCATTATCTGCGCAGCGGCTCGCTCGACGATGTGAAGGCGGCGATCGTCGCCGATCCCGGCAATGTCCAGGCGATCCTCGATTCGGCCGAAGTGGCGCCGCCGCCCGCCCGGATCGACGGCAATCGCGAGAAGATCGACCGGCTGTTCTGCCATCCCCGCTATGAGGACATCTTGGCCGCGCTCGCCGCCGACCCGTCCGCCTGGGCTGCGGGCGTGCTGGCGATGCTGCGGCCCAAGGCGCCCTCTTCGTGCAAGGTGGTGATCCGATTGCTGCGCGAGGCCGCGAAGATCGACGATTTTGCGCAGGAAATGGCGCTCGAATATGCGGTGGCGACGCGAATGGCGCTGACGCCGGACTTCCACGAGGGGGTCAATGCCGTGCTGGTCGCCAAGCATAACCGCCCGCGCTGGCGCCCGCCGACCCCCGAATCGATGACCGATTCGATGGTCGATGCGCTGTTCGCGCCGCTCCCCAGAGGGCAGGCCTGGACGCCCTATCGCTGATCGCGGACCGCGGCCGGCCGCCATTGGTCTAAGCCTGCATGAGCCCCCTGTGGAAAATCGGGCCCAAATCCCCTATGGGACGGCGATGAATCACCCGCTTCCTGTGAATATGGCCATCCCCGGCCCTGTCGATCCCGTGACCGTGCCGCGCGAATTCAAGCCGCGCCAGGATGGCCGCATCGACCTGCTCGGCTTGTCGCGCGACGATCTGCGCATGGCGCTGGAGACCGCCCAGCTCGCGCCGAAGCAGGCCAAGCTGCGCGCCAAGCAGATCTTCCAGTGGATTTACAATCGCGGCGTCACCGACTTCGCCGAGATGACCGACATCGCCAAGGACATGCGCGGCTGGCTCGACCAGCGCTTCGTCGTGTCGCGCCCCGCGGTGGTGGAGGCGCAGGTGTCGACCGACGGCACCCGCAAATGGCTGCTCCGTTCGGACGACGGCCAGGATTATGAGATGGTGTTCATCCCCGACGCCGATCGCGGCACGCTGTGCGTATCGAGCCAGGTCGGCTGTACGCTCAACTGCCGCTTCTGCTTCACCGGCACGATGAAGCTGGTGCGCAACCTGACCCCGGGCGAGATCGTCGGCCAGGTGATGCTGGCGCGCGACGCGCTGGGCGAATGGCCGTCGCAGCCCGAGGGGCGCATGCTCACCAACATCGTGATGATGGGAATGGGCGAGCCGCTCTATAATTTCGACAATGTCCGCGACGCGCTGAAGCTCGTGATGGATGGCGACGGGCTGGCGCTCTCGAAGCGCCGCATCACCTTGTCGACCTCGGGCGTGATCCCGATGATGGAGCGCGCGGGCGAGGAGATCGGGGTCAACCTCGCCGTCTCGCTGCATGCCGTCACCAAGGAGGTTCGCGACGAACTGGTGCCGCTCAACCGCAAATATGGGCTGGAGGAGCTGCTGCAGGCCTGCGCCGACTATCCCAATGCCAACAACGCGCGGCGCATCACCTTCGAATATGTGATGATCAAGGACAAGAACGACAGCGACGACGATGCGCGCGAGCTGGTCCGCCTGATCAAGAAGTACAAGCTGCCCGCCAAGGTGAACCTGATCCCGTTCAACCCCTGGCCCGGCACCGATTATGAATGCTCCGATCCCGAGCGGATCCGGCGCTTCTCGAACATCGTCTTCGAGGGCGGCATCTCGGCCCCGGTGCGCACCCCGCGCGGCCGCGACATCATGGCCGCCTGCGGCCAGCTCAAATCGGCGTCGGAGAAGAAGAGCCGCGCCGAGCTCGACCGCATGGCCGCCGAGAAGCAGGCGGCGCTGGGCTGAGCCTTCCCGCAACACCGTCATCCTGACGAAAGTCAGGATCCAGACACGCAGCGCTTCGGTTCCGGCGTTGTGGCAATGGATGCTGAATCGAGTTCAGCATGACGGATTGGTGCATCGCTTTTCTGCGCTAAGCCGCTTGCCTCGCGCGATAATTCGCGGCCATATGACCCGCCCGGAGACTGAAATTCATGTCGCTATTCGATCGGTTCGTCGGCCACCTCTTCAAGCGCGGCGAAATGACGATAATCCTCGCAGACGGTAGCCGCCGCCACTTTGGCACGCCCGATCCGGCGCTGAAGCCCGTCACGATCCGCTTCACCGACAAGGGCGTCCCCGCCTTCATCGCGCGCAACCCGCATCTCTATGCGGCCGAGGCCTTCATGGACGGCCGCCTGGTGATCGAGGAAGGCGACATACGCGACCTGGTCGACCTGGTCCGCGCGAACGGCAAATGGGAGGAGGGCCGGATCACCCTGCGCGGCACCTTGCGCAACCTGATCCGCGACCGGCTGCGCGCGCGCATCCAGAGCGTCAACTGGGCGAGCAAGTCGAAGGACAATGTCGCCCATCATTACGACCTGAACGACCGGCTCTACGATCTCTTCCTCGATGCCGACCGCCAATATAGCTGCGCCTATTTCACCGATCCCGGCGTCGATCTCGAACGCGCCCAGGCCGACAAGAAGGCGCATATCGCCGCCAAGCTCTATCTGAAGCCGGGGCAGCGGGTGCTCGACATCGGCTGCGGCTGGGGCGGGATGGCGCTCTACCTGAACCGGGTCGCCGACGTCGACGTGCTCGGCGTCACCCTGTCCGAGGAACAGCTGAAGGTCGCGCGCGAGCGCGCCGAGGCGGCCGGCGTGTCCGACCGGGTGAAGTTCCAGCTGATCGACTATCGCGCGCTGGAGGGCACGTTCGACCGGATCGTCTCGGTCGGCATGTTCGAGCATGTCGGCGTGCCGCAGTACGAGACCTTCTTCCTGAAGTGCCGCGACCTGCTCGCGACCGACGGGGTGATGCTGCTCCACACGATCGGGCGGCTCGGCGTGCCGGGCAAGACCGACGCCTTCACCCTCAAATATATCTTCCCCGGCGGCTATAATCCGGCGCTGTCGGAGATCGTGTCGGCCAGCCAGCAGGCCAAGATGATCGTCACCGACGTCGAAAGCCTGCGCCTCCATTACGGCATGACGCTCGACCTGTGGTACGACCGCACCGTGGCGGCGAAGGATGCGATCGTCGCGCTCTACGACGAGCGCTTCTACCGGATGTGGACCTTCTATCTGGCCGGTGCGCGGGCCGCCTTCTTCCACGGCAATCTGTGCAACTACCAGATCCAATATGTCCGCGACCGCCGCGCCCTGCCGATCACGCGCGATTACATGATCGACGCTGAACGGGCGTTGCCCAGATAGCCCCAAGGGCTATCTGGGTTTATTTGTTTAGCCCTCAAGCGCCGGGCGGCCACATCCGTGGCCTTGGCTATCCTCGCATAAGCTCGGGCGGCCGTTCGGCCTTGCGGGACACTGACGCGTCCCGACGCAGAGCCCATCGTCGGAGCCCGCCAGGGCTCCGCAAGCGCGAATGCGCGCCCGAGCTTATGCGAGGATAGCCAAGCGGGGCGGATGATCGTAGGCGGTCAGCGGACTGCCGGGGGCAGTCCGCCGCCGAAGATCGGCTTGCAAAGCAAGCCGGGGGCGCCCGGCGTTTGAGGCCAATCAAATCACGCCCCGAAACCACCGTCGATCGTCTGCAGCGACCCCGTGATCATCGCCGCCGAGGGGCTCGCCAGGAAGGCCGCATAGTCGGCGATCTCGCTGGCGTGGACGTGGCGGCCGATCGCCATGAAGCTGTGCATCAGGTCTGCCATCGGGCCGTTGGCCGGGTTCATCTCGGTGTCGGTCGGCCCCGGCTGGATCGAGTTGACGGTGATGCCGCGCGGGCCGAAGTCGCGGGCCAGGCCGCGCACCATGCCCTGCATCGCCGACTTGGTCATCGCATAGGCGGCACCGCCGGCGAAGGGGATGCGATCGCCATTGGTCGAGCCGATGATCAGGATGCGGCCATTGTCGGGCATCTGCCGGGCCGCCTCGACCGAGGCGTGGTAGGGCGCGCGGACGTTGATGTCGATCATCCGGTCGACCGCGTCGGGATCGATCGTCAGCGGATCGCCCAGCGCCAGGGTGCCGGCGTTGACGATCAGCACGTCGACCGCGCCTTCGGCGGCGATCGCCGAGGTCAAAGCCTGGCGGTCGGCGCTGTCGACCTGGAGCGCCTTGGCGCCGGTGTCGGCGGCGAGCGCGGCGGCGGCATCGGCCGAGCCGGCATAGGTGAAGGTGACCGCGTCGCCCTGACCCGCGAACTTGCGGACCAGCTCTGCGCCAATGCCCCGGCTGCCACCCAGGACGACCACTTTACGGTTGGAAATCTGTGCCATCGGAAGTTCCTTTCAATTTCTATAGTGATCGCTATATAAATACCCAAATCGCATTGCAAGGACTTTTTATAGTGACTGCTACAAAAAAATCCGAGGCGCCCGGATCGGGCCGCGGGCGACCACGCCGCTTCGATCCCGACCAGGCGATCGAGACTGCCCAGAAACTGTTTCAGGAGAAGGGCTATGACGGGGTCGGCGTGGCCGAGATCGGCAAGGCGCTCGGCATCACCCCGCCCAGCTTCTACAATGCCTTCGGCAGCAAGGCGGCGCTCTTCGACAAGGTGCTGACCCGCTATGCGGGTGGCTTCGGCCAGTTCGTGCCCGACGCGTTGGCGGGTGGCGGCAGCGCCGCCGACGCGGTCGAGCGCGTGCTGCGCGACGCGGCGCGGCTCTATGCGAAGAGCGACGGGGTGGCCGGCTGCCTGGTGCTCGACGGCGCGCGCGGCAGCAGCGACCCCGAGGCGGTGGCGCTGACCGCGCGGATGATGCGCGAGAGCCAGGAGATGATCGCCGCGCGAATCGTGGAGGACGCGCCCGGCCGGGCCGAGGCGCTCGCCTCGATCGTGGTGACGGCGCTGAAGGGACTGAGCGCGGCGGCGCGGGACGGCGCGACCGCCGAGGAACTGCGCGGCTTCGCCGATGCGGCGGCGGCGGGGTTCCGGGTGGCGCTGGAAAGAAAATAAGCCCTCTCCCCACCGGGGAGAGGGTTGGGAGAGGGGCCGACGTGGAGATCAAACTCCACGTCATTCCCTCACCCCGGCCCTCTCCCGCGAGCGGGAGAGGGAGAGAAGGCCTCAGCCCTTGGGCGCGGGCGGGGTCTTGTCGCCGTCGCGGCGCTCCTTCCACTTGGCGCGCATCGCGTCGCGGGCGGCCTCATGCTCCTGCGGGCTGATCGTGCCGTCCTTGTTGGTGTCGATCTTGTCGAACATCGCCAGCGGGCCGGCCTGCGCCTCGGCGAGGCTCACCTTGCCGTCCTTGTTGGCGTCGGCGCGCTCGAACATCTTGCCGCCGCCGAAGCCCATCATGCCGGGACCGCCATGATGCCGGCCGCCACGGCCGCCGCGGTGCATGCCCGGGCCATGGCCGTCGCGGCCACGCTTGCCGTCGGCGCCGTCAGGGCCCTTGCCGTCACCGCGCGGCGGGGGAGCCATATACTCCTCCTTCGACAGCGACCCATTCTTGTCCTTGTCGAGCATCGCGAAGCGCTCGCCACGGCGCTCCTGGCGCTTCTCGGCGAACTCGGCGCGCATCTTGGTGCGGGCGGCCTCGGCCTCTTCCTTGGTGACGAAGCCGTCGCCATTGGTGTCGAGCTTCTTGAAATGCTCGGCGATCTTCGCCTGCACTTCGGCGCGGGTCTTGGGGGGCGGCGGCGGACCGTCGCGGCGGCCGTCGGGCGCGGCGAAGGCGGTGGCACCGGCAAGCATGGCAGCCAGCGCGGCTCCGGCGATCCAGGGGGTCTTCTTCATGGCGGCATCCTTCTTTGTCATCAGTCGAACGGGTGGGCGGACCGGCAACAACAGGGAAAGCACCGATCCGCCCTGAGATGCGGTCTGGACCCCGAATCTTGCTCCGATAGTTCGAGACTGAGATTTTTATGTCCGGGCTGAAATATAACGCCGAATTACTGGCCCGTTGCTGAATGGACGTTCAGGAAGACGGACTTTTTGACTGATTTCGCTTTCACAAACGTCGCTCCGGCGGAGGCCGGAGCCGCTGGAGGATTTGCGGGCAGCTTGCCGCAGGAGCCCGTGGCGGCTCCGGCCTCCGCCGGAGCGACGATGATCGGTAGTGTTTATTGCCCCAGCAGGCGCCCGAACAGGCCGAGCTGCCGTTCCGCTTCCGCGCGCTCTTTCTCGTCGAGCAGGCCGTCATGGTCGCGGTCGACCGCGTCGAAGCGCTCGCGCCCGGCGGCCTGGACCTCGGCGAGCGAGAGATAGCCGTCGCTATTGCGATCGGTGCGACGATAGATCGCGTCGATCGCCCCGCCCTGGCTCAATGGGCCGTTCTCGTTGAGCATCAGCCGCGGCCGGCCGTCGGGCGCCACGTCCATCACGAAGGGCTCCACATCGCGCTGCGCGGTCAGCAGCTGGCGCGCCACCCCCATCGCGTCGGCGGTCTCGGCGCGATCGAGCCGGCCGTCGCGGTTGCGGTCGGCGCCGGCGAAATATTGGGCGAGGGCGCTGTCCAGCCCCTCGCGACTCATCGGCAGCTGCTGGGCCGCCAGCGGCGCCACCGGCAGCAGAACCGCCACGATATACCTCGATATGCCACGTAACATGGCTAGCAGCTTGAATGGCGGGCACGCGCGTGGCAAGGGCCGCGCCGACTGCGGAAGGCCAAGACGGAAGGGTCGACGATGGCGAATGACGTTAAGCGGGTTGTGCTGGCTTTCTCGGGCGGTCTCGACACCAGCGTGATCCTGAAATGGCTGCAGCAGACCTATCAGTGCGAGGTCGTCACCTTCACCGCCGATCTCGGCCAGGGCGAGGAGCTGGAACCGGCGCGCGCCAAGGCCAAGCTGATGGGCGTGCCCGACCATCACATCTTCATCGACGATCTCCGCGAGGAGTTCGTGAAGGACTATGTCTTCCCGATGATGCGCTCGAACGCGCTCTACGAAGGCCTCTACCTGCTCGGTACCTCGATCGCCCGGCCGCTGATCGCCAAGCGCCAGATCGAGATCGCCAAGATGGTCGGTGCCGACGCCGTCAGCCATGGCGCCACCGGCAAGGGCAACGACCAGGTCCGCTTCGAGCTGGGTTACTATGGCCTCGCCCCCGACATCCGCGTGATCGCGCCGTGGCGCGAGTGGGACCTGACCAGCCGCACCGCGCTGATCGAGTTCGCCGAGAAGCACCAGATCCCGGTCCCCAAGGACAAGCGCGGCGAGTCGCCCTTCTCGACCGACGCCAACATGCTCCACACCTCGTCCGAGGGTAAGGTGCTCGAGGACCCGTGGGAGGAGGTGCCCGACTATGTCTATTCGCGCACCGTCAACCCCGAGGACGCCCCCGACGCGCCCGAGTTCATCACCATCGACTTCGAGCGCGGCGACGGCGTCGCGATCAACGGCGAGGGGATGAGCCCGGCGACCTTGCTCGAGACGCTCAACACCTATGGCCGCAAGCATGGCATCGGCCGCCTCGACCTGGTCGAGAACCGCTTCGTCGGCATGAAGAGCCGCGGCATGTACGAGACGCCGGGCGGCACCATCTATCACCTCGCCCATCGCGGCATCGAGCAGATCACCCTCGATCGCGGCGCCGCGCATCTGAAGGACGAGTTGGCGCCGCGCTATGCCGAGCTGATTTACAACGGCTTCTGGTTCTCGCCGGAGCGCGAGATGCTCCAGGCCGCGATCGACCACAGCCAGGAGAAGGTGACCGGCACCGTCCGCCTCAAGCTCTACAAGGGCGGGGTCTATGTGGTCGGCCGCAAGTCGCCCAACACGCTCTATTCGGAGAAGGTCGTCACCTTCGAGGACGACGCCGGCGCCTATGACCAGCGCGACGCCGCGGGCTTCATCAAGCTCAACGCGCTCCGCCTGCGCCTGCTGGGCCGCCGCGACGGGCGGTAAGCTTTTCTGAGATCCTCCCTACGGCGTAGCCGTGGGGAGGGGGACCGCTCGCGAAGCGAGTGGTGGAGGGGTCTCCGACCTCTAGGTCTGCACAGGTTTCGAATGCGGGAGCGCCTTTCGGCGCACCCCTCCACCATCCTACGGATGGTCCCCCTCCCCATCTGCGATGGGGAGGATCTTTTTGTCGCGCAGCCCCACGATGTCGATCGCGCCGTCCTTGTAACGCCCGGCTTCGACGCGGCCCTTCGACAGTTCCTCGAGGAAGACGTCGCCCTTGTCATAGGCCCAGGGGCCGAGGCGGAGCAGCCAGATCGTCGGGATCGCCTGGGTCGCGGGTTCCTCGGCGATCGCGCGCAGATGGGCGCGGTCGAGCGAGGGGACGCCGCGCGAGCCCGAGACATACCAGCTGCCCGGCGGCGGGTTGAGGCTCGGGATCGCGGTGGGGATCGGGCGGCTCGGCATCGCCAGCTTATAGTCGCGCACCGCCCGGTCGAAGGGGAGCGCGCCCTCGTTCGGATAGGCGAAGACCATGTCGCCGGGGCGGAAGCGCGGGGCGAGCCATTCCATCGTCCGGTACCAGTCGCGCCTGATGACCATCCGCGAGCGGATGTCGGTGTCGATCTGCGATCCGCACAGCCACAGCAGCGCCGCCGCCGGGACGATCCAGGCCCAGCGGAAGGGTCGCCCGCCGATCCCCCAGGCGATGCCGAGTCCGATCAGCAGCAGGCCGGGCATCGCCAGCGCGGTCATCGTGCGGATGATGAAGACCGGGGTGATCGTCGCCGAGACCAGCACCGAGATGGTGACGGGGAGCAGCGCCAGGATCAGCAGCGCCGCGAGCAGCCCGCGCTGCCGGGCCTTCCAGAGGACCGCACCGCCACACAGCGCCAGGATCGCCGCCGCCACGCGCATGTCGTCGCCGCCACCGGTGAACATGTAGGTGGCGCGGCGCAGGATGTCCCGGTGCGAGAATTTGAGCCAGGTGGCGCGCACCCATTCGGGGGCCTGGTCCATCAGGATGAACAGCGCGGGCAGCCACAGCGCGATCGCCAGCGCGTGGCCGCCGACGAACCAGCCCCAGTCGGCTTTGGTCATCGTCGGCACCCGCACCACGCAGAGCAGTCCCAGCCCCATCGCGGCGGCGTAGAGCGGCCCCAGATTGTGAAGCCACAGCATCAGCGCGCCGCAGGCCAGCCAGCCGGCGAAGGCGGGGCTGGCCAGCCGCTCGCCGCGTGCGCGCCGCTCGGCGATCGCGAGCAGCGCCAGGGTGGCACCGGCATAGACGAGGATCATCAGCGCATAGGGCCGGATCTCGCGCGTCATCCAGATCAGCACCGGCGAGACCGAGGCGATCGCGACGGTGGCGACCACCACCGGCGCCGGCACCACCCCGGAAATCCGCGCGGCGCGCGCGGCGGCCAGGCCGAGCAGCGGTAGGGTCGCGAGGCCGCAGACCACGCCCAGCATCCGGTGCCCGACCAGCCCGTCGCCCACCAGCAGGGTCCAGGCGCGCAGGGTGGAATAATAGAAGGGCGGATGGGTCTCGTAGCGCGGCACGACATGCCACAGGAAATCCCAGCCGCCGGCCGCCGCATAGGCGCTGTAGCCCTCGTCGAGCCACATCGGCTCGGCCCAGATGTTCCAGACGCGCGCCCACAGGCCGAAGCCGGCGATCAGGGCGAGGAGGAGGATCAGCGCGGGGCGGCGGAGGGAGAGCGGGATCATCGATCTGCGCTTAGGCTAAAAAATAGTCGTCATGCCAGCGAAGGCTGGCATCTCGGGAGATCGGGCGCCACTTCCCCTCCTGAGATGCCAGCCTTCGCTGGCATGACGGCAAGGGGGAGGGGCAAAGCCATCACCCGTCACACAGCCCATTCTCCGCCCCCAGCATCACCGCGAGGAATCGGCAGGGCTCGTCATAGGGGTTGAACCAGGCGTGCATCGTACCGTTCTGGACGAGCATGTCGCCCGCCGAGAGGGTGACCGTCTCCTCGTCGAGCATCATGTCGCAGCGGCCCTCCATGACGATGATCAGGTCGGTGGTGGCGGTGCGGTGCATGCCGGGCCGGTCCGCCTGCATCGCCCCGGCGGCATCGGCCAAGGCAGCGTTGGAGGCCGCGGCGTCCGCGATCGGCGCCTCGGCATAGTCGGTCGCGCGCGGCGGCAGATAGAGCTCGACCATGCGCGCGCCGTTCAGCGCCGGGAAGAAGCCGTCATAGGCCGGCATCGCGCCATCGTCGGGATAGGCCATCGCCCGGTCGCCGCCCCAGAGCTGGCTGATCTCGCCGCCGGCGATGCTGGGCGCCGCCACCCCGGAAACGGTCCGGTCCGCCATGATCCGCGACACGCCCCGCGCATCATGGCCGGTCAGCACCAGCCGCCGCTGAAGTTTCGACACGATAACCCTCTCCTCTCGTCCGATTCGCGGTCGAGCCGCCCGGAACGGCTTCTAGCCTGGCCGGTTGATCCGCCCAAAGGAGAGCGAGCATGGAACAGGGTGACGATAATGCTGGCGATGGCGGCGCGGTCTCGATCGGGCCGGAGGATCAGGCGACCGAGCGCGCGATGGAGCAGGCGCAGCGCCGCGAGGACGAGCGGCGCCCCGCCAATGACGACGAGCCGACCGACCGCACGACCCGCGCCGACGCCGGGACGGACGGCGGCCCCGACTCCACCGAGGCCGGCCCGGCCGACGACGATGCCGACCATCCCGGCCAGACGCCGGATGGCGGCCTGGGTGGTGCCGGGCCGGTCCAGCCGTGAAAATTTCGACGCGATCATTTCGGCCTGACTCCCGTCAGGTTCGTGTCAGCAACTCAGGCTAGATCAACCCCTGCCTCCCGTAGGCACAAGCAAAGACCCGCCAGCCAACGCCCCCCGGCTGGCGGGTTTTTGTTTGTCAGGAGAGGGAGCCGCCTTCCGCTACCGTATTGGCCACGCTTGCGTGCCGCCCCGGCAGCTTTTAGCCCTCGGACATGACGATCCTCCCCGCTCTGCGGCGCGCCCGATCCGGGGCGTTGCTCGCCCTGCTCCTTCCTGCCGCCGCGCTCGCCGCGCCGCCGGCCGAACCGCTCACCCTCTATGCCGACGCGACGGTGATCGACGGCACCGGCGCCGC
Organism: uncultured Sphingomonadaceae bacterium; assembly: GCA_963540925.1. Taxonomy (GTDB): domain Bacteria; phylum Pseudomonadota; class Alphaproteobacteria; order Sphingomonadales; family Sphingomonadaceae; genus Rhizorhabdus. The sequence goes on from CAUTRN010000047.1 coordinate 37,089, forward strand.
GCCGCGCCCGCACCAGGACCTGCTGGTGAAGGGCGAGCGGATCGTCGCGGTCGGCCCGCACGGATCGCTGAAGGACGGTGCCGGAGCGAAGCGGGTCGATCTGGCCGGCCGCTTCGTCATCCCCGGGCTGATCGACAGCCATGTCCATCTCGCCACCCCGCCCAATCGGGTGAAGGCCGAGGCGGTGCTGCGCCGCAACCTCTATGGCGGGGTGACCGCGGTGCGCGACATGGCCGACGACCTGCGCGCGGTGGGCGAGCTCGCCCGCGCTTCGCGGGTCGGCGAGATCGCCGCCCCCGACATCTATTATGCCGCGCTGATGGCGGGCCCGCCCTTCTTCGAGGATCCGAGAGTCAAGGCGGTCAGCGAGGGCGTGAAGCTCGGCACCGCGCCGTGGATGCAGTCGATCGACGACACAACCGACCTGCCCACCGCGATCACCCTGGCCAAGGGCACCTCGGCCACCGCGATCAAGATCTATGCCGACCTGCCGGGCCATCTGGTGCAGGCGATCACCGCCGAGGCGCACCGCCAGAAAATGCTGGTCTGGGCGCACAGCTCGGTCTTCCCGGCGCGCCCGTCGGACGGGATCGCGGCCGCGCCCGACAGCGTCAGCCATGTCTGCTACCTCGCCTATGAGCTGCAGCCGGTGAACCTGTCCGCCTATGAGGACCGCACCCCGATCCGCGAGGAGCTGCTCTCGGCCGAGGGCGACGATCCGGTGATGGCCAGGCTGTTCGCCGGCATGAAGGGGAAGGCAATCATCCTCGACGCCACCGGCAGCCTGTTCGTCAGCTATGACGAGAAGCGCAAGACCAACCCGTCGCTGCGCAAGCTGCGCTGCACCGGCCCCGCCGCGATCCGCCTGACCCGCCAGGCGTGGAAGGCTGGGGTCGCGATCTCGACCGGCACCGACACCGATCATGGCCCCGAAGACCCCTGGCCCGCCGTCCATGACGAGCTGCGCTTCCTGGCGAAGGACGTGGGCATGCCCCCGCTTCAGGTGATCCGCGCCGCCACCTTGGTGGGCGCGCAGGCCGCCGGGCAGGCCGCCGACATGGGCACGATCGAGCCCGGCAAGCTCGCCAATTTCGTGGTGCTGGCCCGAGATCCCGCCGCCGACATCGCCAATATCGGAACGATCGAGAGGGTGGTGAAGCGCGGCCGGGCCTATGCCCGCACCGACTATAAGCCCCTCACCAAGGAGGAACTCGGCGATGACGATTGACCGGCGCGCTTTCCTGGCGGCGGCATCCGCCACCGTCGCGGCTTCCGCCGCATCGCCCTTGATCGCGGCGGTGTCGGGCAGCGACCCGATCGCCAAGTGGATCGTCGTCAACGCGCTGGGCGGGCTGGGCGACCCCAATGTCCAGACCGACAAGGCCGCCTTCGGACCGAAAGTGCTGGCCGAGGCGCGCGCCTCCGGGCTGACGACGGTCAACATCACCCTTGGCTATGTCGCCGGGCCCGACGAGCCGTTCGAGGCGAGCGTGCGCGACGTGGCCGAGACCGACCGCCAGATTCGCGAGCATCCGAACGACCTGATCAAGATCCTCACCGCCGCCGACATTCGCCGCGCCAAGGCCGAGAACAAGATCGGCCTGCTCTACGGCTTCCAGAACGCGGCGATGATGGGCAAGGATGCCAACCGGGTCGACATCTTCGCCGACATGGGCGTGCGCGTGATCCAGCTCACCTACAACCCCGCCAACCAGATCGGCGACGGATCGATGGCGCCCGAGAATCGCGGGCTCACCCCGTTCGGTCGCGAGGTGGTGGAGCGGCTCAACGCCAAGCGGGTGATGGTGGACCTGTCGCACAGCGGCGAGAAGACCTGCCTGGAGGCCGCGACAATCTCGAAGCAGCCGATCTCGATCAACCACACCGGCTGCCGCGCGGTGACCGACCTGCCGCGCAACAAGACCGACGCCGAGCTGCGCCTGGTCGCCGAGCGCGGCGGCTTCATCGGCATCTATTTCATGCCCTTCCTCGACATCAGCGGCCATGCCCGCGCCGAGCATGTCGTCGCCCATATCGAGCATGCGCTGCAGGTCTGCGGCGAGGACCATGTCGGCATCGGCACCGATGGCGACGTCAGCCAGATCGACGACCTGAAGGCCTATGAGGTGCGGCTGGCCGAGGAGATCGCCAAGCGCCGCGCCGCCGGGATCAGCGCGGCGGGCGAGCGGCCCGACACCTATCCCTTCGTGGTCGACCTGCGCGGGCCCGACCAGTTCCGCAAGCTCGCCCGGCTGCTCGAGGCGCGCGGCCACAAGCCCAGGGTGGTCGAGAAGATCCTGGGCGCCAATTTCGTGCGCTATGCGCAGGACATCTGGGGAGCCTGACGCATGATCCTGATCGACGAAGCCGAGGTGAAGGCGCGGCTCGACCATGCCAGCTGCATCGGCCTGATGCGCCCGGCGATGATCGCGCTGGCCGAGGGGAAGACCCGCCAGCTGCTGCGCGGGATCATCGACCTCGACGACCGGGGCAATATGTTCGGGGTGATGCCGGGCGCGATGGACGGGGCGAGCTTCGGCGCCAAGCTGATCAGCATCTTCCCCGCTTCGGCGGCCGAGGGCAAGTCGCACCAGGGCGCGATCCTGCTGTTCGACGGCGCGACCGGTGCCCCCTCGGCGGTGATCGACGCGGGCGAGGTGACCGCGATCCGCACCGCCTGCGCCTCGGCGGCGGCGACCGACGCGCTGGCCCGTCCCGATGCGAAGCGCCTCGCGATCTTCGGCACCGGCGAGCAGGCGTGGCAGCATGCGCTGGCGATCCCCCATGTCCGCCCGGTCGAGGACGTCATTGTATGGGGTCGTGATCCCGACAAAGCGGCGGCGCTGGCGGCGCGGATCGCCGGGGCGCTGGCGATTCCGGTGCGGGTCGCGGCCACCCCGGCCGAGGCGGCCGCGCAGGCCGATATCCTCTGCCTCACCACCGGCGCCGCCGAACCCATCCTCCACTCGGCCGAGGTGGCCGACGGGACGCATATCAACTTGGTCGGGTCCAGCCGGCCCGGCCCGGTCGAGATCGACGATGCGCTGGTCGTCCGGTCGCGCTTCGTGCCCGATCATCGCGAGGGCGTGCTCGCGCAGGGCGCCGAATATCTGCGCGCGAAGGCCGCCGGGCTGGTCGACGAGAGCCATGTCCTGCCCGAGATCGGCCATGTCTTCGCCGGCACCGCCGAGGGGCGGCGCTCGCCCGACGAGGTGACGATCTACAAGTCGCTCGGTTCGATCGTGCAGGACCTGGCCTGCGCGGACTGGCTGGTGCGGGGGCGGGCGGGATAGCGCGAATCCCTGAATCCCCTCTACCGCTTGCGGGAGAGGGAGGGGCCCGCCGCGCAAGCGGTGGGAGGGTGAGGGTCTTCTTCTTCCTTCTTCGGACGTCTCAAAGAAGAAGAAGAAGAAGAAGAAGAAGACCCTCACCCAACCCTCTCCCGCAAGCGGGAGAGGGCTAAGACAGGCAGGAGAGGGCTAGGGCTTAGTCCCGCCGGAAGCCCGAGATCAGCATCCGGCCGACCTGCTCGGCCATCTCCGCGCGCGGGCCGGGGTCCTCGCCGAAGCTCTGGTCCATCGCGATCGCGAAGAGCGCGCCGAACATCGCGGTAGCGACCATGTCGGGGTCGAGGCCGGGCTTGATGATCGCGCGCATCACCTCGCCGCGGCGGTGGAGCAGCGGGGCGATCTGCTCGCGCCAGAGACTCCGGCCGAATTCGGCGTCGGACGAGAGCGCGGCGAGCAGCAGCGGGAAGATCCGCATCATCGCTTCGAGATGCTCGGCGGTCGAGCCGCGCGCGAGCTGCTCCATCTCCTCGTTCGATCCGGCCTGGGCGTAGATGCGGGTGCGCTCCTCCATCCCTTGCATCGCCTCCAGCAGCGGCTCGATCACCGCCTCGCGGAACAGCGCCTCCTTCGAGGGGAAATGCTGGAACAGGGTGGCCTCGTTGACGTCGGCGGCCTTGGCGATGTCCCGGGTGCGCGCGCCCTGCAAATTGGTGCGGGCGAACACCTCCTGCGCGGCGGCGATGATCAGCCGGCGGCGATCCTCGGCGCGCATATAGGCGCGGCGCGGGGCTTTCGCCTTTGACGGCTCGGCCTTGGCTTTCGGCGCGACATTGGACGGCATCGGGGCTCCATCGCCGGTGGGACCGGGCATTGGTAGCCCCCGCGCAGGTCCGCGCCAAGGGCTCCCGAACAAACCCACTTGCAAAAAGTAAGTGATTGCTAATATCTTCCGACTCGGCTAGCAAATCAAGCGTCGGAAGCGGGCACGAATCCCGTAACCGGCGGGGAGAGAGAGCATGAGCAGGACCGATTTCGATCTGGTCATCCGCAACGGCCTGATCGTCGACGGCAGCGGCGGCGAGCCCTTCGTCGGCGACGTCGCGATCACGGGCGACCGGATCGCCGCGGTGGGCAAGGTCGAGGGCCAGGGCGCCGAGGAGATCGACGCCGCCGGCCGCATCGTCACCCCCGGCTTCGTCGACGTCCATACCCATTATGACGGGCAGGTGAGCTGGGAAGCCACGCTCGCCCCCTCCAGCAACCATGGCGTGACCACCATTGTCGGCGGCAATTGCGGGGTCGGCTTCGCCCCCTGCCGGCCGCAGGACCGCGCGGCGCTGGTCTCGGTGATGGAAGGCGTCGAGGACATTCCCGAGGCGGTGATGGCCGACGGCGTGCCGTGGACCTGGGAGAGTTTTCCGCAATATCTCGACGTGCTGGCCGCCGGCCGCTTCGACATCGACGTGGCGATGCAGATCCCGCACTCGCCGATCCGCGTCTATGTGATGGGCGCGCGCGGGCTGAACCACGAACCCTCGACCGACGACGACCGCGCCCAGATGACCGCACTGGTCCGCGAGGCGGTGGAGGCCGGCGCGATCGGCGTCTCCACCTCGCGCAGCTGGGCGCACCGCGCCAAGACCGGCGAGCTGGCGCCGAGCGTCCACAGCGCGGAGGCCGAGGTGCTGGCGCTCGCCGACGGGCTGGCCCAGGCCGAAGCGGGCGTGTTCCAGATGGTGCCCGAATTCGGCGACGATCCCGAGGGCGAGCTGCGCCTGGTCGAGACGATCGCCGAGCAGTGCGGCCGCCCGGTCTCCTTCACCCTGATGGAGGTGCCCCACCGCCCCGAAAGCTGGCGCGACACGCTCGCCTTCCTGGAGGCGGTGAACGCCAGGGGGCATCAGGTGCGCGGCCAGGTGCCCTCGCGCCCGGTGGGTTTCCACATGGGGCTGGAGCTCAGCCTCAACCCGATCACCACCAAGCCCAGCTATATCGCGATCGCCGACCTGCCGCTGGCCGAGCGGCTGCGGCTGCTGCGCGATCCGGCGCTGAAGGCCAGGATCCTGGCCGAGAAGTCGGTGACGCATCCCCAGGCTTTGTTCAACATCGCCACCGCCAATATCGAGAGCGTGTGCGAGCTGGGCGATCCGCCCAATTATTTCCCCGACCCCAGCGAGCTGTTCGGCGCGCGGGCCGAGCGGCTGGGCACCACCGCCCTGTCCTTGGCCTATGACCTGATGCTGGAGAAGGACGGCCGCAACATCCTCTATCTGCCGTCGGCCAATTACGCGACGCGCACCAACGGCCCGATCCATCGCATGATCACCCACCCCAACACCACGATCGGGCTGGGCGACGGCGGCGCGCATTACGGCTTCATCTGCGACGCCGGCTATACCAGCCACCTGCTCGCCTATTGGGCGCGCGACGCCGCGCCGGAGAGCCGGGTGCCGCTGCCCTGGGCGGTGTGGGCGATGACGAAGCGCACCGCCGACACGGTGGGGCTGGCCGATCGCGGGCTGATCGCCCCCGGGCTGAAGGCCGACCTCAACATCATCGATTTCGACCGGTTGACGATCCACGCCCCGACGGTGTCGCACGACCTGCCCGCCGGCGGCCGCCGCATGCGGCAGGAGGTGGACGGATTCGACCTGACGATCGTCAGCGGCGTCGTCACCCGCCGCCACGACCAGCCGACCGGCGCGCTGCCGGGACGGCTGGTGCGCGGCCCCGGCTATCGGGGCGGAACCAGCACGTCACAGGCCGCGGGCTACGCCCTGGCCGAAGCCAAGTAACCGAGGAGAGCGCAATGGCCGTCGACACGTTCCTGCCGATCTCGTCCGACTCGCACGTCGTCGAGCCGACCAACTGCTACCGCGACTATATCGAGTCCAAATATAAGGACATCGCCCCGCACATCGGCCGGGTGGAGCGCGACGGCAAGCCGGTCGACGTCTATGTCGTCGAGGGGATCAAGGAGCAGATCCCGGTGATGGGCATCGCCAGCGCGGGCCGCTCGTCGAAGGAGCAGTTCAACACCGGCACCCTCGACCTGGCCGAGCATACCGGCGGCTGGGACCCGAAGGCGCGGCTCGACAACCAGGACCGCGACGGCGTGGCGGCGGAGATCATCTACCCCAGCCTGGGCATGGTGCTGTGCGGCCACCCCGACGCCGATTACAAGAACGCCTGCTTCAATGCCTATAATCGCTGGCTGCAGGACTATTGCAGCGTGGCGCCCGAGCGGCTGTTCGGCCTAGGCCAGACCGCGGTGCGCAGCGTCAAGGAAGCGATCTCCGACATGGAGCGCATCAAGGCGATGGGCTTTCGCGGCATGATGCTGCCCGGCTTCCCGGCGATGGAGGGCGAATATTCGGACGCCGAGTTCGACCCGCTGTGGGAGGCCGCGGTCGCGCTCGACATGCCGCTGAGTTTCCACGTCCTCACCGGCAAGCGCGACGAGATCATGGGCGGCGCCAGCGGGCGCGGAAAGTCCAAGCTGTCGGGCTTCGTCAACCTCGTCCGCGCGATCCAGGACATCTTCGCGATGTTCGTGTTCGACGGCGTGTTCGAGCGCCACCCGAACCTGAAGCTGGTCTGCACCGAGGCCGACGCCGGCTGGCTGCCCCATTTCGCGGGCCGCGCCGACCATGCCTATAAGCGCTTCGAAGGCACCATCAAGCAGCCGCGCATGTCGAAGCTGCCGAGCGAGTTCTTCCGCGACAATATCTGGGTCACCTTCCAGGACGACGTCTCGGCCTTCCAGCTCGCCGGCATGGACATGATCAACAGCGACCGGCTGATGTGGGCCAACGACTTCCCGCACAGCGATTCGACCTGGCCCAACAGCCAGGCGCTGCTGGCCGATTTCACCAAGGACCTGACCGCCCACCAGAAGCGCCGCATCCTGCGCGACAATGTGGTGGAGCTGTACAAGCTGCCCGTCGCGGCCTGAGGAGCTTCCCCTTCCCTCTTCTGCTTCCCTCTCCCGCCTGCGGGAGAGGGACCGAGGGTGAGGGCCTTCTTCTTTCTTCTGTCTTTTTAGACGGATGCGCCAGTTATCGAAGAAGAAAGAAGACCCTCACCCAACCCTCTCCCGCAAGCGGGAGAGGGTTAGAAACGTCCGTATGACGAGCGGGGAACGCGACGAAATCCACCCCTGATTAACCATCTTCTAACCCCTTGCCGGGCATCTTCCCCGCGCATCCGGACAAGGGAATCACGAATGGCGCGCGCCACCCATCATGTCGACGTCGCGATCATCGGCGCGGGGCCCGCGGGGCTGACCGCCGGCTATATGCTCGGCAAGCAGGGCTTCACCGTCACCCTGGTCGAGAAGGATCCCACCCAGGTGGGCGGGATCAGCCGCACCGTCGAGCATGAGGGCTTCCGCTTCGACATCGGCGGCCACCGCTTCTTCTCCAAGTCGCGCGAGGTGGTCGATCTCTGGAACGAGCTGCTGCCCGACGACTTCATCGAGCGGCCGCGGATGAGCCGCATCTTCTATCGCGGCAAATATTACAGCTACCCGCTGCGCGCCTTCGAGGCGCTGCGCAATCTGGGCCTGTGGCAGTCGACCCTGTGCATGGCCAGCTTCTTCCGCTGGAAGCTCTTTCCCCACAAGGAGGTGAAGAGCTTCGAGCAATGGGTGGTGAACCAGTTCGGCGCCCGCCTGTTCGGCATCTTCTTCAAGACCTATACCGAGAAGGTGTGGGGCATGCCTTGCAACGAGATGTCGGCCGACTGGGCGGCGCAGCGCATCAAGGGGCTGAGCCTGGGCAAGGCCGTGTTCGACGGCATCAAGCGCTCGCTGGGCCTCAACAAGCGGCCGAACGACGGCATGCAGGCCAAGACCCTGCTGGAGAGCTTCCGCTATCCGCGAAAAGGCCCCGGCATGATGTGGGACGCCGCGCGCGACCGCATCATCGAGCAGGGCAATGGCTTCCTGATGGGCCACAAGCTCCACCAGCTGTCGTGGGACGAGACCGCCGAGCTGTGGCGGATCGCCGCGATCGACGTCGAGGATGGCCGACTGACGATGCTCACCGCGCGCCATGTGATCAGCTCGGCGCCGATGCGCGAGCTGGCCGCGCGGGTCCATCCCGTGCCCGCCACCCTGCCCAAGGCGATGGGCCTGGCCTATCGCGACTTCCTGACCGTGGCGCTGATGATCCGCTCGGAGGACCTGTTCCCCGACAACTGGATCTACATCCATGACGACCGGGTGAAGGTGGGCCGCATCCAGAATTTCCGCAGCTGGTCGCCCGAGATGGTGCCCGATCCGGCGCTCGCCTGCGTCGGCCTCGAATATTTCTGCTTCGAGGGCGACGGCCTCTGGTCGTCGTCCGACGCCGACCTGATCGCGCTGGCCAAGGTCGAGCTGGCGACCCTGGGCCTGTGCGATGCCGCCAAGGTGGTGGGCGGCGCGGTGGTGCGCCAGGAGAAGGCCTATCCGGTCTATGACGACGACTATGCCGCCAATGTCGCGGCGGTGCGCGAGGAGCTGGAGAGCCGCTATCCGACGCTCCACTTCGTCGGCCGCAACGGCATGCACCGCTACAACAACCAGGACCATGCGATGATGACCGCGATGCTGACCGCGCGGAACATCGCCGCCGGCACCCGCCGCCACGATGTGTGGGCGGTCAACGAGGACGCCGAATATCATGAGGCGGGCAGCGAGGGGGAAGACGCCAGCACTCTCGGGGGTGATCGGGCGGGCGTCGCCGCCGCGCTCCAGTCCGAGCGCGCGGTGCCCCAGCGGATTTCCGACAAGCGGGCGGCGTAAACACCATGTCTCCCCGACTCCGTTCGTCCCGAGCGAAGTCGAGGGACGTGTTGCATGCGCACCGCTGACGTGTCTCGACTTCGCTCGACACGAACGGAGGTGGGGCTTCCCGTGCGAGACCTCACCCCCGCCCGTCTCCGCCTCGGCGTCGCCGCGCTGTGGGCGCTCACCAGCCTGATCCTGCTCGTCATCGCCCGCGACCATATCGCCGGGCTCGAGATGTGGGATCCCGACGACTATCTCCGCCTCCAGCAGGTACGCGACTGGCTGGGCGGGCAGGGCTTCCTCGACGTCACCCAATATCGCATCGATCCGCCGCTGGGCGTACCGATGCACTGGTCGCGCCTCGTCGACCTGCCGCTCGCCGCCCTCATCCTGCTGCTGCGCCCCTGGCTCGGCCAGCCGCTCGCCGAGCAGGTGACCGCCGCCGTCGTGCCGCTGATCACCCTCGGCGTCTCGCTGTCGCTGCTCGCGCTCCTCACCCGGCGGCTCGCCGACCGGCGCACCGCGCTGCTCGCCGCGATGCTGGCGGCGACCGCGCCGCTGATGCTGTTCCACCTGCTGCCGCTCAGGATCGACCATCATGGCTGGCAGACCAGCTTCGGCCTGCTGACCGTCGCCGCCTGCTTCGATCCGCGCCCGCGCCGGGGCGGCGGGATTGCCGGGATCGCCGCGGCGATCTGGCTTGCCATCTCGCTGGAGGCGCTGCCGATGGCGGCGGCGACCGGCACGATGCTGGCGATCCGCTATGTCGCGCAAGGCGACAACAGCCCCGCCGAAACCCGCTTCCGCGCCTTCGCGATCGCGCTGGCGCTGGGCGGCCTTGCGCTGTTCGTCGGCCAGCATGACCTGGCGGCCTATGCCCAGCCCTGGTGCGATGCGGTCAGCCCCGCCTGGGCCGGGCCGATGCTCGTCACCCCCGCGCTGGCCGCAGCCTCGCTGCCGTTCGCGCGCGGCCGGGGCATGGGGGCGCGGATCGGGCTGCTGTTGATCGCCGGCGCCGCCGGCATCGCGCTGCTCGCCGCCACCGCCCCTGCCTGCCTGGGCGGCCCCTTCGCCAATCTCGACCCGGTGGTGCGGCGCTACTGGTATGAGAATGTGTCGGAGGGCCTGCCGGTCTGGCGGCAGACCCCGAACAATATCGCGGTGCTGGTGGGCTTCCCGCTGATCGGCATCGCCGGCGGGCTGGTCGCCTGGCGCCGCAAGGCCCGCACCGCCGCCGGGCGCGACTGGCTGGCGCTCACCGCGCTCACCATCGCCGCCTATGCGGTGTCGCTGCTCGTCCAGCGCTCGGGCGCCTATGGCCATGCGCTGGCGGTGCCGGGGGCGGCCTGGCTGCTCGCCCGGGCGCTCGAACGCACCCAGCGCTGGCGCCACACCCTGCCGCGCGCGTTCGGCTCGGCGGCGGCGATCCTCACCCTCTCGCCGATCGGGGCGATGGCGGCCGGCGGGCTGCTGATCGCGCCCTTCGTCTCGGCCGAGGCCGCCGATGAAGCGGCCGCTACGGTGAAGAACTGCATCGCCCCCTGCACCTCGATGGCGGCGCTCGCGGCGATGAAGCCGGCCTATATCCTCACCGGCATCGACCTCACCCCGCGCCTGCTGATCACCACCCCGCATTCTTATTCGGCGAGCGGCCATCATCGCGGCCATGACGCGATGCGCCGGGTGATCCTCTCCTTCTCGGGCCCGCCCGACGTGGCGCACCGCATCATGGCCGAGCGCGGCATGGACTATGTGCTGATCGATCCGATCGGCGGCGAGGCGAAGGTCTATGTGAAGGCGGCGCCCGACGGGCTGATGGCGCGGCTGCTGCGCGATGAGGCGCCCGGCTGGCTGCAGCCGGTGCCGCTGCCCGGCAGCACGCTGAAGATGTGGAAGCGGATCGGCTGATTTAGGGCGCCGTTAACCATCTTTCCCTAGGCTCGGGTCGATTTCATCCAGGGATTGGATCGCCATGACCTCGCCGGCCACGACCATCGCACGCTTCATCGAGCCCGACACCAGCCTCGCCGATCTCGCCGAACCGAACGACAAGCTCGGCTGCAGGGTCTTCTCGGGCGGGCGGGCCATCCAGAACGGCAAGCAGCTGCTCGGCCGCAACCGGATCTTCGATGCGATCTGGCAGCGCTGGACCGAAACCCCGCTGCAGTGCGAGGACCAGTGCTCGGCGCAATATTATTTCGACCTGGTCCAGACCCTGCGCGACTTCAACGGCGAGTTCGACCATGTCGTCGAGGTCGGCTGCTATATGGGCGGGGCGACCTCGATCCTGGCGGGCTGCATGGACCGCTTCGACTTCACCCTCGACATCGTAGACCTCAACGCCGACTATCTGCGCTATGCGCATGAGCGGGCGCGCCGCATGTATCCCGAGGCCGCCGGCCGCATCCGCCTGTTCCATGGCGATCTGCCCGCCTATGTGCGCCACGTGATGCTGGCCGAGGCGCCGCGCCGCACGATCGTCCACCATGACGGCGCGCATCATTTCGAGCTGGTGGTGAAGGATCTGTCCGCGCTGTCCTTCGCGCGCGACCAGCTCCACGCGATCATCGCGCAGGACACCCATCTGCGCGGCAGCCCGCAATATATGAACTTCGTCGACATGGCGCTCTACGCGGTGTTCGGCAAGGAGATGAACTACGCCGCGATCGGTGCCGCCTATGACATCTACAACACGGTGACCGAGCCCAATATCTACCAGGGCAATTATTTCGTGCCGGACGCGCCCGAAGGCTTCGTGCTGCCGATGCACTGCAACGAATTCCATTATCCGCATCCGCTGATCCCGATGGATGCCTTCCTGCCCCCGGCTTACGCCGCCGAGGCGATCGACCAGGCTGCCTGACTCTTGGAGGGGGCGGCCATGCTTGTGTAGAAGCAGGCATGGCCATCCCGACGATCGAGACCGACCGCCTGATCCTGCGCGCGCCGGCCGCCACCGACTTTCCCGTCTATCGCGCCTTCTTCGCCGATGCCGAGGCGTCGTCCTATTATGGCGGGCCGCTGGCCGAGGATCGCGCCTGGCGGGTGCTGGCGGCCGATCTGGGCCATTGGGCGCTGCGCGGCTATGGCCGCTGGGCGATCGAGCGTAAGGCCGACGGGGCGATGATCGGCGGCTGCGGCCTGTGGTGGCCCGAGGGCTGGCCGCGCCCCGAGCTGACCTGGTGGATCGTCCCCGAAGGCCGCCGCCAGGGCCATGCGCTGGAGGCGTCGCGCGCCGCGATCGGCTTCGCGCGCGACACGCTCGGCTGGGATCTGGTGCAGACCCATATGAACGACGCCAACCTGCCCGCGCGCCGGCTGGCCGAGGCGCTGGGCGGCCGGATCATCGCCCGCGAGACCTTTCCCGACGGCCTGACCAGGGATGTGTTCGCGCTGTCCTGAGCGGAAACGGCGCTTTCCCCCTCTTGCCGTCCTTTCGCGGCCGACATAAGGCCGAAGCTCGATGTTCCGCTCGACCCCACCTGTAACGCCGCCGTCCGGCTGGTGGACGAGCCCCTGGTACATCCTGTTCCTGGCGGCGATCTCGATCGTCCCGCTGATCCAGCCGACGGTGCCGCCGCTCGTCGACCTGATGGGCCATATGGGCCGTTACCGGGTCGAACTGGCCGATCCGTCCTCGCCGCTGCTCACCGAATATTTCAGCTTCCGCTGGGCGCTGATGGGCAATCTCGGCGTCGACCTGCTGATCGTGCCCATGTCCAAGCTGTTCGGGCTGGAGCTGGGCGTGAAGCTGATCGTGATGATGGTGCCCCCGCTTACCATCACCGGCCTGCTGCTGATCGCGCGCGAAGTGCATGGCCGCCTGCCCGCGACGGCGGGCCTGGTCGCGCCCTTCGCCTATTGCTGGCCCTTCCAGTGGGGCTTCATCAACTACGTCTTCGCCATGGCGCTGGCGCTCAACGCCTTCGCGCTGTGGCTTTGCCTGGCGCGCCATGGCCGCATCCGGCTGCGCGCGATCCTGTTCGTGCCGATCGGCTGCCTGGTGTGGCTGGCGCATGGTTTCGCCTGGGGCGTGCTGGGGCTGCTCGCCTTCTCGGCCGAGATCGTGCGGATGCGCGATGTGGAAGGGCGCGGCTTCGTCTCGTCGCTGGCGCGCGGCATCCTCCACTGCCTTCCGCTCGCGCCGCCGATGCTGCTGATGATCCTGTGGCGCTCGGGCGACGTGCAGGGCCAGACGGTCGACTGGTTCAACTGGAAGGCCAAATACGTCTATCTCGTCTCGTCGCTGCGCGCGCACTGGATGGATTTCGACATCGTCCATGTCAGCGGGCTGATCCTGATGGTGCTGTTCGGCATCGCCTCGATCGGCTGGCGGCGGATCGGCTTCGACATGCGCCGCACCCTGGGCGTCGCCACCTTGGTGCTGATCATCGCCTATGTGCTGATGCCGCGCATCGTGATCGGGTCGGCCTATGCCGACATGCGGCTGGCGCCCTATGTCGTCGCGATCGGGGTGATCGGCATCGTGCCGCGCTTCACCAACCGCACCGCGCTCACCATCGTCGCCGCCTTCGCGCTGCTGCTGTTCGGCTTCCGGCTCTACCAGTCGACGGTCCACTACAAGGGCTTCAACGACTATCAGGAGGCGCAGCTCGCCGCGCTCGACCATGTCGAGAAGAACAGCCGGGTGTTCGCGCTGGTCGAGCTGCCCTGCCTGTCGCTGTGGGAATCGCCGCGGCTCGAACATCTGGGCGCGATGGCGATCGTGCGGCGCGAGGCCTTCGTCAACGGCCAGTGGACGATGCCGGGCGCGCAGCTGCTGCAGATCGAATATGCCCCCGCCAAGGGCTATGCCGAGGATCCGACCCAGGTGATGCGCCCGCGCCATTGCCGCGCCCGCTATGCCCGCAGCATCGAAAGCTCGGTCGCGCTCTTCCCGCGCGCTGCCTTCGACTATCTGTGGCTGGTCAACGCCTCGCGCGATCACTGGCCGACCAACGACCCGACCCTGAAGCTGATCTGGAACGGCGGCGAGCGCGGCGCGCTCTACGAGATCGACGATGTCGACCCCTTCGCCAAGATCAAGCGGCTGAAGCGCCGGCGGCGGGGGTAGAACAGCCCGCTTTCGACACACGTCGCTCCG
>CAUTRN010000048.1:0-51213 GCA_963540925.1 uncultured Sphingomonadaceae bacterium
GAGCGGGCTGGTGCCGCACGTTTCAGCGTAAGCTGAAACAAACAACCCTTCTCCTCCTCGCCCCGCTGCTGATCTCGGCCGAGAGCCCCCGGCTGGTGCCCGATGTGTCGCAGCGCAAGATCGAGATCATCTACAGCTTCACCGGCGCCGAGCTGCTGCTGTTCGGGGCGATTCTCTATCCCGGCGGCAAGGCGCCGAGCGACGATGCCCAGATCGCGGTGGTGGTGAAGGGCCCGTCCGAGCCGGTGCTGATCCGCGAGAAGCGCAAGATCGCCGGCATGTGGGTCAACGCCGACAGCACCGATTTCCGCTCGGTGCCCAGCTTCTACGCGCTCGCCTCGTCCAAGCCGATTTCGGGGATCGTCGATGCGCGCACCGCGGTGATCTACGAGCTGGGGATCGACAATCTCCAGCTCTCCCCCGCCGGCGGCGGCGCCCTGGCCGACGACCAGCGCTTCGAGGAAGGGCTGATCGACCTCAAGCGGCGCGGCGGCTATTATTCGGAGACCGACCGCGGCGTCGAGATCAGCGAGGGCGTCCTCTATCGCGCGCGCATCGCCATTCCCGCCCGCGTGCCGGTGGGCAGCTATACCGCCGAGACCTTCCTGATCGAGAAAGGCCGCGTGATCGCCGCCGCCACCCGCGAGATCGAGATCCACAAATCGGGCATGGAGGCCTTCGTCGCCCGCGCCGCCGAGCGCAATGGCTTCCTCTATGGGCTGACCACGGTGCTGCTCGCGCTCGGCCTTGGTTGGGCGGCGAGCGCCGCGTTCAGGCGGTTGCGGGAATAGCGCTCCCGCTGCTGGTCCGCTTCGCCGCATACCAGATGGCGAGCCCGCCCAGTGCCAGCAGCGCGCCGATCGGCCCGGTCGAGGTCCAGCCCAGCCCCGCCGCGATCGCGATGCCGCCCAGCCAGGCGCCCAGCGCATTGGCGGTATTGAACGCGCTGTGGTTGAGCGCGGCGGCCAGCGCCTGCGCGTCGGGCGCGACGTCCATCAGCCGGGTCTGCAGCGCCGGCCCGATCGAGAGCGCGGCGAAGCCGACGAAGAACATGTTCACCGTCACCGCGATGCTGTTGTGCGCGCTGATCGTCACCAGCCCCAGCGCCACCACGTTAAGCGTCAGCGTGATCCAGATCGCGCGCATGATCCCCTGGTCGGCCAACCAGCCGCCGAACAGGCTGCCCGCGACCATCCCCACGCCGATCACCGACAGGATCAGCGGCACGCTCGATTCGGCCATGCCGGTGACGTTGGTGAGCAGCGGGGTGATGTAACTATAGACCGCGAAGACGCCGCCGAAGCCGATCGCGGCGATGCCCAGGGTCAGCCACACCTGGCCGCGCCTGAGCGCGCTCAATTCGGTGAGCGGGCTGGCATGCTCGGGTGCCGGCATCTGGCGCAGCGCGATCCGGCAGAGGATCGCGGTGGCCAGGCCGATCACGGCGACCACGACAAAGGCGGCGCGCCAGCCGGCAAGCTGGCCCACCCAGGTGGCGAAGGGGACGCCGACGACATTGGCGCTGCTCAGCCCCAGCATCATCCGCGCCACCGCCTGCGCGCGCTTGTCGGGTGGGACGAGCGAAGCGGCGACCAGCGAGGCGATGCCGAAATAGGCGCCGTGCGGCAGGCCCGCCATGAAGCGCGCGGTCACCACCAGCCCATAGCTGGACGCCACCGCGCACAGCAGGTTGGCGATCGCAAAGAAGCCCATCAGCCCCACCAGCATCGCCCGCCGCCCGGTGCGCGCGAAGATCGCCGCCAGCACTGGCGCGCCGATCACCACGCCCAGCGCATAAGCGCTGATCATATGGCCGGCGACCGGCACCGAGACATGGATGTCGCGCGCGACATTGGGCAGCAGCCCCATCGAGGCGAACTCGCCCGTGCCCAGCGCGAAACCGCCCAGCGCCAGCGAGGCTTCGGCGAAACCAACGCCATGCGGGGGCGCCTCGGCGCGTTCGACGGACAGGGGGGTGGCGACGCCGGACATCGGGACTTCCTCGGGATGGGGATGGCATCCTCTCCGAGGGGCGACGCTTCGGCGCTCTGCGGGTCATATGGGGGCTGAGGCTGCCGGAGACAAGCTTCGTAACAAACCAAAATCCGTCGCTCCGGCGGAGGCCGGAGCCGCCACCGCCTCTTGCGACATGTTGGCCGCAGACTCTCTTGCGGCTCCGGCCTCCGCCGGAGCGACGCTGTCGGGAAGAGTGGAGCCAGGAAGGAACTCCGAATTAACCCCGCGCCGCTAAGCCCTTGCCCCACGCAACGGGAAGGGCAGCGAATGAACGACATTGTCGGCGGCAGGGCTTTCGAGGGGGCCGCGACACTGGGTACGGCGCCAATCGGGCGGATCGACAGCGTGTCGGGCAATGGCGCCGCGATCCGGCTCGATCCCGCCGCGATCGAGCTGCTCGGCCAGGATGGCGACGTCGCCGTCGCGATGGCGGGCGAGATCGGCTCGATGCTGCGCATGATCGTCGCGGGCCGCTGCGTGATCGCCTCGATCCATGCGCTGGAAGCGGCCGGCGACGGCATCGCCGCCAGCATCTCCTTCCTCGGCGAGGGTGGGCTCGACGGGGCCGGCCATGTCAGCGGCTTCCGCCGCGGCGTCACCCGCTTTCCGCTGCCCGGCACGCCGGTCCATCCGGTCTCGACCGCCGACATGGACGCGATCTTCTCGGCCGGCGACGTGCCGCACATCGAGGTGGGCACCGTCCACCCGACCTGCTCGACCCGCGCCGCTCTCCATGTCGACGCGATGCTCGGCAAGCATTTCGCGCTGCTCGGCTCCACCGGTACCGGCAAGTCGACCGCGACCGCACTGATCCTCCATCGCATCTGCCAGATGGCCCCCGCCGGCCATATCGTGATGATCGACCCGCATGGTGAATATGACGCCGCCTTCGCCGAGGTCGGCGCCTCCTATGGCGTGTCGAACCTGGCGATGCCCTATTGGCTGATGAACTTCGAGGAGCATTGCGAGGTGCTGCTCACCACCAGCGGCGCCGATCGCCAGACCGACGCCGACATCCTCGCCAAATGCCTGCTCGCCGCGCGCCAGAAGAACCGCGCCGCCGACACGGTGGCCCGCATCACCGTCGACAGCCCGATCCCCTATGTGCTGTCGGACCTGACCGGCATCCTCCAGGCCGAGATGGGCAAGCTGGAGAAGGCGTCGAGCAACGCCCCCTATCTGCGCCTCAAGCACAAGATCGACGAGATCCGCTCGGACCCGCGCTATCATTTCATGTTTTCGGGCATGCTGGTCGGCGACAGCATGAAGAGCTTCATCAAGCGCGTCTTCCGCCTGCCCGGCGAGGGCAAGCCGATCTCGGTGATCGACGTGTCGGGCGTGCCGTCGGAGATCACCTCAGTGGTGGTGTCGGTGCTGGCGCGCTGCGTGTTCGACTATGCGATCTGGGCGCGCGGCACCGCGCAGCACCCGGTGCTGTTGGTGTGCGAGGAGGCGCATCGCTACGTCCCCTCCGATCGCTCGACCAACAACGGCCCGGTCCGCCGCATCCTCGAGCGGATCGCCAAGGAAGGCCGCAAATATGGCGTGTCGCTGGGTCTCGTCACCCAGCGCCCGTCGGACCTGGCCGAGGGCGTGCTCTCGCAATGCGGCACGATCATCGCGATGCGGCTGAACAACGAGCGCGACCAGGCCTTCGTCCGCGCGGCGATGCCCGAGGGCGCGCGCGGCTTCCTCGACACCATACCGGCGCTGCGCAACCGCGAGGCGATCATCTGCGGCGAAGGCGTGCCGATCCCGATCCGGGTCGCCTTCGACGACCTGGCCGAGCCACTCCGCCCCGCCTCGCACGACCCGGCCTTCTCCGAGCTGTGGAAGACCAGCGGCAACGAAGATGCTCTGGTCGAACAGGTGATTGGCCGCTGGCGGAATCAAGGGCGGTAAAGCCTGCCGCCCCTGCCGATCTCAGAGGTCGGCCGCCTGGACGTGCATCCAGTCGAAATCCTGCGAACGGCCCAGCGACGTCCAGCCCTCCGCCTCCCACGCATCGAGGAAGGCGGCATATTCGGGCTTGGCGAACTGCGCGGTGCGATGGTCGGCGCGCAACGAGTTGCGCGCCGGATCCCAGTCGATCGCGCAGGCATAAGCGTGCATCGACTTCTTGGTGCCGCCGCGCATCACCCGGTCGTTGAAGCAGCCGCCGAAGCGATCGATCCCGAGTTCGTGGATCCGGGCCGCGCCATAATGGCCGAGGATCGCCGTCATCGCCCGCCCGGCACTGTCGGCGCAGCGCTTGTTGATCAGCACCGATTTCACCGGGGCGTCGCCATAATAGAGCGTGTAAGGCGGGGTGATCCGCACATGGTTGGTGCCGGGCGCGCCGTAGAAGGCCTCCACGTCGCGCTGACGCGGAAAGGGGCGACCGCCTGTCGTGGCGGCGGCGGCCGGCGCGCGGCGGCGGGCCCGGTTCTGCCACTGCTCCCAGCCATATTGGGTCATCGCGCCCTCGACCCCGTCGATCGCGCCGACGTCGATCCCCGCCTCCTTCATCATGAGCTGCTCGAACGCCAGGCGGACCCGTTCATCGCTCCAGCCGGCCGCATATTTCGGCGCGGCTGCCGCCACCGCCTTGCGCGCCGCCGTCTTCGATTTCGGCCCGAAGTCGCCGTCGATCGTGCCCGCATACAGGCCCTGGGCCTTCAGCGCGCGCTGGACGGATTCATTGTTGATCATGTTCGCCTCCCCAGGACTTCCCCCCGGCGCTGTGGAAGCATGGGCCGATCCGCAAGGCAATCGGCTCGGGCAAAAAATCGTAACGGAAACGGAAAGAAAATAGGGGCGAGGCTTGATATTCGGCGCCCGCGCCAAAAAAAAATCGTCATTCCTGCGAAGGCAGGAATCCATGTCTGTTTTCACCAGCGATGATCACCGGGGAGATGACAGACATGGACCCCAGCCTTCGCTGGGGTGACGGTTTATGTTGGAATGCCGATCACTTCACCGGCTTGGCGCCGGGCGTGCCGCACTTCACGAACTTGCCCTTGGCATCCTTGCAGACCTGCTTCTTCACGGGCGCGGGCGGGCATTTGATGAAGCGGCCCTTCGCATCCTTGCACGGCGGCGCGGCCTGTACGGCGGGCGCTGCGGCCAGCATCAGCGCGGCGGCGAAAGCGGGGATCAGGATACGCATCGTCTTCACTCCTCGAACCGGGGCCGTCACTTGAACAGACCCCCCAAAATTCCGCGCACGAGCTGCCCGGCGATGCCGCCCGAACTGCCCCGCCGGCTGCTGCCGCCGAACACCGCACGGCCAAGCTCGTTGGCGACCTGACGGCCGACCGAGGAAGCCGCCGCCCGCGTCGCCGACTGGATCGCGCGGTCCATCGTGCTGGGCTGGGCCGCCTCGCGCGCCGCGGCGGCATCGCGCTTCGCCTGCTCGCGGGCCTCGGCCTCGCGCTGCTTGGCCTCGATCTTGGCCTGGGCGGCGGCGGCCTTGTCGGCCTCGGCCTGCGCCTTGGCCGCGTTCGCGGCGGCCACCGCGGCATCGGCCTTCGCCGCCAGCAGTTCCTCGGCGGATTCGCGATCTATCGCCTCGTCATATTTGCCGGCGAAGGGCGAGGTGGAGATCAGCAGCGCCCGCTCCTTCGCATCGACCGGCCCCAGCCGCGAGCGCGGCGGCGCGATCAACGTGCGCTGGACGATGCTGGGCGAACCATCCTCCTGCAGCACCGAGACCAGCGCCTCGCCCACCTTCAGCTCGATGATCGCCTTGGCGACGTCGAGATCGGGATTGACCCGGAAGGTATCGGCCGCGGCATCGATCGCCTTCTGGTCGCGCGGGGTGAAGGCGCGCAGCGCATGCTGCACCCGGTTGCCGAGCTGCGCGGCGACGTCCTCGGGCACGTCGATCGGGTTCTGGGTGATGAAATAGACGCCGACGCCCTTCGAGCGGATCAGCCGCACCACCTGCTCGATCTTGTCGGTCAGCGCCTTGGGCGCGTCCTCGAACAGCAGATGCGCCTCGTCGAAGAAGAAGACGAGCTTGGGCTTGTCGGGGTCGCCGACCTCGGGAAGATTCTCGAACAGCTCGCTCAGCAGCCAGAGCAGGAAGGTGGCGTAGAGCTTGGGGCTCTGCATCAGCTTGTCGGCCGCCAGCACGTTCACATAGCCGCGCCCCTGCTCGTCGACACCGATGAAGTCATGGATGTCGAGCGCGGGCTCGCCGAAGAAATGCGCGCCGCCCTGGCTGTCGAGCGAGAGCAGCTGGCGCTGGATCGATCCGACGCTGGGCTTGGTGACATTGCCATATTTGGCCGAGAGCGTGTCGGCATTCTCGGCGCAATAGGCGAGCATCGCCTGCAGGTCGCCCAGGTCGAGCAGCAGCAGCCCTTCCTCGTCGGCGACGCGAAAGGCGATGTTGAGCACGCCTTCCTGCACCTCGTTCAGGTTCATCAGCCGCGCCAGCAGCAGCGGGCCCATTTCCGATATGGTGGTGCGGATCGGATGGCCCTGCTCACCATAGAGATCCCAGAAGATCGCCGGATTGTCGCCCCAGGTGAAATTCTCGACCCCGATCTCGGCGGCGCGCGCGACCAGCTTGTCGGCATTTTTCGCGGTCGGGGACCCCGCCATCGCGATCCCCGACAGGTCGCCTTTCACGTCGGAGAGGAACACCGGCACGCCGGCCGCCGAGAAATTCTCGGCAATGCCCTGCAGGGTCACCGTCTTGCCGGTGCCGGTGGCGCCCGCGACCAGCCCGTGGCGATTGGCGCGGCGCAGGTTCAGATGCTGCGGCAACGGGCCCGACGGGCTGGGGCTGGCGCCGAGAAAAATGCCCTGTTCGTCGATCATGCCAGCTCCTCCGCCTTGGGAGCGACAATCTAGACCTGTGCGATGCGAGGCGGAAGCGGGAGCACGATCGGATCGCACCAGGACGCACAGATTTTACGATTGGCGGAGGGTGAGCGCGGTGCCCCTCTCAAACCCGTCATTCCTGCGAAGGCAGGAATCCATGGCTGTTTTCGCAAACGATGATCATCGAGGAGGAGAGAGACATGGACCCCAGCCTTCGTTGGGGTGACGGAGAAATTATCAGGCCTTCTTCGCCTTCTTCTCGGCCTTGCCCTTGTCAGCGGGCTTTTCGGCCGGCTCGGCCTCGGCGCTCTTCTCCGCCTTCGCGGCACCGCCACCATTGGCGATCCGCACCGAGAGCAGGCTGTTGAGCTTCGCCTTGAAATTGGCGAGGTCGCGGCCGCCCAATTGCTGGACGGTGGTGAACTTCATCGAGGTCGGGTTGATCGCCTGGCCGTTGCGATACATCTCATAATGAAGATGCGGGCCGGTCGAGAGGCCGGTCGAGCCGACATAGCCGATCAGCTGGCCCTGGCGGACGCGATCGCCGGCCTTGGCGATGATCCGGCTCATATGCGCATAGCCGGTGGCGATGCCGCCCGAATGGTTGAGCTTCACATAATTGCCATGCCCGCCATGGCGGCCGGCAAAGGCGACGACGCCGTCGGTCGCGGCAACGATCGGCGCGCCCATCGGCGCGCCGAAATCGACGCCCTGGTGCATGCGCGAGAAGCCGAGGATCGGGTGGAAGCGCATGCCGAAGCTGGAGGTGAGGTGGCCCAGCACCGGGCGCTGCATCACGCCCCTGGTCTCGCCGACGCCGTTCGCCTCATACCATTGTTCTTTGCCGCCCGTGCTCCACTTGAGCATCTGGGTCTTCTTGCCGCCCTGGGTGACCCCGGCGAACAGCAGGCTGCCCATCTTGACCTCGCCGGTCTCGGCGCGGGCATGTTCGATGATCGCGTCGAAGCGCGCGTCGGAGCTGATGCCGCGCATCGGCAGCTTCTGGGCGATCGCCTTGATAAAGGCCTCGATCGCGCCATTGGGCACGCCGGCGGCGCGCGCCGAGCGGAACAGGCTGTCGCCCACCCGGCCCTGGATGCGCAGCGGGGTATGGTCGACCGCGATCGGGATGCGCTTCAGGCGAAGCTGGCCATCGACTCGCTCGACCGCGAGCTTGAGGTCGAAGCGGGCGCGGAAGCCCAGCGTCTCCAGCGGACGCGGATCGCTCTTCACCGCGCGGCGGCCGAGCACCAGGTCCATGCGCGTGCCGGCATCGATATCGTCGAGCGGCACCGCGTCGGACACCATCGAAGCGATCTTGCCCGCCTCCGCACGGGCCACACCGGAACGCTCCAGCACACGGGCGAAGCCGTCGCCACGGCCGACCGTCGCGGTCAGCTCGATGCGCGGGCGCTCGGGGGTGTCGTTGAGCGTTTCGACCGCGGCGGTCGGCGCGAGCCGGCGGCCGCTGTCGGCGCCCAGGCCCAGCGGCGCGATCGCGAAGGCGCGCGACTGGTCATATTGCGGCGCCGTCATGGTCGGTTCGGGGGCGAAGCTGACGGGTTTCAGGTCGGGCGCCATCATACCGGCGGCGGTGCAGAGCCCGACGCAGGTGAACAGGCCACGAAACCATTCGCGCGAGCCGATGCGCGCGCCCAGGTCGACGACGAGGTCGACCTTCGAAATACGGTCGACGGCATCGCCGATGGCGCCATCGGTCAGGCCGGACAGTGCAGGGAATCGGGTGGTACGCGCGACGACCAGCGCACCGCGCCCGGCGCCGGCCTGCTGGCCGTCGGTCGCGAATCCCTGATTGTCGCTACGGTACAATTTACCCCGGCCCCTCTTGCGAATCGCCCTATCTGATTGCCCTACCGAGACAAATTCGGGTCGAGCGTGAGCAGTCTGCCCCGACATGGTTAAAGTCAAACTAATCCCGCGACGAACCGTCTTGGATTGCGACGAACCGAGTCGTTTTCTCCGTGAGTCGAGTCGTGCCACGGTTTCGCGCTTGCGTTCGTCATGAGGCCTGCCAATCTTGGGCCCATGGCCAATCTCAGCGCCCAGCCGGTTGTCGCCGTGCTGGGCCCGACCAACACCGGTAAAACCCATCTCGCGATCGAGCGGATGTGCGGCCATTCGAGCGGGATGATCGGCTTCCCGCTGCGGCTGCTGGCCCGCGAAGTCTATGACAGGGTCGTCGCGATCAAGGGCAAGGAACGGGTGGCGCTGATCACCGGCGAGGAGAAGCTGCTCCCGCCCAATGCGCAATATTATCTGACCACCGCCGAATCGATGCCGCTCGACCGCGAATTCGCCTTCGTCGCGCTCGACGAGGCGCAGCTCGGCACCGATCCCGAGCGCGGCCATGTCTTCACCGATCGGCTGCTCCGCGCGCGGGGCCGCGAGGAGACGATGATCCTCGGCTCCGAAGCGCTGCGCCCGATGATCCGCGCGCTGGTACGCGACGTCGAGATCATCGGCCGGCCGCGTTTCTCCACCCTCACCTATGCCGGCGCGACCAAGCTCTCGCGCCTGCCGCCCCGCTCGGCCATCGTCGCCTTCTCGGCCGAGGAGGTCTACGCCGTGGCCGAAATGCTGCGCCGCCTGCGCGGCGGGGCTGCGGTGGTGATGGGCGCGCTCAGCCCGCGCACCCGCAACGCCCAGGTGGCGATGTTCCAGGCCGGCGAGGTCGACTATCTGGTCGCCACCGATGCGATCGGCATGGGCCTGAACATGGACGTGGCGCATGTCGCCTTCGCCTCGCTGCGCAAATTCGACGGCCGCCGCGCGCGTCGCCTGACGATATCCGAAATGGCGCAGATCGCCGGCCGCGCCGGGCGCCACCAGCGCGACGGCACCTTCGGTACGCTCGCGCTCGAGGGCAGCAGCGGCGCGCGGTTCGAGGACGAGGAAGTCGATGCGATCGAGGCGCATGTCTTCCCGCCGATCGACCATCTCTACTGGCGCGAGGGCAAGCCCTCGCTCGCCTCGCTCGACGAGCTGATCGCCGATCTGGAGCGCCGCCCCGAACGGCGCGAGTTGCGCGCCGCACCGCAGGCGATCGACCTGGCGGTGCTCAAGCGCCTCGCCGACGAGGATTGGGTGCGCGAGCGGGCGCGCGGCAAGGCGGTGATGACGCGGCTGTGGGGCGCCTGCGGCCTGCCCGATTTCCGCAAGACCGGGCCCGAGCCGCATAGCCGCCTCGTCTCGCGCATCTTCCGCCACCTGACCGAGGGTGACGGCCATCTCCCCAAGAGCTGGTTCGCCGACGAACTGGCCAAGCTCGACAGCGTCCAGGGCGATGTCGAGACCCTGGCCGACCGGATCGCCGGGGTGCGGACCTGGGCCTATATCGCCCACCGCCCCGACTGGCTGGCCGATGCCGACCATTGGGCCGAGCGCACCCGCACCCTGGAAGAGAAGCTGTCCGACGCGCTCCACCAGCGGCTTACCCAGCGCTTCGTCGACCGGCGAACCTCGGTGCTGATGCGCGACCTGGGCGCCAAGGGCGGCGACCTGCTGCTGCCGGTGAAGGTCGACGACGAGGGCATCGTCACCGTCGACGGCGAGGCGATCGGCCGCCTGATCGGCTTCCGGTTCAAGGCCGACCATCTCGCCCGCCATGGCGACATGAAGCGGCTGATGGCGGCGGCCGAGCGCCGGCTGGGCACCGAACTGGCCAGCCGCGCGCGCCAGCTGGCCGCCGACGAGGACGGGCATTTCACCCTCGCCACCGATCAGGGCCGCCCGGTCGCGATCTTCTGGCGCGGCGATGTGGTGGCGCGGCTGGAGAAGGGCCGCTCGCTGCTCACCCCGCGCCTGCGCCTGCATCGCGCGCTCGACACGCTCACCCCGGCCGATCGCAGCGGCGTGGAGCAGCGCCTGGCCGCGTGGCTCGAGGCACGCGTCGAGCGCGAGCTGCGGCCG
This sequence comes from uncultured Sphingomonadaceae bacterium, assembly GCA_963540925.1. GTDB lineage: Bacteria > Pseudomonadota > Alphaproteobacteria > Sphingomonadales > Sphingomonadaceae > Rhizorhabdus. The sequence continues at coordinate 10,759 of CAUTRN010000048.1, forward strand.
CTGATGCGCTATTTCGAGGCGGCGCGCGATCCCGCCTGCCCGCCCTCGCTGCGCGCGCTGCTGGCGCCGCTCGCCGAGGCCGGCGGCGTGGTGTCGCGCGACCGGGTTGGCTCGGCGATCGAGCATCTCGACCGCGAGGGCCGCTCGCGCGCCGAACGGCTCGACGTGAAGATCGGCACGATCGACGTCTATTCCCCCACCCTGCTCAAGCCCGAGCCGACTCGCTGGCGGGTGGCATTGTTCGCCGCCGCCGAGGACCTGATGATGCCCGAACTGCCGATCCCCGGCGCGGTCTCCATCGGCACCCCGCCCGAACCGGAGGGCTGCGAGGCGATGACCCGCGCCGGCTATCGTGCGCTCGGCGCGCAGATGCTGCGGGTCGACCTGGTCGAGCGGCTCGCCCGGATCGCGCATGACTCGCGCAAGGGCCGGGCACCCTTCACCCCCGATCCCGGCCTCGCCACCTCGCTCGGCCTGCGCCCCGCCAGCTTCGCCCAGCTGATGCTGGCGCTGGGTTTCCGCGCCGCGCCGCCGGGCGGCCCCGAATCCTGGGTGTGGAAGGGCCAGCGCCCGCCGCGCAACGAGAAGAAGCCCGTCCGCCCCGGCAACGCCTTCGGCGCCCTCGCCGATCTCTATCCGACCACCCTGCCCCGCAATGCGGCTCGATAAATTCCTCTGGTTCGTACGGCTGACCAAGACCCGCGCGATCGCACAGGCGGTGGCGGAGGACGGCCATGTCCGCATCGACGGTCGGGTGGTGGACCAGGCGCATAGTCCGGTCCGGGTCGGCAATGTGCTGAGCTTCCCGCTCCACGACCGGGTGCGCATCATCCGCATCGAGGCGCTGCCCGCGCGCCGTGGCCCGGCATCGGAAGCCCAGTCTTGCTATACCGATCTGTCGCCACCACCTGTTGACGCGGCGAAGCCCGCGACCTAACGGGGGCCGTTCGTCCAGACCTTGGCTCCACCGGCCCGCCGGCGGGGGTATCAAGGTCTTTGTTTTAGATTGGGCCTGATTCACGCCTTCGACGGAAGCATCATAGGCTTCCCCCTCGAACGATCAGGCTCGGAGGAGTCAGAATGACCTACGTCGTCACCGATGCCTGCATCCGCTGCAAGTATATGGATTGTGTCGAGGTGTGTCCCGTCGACTGCTTCTACGAGGGCGACAACATGCTGGTGATCAATCCCAGCGAGTGCATCGACTGCGGCGTGTGCGAGCCCGAGTGCCCCGCCGAGGCGATCCTGCCCGATACCGAGTCCGGCCTGGAACAGTGGCTGGAACTCAACAACAGCTTCGCGTCGCAGTGGCCGAACATCACCCGCAAGCGCGACGCACCGGCCGACGCCGACGAGTGGAAGGGCGTCGACAATAAATATGAGAACCACTTTTCGCCCGAGCCCGGCCAGGGCGACTGAATCCTAGCTCCCGGTTCGAAAGAGCCGGGAGGCCGGATGTTTCGGTAATGATCGTGCGGCGCACGGCGCCGTATCGATAGAATCGAACGACAAATCGTTCGCCAGCCGGGAAAAGGCCGGTAATGCTGGCTTTTGTCTTGCTATTATGTTACATGGATTCGTGACCGGGCGCATTATGCTGCGCCTGCAACAAGGAAACCTGTGACTCGCTGCGTAGGATTGCCGTCGGCCGCTGAGGGGAGGGCGGATCAGACGGGCCCTTTGCGGCACCCCAATGAAAGGTCTGCTAAATGGCTGCCAAGGCGCTGAGCTTCGTCGTCGGCGATTATGTCGTTTATCCCAAGCATGGTGTCGGCCGCGTGGTCGAACTGCAAAGTCAGGAAATCGCTGGAGCCAAACTGGAGCTTTACGTCCTTCGTTTTGAAAAAGAGCGCATGACCCTCCGGGTTCCGACCAACAAGGCGGAAGCCGTCGGCATGCGCAAGCTGTCGTCGAGCGTCACCATGGGTGAGGCGCTCACCACGCTGAAGGGCAAGCCGAAGGTCAAGCGCACCATGTGGTCGCGCCGCGCCCAGGAATATGAAGCGAAGATCAACTCGGGCGACCTGGTGTCGATCTCGGAAGTGGTACGCGACCTGTTCCGTGCCGACGACCAGCCCGAGCAGAGCTATTCGGAGCGCCAGATCTTCGAAGCGGCCACCAGCCGCCTCGCCCGCGAACTGGCCGCGATGGAAGCGATCGACGAGCCGGCCGCGCAGGAGAAGATCCTCGATATCCTCCGCAAGGCCGCGGCGATCCACAACAAATAAGACTTCATCCCCCCGAAGGGATGAGATGGGGCGGCTCTTCGGGGCCGCCCTTTTCTTTTTGGGGCTTCCCTTTTCTGCATCCCTCTCCCGCTTTCGGGATCACTGCAAAACGCATCGTCATTCCCGCGAAGGCGGGAATCCATATTCTCCGAACCGCGAGAGGCTCCTGCTTCAGAGGTTATGGATCCCCGCCTTCGCGGGGATGACGGGTGTGGGAAGGTCGTCCGCTTTTTGCAGCAGTTCCGCCAAGCGGGGAGGGCTAAGTCCTCAAGCCGCCTTGCGGTTCTCTGCCAGCGCCGGCACGTCGAAATGATCGGGCCGCTGGTTCGCCATCCGGCGCTCATGCGCCATGTCGAAGGCGGTCTCGATCTGGCGGGTCAGGCGATCGGTGTCGAATAGCGGCGCGGTCGCGCGGTTGGCGGCGAGCTTGGCCTTGAGCGCGGCGATCCGGACCGGATCCTGCGCGATCGCGATCGCCGTCTCGACATAATCCTCGACCGTCTCGACCGCGAGTTCGGGCAGCCCCACCGCCTGCAGCAGGCTGGCGGCGACGCGCGAGGCGAAGCTGTCGCCGAGGCGGGTGAGCAGCGGCAGCCCCGCCCACAGCGCATCGCTGGCGGTGGTGTGGGCGTTACAGTTGAAGCTGTCGAGGAACAGGTCCGCCACGGCGTGACGGGCGAGATGCTCGGGCAGCGCGGCGCGATCGGCGAAGACCAGCCGGGCGGGATCGATCCCGCGCGCTTCGGCCTCGCGCTTCAGATTGGCTTCCGCCCAGATATTGTCGCGCAGCAGCCAGAGCGAGCTGCCCTCCACCGCCTCCAGGATGCGCGCCCAGGCGTCGAGCTCGGCCGGACGGATCTTGTAGTTGCTGTTGAAGCTGGCGAAGACCACGCCGTCCTCGGGCAGGCCCAGTTCGGCGCGCGCATAGACGCGGTCGGCGATCGCGCGGCCGTCGTCATTGGCCTGGTAGCTGTCGGGCAGCGTGATGATCTTCTCGGCATAATAGGGTCGGTGCGCCTCGGGCAGCACCACCGGATCGGCGATCATATAATCGATGAAGCTGGCGCCGGTGGTGCCGGGATAGCCGAGCCAGGCGATCTGCACCGGCGCCGGCCGGTGCGAGAAGATGCCGAGCCGCGCTTCCTGGGTGTGGCCCTTCAGGTCGACCGCGATGTCGATCGCCTGCTTCTTGGCGAAATCGGCTGCGGCCTTGTCGCTCATCGCGCTGATGTCGTGGAAGGCATCGACCGCCGCGATCGCCCGCTCGGTCATCGCGTCGCGGCGCGCGCCATAGGAGAAGGCGTGGATTTCGAAGCGCGACCGGTCGTGGCGTTCCAGCAGTTTCGCCAGCAGGTGCATCGTCGCATGGTTGTGGAAGTCGGCCGAGAAATAGCCGATCCGGATGCGCGGCGACGGCGCCCGCATCGTCGGGAAGGCGATGCCGCTGCCCTTCACCTTCTCGCTCACCCATTTGCGGGCGCGCTGGAAATGATGCTCGGCATGGTCCTCGATCGCGAGCAGCGCGAAGGGCGCCACCGCGCCGGTGGTGATGCCCAGCGCGGCCAGGTCGGCGAGCTCGGCGACGTCGCTCCAGTCGCACATCCGCGCCCGCTGGAAGATGAGCTGCGCCTGCGCCTCGGCATGGCCGGGGTTGAGCGCGATCGCACGGCCATAGGCGTCGACCGCCTCTTCGAGCCGGAGCTGCTGCTGCAGCACATTGCCGCGATCGACATGGCCGGCTGCATCGTCGGGCTTGAGCGCGACCACCCGGTCATAGCTTGCCAGCGCCTCGTCGAGCCGCAGCAGCGACTGCAGCGCGGTGCCGCGATTGCCATGGCCGCGAACATGCGTGGGATCGATCGCCACCGCCCGGTCGTAGCAGGCGACCGCGTCGTCGAGCCGGTTCTGATCCTGCAGGATCGTGCCCAGATTATAATGGACCTCGGCCACCCCTGGCTGAAGGATCGCCGCCTGGGTGCACGCCTCGAGCGCCTCGTCGACCCGCTTCAGGCCCAGCAGCACCAGGCCGCGATTGCTGTGCGCCTCGGCGAAGCCGGGCTCCGCCGCGATCGCCGCGTCATAGCTGGCCAGCGCATCGAAATGCCGTTCGAGCGCCTTCAGCGCATTGCCGCGGTTGCTGTGCGCGGCGGCATAGCCGGGGCGCAGCGCGATCGCGCCGTCATAGGCGGTCACCGCGTCGAGATATTGCTCGCGGTCGAGCATCAGATTGGCGCGGTTATACTGGATTTCGGGGCTGTCGGGCTGGAACCGCATCGCCATGTCATAGGCCGCCAACGCGGCGTCGAGCCGGCCGAGCTGGCGCAGCACCATGCCGCGATTGCTGTGGCCGTTGGCCGAGTTAGGCTGGAGCTTGAGCGCGCGATCGCAGGCGTCGAGCGCCTCCTCGAAGCGCTGCAGCCGGATCAGCGCGACGCTGCGGTTCACCTGCGCGTCGACATCGCCGGGATTCAGGCGGATCGCCTGCTCATAGCTCTGGACCGCTTCGTCCCACCGACCGAGCCCGGCCAGGCAGGCGCCCGCCAGAGTGTGGAGGTCCGACTTCTTCGGATATTTGCCGAGCAGCACGCCGATCAGGTCGACCGCATCCTGCAGCCGGCCCTTGTCGTAGAAGCCGAGCACCGCCTGCACGCCCTCGTCATAGGAGCGCGGCGCCGCAGGGGCGCGGAGTTCGGCGAGGCCGGTCAGTGCCCGCTTGTTCGTCGGGAAGACCGCCAGGATCTCGCGATAATGCGCCTCGGCCTGATCGAGATCGCCCGCGCGGGCGGCCGTGGCGGCCTTGCGCATCACCTGGTCGACATTCAGCTTCATCTCGGTCTCTCGCGGTCAGGACTAAAGGCGCGCGCCCGTCCGCAGGACAGGTCCGCACCCTGCTGGCTAACCCGACAAGTCTAAAAAGCGGTTAACCATGATGCGCGAAGCCCCGCCCCCGCGACCATCGTCGCAAAGCCTTGCGGCACGGGGCTTTCGATCCGATCCGTCGAAACAGGCTTAGCGGGCCGTTAACCATGGCGGCGCTATGCGCGGCCGACAGAGCTTTCGGCCGGACAAGAGGCAGGATCATGATTCCCAAGACGATGCACTTCATCTGGATCGGCGACGAAAGCCGCCGCCCCGACAATTGCATCGACAGCTGGCGCCGGCTGAATCCGGGCTGGACCGTGAAAATCTGGGGCAATCAGGAGTTGGCCGAGCGCAGCTGGGTCAACCTGCCCCACATGCAGCAGATGTTCGAGCGCGAGCTGAACGGCGTCGCCGACATGATGCGCTGGGAAATCCTCCACGCCGAGGGCGGCGTGCTGTTCGATGCCGACAGCTATTGCGTCCGTCCGCTCGACGATCATCTGCTCGACTGCGAAGCCTTTGCCTGCTGGGAGAATGAAACGATCCGCCCCGGCCTGATCGCCGCCGGCTATTTCGGCAGCGTCGCCGGCACCGATTTCCTGGCCCGCATCATCGCCGACATCGCCGCCGAACCCTCGGTGGTGAACAATCTCGCCTGGGCCACGGTCGGCCCGCAGCGGCTCACCGACTCCCATGCGAAATATGGCTATTCGGCGCTGCGCATCTATCCGAGCCATTATTTCATCCCGCAGCATTTCAGCGGGCTCAGCTATCAGGGCGACGGCCCGGTCTACGCCCACCAGCTATGGGGCTCGACCCTCAACGGCTATGACGAGATTCACCGACGCGACATCCCCTCGCCGGCCGCTCCCGCCGAACACAGGCCCGCCGCCGCGGCCTGATCGGCTTTCCAGCGCAGGCGATAGGTCACCCGGAAGCCGTCATGATCGGACAGCACGGGATTGCCCTCGCTGCCGTCGAACATCGCCTCCACCCGGATCGGCCGTATCGCGACCTTCGGGCTTGACAGGAAGAGCTGGAGGTCCTGCGTGTCCATCCACGGCTCGTCGCCGTCCCACGACATCTTCACCTCGCAGCCATGGGCGCCGTCAAGGCAATATTGGTGGACCAGGGTCAGCGGCTCGCTGTGCATGAACAGGTCGAAGCGCTCGGGCGCGCGGCGCATGTTGAAGTCGCCGCCGAAGATCACCGGCCGGCTGCGGTCGAGATAGCGGGTCATGAACTGGCTGAGTTCGCGGGTCTGGGCCTTGTGCGCGGCCAGATGCCGCGCCGGCAACACCCGCGATGCCCCTTGCGAGTTCATATGGGTGTTGAGAATCTGGATCGGCTCGGGAAGCCCCGGCATCGCGATCGCCGCCAGCACCACGCCCTTGTTCGCCAGGCAGTCGATCCCCGCGCAGCTGCGGCGCGAATAGGGCGCCGACTTGGCCAGGATGATCGGATAGCGGCTGGCGATGACGATCCCCGAGCTCAGGAAGCGCAGCCCCAGCTCGCCCTTCAGCGGCTTCGCCTTGCCCGGCAGCACCTCACTCGTCCGCAAGGGCCCGCTCTGGGTGCGCGAGGGCCCCGGCGCGATCGCCGGATAGCCGGTGGCGACCACCGCCTTGGTGGCCGCGCCGGAGAAAGCCTCCTGGAACAGCACGACATCGGGCGCCTCGCCTTTCTCGCGCAGCTCGCGCAGGAGCTCGCCGATACGGCGCAGCTGCACGGGGCGGCCCGATCGCGCCGGCGGCGGCAGGCCCTCGATATTATAGGTCAGCACGTCGAGCGTGGCACTCTGCTCCGCGCCATCGGCCACGGGTGGCCGGGCGGCCGCGACCGTCGCACAGGGCGGGCTGCGAAAGGCCGGCAGCGAGGCGCAACCCGACAGGAGCAGCGCCGCTGCCCCCAGCCCGGCTCGCCTGGACCAACGCCCGATCAGAAGCTGTAGACCAGCGAGGCGCGCGAGACGGTGTCGGTGCGCTTCTGGTCGACCGGCGCATCGCGCTCATATTGGACGTTATAGGAGAGCCGCCCCTTCAACGGGCCGAACAGCAAGGTCTCGACCGAGGTGGTCGAGGTGGCGGTGGTGTTCTCCTTCTCGACATAGACCGCCACTTCCTGCGCCACGGTCAGGCGCGGCCAGGGGGTCCATTTCATATGGAGGCCGCCGCGACCGGCCACCCGCTGCTCGTCGGGCAGGCCGTCATAGAAGCTGGTGTAGCGGAAGGCCGGGCCGGCATCGAGCTCCAGCCGGAATGTGGGGCTGTTGGCCGCCACCACACCCAGACCGGCGCCGGCGGTGAGACGGTGCTGATAGCCCAGGAAGCGGTCATGCTCATATTGGGTCAGGCCATAGGTGTAGTAATTGGGATCGAACTTGTAGCGCGGTTGCCAGGCCGCGACGATCCGCTCGGTGGTCGCCTTCTTGTCGGTCTCCTGATAGTCGGCGCGCAGCGACAGATCGTGCTGCCAGTTCAGCCCCGATCGCTGCGCCTTGACCGCACCATAGGCGCCGAGGGTGCGGGTGTTGCCGGTCGACCAACTGCCGCCGAACTCGACCTGCCCCTTCCACAGCGAGAAGAAGCCGGCCGACGCCAGCCGTTCGCGCTCCGCATCGGCCTTCGCCTTCGCCTTGGCGGCGACGTCGCGGTCATGGTCGGCGGTCATCGCCTCGATCTCGGCGACGCTGTCCGGATTGGCGCGCTTGGCGACGCCGATGACGGCGGCGATCGTCTGCGGATCGTCGCTCGCCAGCGCGGTATCGATCATCGCCCGCACGGGTTCGGGCAAGGGCGCCGCCGCCGCCGGCCCCGCCATTCCCCCAACCGCCACCGACATCCAGATGAGGCGCTTCATCATTCCTCCGCTTCGAACCATGGGGCCGGCTAGCATGCCCTGCCTGAACGGTGGCTGCCCCTCCCGGGTTTCGGCGGATTTCGGGGGCGGTCCGTCCCGCCCCCATCTTTGCCAATCAATCGGGCAGCTTCCACGGCCCCTGGCCGCCCTCCGCGATGAAGCGGTCGGTGCGGGCGGTGATCACCGGGATCGGCACCGGCCCCAGCGACAGCAGCATGTCGTGGAAAGCGCGGATGTCGAACTTCGGGCCGAGCGCGGCCTCGGCGCGGGCGCGGTCCTTCACCACCTCGAGCATGCCCAGATAATAGGACAGGGCCTGGCCCGGCCAGCCGATATAGCGGTCGACCTCGGTGGTCACCTCATGCTCGCTGAGCGAGGTGTTGTCCTTGAGGAAGGCGATCGCCTGCTCGCGGGTCCAGCCCTTCGAATGGATGCCGGTGTCGATCACCAGCCGGCAGGCGCGCCACATCTGGTAGCTGAGCATGCCGAAGCGGTCATAGGGCGTATCGTACATCCCCATCTCGACGCCCAGCCGCTCGGTGTAGAGCGCCCAGCCCTCGCCATAGGCCGAGACATAGGTGTAGCGGCGCCAATCGGGCCGGTCCTCATTCTCGGCCGCCATCGACAGCTGCCAGGCATGGCCCGGCGCCGATTCGTGCAGGGTCAGCGCGGTGAGCTGGAAGAAGGGCCGCGAGGGCAGGTTGTAGGTGTTGAGCAGATATTGATCGAGGCCGCCGCGCCCGGCGGTGTAATAGGGCGCGATGTCGGCCGGCACCGGCACGATCGCGAAGCGGCCGCGCGGCATCCGCCCGAACCAGCGCGCCGCCACCCCATCGAAGCGCTTGGCGATCCACGCGGCCCGCTCCAGCAGTGCCTCGGGGGTCTTCGGATAGAATTGGGGATCGGTGCGCAGGAAGCGGAGGAAGGCGGGGAAATCGCCCTCGAACTTCACCTCCTTTATCACGTCGTCCATCTGCGCGCGGATCTTCGCCACCTCGGCCAGGCCGATGTCGTGGATCTCGGCGGGCGACAGGTCGACCGTGGCATAAGCGCGGATCTGCGCGCGGTAATAGGCCTTGCCGTCGGGCCAGCCTTCGGCCCCCAGCCCCTCGCGCAGGCGCGGCAGATAGTCCTTGCGCATGAAGCCGAGCAGATCGGCATAGGCCGGGATGACGCTCTTCGCGATCAGCGCCTCGGCCTCGGCGCGAAGCTCGGCCTGGCGCGCCGCCGGGATGGTGGCGGGCAGCTTCCTGAACGGCTCATACCACAAGGTGTCCTGCGGGCTCTTCGCCTCGGCCACCGCCGCGATCGATCCGTCGCGGCCCGCCATGATCACCTTGGGCGGGGTGAAACCGCGCTTCAGGCCGGCGCGCATGTTGACGATATTCTGGCTGAAATAGGCGGGGATGTCCGCCATCAGCGACAGCATCGCCCGCGCATCGCCCTCATTCTGGATCGGGGTGCGCGCATAATAGCCGAGATCGGCCCAGAAGCTGCTGTCCGAGTTCAGCGGCTTCTCGAAATCGCGGAAGCGCTGCGCGTCGAGCAGCGTCTCGATCTGGGCACGGTAGACGCCATAATCCTCCTGCTTGCCGGGCGAGAGATCGGCCGGCTTGATGGCGTCGAGCTGCTTCAGCGTGTCGGTCCAATAAGCGAGCCGGGCCTGCTGGTTCTTCAGGCTCTCGTCGGGCAGGTGCTTGGGGATGCCACCGCGCATCGCCTCGGCGCTTTGCTGGGTCTGCTGGCGCCACGCCCATTCCTTGGCGGACAGCGCATCGAAGCGATCGTCGATAGGGTTGGCGAAAGCGGAGGTGGCAGAAGCGAGGGCGAGCAGAATGCCCAATCTTATCAGACGCATTGGCGGGTCTCCCTGATCGGGCGACTGTGGCAAATCCTGCTCCGTCATGCCAGCGAAGGCTGGAGTGACGAAAAGAGTTGAGTGCGTCCCCTGCCTCAGGCCAAATCGCGCGGAATGCGCCGCCTTCTCCTGCCCCTGTTGCTGATCCTCGCCGCCTGCCATAGCGGCGACCCGCAGGCGCTGCCACAGAACCGGCTGGTGCGCTTCGCCGACGACGAGGTGAAGAGCCTCGATCCGCAGAAGGGATCGGACCTCGCCACCATCCGCATCGGCCAGGAGCAGTTCGAGGGGCTGACCCGGATCAACGGCGAGGGCAAGGTCGAACCCGGCCTCGCGCGCGGCTGGAGCGTATCGGCCGACGGGCTGGTCTGGCGCTTCCCGCTGCGCCCCGGCCTGCGCTTCTCCGATGAGGTCGCGATCAGCCCGGCCACCTTCGTCGCGGTGTTCGAGCGGCTGCGCGCCGAGGAGACCGCCTCCCCCAACGCCGCGCTGTTCGCCGATATCAGCGCGGTAGAGGCGCAGGGCGACGATGTCGTCGTGACCCTGGGCGCGCCGATGCCCGCCTTGCCGCAGCTGCTCGCCCTGCCCTCGATGGCGGCGTTGCCGGTCCATCGCATCGCGAAACTGGGCGACGGCTGGACCGCCGAACGCCCGCTCGTCACCTCGGGCGCCTATCAGCTCACCGAATGGCGGCTCAACGAGCGGCTGCGGCTGACGCGCAACCCGGCCTGGCACGGCGGCCGGGCGCCGATCGCCGAAGTCGAATGGCGCCCGGTGACCGACCGGCTGACCGCGCTGCGCAGCTTCGCCGCGGGAGAGGCCGACATCAGCACCGATTTTCCGCAGACCCGGCTCGGCTGGATCGAGGCGCGCCGGCCAGGCGCCGCGCATGTCGCGCCCTATAACGGCAGCTATTATTTCGTCTTCAACACCACCCGCCCGCCGTTCGACGATGTCCGCGTGCGCCGCGCGCTATCGATCGCGGTTGACCGGGTCTGGATCGCCGAGCGGCTGATCGGCTTGGGCACCCAACCCGCCTGGGGCGTGGTGCCAGCCGGTGTGGCGGGCGAGCCGGGCGCCTATCGCCCCGACTGGGCCGGCTGGTCGGCCGACCGCCGCATGGCCGAGGCGCGGCGCCTGCTCGCCGAAGCGGGCTATGGCCCGGGCCGGCCGCTCGGCTTCGACATCCGCTTCAACAGCGACACCGATCATCGCCGGGTGGCGGTGGCGATGGCGGCGATGTGGCGGCCGCTGGGGGTGGAGGCGCATCTGCTCAACAGCGAGGCCTCGCTCCACTTCGCCAATCTCCGCCGCCGCGACTTCGCCTTTGCCCGCTCGGGCTGGATCGGCGACGTCGACGCGCCAGAAAATTATCTCGCCGTCCACCGGTCGGACGCGGAGGCGATCAACTATTCCGGCTATGCGAACCCGGCCTATGACACGGCGCTCGACCGGGCGATGGCGACGCCCGACCCCGCCGCCCGCGCCCGGGCGATGCGCGCGGCCGAGGCGATCCTCGTTGCCGACGCCCCGCTGATCCCGCTTTATCATTATGTCAGCCGCACTTTGGTTGCCCCACGCGTTGCCGGCTGGCACGACAATGCGCCCAACGCCCATCCCAGCCGGACCCTGAGCCTAAAATGAAAGCCGCCCTGCCCATCGCGCTCTACGCTGCCCTGCTGCTGGGCGGCTGCGACCGTGGCGACCATGGCGGGCGAGTGACGGTGAGCGTGATCGGCCAGCCCGAGCGGCTGCGCGATCCCGCGAGCAGCATCGTGCGCGATGCCGATGCCGCCTTGCTCGGCGCGATGGCGCAAGGGCTGGTGCGACTCGATCCGGCGGGCCAGGTGGAGCCCGGCCTCGCGATCCGCTGGGCGATCTCCGACGACGGGCTCTACTACACCTTCCGGCTCGATCATGAACTGGCCGACGCCGACAAGGTCGTGGTGCAGCTGCGCCGGCTGCTCCGCCGCAACCTCGCGCTCGCGCCCAGTGGCGGGCTCGATGCGGTGCGCGAGATCGTCGCGGTCACCCCCGAGGTGATCGAGATCCGCCTGTCGGCGCCGCGCCCCGACCTGCTGGGCCAGCTCGCCGCGCCCGGCTTCGCGCTGCTCGAGGGCACGAAGGGCACCGGGCCGCTGTTCATCGAGGGCAAGGGGCGCCGCCCCACCCTGTTGCGCCCCGCCCCGGTCGACCCCGACAGCGAGGACGAGGCGGCGATCGCCCAGGCCAGGCGTCGCATCTTCCTGCATGGCGAGCGCGCGGCCAGGGCGGTGGCGCGGTTCGCCAATGGCGATGCGCGCCTGGTGACGGGCGGCGACTTCACCAACCTCCTCTATGTCCGCCTCGCCAATATCCCGCCACGCAACCTGCAGGTCGATCCGGCGCTGGGGCTGTTCGGCTTCCGGGTCGGCCGCGCCTCGGCGGCGGTGATGGCGCCCGAGATCCGCCAGGCGCTGGCGATGACCCTGGATCGCGACGCGATCGGCGCGGCGCTGGGCGCCCCCAACTGGCGCCCGTCGAACCAGATCCTGCCGCCGGGGCTGACCGACGTCGCCGAGCCGAGCCGCCCTTTCTGGGCGCAGGCGATCGCCAATGTCCGCGGCGCCGATGCCCGCGCCGCCGCCGGCCGCATCGCCACGGCGCGACGGATCGTCGACCAGTGGCGCCAGCAGCATGGCGACGGCGAGCCGATCCGCCTGACGATCGCCCTGCCCGAGGGGCCCGGCGCCACCCAGCTCTTCACCGCGGTTCGTCAGCAATGGCGGGCGATCGGCGTATCGGTGGAGCGGGTCGGCCCGCGCGCGACGGCCGATCTGCGCCTGATCGACGAGGTCGCCCCCAGCGACCAGGCCGACTGGTATCTCGCCCATTTCCTCTGCGACCAGGGCCGCCCGTGCAGCGAGGAGGCCGACAAGGCCTTCATGATCGCGCGCGCGGCCGGCGATCCGGCGGTGCGCAGCCATATGCTGGCCGACGCCGAGCAGCGCATCACCGCGCTCGCCCCCTTCATCCCGATCGCCCAGCCGCTGCGCTGGTCCCTGGCGGCGCCCGACCTGCCCGGATTCCAGCTGAATGCGCGCGCCGTCCACCCGATCGCACCGCTGATCGGGAACCAAAGGGGCCGCTGACGCGCTGATTCAGCACCAATTCAGCGAGAGTTTCGGAATATGCCGCCCATGCACAGACCCACCATGGCCGATTTCGACCGTTTTTCCGACAGCATCCCCGGCATGGGCCGCGATGCCGTGTCCGTCCGCCGCCGCATCGAGGCGATGGAGGGGGTGCTCGAACGGATGTTCGTCGTGCCCGGCCTGAAGAAGCCGATCGGCCTCGACGTGCTGCTCGACATCATCCCCATCGTCGGCCCCGCGGTCGGCGCGGTGATGGGCAGCTGGCTCGCCTGGGAGGCCCGCAACCTGGGCATGTCGAAATGGCAGCTCGCCCGGATGTTCGGCAATGTCGGGATCGATCTGGCGCTGGGCGCGATTCCGTTCGTCGGCGCGATCCCCGACTTCTTCTTCCGGTCGAACAGCCGCAACCTGAAGATCGTGCGCAAGCATCTCGACCGCAACCATCCCGCGTCGGCGACGATCGACGGGCGGGTAATGGGGCGCCCCTGACGTATCTCCCCTCCCTGAAAGGGAGGGGCCGGGGGTGGGTCGCGAGCAGAACGAGCAGCAGCTCCTCTCATAGAACGGAGCCAAGGGGCATCGAGCCCCATGGCACCGTAAAACCCACCCCTTCCCCCTCCCTTTCAGGGAGGGGCTTATTTTTTGAAGAACCTAAACCTTCGTCCGGGTCCGGGCGTCGGCGATCGCCTGTTTCAGCGCGTCATAGCCGACCGCACCCTTCAGCATCTGGCCGTTGACGACGAAGGTGGGGGTGGCCAGCGACTGGTCGATCTTGCCGGCCAGCTCCAGATTCCTGTGCAGTTCGCCGCTCACCTCGGGGCCGTCCAGGTCCTGCTGGAGCTTGCGCAGGTCGAGCCCCATCGAGCGCAGCACTGCCGAGACCTTGTCGCCATTGGGCACGCCGGCGGCGAACATCCGTTCGTGGAAGGTCTTGAAGGCGCCCTGGCGCGCGGCGGCGAGGCTCGCCTTGGCGGCGACTTCGCTGCCCGGCCCCAGGATCGGGATTTCGCGCCACACCACCTTCAGCTTGGGATCGTCGGCGATCAGCTTGTTGATGTCGGGCAGGCTGGTTCGGCAATAGCCGCAGGCATAATCGGTGAACATCACCAGGGTGACGTCGCCCTTCTCGGCGCCGGCCCAGGCCGAGGCGAAGGGGGTTTCCAGCGCGGCCTTGTTCTCGGCATAGGCGTCCTGGCTCTGCTTCTCGCGCAGCTTGTCGATCGCCTGGGGAATGATCTCGGGATGGGCGAGGATATAATCGCGCACCACCGCCTCGATCTGCGCCTTATTAGCGGTGCCCCCGCCAGCCACCGGCCGGTGCTGCGGCCACATCAGCGCGCCGATCCCGATCGCGATCGCCGAACCGGCCCCGATCGTCACGGCCAGCTGGCGGTGACGTTCCATGAACTGACGGATGCTCATCTCCTGCGTTGGCCCGCCTGGGCGCGCGCCGCCAGGGCGATGTCCTCGGCGCGGATATAATCGGGGGTGCCGCGCGGAATGCGCGTCATCGCCGCCTCGGCGCTGGCGACCGCCAGGCGGGTGTTGCCGAGTAGCGCATAGCGCTCGGCGGTGGCGAGCTGGGCGCGCGGCTCGTCGCCCAGCCGGGCATAGGCCATGCCCAGCGCATACCAGGCGAAGGGATTGTCGCGGTCGCGCGCCACCGACACCTTGAGCACGTCGCGCGCCTCGGCGAAATTCTCGGGATCCTCGGTCGCGATCAGCGCATGGCCGAGCAGCGAAGAGATCAGCGGCGAGGCGCGCGAGCCCTTCACCGCCATGCGCAGCGGCTCCAGTGCTTCCTTGGGCTTGCCCGATTCCAGCAGGATCTGGCCCTGCAGCTCGCGATAATAGGGATCGTCGGGGGCCGAGGCGACGAGCTTGTCCACCTCCTCCATCGCCTTCTCGGGATAGGCGCCGCGATGCCAGGCATAGGCACGGGCATAATGGGCGGCAGCGCTCCGGTCGGTCTCGGGATATTTGCGCAGCGCCGTGGTCGGGTCGTCCATATAGCCGATCAGCTTGGCCTTGATGCGCTTGAAGCGGGCCTCCAGCGCCGGATCGGTCTTCACATTATAGGAAGGCGAGTTCAGCACATCGGTCTGCAGGGTCGCCTCGCGATCGCCCGACATCGGGTGGGTCTGCATGAAAGGATCGATCTCGGCATAGGTGGAAGCGTAGCGGAACTCTTCCTTGCGCAGCTTCAGGAAGAAGCTGAGCATGCCCTTGCCCGAGATGCCGGCCTTGTTGAGGAAGCCGACGCCGGCGGCGTCCGCGCTCGCCTCCTGCACCCGGTTGAACGCCAGGAACTTGCCGAGCGCGGCCTGCTGGCCGGCCATCATCACGCCCATGCCGGCATCGGCCGATCCCGCCGCCATCGCCGCCGCGCCCAGTAGCAGCGACAGCAGGGTGATCCCGGTCGCGGGGCCGGCGCCCTCACCCTGGCGGATGATGTGCCCGCCGGTGATGTGGCCCACCTCATGGGCGATGACGCCCTGGATCTCGTTGGTGTTGTCGGCCGCCTCGATCAGGCCGCTATGGATATAGACCGCCTGTCCGCCGGCGACGAAGGCGTTGATCTCCTTGTCGCCGATCAGGACGATGTCGACATTGGCGGGCGACAGCCCGGCCGCGGTGACGATCGGTGCGGCGATGTCCTTCAGATAGGCTTCGGTCTCGGCGTCGCGCAGAATCGACTGCGCCGCGACCGGCTGCGCGCTCATCGCCGTAGCGACGATGGCGGCGAGCAGCAGGCGCGCGGCGCGGGCGACGGAACCTCTGGGGGAAAAGCGTGGCGAGCTCATGGCCGGCCTTTGTCGGCTTTCATGACTGAACCACGCGTGAAGCCGCATGAGGAAGGGCCCGCCGGGCAAGGCAGGCCCTCCATCGTCAGGCGCCGAAGGTGCGCTGCCACCAGCCGCGACGCGGCGGGCCGGCATCATCCTCGGCCTCGGCTTCGGCCGCCGGGGTGTCGGCAGCCGGTGCTTCGGCGACAGGCGCCTCGGCAGCTACGGGCGCTTCGACGACCTCGGCGGGTGCCGCGGCCTCGACCGTCTCCGCTGCCTCGGCCGGGGCGGCCTTGGCGCGCGAACGGCGCTTCTTGGGTGCGGGCGCAGCCTCCGCCTCGGGGGCGGCTTCGGCGACCGGAGCAGCCTCGGCAACCGGGGCTTCGGCCGGCGCTTCAACCGGTGCTTCCTCGGCCGGAGCCTCGACGGCCGGCTCGGCCTTCTTGCGGCGACCGCCACGGCGCGGCTTCACCTCTTCGGCGGCCGGCTCGGGCGCGGCTTCGGCGGCAGGAGCCTCCTCGACCACGGGCGCTTCGACCGGGGCTTCGGCGGCAGACGCCTCGGCGGCATCAGCCTTGCGGGCACGCGGACGACGGCGGCCCTTGGGCGCCGGCTCCTCGGCGGCCGGGGCTTCCGCAACCACTTCCTCGACGGCGGCAACCGGCTCGGCGGCGGGAGCTTCCTCGGCGTCCTGGGCCTCGGCGGCCTCGGTCACCTCGGCCTCACCACCATTTTCACCACCATTTTCGCTACCATTGCGGCGACGGCCCGAGCGGCGACCACGGCGACGGCGACGGCCCCCATCGCGCTCGCCATCCTCGGCCGATGCCTCGGCGGGCTCGCCCTCTTCGTCGGACTCGGCCTGGGCGTCGCCCTCACCATCCTCAGCCTCGGCGTCAGCGGATCCGCCCTCGCCCTGGCCGTCCTGGTCACGGCCACGGCCACCACGACGGCGGCGACGGCGGCGGCGGCGGCGGTTGCCGTCGCGATCGCCATCATCGGCGCTCTCGCCTTCGCCATCATCGGCGGCCAGTTCTTCTTCTTCCTCCTCGACCTCGTCCTCGATGTCGAGATCGTCATCGGCCTCGATCGGCAGCGGCGCCGGCAGGCGCGGCGCGTGGCTCGGCGGCGGGCCACCGGCCTCGACGCTCATGCGCGCGCCCTCGAGCGTGCCGTCCGACACGATCTCGATCATCACGCCATAGCGGTCCTCGATCTCGGCGAGCTCGGCGCGCTTGCGGTTGAGCACGTAAAAGGCCGCTTCCTGGCTGGCGCGCAGCAACAGGCGCGAACCGCGGCCGCGGGCGGCCTCGTCCTCGAGCATGCGCAGCGCCGACAGACCCGCCGACGACGCGGTGCGGATCAGGCCGGTCCCCTCGCAATGCGGGCACTGGCGGGTCGAGGCTTCGAGCACGCCGGTGCGCAGGCGCTGGCGGCTCATCTCGAACAGGCCGAAGCTGGAGATGCGGCCCACCTGGATGCGGGCGCGATCGTTCTTCAGCGCCTCCTTCATCGCCTTCTCGACCTTACGGATGTTGGAGTTGTTCTCCATGTCGATGAAGTCGATGACGACGAGGCCGGCCATGTCGCGCAGGCGCAGCTGGCGGGCGATCTCGTGCGCCGCTTCCAGATTGGTCGCGGTCGCGGTCTGCTCGATATTATGCTCGCGGGTGGAGCGACCCGAGTTGATGTCGATCGACACCAGCGCCTCGGTGGGGTTGATCACCAGATAGCCGCCCGACTTCAGCTGGACGATCGGCTGGTACATCGCCGCCAGCTGGTCCTCGACGCCGAAGCGCTGGAACAGCGGCACCGCGTCCGCGTAGAGCCCCACCTTCTTGGCGTGGCTGGGCATCAGCAGCTTCATGAAGGCGCGCGCCTGGCGATAGCCTTCCTCGCCCTCGACGATCACCTCGTCGATATCGCGATTATAGATGTCGCGGATCGCCCGCTTCACCAGATCGCTGTCGCCATAGATCAGGGCCGGCGCCTGCGATCCCAGCGTGTTCTCGCGTATCTCGTCCCACAGGCGGGCGAGATAGTCGAAGTCGCGCTTGATCTCGGTCTTGGTGCGCTGGAGGCCGGCGGTGCGGACGATGCAGCCCATCGTGCGCGGCAGGTTCAGCTCGGCCATGATCGACTTCAGCCGCTTGCGATCGGCCGCGTTCGAGATCTTGCGGCTGATGCCGCCGCCATGGCTGGTGTTCGGCATCAGCACGCAATAGCGGCCGGCCAACGACAGATAGGTGGTGAGGGCCGCGCCCTTGTTGCCGCGCTCTTCCTTGACGACCTGGACCAGCAGCACCTGGCGGCGGCGGATCACGTCCTGAATCTTGTAGCGGCGGCGCAGGTTCATGCGGCGCTGACGCAGATTCTCCACGGCGCCTTCGTCCGAAGCACCGCCCACCGATTCGCGGCGCGCGCGGGGGGCGTCTTCGTCCTCGCCCTCGGCATGGCCTTCGTCGTCATGCTCGGCGTCGTCCTCGAGCGCCTCGTCCTCGTCGTCATGGTCGGATTCGCGGGCGCGCAGCGCCTCTTCCTCGGCGGCGTGCTCGGCTTCCTCGCGGAGCAGCGCTTCGCGATCCTCCTTGGGGATCTGATAATAGTCGGGATGGATTTCCGAGAAGGCCAGGAAGCCGTGGCGATTGCCACCATAGTCGACGAAAGCCGCCTGCAGCGACGGTTCGACTCTTGTCACCTTGGCGAGATAGATATTCCCCTTGAGCTGCTTCCTTTCGGCAGACTCAAAGTCAAATTCCTCGATTCGGTTCCCCTGGACGACGGCCACGCGGGTTTCCTCCCGGTGGCGTGCGTCGATAAGCATGCGGGTTGTCATTAAAAGCTCTCCAGGCGCGGGAGCCGGCTACGGGGCCGGGCTTCAACGCGCGATATGCAAAGGATGCGCCCGCCGGCCGCGCGGCGAACCGCGTCATCCCGTCAGGCGTCATCGAAGGTGAAAAATGGGTGTTTGCAGCCGACGCATCGTCATTTCCGGCGCGGTGCGCCGGAAAGCAGGCACCATTCCACGCACCGCCGCTTTGGCGGCGGTGGTCAGAATGGGGCGAAAAATGACTCATGCGATCGTCAACCTGTTACGCCTTCGCCACAGGGCGACGCAGAGGCCGGATCGGCGCTTCTAACCCCCATGCTCGGGGGCCGGCCTACTTCCGGACAAAATCTGCTAGCATCCCAACGGCATCGGAGCAAGCATCACCAATACTGGACAATCGGCGCCCGGCTCGGGATAAATGCTTGAGGATGAATGTGGAGCGGTCGGCGTTTTGCCACCGGCCGTGTATCGCGGGGCCAATTTGCCAGGATTGATCTTGACCCAGCGTTTCGTCTTCGCCCTCTGCGCCCTGCTGTCGCTTTCATTGTGGGCCGCAGCCCTGCCTGCGGCGACGGTGACCGCGATCGACGTGGGCGACAGCAGCGTCACCTTGCGCTTCGACAAGCCGCTCGCCACCGCCTCTGCCTTCATGCTGGCGGGGCCGCAGCGCATCGCGGTCGATCTGCCCGGCGCGCGGATGGGCCGGGTCGCTGCCTCGGGCGGGCTGATCGCCGCCACCCGCCACGGCCAATATGATCCCGACACCGCCCGCGTCGTGTTCGAGCTGACCAAGCCGGCGATCATCGGCGACGCCAGCTTCACCAAGGATCACCTCGCCCTCACTCTGACCCTGAAGCCCGTCACCGAAAACCTCTTCGCCCGTGCAGTGCGTAAGGGCCGGCAGTTGTTCGGGCTCGATGACGAGGCCAAGCCCGTCGATTCGCGCGGCGCCCAGCGTGGCGGCATCACCGTGCCACTCGACCCGCCCCGCCCGCTCGCCGTGCCCGCGATCAGCGGCGCGCGCGGCACCAACCGGCCGCTGGTGGTGATCGACGCCGGCCATGGCGGCCATGACCCGGGCTCGCAATCGTCCGACGGCAGCCGCAAGGAAAAGGCGATCGCGCTGGCCATCGCCAAGGCGATCCGCGACGAACTGACCCAGTCGGGCCGGGTGCGGGTGGCGCTCACCCGCAGCGACGACCGCTTCCTCGTCCTCGGCGAGCGGCGCGAGATCGCGCGGCGGCTGAAGGCCGACCTGTTCATCTCGGTCCACGCCGACAGCGCCGAGAACCGCGCGGCGCGTGGCGCCAGCATCTACACCCTCTCCGAGGTCGCGTCCGACCGCGTGGCGGCGCAGCTCGCCGCGAAGGAGAACCGCGCCGACATCCTCAACGGGGTCGATCTGGGCGGCGAGAACAACGAGGTCTCGTCGATCCTGCTCGACCTGGCCCAGCGCGAGACGATGAACGTCTCCTCGCAATTCGCCGCCCTGCTCCGGCGCGAGATGTCGCCGACGATCAAGTTCAAGGACGACGCTCACCGCTTCGCCGGGCTGATCGTGCTCAAGGCCCCCGACGTGCCGTCGGTGCTGCTCGAGACCGGCTATATCTCCAACGACGACGACCTGAAGCTCCTGCTGTCCGACGACTATCGCCACGACATCGCGGTGGGCGTGCGCAAGGCGGTCGAAATCCATTTCGCGCGGCGTTTGGCGGGCGAGTGAAGGCATTCGCCTCCATTCTCCGGCAGCCCTCAAGCGCCGGGCGGCCAGCCTCCGCTGGCCTTGGCTTTCCTCGCATAAGCTCGGGCGGCCTTTGGCCTTGCGGGACGCTGACGCGCCCCGACGCAGAGCTCATCATCGGAGCCCGCCAGGGCTCCGCAAGCGCGAATGCGCGCCCGAGCTTATGCGAGGAAAGCCAAGGCGGACGGACGTTCGCCGCCCGGCGCCTGAGGGCTAACAAAGCCCTTCAAACCTGCTAACAGGCGCCCGTGTCCAAAATGCCCTCGATCCGTCTGCCCTTCCGCGAATGGCGCGACCATGCCGGCCATCTCTGGCGGAATTACCGGAGCTGGCGCTGGATCGGCCGACTGCTGTTCGCGCTGGCGCTGTTCTGGGGGCTGATCTGGTTCTTCTTCGCGCGCGGGCTGCCGTCGGCCGACGCGCTGCTCGCCTATCAGCCGCCGCTGCCCACCAATGTCCGCGCCTATGACGGCGAACCGATCGCCGATTTCGCGCGCGAGCGGCGGGTAGAGCTATCCTATCAGGAATATCCGCAGCTGCTGGTCCACGCCTTCATCTCGGCCGAGGACAAGACCTTCTTCAGCCATCCCGGCATCGACATCGGCGGCCTCGCCGGCGCCGTCGTCGACTATACCACCAAGCTGGGCAGCGGCCGGCGCGCGCGCGGCGGCTCCACCATCACCCAGCAGGTGGCCAAGAACCTGATCGTCGGCGACGATTATTCGATCGCGCGCAAGATCCGCGAGGCGATCCTCGCCTTCCGCATCGAAGGCGCGCTGACCAAGCAGCAGATCCTGGAAATCTACCTCAACCAGATCTTCCTGGGTCGCAACGCCTATGGCGTCCAGTCGGCCAGCCGCGCCTATTTCCGCAAGGATGTGGGCGAGCTGACCCTGCCCGAGGTCGCCTATCTGGCGATCCTGCCCAAGGCCCCGTCGAACTACACCGTCGAGCGCCATGCCGATCGCGCGCTGGAGCGGCGCAACTATGTGCTCCAGCAGATGGAGGACAATGGCTATATCACCGACGCCGAGCGCCAGGCCGCCGCGAGCGCGCCGCTGGGCGTGGTGCCGCGCTATTCGCCGCGGCCCAGCGTGGGCGGCTATTTCATGGAAGAGGTCCGCCGCCAGCTGATCGAGCGCTATGGCCAGACCGCCGCCGACGGCCCCAACGGCATCTATGCCGGCGGCCTGTGGGTGCGCACCTCCTATGACGGCAAGGCGCAGGACGCCGCCGAGAATGCGCTGCGCGACGGCCTCGTCCGCTTCGAGGCCGCCGCCGGCTGGCGCGGCCGGCTGGGCAAGATCGACATCGACGGCGACTGGGCACGCGCCCTGTCGGACCTCAACGTCGGCGCGGGCTATTCCAACTGGTTCCCCGCCGTCGTCCTGTCGAAACAGGGCTCGCAGGCCGAGATCGGCTTCGAGAATGGATCGAAGGGCACCCTCCCCAGCTGGGGCGCCACCATGCCGCGCGCCGGCGTGGGCGGCCGCGCCTTCGACTTCCTGAAGGTCGGCGACGCGATCGTGGTGAAGCGCGACGGCGAGAATTGGGCGCTGCGCAGCATCCCCAGCATCTCGGGCGGGATGGTGATCGAGAATCCGCACACCGGCCAGATCCTGGCGATGCAGGGCGGCTTCGATTCGCGCGGCTCCTCGTTCAACCGCGCCACCCAGGCGATGCGCCAGCCGGGATCGACCTTCAAACCCTTCGTCTATGCCGCCGCGCTCGACAACGGCATGACCCCGGCCTCGATCATCATCGACGGTCCCTTCTGCGTCTATCAGTCGGCGCGGCTCGGCCAGAAATGCTTCAAGAATTTCTCGGGCGCCAATGCCGGCCAGCAGACGATGCGCTGGGGCGTCGAGCAGTCGCGCAACCTGATGACCGTCCGCACCGCCAGCCAGATCGGCATGGACAAGGTGGTGAAGACGTCGAAGGCGATGGGCGTCGGCGAATATCCGCCCTACCTCGCTTATGCGCTGGGCGCGGGCGAGACGACGGTGCTGCGCATGGTGAACGCCTATTCGATGTTCGCCAACCAGGGCCGCTCGCTCACCCCCACCGTCATCGACTATGTCCAGGATCGTAACGGCAAGCTGATCTGGCGCGCCGACAAGCGCGCCTGCGAGGGCTGCAACATGCCCGCCTATGACGGCAAGCCGATGCCGCGCCCCAGCCTGCGCTCCAAGCAGGTGATCGACGCGATGACCGCCTATCAGATGCTCCACATCATGGAAGGCGTGGTCGAACGCGGCACCGCCACCGTGCTGCGCGACCTGGGCCGGCCGATGTTCGGCAAGACCGGCACCTCGTCGGGCCCCACCAATGTCTGGTTCGTCGGCGGTTCGGCCGACATGGTGGGCGGGCTCTATCTGGGCTATGACAATCCCCGCTCGATGGGCGGCTATGCGCAGGGCGGCACCATCGCCGCACCGATCTTCCGCAGCTTCGCGGCCAAGGCGATGGCGGGCATGCCGGTCGTCCCCTTCCAGGCCCCGCCGGGCATCCGCATGGTCCGGATCGACCGCAAGAGCGGCCGCCGCATCTTCGGCGCCTGGCCCGACGGCAGCTATTACAGCTCGGTGATCTGGGAAGCCTTCAAGCCCGAGAGCGAACCGCGCCGGACGATCCGCCGCGACGAGATCGCGAAGAGCGCCGCGCCCACCGCGCGGGCGACCACCGACAGCGAGTTCTTGCAAAGTCAGGACGGCATCTATTAGGGCAACGCGCTCATTCCCCGTCATGCCAGCGAAGGCTGGCATCTCGTGAGATAGAAGCGCAGTCCTTATATGCCTCCCGAGATCCCAGCCTTCGCTGGGATGACGCATCAAGTCCGGAGTTCCGATTATGCGCGCCGAAGCGCAAGCCAGTGTCGATCAGATCAACCAGGCGATGGCGCTCGTCCGCCGCTTCCTGGACTGGGACCGCGCACTCCGCCGCCTCGACGAGCTCAACAACCGGGTCGAGGACCCGAAGCTGTGGGACGACGCCAAGGCCGCGCAGGAAGTGATGCGCGAACGCCGCCGCCTCGACGAGGCGGTCACCGCGGTGAAGGCGATCGAGCAGGAGCGCGACGACACCGTCGAGCTGATGGAAATGGCCGAGGCCGAAGGCGACACCGGGCTGGTCGACGACGGCGTGAAGGCGCTGGCGGCGCTGGCCGAGCGCGCCGACAAGGACAAGATCTCCGCGCTGCTGGCGGGCGAGGCCGACGGCAACAACACCTATATCGAGGTGAACGCCGGCGCCGGCGGCACCGAGAGCCAGGATTGGGCCGGCATGCTCCATCGCATGTACAGCCGCTGGGCCGAGCGCCACGGCTACAAGGTCGAGCTGATCGATTATCACAGCGGCGAGCAGGCCGGCATCAAGTCCGCCACCCTGATGGTGCGCGGCGAGAATGCCTATGGCTATGCCAAGACCGAGAGCGGCGTGCACCGTCTGGTCCGCATCAGCCCCTATGATTCGGCGGCGCGCCGCCACACCAGCTTCGCCAGCGTCTGGGTCTATCCGGAAGTCGACGACGACATCGACATCGAGATCCTCGACAAGGATTTGAAGATCGACACCTATCGCGCCTCGGGCGCGGGCGGCCAGCACGTCAACACCACCGACTCGGCGGTGCGCATCACCCACATCCCCACCGGGATCATCGTGGCGTGCCAGAACCAGCGTTCGCAGCACAAGAACAAGGCCGAGGCGATGAAGCAGCTCAAGGCCCGCATCTACGAGCAGGAGCTGCAGAAGCGCGAAGCCGAGGCGATGGCGGGCTATGCCGCCAAGACCGAGATCGGCTGGGGCCACCAGATCCGCTCCTATGTCCTCCAGCCCTATCAGATGGTGAAGGACCTGCGCACCGGCACCACCTCGACCGCACCGTCGGACGTGCTCGACGGCGACCTCGACAAGTTCATGGCCGCCGCCCTGTCGCAGCGCGTGACCGGCGAGACCGTCGAGGTCGAGGACGTCGACTGATCGGCCGGCGATGGCCGTGACGATCCGCGACGAACGGGCCGGTGACGAGCCTGCGATCGCCGCGCTCACGACCCGCGCCTTCGCGCTCGCCGAGCATGCCAGCGGCA
Source organism: uncultured Sphingomonadaceae bacterium (assembly GCA_963540925.1). GTDB lineage: Bacteria > Pseudomonadota > Alphaproteobacteria > Sphingomonadales > Sphingomonadaceae > Rhizorhabdus. The sequence continues at coordinate 35,142 of CAUTRN010000048.1, forward strand.
CCGAAGCCGCGATCGTCGACGGCCTTCGCGCCGCCGGGGCGCTGAGTATCTCACTGGTCGCGATGGCGGGCGAGACGATCGTCGGCCATGTCGCGCTCTCGCCGGTGCGGATCGACAGTCGCACGGGCGGCTGGTTCGGCCTCGGGCCGATCGCGGTGGAGCCCACCCGACAGAGACATGGCATTGGCGCAGCGCTGATGACGGCGGCGATCGATCACCTTCGCGCCCTCGATGCCCAAGGCTGCGTGCTGCTCGGCGACCCGACCTTCTACGCGCGCTTCGGTTTCGTCAGCGATCCCGCGCTCCGCTATGGCGGCGAGCCCTCACCCTATCTGCAATATCTGCACCTGGCGGGCCCGCTGCCGGCCGGCGAGGTCAGCTATCACGCGGCGTTCGAAAGCGACGGCTGAGCCTCTTTCGTCATCCCCGCGAAGGCGGGGATCCATATATTCTGAAGCAGGAGACTCTCGCGGTTCGGAGGCTATGGATTCCCGCCTTCGCGGGAAGGACGGAAAAAGGAGCCCGATCCCCAAGGACTCAGAACGCCTTCTCGCCCAGCACGTTGCCACCCTCCAGATAGCGGCAGACCATCACCTCGTCCCCGCCCGCAGCATCCGCCACCGCACAACCGACCTCCGTGGTGCTGCGCCAGACGACCTGGGTATAATGGCCGACATCGTCGAGCCGGCCGGTGATACTGGCATTGGGCAGCGGGTTGTTCCGGAAGCGGCGCTTCTCGACGATCCAGAGCCCCACCATGTCCTCGGGCGTGTAGGCGCCGCGCGTGCCGCGCCACAGATTCTCGCCCTCGACGTCGAGCGACAGGTCGTGGTGGAGCCCATGGGTGCGCGCCTGCACCCGCGCCCACATCGCCGCATTCAGCGCCAGCCCCTTGTCCCAGGCCAGCGGCCGCAGCCCCAGGGTCGCCCGCTCGGCATTATGCGCCGCCAGCACGCGGAGTTCGAAATTGGCGAGCCTGAAATGGGGCCGCGCCGCGCTGGCCGTCATCGCCATCAACAGAGGCGCCACCGCCAGCACCAGCCAGCGTTTCCGCCGCACCGAAAGGCCGTTCCGCTTCGCTGAGATCACCGCCGATATCCGCAAGATGTTGAAGATTGCGGGCCAACGCGGCGAGACCCGAATATGATCCCATTCGCTGCGGAAAAAATCGATATTTCCCTAGCGTCATTTCGGAAATGAAAGAATGAATCAGCGTCGCTCGCGGGCGAAGCTATTGGACAAGCGGGTTATTTCAGCTTGCGGCCCGGCTGCGGCAAAGCACGGCACCCGCGCGGACGGGAGCGCGAAGGCCCACCGGAAATCGGCTCAATAGGTCTTGTGACCGTAGATATTGCCGCCTTCCATATAGCGGCAGACCATCACCTCGTCCCCGCCGGCGGCGTCCGCCACGGCGCAGCCGACCAAGCCCGTCGTGCTCCACACCACCTGGGTATAATGGCCGACATCGCCGATATCGCCGGTGATGCTCATGTTCGGCACCGGCTCGTTGCGGAAGGCCGACTTCTCGTCGATCCACAGGGTCACCATGTCCTCGGGCGTGTAGGCGCCGCGGGTGCCGCGCCACAGATTCTCGCCCTCGACATCGAGCGACTCGTCATGCTCCAGGTCGTTGGTCAGCGCGAGCTTCGCCGCCCATTTCGAGGCGTTCCCGGCCAGCGCATCGCTCCAGACGAGCGGCTTGAGCCCCAGGGTCGCACGCTCCCTGTTATGGCTTGCCAGCACCCTGTCCTTGAAATTGACCAGCCGATTGGGGGCGCCGGCCCCCATCAGCATCACCCCCAGAAGGGCCGCGGCACCACCGCGGGTCAGCAATCGCTTCAGCCGGTTCGACATCGCCTTATCCCCGCTGCCATCGCCGATCGCTCGGCTCAGATATACCGCATCCCGCCATGGACGAAGGTCTCGACCAGATATTGCGAGCCCCAGGCGTTCGACGCGAAGGTCGGGAAGACCAGCGTCTTGCGTCCACCCCAGTCGAGCTGCTTGATCAGCCCGTCGGCCAACGCCGCGCCCGCCGCCAACTGATGCGGGTTGAACACGTTGCGCACGCCCTTCAGCACCTTCACCACATAGTCGCGCTGGGCCGGGCTCAGATCGGCGGGCAGGCCCGCACCATAGGGCGTGCCGGCGGTGATCAGCGCCCCGACCCGCGCAAAATCGTCGGGCAACAGCGGCACCCAGTTGCGCTGCTCGGCCATCGCCTTGGGATAGAGGATCATCGAGGTGGCCCAGACGATGCCGCCGGTCAGCAACACGTCGGGCATGTGGAGACCCTTGGGGATCGCGTCGATCTGGGGCTTCAGCGCGGGCGCCACCGTCTCGGTGTAGAAGTCCGACGACAAGGCCGCGAAATTCTGGGTGCGCGCGTCGGGGAAGCGGAATTTCACCGCCCCCGCCATCGTCTTGGTGCCATAGGGCGCCGAGATGTCGAAATAGCGGCCACGCTTGCCGCGCTGGTCGAAATAGCCGCCCTTGCTGTTGCCGCTGCCGATGTCGAGCAGGAAGCTCGAACCGCGCCGCCGCTCGGGCACCACCCAGTCGAAGGTGAGACGAGCCTCCTCGCGCGGGCTGATCACGTCCATGCCCAGCCCGGTCTTCTCCTTCAGCCGCTCGCGGATCAGGGTGACCAGCTTGGCGGAGAAGCTCATCACCCCGCTCGACACGACGATCGCGATGTCCGGTCGCTCGACCCCCAGCGCCAGCAGCCGGTCGACCTGGGTCTGCACCAGCGCCACCGTTTCGTTGGCGGCCTCTTCCTCGACGCCGGGTCGCAGCGGGCTTTCCACCACCGACCAGGGATCGCCGGCACGCTTCGGCGCGACCCGCTCGAAGCCCGACATGCCCTCGCCGCTGGCCAGGGTCTCGCGGTCGAGCTGATAGACCGACACGGTCATCCCGCTCGCCGAAATCTCGATCATGCCATAGGTCTTGCGGGCCGCTTTCGCCGCCAGCACCGCCCCCGGTAGAAACGCCGCTCCGAAGAGTGGCACGCCCGCACGCAACAAGTCTCTGCGGTCGATCTGCATCAGGCCTTCCCCCCCGGGTTGCCGTCCCATCACGAACGCCTGGAAGGTACAGGGTCGAAACGAACAAGGCGAGTCCGTAAAAGGCACCCGTGCGGTTTTCTCGCGGAAATCTGTCGCGTGGTTCGTCGAATTCTGTACGCCAGATGAAGAACTTGTTCAGCGAAACTATTGGCGGCGCCGACTATTCTTCTCCTCACCCGTAGGGGCCGGGCCAGAGGAGTGTAGCGTATGAACTTCAAGACGATCTTCGCCGCCATCGGCCTTGCCGTAGCGGCCATGGGCATGAGTGCCCCCGCCGAGGCTCGCGATCACCGGGACGACCGGCGCTGGGAGCATAATGACCGCCGCTGGGATCATGGCCGGCGCTGGGACAATGACCGCCGCTGGGATCGCGGCCCGCGCTGGGACCGTGGCGATCGCCGCTGGTATCGCGACCGCCACCACCGCGTCCGCTGCTGGACCGAACGGCACCACGGCCGCCGTTATCGAGTCTGTCGCTGATCCCGATTCGCTGTCGCAGCGCAGCAACGCCCCCGCCTTCCGATCGCGGAAAGCGGGGGCGTGACATTCACCGTTCCGACACCGAAAAAACTTCGCATCTGCAACCTTCGCCGATTGTGTTGCCCGTTTGACACGGCTAGCACAGCGCGATGCCCGCCGCTGTTCGCGAAGGTCGCCAAATGAATCTCCTGTCGGTGGGCCGCAACGGCGGACTGCTTCTTGCTGCATTCGCGTTTCTAGCGGGCTGTTCGAAGGAAAAGCCTACACCGCCTCCGCCCGAGGCGGGCTTCGTCGTGATGAAGACCGAGACGGTGCCGCTGTTCGTCGAACTGGCCGGCCGTACCGCCGCCTATGAATCCTCCGAGGTGCGCCCGCAGGTGACCGGCGTGCTCAAGGCGCGGCTGTTCGAGGAAGGCAGCATCGTCCACGCCGGGCAGACGCTCTACCAGATCGACCCCAGCCTCTATCGCGCCGCGGTCAACCAGGCCTCCGCCAATCTCGACAGCGCCCGCGCCCAACGCGAAGCCGCCGCCGCCCGCGCCGAGCGGCTGAAGCCGCTGGCCGAGATGGAGGCGGTGAGCAAGCAGGACTATGTCGACGCCCGCGCCGCCGCGCGCCAGGCAAACGCCTCGATCGCGCAGAACATCGCCCAGCTCGAGACCGCGCGGATCAACCTGCGCTTCACCGACGTGCCCGCGCCGATCACCGGCCGGATCGGCCGTTCGCTCGCCACCACGGGCGCGCTCGTCACCGCCGGCCAGGCCGATCCGCTGACCAGCATCCAGCGGCTCGACCCGATGTTCGTCGACATCCAGCAGTCGAGCGCCGAGCTGCTCGCGCTGCGCCGCCAACTGGCGACCGGCGGCGGCGTCGCCTCTTCGGCCACCGTCTCGCTCACGCTCGAGGATGGCAGCACCTATCCGCTGAAAGGCCAGATGCAGTTCGCCGAGGCGATGGTCGACCCGCAGACCGGCACCGTCACCCTGCGCGCCCGTTTCCCCAATCCCCGCGGCATCCTGCTGCCGGGCATGTATGTCCGCGCCAACCTGTCGCAGATCACCGCGCGCGACGTCATCCTGGTGCCGCAGCAAGGCCTGACCCGCAATCCGAAGGGCGAAGCCAGCGTGATGCTGGTGGGCAAGGACGGCAAGGCCGAGTTCCGCTCGGTCGTCACCACCCGCACCGTCGGCGACAAATGGCTGGTGACCGAAGGGCTCAAGCCCGGCGACAAGGTGATCATCGAGGGGCTTGCCAAGGTGCGCCCCGGCCAGCCGATCCGGCCTGTGCCCGCCGGCTCGCCGCCGCTGCCGCGCGGCCCCGCCGCCGGCCAAGCCAAACAGGGCTGATCCGGCCCCATGATCTCGCGCTTCTTCATCGATCGGCCGATCTTCGCCTGGGTCGTGGCGATCATCGTCATGCTGCTCGGCGCGGGCGGCCTGCTCAGCCTGCCGATCTCGCAATATCCGAACATCGCGCCGCCGCAGGTGAACATCCGCGCCAATTTCCCGGGCGCCTCGGCCGAGACGGTCGAATCGAACATCACCCAGATCATCGAGCAGCAGCTCACCGGCGTCGACGGCCTGCTCTATTTCTCGTCGAGCTCGAACAGCAACGGCCAGGCATCGATCAACGTCTTCTTCGACAAGGGCGTCGATCCCGACATCGCTCAGGTCCAGGTGCAGAACCGGGTGCAGCAGGCGCTGCCACGCCTGCCGCAGCAGGTGCAGGCGCAGGGCCTGACCGTCACCAAGTCGAACCCCGACTTCCTGATGGTCGTCGCGATCTATGACGAGAGCAACCGCAGCGACAGCCGCGACATCGCCGACTTCATGATCTCGAACCTGCAGGACGGCGTCGGCCGCCTGCCCGGTGTCGGCGACATCAACGTGTTCGGCGCGCCCTATGCGATGCGCATCTGGCTGGACCCCTACAAGCTCTCCGCCGTCGGCCTGATGCCCGAGGACGTCACCCAGGCGATCCAGGCCCAGAACGCCCAGGTGGCGGCGGGCCAGATCGGCGGCCTGCCCTCGCCCGACAAGCAGATGCTCAACGCCGTGGTCACCTCGCGGACCCGGCTCACCACGGTCGACGAGTTCAAGAAGATCATCGTCAAGACCCGCAACGACGGCTCGAAGGTGACCCTGCAGGACGTCGCCCGGGTGGAGCTGGGCGCCGAGAATTATGTCTCGCTGGGCCGGATCAACCGCAAACCCGGTGCCGGCATGGCGGTGCTGCTGGCCCCGGGCGCCGACGCGCTCAAGACGTCGGACCTGGTGCGCGACTATGTCACCAAGGCGCAGAAGGATTTCCCGCCCGGATATAATGTCGTGTTCCTCAACGATTCCAGTCGCTTCATCCGGCTGTCGATCGAAGAGGTCGTCATCACCCTGTTCGAGGCGATCGCGCTGGTCGTGCTCGTCATGTTCGTGTTCCTGCAGAGCTGGCGCGCCACCCTGATCCCGGCGATCGCGGTGCCCGTCGTGCTGCTCGGCACCTTCGGCGTCCTCGCCGCGGCCGGCTTCTCGATCAACACGCTCACCCTGTTCAGCCTGGTTCTCGCCATCGGCCTGCTCGTCGACGACGCGATCGTCGTGGTGGAGAATGTCGAGCGCGTGATGGAGGAGGATCCCGACATCAGCCCGCGCGAGGCGACGATCAAGTCGATGGGCGAGATCAACAGCGCGCTGATCGCGATCGCCCTCGTCCTGTCGGCGGTGTTCCTGCCGATGGCCTTCTTCGGCGGATCGACCGGCGTGATCTATCGCCAGTTCTCGATCACCATCGTCGCATCGATGGCGTTGTCGGTGCTGGTCGCGCTGGTGCTGTCGCCCGCGCTGGCCGCAACCCTGCTCAAGCGGCCCGACCATGGTGCTCGCGCGCAACAGGGCGGCATCGTCGGCAAGGCGCATGAATATGGCGACCGCTTCAACGACTGGTTCAAGCGCAGTTCCGATCGCTATCGCGACTGGGTGCAGCAGCTGTTCGGCAAGGCGAAGCTGGCGATGATCGCCTTCGTGCTGGTGGTGATCGCGCTGGGCGTGGTGTTCATGCGCCTGCCCACCGGCTTCGTGCCCAGCGAGGACCAGGGCCTGGCCCAGCTTCAGATCGTGCTGCCGCCGGGCGCCACCATCGCGCGGACCGAGGAAGTGGCCCGGAAGATCGAGAATTACCTGGCCGACAAGGAACCCGCGAACGTCCAGAATTTCTTCGTGGTGCGCGGCCAGAGCTTCGGCAACCAGGGCCAGAACACCGGCCGAGGCTTCATCGGCCTCGCCCCTTGGGACGAGCGCAAGGGCAAGGAGAACAGCGCCGAAGAGGTGGCCCGCCGCGCCACCCAGTCGCTGTCGTCGGTGCGCGACGCGCAAATCCTGGTGCTGACGCCGCCGGCGTTGCCGGGCCTCGGCTTCACGTCTGGCTTCTCGATGGAGCTGCTCAACAGCGGCGGCCTGAGCCGCGAGGAATTCCGCGCCCGCCGCGATCAGTTGCTCGCCGATGCCGCCGCCGACCCCGATCTGGCCGCCGTCCGCCTCAACGGCCTCGACGACGCCCCGACCCTGGCGGTGGACATCGATGCCGACAGGGTGGGCGCGCTCGGCATCAGCCAGGCCTCGGTCAATTCCAGCCTCTCCGCCGCCTGGGGCGGCGTCTACGTGAACGACTTCATCGATCGCGGCCGCGTGAAGCGGGTCTTCGTCCAGGGCGACGCGGCCTTTCGCACCCGGCCGGAGGATCTTTCGAACTGGTTCGTCCGCTCGTCGACCGGGCAGATGGTACCCTTCACGGCCTTCGCGTCGAGCCATTGGGGCAAGTCGCCGGCGGCGCTCACCCGCTTCAACGGCGTCACCAACTTCACCATCCAGGGCCAGGGCGCGCCGGGCAAAAGCTCGGGCGACGCGATGAACCGCATCACCGAGCTGGCGGCGAAGCTGCCCGGCGTGTCGGTCGCCTGGTCTGGCCTGAGCTATCAGGAACGGCTGTCGGGCGGACAGGCGCCCTATCTCTACGCGCTGTCGCTGATCGTCGTCTTCCTGTGCCTCGCCGCGCTCTACGAGAGCTGGTCGATCCCGGCGGCGGTGATCATGGTGATCCCGCTGGGCCTGATCGGCGCGACCCTGGCCGTATGGATGCGCGGGCTGGAGAACGACATCTTCTTCCAGGTCGGCCTGGTCACCACCATGGGCCTGTCGGCGAAGAACGCGATCCTGATCACCGAGTTCGCGATCGCCGCCGAGAAGGAAGGCAAGGGCGCGGTGGAAGCCGCGCTGGAGGCCGCCCGCATCCGCATCCGCCCGATCCTGATGACGAGCTTCGCCTTCATGTTCGGCGTGCTGCCGCTCGCCATCTCGACCGGCGCCGGCGCCCGTGCCCGCGTCGCGATCGGCACCGCGGTGCTGGGCGGCATGGTCACCGCCACCCTGCTCGCCATCTTCTTCGTGCCGCTCTTCTATGTGCTGGTGCGCAAGCTCTTCCCGAGCCGCGAGGCGCGCGAGCGCGCCGCCGAGGCTGCCGAAGGAACTGCCGCATGATCCGTCCGGCGCCTCGGACCGCCCTCGCCCTGCTGGCGACGAGCGCGCTCGCCGCGTGCAGCTTCGAGCCCGCTTATCATCGCCCGGTCGCGGCGATCCCGACCGCGCTGCCCGTGTCGGTCGGCGTTCCGCAGGAGACGCCCGCCCAACTCGGCTATCGCGACCTGTTCCGCGATCCCAAGCTGGTGGCGCTGATCGAGCAGGCGCTCGCCAACAACCAGGACCTGAAAGCCGCGCTCGCCAATGTCGAGATCGCGCGCGCCCAGGTGTGGATCACGCGCGGCGCGCTCTTCCCGCAGGTCGACGCCTCGACCGGGCTGACGATCAGCGACGCCTCGAACGAGACCCGCGCGAACAACGGCAATATCGGCAACGCCTCGAACGGCGCCAGCACAGGCGGCACCCGCAAGGCGTATAGCGCGCAGCTTGGCGCAAGCTGGGAGATCGACCTGTTCGGCCGGCTGCGCAGCCTGAACAACGCCGCGTTCAACCAATATCTGGGCAGCGAGGCCGCCCAGCGCGGCGCGCGGCTGAGCCTGATCGCCGGGGTGGCCAACGCCTATTTCGCGCTGGCGGCCGACCGCAGCCAGCTGGTGATCGCCAAGGACACCCAGGTCAGCGCCGCCAGGAGCGTCGACCTGACCCGTGCACTGCTGAAGGGCGGGGTCGCCCCGCGCACCGACCTGCGCCAGGCCGAGACCATCCTCGCCCAGGCCGAAGCCGACCAGGCCAGCCTGGAGACCCAGGTGGAGCAGGATCGCAACGCGCTGCAGCTGCTGGTCGGCGCGCCGGTGGCGGACAAGCTGCTCCCCGCCTCGATCGAGGAAGCCGCCCCGCTGCTGGGCGAGGTACCGGTCGGGCTCGACAGCTCGATCCTGCTGCGCCGGCCCGACGTGGTGGAGGCCGAATATGGCCTGCGCGCCGCCAATGCCCGGATCGGCGCGGCGCGCGCCGCCTTCTTCCCGCAGATCGGGCTCACCGCGCTGGCCGGCTATGCGTCGAGCGCTCTGTCCAACCTGTTCCACGACGGCGCCTTCACCTGGAGCGTGGCGCCCTCCGCCACCTTGCCGATCTTCAACGGTGGCGCCAATATCGGCGGGCTGAAGCAGACCAAGGGGCAGCGCGACCTGGCGCTCGCCACCTATCAGCGGTCGATCCAGTCGGCCTTCCGCGACACCTCCGACGCGCTCGCCCGCCGCGCGACGATCGACCGGCAGCTCGACGCCAATATCCGCCTCGAAGCCTCGGCGCGCGACCAGCTCACCCTGGCCACGGCCCGCTATCGCGAGGGGCTCGATCCCTATCTGGCGACCCTGATCTCGCAGCGCACCGCCTATACCGCGGCGCGCACCCTGGCGCTGACCCGGCTGATCAAGGCGCAGAACCTCGTGAACCTCTACCAGTCGCTGGGCGGCGACCAGCTGGTCGACACCGCACCGCCCAGCAAGGGCGGCAACAGTGCCAAAGCCGAGGACGCCAACTGATCCGCGCCATCGCGCAGGATCGTTCAACCGGCGTTAAACCGCCCGACCGCTTGACGAAACCATGCCGCTGACCCTGCCGATCCGATCCTGGACGATTCGCCGCGAGCAGCTGCGCGAGCGGGCCGCGGGCATCGTCGCCGTGCTGATCGTCCATTTCCTGGGCTTCCTGCTGCTGCTGTCGCTGGCGCCGGACCTGGTGCAGAAGATCACCCCGGACGTGAAGAATTTCACCCTGTTGTCGATCTCCGACAATCCCGCGCCCAAGGTCGCGTCGACCTCGGATGCGCCACGCCGCAAGCCCATCACCAAGCCGGTCACGCCGCCCCTGCCCCCGCCGCCGACACCGCTGCCGTCGAACATGATCATGATGTCGTCCGAGGACTTCCGCGCCAGCGACATCTCCAAATTCCACGGCACCCCCGCGCAGGGCGCTTCCGGCAATGGCGGTGCGGGCGACGAGGTGTCGCAGGGCGCCGGCGATGGCCCCGGCGGAGAGAAGATGTATGCCGCCGACTGGTATACCGAGCCGACCACCGCCGAGATGTCTTATTATCTGCGCGGCAAGCGCCAGGCCGGCTGGGGGATGATCGCCTGCAAGACCGCCCCGAATTTCAAGGTCGTGGATTGCCAGGAGCTCGGCGAGTTCCCGAACGGGTCAGGCCTGGCCGGCGCGCTGCGCCAGGCTGCCTGGCAGTTCAAGATCCGCCCGCCGCGGATCGGCGGCAAGCCCCAGATGGACGTCTGGGTGCGCATCTTGTTCGATTTCCAGGTGGGTGTGATCAAGCGCTGATCGACCAGGCTGAACGCCGAGCGACGAAACCATTCAGGCTCAGGTCAGTTGGAACGGGGTATCCGCCCCGCAGCCATACGGGACCTTTTCCGATGCCGAACAAGTATTTCGTTGCTTTGCTTACCGTCGCCAGCGCCACTCTCGCCGCCAGCGCAGCCCAGGCCGGGCTCGAACTGGGCCAGCGCCCGATCACCCGCGCCGAGGTCGCCAGCACCGCCAAGAAGCAGTTCGCCGAAATGGACGCGAACAAGGACGGCTTCGTCAGCCCCGAGGAATTCGAACGCTATCGCGAGATCCAGAACGCCCAGCCCGACCAGGGCCGCGGCCTCACCCATATCGGCCGCAGCTGGTTCGACAAATGCGACGAGAATGGCGACGGCCGGATCAGCCAGGCCGAGGCGGTCGCCCGCCCGCTGGGCCTGTTCGACATGGCCGACGTCAACCGCGACGGCGTGGCCAGCCTGCAGGAACAGCAGATGGCGATGATCTTCATGAAGTGAGTTTTTCCCCTCTCCCGCTTGCGGGAGAGGGAGGGGCCCGCCGCGCAGCGGTGGGAGGGTGAGGGTCTTCTTCTTTTCCTGCTTGGAAAGAAGAAGAAGAAGAAGAAGACCCTCACCCAACCCTCTCCCGCAAGCGGGAGAGGGCTATGCCAGTTAGAGGGCCTTCACCTTCAGCCGGAAGGCGTGGAGCAGCGGCTCGGTATAGCCGTTGGGCTGCTCGACCCCTTCGAACACCAGCGCGCGGGCGGCCTGATAGGCGAGGCTCGTCTCTTCATTCCCCGCCATCGGCTGGTAGAGCGCATCGCCCGCATTCTGCGCGTCGACCTTCGCCGCCATCCGCTGGAGCGCCGCGTCGATCTCGTCGCCCGAGGCGACCCCGTGGAGCATCCAGTTCGCCATGTGCTGCGAGGAGATGCGCAGCGTCGCGCGGTCTTCCATCAGGCCGACGTCGTGGATGTCGGGCACCTTCGAGCAGCCGACCCCCTGGTCGACCCAGCGCACCACATAGCCGAGGATGCCCTGGGCGTTGTTGTCGAGCTCCGAGCGAATCTCGTCGGGGGTCCAGTTCTTGCCGGCGGCGACCGGGATCGTCAGCAGCCGGTCGAGGCTGGCGACGGGCTCGGCCTTGCGCTCGGCCTGGCGGGCGAACACGTCAACCTGGTGATAATGGGTGGCGTGCAGGGTCGCGGCGGTCGGCGACGGCACCCAGGCGGTGTTGGCGCCGGTCTTCGGGTGGCCGATCTTCTGGACCAGCATGTCGCCCATCTTGTCGGGCGCCGCCCACATGCCCTTGCCGATCTGCGCCTTGCCGGAGAAGCCGCAGGCCAGGCCGATCTGGACGTTGCGATCCTCATAGGCGGCGATCCAGTCGCTCGTCTTCATGTCGCCCTTGCGGATCATCGGGCCGGCGCGCATCGACGTGTGCATCTCGTCGCCGGTGCGATCGAGGAAGCCGGTGTTGATGAACATGATCCGGTCCTTCACCGCCGCGATACAGGCGGCGAGGTTGGCCGAGGTGCGGCGCTCCTCGTCCATCACCCCCACCTTCAAGGTGTGGCGCGCCATGCCCAGCAAATCCTCGATCGCGTCGAACAGGCGATTGGTGAAGCCGGCCTCGTCGGGGCCGTGCATCTTGGGCTTCACGATATAGACCGAGCCGGTGGCGCTGTTGCGGAACTTGCCCAGCCCCTTGATGTCGTGGAGCGCGATCAGGCTGGTGACGATGCCATCGAGAATGCCCTCGGGCGCTTCCGAGCCGTCGGCCAGCCGCACCGCCGGGGTCGTCATCAGATGGCCGACATTGCGCACGAAGACGAGACTGCGGCCGCGCAAGGACAGCGCCGACCCGTCGGGCGCGGTGTAGCTGCGGTCGCCGTTGAGCCGGCGGGTGACCATCTTGCCGCCCTTCTCGAAGCTGTCCTCGAGATCGCCCTTCATCAGGCCCAGCCAGTTGGCATAGGCGGCCACCTTGTCCTCGGCATCGACCGCCGCGACCGAATCCTCGAGGTCGCAGATCGTGGTCAGCGCCGATTCGAGCATGACGTCGGCGATGCCGGCGGGGTCGTCCTTGCCGATCGCATGGCTCGGATCGATCACCACCTCGATGTGCAGGCCATTGTGCCGGAACAGCAGATTGGCGCCGGCGCGGCCGACGAGCTGCGCCGGATCGGCCAGCGCGAGATCGCCGCCGGTCCAGTCGGCCCATTTGCCCGATGCGAGCGGCACCGCCTGATCGAGGAAGCCCTTGGCCCAGGCGATCACCTCGGCACCGCGCACCGGATCATAGCCCTTGCCCGCAGCAGCGCCGGGGATCGCGTCGGTGCCGTAGAGCGCATCATAGAGGCTGCCCCAGCGCGCATTGGCGGCGTTGAGCAGGAAGCGCGCGTTGAGGATCGGCACGACAAGCTGCGGGCCTGCGGTGGTCGCCAGTTCGGGGTCGACATTGGCAGTGCCCACCTCGAAGGGCGCGGGCTCGGGCACCAGATAGCCGATCTCGGTGAGGAAGCCCTGATAGGCGGCCATGTCGACCGGCTTGCCTGCCTGGGCGACATGCCAGGCGTCGATTTTCGCCTGGAGATCGTCGCGATGCGCGAGCAGGCTGCGATTCTCGGGGGCGAAGCGGCCATAGATGTCGGCGACACCAACCCAGAAGGCATCCGCCGAAATCCCGGTGCCGGGCAGCGCCTGCTCCTCGATGAAGCGGACCAGCACGTCCGCCACTTGGAGCCCCGCCTTTTCGATCATCGCCGTCATAAACCGCCTCGCTGAAATGGGAGGAGCGCGGCTTAGCGCAGTCGGCGATTGAACACTATTGTGATAATATTCCCGACATTCGTTCCTTCTGAGAACGAATTGGCTGTACGTTGCTCCGGCGGAGGCCGGAGCCGCCACGAAGAACGAACGCCCTTGCCTCTGGCGGCTCCGGCCTCCGCCGGAGCGACGATTGTGGGGAGGAGGCTACCCCAGCTGCCCGGTCCGGAACCAGCGCCGCGACGCGCCGAGCCGCATCAACTCGCAGCCGCAGTGGCGGCAGACGGCATGGACGACGCCGTTGATCTCGGTCTTGCTGCTGCTGATCGCCGAGTGGCGGCCATTTTCGCAGCCGATCGCGCTGGCCTTGGGGGGATGCACCACAGGGTGCGAACGGGAAATGATGGACTGGAGCGACATGGGGCGGGGGCTTTCCCAGAGGGTCGATGCCCCCGCTCTCGACCGCCCAATTTGCCTCCATATTTCAGCGCGACGACGAAAGATGACAGAGTGTAGCAGCCCGCCGGAATCAGCGCGCCACCTGCCATCCTCCGTCGCGCGCCACCTTTTCCGCAGCCGCGTCGAGCGGATCGCCGGCCATCATGTCCTGCGCGGCGGCGAGGATGTCGGCCGAGGGGCTGGCCGCCTGGGCATAGCCCCCGCCCCGTCCCGCCGGCGCCCCGGCGACGAAACGCTCGACCGTCCAGCCCTGCTGGCCATGGCAGCCGAGCCCGGCGCCGCCGCTCCCCTCGAAGCTGCGGCAATAGCGGCCGTCGCGGCTGCGGAAGGAGGTGCCAATCCGCCACGCCGCCTGCTCGGGCTGCGCCGAGGCGAGCTGCGTGTCGAGCGCGCGGGCGAGCCCCGCCTGCGCGACCACCGCCCCGCCCCGCTCGCCGATCGGCCCGTTGCTACCGCCCGGCAGCAACTGCCCCAGCACCAGCCCGGCGACGAGGGTAGCCGCGAGCGCGGCATAACGTCCGCCACCGCTCGTTAAGAAGGCCTTCCGGCGGACGGGCAGCGGCACGACGGTGTCGCCCGCGCCACCCAGCATCGCCGCCAGCCGCGCCGGCACCGGCTCGTCGGCAACGGGTGCGAAACGCGCAGAAATCCGCTCGCGCACCGCGCGGTGGCGCTCGACCCGTTCGCCCAGCGCCGGGTCGCCCTCGATCGCGCGCTCGAAGCGCAGCGCCTCCAGCGGCCCCAGCTCGCCATCGACATAGGCGATGATCTGTTCGTCGGTCATGCCGTTTCTCCCAGCAATTCCATCAGCGCCTGGCGGCCGCGCACCAGCCGCGAGGTCACCGTTCCCATCGGCAGGTCGAGCAGCTCGGCCGCCTCCTTATAGGCCAGTCCCTCGACCAGGATCAGCGCGATCACCTCGCGCTGCTCGGCCGGCAGCGCGGCCATCGCCCGGTCGACCCGATCGAGCTCGACCCGCGCCTCGATCCGCCGGTCCTCGCCATCGCCCACCGACAGGCCCTCCTCCTCGGGCACGAAGGTCTGGCCGCGCCGCGTGCGGGCACGCACCTCGTCGATCCAGCAATTGCGCATGATCCGGTACATCCAGCTATCCAGTCTCGTTCCCGCTTCCCATTGCGCCTCGGCCTTCAGCGCTTTTTCCAACGCGACCTGGCAAAGATCGTCGGCATCGGCCGGATCGATCGCCAGCGCGCGGGCAAAGCGCCGCAGCCGGGGCAGGAGGTCGAGCAAGGCGCGTTCGAAAGCTGTCACGTGCGGACGTTTTCCTCTGCCGTTCGCCACCACTCGACCGGTCCTGCTGGATGAAACGGATGGGCCCGCCCGTTTCATCCCTGCCGGATCATGCAACCCGATCGGGCGACGACTGTTGATCATAACGGCTATGGAAGGAGAGTGATCCCGATGCCGGGACCGCTGTCGAAATTGACGATCGCATTGCTGCTGTCGCTGTCGGGCGGCGCAGCCGCGCAGCTCGTCGCCCCGTCGCTGGGGCCCGCGCTCGGATCGGCGATCGGCCAGACCACCGACACGGTGGGCCGGATCGGCGAGGGCCTGCGCGACGGCGTCTCGGACACGCTCGACCGCGCCGGCGAACTGGCCGACCGCCTCGCCCGCCAGCGGGTCGACCGGATCGCCGGGCTGGTGCGGCGCAACCCCGAAGCCCTCGAAATCGACCTGCGCGGCGATGCGGCGGTGAAGGGCGAGCTGATCCTGCTCGATCCCACCCCACAGGCCTTGAAGGCCGCCACCGACGCCGGCTTCGTGCTGCAGGACCAGGACATGGTGGAAGGCCTCGACATCGGCACCGCCCGGCTGCGCGCGCCGGCGGGCACCAGCCTGGCCAAGGCCGAGCGGCTGCTGCGCAAGCTGGCGCCGGGCAGCGCCGTCCAGTCCAACCCCATCTATCAGCCGAGTGGCGGCGCGGGCGCCCCGGCGCCGGCCGACGCGGCTCTGCTCGCTCCCGGCCCGGGCGCCGCGATCGGGATGATCGACGGCGGGGTCGCATCCCATCCCGCGCTTCCTTCCGGGATCGTCCAGCGCGGCTTCGCAGCCGGTGCGCCCTTCCCCGGCGACCATGGCACCGCGATCGCCTCGATCCTCGTCGGCCAGAGCGCGGTGCGCGGGGTGTCGTCGCGCAGCCGGCTGTTCGCCGCCGACATATTCGGACGCGATCCGGCGGGCGGCAACGCGCTGGCGATCGCCCGCGCGCTCGGCTGGCTCAGCCAGAGCGGCGCGAAGGTGGTCAACATCAGCCTCGCCGGGCCCGACAATGCCCTGCTTGCCCGCGCCATCGCCGCCGCCGACCGGCGCGGGCTGCTGCTGGTGGCCGCCGTCGGCAATGACGGCGCCGCCGCCCCGCCCGCCTTCCCCGCCTCCTATCCGCAGGTGATCGCGGTCACCGGGGTCGACCGACAGGGCCGCCCGCTGATCGAGGCGGGCAAGGCGCGCCATCTCGACTTCGCCGCCCCCGGCGCCGGGCTGCTCGCCGCGAAGG
>CAUTRN010000049.1:0-49717 GCA_963540925.1 uncultured Sphingomonadaceae bacterium
GCCGGCTTGGGCGCCCCCGCGCGGACCCAGCCCCAGGCGGCGGCGTGCGCGCCGGGGGCGGGGTGACCGTCGGCGGAGTCTGGGCCGGGGCCGGCTGCTCGAAGCCGTCGCCGGGGTCGGCCTGCTGCTCCACCGGCTGCTGGTCCAGCGGCAGGCCGTTGGGATCGACCAGCGCATCGTCGGGGGTGCCGAAGAAGGCCTCGTCGTCGGGCTCGATCTGGAATTCGGGCAGGGTCACCGCGGTCTCGAAATTCTCCACCGGGCGCTTGGCCACCGCCACCTTCATGAAGGCGGCGAAGGCGCGCGCCGGGGCGCGGCCGCCCTGGAGGCCACCCACCGTCTTGGCGTCGTCGCGGCCCATCCACACGCCGGTGGTGATCCCGCTCGAGAAGCCGAGGAACCAGCCATCCTTGTTCGACGAGGTGGTGCCGGTCTTGCCCGCCACCGGCCGGCCGATTTGCGCGGCGCGCGCGGTGCCGGTGTTGACGGCGGTCTGCAGCAGGTCGGTGATCTCGGCGGCGACCCAGGGGGCCACCAGCACGCGATTGTCGTCGACCTTGTGCTCGTAGAGCATGTCGCCCTTCGCGGTCGTCACCTTGACGATGCCATAGGGGACGACCGCCACGCCCTTGCGCGCGATCGCGGCGAAGGCCTTGGTCATGTCGATCAGCCGAACGTCGGAGGTGCCGAGCACCATCGACGGATGGGTGTTGATATTGCCCGAGATGCCGAAGCGGTGCGCCATGTCGGCGACGGTGTCGAAGCCCACTTCCTGGCCCAGCTTCGCGGCGACGGTATTGATCGAGAAGGCGAAGGCGGTGCGAATGTCGATGTCGCCGGCATATTCGCGGTTGCTGTTGCGCGGGCTCCAGCCGTCAATCTCGATCGGCTCGTCCTTCACCGGCGTGTCGGGCTTCATCCCCGCTTCCATCGCCGCCAGGTAGACGAACAATTTGAAGGCCGAGCCCGGCTGGCGCTCGGCCTGGGTGGCACGGTTGTAGATCGAGCTGACATAGTCGCGTCCGCCGACCATCGCGCGGACCGCGCCGTCGCGGTCCAGCGCAACCAGCGCGCCTTGCGTGCCCTCCGGCGCGTTGGCGCGGATCGCCGCGTCGGCGGCGCGCTGCATCTCGGGGTCGATCGTCGTCCACACGTCGATCGGCTCGACCTGCTCGTCGACATATTGGTCGAGCTGGGCCAGCGCCCAGTCGGTGAAGTAGCGCACCGCATTCTGGTCGCGCTCGGGCGCGAGGCGGACCTTGTCGAGGTTGATGCTCTCGGCCTCGGCCGGGGTGATCGCGCCGGCGTCCTGCATCACCTCCAGCACCACCTTGGCGCGGCCGATCGCGGCGTCGCGGTCGGCGGTGGGCGAATAATGCGAGGGCGCCTTGACGAGGCCGGCGATGATCGCGCTCTCGCCCAGGTTCAGCTTGGTCGCCGAATGGTCGAAGAATTTGCGGCTTGCCGCGTCGATGCCATAGGCGCCGCCGCCGAAATAGACGCGGTTCAGATAGAGTTCGAGGATCTGCGCCTTGGAGAATTTCCGCTCCATCGCCAGCGCCAGGATCACTTCGCGGAATTTGCGGCCGAAGCTGTAGGCGTTGGTGAGGAAGATGTTGCGCGCCAGCTGCTGGGTGATCGTCGACGCGCCCTGCAGGCGGCGCCCCTCGCCCTTGCGCTGGAAGCCGACATAGGCGGCGCGCGCCATGCCGATCGGGTCGATGCCCGGATGCATGTAGAAGCGGCGATCCTCGACCGCGACCATCGCCTTCTTCATGTCCTCGGGGATCTGGGCGGTCGGCAGCCAGTCGCCATAGCTGGGCCCGAGCGAGACGATCACCGAGCCGTCGGCGGCGCGCACCCGCACCGTCTGGCCGTTGGGGCTCGACTTCAGCTCCTCGAAGCCGGGGAGCGAGGCCATCGCCACGAGCACCGCGATCACCAGCGCGCCGAAAGCGGCGAGCAGGGCGAAGAGCGAGAATTTGAGAAGGGTCCTGAGCCAGCCCATGGGGCGCGGTCTATCCTTGGGAGGGGGCTTGGTCGACATTGGCTGACGCCCGATTAGCCGTATTGCCCGTCACTGCCAAGCGGATCGCCCCCCGATTTCGATCGGATGCGGCTGCTATCGACCGGCGTCGATTGCGCTTCGATGAATGGGGGAAGGAGGATTTGTGGCATCGGCGCTTTTCCGGGCCCCTTTTCGCTCTATCATCGCCACCTTCCAGCAGCAGATGCAGGGGTGAGGGGTCAGTTTCTCGCTAATTTCAGCGTCATTCCTGCGAAGGCAGGAATCCATGTCTGTCTTCTCACTCGATGCCATCTGGCAGATGAGAGACATGGACCCCAGCCTTCGCTGGGGTGACGTAAGAAGATAAGGCAGGACACCCAGGCAGCGTCATTCCAGCGAACGCTGGAATCTCAATGCCTTCTTTCGCCGCACGAAGAACAAGCGAGATCCCAGCCTTCGCTGGGATGACGCCGGGTTGTGCGTGCTTGCCTGCGGTTCGCTTTGCGAACCGAGCTCGCCGCTGCGCAGTGCCCCCGGCACTGCGCTATTCGCGGCTCACTTCTTACCCTCGAAGTCGATCGACGCCGAGTTGATGCAGTAGCGCAGCCCCTCGGGCCCAGGGCCGTCGGGGAAGACATGGCCGAGATGGCCCTCGCACTTGGCGCAGCGCACCTCGGTGCGGACCATCCCATGGCTGGTGTCGCGATGCTCGGTCACCATCTCGTCCACCGCCGGGGCGGTGAAGCTGGGCCAGCCGCAGCCGGAATCATATTTGGTGTCGCTGGCGAACAGCAGCTCGCCGCAACCGGCGCAGCGATATTCGCCGGCTTCCTTGTTGTTCCAATACTGGCCGGTGAAGGCCCGCTCGGTGCCGGCCTGGCGGAGGACATGATATTGCTCCGGGCTCAGCCGGGCGCGCCATTCCTCTTCGGAGAGTTCGAACTTGTCCATGGCCAGAATGTGGGCCCGCCCCCGGCCGAGGTCAAGCACCCCCCTTCCGCTGCGGAATTAACCTTTTTTCACAAAATGCCGCCAGCCTGACGGCGGTGTGACGCTCGTCACTGCGACGATTCGTTAACCCTCCTATCCCCGGTTTCGGCGTTGCATGGCGTCCGAGTAGTAGCGCGGCTTATGGGGGCGCAGGGGAATCGCCCCCACCCTTCTCTGGAGTGGCTTGAGTACGGCTCGGCAGCATTTCGGTGCTGTCGGGCCACTTTTTGTTTGGCCCTCAGGCGCCGGGCGCGAGCCATCCGGCTCGCTTGGCTTTCCTCGCATTAGCTCGGGCGGCCGTTCGGCCTTGCGGAGCCTTGGCAGGCTCCGACGCTGGGCTCATCGTCGGCTATTGGTGTCTTCGCAGATCATTGCCGCGCTCCCTACTTCCTGATCTGATCTCCTCAAGGCCGCAAAGGCTTGGTGGAGAGGAGCGGCGGCATGGAGCTGGATTTCGCCTATCGGCCCGGCGAGGGGCTGCCGGCCAGCGCGCATCGCCGCCTGCGCGCGGCGGGGCCGGTGCTGTGGAGCGAGGGCTTCGGCGGCTGGCTCGTCTCTTCCTATGATGCGGTGAAGACCGTGCTCACCGATCTGACGCGCTTCACCTCCGAAGGCACCCCGATCGCCGCCACCTTCGGCGCGGAGGCGATGCTGGTGAAGGACAGCGACCTGCACCACCAGCTGCGCCGGGTGTGGAGCGGCCATGTCAGCCGCGCCGCGATGGCCGCGCGGATGGCGGGGCTCGATGCCCATGCCGCCAGACTGGTGGCCGAACTGGCGCAGCGGATCGGCGCGGGCGAGGCTGTCGACCTGGTGCCGGTGCTCAAGACCTATATCCTCGCCTTCATCTCCGAGAGCTTCGGAATCCCGCCCGCGCGGCTCGAGCCCTTCCTGCGCTGGAACGAGCTGTCGGCCGCCACCCCGGCGCTGGCGCTGGAGGAGGGCAGCGACGCCTGGGCCGCGCATCATGCGGTGAAGCGCGAGGTGCTCGACTTCATCGACGGCGAGATCGCCGACCGGCGCGCGCGGCTGGCGGCGGGCGAGGATGCCAGGGATTTCGTCAGCCTGATGGTCGCGGCCGAGGGCGGGCCGATCAGCCGGGCGATGGTGATCGACAATCTGCTCAACTTCATCCTCGGCGCGATGGACACCACCGAGAAGTGGATCGGCAATGTCGTGGTCCATCTGGCCGGCGACCCCGCCCTCGCCGATCGCCTGCGCGCCGACCGCGCCGCGATCGAACCGGTGCTCGACGAGGTGATGCGGATCGAGACCGTGGCGCAGGTGATCATGCGCCGGGTGCGCGCCGAGACCGCCGAGTTGTGCGGGGCGACCCTGCGGGCGGGCGATCCCGTCTTCCTGATGCTGGGTGCCGCCAATCGCGATCCGGCCGCCTATGCCGATCCCGACAGCTTCGACCTCGCCCGCCCGCCGAAACCGCATCTCGGCTTCGGCTTCGGTTTCCACCATTGCCTGGGGATCAGCATCGCGCGGCAGGAGGCGATCAGCTTCGTCCGGGCGCTGCTCCAGGGGCTGCCCGGCTGGCGGATCGCCGCGATCGACTATGGCCCGAGCTGGGCGCTGCGCGGCCCGGTGCGGCTGGAGCTGGCCGGCTAACAATCCACCTAGGCAGCGCGATCCGCACTCGCCATGGTCGCGCCATGCCGATCTCTTCCTTTCGCGCCGCCGCCACGCTGCTGATCGCGGCGCTTTCCCTGGCAGGCCGTGCCGAAGCCTGCAGCGTTCGCGAGGGCTATCGCACCCCCACCAATTTCGAGCTGGTCCAGAAGGCCGAGTTGATCGTCGTCGGCCGGGTCGTGCCCGCTGCGCCCGCCGATCGGCCGGCCGGGGCGTCGGAGATCGATTTCCTCGGCTTCGAACCGGTCAAGGCGATCAAGGGCGAACTGCCGCCCGAGCGGCTGCGCATCGCCGGCTATTTCCGCCTGCCGACCAAGGGCACCACCGTCGAGCCGATGCCGACCCCGCTCACCACCTCGCATTTCTCGGCGGGGATGGGGGCGTGCATCCGCCTGCTCTATCCGCAGAACGGGCTGGTGCTGGCGATGTTCGCCAAGGGGCCGCAGGGCTGGACCCAGCTCACCGATCCCTTCGCCCGCGCGATCGAGGATGTCGAGGATGCCGACGGGCTGTGGGTGCGCACCGCCGCGCGCTATGCCGCGCTCCAGCAGCGCGCGCCGGGCGAGGCGCTGCGGGCCGCGGTGATCGCCGAGCGCGACGCCCTGCTGGGCAAGACCGGTGAAATGGAGCCTCAGGCGGTGGCCGACGATCTCCAGGCCTGGCTCGACGCGACGGGATCGGGTGGATCGGGGCCTGCGCGCGCACCAAAAGGGCCGCGCTGGCGGCAGTTCGACACGCCGGGCGAGAGCATGGCGGCGATCGGCAATGGCAACAAGGACATGCAGCTCGTCGGCTGCCGGCGCGACGGCACTGCCGTGCTGCTCCAGGCGACCGCGGCGGGCCCGCAGTCGCGGCTGGCGCTGCGCATCGGCGACCGGCTGTTCGATGCGGCGGGGGCGGCGCCCTCGGTCTCGCGCGAGATCGGCGGCAGCGCGCGGCTGCTGCCCTTCACCCCCGAGCTGCGCGCCGCGCTGGCGGGTTCGTCGGGGCCGGTGTCGGTGACGGTCGATGGACGCGACATGGCCAGCGGTCCTGCGGGCGACCTGTTCCAGAAGCTGGGGCTGCGATGCCGGGCGCTGCTCTCGCGTTGATCCGTCGGCCATAACCTGCGTCAAAAGACGTGGGCGGGCCGGCGTGGAGGTTGCACGACTGGCCGATCCGGCAACGATAAGGCGCGGAAAATCTGCGGCGGAAAGCTACGTTCCAATAAGGTTTGATCCGAAATGGTGCGTTTTCGCACCATGCGCGATACCTTCGATACCCCCGCTCATGGCCCCGTCACGCGCCCCCGCCCCGCGGTGCGCCCGCCCGACTGGCTGATCGCGCCGCACTGGCGGCTGCGCGACGAGGAGGCCGGGTCAGCGCTTCCCGCGCGAGAGGCGCCGCCGGTTGCGCGCGACGGTCTTGCGGACATGGGCGATCGCCGCTGACGCCTGGCGCTGCGGGGTGAGGCCCAGCCCGCCCGTCATCGCCAGCATCTGTAGCTGCGCCGCCGCGTCGATCTTCTCGCCCACCATGCGCTGTGCTTCGGCCAGCGCCTCGGCATCGCCGGCGGCGAGCTTCGCCATCCGCAAGCCCACCACCGTGGATGCTTCCATCCCGAGTCGCCAGGCATCGAAAGCCACGCCCATCCAGTCGTTTTTGTGCGTCACAGCATCAGGACTCCGGGCAGGCGGTGGGGGTTCCCAAGGGCTAGGAACGAAAAACCAAAGGAAATGGGCGAAAATCGAGCATAATATCTTTTTCATACCCCCGATATGGTTTATATTGCGTTGCAGGGGGTAAGGGGGCTTGCTTCATTTCGCGCGTCTGGTGCTGGCAATCATGCTGCTCGTCGTCGTTCACGGCACGGGCCTGGCGGCGATGTTCGTCCGCTATGATTTCTCGGGCACCTTGCCGACCTTCGAGACCCAGGGCCCCGACGGGTTCGACCTGTCGGCCGCGCTCGGCGGCACCTCGATCCCCTATTCGGGCTATGTGATCTTCGACGTCTTCACGCCCGATACCGATAGCGGCCCCGGGCTCGAATATGTCGCCACCGATTTCCTGCTCAACGCGGGCAATCTCAATTTCACCCGCACCACCTCCACCGGAATCCTGCGGCTCAACCCCTCGACCGGTTCGGGCTCCTTCCTGCTCAACCGGACGTTCGACCTCGTCCCGCTCTCGCCGGGGCTGGAGGAGACCAGCTTCCAGTTCAACTTCACCTCGCCGGTGCTGAATGCGCCGGTGGTGAACCCGCTGAGCGCGGGCAATTTCTCGGTGCTCGCCTCGGTCGCGAACACCTCGACCGGGGGCACGGCGGGGCGTTTCTCGCTGCCCGGCGCGGTGCCCAGCTTCACCGCCTCCACCTATGTGCCCGAACCGTCGAGCTGGCTGCTGCTGATCGCGGGCTTCGGTCTGGTCGGCGGGGCGCTGCGGCGGCGTGAGCGGCCTCTGGCGGGGGCTCCGCTGCCGGCCTAAGCTGGCGACCGAGCTTTTCTCGGGGAATGCCATGTATCGACCCACCCAGTTTCGCGAGGACCGGCCCGAGGTGCTGCGTGCGCTGATCCGGGCGCATCCGCTGGGCACGCTCGTCACCGCGGCGCCGGGGCTCGACGCCAACCAGATCCCCTTCCATGTCGGCGTGGATGCCGAGGGGCGCGAGGTGCTGCAGGCCCATGTCGCGCGGAGCAACGACCAGCTCGCGGCGCTGGCGGCAGGGGGCGAGGCGCTGGTGATCTTCCAGGGCCCCGAGGCCTATATCACCCCCAGCTGGTATCCGACCAAGCATGAGCATGGGAAAGCGGTGCCGACCTGGAATTATGTGGCGGTGCAGGTCTGGGGCCGGCCGCGCCTGATCGACGAGCGCGATTTCGTGCTGGCCCAGATCGACCGGCTGACCGCGCAGCAGGAGCAGGAACGCGCCGCGCCATGGGCGGTGAGCGATGCCCCGCCCGACTATATCGATGCGATGCTCCGCCACATCGTCGGTCTGGAGATCGCGATCGACCGGATCGAGGGCAAGTGGAAGGTCAGCCAGAACCAGCCCGAGGGCAACCGGCTGGGGGTGATCGACGGCCTGCGCGGCGAAGCGGATGCCGGGGCGGGGCCGATGGCCGATCTCGTCGCCGGTCGGGCCCGGCCGGCGCGCTGAGCGGAACCGCGCCCCACCGATCCGGTTGTAGGGACGAAGCGCAGAGGAGAGCCTGATGGAAACCCAGAAGCTGCATCGCGGACGGCTAATCGACCATATCCAGCTGATCGTCGTCGACCTTGCCGACAGCCGGCGCTTCTACGACGCGGTGTTCGATGCCCTCGGCGTCGAGCTGAGCGGCGCGGGCGAGGATTATTTCTGGGCCGACGAGCTGTTCGTCTCGACCGCCGACAGCGAGGCCGCGCAGGGCCACCTCACCGGCCGCCACCACCTCGCCTTCCAGGCCAAGGACCGCGCCGCGGTCGACGCCTTCTACAGCGCCGGCCTGGCGGCGGGCGGGGTCGACAATGGCAAGCCGGGCGAGCGGCCCTATCATCCCGGCTATTATGCCGCCTTCCTGATCGATCCCGACGGCAACAATATCGAGGCGGTGTATCACGGCCCGCACAGCAAGTCGGCTGACAGCGTGGAGATCACGTTCGAGAGCTAGGGTTTCTTCCCCGTCGCTCCTGCGGAGGCAGGAGCCCATGTCTGTTGTCTTCTCAGACGACATCGCGGGTGAAGAAAGACATGGGCCCCTGCCTTCGCAGGGGCGACGGGCAAATTTCAGCCGATCGTGATCGCCATCGAGAAGAGGCGCTGCTCGCCCGGCGCGATCTCGACCATGCCGGGCTTCTCGCCGAGGTCGCCGTCGAAGCCGGCAGGGTCGCTATGGCCCTGCCAGGGCTCGATGCAGAGATAGCCGGCGCCCGGCTTCATCCACAGCCCCAGATGCGGCATGCCCTGGAAGTCGACCCGCGCGCGTTCGCCACCGGGGCCTTCGAAGCTGAGGCCACGGCTCTCCAGCCGGTCGAGGATCAGCGCGTCCTCGGTGAAGAGATCGTCGTCGAGCGCGAGCGTGTCGCCCTCCACCGGGGTCGGGCGCGGCGTGGGATCGAGCAGGCCGTCGGCGTCGAGGCGGCGCACCGGGGCGGGCTCGGGGCGGTCGAAGCGGATCACATGGCCGGCCTTGTCGCGCGCGCCAGGCAGCGGCCAGCGCAGTGCCGGGTGGAAGCCGAAGCTGGCGGGCATCGGCTCGGCGCCGGCATTGGTCACCCGCGCGGTCATCGTCAAAGTGGGGCCGCGCACGGTGAAGATCATGTCGAGCGCGCCGTCGAACGGCCAGACGGCGCGGGTCTCGTCATCGAAGGCGCCGAAGCCGAGGCGCAGCACCAGCGCGTCGGCGGCCTGCTCGACGAGGGCGAAGTCGCGGCGGCGCGCGAAGCCGTGGCGCGGCAGGGCGTAGCGCTCGCCGTGCCAGCGGAAGGCGTCGCCCGCCAAGGTGCCGACGATGGGGAAGAGGATGGGCGCGCGGCCCGCCCAGAAGCGCGGGTCGCCGTCCCACAGCCAGTCGCGTCCGGCGGCATCGGTGATCCGCTGCAGCTCGGCGCCGGCCTCGCTGATCTCGACGGTCAGGCGGTCCGATGCGATGCGATGCACGGCCGCCATGCCGTTATCAGCCCTGCGAGTCTTCGGCGGCGCCGTCGGCGGCCGGGGCGTCGCCGGCGTCGCGCAGATAGGGCTCGACCGGGCCCTGCAGCTTGATCGTCAGCGGGTTGCCTTTGCGGTCGCGGGTGGTGCCCACGGCGACGCGGACCCAGCCCTCGCTCACGCAATATTCCTCGACATTGGTCTTCTCGACCCCCTTGAAGCGGATCCCCACGCCGCGCTCGAGCAGCTCGGAATTGAAATAGGGGCTGGCGGGATTGATCGAGAGGCGGTCGGGCATGTCGGTCATGATGAAGCGTCCGGTGATAAGGGAGTTGCCGGGCCTTTAGCGGGGTCGGCTGCTTAGCTCAACGCCTGTCACCCTTGCTCCCCTCCCTGCAAGGGAGGGGCTGGGGGTGGGTAGCGAGCGTAGCGAGCTTTCTCCATCGTCGCGCAGAACTTCGCCGAGGGGCATCGAGCCCCTCGGCTCGTTAACCCACCCCTTCCCCCTCCCTTGCAGGGAGGGGCGTATTATGAGGTCGCCCAGGGCGGCTTCAGGAAGGCCGCCGCCAGGAAGTCGATCAGCACCTTCACCCGCGCCGGGCGCAGCGCGGTGGGCGGGGTGACGACGTGGAGCGCGCTGGTGGGGCCGCTCGTCCAGTCGGGCAGCACCTCTTCCAAGGTCCCCTCGGCCAGGCAGCGCCAGGCCAGGAAGTCGGGCAGCGGCGCGATCGCGGTGCCGGCGAGCAGCGCGTCGAGCACCACGTCGCCATTGTTGGTGCGGATCGGGCCCTTCACCTCGATCGTCAGCTCGCCCTCGGTCGGGTGGCGGAAATGCCAGCGGCCCGGGGTGCGGACATGGGTGTAGGCGATCGCGGGATAGCGGGTGAGGTCGCGCGGATGCTGGGGGCGGCCGAGCCGGTCGAACAGCGCTGGCGCGCCGACCAGCGGCAGGCGGACCGGGAACAGCCGCCGCGCCTTCAGCGCGGAATCCTCGAGCTGGCCGATGCGCAGCGCGATGTCGAAGCCCTGCTCGATCAGGTCGATCCGCTCGTCCGACAGATGCAGGTCGATCGACACTTCGGGATAGGCTTGGAGGAACAAGGGCAGCAGCGGACGGAGATGGGCGATCCCGAACGACATGGGGGCGGCGAGGCGGACCAGGCCACGCGGCACCGCGCCGCGCTCGGAGATCGCTTCCTCGATCGCCTCGCCCTCGGCCAGCAGCAGGCTGGCGCGTTCCTGGGCGAGCGCGCCGCTCTCGGTGAGCGACAGCTTGCGCGAGCTGCGGTGGAACAGCGGGGTGGCGAGCTTTTCCTCGAGCCGCGACACCGCCTTGGAGACGGTCGCCTTCGACAGGCGCAGTTCATCGGCGGCGCCCGAGAAGCTGCCCAGCTCGGCCACCTTGGCGAAGATCGCCCAGGCCTCGAAATCGGGAAGACGGGCCACGGCTACTCCGCTTGCATCTGGGTTCGCATTTGGAAACGATAGGTTTCGATCATCTCCATTTATTCGCAGCCACGCAAGCCTAGATTGGCTCTCAAGACGGCCGCCCCCTCGGGCAGCCCCAAGGAGTAGACGACATGATCGAAGTCCGTCCCTTCGCTTCGCTCGGCCATGCCGACCATGGCTGGCTGGACGCGAGCCATCATTTCTCCTTCGCGGATTATCGCGATCCCAAGCGGGTCCACTGGGGCGCGCTCAGGGTGTGGAACGACGACACCATCGCCGCCCACACCGGTTTCGCGCCGCATCCGCACAACGACATGGAGATCATCACCTATGTCCGGTCGGGCGCGATCACCCATCGCGACAGCCTGGGCAATGCCGGCCGCACCGAGGCGGGCGACGTGCAGGTGATGTCGGCTGGCACCGGCATCGTCCATTCGGAGAAGAACGAGGAGGATGTGGCAACCACCCTCTTTCAGATCTGGATCATCCCCGACCGGCAGGGCGACAAGCCCGGCTGGGGCACCCGCCCCTTCCCCAAGGGCGAGCGCGCCGGCCAGTTCGTGACCCTGGCGAGCGGCATCCCCGGTGACGAGGAGGCGCTGCCGATCCGGGCCAATGCCCGGGTGATCGGCGCCACTCTGAAGGCCGGCGAGACCGCGACCCATGCGATCGGCCGGGGCCGCAAGGCCTATCTGGTCGCCACCGCGGGCCGGATCGAAGTGAATGGCGTCGCCGCCAACCCCCGCGACGGGGTGGCGATCGCCGATCTCGACACCGTCGAGGTCAAGGCGATCGACGATGCCGAAATCGTGCTGGTCGATGTGGCGTAACCCTGTCCCCCCCACCCTCCCCGTCCCCGTGGCGGGGAGGGTTCCCTGTTCAAGACCCCCAGTCCCTTTCATCTCATCCAACCCCTTTCGGAGTGAAGACAATGGCGAAGACCCCCAAGATCCTGGTCCTCTATTATTCGAGCTACGGCCATATCGAGACGATGGCCGAAGCGGTGGCCGAAGGCGCGCGTTCGGCGGGCGCCGAGGTCGACATCAAGCGCGTGCCCGAGACGGTGCCGCTGGAGATCGCCCAGGGCGCGCATTTCAAGCTCGACCAGAAGGCGCCGGTCGCCGCCGTCGCCGAGCTGGAAGGCTATGACGCGATCATCGTCGGCACCGGCACCCGCTTCGGCCGCATGTCGAGCCAGATGGCGGCGTTCCTCGACGGCGCCGGCGGCCTGTGGGCGCGCGGTGCGCTGAACGGCAAGGTGGGCGCGGCCTTCACCTCCACCGCCTCGCAGCATGGCGGGCAGGAGACCACGCTCTTCTCGATCATCACCAACCTGCTCCACTTCGGCCTGGTGGTTGTCGGCCTGCCTTACAGCTTCCAGGGCCAGCTGGGCGTCGACGAGGTGAAGGGCGGCTCGCCCTATGGCGCCACCACGATCGCCGATGGCGACGGCTCGCGCCAGCCTTCCGCAACGGAATTGGACGGCGCCAAATTCCAGGGCCGCCATGTGGCGGAGATCACAGCGAAGCTGGTCCGCGAATCGTAAACAAGGGTTAACGAGGAGGAAAAGATGACCACGACCGTTCAGGACAGCATCGACAGCAAGGCCCGGCGCGAGGCCTCGGCCATCGCCGCGGTGCCCCCGCTCTCGGCGCTGGAATGGAAGGTGGTGGCTCTCGCGATGCGCGAGGCGGGCGATATCGGGCGCGGCTGGTTCGCGCAGATGTTCGACCGGTTCATCGGCCTGCGGCCCAAGCTGCCGCTCGCCGATCCCCGGCTGGAAACGCTGCGGCGTTTCGTCGGCCGGCTGCGCAGCCAGGCCGATGTGTCGGAGCTCAAGCTCCGGCTCGTCGAGCTCGGTTTCCACCCCGGCCAGATCTCGGCGGTGGCGCGCGCCGCTCGCTGACCCTTACTTGCTGCAGGCACCAGCCCCCCGCCTGTAGCATTGCCGCCCGCTCTCCTTTCAGGGGAGCGGGCGGATCCTTCTTGGGGCCAGTCTCATTCCGCCCCGGTACGGGGAGGGGGACCGCACGAAGTGCGGTGGAGGGGCGGCGCGTCAGCGCCGGCTCTGCCGTCGCCCCCTCCACCATCCTGCGGATGGTCCCCCTCCCCGTACCGGGGAGGAATTATTTTGCGAGCGTCCCCAGCCAGTTCACCACCATCGCCTGCAGGGTGATGCGCTTGTCGGACCAGCTATGGTCGGTGGGGACATGCCCCTCCTCCAGCGTCTTGCCGCCCGCCGCGCGGACTGCTGCGATCAGCTTCTCCGAATCCGCCTTCACGAAGTCGTCGCTGTAGAGGACGTAGAGCCGCCGGTCGACGAGCCGGGGAGCGAGCGCGCCGACGGTCCAGGGCTCGCCATGCGCGGCCAGTTCCTTCGCCATGCTCTCGCCGGTCACCCCGGCCAGCGCCTCGCGATTGTCGTCCATCGCCGCCGTCGCGGCTTTCGGATCGCGCTGCGCCAGGAGCCCGAGCCGGCCCATGTCCCCCAGCGAGATCACCGCCGCGCCAAGCAGGCCAGGGTCGCGCGCGATCGTCTGCGCGGCCACCCAGCCGCCCATGCTGTGCCCGCCCAGCGCGATGCGGGCGGGGTCGATGCCGAGCCTGGCGGCGTTGGCCGGATCGCGGACGAAGGCGAGCACCGCGCGGGCATCCTCCAGATTGCCGGCGAAGCTGAACGTTCCCCCGCTGCCCCAGGCGCCGCGATAATTGGCCGCCACCGCGTTCCACCCGGCGCGGCGCACCGCCTGGACGAGGTCCAGGTTGCGCTCATTGCCGGGCAGGCCGTGGAAGAAGACGAAGGTGGGGTGCGGCCCCGGCCCCGCGGCGACATAGACGACGCCGTTGATGATCTCGCCGCCGCTCGGAATGTGGATCACCTCCATCCGCGCGGGATGTTTCGGGTCGGCGGGTGGATCGCTGGTGACGGCGGTGGGGATGTCGAGCGCGAGCGCGGCGGCGCTTCAGGACAGGGCTAACAGGATGGCGATCAGTCGGCGCATGCGAACCCCCTTATAAGACCACTCTTGCCACACACGCACCGTTCGTCCCGAGCGACGTCGAGGGACGTTCCCGCGCGGCGTGTCTGCCAACGTGTCTCGACTTCGCTCGACACGAACGGAAAGGTGGGATCGTCCCCTCAATCCCCGGCAAAGGCAAGCAGCCGGCCGAGCAGCAATGCCCCCGTCCAGCAGAGGACCGAGATGGCCCCCGCCAACCGCAGCGCACCGGGCGAGGCGCGGTCGAGCAGGCGGCCATAAGCGAAATGGTGGCCGATCGCGGAGAGGGTGCCCAGCGCGATCAGCGCCAGCTTGGCGGCGAACAAGGGCATCGCGGCATATTCGGGCGCGCGCACCGCGAACAGGGTGGCGCCGGTCAGCATCGCCAGCGCGAGCCCGCCCGCTGCGACGGGGACGAGCGGGCGGCTGAGCTGGCCCAGCGGGATCGTCCGCCAGACCCCCATCAGCCGCAGGTCGAGCACCGCCACCGCACCCACCAGCAGCGCGATCCCCAATATGTGCGCGGCGTTGACGGCGGCATAGGACCAGCGGCTATGGCGCAGATATTGGGCGATATCGGTCGCGGCCAGCGCCGCGGCCCACTCTTCCATCAGTCCCGCTCGGGATAGAGATCGAAGCGGCGCTGGCCGATGAAGATGCGCTCGGCCTTGATCACCCGGGCCTTGGGATCGGTCGAGGGCTCGCCCGAGATGCGCAGCACCGCGCCGGGAGCGAGATCGGCGTCCTTCAGCCCGGCCCGCTCGTTGCGCCAGGGCTGGCCCACCTCGACGGTCCACTTGGCGCCCTTCACGTCCATCGTCAGCACGCCATGGGGGTTGCCGAGTTCGGCGGTGAGCACCTTGCCCGCGATCTCGATATTCTGGCCGGTGGTCCAGCTCCAGCCATGATGGGCGGGCGCGGCGGCGGGCAGCGCGAGCGCAGCCAAGGCCAGCGAGGGGAGCAACAGGGTGGTCGGCACGATCCGTTTCATCGGCGGTCTCCTGTGAAGGCGCCAGTCTAGCGCGTCCGGGCCGCGAGGCATAGGATGTGCCGTCAAACGGGTGAGGAGATGGGGGATGAAGCGGGTGTTTCCGGCACTGCCGATCCTGCTCGCGCTGGCGGCGCCGGCCGGGGCCGAGGTGAAGGCGGCCGATATCAACGGCTTATATGTCCAGCAGGTGGTGACGATCGCGGCACCGCCCGCGAAGGTCTGGGCGGCGCTGCTCGCGCCCGGCCGCTGGTGGGATTCGGCGCACAGCTGGTCGGGCGACGCCGCCAACATGACCTTGGAGCCCAAGGCGGGCGGCTGCTTCTGCGAGGCGATGCCGAAGGTGAAGGGCGAGGCCCAGCATGGCCGGGTCGCCCAGATCGTCCCCGAAAAGCTGCTCCGCCTGCGCGGCGAGCTGGGGCCCTTCCAGGCGATGGGGGTGTCGGGCGCGCTGAGCTGGGAACTGAAGCCGGTCGCGGGCGGCACCGAACTCAGCCAGAGCTATGCGGTGGGCGGCTTCGTCCCCGGCGGTTTCCAGGGCTTCGCACCGATGGTCGACAAGGTGATGGCCGGGCAGATCGCCCGGCTGAAGGGGTATGTGGAGAAATAATATCCCGTCATTCCTGCGAAGGCAGGAATCCATGTCTGTTGCCTCTCAGATGTCATCTCGGGTGATGACAGACATGGACCCCAGCCTTCGCTGGGGTGACGGATCATGTTGTAAAGTCGTCCCAGACGACATCACTTCGCCGCCGCCAGCTCCTTCGCCTGCGCGCGCAGGAAGTGGCGGATCGCCTCCACTTCGTCGTCGGGGAGCTGGCTGAACTGCGGCATGCCGGCCGGCACCAGCGCGCCGCCATGGACGACCTCGCGGAACGCCTCGGCCGAGAGCGGTACCGCCGAGCCGCGCAGGTCGGGCGCGGTGCCGACCCCCACCGCCATCACCCCGTGGCAGATCACGCATTGCTGGTGATAGCTGGTGACACCCCTGATCCATTTCGCCTGGTCGGGCCGGAAATCGGGATCGGGCTGGGCTTCGACCGGCACCGGCGCGGGGCGTGGCGGCAGGGTCGCCTGGCCGTCGAGTGCGAAGGTGAGCACCCGGCGCGCCTGGGTGGCGAAATTCTCGGCGACCAGATGGGTCGCGTCATAGACCGCCTGCGAGGTGCCATAGCCGGTGATCACCGAGACATATTGGCGCCCCTTCCAGCGATAGCTGATCGGCGGGGCGATCACCGGCGCCTTGGCATCGAAGCTCCACAGGATCTTGCCGCTGCGGTCGTCGATCGCGCGGAAGAGGCCGTTGGCCTGGCCGTTGAACACCAGCCCGCCCCCGGTGGCCAGTGCGCTGCCCGACCAGAGGCCGAAGGCCGGCAGGGTCCAGACGGCTTTCCGCGCCACCGGGTCCCACGCCTGGAGAGTGGCCTTGGCGTCCTTGAGCAGTTCGGGAGTGAACAGGCCGACATTGACCCCCACCTCGTTGCGTCCGCCGGGCCCCCAGGCCCATGTCTTCGGGTCGATGCCGCGATCGTCATAGCTGGCGGGCATGTCGAGCGTGGGCAGGTAGACCAGGTTGGTGCGGGGGCTGAACGCCATCGGCAGCCAGTTGTGCGCGCCTTCCAGGCTCGGCCAGATCGTCGACCGGGCCCCGTTCTCGAAGCGCGCGCCGGGCAGCTCGACCGGCCGGCCGGTCTTCAGGTCCACCTTGCTCGCCCAGGTCACCTTGGCGAAGGGCTCGGCGGAGAGGATTTCGCCCGTGATCCGGTCGATCACATAGAAGAAGCCGTTCTTCGGCGCCTGCATCAGCACTTTGCGCGGCCGCCCGTCGATCGTCAGGGTCGCGAACTGCATGTCCATGACCGCGTTGTAATCCCAGGTCTCGCCGGGATTCTGCTGGACGTGCCATTTGTAGCGGCCGGTCTTGGCGTCGAGCGCGATGATCGAGCAGAGGAACAGATTGTCGCCCTTGCCCTCGCTGCGGATGCGGTGGTTCCACGGGCCGCCATTGCCGGTGCCGACGAAGACCGTGTCGGTCTCGGGATCATAGGAAAAGGCGTTCCACGCGGTGCCGCCGCCGCCATATTTCCACCACTCCCCGCTCCACGTCTTCGCGGCGATTTGGGTGGTCTCGTCATGGTCGACGGCGGGGTTGCCGGGGACGGTGTAGAAGCGCCACAGCTGCTTGCCGCTCTCGGCGTCATAGGCGGTGACGTAACCGCGCACCGCCGCATAATCGGCACCGCCGAAGCCGATGATCACCTTGCCGTCGAAGATGCGCGGCGCGCCGGTGAGGTTGGCGATCATGCCCGGCTCGAAGCTCTGGACGCTCCAGCGCTGCTTTCCGGTCCGGGCGTCGAGCGCGATCAGCCGGCCGTCGACGGTGCCGACATAGATCTTGCCCTGCCACCAGGCGAGGCCGCGAATCCCCCAGGCATAGCGCATGCGCGGGCCCGCCTTCTCGGGCGTGCCGGTGTCGACTTCCCAGCGCAGCTTGCCGGTCTCGACGTCGAAGGCGCGCACCACCGAATAGCCGGTGGCGGTGAAGAGCAGCCCCTGCGCCGCGACCGGCCCCGACATCGGGTTCTGCGCGGGCAGATCATAGGACCAGGCGAGGCCGAGCCGCCCCACCGTGTTTCCGTCGATCTGGGCGAGCGGGCTGTAATGCTGCTCGCCATAGCTGCGGCCGAAGCCGGGCCAGTCGTCGCCGGGGCTGTCGTCGAGATAGGGGTTGGTGGGTGCGGTGGCGGAGGCGAGGAGGAGGGCCAGCAGCGGTGTGGCGAGGCATTTGGCGAAACGCTTGAGCCTTCGCTTCCCCAGATCCTCCCTATCGCGCAGCGATGGGGAGGGGGACCATGCGGAGCATGGTGGAGGGGTCTTTCCGACGTCGAGGCCATCGCCGGTGAAGCGGTGGGAAACGCCTCCACCACCCTTCGGGTGGTCCCCCTCCCCACGACTGCGTCGTAGGGAGGATCTTTGGGGAGCCGACCGACATCTATCCTTCGCCACCCGCTTCATCCCCACCCGTTTAATGCAACTCTTGCGTAGCCATTAACGAGCGGGCGGGCGGCAGGCAAGGTCAGCGCAGCGTGCGCTTCAGCCGTTGCAGCGCTTCGTCGAGCGTGGACAGGAAGCGCGAGCGATCGGCCTTGGAGAAGGGCGCCGGGCCGCCGATCCCCTCGCCCACCGCGCCGGCGCGCAGATCGGCCATGATCGCGCGGGTGGCGACGGCGGCGCCGATCGAACTGGTGGTGAAAGGCTTGCCGGTGGGGCTGATCACCGTCGCCCCGGCCTTCAGGCAGCGGTCGGCGAGCAGGATATCGGCGGTGATCACCACCGTCGCGGGGCCGGCGGCCTCGGCGATCCAGTCGTCGGCGGCGTCGAAGCCCGATCCGACGACGATCTTGTCGAGCAGCGGGTGCGGCGGAATGCGCAGATGCTGGTTCGACACCAGGGTCACGGGAACTTCCAGCCGCCAGGCGACCTTGTAGATCTCGTCCTTCACCGGACAGGCATCGGCGTCGACGAGGATGCGGAGGGGGGCGGGCTGGTTCATGGGCGGGTTTCTAGCATGTCGATCTTCCCCGATGTCATCCCCGTCGCGGCCGGGATGACGAAAAGCGAGCGGGTGCTGAAACAAGTTCAGCATGACGCGACGTAAATGCTTGGTTAGACCCATGTTTCGAACAGGGAGGAAGCATGATCCTGTGGGGTGTGATCGTCGGCGCGTTGCTGGCACTGATCGTCAGCGAGTTCGACCAGTTCGCGATGTGGCTGGGCGCCATCCTCGGCGCCGGTGCCGGCTGGGGCCTGCGGTTCGCGGTGCGGGCCGAGATCCGCGCGATGCTCGACAATCATGTCATCCACGCGGTTCCCGCCCCTGCCCCCATGGCCGAACGCGAAGCGACAGCACCCCCTGCCCCGGCGGCCGAGCCCGCGCGGCCGCGCGGGGTGCGGGTGATCGAGCGGCCGGCCGAGCCTGAAGCCCCGGTTCCGGTCGCGCCCCGGCCCAGCCTCCAGCCCCAGGCCGCGTCGGTCTCGATGCCCGTCACGTCGCCGCCTCCCCCGTCCGAGCCGGACATTGTCGAGCGCGGGCTGACCGCGGTGCGCGACTGGTTCCTCGGGGGCAACACGATCGTCCGCGCCGGGCTGGTCGTGCTGTTCATCGGCCTCGCCTTCCTCGCGCGCTGGGCGGCCGGCGCCGGGTTGCTGCCGATCGAGATCCGCCTCGCGCTGGTCGCGGCAGCCGGCGTCGCGCTGCTCGTCGTCGGTTTCAACCGGCGGCTGGCGAAGCCCGGCTTCGCGCTGGCGCTGCAGGGCGGCGGTGTCGCCGTGCTCTACCTGACGATCTTCGCGGCGGGGGCGCTCTACCCGATCCTGCCGCTGCCCGCCGCCTTCGCGCTGATGGTGCTGGTCTGCGCCGGGGCGGTCGCGCTCGCCCTGCTCCAGGATGCGCAGGGGCTGGCGGCGGCGGCCTTCGCCGGCGGCTATGCAGTGCCGATGCTGCTGGGTGGCGAGGGTGGGCCGGTCGCGGTGATGTTCGGCTATCACGCGCTGCTCAACCTCGCGGTGCTCGCGCTCGCCTGGAAGAAGGCGTGGCGCAGCATCAACCTGATCGGCTTCTTCGCCACCTTCGGCATCGCCACGATCTGGGGCGGGTTCAGCTATGCGCCCCAGGATTTCGCGGTCGCCGAGACCTTCCTGCTGCTGTCGGTGGCGATCTACCTGGCGATCGCGATCCTCTATGCCCGCAACAGCGACAGCAAGGTGGGGCGCATCGTCGATTCCAGCCTGTTGTTCGGGGTCGCGCTGGTCGGCTTCGGGCTGCAGGCGGGGCTGGTCGCGCCCTATGACTATGGCGCGGCCTTCTCGGCTTTGGGATTCGGCGCCGCTTATCTGATCCTTGCCACCACGGTGATGCGGCGTGGCGGGGCCGATTACCGGTTGCTGGCGGAGACGATGCTGGCGATCGGTGTGGGCTTCGTCACCCTCGCCATCCCGCTCGCGCTCGGCGCGCGCTGGACCGGATCGGCCTGGGCGTTGGAGGGCGCGGGCGCCTTCTGGGTGGGCCTGCGCCAGGCGCGCTGGATGCCGCGTGCCTTCGGCCTGATGATGCAGGCGCTCGCCGCGCTGCTGTTCATGGGGATGATCGACGGCACGGTGCAGGCCCTGCCGATCGTCAATCCGCTGTTCCTGAGCGGGCTGCTCGTCGCCCTGCCCGGCTTCGCCACCGCCTGGTGGCTGCGCGCCGAGCTGCCGCACAGCGGATCGCGCTGGGCGAAGGGCTATGCGCTGGCCGAGCGGCAGGCGGAGATTCCCGTCTTCCTGCTCGCCTTCCTTGTCTGGGTGCTCGCGCTGATCGCCGAGATCTGCCGCTACACCCCCGCGATCGAGGTGGGTGGGCTGCCCGAACCCGTCTTCCCGGCGCGTGTCCAGCAATTGCTGGCGATGCTGGCGATCGTCGCCAGTGCCTGGGTGGCGTCGTTCGTCGGCCGCCGCCGCGACTGGGCGGTGGCGACCTGGCCCGGGCGGGCGACCCTGCTGGTGCTGTTCGCCACCTGGGTGGCGCAGACCGGGCTGGGCGATCATCTGCTCTACCATCCCGCCTGGGCGATCTGGATCGTCGCGATCGGGCTCCACCTCCATCTGCTCCGTGCCAACGAGGCGAACCAGAGCCCCGGCGCGCGGCTGCTGCTGCGCGCCAGCCATATCGGCGGGGTGTGGCTGGGGCTGCTGCTGATCGCCGACTGCCTGTGGCTGGGCGTCGACCGGGGGGCGCTGTGGAACAGCAGCTGGGCCGGGGTGATCTTCCTCGTCTCGGCGGTGGCGCTGCTCGGCCTGCTCACCTGGTGGACGGCACGGGGCGGCGAGCGCGGCTGGCCGCTCGACACGCATCGCGCCGATTACCAGGCCTATGCCGCGCTGCCGATCGCGGCGCTCGTCTATGGCGGCTCGCTGGTCGCGGCGCTGCTGGCGGAAGGGAGCGCCGATCCCCTGCCCTATCTGCCGTTGCTCAATCCGGTGGAGCTGACCCTCGCGCTCGGCCTCGCGGCCCTGATCGGCTGGCGGCGCGGGCTGCTCGCTGTCGCGCCGCCCTGGCCCGGCACCGGCTGGCTCGCCCGGCGCGAGGTGTGGCTGGCGCTGGCCGGGCTTGGCTTCGTCGAGGCGAACATGGCCTGGCTGCGCTTCGCCCATCATTATCTGGGGGTCGCCTGGTATCCCGAGGCGCTGCTCGGATCGGGGGTGGTGCAGGCCGGGCTCACCATCCTGTGGACGGTGCTGGCGCTGGGGCTGATGCTGTTCGCGCATCGGCGCGAACAGCGCGGCGCCTGGCTGGCGGGGGCGGGGCTGCTCGTCCTCGTCGTCGCCAAGCTGTTCCTGGTCGACCTGTCCAACGCCAGCAGCGGCGCGCGCATCGTCACCTTCCTGGTGGTCGGCGGGCTGATGCTGGTGGTCGGCTATTTCGCCCCGCTGCCGCCCCGGCGCGACGACCAACCCAAGGAGGCGACGGCATGAAGAAGACCATGATCGCCGCCGTGGCGCTGTTGCTGCTGACCGGCGCGAGCGACCCGGCCGACGGGCCCGGTGCCGACTATGCGCTGCGCCTCGCGGTCACCCCCGCGCCGGGCGCGCCGCTCCAGCGGATCGACCTGCCCGCCCAGGCGCTGGCGGCGCTGCGCCGGCCCAGCCGCGCCGATGTGCGGGTGTTCGATCGCGACGGCACCGCGCTGCCGATGGCGCTGGCGGCGCCGGCGGGTGGACGGGCGAAGCTCCGGACCCTGCGGCTGGAGGCGCTGCCGATCCGCGGCCCCGCCGGGGCGCTCGCTGCCGACGGCGCCGCGCTGAAGGTGGAGCGCCGCGACGGCGACCAGGTCGTCACCGTGATCCAGCAGGGCGCGGCCGATCGCAGCCCGGTGCTGCTCGGCGCGCTGCTCGACACCCGCGCCCTCGATGCGCGCGGCCGGCGGCTGGCGCTCGATATCACCCTGCCGCCCGAACAGCCGGTCGACATCGCGGTGGAATCGAGCCCCGACCTGACCAGCTGGACCTCGATCGGCGGCAAGACGCTCTACCGGCGCGGCGGCACCGCCCCGGCGGCGCTGGGCCCCGAGGCGATCGCGCTGGGCGATGCCGAGCTTCGGGATCGCTATTTGCGGATCAGCTGGACGAGTCCGCAGAAACTGCTGGGCCCCGTCGAGCTGCGCGGCGCGCTGGTCGAGGTCGCCGAGCGGCTCGACCGGGCCGAGCGGCCGTCGATCGCGACCAGCCCGCCCGAGCGGATCGACGCGCACGACATCCGTTTCACCCTGCCCCATGCCGCGCCGATCGCCGGCATCGCGATCGCCCCGGCGGCGGGCGAGATGCTGGCGCCGGTGCGCATCCTCGGCCGCAACGGGCCCGACCAGGGCTGGACCCCGCTCGGATCGGGGGTGGTGCGCGCCGGCGACCGGGCGCCGATCGAGCTGTCAGGCCTCGCCTTCCGCGACTATCGGATCGAGGTGGACCAGCGCACCCCCGGCTTCGCCGCGCCGCCGAAGCTGCGCCTGTCGTTCGAGCCGGCGCGGATCGCGCTGCTGTTCGACGGCAAGCCGCCCTATACGCTCGCGGTCGGTTCGGACATCGCCGAGGGCCGCTATCTGCCGATCGGCCAGCTCATCGCCGATTATCGCACCGGCGCCGAGGACAAGCTGCCGCTCGCGATGGTGGCGGCCACGCCGGGCGCGCTGCTCACGCTCGCGACCGAAGACGACAGCCTGTTTTCGCCGCGCAAGACGGTGCTGTGGAGCCTGTTGCTGATCGGGGTGATGGCGCTCGCCTGGATGGTCTGGCGGCTGTGGCGGCCTTCCAATTCCTCCCCGGAACGGGGAGGGGGACCAGCCGCGTAGCGGATGGTGGAGGGGAAGGCGTCGCAGACGCCGCTTCGCGGCGCCCCTCCACCGCCTACGGCGGTCCCCCTCCCCTGCAAAGGCAGGGGAGGAACTTGTCGTCAGATGTCGAGGTTCGCCACGCTCAGCGCGTTTTCCTGGATGAATTCGCGGCGCGGTTCGACCACGTCGCCCATCAGCCGGGTGAAGATCTCGTCGGCGACGTCGGCCTGGGCGACTTCCACCTTGAGCATCGCGCGGTTGGCGGGGTCGAGCGTGGTTTCCCACAGCTGCTCGGCGTTCATCTCGCCCAGACCCTTGTAGCGCTGCACCGACATGCCCTTGCGGCCCGCTGCCAGCACACCTTCGAGCAGCTCGGACGGCTGGTGGATCGGGGTGCCGCGGGTGTCGGCCACGGCTTCCTCGCCATCGTCGTCCTCGGCGGCGGCGGCCGCCGCCGCGCTCTTCAGGGTGACGAGGCGGCTGGTCTGGGCATAGGCCGGGGCCTGTTCGGAGGCGAGCGTGTGGAGCTTGCGCGCCTCGGCCGAGCGGATGAAGGCCGGGTCGATCAGATGGACGTCGGTCACCCCGCGCCACAGCCGGCGCAGGTCGTAGCCGCCATCCTCGCTGAGGTCGCCGGTCCACTGCGCCTCGGGATCCATCCGGCCCATCCAGGCCGCGACCGCCCGCGCCGAGGCGCGATGGCCCTCGTCGCCCGAGGCCGGATCGAGCGCGCCGGTCAGTGCCAGCGCCTCGACGATGACGGGATCGTAGCGCTTGGGGACGAAGCGCATCAGCGACTTCATCCGCCGCGCATGCTCGACCAGGGTGCGCAGATCGTCGCCCGAACGGGCGCCGCCGGAGGTCTCCAGCATCATCAGGCTCAGGCCGCCGGTGACGAGATATTCGTCGAGCGCGGCATCGTCCTTCAGATAGACCTCGGACCGGCCCTTCGCGACCTTATAGAGCGGCGGCTGGGCGATATAGAGATGGCCGGCCTCGATGATCGGCTTCATGTGCCGGTAGAAGAAGGTGAGCAGCAGGGTGCGGATATGGGCGCCGTCGACGTCGGCGTCCGTCATGATCACGATCTTGTGATAGCGCAGCTTCTCGAGGTTGAAATCGTCGCGGCCGATGCCGGTGCCCATCGCCTGGATGAGGGTGCCGACTTCCTTCGACGACAGCATCCGATCGAAGCGGGCGCGCTCGACGTTGAGGATCTTGCCCTTGAGTGGCAGGATCGCCTGATAGACGCGATCGCGCCCCTGCTTGGCCGAGCCGCCGGCCGAGTCACCCTCCACCAGGAACAGTTCGCACTTGCTGGGGTCGCGCTCCTGGCAGTCGGCCAGCTTGCCGGGCAGCGAGGCGATGTCCATCACGCCCTTGCGCCGGGTGAGCTCGCGCGCCCTGCGCGCGGCTTCGCGCGCGGCGGCGGCGTCGATGATCTTCTGGACGATCGTGCGGGCGTGGGCGGGATTTTCCTCCAGCCACTCGGCCAGCTTGTCGGCCATCAGGCTTTCGAGCGGCTGGCGCACCTCGGACGAGACCAGCTTGTCCTTGGTCTGCGACGAGAATTTGGGATCGGGCAGCTTGACCGAGACGATCGCGGTGAGGCCCTCGCGCATGTCGTCGCCGGTGAGCGAGACCTTCTCCTTCTTCAGCGCGCCGGACTTTTCCGCATAGGTGTTGAGCGTGCGGGTCAGCGCCGCGCGGAAGGCGGCGAGGTGGGTGCCGCCGTCGCGCTGCGGGATGTTGTTGGTGAAGCAGAGGACCTGCTCATAATAGCTGTCGTTCCACTCCAGCGCGACGTCGATGCCGACATCGTCACGCTGGCCCATGATCGCCACCGGATCGGGCATCAGCGCCACCTTGGTGCGGTCGAGATATTTCACGAAGGCCGCGATGCCGCCCTCGTAGAACAGCTCCACCTCCTTGGGCTCGGCATGGCGCTCGTCGCGCAGGAACAGGCGGACGCCCGAATTGAGGAAGGCCAGCTCGCGATAGCGATGCTCGAGCTTGTCGAAGTCGAACTCGGTGATCTTGAACGTCTCGGGCGAGGGCAGGAAGGTGACCTTGGTGCCCTTCTTGCCGTTCGACGGGCCCACCACCTTGAGCGGCGCCACCGCGTCGCCATGGCTGAACTGCATGTAATGTTCTTCGCCGTCGCGCCAGATCGTCAGGTCGAGCGTGATCGACAGCGCGTTGACCACCGACACGCCCACGCCGTGCAGGCCGCCCGACACCTTATAGGCATTGGCGTCGTTGGTGTTGTCGAACTTCCCGCCCGCGTGGAGCTGGGTCATGATCACCTCGGCCGCCGACACGCCTTCCTCGGCGTGGATGCCGGTGGGGATGCCGCGGCCATTGTCCTCGACCGAGACCGACCCGTCGGGATTGAGCGTGATGATGATCCGGTCGCAATGCCCCGCCAGCGCCTCGTCGATCGCGTTGTCGGACACCTCGAACACCATATGGTGGAGGCCCGACCCGTCGTCGGTATCGCCGATATACATGCCGGGGCGCTTGCGCACCGCGTCCAGCCCTTTCAGGACCTTGATCGAATCGGCGCCATAGCTGTTCGCGTTGGGGGTATTTTCGGTTTCGTTCGTCATGCCAAGCCTATAGCGGCGGCTTCCCCAAAAGCCAAAAAAATCTGGCCCGATTGCGTTTCGGGCCACCCGCAAATTCGTCCTGCCGGCGAAGGGCAAAGCCGGTCCTTCCATCAGCTTCGACGATGCCGGGTGACGATCTGGAGTGGATTGTCACATTTTGACTGCTAGGCTTCGCCCATGAAAGCCATCGTCATCCGCGAATTCGCCGATCCGCAGCCCTTTCCGCTGGTGGAGATCGACGAGCCCGAGCCGGGCCCCGGCGAGGTGAAGGTGGCGGTGGCCTGCGTCGGGGTCACCTTCGGCGAGATGCTGATCGCCACGGGCAAATATCAGGTGCTGCCCGATCCGCCCTTCTCGCCCGGCGGCGAATGTGCCGGGATCGTTGAGGCGGTGGGGCCTGGTGTCACCGATTTCCGGCCCGGCGACCGGGTGACGGCGCTGGGCTTCGTCGGCAAGTCGGGGCGCACCGGGCGGACGATCGGGGCGTGCCGCGAGAAGATGGTGGTGCCCGCCGCCAATCTCTCCCCCGTGCCCGACGGGGTCGACATGGAGACGGCGGCGCTGTTCCGCTCGAACGCCGAGACGGCGCTGCTGGCCTTGCAGGACGGGCGGCTGCGGGCGGGCGAGAGTCTGCTGGTGCTCGGCGCGGGCGGCGGCACCGGCACCGCGGCGGTGGCGCTGGGCAAATATCTGGGCGCGCGGGTGATCGCCTCGGCCTCCTCGGCGGAGAAGCGCGCGATCGCGCTGGGGGCCGGGGCCGATATCGCGATCGACAGCCGCGCCGAGGACTGGCGCGAGCAGGTCGAGGCGGCGGCGGGCGGCAAGGTCGACGTCATCTTCGATCCGGTCGGCGACAGCCAGGCCGAGCGCGCCTTCCGCACCCTGGCCTATGGCGGACGCCATCTGGTGATCGGCTTCGCCGCCGGCGCGATCCCGCGGCTGCCGCTCAACCTGCCGCTGCTCAAGAGCGCGTCGGTGATCGGGGTCAACCTGCTCAACGTGCAGGAGGTCGACCCGGCCCGCTGCGCCGCCAACACCGCCTGGCTGCTTGACCTGCTCAAGGCGGGCAAGCTTCCCGCGCCAGTGGTGACGCGGCGCTATCCGCTCGCCGAGGCCGAAGCCGCCTATCGCGAGGTGGCGGCGGGCGAGACGGCGGGGCGGATCGTGATCGAGGTGGGGTAGGGCTGTCTGCTCTCCCCACACCGTTCGTCCCGAGCGACGTCGAGGGACGTTGGCCGGGGAGAACGTGTCTCGACTTCGCTCGACACGAACGGTGCGTGTGAGGCCTGGTTTCACACCACGTCGAGAAACCCCACCCGCCCTGCCGCGCCGTCGGCGCGCAAGGTCGTCCGCTCGTCCTCGAAGCTCACCCCCGGGATCGTCTCGCGCACCTTGTCGTTGCCGGTGAACCAGATCACCCGGCACACCCGCTGGACGATCCGCCAGCCCTGCCCGGTGCGCACCCACTGGTCGTCATACCAGCCGGTGCCGTCCCACAGCGGCCCGCCCTCGGCCGCCTTGCGCACCAGCCGCCAGCTTCCATAGGTGAGCGACCAGGCGCGATCGCCGTCGATCCGGACCTGCTGGTTCGACATGACATGCTGGGTGGCGTCGAACGGATCGTGGAAGGCGGCGAAGTCGGCCTTGAACTGCGTCAGGTCGGTCCAGTGCGCGCTCGATCCGAAATCGACATCGGCCTGGGGCGTGAAGACCCGGTCGAACAGGTCCCAGCGCTGGGTGTCGACCGCGAGCGCATAGAGGCTGAGCGTCTCGACGATCTCGTCGCGGTCGGACATGGCGGGTCTCCTAGCGGTGTGATTTTGCACCACGCTACCGCCCCCAAAATCGTCATGCCAGCGGAGGCTGGCATCCATGTCTGTCTCCACACGCAATGGCATCTGGCTGTTGAGAGACATGGACCCCAGCCTTCGGCCTTTGGCCGAAGTTTATCCTGAGCGCCTGCCTTGCAGGCAGTCGAAGGGCTGGGGTGACGTCAATTGGGTTCGATCTGCCCATTCTTGACCGCCAGCCATGTCCCCGCGCCGATGCCGTCGAACAGCGCGCGTTCGGTGCCGGTCAGCCAGATCTGGCCGCCGCTCTGGGCAAGCCGGTCGAACAGGGCGGCGCGGCGGACCGGGTCGAGATGCGCGGCGACCTCGTCCATCAGCAGGATCGGCCGCTGGCCGCGCCGCTCGGCGACGAGGTCGGCATGGGCGAGGACGAGGCCGAGCAGCAGCGCCTTCTGCTCGCCGGTCGAGGCGCG
The DNA here is from genome assembly GCA_963540925.1 of uncultured Sphingomonadaceae bacterium. Classification (GTDB taxonomy): domain Bacteria; phylum Pseudomonadota; class Alphaproteobacteria; order Sphingomonadales; family Sphingomonadaceae; genus Rhizorhabdus. Next base: position 27,416 of record CAUTRN010000049.1, read on the forward strand.
CGCGGCGGGCTGGCCCTTGGCGGCATGGGTGACCGCCAGATCCTGGCGGTGCGGGCCGGACAGGGTGCGCCCGGCGGCGGTGTCGCGTGCGCGGCCGCGGCGTAGCTCCTCGGCGAGCGGCTGGCCGGTGGGCAGCCAGCCCTCGATCGCGAGCGAGGCGCGCGCGAAGGGCGCTTCGGGCTCGGCGGCGATGCGGCGGGCGAGCGCGATCACGGTGCGCGCGCGGGCGCCGGCAATCGCTTCGCCATGCTCGCCCAGCTGCGCCTCCAGCGCATCGAGCCAATGGATGTCGGGCGGGCCTTCCTGCCCCAGCAGCTTGTTGCGCGCGCGCATCGCCGCGTCATAGCGGCTGACATGATGGGCATGGCCGGGCTCGATCGCGAGGACGAGCCGGTCGAGGAAGCGGCGGCGGCCCTCGGCGCCCTCGGTGAACAGCCGGTCCATCGCCGGCGTCAGCCACAGCAGCGACAGCCATTCGCCGAGCGAGGTGGCCGAGGCGCCGGCGCCGTTGATCCGCACCTGGCGCCGTTCGGGGGCCTGCGCGCTGGTGCCGGTGCCGAGCCGCACGCCCTCATGCTCGCCCACGCCGAGCTCGGCCGCCACCGCGAAGCCGCCCGGCCCGTCGGCGCGCGCCATCTCGGCCAGCGAGGCGCCGCGCAGGCCGCGGCCGGGGCCCAGCATCGACACGGCTTCGAGGATATTGGTCTTGCCCGCGCCATTCTCGCCGGTCAGCACGACGAAGCCGGGGCCGGCATGGATCGTCGCCGAGGCATAGCTGCGGAAATCGGTCAGCATCAGGCGGGCGACGGTCATCGCGCCCTTGTTGGCGATTTTGATGGGGGAAGGGAAGCTCCCTCCCATGTCGTCATCCCAGCGAAAGCCGGGATCTCCCTTTTCTTCGCTTCCGCTCCGGGTAAAGGTCGGCAAGGCAATGAGATCCCAGCTTTCGCTGGGATGACGGGTCGGGAGTTAGCGGAATGCGCCGGATGTTGGGGGTGGCCATGGCGGCCGCGATGCTGCTGGCGGGGAGTGCGGCGCAGGCCGGCCTGCGCGCGGTCTATCTCGATGTGGCGAAGGCCAAGCAGCTCCAGATCGACGTCTACGACAATGGCGACGCGCGGATCGGCGAGGTCGGCAATGAGGATTATGGCCTGCTGATCGGCGGCGAATTCTACATCGTCGACATCGAGGGCGGGAAGGCCACGGTCGCGCGGCTCAAGGATGTCGCCACCGCGATCGACGCGGTGCTGCCGCCGATCTTCAAGGGGCTGTTCGACATGGCCGCCGACCAGGCGCCCAGGGCCCCGCTCAAGATCGAGCCGGGCGAGGCGGGCAGCGCGGGCGGGCGCGATGGCAAAGTCTACCGCATCAAGGGGCTCGACAGCGCCCAGCCCGAGAAGGTGACCGAATTCCTGATCAGCGAGGATGCCGACCTGAAGCCGGTGGGCACCGCGCTCGAAGCCTTCATGAACGCCGCGATCGTGCCGGCGGCGCCGCTGATCGGCGCGGGCGCGACCGAGCTGATCGCCGAGACGCGGACGATCTTCGCGCTGGGCACCCCGCTCGACGCGGGCGGGCGGCTGCGGCTCAACCTGGCGGGCAAGGCCGCCTTCCCGGCCGCCTATTTCCGCCTGCCGGCCAAGCCGCAGACGGTGGAGCAGCTGGTGGCGGCGATGAAGCTGTCGATGGAGAAGCCCAAGCCGAGGGAGTGACCTTCCAAACCCTCTCCCTGACAGGGAGGGGTTGGGGGTGGGTCGCGAGCGCAGCGAGCGTTCTCGGTCGTCGCGTGGAATTCCACAGAGGGCATCGATGCCCTCCACGTCATTCCCTCACCCACCACCGCTTCGCGGCGGTCCCCCCTCTCCCCCAGGGGGAGAGGGATTTTTTTAGTGCGCGATGCCCGCCGCCGCCAGGACGGCCAGGGTCATCAGCTCGGCGGCGGTCGACGACATCGTCGCGATCTGGACCGGCTTTTCCATGCCCACCAGCATCGGGCCGATCACTGAACCCTTGCCCAGCTCGCGCAGCAGCTTGGCCGAGATGTTGGCCGACTGCAGGCCCGGCATCACCAGCACATTGGCCGGCCCCGACAGGCGGCTGAACGGATAGAGCTTCTGGATCGCCGGGTTGAGCGCGGCGTCGGGCGCCATCTCGCCCTCATATTCGAAGCTCACCCCGCGCGCGTCGAGCTCGCTCACCGCGCCGCGGATCGTCTCCAGCCAGTTGCCGGCCGGGTTGCCGAAGGTCGAATAGCTGAGGAAGGCGACCTTGGGCTCATGGCCCATGCGGCGCGCCACGGCGGCGGTCGCCTCGGCGATGTCGGCCAGTTCCTCGGCCGAGGGCCGTTCGCTGACGGTGGTGTCGGCGATGAAGGTGGTGTGGCTCTGCCCCACGAACAGGTGGATGCCGAGCGGCTTCTTGCCTTCCTTGGCGTCGATCACGCGGCGGATCTGGCGATAGGTCTGGCTGTAGGTGCGGGTGACGCCGGTCACCATCGCATCGGCCTCGCCCAGCGCCAGCAGCAGCGAGCCGAAGATGTTGCGGTCCTGGTTGACCATCGCTTGCACCTCGCGGCGCAGCGCGCCACGGCGCTTCAGCCGCTCGTAGAGATGGTCGACCATCTTCTCGATCAGGTCCGAGGTGCGGCTGTTGTGGATCTCGTAGCTCTCGGGATCGTCGACCCCCAGCTCGCGCAGCTTGTCGATCACGTCGTCGCGGCCGACCAGCACTGGGGTGCCATAGCCGAGATTCTTGAACTGGATCGCGGCGCGCAGCACCACCTCTTCCTCGGCCTCGGCGAAGACGACGCGCTTGGGGTGGGCGCGCGCGGTTTCCGACGCCAGGGTCAGCACCGAGGTGGTGGGGTTGAGGCGCGCCTTCAGGCTGTCGCGATAGGCCGCCATGTCGAGGATCGGCGCACGGGCGATACCGGTGTCCATCGCCGCCTGGGCGACGGCGACGGGCACCACCTCCATCAGGCGCGGATCGAACGGCGCGGGGATGATATAGTCGCGGCCGAAGCGCGGCGCGGCGCCGCCATAAGCGGCAGCCACTTCCTCGGGCACCTGCTCGCGCGCCAGCTCGGCCAGGGCGCGGGCGGCGGCGATCTTCATCTCCTGGTTGATGCCGGTCGCGCGTACGTCGAGCGCGCCGCGGAAGATGAAGGGGAAGCCGAGGACGTTGTTGACCTGGTTCGGATAGTCCGAGCGGCCGGTGGCGACGATCGCGTCGTCGCGCACCGCCTTCGCCTCGGGCGGGGTGATCTCGGGATCGGGATTGGCCATCGCGAAGATGATCGGATGGGGCGCCATCGTCTTGACCATCTCGGGGGTCAGCGCGCCCTTCACCGACAGGCCCAGGAACACGTCGGCGCCTTCCATCGCCTCGGCCAAAGTGCGCTTGTCGGTGGGGGCGGCATGGGCCGACTTCCACTGGTTCATGCCCTCGGTGCGGCCCTGGTAGACGACGCCCTTGGAATCGCACAGCAGCACCTTGTCGGGCGCCACGCCCACCGCCTTGATCAGCTCGGTGCAGGCGATCGCGGCGGCGCCGGCGCCGTTGACGACGACCGTCATGTCCTTGAGGTCGCGGGTGGTGAGATAGGCGGCGTTGATGAGACCGGCGGCGGCGATCATCGCCGTGCCATGCTGGTCGTCATGCATCACCGGGATGTTCATCTTCTCCTTGAGCGCCTGCTCGATGATGAAGCATTCCGGGGCCTTGATGTCCTCGAGGTTGATGCCGCCGAAGCTCGGCTCCATCAGCGCGACGGCGTTGATGAAGGCCTCGGGGTCCTCGGTGTTGAGCTCGATGTCGATCGAATCCACGTCGGCGAAGCGCTTGAACAGCACCGCCTTGCCTTCCATCACCGGCTTCGAGGCGAGCGCGCCGAGATTGCCGAGACCCAGGATCGCGGTGCCGTTCGAGATGACGGCGACGAGGTTGCCCTTGGCGGTATAATCATAGGCGGTGGCGGGATCGGCGGCGATCGCCTTCACCGGCACGGCGACGCCGGGGGAGTAGGCGAGGCTCAGGTCGCGCTGGGTCGCCATCGGCTTGGTGGCGACGATCTCGATCTTCCCGGGGCGGCCGGTCGAGTGGAAGAACAGCGCCTCCCGATCGGAAAATTGAATCTTGCTGTCGCTCATCTCAGGCCCCCTCGGCGGTCTGCTGTTTTGCCCGGCCCGCTTGTGAGCCATGGTCGGAGAGTCCACAAGCCGCTATCAGCGAGCCGATGTCCGAAAACGCAAAAAACCGTAATGACCCTTCCGTGACCGCACCGACCCCGATGATGGCGCAATATCTGGCGCTTAAGGCGGCGGCGGAGGACTGCCTGCTCTTCTATCGGATGGGCGATTTCTTCGAGCTGTTCTTCGACGATGCGAAGGCGGCGTCGGCCTGTCTCGACATCGCGCTGACCGCGCGCGGCGAGCATCTGGGCCAGCCGATCCCGATGTGCGGCGTACCCGCCCATTCGGCCGAAGGCTATCTCGCGCGGCTGATCAAGGCGGGCCACCGGGTGGCGATCGCCGAGCAGACCGAGAGCCCGGCCGAGGCCAAGAAGCGCGCCGGTTCGAAGGCGCTGGTCGGCCGTGCGATCGTGCGGGTGGTGACCGCCGGCACCCTGACCGAGGAGGCGCTGCTCGACTCCCGCGCGGCCAACTGGCTGGTCGCGGTGGCCTCGACGGGGCAGGGGGCGGAACGGCGGCTGGGCGTCGCCGCTGCCGACATCTCCACCGGCCGTTTCGAGATCGCCGGGCTCGCCCCGTCGGCGCTCGATGCCGAGCTGGCGCGGCTCGGCGCGGCCGAGATCGTGATCCCGCAGGATTTCGAGGACGAGGTCGCCGGCGAGGCGGTGTCCTGGCCGCGCGAGCATTTTGACTCGGTGCGCGGCGAGGAGCGGCTGAAGCGGCTGCTCGGGGTCGCCACGCTCGATGCCTTCGGCAGCTTCACCCGCGCCGAATATGCCGCCGTCGGCGCGCTGATCGCCTATCTCGATCGCGCCGGGCAGGGCAGCCTGCCCTTCCTGCAGCCGCCGCGCCGCCGGGTCGTCGCCGATCATATGATGATCGACGCGGCCACCCGCGAGAGCCTGGAGATCACCCTGGCGCAGTCGGGGATGCGCAAGGGTAGCCTGCTCGATTCGATCGACCGGACGGTGACGGGCGCGGGCGCCCGTCTGCTCGGCGCCGACCTGTCGGCCCCGCTCACCGACGTCGCGGCGATCGAGGCGCGGCTCGACCTGGTCGGCCTGTTCGAGGGCGATGGCGGCCTGCGCGACCGGCTGCGTTCGGCGTTGCGCGCGCTTCCCGATATCGGCCGCGCGCTCGGCCGGCTCGTCGCCCGGCGCGGCAGCCCGCGCGACCTGGGCCAGCTGCGCGACGGGCTCGACCAGGCGGCGCTGCTCCACGGATTGCTCGCCCGCGCCGAGCCGATGCCGGGGCTGCTCGCCAGCCTGCTCCCCGCGCTGGTGGGGCATGAGGATCTGGTTGACCTGCTCAAGCGCGCGCTGGTGGCGACCCCGCCGATCGATGCCGCGCAGGGCGGCTATATCGCCGAGGGCTACGACCCCCAGCTCGACTTGCTGCGCGGGCAGGGCGGCGAAGGGCGCAAGGCGATCGCCGCGCTGGAGGCGCGCTATCGCGCCGACACCGGCATCCCCTCGCTCAAGATCAAGCATAATGGCGTGCTCGGCTATCATATCGAGGTGCAGGCCAAGCATGCCGATCCGCTGATGGGGGCGGATTCGGGCTTCACCCATCGCCAGACCCTGGCCGGGGTGGTGCGCTTCAACGCGCCCGACCTGCACGAACAGGCGATGATGGTGGGCCAGTCGGGCGCGCATGCGCTGGCGGCCGAGGCGGCGCATCTCGAGGAACTGGTGGCGACCGCGCTGGCGCGCACCCCCGCGATCGCGGCCACCGCCGACGCGCTCGCCCGGCTCGACGTCGCCGCCGCGCTGGCCGAGCGTTCGGCCGAGGGCGGCTGGAGCCGGCCGCATTTCGAGCCGCACAGCTGCTTCGACGTGAAGGGCGGCCGCCATCCGGTGGTCGAGGCCGCCGTCGCGAATGAGGGCGGGCGCTTCGTCGCCAATGACTGTTCGCTGTCGGAGCAGGAGCGGCTGTGGCTCGTCACCGGCCCGAACATGGGCGGTAAGTCGACCTTCCTGCGCCAGAATGCGGCGATCGCGATCCTGGCCCAGGCGGGCAGCCCGGTGCCGGCCACCAGCGCGCGGCTGGGCATCGTCGACCGGCTGTTCAGCCGGGTCGGTGCCTCGGACAATCTGGCGCGCGGGCGATCGACCTTCATGGTCGAGATGGTCGAGACCGCGGCGATCCTGGCGCAGGCCACCGAGCGCAGCTTCGTGATCCTCGACGAGGTGGGGCGCGGAACCTCGACCTATGACGGCCTCGCCATCGCCTGGGCGGTGGTGGAGGCGGTGCACGACATCAACAAATGCCGCTGCCTGTTCGCGACCCATTATCACGAGCTGACCCGGCTGGCCGAACGGCTCGACGCGCTGTCGCTCCACCATGTCCGCGCGCGCGAGTGGAAGGGCGAGCTGGTGCTGCTCCACGAGCTGGCGACGGGACCTGCCGACCGCAGCTACGGCATCGCCGTCGCCAAGCTGGCGGGCCTGCCGCCCCCGGTGCTGGGCCGCGCGCGGGAGGTGCTGAAGAAGCTGGAGGCGGGACGCCAGGCGACCGGCGGGCTCGCCGCCGGGCTTGACGACCTGCCGCTGTTCGCCGCCGCCGCGCAGATCGAGGAGGCGGTGGCCGATCCGCTGCGTCAGGCGGTCGAGACGATCGACGTCGACGCGCTCAGCCCGCGCGAGGCGCTCGACACGCTCTACCGGCTGAAGGCGCTGGCGCGCGAGGATAACTAGCCCGTCATGCTGAACTTGTTTCAGCATCCACCAAGCCGCCGGGCTCCGATCAGGAGATTGGGCGATACTTGGTCTCCGGCTTCTCCTGGACAGCCCGTGCGGGCCGGTGGATGCTGAAACAAGTTCAGCATGACGAAGATTTGAAGGTTGCCCATGACTCTCCTCCCCGCCCTGCTCGGCTTCACGATCGCCTCGGCGCTGCTGACGATCACCCCCGGCGTCGACACCCTGCTCGTGCTGCGCACCGCGGCGATGGATGGGCGGCGGCCGGCGCTGTTCGCGACCCTTGGGATCGCCACCGGCTGTATCGTCTGGGGCGCGGCGGTGGCGCTGGGCATGGGCGCGCTGTTCGCGGCGGCGCCGATGCTGTTCGAGGCGGTGAAATGGGCGGGCGCCGCCTATCTGGTGTGGATCGGCCTGGGCCAGCTGCTGCGCCCGCGCGAAACCCGGGCGCGCAGCGAGGCGGAGAGCGGCCGGGCGCGGGGCGATGCCGCGCTCGCCTGCTATCGGCGCGGGCTGCTCACCAATTTGCTCAACCCCAAGGTCGGTATCTTCTACCTCAGTTTCCTGCCGCAGTTCGTGCCGGCGGGCTATGCCCCGGCGCCGTTCATCTTCCTGCTCGCCTGCCTGCAGATGGCGATGGGCGTCGCCTGGCTGCTGGGGGTGATCGCCGCCACTGCACCGCTCGGCCGGATGCTGGCGAAGCCCAGGGTGCTCAAGCGGATCGACCGGAGCTGCGGCGGGCTGTTCGTGCTGCTGGGGGCGAAGCTGGCGCTCACCCGCTGATTGCGGAGTGCAGGCCCGTCAGGCCTGATCGCCGCCCACCCGGTTCCAGCTCCAGTTGCGGCGCAGCTCGGTGGCCCAGCCGGGCCGCTCGAGGCCGACCACGTCGCGCGCTTCGCGGCGGGCATGGTTGGCCGCCCGGCCCGCCAGGTCGATCAGCCGGTCGAGATCGGCCCCCTGCTGCACGTCGAGCGCGAAGCCGATATGCGCGCGGAGCTGGATCTCGTCCCCCGAGACCAGATAGGGGCGCGAGACGGTCGCCACGATCTGCTGGGCCAGCGCCTCGGCGTGGCGCTCGTGCAGGATCCTGGGCTGGACGACGGCGAAGCGCAGGCCGCCGAGCCGGGCGATGAAGCCCTTGTCCGACCGGGCGAGCCGCTGGGCGATCGCCTTGAGCAGCACGTCGCCGGCGGGGCGGCCATGGCTGTCGTTGATCGCATCGATATCTTCGACCACCAGGCAGTGGATCGCGATCATCTCGGCACCGGGGGTGGACTCGGTGATCGCGTCGAAATGCTCGCGCAGCAGCACCTGGTTGGGCAGGCCGGTCAGCCCGTCATGCCGGTCGATCGAGGAGAGCAGCCGCTGCATCGTGAACTGGCGCGAGCTGGTCTGGTAGCGCCGCACCATGCTTTCGCAGGCCGCCACCAGGAACAACATGGTGAGGACACCGATGCCCCAGCGCCCCGGCACGATGAACGCGGCCAGGATCATCGGCACGATCGCGAGCATGATGCTGGGGATGCCGATCCACGGGCGCAGCGCGAGCCCCGCCGACACCCCGGCGCCATAGCCGAAGACCAGCCCGACGATCAGCAGCCGGTGGGGATTGGCGCCCAGGATGAAGCCATAGCCGGCGAACAGGCCGAAGAAGAAGGCGAAGGCGAAATAGGGGATGGCGAGGCGCCGTTCGAGCCGGCCCGCGCGCACCGCCGAGAAGCGCCGCGCCTGTACTTCCTGGCGGTGGAGCAGGAGGATGACGATGCGCCACATCGCGGCGAGGTTGGCCGCCATGAACAGGCCGAACAGCAGCGGATCATGATGATCGGCAACGATCAGGCTGCCGGCCATCAGGAAGCTGGCGGCCATGATGATCGTGGCCGTCAGCGTGCCGAACAGCGAGCAGACCAGTTCGATATAGACCGGCTCGGTCAGCCGGGCGCGCTGACCAAGCCCCGTCATTGCGGAAGCCGCCGCGGCACTGCCATCCTGTCGATCGGTCCGCCGGATCCGTCCAGCGAAACCCTATCGGCTGTCAAAGCCTTCATCATCTTGCCCAATTGTCCTGACCGGCAGCCTCAGGACTTTCCCGATCTTTCCAGCGACTCTCTCTAACGCAGGTTAGGCGATCGGGAAGCAAATGGCCGGCTACTTAAGGGATTCCCCGTAGCCGGCCGCAGATTTCCGCCGGTTTTTCAGAGGCCGAGCCCGAGGCCCGCGACGACCTGGTGGCGCTGATAGCCGCCCTCATAGTTGCTGTAGCGATATTCGAGCTTGGTGTAGGCCGAGCTGCCGATCTTCACCTCGGCACCGGCGCCGACCCGGTAGCCGTCGCCATTGGTGCTGGCGCTGACATTGGTGGCGCCGAAGCTGTAGGTCTCCTTGATGCGGGCATTGGTATAGCCGCCCAGAGTGTAGAGCTTCACGCCGCTCCCGACGTTGAAGCCGAGCTTGGCGACCAGCGACAGGTCGCGGTTGGCCTTCTGGCAATAACGGTCGCCGGCGATGGCGAGTTCGTTCACGCATTCCTTGGTCGAGCCGAAATCGGCATTGCCCTCGAAGCCGATCGACACCATCGAGACGACCGGGATGTCGACGCCCAGGCCGACGCCATAGATCGCGCCGTTGGCGCTGGCGCCGGGCACGGTCACGCGGTCCCAGCCGCCATGGGCCTCGACCCGGAAGGTGACGCTGTCGTCCTGGTCGACGTCGGCGGCGAAGGCCGGCGTCGCGAAGCAAGCCGCCGCAAGCGCGGCCGCGATGAGATATTTCATGTGATCCCCCTGTTGATCGGCATCGACGCTAGAGGCGGCCGTTCGGCGATGGAAGGGGGCAAGTGACGGAAAAGAAGAACCATTTTGGAGATTTCGTTTCGTTGCTGAACGGAATTGGGGCCGGTCGGGCGCCATGTCGTCCGTCCGTTCGTCAAAGCGCTTCGTGGGTTCATCGAACGCCGATTGTCGTTCCGGCGCCGTCCGCCAGGGTGGCCGGCAAGGACGAACAGGAGGAATCGAGATGGTGAAGCGGGAAGCCGGCGTGTCGCGTGTGGCGTTGGGGGTCGCGATGGCGGCGATGATCTGCGGCGTGATCGCGGTTGCCGAAGCCGAAGCGCCCACCGCCCCCTATGTGGCGCCGGTGCCGCCGGCCCCGCCCGCTGCCGTCATCGCCCCGGCGGCCCCGCGCGCCCCGACCGCGCCGCTCGTCCCGATCTCGACCATCGACGTGCCGGCCTCGATCCCCGCACCGCCGGCCCCTCCGGCGCCCCCGGCTCCTCCCGCGCCGCCGCCCGGCGGGATCACCATCCGCCACGATCGCATGAGCGCCGCCGAGCGTGCCGAAATCCGCGCGGCGATGGCCGAGGCGCACGCCGCCGCCCGCGAGGCCCAGGCCGAAGCGCGCGAGGCGGCGCGCGAAGCCGCCGAGGCCCAGCGCGAAGCGGCCGAGGCCCAGCGTGAGGCGCATCGCGAGGCCATGCGCGGGGCTGACGCTGCGATGCGCGAGGCGGCGCGGGCCCGGAACCAGGATTTCGCCGCCGCTGCCCGGGCGCGCGAGGCCGCCTTCGCCGAACGGGCGCGGGTGATGCGCGACGTGCCGGTGCGGGTTGAGGCGGCGATGGCCGATGCGCGCCGCCAGATGGCGGCGGTCTGCGCCCGTCGCGGGGTGGCGATGCCGGCCGGCGCCGATTTCGGGGCTCTCGCCACCTGCGGCCATGATTATCGCAGCGAGGCGCGCACCGCCCTTATCAGCGCGCGCGGCTCGGTGGCCGGCGCCCGCGGCATGGGCGAGGCCGACCGTAAGGCCGCGCTCGACGGAATCGACCGCGCGCTGCGCGAGCTGGAGCAGGCCGGGCGCCGGGCCCCCGCGCTGCAGTGATCGTTCAGAGCTTGCGGGCGACCAGCGTGTTGCCCGCGGCATAGGTCTCGCGCACCCCGGCCGGGGTGGCGGCGAGTATCTTTTTCCAGAAGGGCGAGCGCGGCGGTTCGGCGAGCAGCTCGTCGAGCGTGCGGCTGCGCAGTTCGGCGCGCACCGCCTCGTCGGTCAGCCCGTCGATCCAGCCGCGTAGCAGCCACAGCAGGGTGCGTTCGGGGGTCTGGTTCGGCCGTGTGTCGAGGTCGATCAGCTCGAAGCCCTCGTCGAACATGCGGCGCACGCCCTGGCGAGTGGCGTTGTAATAATGCGACGGATAGCCGTGGACCGGCTGGAGGAAGGGCCAGTCGACGAACAGCAGTCCGCCGGGCTTGAGCATGCGGCGAAACTCGGCGGCGGCGACCCAGGGCTCGGTCATATGCTCCATCACCGCGAAGCAGCCGATCCCGTCCACCGAGGTGTCGGCGATCGGATAGGTGCAGGCGGGGGCCATCACCAGATCGGCCGAGCGCGACGGATAGACTTCGACATAGAGGCAATTGTCGAACATCTCGGGCCGCAGCCCGCAACCGATGTCGAGATAGAGCCGGTCGGGATGGGCGGCGATCTCCTCGTCATATTGGCCCAGCCCGGCATGTGCCGATTCCCCGTCATAATCGTCCAGGCTGTGCGCCGGGCCGCCATAGCCGACCGGGAAGGCGCCATCCCCGTCGAGGAAGGCGAAATCGCCGCCCGCGCCGCGCGCCGGATCGAGGATCGGGGCGAAGCGCGCATATTTGGCGGCGCGGCGGGCGCGGCGCGCCAGGTGGAAGGCCTGGCCGAGCTGCTTGCGCCCTTCCGTCTGGCCATGCTGGTCGAAATGGAAGCGCGGATCGCCGCCCTGCCGCGCCCAGGCGGCGATATCGGGATTGGCGAGCAGATAGCGCTCGGCATCGAACGTGGCGGGGGTGGGCAGCTCGATCTCGAGCGCGGGATCGTCGAGCGGGGACAGGGTGGTGCGCATCGTCGGAGTCCTCAGGGCAGCGCATAGCCCGCGGTCGCCTGGGCGACCGGCTGATGCTCGTCCTCCTGCCACAGCCGCACGTCGACCGTGGCGAGGCGGCGGCCGAGCTTGAGCAGCCGCGCATCGGCGATCACCGGGGCGACCGGGCAGCCGCGCAGGAAGTTCATCGTCAGGGTGTGGGTCACCGCCATCGGCACCGGGCCGATATGGGCGAGGATCGCGGCATAGGCGGCGACGTCGACCAGCCCCATCAGCACCGGCCCCGAGACGATCCCGCCGGGGCGGATCATATCCTCGGTCGGGTCCAGCACCAGCCGCGCATGGCCCGGCGCGATCGCGACGAGCCGGCCCAGCGCGGGCCGCGCCTTTTCGGGAAAGGCCTGGTCGAGAAAGGCTGCCAGCCCGGCGAGGTCGAAGGCGAGCGGAGGGAGCGAGGCGGACATGCCATGTTCCTAGAACTTGCCGTCTTCTATGGAAAGCGTCGCTCCGGCGGAGGCCGGAGCCGCTGGAGATTATGTGGCCAGTCAGTCGCAGGAGCCTGTGGCGGCCCCGGCCTCCGCCGGGGCGACGCAAGGTAGCTCAGCGCCCCGGCGCCGCGCCGACCAGCGTGCGCAGCCCGTCGAAGGCGCGGGCGAGGCGTTCATGGCCGATCGCCCCGCCGATCGAGATGCGCACCGCGCGCTCGGCATCGGCCGGATCGGCGGCGAAGCGCTCGCCGGGGACGATCGACAGTCCGAGCGGGCTGAGCCGCGAGGCCAGTTCGGCCGGGGCGGGGGCGTCGTCGGGCAGGCGCAGCCAGATATGATAGCCCTCGGCATGGGCGGCATGGTCGAGCCCGGCGAGCAGCGGCGCCACCAGCCGCTGGCGCGCCACCCCTTCGTCGCGCACCCGCGCGACCAGATCGGCGAAGATGCCCTCGCGCAGCCAGTGGGTGACGAGCGCGGCGTTGAGCGGCGGCGCCATCACCGATGTCTCGCTGATATCGGCGACCAGCCGGCGCCCTGCCTCGGCCGAGGGCGCGCGGACATGGGCGACCCGGAGCACCGGCGAGATGATCTTGGCAACGCTGGCGATGTGCCAGCAGCGCTCGGGCGCGAAGGCGGCGAGCGGGGGTAGCGGCTTGGCGGGGAGCTGCCCATAGGCATCGTCCTCGATCAGCCACAGGCTATGGCGGCGGACGATCGCCGCAAGCCACAGCCGCCGTTCGATGTCGAGCGTGCTGGTGGTGGGGTTGTCGTTGGTCGGCACGACATAGACCGCCTTCGCCCCCGCTTGTGCGGCGGCCTGCACCGCATCGGGATCGAGCCCGTCGGCATCGCCGCCGATCGGCTTCACCACCAGCCCGAAGCGCCGCGCGAGCGCGAGCAGGCCGGGATAGGTCGAGCGGCCCGCGCAGATGATGTCGCCGGGCGCGAACATCGTGCCGATGATCGCGTGGAGCGCATTCTGCCCGCCCGCGGCGATGATTGCCTGCTCCTCGCCGGTCGCCAACCCGCGCGCGGCGAAGGCCGTCGCCGCCTCCTGCCGGTCGCGCAGCGCGCCGCCGCTCGGCTGATATTGGAGCAGCGGCGACTGGCCGCCGGCGCGCAGCAGCTTCACCATCCCGTCGCGCATCGCCTCGGCGAGCAGCGCGAAGCCCGGCTGGGGCGGCATGATCATTCCCGAATCGCCGGTCAGGTCGGCCAGCGGCAGCCCGGCGGCGTTGCGGACGTAGGAGCCGAGCCGGCCCGCCCCCTCGATCAGCCCGGCGTCGCGGGCAAGGCCATAGGCGCGGGTGACGGTGGTGAGGTCGACCCCCAGCTCGCGCGCCAGTTCGCGCTGTGGCGGCAGCCGCTCCCCGGGGCGCAGCGCGCCGGTCCGCACCGCATGGTCGATGGCATCGGCGATCGCCAGATATTTGGGGCCGGGGCGGTCGGCGAGATGGTCGAGCCAGCTTTGCATGGAAGGGAGCGCCGATTATGTATGGTTGTATCTCCCATACAAAAATCTATCTCACGGACAAGAGGTTCATCAGGGAATCGCGTCATGCCCGATACCGTCGCCGCCGAGAAAGATTGGCCCAAACTCGAACCGGTTCGCACCGGGTTGCGCGCTCGCTGTCCGCGCTGCGGCGAAGGGAAGCTGTTCGACGGCTTCCTGAAGCTGCGGAGCGGCTGCGACCAGTGCGGGCTCAGCTATGACTTCGCCGACCCCGCCGACGGCCCGGCCTTCTTCGTGATCTGCTTCGGCTGCATCCCGGCGGTCACCTTCTCGCTGATGCTCGAGATCTGGACGGGGGCCAGCCTGCTCACCCAGCTGCTGGTCAGCGGCCCGGTGCTGCTCGTCACCTGCCTTGCCCCGCTGCGTCCGCTGAAGGGTTGGCTCGTGTGCAGCCAATATTTCTTCAAGGCGGGCGAGGGCCAGATCAGCCGGCCGTGGCGCCCCTATGCCGGCGGGCCGCTGGTGCAGCCGCCAAAACGGCGCTGGTGATGACGCCCGATAGTCTGGCCACCGCGCGTCGCGCCGCCGCCCGGCTGCTCGGCGATCGCGGCTATGCGCGGGAAGCGGTGCTGGTGCTGGCGGGCGAGGGCGACGATTTCGCCGAGGTCCGCACCGCGCTGGCGCTGCTCGCGATCCTGGCGGAGGATAAGGCCGCCCCGCCGCCTCCGCCGGCCAGGGCGCGCTTCGGCCGCCGGCTGGTCGGGGAGGAGTGCTGAGAGCGGGCCGCTCCAGCTAGCTCTTTTAACCATTCGTCCCTATGTGGACCGCATGACGACGAAGTTCGATCTGCTGCCCCAGCGCCGCGCGATCATCGATCGGCGCGCGGTGGCCGATGCGCTCGCCGATCTGCTGCCCGGCAGCAGCGACATCGCCGCGCTCCGCGCCGGCAGCACCGCGATCTTCAAGGCCGCGCTCGATAGCGGCCGGGAGGAGATCGCCCGTCGCCTTGCCGCCCAGCCGACCCGCGGCTCGGAAACCGCGGCGGCCTATGCCTTCCTGACCGACCAGATGATCCGCCTGATCCACGACTTCACGATCGAGCGGCTCTATCCGATCAACAACCGGTCCTCGGCCGAGCGGCTCACCCTGATGGCGGTGGGCGGCTATGGCCGTGGCGAGATGGCGCTCCATTCGGACGTCGACATCGCCTTCCTCACCCCGTGGAAGCAGACCAGCTGGGCCGAGCAGGTCATCGAATCGATGCTCTATTCGATGTGGGACCTGGGGCTGAAAGTGGGCCATTCGAGCCGCTCGCTGGACGAGATGGTGCGGATGGCGAAGAGCGACCTGACGATCCGCACCGCGCTGCTCGAGGGCCGCTTCGTATGGGGCGACGAGGCGCTGTACGACGAGGCCGCCACCTTGTTCGCGCGCGACGTGATGAACGGCACCGGCCGCGCCTTCGTGTCCGAGAAGCTGGTCGAGCGCAACGAGCGCCACCAGCGGATGGGCGACAGCCGCTATGTCGTCGAGCCGAACCTGAAGGAGGGCAAGGGCGGCCTGCGCGACCTGCACACGCTCTTCTGGATCGGCAAATATGTCTATCAGGTCCGCTCGGTGGCCGAACTGGTCGAGAAGGGCCTGTTCACCAAGGCCGAGCTGCGCCAGTTCCAGAAGGCCGAGAATTTCCTGTGGGCGGTGCGCTGCCACCTCCACATCGTCGCCGGCCGTGCCGAGGAGCGGCTGACCTTCGACGTCCAGCCCGAGATCGCCCGGCGGATGCGCTATGCCGAACGGCCCGGCAAGTCCGCGGTCGAGCGCTTCATGCAGCATTATTTCCTGATGGCGAAGCGGGTGGGCGACCTGACCGCGATCTTCCTGGCGCATCTCGACGAGACGTTCGCGGGCAAGGGCCGCCGCTTCGGCCTGCCCAGCCTGCGCCGCAAGCCCACCAAGCTCGACGGCTTCATCCTCGATCGCGGGCGGCTGGCGATCCCGTCGGACGATTTCTTCGCCCAGGATCCGGTGCGCCTGCTGCAGATGTTCGCGCTGGCCGACAAACATGGGCTGGAGATCCACCCGCTGGCGATGCGCGCGGCCGGGCGCGACGCGCGGCTGATCGACAATGGCGTGCGCCGCGATCGCCAGGCCAATGCCTATTTCCTCGACGTGCTGACCTCGCACAACACGCCCGAGACGGTGCTGCGCTGGATGAACGAGGCCGGCGTGTTCGGCCGCTTCGTTCCCGACTTCGGCCGGGTCGTGGCACAGATGCAGTTCGACATGTACCACCATTATACGGTGGACGAGCATTCGATCCGCGCGATCGGGCTGCTCAACCAGATCGAGAAGGGCGAGCTGAAGGAGGATCACCCCCTCGCCAGCCGCTTCCTGCCCGCGATCGTCTCGCGCCGGGTGCTCTATGTCTCGGTGCTGCTCCACGACATCGCCAAGGGGCGCGGCGGCGACCACAGCATATTGGGCGCCGAGGTGGCCGAGAAGCTCTGTCCGCGCTTCGGGCTGACCCCGGCCGAGACCGAGACGGTGGCCTGGCTGGTGCGCAACCACCTCGTCATGTCCGACACCGCGTTCAAGCGCGACCTGAGCGATTTCAAGACGATCCTCGACTTCTCCGAGAAGGTGCAGAGCCCCGAGCGGCTGCGCCTGCTGTTCTGCCTGACGATCGTCGACATCCGCGCGGTCGGCCCTGGCGTGTGGAACAGCTGGAAGCGCCAGCTGCTCGGCGATCTGTACCAGGCGTCCGAAGAGGTGCTGCGGCTGGGCCACAAGCAGACCGGCCGGCGCGAGCGGATCGAGGCCAAGCAGGCGCAGCTGCGCGAGCGGCTGGGCTGGTCGGAGGAGCGCTTCGCCGACTATGTCACCCGCTTCCCCGAAGCCTATTGGGTCGCCGAGAGCGTCGACATCCTCGAGGGCAATGCCCGGCTGATCGAGACGTCCGACGCCGAGGGCAAGCCGCTGTCGATCACCGCCTCGCCCGATCCCGATCGCGGCGCGACGCTGGTCAGCATCTATGCGGGCGACCATCCCGGCCTGTTCTACCGGATCGCCGGCGCGATCCACCTGGCCGGCGCCAGCGTGATCGACGCGCGCATCCACACCACCCGCGACGGCATGGCGATCGACAATCTGCTGGTGCAGGACCCGTTCGGCCAGCCTTTCGAGGGCGACGACCGGATGCAGCGCCTCAGGGTCGCGATCGAGGATGCGCTCGCCAACCGCGCGCGCATGGTCGACCGGCTGCTCGCCAAGCCGCTCACCCGCACCCGCGCCGACGCTTTCTCGATCGAGCCCGCCGCGCTGATCGATAACCGCGCCTCGAACCGCTACACGGTGATCGAGGTCAACGCCCGCGACCGGCCGGCGCTGCTCTATGCGCTGGCGCATGCGCTGTTCCAGGCGAAGGTGATGATCCATTCGGCGCACATCGCCACCTATGGCGAGCGCGCGGTGGACGTCTTCTATGTGGCGGACCTGACCGGCGACAAGATCACCAGCGCGACCCGGCTGAAGACGCTCGAACGGCTGGTGGTGGAAGCGGCAGCGGGGTCTTCGGCGCGCAAGGCCGCGTAGTTTGTTTGGGCCTCAGGCGCCGGCGTGCGCATCCGCGCACTTGGCTATCCTCGCATAAGCTCGGGCGGCCGTTCGGCCTTGCGGGACATTGGCATGTCCCGACGCAGAGCTCATCGTCGGAGCCCGACAGGGCTCCGCAAGCGCGAACGCGCGCCCGAGCTTATGCGAGGATAGCCAAGCCGGACGGACGTCCGGCGCCTGAGGGCTAACCGAACAAACCTATCCCCTCGACCGGCTTCAGCGCCACCAGCGGGAAGACGCGGTCGGTGTGCTCGGTATAGCCCTCGACCGGCGGATAGTTGGTCACCGAGATCGCCCAGGCACGCTCGCGCTCGGCGCCCTCCAGCACCCGCCAGGTGCAGCGGAACGCCTGGGGCCCGACCTGGATGTCGACCGTGTCGGCGGCGGTCATGTTGAAATACCAGGCGGGGTGGATGTCGGCGCCGCCGCGCGAGGCCATCAGCAGGAACTCGCCGCCGATATAGCTGTAGAGCAGCGGGATCAGCCGCGGCTCGCCGCTCTTGCGGCCGATCGTCTTCAGGATGAGCGTGACCGAGGTGGGGTGGCCGCCCAGATGGCTCATGTCGATGACATGGCCCTCGGTGCCGCCCGATTCGAGATAGGTCCGCAGATGGTTCGCCATCCAGGCGATGTTGGCCTTCTCCAGATCGGTGACGGCCACGGGCTCCTCGGCCATATCCTGCGCTCCTCTCCGCGATGATTTTCGTCACAGTATCGGCGGGGTTCGGGGCTTACCAATAGGCAAGGCCTATCGGATGAGAGCGATCGACGCTTCCGCTGGACCGCAAGGCCGGCTTCGGGCAATCCGGTGCCGGATACGCTACGGAGGCAGGCGATGGGCGTGGTCGGCATGGGCGGACTGTTCTTCCGGGCGAAGGACCCCGATGCGCTGTCGGCCTGGTATCGCGAGCATCTGGGCGTCGGCGCCGGCTGCGATTCGGCCGGAAGCGGCGAAGCGTCCGAATGGTATTGGACGGTGAAGGGCGGGCCGATGGTCTTCGCGCCCTTCCAGGCCGACAGCGACTATTTCGCCGCCGACAAGGCGTTCATGATCAACCTGAAGGTGGAGGGGATCGACGATCTGCTCGATGGCCTGCGCACCGCCGGCATCGCGATCGAGACCCGCGCCGAATGGGATAGCCCCGAGACCGGCCGTTTCGCGCGCATCCACGATCCCGAGGGCAATGCGATCGAATTGTGGGAGCCGCCGGCCGCTTCATGACGATCGCGCGCCTTGCCCATCTGGCGGTGGCGCTGATGGCGCTCGCCGGGCTCACCCTGCATTACAGCATCATTCTGGGCGGTCCGGGGCCGCTCGGCTATTTCACGCTGCGTTTCGCGAGCTATTTCACCAATGAGAGCAATGCGCTGATCGCGGTGGCGGCGGGCGCCACCGCGCTGGGAAGCGGCCGGCTGCACCGCTGGGCGACCCGGCCCTCGGTCCGCGTGGCGATCACCCTCTATATCCTCGTCGTCGCGCTGATCTTCCACGCGGTGCTCGCCAACATGGTGCCGCCGGGCCGGGCGGGCTCGTGGGGCAATCTCTTCGTCCATAGCCTGGTGCCGCTGGGCTGGACGCTGTGCTGGCTCGCCTTCCCGCCGCATGGCGGCATCGACCGGACGGCGCCGCTGCGCTGGATCCTCTTCCCGCTCGGCTTCGCCGGCTGGGCGCTGCTGCGCGGCGCGGTGGACGGCTGGTATCCCTATTTCTTCCTCGATGCCGGCCGCTTCGGCTATCCGATGGCCTTGCTCAACATCGCGGTCATCGGGCTGGTGTTTCTGGCGCTGGGCTATGCGCTGCGCTGGATCGACGGCGTGTTGGGGAAGCGGCGATGACCGCGACGGCGCTCGACGAAAAACGCCGTCCGCTCTGGCACTGGCTGCTGCTGCTCGGCGCGGCGATGCTGCTGGTGGCGGGCGCGGGCTGGCTCTACGGGCGCTTCGCCGCCCCGCCGCCGCCGGTCGAGCGGGTGCCGTTGGGCGGGGGCCCGCGCAGCTACAAGGCGGCGATCGACGGCGCCAATGCCACGGTCGAGGGGGCGCGGCTGCTGCTGCGCGACCATGGCGGCGAATGGCTGTTCGAGGAGCGGCTCGCCAATGCGCTGATCGCCCGCGCGCGGCTGACCGGTGACTATGCCGATTATGCCGCCGCCCAGGCCGCGCTCGACCGCGCCTTCGCGCTCGCCGAGCCCGGCGCCGGGCCGCACCAGAGTCAGCTCGCCTTGGCGATGGCGATGCACCGGCTGGGGCAGGCCGAGCATATGGCCGATGCGATCGACCATTATGCGGTGGAGCCCGAGGCCGAGGACCGCACCGGCCTGGCGCTCGCGCGTGGCGACATCGCTCTCTATCGCGGCGACACCGAAGCTGCGTTGTTGCGCTACAAGGATGCCGGCGCACCCCCCACCGACGCGCGGCTGACCCTGCGCCTCGTCGAGGTGGCGGCGCGCGCCGGCAAGCCCGACAAGGCGCTGGCGGCGATCGACGAGGTCGAGCGCGCGGCGCGGCTGCCCGATGCGCAGTTCCTCGCCGATCTCGCGCTGCGGCGGGGGACGATCGAACTTCGCCGGGGTGATCGCGACAAGGCGGCGCGCCATTTCGCCCGTGCCGACCGGCTCTTTCCCGGCTGGTGGCTGGTCGCGGCGCATCGCGCCCAGGTCGACGCGCTGGAGGGGCGCGAGGACCGGGCGATCACTGCGTTCGAGCGGATCGCCACCGGCGCCGCGAGCCCCGAGGCGATGGATGCGCTCGCCTCGCTCTATCGGGCGCGCGGCGATGCGGCGCGGTCGAAGGCCTGGGCGGCGCGCGCCGGGGCGATCTGGGCCGAACGCTACCGCCTCTTCCCCGAAGCCGCCGCCGGCCATTATGCCGAGCATGAGCTGGCGTTCGGCGATCCGGTTCGCGCGCTCGCGCTCGCCCGGCGCGATGTCGCCGCCCGGCCCTATGGCCTGCCGCGCACCACTTTGGCCTGGGCGCTGATCGCCAATAACGACCCGCGCGGCGCGCTGGCGGCGCTCGCCCCGGTCTTCGCCTCGCACTGGGATTCGGCCGAAAGCCGGATGGCCGCCGCACAGGCGCATGCGCTGCTCGGCCAGGGCGACGAGGCCGATCGCGAGCGCGAGGCCGCGCTGGCGATCGATCCCCATGCCGCCGATCCCACCGCCGCGCTGTTGTGGTTCGGCCATTGAGCGCGCTGCTCCGCCTGCTGCTGCTGATCGCGGCGCTGGTGGCGGTTCCGGCGCAGGCGCATCTGTCTCCCAATAGTGAAGTCGGGCTCGCCTTCGGACGCAGTACGATCGACGCCGATATCGTGATTCCGCTGGGCGAACTGCGCTATGCCGAGACGGCGATCGATCCGGCGGACAAGGCGCGGCTCGGCGCCTGGCTGCTCGGCCATGTCGAGGCGCTTGCGCCCGACGGGCGGCGCTGGACCGCGCAGATCGTCTCGCTGGGTGTCGGCGGCGATGTCGTGCCCGACCTGGAAGCGCGGATTCGCCTGACCCCGCCGCCGGGTGCGCCGCTGCGGCGGCTGTCGCTGCGCTATGACGCGGTGCTCGACAAGGTGCCGAGCCATTTCGCGCTGGTCTGGCTGAAGGATGATTATGACGGCGGCCGGCTCGGCGTCCGCCCCGCCTTGCTGGCGGGGCTGCGGCAGGGCAACGCCACCGTCGCGATCGACCGCGGCGCCCCCAGCGGCTGGGCCGGCTTCCGCGCCGCGATCGCGCTGGGGATGGAGCATATCGCCGAGGGGCATGACCATCTGCTCTTCCTGATCGGGCTGCTGCTGCCGGCGCCACTGCTGGCCAGCGCTGGGCGCTGGGGCGGCTATGCCGGGGCGCGGCACACGATCCGATCGCTCGTCGCGATCGTCACGGCCTTCACCATCGGCCATTCGCTCACGCTGATCGGCGGGGCGTTGTTCGACTGGCAACTGCCCGCCCAGCCGGTCGAGGCGCTGATCGCATTGTCGATCCTGATCACCGCCGTCCATGGGCTGCGGCCGCTGTTCGCCGGGCGCGAGGCGCTGGTCGCGGCGGGGTTCGGTCTGGTCCACGGCCTCGCCTTCGCGACGATCATCGGCCATTTCGCGCTCGATC
Organism: uncultured Sphingomonadaceae bacterium; assembly: GCA_963540925.1. Classification (GTDB taxonomy): domain Bacteria; phylum Pseudomonadota; class Alphaproteobacteria; order Sphingomonadales; family Sphingomonadaceae; genus Rhizorhabdus. The sequence continues at coordinate 48,804 of CAUTRN010000049.1, forward strand.
CCTGGCCCAAGGCGCAGGCGATCCTGGGCTTCAACCTGGGGATCGAACTGGTCCAGCTGCTCGTCGTCTCGGTGCTGGCGCCGCCGCTCGCACTGCTCGCGCGCACCGCTGCCTATCGCCCGATCCGGATCGGCGGGTCGCTGGTGATCGGTGTCGCGGCCCTGCTGTGGCTGGCCGAGCGGCTGGGTAACCGCGAACTGGCGGCGGCGCGCTTCGTCGACGAGGCGCTGGGCCGGGCGCCCTATGTGCTGGTGCCGCTGCTGCTGCTCAGCCTGTTGTTTTCTGTACGGCGCACATCCGGAAACCGGCCGCCGCGAAATCATCGCTGAGCGCGTCGGTCAGCCCCTTCAGGGTCTTGGTGATGTCCTCGAGGAAGACGAGGTTGGTGTCGTCGCGCGGATCGGAGTCATTATATTTGGTCTTGGTGCTGCTGCCGATCACCGCCGTCGCCACCGCCGGCATGCCCATGCGATCGACCCGGACATAGGCCGAGGGCGCATCGGTGCGGAAGTTGAAGCCCGAGGTCATCACCGGCCCGGTCGGCGGATTGCCCTGCGCCGCCGCCAGATAGGGGAAGGCGGTGCGGAAGGGCAGGTCGTTGGCCGGCGGGTTGAGCGGCAGCGCGAAGAAGCGGGTGACCGGCTCGCGCTTCAGGTCGAGGAACAGCGCCGCCAGGGTGACGTCGATCACCGGATCCTCGAGCCGGCGGCCATTGGGAAAGCCCGGCGCCTGGTTGAAATCGACCTGGATCGAGTCGGGCACGACGAGATCGGCGAGCGTCCGGCCGGGCACCGTCGTCTGCTGCAGGCAGGGCAGCACGTCGAAATTGGCGCCCGCCGGGGCCGGGGGCTGCGCGCTCGGCGTGGGGGCTGTCTCTTATACACATCTGACGCTGCCGACGATCTTACGCGTGT
>CAUTRN010000050.1:0-46983 GCA_963540925.1 uncultured Sphingomonadaceae bacterium
ACACGCGTAAGATCGTCGGCAGCGTCAGATGTGTATAAGAGACAGGGGTGGGCGTCGGCGTGGAATCGCCGCCGCCACCGCAGGCCGCGAGCAGGAAGAGCGGGGCGATCGCCGCCGCCACCGCCGTCATGGGGCGAAGCCGGGCGCGCATCAGATATTCCCCCCGAAGCGCGCACTGGTCGCCCAGATGCGGACCTTGCCGGTGCTCGTCTCGACCGAGGAGCGCGGGATCTGCACCACCGCGGCGGTCAGGTTCTGCCCGGCGAAGAAGTTGCGATCGCTGCGGAAGCTGAGCGCCCCGGTCGAGCGCGTCGCGCGGAAGCCTTGCAGGTCGAAGAAGAAGGGATCGTCGAACAGCCCGGCGCGGACGATGACATTGCCCTGGCGCAGATCGGTCTCGACCGGCCCCTCGATCGGCCCGGTGGTGCCGGGGATGCCGCTGAACTGCACCCCCGTCGCCGACCCGTTCTGGCCGAAGCGCCAGCGGATCTGGATCTCGGGCGTGAAGGTCACGTCGTCGTTCGAGATGTTGATCGTGTAGAGCATGTCGCGGTCATAGGTGGCGGGCAGGTTGGTGGCCTGCGGGCCCGCGAAGGTGACCGCGATGATCAGGTCGGTGGCGGTGTGCCAGGTATAGACGTCGGCGATGTCGGCCGCCTTGTCGGGCTTCTGGTCGACATCGGGATCGGTGCGGGCCGGCGGATCGAGATGGTCGGCCGCCCTCGCGCCCCGATCGGCGGCTGCGAAGAACAGTCCGATCGCGCCTGTCACGGCTGCTCCGCCGCACAGGATTCGCTTCCACCAGCGCCCCATTTCCCCAACTCCCCAGTCAAGAGGCCTGAACCATGACCTGATCTAGGCGATTCGGGGAGTCGGAGTCGTGATACGGGTCACAGAAAAGTTAAGATTTGCCGGAAAGGCGTAGCGGAAGCCGGTTTTCGCGGCCGAAATCCTGATCCATGTCAGAAAAGCGAAGGGCGGGCCGCCATGGCGACCCGCCCTTTTCGCGTCGGCCGGCGGGCGCGCCTTATTTGGGCGCGATCACCATCAGCATCTGGCGGCCTTCCATGCGCGGGAACTGCTCGACCTTGGCGGTTTCCGCCATGTCGGCCTGGACCCGCTGAAGCACCTGCATGCCCAGCTGGCCATGCGCGAGTTCACGGCCGCGGAAGCGCAGGGTGACCTTCACCTTGTCGCCTTCGCCGATGAACTCGTGGATCTTCTTCATCTTGGTGTCATAGTCGTGGTCGTCGATGTTCGGACGCATCTTGATCTCCTTGATCTCCTGCGTCTTCTGCGACTTCCGGGCAAGATTGGCCTTTTTCTGGGCCTCGTACTTGAACTTGCCGACATCGAGGAACTTGCACACCGGCGGATCGGCGTTGGGCGACACCTCGACCAGGTCGAGGCCAGACTCCTGCGCCTGCTCGATCGCCTCGCGCGTATACATCACGCCCAGATTCTCACCCTCTTCATCGATCACCCGGACCTTGGGCGACTGGATGAACTCATTATAGCGCGGGCCATTGAGCGGCATGGGCGGCTGCCCGAGGGGGCGGCGCATCATAGGGGGACGTATAACACTATCTCCTGTCGTGGTTATCCGCGCGCGATATAAGCCGAAACGCACCGATTTGAAAGATGGGCACAGCGTGTAACGTAACAGTTTTGTCGCGGCCTGTGGCGCGGTTGCGTCAGGCGCGGTTTCAGACCAGCCCGGTGCCGCCCATCGGCTCGGTCTCGACATAGCTGTCGAAGCTCGCGATCAGCGGTTTTCCGCGCCCGATCGCCGACTGGACCGAGGCCAGTTTCAGCGAAGCGGCATGGTCCGCCTTCGAGTCCCACACCTCGGTCACCCAGATGCCATTGGCGTCCTTGCCGTCGCGCGCGACGATATAGGACCGGCAGCCCGGCATCTTGTCCGACCCTTCGAGCAGGATCGCGACCAGCGCGTCGCGCTGGCCGTCCTTCGCGGTCATCTTGCCGATCAGTCCGTACATGGCTTTCCCTTCTCCGGAAGCGGCGAGTGCAGGTGTGGCGCCGAGCATGGCGATGGCGAGGCCACCGGCCAGAATCTCGCGACGATCCCTGCCCTCGCCGTCCATCAGGGCCGTCGCAGGTCGGGCGGGGTCGCCTCGGCCATCAGCGCGGCGATCGCCTCGTCGATCGGCAGCACGGTCTGCGCCTGCTCGCCGAGGCGACGGATCGCGACGGTGCCTTCCTCGGCCTCGCGCTTGCCGACCACCAGCAGCGCGGGGACCTTGGCCAGGCTGTGCTCGCGCACCTTGTAGTTGATCTTCTCGTTGCGGACGTCGCTCTCGACGCGAAGGCCGGCGGCGGCGAGCTTCGCCTCCACCTGCTTCGCATAGTCGTCGGCGTCCGAGACGATCGTCGCCACCACCGCCTGCACCGGCGCCAGCCAGAGCGGGAAGCGGCCGGCATGATGCTCGATCAGGATGCCGATGAAGCGCTCGAACGTGCCCAGGATCGCGCGGTGGAGCATCACCGGCCGGTGGCGCTCGCCATCCTCGCCGACATAGGACGCATCGAGCCGCTCGGGCAGCACCGTGTCGGCCTGGATCGTGCCGACCTGCCAGGTGCGGCCGATCGCGTCGGTCAGGTGGAACTCCAGCTTCGGCGCGTAGAAGGCGCCCTCGCCAGGCAGTTCTTCCCAGCCATAGGCTTCGGTGGCGCGGCCCGCGGCGGCGACGGCGTCGCGCAGCGTCTGCTCGGCCTTGTCCCACATCTCTTCGCTGCCGAAGCGCTTCTCGGGGCGCAGCGCCAGCTTGATCGCATAGCTGTCGAAGCCGAGGTCGCGATAGACCGCGTCGAGCAGATCGCAGAAATCCTTGATCTCGGTGATCAGCTGGTCCTCGCGGACGAAGATATGCGCATCGTCCTGGGTGAACTGGCGCACCCGCATGATGCCGTGCAGCGCGCCATGCGGCTCGTTGCGGTGGCAGCAGCCGAACTCGGCCATGCGGATCGGCAGGTCGCGATAGCTCTTGATCCCCTGCTTGAAGATCAGGATGTGCGCCGGACAGTTCATCGGCTTGAGCGCCATCAGGTCGCCCTCGCCCGACAGCACCGGGCCGTCCTCCTCGGCATTGGGGATCTCGTCGGGGACGACGAACATATTCTCGCGATATTTGCCCCAGTGGCCCGACTGCTCCCACTGGCGCGCGTCCATCAGCTGGGGGGTCTTCACCTCCTCATAGTCGGCGGCGTCGAGCTTGCGGCGCATATAGGCCTCGAGCACCCGCCACAGGCGGAAGCCCTTGGGATGCCAGAACACCGACCCTTGCGCCTCCGACTGAAGGTGGAACAGGTCCATCTCCTGGCCGATGCGGCGATGGTCGCGCTTGGCGGCCTCCTCCAGCCGGGTCAGGTGCGCGTCGAGCTGCTTCTTGTTGAGCCAGCCGGTGCCGTAGATGCGGCTCAGCATCGCATTGGCCTGGTCGCCGCGCCAATAGGCGCCCGACACGCGGGTGAGCTTGAACGCCTGCGGATCGAGCTTGCCGGTGGAGGGCAGATGCGGCCCACGGCACATGTCGAGCCAGTCGTCGCCCGACCAGTAGACCGTCAGCGGCTCGTCGCCGGGCAGCTCGGCGGCCCATTCGGCTTTGAAGCTCTCGCCCTGCTGCTTCCAGCGCGAGATCAGCTGTTCGCGGCTCCACTCCTCGCGGCGCAGCGGCTTGTTGGCGGCGATGATCTTGCGCATCTCCGCCTCGATCGCGGGCAGCTCCTCCTCGGTGAAGGGCCCGCGGCCGGGGGCCGGCGCGAAGTCGTAGTAGAAGCCGTCGTCGGTCGAGGGACCGAAGGTGATCTGGGTGCCCGGATACAGGCTCTGCACTGCCTCCGCCAGGATATGGGCATAGTCGTGGCGGGCGAGGTCGAGCGCCTCGGCCTCGTCACGCCCGGTGATCAGGGCGAGGGAGGAATCCTTGTCCAGCGGCCGATCGAGGTCGCGCAGCTCGCCGTCCACCCGGGCGGCGATCGCGGCCTTGGCGAGGCCGGGCCCGATCGCGGCGGCGATCTCGGCCGGGGTAGTGCCGGTCTTCACTTCGCGCACCGAGCCGTCGGGAAGCGTGATGGTGAGAAGATCGGACATGAGGGATCAAGATTCCTGTGGAGTTTTGGGAGCGCGGCTTATGCCCGCGAAGGGGTGTCAGGGGCAAGCGTTGCGAACGGCGGCCGCTCTCCCTCAGATCGGAGCGATCTGCGCTTGACGCAAGGGGCGTCGCATAGTCCCATCCTTTCCGGGATTTAGGGGGATTTTCGGGGGATGACAGACGATCGGGCGCAGAGTGCCTTCCGCTTCCACGGCAACTGGCGCGAATTCGCGCCGATCGCGTTCACCAACCTGCTGCTGACGATCGTCACGCTTGGCATCTACCGTTTCTGGGCCACCACGCGCGAGCGGCGCTATCTGTGGAGCCGCAGCGATTTCATCGGCGATCCGCTGGAATGGACCGGGACCGGCAAGGAGCTGTTCATCGGCTTCCTGATGGTGGCGGTGCTATTCGCGCCGCCACTGATTGTCCTCCAGTTCGTGGTGCAGGGGCTGATCGCCCGGGGCCATCTCGGTGCGTCGATCCTGCTGACCCTGGCGGCCTATGCTGCGCTCATGTTTCTTTATGGCCTCGCCCGTTACCGGGCGATCCGCTACCGGCTCAGCCGCACCTTCTGGCGTGGCATCCGTGGCGGCAGCGACGACCAGGGCTGGGGCTATGCGCTGACCGCGATGTGGAAGACCGCGGTGGGCGGGCTGGTCGTCGGTTTCCTGATCCCCTGGTCGATGACCGGCCTGTGGAACGATCGCTGGGGTCGGCTGAGCTTCGGCAACCAGCGCTTTGCCGCCCATGCCGACTGGAGCCCGATCATCGGCCGCTTCCTGCTTTTCTATCTGCTCCCGGTGGCGGGCTGCCTGGGGGGCGGAGCTCTGGTCATGACCAGCATGGCCACGGGGCAGGGGCCGTCGCCTGCGGCGCTCGGCGTGCTGATTCTGGGCATACTCGTCGGCTATGTCGGCATCGGGGTGATCGCGATCGTCTATTATGCGGCTTTCTTGCGCGAGGCGATCGGTTCGCTGACCTTGCACGAGATCCGTTTCGAATTCACCGCGCGCACGATGGACTGGTTCAAGCTGATCCTGGGGCATGTCGCGCTGATGATCGTCACCCTCGGGATCGGCATCATCTTCATCGGCTATCGCAACTGGTCCTTCTTCATCCGGCACATGGAAGCGAGCGGCGAGATCGACCTGGCGAGCCTGACCCAGTCGACCACCGCCGAGCCGAAACAGGGCGAAGGCCTGCTCGACGCCTTCGACGTGGGGGCGTTCTGAGCGAGACGGCACCCGCCTGGCTGCACGACGGCCACTCGGCGATCCGGCATGAGGTGGTCGTCGCGATCGACGGCGATGCGCTGGCGATCGAGGGGCGGGAGGCGGTGCCGCTGGCGCTGCTGCGGCGGGTCGATGCTCCTGGGCTGCTGTTCGAGCGCAGCGACTTCAAGGGCTGGCGGCTGGGCTTCGACGCCGATCCGCCCACCCCGATCCTGTGGCGGCTGCCGTCGCGCGGGGCCTATGGCGGGCCGATCGACCGGATCGGGCTGTGGGGTTTCGCGGCGCTCGGGCTGATCGTCTCGGCGCTGGTCGTGCTCGGCGCGATCAAGGGGCTCGACCTGGTCGCGCGCGCCATTCCCTATAGCTGGGAGCAGAAGCTGGGCGACGCGATCACCGGCGATTTCGGCGCCCAGGCCTGCCGTGCGCCCGAGGGGCAGAAGGCGATCGACGATCTCGCCCGGCGGCTGTCGCCGGCGGGCCGGCCGATCCGGGTGAGCGTGCTCAACGTCGACATCGTCAACGCGGTGGCGCTGCCCGGCGGGCGCATCCTGATCTTCCGGGGGCTGATCGACCAGGCGAGATCGGCCGACGAGGTGGCGGGGGTGCTCGCGCATGAGATCGGCCATGTCGAGCATCGCCATGTCATGGTGTCGCTGCTGCGCCGTTTCGGGCTGGGGCTGCTGATCGGATCGGGCGGGACCGCCGCCGACTATGGCCAGGCGCTGCTTGAATCGCGCTACAGCCGCGACGCCGAGCGCGAGGCCGACGACTATTCGATCGCGCATATGGTGAAGGCCGGGATCAGCCCCGCCGCGACCGCGGGCTTCTTCGGCCGGCTGAGCAAGCAGGAGGCGGGGCTGCCCGACATGTTCGTCTATATGGCGAGCCATCCGCTCTCGGCCGAGCGGCAAAAGGCCTTCGCCAAGGCGGCGAAGGGACTGGCGCGCGCCCAACCGGCGCTGTCGCCGCCAGCCTGGGCCGCGGTGCGCGCCATGTGCGGCAAGGCGAAGGCGAAGGCCGATTTGGACCTTCGTTTCTAGACCGTCGGGGAGTAAAGCGCCGACCCTATGACCGCCTATCTCACCCGCCCGGACAAGCCGGCGCTCGCCTATCGCTATCGCCCCGGCCGGGGGCCGACGATCGTGTTCCTGCCCGGCTATCGCTCCGACATGGAGGGCGACAAGGCCACCGCGCTCGACGCCTGGGCGGGGCGCGAGGGGCGGGCGATGCTGCGGCTCGACTATGGCGGTTGCGGCCGCAGCGAGGGCGATTTCGAGGCCTATGACCTGGCCGACTGGCGCGACGATGCGCTCGACATGATCGCGGCCTTCGCCTCGTCGGGGCCGCTGATCCTGGTCGGTTCGTCGATGGGCGGCTGGCTGGCGCTGCTGATCGCGCTGGCGCTGCCGGGCCGGGTGCAGGCGATCGTCGGCATCGCCGCCGCGCCCGACTTCACCGAATGGGGCTTCTCCGAGGATGTCGTCGCGTTGCTGCGCAAGGAAGGCCGGATCGCCGAGCCCAGCGACTATTCCGACGAACCCTATGTGACGACCCTGCGCTTCTGGGAGTCGGGCCAGGCCAACCTGTTGCTCGATAACGAGATCCCGTTCGACGGGCCGGTGCGGCTGCTTCACGGCCAGCTCGACGAGACGGTGCCGGTGTCGATCGCGCTGCGGCTGGGCCGCGCGCTCCGTTCAGGCGATGTGCAGACGATCCTGGTCAAGGAGGGCGACCATCGCCTGTCGCGGCCGCAGGACATCGATCTGCTGCTGGCGACGGTCGCCCCCCTGATGGAGCCGTGATGCTCAGCCTGCTCGCCTTCGCCGCCGCCGCGGCGACCCCTGTCCCCCCGATGCCGACCCTCTCTCTGCCGGGGGCGCCGGCACCGGCGGCCAAGGCGGCGCCCAGCGCGGCCGAGCACAAGGCGCGCGGGGTCGCCTGCGCGAAGCTGGCTGACGACCAGCCCGAAAAGGGGCTCGAGGAAGCGAAGACCTGGCTCGCCACGGGCGGCGGCATGGCCGCCAAGCAATGCATGGGCATCGCCCAGTCGGGCCTGGAGAAGTGGCCCGAGGCGGCCGCCACGTTCGAGGGCGCCGCCAAGGAAGCCCAGATCGCCCAGGATTCGATGGCGGTGGTGCTGTGGATGCAGGCCGGCAACGCCGCGCTGGCCGGCGACGAGCCCACCCGCGCGCGCAACGCTTTCGACAAGGCGCTGTCGCTGCCGGGTCTCTCCGACGAGATGAAGGGCGAGGTCCATCTCGACCGCGCCCGCGCCGGGGTGGCCGCCGCCGACATGACCGCCGCCAAGGCCGATCTGGAGCAGGCGACCAAGCTGGTCCCGCGCGATCCGCTCGGCTGGCTGCTGCGCGCCAACCTCGCCCGCAAGATGAAGGAGATGCCGCTGGCGTTCAGCTCGATCCGCGAGGCGGTGAAGCTGGCCCCCAAGGATGCCTCGATCGCCTATGAGGCGGGCAATATCGCGGCCGCCTCGGGCAATATGGAGGACGCGAAAGCGGCCTGGACCCGGGCGGCGCAGACCTCGCCGGAGAGTCCCGGTGGGCAGGCGGCTGCGCTGGCTTTGAAGGGTGGTGAGGGCGCGGACCCCCAATAGGCGTCACGCTAGTGGAGGTTGGGCTGCCACGGGCTCTTGTGGCCAAGTCGCCATCCGCTTCATAGCGGCTCCGGCCTCCGCCGGAGCGACGCATGAGATCAGCGTCGGGACACATAAGTGTCCCGCAAGGCCGAACGGCCGCCCGAGCTTATGCGAGGATAGCCAAGCGGGCGGATGCCCGTGCCGGCGCCTGAGGGCTAAACAAACAAAACACTCATCGGCTGACACGCTTGCTGGCCGGAGGCGGAACTTGGTTCCGAGTCTTTGCATCGTCGCCATCGCAACCTAGATAGAGCCGATGAAATATCTTCACACCATGATCCGAGTCTCCGATCCGGCGGAGACGATCCGTTTCCTCGAGCTGGTGGGCCTGCGCGAAACCCATCGCTTCGATAATGAGGCGGGGCGCTTCACCCTGATCTTCCTGTCCGCACCGGGGGATGAGTCGGCGCAGGTCGAGCTCACCCACAACTGGGACGAGAAGGGCTATGACGGCGGCCGCAATTTCGGCCACCTCGCCTATCGGGTCGAGAATATCTACGAGACCTGCCAGCGGATCATGGACGCCGGCTACACGATCAACCGCCCCCCGCGCGACGGGCACATGGCCTTCGTCCGCACCCCCGACAACATCTCGATCGAGCTGCTGCAGGAGGGCACGCTTCCCCCCGCCGAGCCATGGGCGTCGATGCCGAACACGGGCGCCTGGTGAGATGACCGTCGAGATCGTCCGCATCCCGGTGCTCAGCGACAATTATGTGTGGCTGATGCACGAGCCCGTCTCGGGCGAGACGGTGGCGGTCGATCCCGCGGTGGCCGAGCCGGTGCTGGCCGAGGCCGACCGGCGCGGCTGGACGATCAGCCAGATCTGGAACACCCACTGGCACCCCGACCATATCGGCGGCAATGACGCCATCAAGGCGGCGACCGGCGCGCGGGTGCGCGCGCCCGCCGCCGAGGCGGCGAAGATTCCCAGCCTCGACGTCGCGCTGGCCGAGGGCGACCATATCCGCATCGGCGCGATCGACGGCGAGGTAATGGAGGTGCCCGCGCACACCGCCGGCCATATCGCCATCCATCTTCCGCAGGAGGAAGTGGTGTTCACCGGCGACACGCTGTTCGCGATGGGCTGCGGCCGGCTGTTCGAGGGGACGCCCGAGCAGATGTTCCGCAACATGGAACGGCTGGAGCGGCTGCCCGAGGACACCCGCGTCTATTGCGCGCACGAATATACCCAGTCAAACGGCCGCTATGCGCTGGTCGCCGAGCCCGAAAACGGCGCGATTGCCGAGCGGATGGCGGCGGTCGACGCGGCTCGTGCCCGCGGCGAGGCGACGGTGCCCACCACGATCGGGCTCGAACGCGCGACCAACCCGTTCATGCGCGCCGGCAGCGTCGAGGAACTCGCCCGGCGGCGCGCCGCGAAAGATGCTTTTCGCGGCTGAGTCCGTCTAAGGTGGGTCCATCAAGGAGACTCGCCATGCTGCATGTCCGCTCGCTTCTCCCGCTGCTCGCCGTGCCTCTGCTGCTCGCTGCCTCGGACGCGCCCGCGCCGCTCTCGGCCAAGGCGCTGAAGGAACTGGAGGGCCGCACCGCCGGCGCCCCGGTGTCCTGCGTCCAGCTGCGCCGCATCCAGTCGACCCGGATCGTCGACGAGACCGCGATCATCTACAAGCAGTCGTCGCGGCTCTGGTACGTCAACCAGCCCGACCGCGGCCATTGCGCGCTGCTCCATCCCAACCGGGTGCTGATCACCCGCACCACCACCGCCCAGCTCTGCGGCGCCGATCTGGTGACGGTGGCCGAGGCGAACTCGCCGATCACCTATGGGGCGTGCGGGCTGAGTGAGTTTGTGCCCTATACGAAGTGAGGCAGTGAAGAAGAAAGGTCCCGGCTTTCGCTGGGATCACGATTGGAAAGGCCGCCTCAAACCAACGGGCGTCATTCCAGCGAACTGGAATCTCAACGCCTTTGGCCTAAGCTCGCCCCATGGCCGGCGGCTGGACATATATCATGACCAATCGGGCCAGGGGCGTGCTCTATGTCGGGGTGACGGCCGATCTCGCCGCGCGCATCTGGCAACATCGCAATGGCGAGGGTTCGGATTTCTGCCGCCGCTACAAGCTCGACCGCCTTGTTCTCGCCGAGCGCCATGCTACGATCGAGGAAGCGATTGCCCGCGAAAAGATGCTCAAGACGTGGAAGCGAGCCTGGAAGGTCGAGCTGATCGAAGTGGCCAACCCCAAATGGCTCGATCTGTTCGAGGTGATCCAAGGTTAAGAGAGATTCCAGCTTTCGCTGGAATGACGGCCTCGTTTCTTGGGAAGCCCTACCCCGGATCGCGCTGGTTGAAGACCGACCAGCCGGTGGCCACCGACAGCCGTTCCAGCGCCAGCGAGCCGAGGGTCGAGTTGCCGCGGTCGTTGAGGCCCGGCGACCAGACGGCGATCGAGGCGATGCCGGGGACGATCAGCATGATGCCGCCGCCCACCCCCGACTTGCCGGGGATGCCGACGCGGAAGGCGAACTCGCCCGATCCGTCATAATGGCCGCACAGCATCATCAGCGCGTTGATGCGGCGCGCGCGCATCGGCGAGATGACGTTGAAGCCGGTGTCGGGGTGCTGCCCCTCCAGCATCAGATAGCGGCCGGCGAGCGCAAGCTGCTTGCAGCTCATCGTCAGCGCGCACTGGTGGAAATAGACCCCTAGCACCTGCTCCACCGGATGGTGGATATTGCCGAAGCTGCGCATGTAATTGGCGAGCGCGGCGTTGCGGAAGCCGGTCTCGGCTTCGCCCTTGGCGACCTCGGCGTCGATCGCGATGCTCTCGTCGCCGGCGAGCTGGCGGACGAAGCGCAGGATCTCGCCGATCGCCTCGCGCGGCTCATGCCCGGCCAGGATCACGTCGGCGACGACGATCGCGCCGGCGTTGATGAAGGGGTTGCGCGGGATGCCATGCTCGGCCTCGAGCTGGACGATCGAGTTGAAGGCGTTGCCCGAGGGCTCGCGGCCGACCCTCTGCCACAGCGAATCGCCGACCTTGCCGAGCGCCAGGGTGAGCGCGAACACCTTCGACACCGACTGGATCGAGAAGGGGATGTCGGCGTCGCCGGCCGAATACATTTTCCCGTCATGGGTGGCGATGGCGATGCCGAAATGCTTCGGATCGACCCGCGCCAGCCCGGGGATGTAATCGGCCACCTTGCCGCGATCGGAGGCGCCCGCCATTTCGGCGGCGATGCGGTCGACGATGGCCTGCAGATCGGGCGCGGCCGTCACCGGCATCTTCGTCTCTCCCCCCTTAGGCGCGTCTCCCCCGGCGCGATTTCAAGGCGGATGGACTCATCTGCCGGCTCGGAAATCGCGCCCAACAAAGAAGAGGGAGATCACACCCGCATCGGCATCAGCACGTAGAGCGCGGGCGCCTTGTCATTCTCGCGGATCAGGGTCGGCGCCGCGGCGTCGGCGAGGTGCACCTCGACGAGGTCGCCGTCGATCTGGCCGAGGATGTCGAGCAGATAGCGCGCGTTGAAGCCGATCTCGAAGCCGGGCGAGGTATATTCGCCAGGGACTTCCTCGGCGGCGGTGCCGTTTTCGGGGCTGGTGACCGACAGGGTGATCTTGTCGGTCTCGAGCGCCATCTTCACCGCGCGGGTCTTTTCCGAGGCGATGGTGGCGACGCGGTCGACGCCCTCCATGAAGCTCTTCGGATCGAGCTTGAGCAGCTTGTCGTTCGCGGTCGGGATCACCCGGTTATAGTCGGGGAAGGTGCCGTCGATCAGCTTCGAGGTGAGGATCGCGGTGCCCAGGCCGAAGCGGATCTTGGTGGAGGACAGCGTGATCTGGACCGAGCCGTCGAGCTCGTCGAGCAGCTTGCGCAGCTCGCCCACGCACTTCCGCGGCACGATGATGTCGGGCATGCCCTCGGCGCCGTCGGGGCGCGCGATGGTGACGCGGGCGAGGCGGTGGCCGTCGGTGGCGGCGGCCTTCAGCACGTCGTCCTGGACGTGGAAGAAGATGCCGTTGAGATAATAGCGGGTCTCTTCGGTCGAGATCGCGAAGCGGGTCTTGTCGATCAGCTGCTTCAAGGTCTCGGCGGGCAGCTCGAACTTGGTCGGCAGCTCGCCCTCGGCGATCATCGGGAAGTCGTCCTTGGGCAGCGTCTGCAGGTTGAAGCGGGCGCGGCCCGCCACGATCTGCATCTTGCCGTCGGCGGCCGCCAGCTGGACCTGCGAGCCTTCGGGCAGCTTGCGGGCGATGTCGAACAGGGTGTGGGCGGAGACGGTGGTCGCCCCCGGCTGGTCCACCGCGGCTTCGACCAACTCGACGATCTGCAGGTCGAGGTCGGTCGCCATCAGGCGGAGCGTGCCTTCCGACGTGGCTTCGATCAGCACGTTCGAAAGGATCGGAATGGTGTTGCGCCGTTCAACGACCGACTGGACGTGACCCAGGCTCTTGAGAAGTGTCGCGCGTTCGATCGTAGCCTTCATGGACCGCCCCGAAATGCCTGCGGAGTAAGGGCCCGCAGGGTAAATGGAGGATGGTTATAGCGCGGCTTCGCGCCCCCGCCAGCCCAAAGCGTCGAAAGCTGGGGATAATTCGGGCCATGCTGGTGCTTTCTCGCCCTTCCTTCCGCTCGCCCCAAAAGGAAAGGGCCCGGCGAAACCGCCGAGCCCTTCCTTCACCTTCGAACGCTGTGCGCGATCAGAAGCGGAAGCCGAAGCCGCCGAGCACCTGGTGACGCGAGAAGCCCTGCTCGTAGTTCGAGTAGCGATACTCGGTCTTCACGAAGGCGTTCGCGCCGATCGCATATTCGGCGCCGGCACCGAGGCGGAAGCCGTCGAGATTCTCGTGGCCGAGACCGACGGTTCCGGTGCCGTCATTGCCGGTCAGCTTGACGCGGGCGTTGGTGTAGCCGCCCTTCGCGTACAGCAGGGCGCGGCTGCCGACCGGCATGCCGACGCGGCCGCCGATGTACAGGTCGCGACCGGCCTTGGCGCAGATGCGCGGGTCGGCGGCGGTCGACGCACCGGCGCACTGCTTCACCGAGCTGTCGCTGGCTTCGGCATCGACGCCGAGGATCGCGCCACCGGCGCGGAAATCATAACCGGCGCCGAGGCCATAGGCCACGCCGTCGTCATGCCCGTTGTTCTGGGCGCGATCCCAGCCCGCGAGACCCTCGACGCGGAAACCGGTCCACGAGGGAGCGTCCTGGGCGAGGGCGGGGGTGGCTGCGCTGGCCGCGAGGAGAGCGGCGACAACGATGCTACGCATAGTATAACTCCATATCTAACTTCGTCTCCATGGGGGCAAGCGGAGACGTGGGATGCCTAGTGCACCGAACCGTCGATTGTTGCATGAACGCCAGATAAACAGCGGAAAATGTTGCATTTTTGTCACGAACACACCTTCGGGGGATTGACAGGATGAGGCCCCGGAAATGCTGGCTGATCGCCGTGCCGCTGCTCGTTTCGGCGGCGCCGCCGGATCGGCAATCCTTGGGAATCTTTGCGGCTTGGGGGGCGTTTCGCGACCCGAAACCGCTCCATTGCTTCGCGATCGCGACCCCCGAGAACGGCCGACGCGGCAGCTATCGCAGCTTCGCGGCGGTGGGAATCTGGCCACAGCAGCGGATCAGCGGGCAGGTCCACTTCCGATTGAGGGAGCCGCGCGCGCCGAAAAGCCCGATTCGAATCTTCTTCGGCGACCGCGATTTCCCGCTGGTCGCGGCCGGGGTCGACGCCTGGGCACCCGACCCGCGGGTCGACGCGGCGATCATCGGCGCGATGCGGAGCGCGACCTCGATGCGGGTCGCCTGGGTCTCGACCGACGGCAAGGACCGGTCGGACGGCTATCTGCTGAAGGGCGTGGCCACCGCGATCGACGCGGCGGCGCTGGGCTGCGCGCGGCGGTAACTCCCTCTCCCCTTGGGGAGAGGGGCGGGGAGAGGGAGCGACGTGGAGCTGGTCCAGTCCTCTCCGTCAAACCTTCACGTCAGCCGCTCTCCCAACCCTCTCCCCAAGGGGAGAGGGCTAGAAAGCAGGAAATTAGGGCCGCATCGCCTCCGCCGCCAGGGCGTCGGCCTCCAGCAGCAGCACGTCGTCGGCCAGCCCCTGCGCCACCGTCTCCCGGCCGATCAGCACCAGCACCGGCACCGCGAGCGGGGAGACCCGGTCGAGCTGCACATGGACAATCTTCTCGGCGGCCCGCTCGATCAGCGCGCTGAGCCGGCCGACGTCGGTCATCTTCGCGCGGGCATCGGCCCAGGCGGCGTCGAGGAGGAGGTGGTCGGGCTCGTAGCGGCGCAGCACGTCATAGATCAGGTCGGTCGAGAAGGTGACCTGGCGGCCCGACTTCTTCTTGCCGGGATGCTGGCGCTCGACGAGCCCGCCGATCACCGCCACCTCGCGGAAGGCGCGCTTGAGCAGTGCCGAGCCTTCCACCCACTGGACGAACTCGTCCTCCAGGATTTCAGGCGAGAAGAGGCTGGCGGGGTCAGTGACGGGCTCGACCGAATAGCAGGCGAGCGCATAGTCGCTGGAGACGAAGCCAAGCGGGGCGAGGCCCTGGCTTTCCATCCGCCGGGTCAGCAGCATGCCGAGCGACTGGTGCGCGTTCCACCCCTCGAAGCTGTAGATCACCATATAATGGCGCTTGTCGTGCGGGAAGGTCTCGACCAGCAGCTCGTCGGGCGAGGGCAGGCGCGAGCGGCGCGCCTGCATCTCCAACCATTCGCGGACATCGTCGGGGAAGCGCGGCCATTCGGCCGGATCGTTGAGGAAGCGGCGCACCCGATCGGCGAGATGGGTCGAGATCGGCATCCGCGCGCCGCCATAAGTGGGAATGCGCGCGGGGCGCGAGGTGGCGCGCACGATCAGGTCGGTCAGGTCGATCTTCTGCACCTCCAGCGCCATCCCCATGAAGAAGAAGCAGTCGCCGGGGGACAGGGTGGTGCCGAAGCCTTCCTCGACCTTGCCGAGGCTGCGGCCATTTTTGAAGCGCACGTCGAGCATCGGCGCTTCGACGATGATGCCGGCGTTCAGGCGATGCTGGGCGGCGAAATTGGGATGGCTGAGGCGCCAGCGACCGTCGGGCTCGCGGGTCAGCCGGCGATATTTCTCATAGGCCTTCAGCGCATAGCCGCCGCTGGCGATATAGTTGAGCACCCGGTCGAACTGCTCCGCCGTCAAGGTGGCATAGGGGGCGGCACGCTGGACCTCGGGCAGCAGCTCTTCGGCGAAGAAGGGGCCGGCGCAGGCGAGGCCGAGGACATGCTGGGCGAGCACGTCGAGGCTGCCGGACCGGAAGGGCTCATTGTCGAGTTCGCCCGCCTCGACCGCGTCGATCGCGGCGCGGCCCTCGAGATATTCGAAGCGGTTGCCGGGGACGATCACCGCCTCGCTCGGTTCGTCGAGCCGGTGATTGGCGCGGCCGATCCGCTGCAGCAGCCGCGAGGCCCCTTTCGGAGCGCCCATCTGGATGACGAGGTCGACATCGCCCCAGTCGACGCCGAGGTCGAGGCTGGCGGTGGCGACCAGTGCGCGCAGGCGTCCCTCGGCCATCGCCCCCTCTACCTTGCGACGCGCTTCCTTGCTCAGCGAGCCATGGTGGATTCCGATCGGCAGGCTCATCGCGTTCACCATCCACAGATCCTGGAAGATCAGCTCGGCCAGGCTGCGGGTGTTGCAGAAGATGATCGTGGTCTTGTGGGTCTCGATCTCGGCCATCACCTGCTCGGCGGCATAGCGCCCCGAATGGCCGGCCCAGGGGATGCGCCCCTGCGGGATGAGGATGTCGACCCGCGGCTCGGCGCCGGCGTCGCCCTTCACCAGCGCGACGCTCTCATAGTCGCCGTCGCCCGACAGCCAGCCGCGATAGGCGTCGACATCGGCGACGGTGGCCGACAGCGCCACCCGCCGCATCGCGGGCGCCAGACTCTCCAGCCGGGCGAGCGACAAGGCGAGCAGGTCGCCGCGCTTGGTGGTGGCGAAGGCGTGGACCTCGTCGATCACCACGGTCTTCAGGCTCGCGAACAGCGCGGTGCTGTCGGGATAGGAGAGGAGGAGACTCAAGCTTTCGGGGGTGGTGAGCAATATCTGCGGCGGCTTCACCCGCTGGCGCGCCTTGCGGTCCGACGGGGTGTCGCCGGTACGGGTCTCGACCCTGATGTCGACCCCCATCTCCTCGATCGGGGTGAGCAGGTTGCGCTGCACGTCGACCGCGAGCGCCTTCAGCGGCGAGACATAGAGGGTGTGGAGCCCGTCCTGGGGCACCTCGATCAGCTCGACGAGGCTGGGCAGGAAACCGGCGAGGGTCTTGCCCGATCCGGTGGGCGCGACGAGCAACGCATCGCGCCCGGCCCGCGCGGCGGCGAGCATCTCCATCTGGTGGCGGCGCGGCGCCCAGCCCTTGGCGGCGAACCAGTCGGCGAGCGGGGCGGGGAGGGGCGGCGGCATCAGCTCTTACATAAGAGGCCGACCGCGACGGCGCACTAGCTTGCGTTCATTCCGGCGGCTTTGCGAGGGTCATTCGCCCATTCTCGACCTTCCAGAGCGCCTTGTTCGATGCGATTCCGACATAGAGGGGCATGCCGATGGGGAATTGCTGGAAGACGTGAATCTCGGTCGGCTGCGCATCGAGCAGGTGCGTGAGCGCCATCCCCACGGGCTTGTCGCCGCCGCGGCTGGCGGGTTTGGAGAGGGTGAGGCAGCTATTGGTGAAGCGGCGGGACGACGCCACTTTCCCATCCGGGGCAATGGTCACCTCGAAATGGCCGCCGAACGGAAACTGGTCGTTGGCGGTCTGGGGCGTCAGGAAATAGACCGGGATCGCGCCGTCGGGCCGAGGCGGCAGCACCACGGTGTTGAAGCGTGCCGGCGAGCAGGGCCGCCAGTCGGGATGCCGGCCCATCTCCTCCCAGGCGGTGCGGAGTGCTCGCGCCATGATGGTCGCCTGGCCCGAAAGCTTCGGCGGAGCGTCGGCGGGGTGGATCGTGGCATCGCTGACCTTGTTGCCCACCACATCGGCTTCATAGACGATGCTGTCCGCTGCGCTGCCCTTGCCGTGATAATAGACATGATAGCCGGTGGCGGCCGGCACCACGATCCATCCGCCGACCTCGCTATGGCGTTCGCGCGGCAGCCGGGCCACTATGTCGTCGCTGGTGACCCAGGCGGCCCGATCGAGCCAGAAAAGTTCGGTGCCGCGGCGGGCGGCCTCATCGACCGCGGCATCCTGCGCGCAGGCGGGCGATGCTATCGCCGCGATCCATGCACTGCCGACCAGCAACGCCCCGAAACCCCGCATCGACCATCCCCCAAGCCCGTTCAGCCATAGGGGTAGCGCGTGGGATCGGTGCGGTCATCGCCAACAAGATCAATTTCGGATCGAGGTGGCCCCTCCCCCATCATCCCAGCTTTCGCCGGGAGGACGGGGGGCGGGTAGCCTCAATGCGCGACCTGTTCGCCCCGCTCGAGGCCCGACAGAGCGAGCTGCTCGTCGATCTGGGCGAGGAGCCGGTCGAGCCCGGCCTGGTCCTTCGCCTCGGCGCGGGCGACGAGGACGTCCTGGGTGTTCGAGGCGCGCAGCAGCCACCAGCCGTCGGGGGTGTTGACCCGCGCGCCGTCGGTGCGGTTGACCTCGGCGCCCGCGGCTTCGAGCCGGTCGAGCACCTCCTCGACCACCTTGAACTTGCGGCTCTCGTCGACCTGGAAGCGGAGTTCCGGCGTGTTCATCAGCACCGGCATCCTGTCCTTCAGCGCGGTCAGCGAGCCGCCGAGCTGGCTGACCGCCTCGATCAGGCGGACCGCCGAATAGAGCGCGTCGTCAAAGCCATACCAGCGATGCTTGAAGAAGATATGGCCCGACATCTCGCCCGCCAGCGGGCTGTGGGTCTCGGCCATCTTCACCTTGATCAGGCTGTGGCCGGTCTTCCACATGCAGGGCTCGCCGCCCAGTTCGGCTACCCGGTCGAACAGCGCCTGGCTGGCCTTCACGTCGGCGATGATCGTGCCGCCGGGGACGTCCTTCAGCACCGGCTCGGCGAGGATCGAGAGGATCTGGTCGCCCCAGATCACCCGGCCGCGGCCGTCGATCGCGCCGATCCGGTCGGCGTCGCCATCGAAGGCGATGCCGAAGTCGAGCCCTTCGGCCGCGACCAGCGCCTTGAGGTCGGCGAGGTTCTTCTCCTCGGTCGGATCGGGATGGTGGTTGGGGAAGCGGCCGTCGATCTCGGCATAGAGGACGTGATGCTCGCCGGGCAGGCGCGCGATCAGCTTTTCGAGGATGCGGCCGCCGGCGCCATTGCCGTTATCCCAGCCGATCCGGAAGCCGGTGCCCTGGAAGTCCTGGACGAGGCGGTCGACATAGAGATCCTCGATGTCGGCGTCGCTGACCGTGCCGCTGCCCTCGTCCCATTCGCCCGTCGCCGCCATCTCGCCGATCGACTGGATCTGGCCGGCGAAGAAGGGCTTGTGGCCCAGCACCATCTTGAAGCCATTATAGTCGGCCGGGTTGTGGCTGCCGGTGATCTGAATGCCGCCGTCGACCTCCAGGGTCGCCTCGGCGAAATAGAGCATCGGGGTGGGGCCCAGGCCGGTGCGGACGACGTCGACGCCGCTCTCGGTGAGCCCGCGCACCAGCTCGTCGCGCAGTTCCTCGGAGGAAACGCGGCCGTCCCAGCCCACCGCGACCCTGGTGCCGCCGGCATGGCGCACATGGGTGGCGAAGCCGCGGCCGATCGCATAGGCGTCGGCGGGCCCCAGGCTTTTCCCGACGATACCGCGGATGTCATATTCGCGCAGGCTGGTCGGGTCGAAACGATGCGTCAAAGCAACCTCCCTCAGGGGAACTGGTGAGCGCCGGGCGGCGCGTGCTGAACGGACTTAGAGCCGGATCGTTTCAGGTGGAAGTGCTTTGCACGGCCGCCCGAAACGTGAATCCAGCTCTATTGAGCTCAGGGCTGCGGCAATTGCGCCAGCAATATGTCGCGCGCGGCGTTCACCCGTGCGGCAAGGTCGGCCGAGCCGCCCTGATCGGGATGGACCTTCGCCACCAGCCGGCGATGGGCGGCGCGGATCGCCTCGGCATCGGCGTCGGGGGCGACACCCAGCACACGACGCGCCTCGTCGGGGTCCATCGCCTCGGCCTTGCGGACCCTTTTGCCCTCCTGCGACAGCAGCCAGATACCGGGCAGGAACATCGGGATCGCGACCGCCCAGGCGCCCTTGAGCAGCAGGAAGCCGCCGAGCAGCGCCGATCCGATCACGGCGAGCTGCGCCTGTGACAGGCCGCGCCCCCAATACCACCAGGCCGCCACCGCGGCGGCCAGCAGGACGAGTATCACCCCGCCGCCGCCTGGGCACCGGTCTGAGAGCCCGGCTGCTGGCCCGGCTGATGCTGGGGCCATTGCGACAGCGC
This sequence comes from uncultured Sphingomonadaceae bacterium, assembly GCA_963540925.1. Classification (GTDB taxonomy): domain Bacteria; phylum Pseudomonadota; class Alphaproteobacteria; order Sphingomonadales; family Sphingomonadaceae; genus Rhizorhabdus. The sequence goes on from CAUTRN010000050.1 coordinate 19,378, forward strand.
CAGGCCCGACACCATCTCGCGCAGCTCCTGGCGCGCGGCGACATGGCCGAGCCCGGCCTCGCTGCCCAGCGCCTTCATGTCGAGCAGGGTCAGGCCCTTGGGGAAGAGCTCGCGATAGATGACGCGCTCGGAGAGACCCGGGATGACGCGGAAGCCGACCCGCTTGGCCAGGTCCTGCATCGCATCGGCCACGCGGCGCATGTTGCGAGCCTCCAGATGCTGGAGGCGGTTGCGCAGCAGCACCCAGTCGACGGTGCCGCCGTCGATGCGGCCACGCTGCTTGCGCGCTTCCCACACCAGCTCGGCATAGAAGCTGGGGCGGCGGATCTTGAAGGTCTCGGGGTCGACCTGGCCGATCAGGTCGAGGTCGACGAAGCTGTCGTTGATCGGGGTGACGAGCGTGTCGGCGCGGACGATCGCGGCGCGGGCATGCTCGTCGTCGCGGCCCGGCGTGTCGATCACGATCACGTCATGGTCGGCGGCGAAGCCGTTGATCAGGTCGTCGAGCAGATGGCCGCGTGCGGGATCGAAGGTCTCGAAGCTCGGCGTCGCCAGGGCGTGGCCGGTGCGCTGCGCGGTGGCCACCCGGTTTTCCAGATAGCGCGCCATGGTGCGCTGGCGGGTGTCGAGGTCGATCGCCGCGACCCGCTTGCCGGCGGCGGCCAGCGCCACCGCGACATGGACCGAGGTGGTCGACTTCCCCGAGCCGCCCTTCTCGTTGGCGAAGGTGATCAGATGCGCGTTCGACAAAACTCACTTCCCTTCGCCGCACCGTGCTTGATCCCACCGGCGGGCTTGTCCAAAGGCGGTTCCCTGAAAGGGGCATATAGTCAGTGCATATCGTCCGGAACATAGCCGATCTGCGACAGGCCGTCGCAAATCTGAGGATAAGTGGAGACCGAATCGCCCTGGTGCCCACCATGGGGGCGCTCCACGCCGGGCATATCGCGCTGGTGGACGAAGGCCGCGCCAAGGGCTGCCAGGTCGTCGTCTCGATCTTCGTGAACCCCACGCAATTCGGCCCGAACGAGGATCTCGACGCCTATCCGCGCCGCGAGGCGGCCGATGCGACGCTGCTGGAGGGCGCCGGTGCGGCGCTGCTCTGGGCGCCCGACGTGGCGACGATGTACCCTGAAGGCTTCGCCAGCACGGTGAGCGTGAGCGGGGTGAGCGAGCTGTGGGACGGCGCCGCCCGGCCCGGCCATTTCGCCGGGGTGGCCACCGTCGTCACCAAGCTGTTCGGCCAGGTGAAGCCCGATATCGCGCTGTTCGGCGAGAAGGATTTCCAGCAGCTCGCGGTGATCCGCCGCTTCACCGCCGATCTCGACCTCGACATCGAGATCGTCGGCGTGCCCACCCAGCGCGACGATGACGGCTTGGCCCTCTCCTCGCGCAACGCCTATCTCGACCCCGAGGAGCGGGCCGCTGCGCGGGCGCTTCCGCGCGCGCTGGGCGAGGCCAAGGCCGCGATCGAGCGCGGCGGCGACGTGTCGGCCGCGGTGGCGGCGGCGATCGTCCGGCTCGGCGAGGCGGGCTTCGGCCCGATCGACTATGTCGCGCTGGTCGATGCCGCCAGCCTCGAGCCGATCGCGCGGCTGGGCGATGCCCCCGCGCGGCTGATCGCGGCGGCGAAGCTGGGCCGCACCCGGCTGATCGACAATCTCGCGGTGGGCGGGTGATCCGCTCTTGAGAGCATCGTCATCCCGGACTTGATCCGGGATCCAGATACGCAGCGCTGGGGCAAGAGAGCCGACGTTGCGCGTCTGGGTGCTGAATCACGTTCAGCATGACGAAGGACGACGTTTTCCGATTAAAACTTATCCACAGCGCGCCGTTAACCCTCTCGGGGACGGCGACGGTCGAAACATGGAATGACCGCCATCCGTCCGTTTCTGGATGGAGCGGGACATGGTTCACAGTCTCAAGTCGCAACAATTCCTGTCCGAGACGCGTCTGCGCGACGCGATGGCGGGCGATATCGATGCCTGTTTCGAGCTGGGCGTTTCCTTTTCGGCGGGTGCCGACGGTTGCCCGCTGGACCTGATCCAGGCGCATAAATGGTTCAACATCGCGGCGATGGGCGGCAATTACCGCGCCGCCGAGTGCCGCGCCGAGATCTCGGAAGAGATGACCGCGCGCGAGATCATGGAAGCGCAGCGCCAGGCACGGGCGATGCTGGGCTTTGGGAACCGCTTGGCGGCTTAAACCCCTCTCCCTTCAGGGGAGAGGGAGGGGCCCGCTGCCGAAGGCAGTGGGAGGGTGAGGGCACGTGGGATGCGTGAACCAAACCCGTCCATTTGCGGCGACGTGCCCTCACCCACCACCGCTTCGCGGCGGTCCCCCTCTCCCCTGCAGGGGAGAGGGTAAGAAGGTCATCCCTTCCGAAACGGGGTATACTCCTCCAGCCCCTCGATGTTCGCCTCGATCGCGGCGCGTTCATGCTCGAGATAGTCGGCCACCGCGCGGCGGAAGGCGGGGTGGGGGATGAAGTGGGCCGAATAGGTGGTCACCGGCTCATAGCCGCGCGCCAGCTTGTGTTCGCCCTGCGCGCCCGCCTCGACCCGGGCGAGGCCGCGTTCGATCGCGGCGTCGATCGCCTGATAATAGCAGAGCTCAAAATGGAGGAAGGGGACGTCCTCGATCGCGCCCCAGTTGCGCCCGTAGAGCGTGTCGCCGCCGATCAGGTTGAGCGCCCCCGCGATCGGGGTGCCGTCGCGGAACGCCATCACCAGCAGCACCCGGTCCGCCATCCGCTCGCCGAGCAGGGTGAAGAATTGGCGGGTCAGATAGGGCCGGCCCCATTTGCGCGCGCCGGTGTCCTGGTAGAATTGCCAGAAGGCATCCCAATGCGCCTCGGTCAGAGCGTCGCCGCTGAGCCGGCGAATCTCCAGCCCTTCCACCGCGGCGGCCCGCTCCTTGCGGATCGCCTTGCGCTTGCGCGAGGCGAGCGCGCCCAGGAAATCGTCGAAGCAGCCATAGCCGCGATTGGCCCAGTGGAATTGCCGGTCGGTGCGGATCAGCCAGTCGGCGGCCTCGAACAAGGCTATCTGGTCGGGCTCGACGAAGGTGGCGTGCGCTGACGACAGGTCGTTCTCGCGGGTCAGCGTCTCGGCGGCGGCGATCAGCGCGGGGGCGAGATCGGGGTCGCGCAGCAGCAGTCGGGGGCCCGGCACCGGGCTGAACGGCGAAGCGATCTGCAGCTTGGGATAATATTGGCCGCCGGCGCGGTGCCAGGCGTCGGCCCAGCCCTGGTCGAACACATATTCGCCCTGGCTGTGGCTCTTGGCATAGGCCGGCAGGATCGCACCGGGCTTGCCGTCGGCGCCGTCGATCACGATCGGGATCGGCTGCCAGCCGGTGCGGGCGACCGCGCTGCCCGAGTCCTCCAGCGCCGACAGGAAATCCCAGGAGACGAAGGGATTGCCGCGCCCCGCGCACGCGTCCCAATCCTCCCTGTCGATACTGGCCACCCCCTCCGCTGTCCGAGCGGTGATGGGGTTCACCATCCCGGCGCCTCGAAGATGATCTGGTCGGTGGCGTCGGAGGCCACCGCCTGCTGCTCGGCCGAGGTGACCGTCCAGCCGAGCACCGGGATGCCGCGGCGGCGCTGGCGCTGGGCGAAGCGGCTGGGCAGGTCGTCGACGTTGATCGCCAGGAATTCGGGGCGGGCGCGCCACAGCGCCTTGACCTGCTCGGAGCCCGCCTCCTTGGCATAGATGCTGCTGTCCGACAGCATCAGCCCGCGGGTGATCTTCTCGCCATGCGAGGCGAACCAGCGCGGGACCTCGGGGTGGAGCGACATCACCGCGGCCTCGGCGCGGTAGCTTTCGATCGCATGGCGCACCGCCACGCAGAGCTGCGAGACATGGCCCTCGATCACCCGCAGCTCGACCAGCACCGGGGTGCGCCCGGCGATGATGTTCAGGATCTCCTGCAGCTTCGGGATCGTCTCGCCGCTGCCGATCAGCTGCATCTCGGACAGCTGCTTGCTGGCATAATGGCGGATCTGCCCCGCATGGCCGGTCATCCGGTCAAGCGTCGGATCCTTGAACACATAGGCATGGCCGTCGAGGCTGAACTGGACGTCGATCTTGACGCCATAGCCCATGCCCACCGCCGCCTCGATCGCCGCCCGGCTGTTCTCGACCAGCCGGTCGCCGTGCAGGCCGCGATTGGCGAACGGCGTATGCGTCAGGAAACCGACGCGGCGAACGTCGGGTACCGGAAAGCGCCAGCGATCAGCGAGGCCGAACAGCGACAATGGCATCAACCTCCACCGCGGCGCCCAGCGGCAGCACCGGCACCCCCACCGCGCTGCGGGCATGACGCCCCGCATCGCCGAACACCGCCTGCATCAGCTCGGACGCGCCATTGGCGACCTTGGGCTGATCGGTGAAATCGGCGGTCGAGGAGATGAAGGCGCCGAGCTTCACGATCCGCTCGACCCGCGACAGGTCCCCGCCCAGTGCCGCCTTGATCTGCGCGATCAGCATCACGCCGCAGCGCTTCGCCGCCTCGGTACCGGCGGCCAGGTCGACATCCTGGCCGAGCCGGCCGGTGATCAGGCTGCCATCCTCGCGGAAGGGAATCTGTCCGGAAATGTGGAGAAGCCCGTTCACCTCGACCGCAGGCACATAGGCGGCGACCGGAGCCGCCGGGGCCGGCAGGGTGATGCCCAGTTCGGTAAGACGCGCTTCGATACTCATGGGACTTCTTTCCTGTAGCTGTTGTTGCGCGTCAAGCGGGGCCTTGGCGGGGCCGGCGCTTTCGGCAGACTTCTTCAGTTTCCGGCGAACCGCCCGATGATCCATGGCAGCGCATCCGACCAGTCGTCGATGCGGGCATGGGCGTGGGACGAAGGCGGCCGGTGCACCGCGACCCGCGGCTCGGCGACCATGTGGAGCCGCCACACGTCGGGCGCATGCTTCGCCACCGATTCATGCTGATGGTCGAGATCGTCGACGAACACGGTGACGCTGGGCTGGAACTCCTCGACCAGCGCGGCGATCGGCCGGCCCTTGCCGCCCTGGTTGCACTGGACCCGGTGGCGGATGCCGACCGCGTCGAGCTGCGCCACCCGGCTGCCGTGGAACTGGTCGGTCAGGTTGGTGAGGATGACGATGTCGGCGAGCTCGGACAGGGTGGCCAGCGCGCGTGCGGCGTGCGGCACCAGCGTCTGGCGGTGCATCTCGGTGGTGAAGAAGCCGTCGAGCAGCGGCCAGATATGCTCCTCCTCGACGATGCTGCGATCGGCGCGGCGGGTGAGCGCCGAGCCGAACTCGACCTTGTCGAGCGCGAATTCGATGTCGTGCGCCTCGTCGAGCCATTCGCTCAGCGGCCCCACCATGTGGAGCAGCACCTCGTCACAGTCGGAGATCAGCAGCGGCCGGCGGCTCATGGATAGTCGGTCCTCGGTTGCAGCGCGTCGCGGGCGCGGATCAGCTCGGTGGGGGCCAGGCCCAGCGCGTTGGCGCAGGCGACCAGATCGGGTTCGTGCCCGGCCAGGAAATCGAGCAAAGCGGCGAGGATGGCGGGGTCGCCCGCGCCGGCGCGCAGATCGTCGGGGGTCAGCCCGGTCAGCGCCAGCAATCGCTCGGCACGGTCGAAATCCGCCAAAATCCACGCCAGGGCCTGCAACCCCGTGACCGCCGCGGCGTTGGCAGCGGAAACCCGTGATTCTGCTGTATTGGCTTTACCGGGGGAGATGGACATAAGATTTGCTCGTGGGTTAGGTGGCTGCCGTGGCGAAAAGAGTTCTGATTGTCGAGGACAATGAGCTGAACTTGCGGCTCTTTCGAGACCTGCTCGAAGCGCATGGTGCCCAGGTCCATACGATCCGCGACGCCCGTGAGGCGTTGGGGGCGATGCGCGGCTTCATTCCCGATCTCGTCATCATGGACATCCAGCTGCCGCATATCAGCGGGGTCGAGCTGATCCGCCAGATGCGCGGCGACCCGGTGCTCGAAACCACCCCGATCATGGCGGTGACCGCCTATGCCGGCAAGGGCGACGAGAGCCGCGTGCGCGACGCCGGCGCCGACGCCTATGTCTCCAAGCCGATCTCGGTGGCGCGATTCGTCACCGCGGTCGAGGACCTCGCCGGCCCCTTGGGCGGCCCGTTCCAGCGGGTGGGGTGAAAAAAGATCCTCCCTGTCCGAAGGACGGGGAGGGGGCTGCGAAGCGAGTGGTGGAGGGGTAGGGCAGAAGCTCAGGATCAGCGGTGGACGAGAGGTCGAAGACCCCTCCACCATCCGCTACGCGGATGGTCCCCCTCCCCGCGCTGCGCGCAGGGAGGAACTAAGGCATCCCCCTTCGATCAGGCGGGCCACCCCATCCATTGCCGCAGCGAGCGGCCGAGCACCCAGGCCTTCTCCTCGTCGCTGAGAATCTCGGCCGAGCGGATATGGTGGATCAGGTCACTCCAGGGCTCGGGGGTGTGCTTGCCCACCACGTCGCTGCCCCACATCACCCGATCGGCGCCGAAGGCGTCCACCGCCCGGCGCAGATAGGGGTCGAGTCCGCGATAGGGATAGTCGTGCACGCCGAACATGCCCTGGGCGTGGCACCATTTCAGCGCGACATTGGGGTGGTCGGCCAGGCGCAGCACCTCGTCGAAATAGGCCAGGTCGGGGCCGGCCTCGCCGGTGCCCGCCGCCATCGTCTCGGCGCGGATCGCCACGCCGCGCTCCAGCGGCATGCCGATATGGTCGACGACGAAGCGGATGCCGCGATATTCCTCCAGATAGGGGATGAGCAGGTCGACCCGGCCGCCGATGAACAGGAACAGGTTCAGTCCGCAATCCTGCACTTCGCGGAACAGCGCGCGATGCTCGCCGCGTGCGAAGGCGGCCAGCTCGTCGGCGGTGCCGCCGGGGTGGACCCGCATCGCGCACAGCCCCGGCGTGTCGCGCGCCAGCCGCACGATCGCCAGCACTTCGGGATCGCGGATGTCGACCCGCAGGCAATAGCGGAAGCGGTCGGGAAAGCGCTCATGCGCCAGCGCTGCGGTGGGGCTGGTCACCCGCCAGGCGCCGTTGGGCAGCGGGTGGCCGGGCTTCCACCCGTCATAGCCCCAGAATTCGTCGAGCATCGCGCCGCTGATGCCGAGCGCGTCCATCACGGCGATCAGCTCGTCGATCCCGCCCGGCCCGAAATGGACCTGGCTGTCGACGATATCGAGCGGGGCAGGGGGCATGGCCGGATCCTTCAGCGGTGGAACGCGGGCGCCAGGCCCGGGCGCGGCCAGTCGATCGCGACGAGCTGGCCGCGCATCGACAGGGTGACGAAGCAGGTGCGCCGGTCGGGCCCGCCGAAGCTCAGATTGGTGGTGAGCGTGTCGGGCAGCGGGATATGCTCGATCGTCGCGCCGTCGGCGGTCACGCGGGTGAGGCCGCCCTTGTCGACGGTGCCGATCACCAGGCTGCCATCGGCCTCCACCTTCATCGAATCGAAGGCGGTGTTGCCGCCGGGGCTCGCCAATATCTCCAGCGCGGGCACGCCGATGTCGCTCCCCGCCCGCGTCGCGATCCGCCCGCCGGGCTCGATCGCGCCGTGGAGCAGATGGCGGGGGAAGGTCTCGCTGACATAGAGGGTCTGGCCGTCGGGGGAGAGGGCGACGCCGTTGGGCGAGTTGAGCGGATAGACCACCTCGCGGATCAGGCTGCCGTCGATCCGCGCATAATAGACGCCGCCCATCGCGCGGTGGCGCGGATGCGGCTTGCCCCAGTCGGTGAACCAGAAGCCGCCCTCGCCATCGAACACCAGGTCGTTCGGGCTCGACAGCTTATGGCCGTCGCACGAATCGTAGAGCGTCGTCACCGCGCCGGTGGCCAGGTCGACCCGCTGGATCGATCCGTGCGCATAATCGCCCAGGTCGGCGGGCAGGCGCAGCCCGTCGGCGTTGGTCTCCCAGCGGAAGCCGCCATTGTTGCAGACATAGCAGGCGCCGTCGGGGCCGATCGCGGCGCCGTTCGGGCCACCGCCCAGATAGGCGATCACCTCGACACGCCCGTCGGGCAGGCAGCGCGACAGCGCCTGGCCCTCGCATTCGACGACGATCACCGATCCGTCGTCCATCGCGATCGGCCCCTCGGGCAGGCGCAGCCCCTCGGCGATCACGCGCAGATTGACCGGGGGCACCTCGATCACCGGGGGCGAGGTGATCGGGTCGGCCTCGCTTGCCGCGATCATGCGCGCGGTCGCGGCGGGGCGGCGGATGGCGACGCCGACGGGATAGGCGGCCGGTGGGGCGATGTCGCTGGCCATGGCGGTCAGAAGCTCACTTCGACCGAGCCGCCAATCTGGCGGGGCGGGCTGTAGACGGGGGCGTCGGCCTGGTTGCCCAGCAGCGCGCTGTTGAAATATTTCTCGCCGGTCAGGTTCCGCGCGAACACCGAGAAGCGCAGCCCGCTGCCCGGCGGCGTATAGCCGATCGCGCCGCTCACTGTGGCATAGTTGCCGGTGTCCACCCGCCGCAGCAGATCGAACCAATAATGGGTGACGAAGGAATAGGTCGCGTTGAAGTCGACCTTGCCGCCATTGGCCAGTTCGGTCTCGTAGTTGACGGTGGCGCTGCCGGTGTAGCGCGGCGTCTTGATCATGCGGTGGCCGTCGGCGTTGACGGTGACCTGCGGCATGCCGGCGGGGGTGTTGGGCAGCGCGAAGGCGATCCCCGAGGTGAAGTCGCGATATTGGGCATGGGCGAGCCAGGCCGAGGTCAGCCGCACGCTCAGCGACGGGGTCAGCTTCACCCCCAGATCGCCCTCGAAGCCCCAGATCCGCGCGCTGGAGGCGTTGCTCAGCACGGTGCGGACGCCGTCGAAGAACTGCACCTGCAGGTCGCGATAGTCATAATAGAAGGCGTTGGCGGTCAGGTTGATCGTGCGGGTGCCGATCTTGGTGCCGACCTCGTAGGAGGTGACCTTCTCGTCCCTGGCGACGTCGTTGCTCTGGCCCGAGCTGTCGAGCGTCGGGCTTTTGAAGCCGCGGCTATAGGTGAAATAGACATTGGCCTGCGGGGTGACGTCGAACCGGATCGAGGCACGCGGGGTCCAGGCCTTGCTGATCACCGGGCCCGTCGTCGGATAGCGCGGCACCAGATTGCCCGATCCGATCCGCCGTTCCCAGCTGTAGCGGATGCCGGCGAGCAGATGGAGCCGGTCGGTGGCGTCGTAGGTCGCCTCGCCGAAGCCCGCCAGCGCGTTGGTCTTCACCTTGCCGACCAGATAGACCGCGCTCGGCCCGGCGACGTCTCCGCGCGGCGTGAGCGGCGGGTTGATGTTGCTGATCAGCGTGTTGTCGTCATGATAATACATGGCGCCGGCGACGAAGGCGAAGCGGCCATATTTGGCCGAGGTGAAGTTCAGCTCCTGCTGGAAGGTCTGCCCCGGATAGCCCTCGTCGTAGAGGATGCAGGCGAAGCTCGCGACGCAGCTGGGCGCATAGGCCGCCGCGATCGGCACGATCAGCCGCGCCTTGATGTCGAGATAGGAGGTCAGCGACGACAGCGTGCCGACATCGTCGCCAATGTCCCAGTCGACCTTCGCGGCGATGTTCTTCTGCTTCACATAGAGCTGGCCGACATCGTTGCGCAGCTCGGATGCGACATGCCAGATCTTGGTGGGCACGATCGCGTCGGGATAGAATTGCGCATTGGTGTTGCCGCGCAGCGGCATCGAGGCGAAGGCGGTCTCGTCATTGCGGTGCGAATAGAGGCCGCTCAGCTTCACGGTCAGATTGTCGCTGAGCTGGGCGAGCAGCTTGGCGCGGAGCACATATTTGCGCACCCGGCCGGTGCGGCCGCCGCTGACGTCGGAGGTCAGATAGCCGGGGACATATTCGTAGAAGCCCGAGACGAGGCCGGCCAGCTTGTCGGGGATGATCGATCCGGTGACATAGCCCTTGGCCATCAGGTCGTGCGAGGTGCGCGCGCCGCCGCCGAAATAGACGCCGTCGCTCACCATGATCCGGCCCTTGGTGGTGAAGGACGGATCGACGGTGTGGATCATGATCGCGCCGGCGGTGGCGTTGCGGCCGAACAGGGTGCCCTGTGGTCCCTTCAGCACCTCGATCCGGTCGATGTCGGCGATGTCCATGACGTTCGCGGCGGTGTTCGGCTGGTAGATGCCGTCGATGTAGATCGCGGTCGGCGAATCGGCGCCGGCCTGGCCCAGGGTGGACTGGATGCCGCGGATGGTGGGTGCCGACAGGCCGCCCTGCGAGGTGAAGACCAGGCCGGGGGTGACGTTGCCCAGCTCGCGCATGTTGGTGATGCCCGCGCGCTCGAGGGTCTGGACGTCGAGCGCGGTGATCGCGACCGGCACGTCGCGCAACCTGCCCTCACGGCGCAGCGCGGTGACGACGATCTCGCCATATTCGCCGGTTGGTTGCTCCGCGCCGGCCTGCGGCTGGGGGACGGGCTGGTCGCTGGTCTGCGCGCGCGACGGCGACGACATCAGCAGCGCGATGGCCAGGGCGGACGCGCCCCATGCCCCGGACGGACATTTCATGATCTTCCCCTATGTTCCTATCGGCCGCAGCCGCTTTTGCCTTGGGGGAATCTATAGCGAGGGGCGCGGCACCGCCCTTGCCCGAGCGTCTAGCTTTTCATGGCCCAGAGTCCGGTCGCCAGCTCGGCGCGGAAGGCGCGGGGCGCACAGCCATAGGCTTCGGAGAAGCGCCGGCTGAAATGGGCCGGGTCCTGGAAGCCGGCGGAAAAGGCGATGTCGGCGATCGATCGCCCGCGCATCGAACGGTCGGCGAGCATGTCGCGCGCTTTCTCCAGCCGCATCGACAGGATCAGCCGGCCCAGGGTGGTGCCGGCGTCGGCCATGATCGCGTGGATATAGCTGCGCGACAGCCCCACCTCGGACGACAGCCGCGCGGGCGAAAGATCGGGGTCGGCCAGGCGATTCGCCACCGCGTCGCGCAGCCGGGCATGGTGGAGCGCCATCGTCCGCGACCCGAAGTCGGGAATGTCGTGCCGTTCGCGGAAGGCCGAGCCGATGATCCGTACCGTCGCCTCGACCAGGCTGGCCGCCGCCTCGCCGCCGCAGGCGCGGCGCTGGTGCCACAGCGCGAACACCGTGCTGCGCAGCACCGCCCCCGCGCCCGATTCGGTGGGCAGCGAGCGCAGGCAGAAATCGTCGCATTGCGGGAAGGCCGATTTGAGCAGCGCGGCGTCGATCCGCAGCCCCAGCTGCGATCCGCCGCCGGGCACGTCGGCGTTGAGCGCGGCCTGCGAATTGATCAGCACCGCGTCGCCGGGGCGAATCGCCGCCCGGCGCTGGCCGCCCTCCAGATTGGCGCCCGCCCCTTCATGGACGAATGTGAGCACATAGGAGGGCCGCTCGCCGCGCGGGCCGCCCTGGCGGCGTCGTCGCCCCAGGAAGCCCCGGCTCATGTCGGTCCAGGTGAAGCAGGTCCGGCCCAGCATCGCGCTCTGATAGCTGCTGCCGTCGAACGCCCTGGGGCTGGATTCGTCCAGCTCATAGGGAAAGAAGAAGTCGCTGATGAGCTTCTGCAGCCCGGGCCGGTCCTGGACGTGGGTCTCGTCCATCGGCGGTCAGCGCCGGGCCGGGACGGAGGTCGATCGGCAGGTCCCCATCAGTCGCATCCCCCCATGCTCCCCTTTTCGCCGCCCGTTATCGATGGGCGATATTGCGGAGAGAGTGCCATGGCGCGCGGGCGCCAAGGACTGGGGTTATGGATAGGGGGTTGCGGATAGGGAGCGGGCAAACGCAAACGCCCGCCGGGTGAGGGCGGGCGCGAGAGCCTATAGGAGCAGGCAAGCGGGCGGCCGGCGAACCGGCGCGCGGCTTACTTGATCTTGGCTTCCTTGAAGTCCACATGCTTGCGCACGACCGGGTCGTACTTGCGGAAGCTGAGCTTCTCGGTCTGGGTGCGCGGATTCTTCTTGGTGACATAGAAGAAGCCGGTGTCAGCGGTGCTGACGAGCTTGATCTTGACAGTGGTCGGCTTGGCCATGACCCGAAACCCTTATCCGTATAAAAAATTAAAGCGGCGTCGGCGCGCCGCTGATCGGTTGCGGCCCTTACTGGCGGATGGGCCTCAGAGTCAAGTGAGTCCCGAGATGCGGAGCCTCAATTGATCGAAATCATAAATCTCTGACACAGAGACATTTAACGCGACGGAACCGCCACCTTTTGCCAGATTATCCGTTAAGCCACCGAATCGAAGATCAAAAAGGGAGTATCCTCCATGGCCAAGAAACCCAAGCCCGCGCTGGCGACCCCGACCGACCTGAAGAGCAACAGCGCGATGAGCGTCGCCGATGCCCTGAACGGCATCCTGGCCGACAGCTTCGCGCTCTACTTCAAGACGAAGAACTTCCATTGGCACGTCTCGGGCCCGCACTTTCGCGATTATCACCTGATGCTCGACGACCAGGCCGCGCAGATCCTCGCGACCACCGACGTGATCGCCGAGCGGGTCCGCAAGATCGGCTTCGCCACGCTGCGGTCGGTGGGCGACATCGGCCGCCGCCAGTCGATCAAGGACAATGACGCCGACTTTGTCAGCGCCGGCGACATGCTCAAGGAGCTGCGCGACGACAATCTCGCGCTCGTCGCCAAGCTGCGCGAGGCGAAGGACATCGTCGACGACGCCAAGGACAATGCCACCAGCGGCATCCTCGACGAGTGGACCGACCAGGCCGAAGAGCGCGCCTGGTTCCTGTTCGAGACCGCGCGCAACGGTTGATTCCCCCTGCTTCCCTCTCCCGCATGCGGGAGAGGGACCGAGGGTGAGGGCGCGAGCGCAGCGAGCGTCTGCGCTGGCCGGTAGCGGTACGATCAGAAGAAAGAAGAAGACCCTCACCCAACCCTCTCCCGCAGGCGGGAGAGGGCTTATTTTATTGACCGCGCCGCTCTCTTCCCCTATCCGGCCCCCGTCATCCGGGGAGTAGCCGGCCGTTCCTTGTGAACGGGAATCGCGTCAACATACTTGGGGGAGACCCCATGGCGCGATCGAGGTTGAAAGACCTTGGCAAGACCGATGACACCGAGACCACGCCTGCCGGGCGGGGGTCGAGGTGTCGTCCGTCGATTTGCCGCCCGGCCTGGAATTGTCCATGGATGTTCTTCTTTCCTCGACCCTGCTGGTCGCCTTCGCCGAGATCGGCGACAAGACGATGCTGCTCGCGATCCTGCTCGCCGTGCGCTTCCGCGCGCCGGTCCAGATCATCGCCGGCATCTTCGCCGCCACCATCGTCAACCATGCCCTTGCCGCCTGGGCGGGCGCCGAGATTTCGGGGCTGCTCGACGGCTTCTGGTTCCGCCTCGCGGTGGCGTTGGGTTTCCTCGCCATGGCGGTGTGGACCCTGATCCCCGACAAGCTCGACGATGAGGACACGGCCGAAAAGCCCGCGCGCTACGGCGTCTTCCTGACCACCGCGATCGCCTTCTTCGCCGCCGAGATGGGCGACAAGACCCAGATCGCCACGGTCGCGCTCGGCGCGCGCTACCATGCGGTCGAGCTGGTCGCGCTGGGCACCACGCTGGGCATGATGATCGCCAACGTCCCGGCGGTGTTCCTGGGCGACCGGATCACGCGGATCATCCCGCTCAACTATATGCGCATCGCCGCCGCCATCATCTTCGCGATTCTCGGCATACTGGCGATTCGGGAATTGCTCAGCTAAAGCGCCGGCCGTCATGACCGCGCAGATCATCATCGCCGTGCCGAAGGGCCGCATCCTGAAAGAGGTGCTGCCGCTGTTCGCCGCCCTGGGAATCGAGCCCGAGGCGGCGTTCGGCGACGGCGACAGCCGCCTGCTGCGCTTCGCCACCAACCGGCCCGACATCGGCCTGATCCGGGTGCGCGCCTTCGACGTGGCGACCTTCGTCGCACATGGCGCGGCGCAGCTCGGCATCGTCGGGTCGGACGTGCTGACCGAGTTCGACTATTCGGAGCTCTACGCTCCGGTCGACCTCGACATCGGCCATTGCCGTATCTCGGTGGCCGAGCCGGTGGCGATGGCCGAGGGCGACGATCCGCGCGAGTGGAGCCATGTCCGCGTGGCCACCAAATATCCCAACATCACCCGCCGCCATTTCGAGGCGCGCGGGGTGCAGGCCGAATGCGTCAAGCTCAACGGCGCGATGGAGATCGCACCGGTGCTGGGCCTGTCGAGCCGGATCGTCGACCTGGTGTCGACCGGCCGCACCCTCAAGGACAATGGCCTGGCCGAGGTGGAGAAGATCGCCGACGTCTCGTCGCGGCTGATCGTAAACCGCGCCGCCTTCAAGACCCGCGCGGCCGACATCGTGCCGCTGGTCGAGGGTTTCCGCCGCGCGGTCGAGGAACGGAAGGCGCGCGATGCCGCTTAGGCTCGACAGCCGCGATCCGGGATTCGGGCAGGCCTTCACCGCGCTGGTCGATGGCCGCCGCGAGGCCGACGAGGATGTGTCGCGCGACGTGGCGGCGATCGTCGCCGCGGTGCGCGCCAAGGGCGACGCCGCGCTCGCCGACTATACGCTCCGTTTCGACCGGCACGATCTCGACGTGTCGGGCTGGCGGATTCCGCAGGCCGAGTGCGAGGCCGCGCTCGCCTCGATCGACGGGGAGCTGCGCGCCGCGCTCGAGCTCGCCGCCGAGCGGATCAAGGTCTATCACGCCGCGCAGCGCCCCGCCGACAGCGTCCGCACCGACGACGCCGGGGTCCGGATGGGCGCGCGCTGGAGCGCGGTCGAGGCGGCCGGGCTCTATGTGCCGGGCGGCCGCGCGGCCTATCCCTCCTCGGTGCTGATGAACGCGATCCCCGCCAAGGTCGCCGGTGTCGACCGGCTGGTGATGGTGACGCCGACGCCCGACGGCACGGTCAACCCGCTGGTGCTCGCCGCCGCCGCGCTGGCCGGCGTGGACGAGGTGTGGCGGGTCGGCGGCGCGCAGGCGATCGCCGCGCTGGCCTATGGCACCGATCGCATCCGTCCGGTCGACGTGATCGTCGGCCCCGGCAATGCCTGGGTCGCCGAGGCCAAGCGCCAGCTCTACGGCGTGGTCGGCATCGATATGGTGGCGGGCCCGTCCGAGATCGTCGTTGTGGCCGACAAGGACAATGACCCCGCCTGGATCGCCGCCGACCTGTTGAGCCAGGCCGAGCATGACCCGACCAGCCAGTCGATCCTGTTCACCGACGACGCCGGTTTCGCCGATGCCGTCGCGGCGCAGGTCGAGGCGCAGCTGCGCACCCTCAAGACCGAGGCGACCGCGCGGGCGAGTTGGGAAGCCAATGGCGCGATCATCCTCGTCGCCAGCCTCGACGAGGTGCCCGCGCTGAGCGATCGGCTCGCCCCCGAGCATCTCGAGCTGGCGGTGGCCGATCCCGATTCGCTGTTCGATCGCATCCGCCATGCCGGCTCGGTCTTCCTCGGCCGCCATGCGCCCGAGGCGGTGGGCGACTATGTCGCGGGCCCGAACCATGTTCTCCCTACGGGTCGCCGGGCGCGTTTCGCCTCGGGCCTGTCGGTGCTCGACTTCATGAAGCGCACCAGTTTCATCGCCCTCGACGCGCAGGCGATCGCCGCGATCGGCCCCGCCGCCGTCGCGCTCGCCCGCGCCGAGGGTCTTCCCGCGCACGCCGCCTCGGTCGCGGCCCGGTTGGATATCTAGATATGGCCAAGATCAATGAACGTTCGCGCTCGCGCAGCGCCGCCCGCCTCGCCGCCGCCCAGGCGCTCTACCAGCTGGAGATGGAGGGCACCTTGCTCCCCAGCCTGCTCGACGAATTCCACCAGCATCGCCTGGGCAAGGTGATCGAGGATGTCGAATATGCCGCGGCCGAGGTCGCCTTCTTCGACGATCTGGTGAAGGGCGTCGATGCGCGCCGCGAGGAGATCGACGCCGCGATCACCGCGCGCCTGGCCGGCGGCTGGACGCTCGACCGGCTCGACAAGCCGATGCGGCAGATCCTGCGGGTCGGCGCCTATGAGCTGATCGCCCGGCCCGACGTGCCCACCGCCACCGTGATCAGCGAATATGTCGATGTCGCCGACGCCTTCTACGACAAGAAGGAAAAGGGCTTCGTCAACGGAGTGCTCGACGGAATCGCGAAAGCCGTGCGCGGGTGATCGTCGACACGACGATCCTGCACGATCCTCTTTTCTGGCTGCTCGGCGTCCCATCGGTGATCCTGATGGGGCTGGGCAAGGGCGGCTTCATCGGGGTCGGCACGCTCGCCATCCCGTTGATGGCGCTGGTGGTGCCGCCGGTCCAGTCGGCCGCGATCCTGCTGCCGCTGCTGATCGTCCAGGACGTCGTCGGGGTCTGGTCGTTCCGGCACAGCTGGGACCGGCATGTGATGAAGGTGATGCTGCCCGGCGCGATCCTGGGCATCGCCGGCGGCTATCTGTTCGCGGCTTCGCTGCGCGAGGACTGGATGCTGTTCGCGCTCGGCCTGCTCTCGATCCTGTTCGGCGCGCAGCAGCTCTGGCGCGCGCGCGGTGGCCGCATCGCGCCGTCGCAGAAGCTGCCCGACAGCGTCGGCGCGCTGTGCGGGGTGGCGGCCGGGCTCACCAGCCAGATCGCCCATGCCGGCGGCCCGCCCTATCAGATCTACGTCTTCCCGCAGCGGCTGGAGCGCGACGTGCTGGTCGGCACTACCGCGATCTTCTTCGCGGTGGTCAACTGGATCAAGGTGCCCGCCTATGTCGCGCTGGGCCAGTTCACCCCGGTCAACCTGCTCGCCTCGGCGGCGCTGGCCCCGGTGGCGATCGTCGCCACCTTCGCCGGCGTGTGGCTGGTCCGCCGGGTCCATCCCGACCGCTTCTACGCGCTGGTCTATGGGCTCACCGTCGCGGTGGGGGTGAAGCTGCTGTGGGATGCGGTGCGGATGTTGGCTGTTTGATCGGCCCTCAGGCGCCGGGCGGCCGGCGTCCACCGGCCTTGGCTTGCCTCGCATAAGCTCGGGCGGCCGTTCGGCCTTGCGGAGCCCTAGGGGCTCCGGCGCAACCCTTCCACGTCATTCCTGCGAAGGCAGGAATCCATGTCTGTCTTCCCACAAGATGGGCATCTGGTTGATGAGAGACATGGACCCCAGCCTTCGCTGGGGTGACGTTTGAGAATTGGTCGTCTCATTTCCCTCCGTCATGCTGAACTTGTTTCAGCATGACGGGCGGGGTGGCTATGGGTTGGCCATGTCCGACGAGCAGCGCCTGATCGACCGCCTTCGCGCCATTGCCACCCACCCCGCCGCGCGCGGGCTGGCCGACGATGCCGCCGTGCTGCCGGCGCCGTTCGGGCGCGATCTGGTGCTGACCCATGACATGCTGGTCGAGGGGGTCCATTATCTGCCCGGCGATCCGCCCGGCGACGTCGCGTGGAAGCTGCTCGCGGTGAACCTGTCCGATCTCGCCGCCAAGGGAGCCGAGCCGATAGGGGTGCTGATGGGCTTCGGGCTGACCGGCGATCCCGGCTGGGACGAGGGCTTCGTCGCCGGGCTCGCCCGCGCGCTCGACCATTTCGGGGTGCCGCTGCTCGGCGGCGACACCGTCGCGCAGCCGGCCGGCAACGCGCGCGCGCTGGGGCTCACCGCGCTGGGCCAGGTCGCGCCCGGCGGCGCGCCCGACCGGCGCGGGGCGCAGGCCGGCGACCTGCTGGTGCTGACCGGCCCGGTCGGCGATGCCGGGCTCGGCCTTAGCATCGCGCTGGGCGCGATCGAGGGGCCACGCAAATTGCTGAAAGCCTATCGCCTGCCGATGCCGCGCCTCGCCGAGGGGCGGGCGCTGGCCCCCATCGCCCATGCGATGGCTGACGTGTCCGACGGGCTGCTGATCGATGCGGGGCGGATCGCCGCCGCCTCGGGGCTGGCGGTGACGATCGATCTCGACGCGGTGCCATTGTCCGACGATCTGCGCGCCTATGGCGAGGATCGCGCCGCCCGGCTCGCGGCGGTGACCGCAGGGGACGATTACCAGCTGATCGCGGCGATCCCGGCGCGGGCGCGCGCGGCGGCGGACGCCGTCGCCACGGTGATCGGCCGGTTCGAGTCCGGCTCGGGCCTCCACCTCGCCGATCGGGATGGCGCGGTGCCGCTTCCCGCCTCGCTGGGCTTCGAGCATCGGCGAAAATAGGCCGGAATCCTCGAAAAGTCGCTCTTGCGGCATGCTTGCAACATCGACATACAAAGTGGGCTACCAGGAGGGGGCACACAAGTAGGCGTAAAGAAGCCAGTCCCCTCACCATTGGGAGAAGGGAGTTAGGATGCCTATCATTGAAGTCGCGATCGGCTGTGGGCTGCTCGCTATCTTATACGGGCTGTTCACCAGCCGTCAGGTTCTTGCGTCTTCGCCCGGTAACGAGAAGATGCAGGATATCGCCGCCGCCATCCAGGAAGGCGCGCAGGCCTATCTCGGCCGGCAATATCGCACCATCGCGATCGTCGGCGTCATCGTCGCCGCGCTCGTCCTCTATTTCCTGGGCGTCACCTCGGCGATCGGCTTCCTGATCGGCGCGGTGCTGTCGGGCGTAGCGGGCTATGTCGGCATGAACATCTCGGTTCGCGCCAATGTCCGCACGGCGGAAGCGGCGCGCGAGAGCCTGCAGAGCGGCCTCACCGTCGCTTTCCGCGCGGGCGCCGTCACCGGGCTGCTCGTCGCCGGCCTGGCGCTGCTCGCGATCGCGGTCTTCTACTGGTATCTTACCAGCATCGCCGGCCATGCGCCCAATGAGCGGCTCGTGATCGACGCGCTGGTGGCGCTCGCCTTCGGCGCCTCGCTGATCTCGATCTTCGCGCGTCTCGGCGGCGGCATCTTCACCAAGGCCGCCGACGTCGGCGCCGACCTGGTCGGCAAGGTCGAGGCGGGCATCCCCGAGGACGACCCCCGCAACCCGGCGACGATCGCGGACAATGTCGGCGACAATGTCGGCGACTGCGCGGGCATGGCGGCCGACCTGTTCGAGACCTATGTCGTCACCGTCGGCGCCACGATGGTGCTGACCGCGCTGCTCGTCACCGGCGACGCGCTGTGGATCGGCAAGCTGATGTCGCTGCCGCTGCTGATCGGCGGCGTCTGCATCATCACCTCGATCATCGGCACCTATCTGGTCCGCCTCGGCTCGAACCAGTCGATCATGGGCGCGCTCTACAAGGGCTTCTGGACCACCGCGATCCTCTCGATCCCGGCGATCTGGTTCGCCACGTCGCAGGTGCTCGGCGATCTCAACGGGCCGGTCGAGGTGGCCGGGGTCAGCTTCCCCGCGATCAACCTCTTCTATTCGGCGCTGGTCGGCCTGGCCGTCACCGGCCTGCTCGTCTGGATCACCGAATATTATACCGGCACCAGCTATCGCCCGGTTCGCTCGATCGCCAAGTCGTCCGAGACCGGCCATGGCACCAACGTGATCCAGGGCCTGGCGATCAGCCTGGAATCGACCGCGCTGCCCACGCTGGTGATCTGTGTGGGCATCATCGTCGCCTACCAGCTCGCCGGCCTGATCGGCATCGCCTTCGCGGCCACCGCGATGCTGGCGCTCGCCGGCATGGTCGTGGCGCTCGACGCTTATGGCCCCGTCACCGACAATGCCGGCGGCATCGCCGAAATGGCGGGCCTCGACGACAGCGTGCGGGTGAAGACCGACGCGCTCGACGCGGTGGGCAACACCACCAAGGCGGTGACCAAGGGCTATGCGATCGGCTCGGCCGGCCTCGCCGCGCTGGTGCTGTTCGGCGCCTACACCACCGACCTGGGGATCTACTTCCCGAGCCTCGAGGTCGATTTCTCGCTCAGCAATCCATACGTCATCGTCGGGCTGCTGCTCGGCGCGCTGCTGCCCTATATCTTCGGCGCCTTCGGGATGACCGCGGTGGGCCGCGCGGCGGGCTCGGTGGTCGAGGAGGTGCGCGCGCAGTTCCGCGAGAATCCGGGCATCATGGCCGGCACCAGCCGCCCCAACTATGCCCGCACCGTCGACCTCGTCACCAAGGCGGCGATCAAGGAGATGATCATCCCCTCGTTGCTGCCGGTGCTCGCGCCGATCGTCGTCTACTTCGTCATCGCGCAGGTCGCGGGGCAGGCCAATGGCTTCGCCGCGCTCGGCGCGCTGCTGCTGGGCGTGATCGTCTCGGGCCTGTTCGTCGCCATCTCGATGACCTCGGGCGGCGGCGCCTGGGACAATGCCAAGAAATATATCGAGGACGGCAACCATGGCGGCAAGGGTTCGGAGGCGCACAAGGCGGCCGTGACCGGCGACACCGTGGGTGATCCGTACAAGGACACCGCCGGCCCGGCGGTGAACCCGATGATCAAGATCACCAACATCGTCGCGCTGCTGTTGCTCGCGGCGCTGGCGCACCACGCGATGTGATCCTGTTCCAGGACTGAAGGAAGGCCCGTCCGGAGCGATCCGGGCGGGCTTTTTCTTTGGCCTTCTCAGATCCTCCCTACGCGCAGCGTGGGGAGGGGGACCGCCGAAGGCGGTGGAGGGGTTTCCCACCTCACCAGTGACGGCACGCGCGATGAGGGCGGAGACCCCTCCACCATCCCCTGCGGGGATGGTCCCCCTCCCCGGCTTCGCCAGGGAGGATCTTCAGTCAGTCCCCCTTCTTCCGCACCAGATAGCGGTAGACGCCGATGATGTTGATCACGAGCAGGACGATGTTCTGCGATCCGATCCCCTCGGCGTCGGGCTTCAGGAATCCCCAGCCGATCAGCGCGATCGACGAGGTGACGAAGATGACGAAGCCGATCCCCGTCCAGCGGCGGCCGAGGTCGAGCGAGACGATCAGCGCCGCGACGGCGCCGGCTATCGCGCCATACCATTGGAGAATATTGGTCAGCATGTAGAAAGTATCCTCCTGCCATGGGGCGCGGGTGCTCAACCATTGCGTTGCGCGCGCGTTCCAATCAGCTCTGCTTGGGAAAGGACGGCATGGACGGGCAGCCGGTCTTCTTCGACGCTTCGGGACGCAGGCGCCGCCGCTTCGCATTGGCGGTGGTGGCGTTCGTCCTGCTCGTGGTGCTCGCAGGCGTCGCCTTCTTCGGATCGATCGTGCAGGTGCCGGTACAGGCGCCGCTGCCCTTCGAGGTCGAGCGGCCCGCGCTGGCGCCGGTCCACGCCCAGCATCCGGGGCTGGTCGCCAAGGAGACGCACCGGTTGCGCCATCTGTGGCGCGACTTCGGGCGGCTGGTCGCCCAGCAGGGGAAGACGCGGGGCCTGCCGCCGATAAGCTATGCCTTCCATGCGCCCTGGGACGATGCTTCGGCCGCCTCGCTGGCGCGCCACATCGACGATATCGACTGGCTGATTCCCGGCTGGATCTCGATCACCGGCCCCGACCACAAGGTGACGGGCTTCGCCGATGCGCGCGGCAAGGCGATCATCAGCCATGCGGTCCACCGGCCCAAGCTGATGCCGATGATCCAGAACGCGATCGACGGCCGCTGGGATGGCCCGGGCATCGCGACGCTGCTCGCCGATCCGGCGGCGCGGCGCGCCACGCTGGACCGGGTGGCCGCGCTGCTCGCCGATAACCAGGCGAGCGGGGTGTTCTTCGATTTCGAGCAACTCCCGGTGTCGGCTCACCCTGCCTATCGCAGCTTCCTGGCAGAGGCGCGTGCGCGCCTGCCGGGGATGCAGATCGCGATAGCGGTGCCGGTCGGCGATCCCGACTGGAACCTGCCGGCTTATGCGAAGGTCGCTGACCGGCTGTTCCTGATGGCCTATGACGAACATAGCGAGCCCGGCGACCCCGGGCCGATCGCCAGCCAGCCCTGGTTCGCCGATTCGGTGGCGCGCGCGATCCGCGGGTTGCCCCGCGAGAAAGTGGTCGTGGCGCTCGGCTCCTATGCCTATGACTGGACCAGCGGCGGCGGCACCGAGGCGGATTCGGTCGAAGAGGCGTGGCTTGCCGCGCATGACAGCGGCGTCGTGCCGCGGTTCGACGCCCCCAGCGGCAACAGCAGCTTCGCCTATCTGGAGGGCGGCGTTCGCCATGACGTGTGGCTGCTCGACGCGGCGGCGATGCATGGCCAGTTCGGCACGCTCCATGCGATGGGGCTCAACTCGGTCGCGCTGTGGCGGCTCGGCACCGAGGATCCGTCGGTCTGGACGATGTTCGGCCACAAGGCCGGGTTGCCGGCCGCCCAGGCGATCGAGGCGATCCCGGCCGGCACCAATGTCGACATCGAGGGATCGGGCGAAATCCTGCGCATCGGCGCGGTGCCGGTGCCGGGCCATCGCACCGTCGTCACCGATCGGCAGGGCGCGATCACCGATGTTCGCTTCGACCGGCTGCCGACCCCCTATCAGATCGAGCGGACCGGCTATCGGCCCAAGCTCGTCGCGCTCACCTTCGACGACGGTCCCGATCCGGTGTGGACCCCCAGGATCCTCGACATCCTCAAGGCCGAGAAGGTCCAGGCCACCTTCTTCATCGTCGGCGAGAATGCGCTGACCCAGCGCGGCCTGCTCGAACGGCTGGTGCGCGAGGGGCATGAGGTGGGCAGCCACACCTACACCCACCCCAATCTCGCCAACGCCACGCCGCGCGAGACACGGCTGGAGCTGAACGCCAACCAGCGGCTGTTCCAGGCCTATACCGGCCGCTCGCTGCGCCTGTTCCGCGCGCCCTATTTCGGCGACGCCGAGCCGACCACCGCCGACGAGATCGTGCCCGTCGCCGAGGCGCAGAAGCTCGGCTATCTCTCGGTCGGCCTGCATGTCGATCCCGGCGACTGGAAGCGGCCGGGGGTCGATCAGATCATCGAGCGGACGATCGCAGGGGTCGAGCGCGGCAGCCCCGATTATTCGGGCAATGTCGTACTGCTCCACGATTCGGGCGGCGACCGCGCCCAGACCGTGGCGGCGCTGCCGGTGCTGATCCAGCAATTGCGCGCGCGCGGCTATCAGTTCGTGCCCGTCTCGGTGCTCGCCGGGCTCACCCCCGCCACGGTCAACCCGCCGATCTCGGAAAGCGACCGGCTGGTGGCCGAGACCGACCTGGCGCTGTTCAGCGCGCTAGGCGGCATCGCCATCGGCCTGCGCTGGATCTTCCTCGTCGCGATCAGCCTGGGCATCGCCCGCGCGGTGCTGCTGTCGGGGCTGGCGCTGGTCCAGGCGCGGAGGGAGGGGCGCATGGTCTTTCCGCCGATCGACCCCGAACGCTTCGTCACCGTGCTGATCCCCGCCTATAATGAGGAGCGGGTGATCGAGCGCTCGGTGCGCCGCGTGCTGGAGAGCCGCGAGGTCAATATCGAGGTGATCGTCATCGACGACGGCTCGAAGGACCGCACCAGCGCTATCGTCGAGGCGGCTTATGGCGCCGATCCGCGGGTGCGGCTGCTGACCCTGGAGAATGGCGGCAAGGCGCGCGCGCTCAACCGCGGGCTGGAGCTGGCGCGCGGCGAGATCGTCATCGCGCTCGACGCCGACACCCAGTTCGAGGCGACCACCATCGCGCGGCTGGCGCGCTGGTTCGTCGATCCGGCGCTCGGCGCGGTGGCGGGTAACGCCAAGGTCGGCAACCGGGTGAACCTCGTCACCCGCTGGCAGGCGCTCGAATATATCACCGCGCAGAATCTGGAGCGGCGCGCGCTGGCCCGGCTCGACGCGGTGACGGTGGTGCCCGGTGCGGTCGGCGCCTGGCGGCTGGAAGCGATCCGCCAGGTCGGCGGCTATCCGCCCGACACGCTGGCCGAGGACCAGGACCTGACGATCGCGATCCAGCGCGCCGGCTGGAAGGTCCATTACGACCAATATGCCGTCGCCTGGACCGAAGCGCCCGAAAGCTTCAAGGCGCTCGCCAAGCAGCGTTTCCGCTGGGCCTATGGCACCTTGCAGTGCCTGTGGAAGCATCGCCGGGTGATGGCGAGCGGCGAGCCGAAGGGGCTTGCCCGGGTCGGCCTGCCCCAGGCGGTGTTGTTCCAGATACTGCTCTCGGCGATCTCGCCGGTGATCGATCTGGCGCTGCTCGTCAGCCTGGGGCTCACCTGGCTGCAGGTGAAGCAGCATGGCTGGGCGGCGACCAGTGGTGACATCGACAAGATGCTCGGCTTCTGGCTGGTCTTCACCGCGATCGACCTGCTTTCGGGCGTGATCGCCTTCGCGCTGGAGCGGCGCGAGAAGTGGCGGCTGCTCTGGCTGCTGGTGCCGCAGCGGATCGGCTATCGCCAGATCATGTATTATGTCGTGCTGAAAGCCATCGCCCAGGCGTTGCGCGGCCCCCGGGTCGGCTGGGGCAAGCTGGAGCGTTCGGGCCGGGTGGGCGCGGGCTGAACCGTTTCCGTAACGATAGGGCCGTCACTTCGTTTCGTCCTGCCAACGAGCCGGGCCGGCGCTTTCCATCGGCCTGTAAATGGCTCAAGATCGTTGGGGTGACTCGGGCAAACCGAGCCCAGGGGTAGAGGATGAGCCATGGAAAATTGCGACACGCGCAAGCTGCGCGAGACGATGGATCTGCTGGGCATGCGCGCCCAGGCGACCGGCGCCGGACTGGTGCAGCTGATGATCGAGCTCCACCGGGTCGGCGTGATCGACCAGGCGGCGATCGACCGGATCAAGGATGCGATCTGCGGCGACCTGATGCTGTCGCGCCCGGCCTCGGTCGAGCGGCGCGAATATGAGCAGTCGTTGCGCCGTCGGCTCGACGGGCTGTTCACCGGCCAGGAACCGATGGGCGAGAAGCCGCCGGAGTTCATGACCAAGGGCTGAGGAAGCCTCGGCTGCCGCTCGACGGGGGCGCGTGGGGCCTTGCCGCCGTCGCGCCGCGCGGCCACACAGGCGCGATGATCCGACGCCTGCTCGACATGTTTCGCCGTGGCGAGGCCGATGTGCCGGCGATCGGCGACGGCCCCATCGCGGCGCCAGCTTCGGCCGGGCCGGTCTTCGTTCCCTGCAACCCGCTCGAACAGGCGCTGATGCAGGCGGCGCATTATCCCGACTGGCGCGCCGATTTCCACGATCTGCTGCTCGAATCGACGCTGTTCGCGCTGAGCCCCGACATGCCCGCCTCGCGCGGCATGCGCCTGCCGGAGAGCGTGACCAGCCTGCGGCTGGCCGAGGCACCGGGGCCCGATGGGCGCCCGCTGCCCATCCTCTTCTCCGCGCAGCTGCGCATCTTCGAGGCATTCGGCAGCGGAGTCGGTTTCTTCGCGGCCGAGGGTGCGAAGATGCTGCGGTTGGCGGAGGGGCGCGGGGCGCTGCTCAACCCCGGCCTCGGCTACAGCGTCCACTGGAGCGCCGACGATATCGGCCGGCTGATCGGCCGCCCTTCCGAGCGCCGCAGCGAGAAGGGCAGCCGGGTCACCTTCTCGATGCCCAACGCGCCGCCGGTCGAGCTGCTGCAGGACCTGCGCGTTGCGCTGGGCGGCGATCCACGCATCGCCGGGGCCTGGTTCGCCACCGCCCACTGGCTCGCGCATGGCCGGCTCTGCTGGTATCTCGACATCCGCACCACCTTGACCCGCGCCGAGATCGAGACGCGGCTTGAACCGATCTTCCGCCACGCCGATCTGGGCGGCCGCCCGCTCGACATGGTGGTGAACCCGCCCGACGGCAGCGAAGGGGCGGGGCTGAGGATCGTGGGGTGAGCTGACCTTTCCCTCCCGGTCCGTTCGTGTCGAGCGAAGTCGAGACATGTTGGCGCGCGGGAACGTCCCTCGACTGCGCTCGGGACGAACGGCGTAAGGAGAAGAGGGGATTCAACCCGACCATTGACTTCCCCCTCGCCCGGCCCTGTATCGGGGCCATGCGCTTCTTCTCCGACAATGCCGCCGCCGTCTGCCCCGAGGCGATGGCCGCGCTTTCCGCCGCGAACCATCCCGACACCGCCTATGATGGCGATGCGCTCAGCCGGCGGCTCGATGCGGCCTTTTCCGAGCTGTTCGGCACCGAGGCGGCGGCGCTGTGGATCGCGAGCGGCACCGCCGCCAATGCGCTGGCGCTCGCGGCGATGGTGCAGCCGCACCAGGCGGTGATCTGCCATGAGGAAGCGCATATCCAGGGCGACGAATGCGGCGCCCCCGAATTCTACACCGCCGGCGCCAAGCTGTTCCTGGCCAAGGGGCCGGGCGCCAAGCTCGACGCCACCGGCATCGCCGCCTTCGCCGACACGATCCGTTCGGACTGGCACCAGGCGCAGCCCGCCGCGATCTCGATCACCCAGGCGACCGAATATGGGCTGGTCTATCGGCCCGACGAGGTGGCGGCGATCGGCGAGCTGGCCAGGGCCCGCAAACTGGGTCTGCATATGGACGGCGCGCGCTTTGCAAATGCCGTCGCCACCCTCGGCTGCGCGCCCGCCGAGCTGACCTGGAAGGCCGGGGTCGACGTGCTGAGCTTCGGCTTCATCAAGAATGGCGGGATGTTCGCCGAGGCGCTGGTCTTCTTCCGGCCCGACCTGGTCGACGCCACCCGCTATCGCCGCAAGCGCGCCGGCCATCTGCTGTCGAAGGGGCGCTTCGCCGCCGCGCAGATTCTGGCGATGCTGGAGGGCGAGGTGTGGCTGCGCAACGCCCGCGCCGCCAACGCCGCCGCCGCGCACATCGCCAATGCCGCGGCCGAACGGCTGCTCCATCCCGTCGAGGCCAACGAGATTTTCCTGCGCGTGACCGCCGACGAGGCCGCGGCGCTGCGCGCGCAGGGCTTCCAGTTCTACGACTGGGTGCCCGGCGTCGCGCGGCTGGTGTGCAGCTGGGACCAGGCGGCCCATGAGGTCGAGGCGCTGGCGAAAGCCATCATCGCGCTATGAGCGGCGCGCCGGCGGGGCATGGCCTGGGGCTGCCGCCCCGGGTGATGATCGCCTTCGGCCTGTCGGTGCTCGTCTGGGGATCGACCTGGACCGCGATCCGCTATCAGCTCGGCACCACCGCGCCGGCCTGGTCGATCGCCTTCCGCTTCACCATCGCGGCGACGGCGATGGCGCTCTATGCGCGCTGGCAGGGGCTGTCGCTGCGCA
Organism: uncultured Sphingomonadaceae bacterium; assembly: GCA_963540925.1. Taxonomy (GTDB): domain Bacteria; phylum Pseudomonadota; class Alphaproteobacteria; order Sphingomonadales; family Sphingomonadaceae; genus Rhizorhabdus. The sequence continues at coordinate 46,289 of CAUTRN010000050.1, forward strand.
TCCGCTCGACCGATCTGCCGCTGGTGCTGGCGATCGGCGCCGCCCAGTTCGCGCTCAACTTCCTGCTGCTCTACAATGCCGAACGCTTCATCGCCTCGGGGCTGGTGGCGATGCTGTTCGCGCTGCTGATCGTGCCCAATGCGGTGCTGGGGCGGATTTTCCTGGGCCACCGGGTGGGCGGCGGTTTCGTCGCGGGCACCCTGGTCGCCACGGTCGGCATGGTGCTGCTGTTCCATGACGCGATCGCCGCGGTGGCGGGCGGCGGCGGACTGGCGGCGCTCGGCATCCTGCTCACCTTGGGGGCGACGCTGTCGGCCTCGGTCGGCAACCTGCTCCAGGCCAGCCCGCGCGCCGCGCATCTCAACTGGGCGGGGCTGCTGGTCTGGTCGATGGGCAGCGGCGCGGTGATCGACGCGGTCGCGGCGCTGCTCTTCTGGGGGCCGCCGGTGCTCGATCCCCGGCCCGAATATTGGGCGGCCACCTTCTATCTCGGGCTGGTCGGATCGGCGCTCACCTTTCCGGTCTACCTGTCGGTGATCCGCGCGCTCGGCCCGGCCCGCGCCGCCTATTCGGGGGTGGTGGTGCCGATCGTCGCGATGGCCTTCTCCACCCTGCTTGAAGGCTATCGCTGGACCCCCTCGGCGGTGGCCGGTTCGGTGCTAGGCATCGCCGGGCTGGTGATCGCGCTCCGGGGC